>NZ_FOND01000039.1 GCF_900112815.1 Blastococcus tunisiensis
GTCCGGGAGTGCGGTCGCTTCGGGGTCAACGTGCTCGGGTCGACCCAGTCCGCTCTTGCGCTGGGGTTCGCCAAGAAGGGCGGGACCGGCAAGTTCGACGGTGTTCACTGGGAGCTGCACGACGACCGGCCCCGGCTGCCGGGGGCCCCGGGGTGGCTGGCCTGCGAGGTCACGAGCCTGGTCGACGGTGGGGACCACGTCGTGGCTCTCGGCACGGTCGTAGCCGCGGGAACCCTCGACGGCCGGCCGCTGACGTACCACGGTCGGGTGTTCGGCACCCACGCCCATCTCGAGGAGTCGGCGTGACCACCCGGCAGCCGCCGGCCGAGGCGGTGCAGCATGCCGTCGCGGCCCTGGCCGAGGGCCGGATGGTGATCGTGGTGGACGACGCCGACCGGGAGGACGAGGGCGATCTGATCCTCGCCGCCGAGTGCGTGACCGAGCAGCAGATGGCGTTCCTGGTACGCCACACGACAGGGATCATTTGCGTCCCGATGCGCGCCGACCGCGCCGAGGGGCTGCGGTTGCCGCAGATGACCGCGGACAACACCGACGCGCACGGCACCGCGTTCACGGTGACGGTCGACCACGTCGACACGGGCACGGGCGTCTCGGCGGCAGACCGGGCACGGACGGTGCGTGCACTCGCCTCCCCGGCCACCCTTGCGGACGAGCTGCGCCGGCCGGGGCACATCTTCCCGCTGCGAGCTCGGGAGGGTGGCGTGCTGGTCCGGGCGGGGCACACCGAGGCCGCCGTCGACCTGACGACCATGGCCGGACTGTCGGGCGTCGGGGTGATCGGCGAGATCGTGGACGAGGACGGGTCGATGCGCCGCGGCGCCTCCTTGGCCGCGTTCGCCGCCGAGCACGACCTGCCGGTGCTCGCCATCGCCGATCTCATCCGGTACCGGCGGGCCACAGAGCAGCTGGTGGAGCTGGTCGCCAGCTCGCAGATGCCGACGAAGTTCGGGGACTTCCGGGCGCTGGCCTACCGCAGCACCCTGGACGGAAGCGAGCACCTGGCGCTGGTCCTCGGGGACGTTGCGGCAGCGGGACGGACCGAGGGCGGCGCACTGGTCCGCGTGCACTCGGAGTGTCTCACCGGCGACATCCTGGGCTCCCTACGCTGCGACTGCGGCGGACAGCTAGAGCAGGCGCTGCGGGCCGTGGCCGCGGAGGGCTGCGGCGCGGTAGTCTACCTGCGCGGACACGAGGGCCGCGGCATCGGGCTGGCGCACAAGATCCGCGCCTACGCCCTGCAGGAGCAGGGGCTGGACACGGTGGACGCCAACACGGCCCAGGGCCTGCCCGTCGACTCCCGGAGCTACGGCGTCGGCGCGCAAATCCTCGGCGACCTCGGTATCACCCAGCTGCGGCTGATCACCAACAACCCGGCCAAGTTCGGAGGGCTGGAGGGCTACGGGCTGACGATCGTCGGCCGGGTGGCGCTGCCGGTGGTGGAGACGCCGCACAACGTCAGCTACCTGCGCACCAAGCAGGTGCGGATGGGCCACCATCTGCGGACGCGCGCCGCCGAGGCCCTGGATGTAGGTCTGATACCCGAGCCAGTTCCTGCAGCACGCCGCGACGGCGTAGGACCCGGACTGGCACTGGACCGAAGCGAAGCCGAACAGATAGCTGTGACGGCCCCAGCATCCGGTGGCGGCGTTTGGTCAACGTCGCTCGAAAATTGACCCCCTAGCGTCGGGCGGGTTCCACGCCTAGGACCCCGTGTCCGTAACGGTTGACCGGTTCGCAGCGTCGGGGTGGCGTGCCGCCGTGGTGTGGGCATCGCCTCCTCGGTCGGCCGGGTCGTGAAGCGTGCTTCTTCGGTCTGAACGATCTCCGCGCAGCGCCGGTCGTAGTTCCAGGGGTTGTTCCCTGTACTGGGAGTTCCGGTCAGGTGGTGGCCGGCTGGATCGGGGTCCAGCCGGAGTTCCTCAGCTTGCGCAGGTTGTGGCAGGCGAGATGGAAGAACCACTCGAAGTCGGCTTTCGCCGCGCCACGCAGGCGTAGTCGGTCGCCGTTCTGGGCGACCTGGATCTGTCCGAACACCGGTTCGACGATGGCCTTGCGTCGGGCGTAGGCGGTGCGGCCGTCGGCGGTGCGCAGCTTGTGCGCCATCTGCTGCTTGGGTGTCAGCCCGTCCGGGGGTGGTCCGGGTGGGGCCACCGGAGGAACCTCGCCGTGGCGGAGCCGGCCGGTGGCGATCAGCGGGTCGATGCCGGCGGCGGTTGTCGCCGCGACGTTGGCTGCGGAGAAGTAGCCGGCGTCGGCCAGGAGCCGGTCGGGGCAGCCGCGCAGGCCGGCCGCGGCCAGGAAGTCGTTCAACCGGGTCAGCAGGTCGGGCAGGGCCGGGGCGTCGGCCCCGGATTGGCGCAGCTGTCCGGCCAGCACCACCTGATGGGCCTCGTCGACCACGGCTTGGCCGTTGTAGCAGTACTGGAAGGACCCGTCGGAGGTCTTCATGATCCGCGCATCGGGGTCGGTGAACGACCCTTGCGCCTTCGGCGGCACGACCGCGGTGGCCGCGGCTGCCTCGGCGGCCGCGCCGGCCTCGGCCTCATCGGTGCCGCGCTCGGCGGCCCGGGCCCGCGCCTGCTCCCGCGCGTTGGCGGCGTGCTCTGCTTCCAGCGCGGTTTTGGCCGCTCGGATGGCCGCCAGCCGGGATTCCCGCCGGGCCAGCTCCGTCGGCAGCTCGTCGCCGCGGCGATCGGCGCCGTAGGCGGCGTCCTCGGCGGCGTCGACCCGCTCGGCGTCGGCCAGCAGGTCGGCGACCTCGGCGGCCAGCCGCGCCTCGGCGGTGACCATCCGGTCATAGCTCATCGCCCGGCGCCGGCTGGCGTCGGCGCGGACCTTCGTCCCGTCCAGCGCCACCCGGCCCAGCGACACCGGCCCGGCCCGGGCGCACAACGCCAGTGACTGGGTGAATGAACAGTTCCTTCAGCGCCGCCCCGTGCCGGGTGCGGAACCGGGCGATCGCGACGAAGTCCGGGCAGGTGTCCCCGGTCAGGAACCGGAACGCCACATCGTCGTGGCAGCGGCGTTCCAACGCCCGAGACGAGGTGATGCCGTGCGAGTAGCCATAGATCAAGATCTTCAGCATCAGCCGCGGATCGAACGGCGGCCCGCCCCGCGCTTCGGTGTAGTGGTCATAGATCGCCGACGGATCCAGCCCGTGCTCGACCAGGTCATCGACCCACCGCGCCGGATGGTCGGCAGCCACCCACTCGCGCAGATCCGGGGGCAGCAACATCGGCTGGTCCTGCAGATACCGCCGGAACGTCTTGTCCACCGGCCGCTTCACCGGCGGAACTCGGCCCGACACATCGGCCTCGATCTCGATCAACACCGGCTGCTCATCCGCCCGCGGCCTCGGCATACCTGATCATCCCGTGGCCCGGGCCCCGCGGGCATTACCGACACGGGGTCCTAGGGCGTCGGACACGGTGCGGTTGTCGACGCCGAGGGCCGCGGCGATGGCCGAGATATGAGGCGCTCCCTCGACCAGCAGCCTAAGCAGACGCACGTCGAGCCTGGTCAGGCCCCGCAGGTTCCCCCGCGGGGAGAGGAGCACCGCGGCACAAAGGTGGTCCAGGGGGCGGGCGGGCGCAGTCCAGCGCGCTGACCCGGACCAGCCGCTCGCCCACCGTCGCCGTCGTCGGGCTGCCCCGTGGGGCGAGGAAGGTGACGCAGGTGGTCGGCATCGGCCAGCTCGGCCACCGCGGCAGCGAGGACCGGAGCACCGGGGGCCAGCAGGCGGTGGTCGGGCGGCCCCGGCAGGGCAGCGTGTCCCCGCCGCGAGTGAGCACGATGCCGGCGGTGGCCGCTTCGACGATGCGGGCAGCGCGGCGATCTCCCGGGTCCGGTCCAGCCCGTGCGCGATGACCTCGGTGACCGCCGCAATCGCCAGCCGGATCTGATTTGTCGGCGCTGCGCCGCGTGCTGGCCGGGTGGAGCCGGAACCAGCGGGTGCCCCCACCGACCGGCTCTGCCCGATTTCGAGGGACGGCCGGTTCGGCTGCGCAGACTGACAGATGACCCGCCCGGGTCCCAACCGTCCAGACGGTAGGCAGCTAGGCTCTGGCCTAAACCGGTGAGTCAGAGGAGGACTGCGATGCGCCTGGTCAGGTACTTCACGGCTGGAGGGCCTGTTCACATCGGTGCCTTGGAAGGGGACGCCGTGGTTCCCCTGGCTCTGGCCGATCACGGGGATGACTCGCCGCTGCTGGAGATTGCCATGAGCCGTCGTCGACCTGACGACATCGGCGCACCGGTTCCTCTGGTCCAGGCGCATCTGCTCTCACCCCTTCATGCGCCGACCACCATCCGCGACTTCCTGACGTTCGAGGCCCACTACGCCAACTTCCTGCAGGGACAGACCGGCTCCGCCGACATCCCTGCCGAGTGGTACCGCACGCCAGTCTTCTATTTCACCAATCCCGCAGTCGTCTTCGGCCCCGGGGATGAAATCCCTCGCCCGCAGACCGAGCAGCTGGACTACGAACTTGAGGTTGCTGTCGTCATCGGTCGCGAGGGAGCGGACGTCAGCGTAGCCGATGCGCCTGACCTGATCGCCGGCTACACCCTGTTCAACGACTTCTCCGCGCGGGACATCCAGAAGGTGGAGATGGCCCTGGGGCTGGGAGCCAGCAAATGTAAGGACTTCGCCCAGTCGCTCGGCCCGTGCCTGGCCACCCCGGACGAGTTCGGCGGTGAGCCGGGGCAGCCCCGGGCCCGGATCCGGGCGCGGGTCAACGGCCGCGAGTACGGCGTGGACGACCTGGCCAACATGACGCACAGCTTCGCCCGCCTGATCTCCCACGCCTCGACAAGCTCCCGGCTGCGTCCGGGAGACGTACTCGGCTCGGGGACAGCGGCAACCGGCTGCATCATGGAGCTGGCCGGCCTGCACGGGCACAAGAAGTACCCGTGGCTGCAGCCTGGTGACGTCGTCGAGCTGGAGGCTGAGGGCATCGGCGTGCTCAGCAACACGATCGGCCCTCGTCGTGGCTGACGCGGGGGCCGGGATGGGTACAGGAGACGCTGACGAGGATCTGATCCGCTCGCTGATCGCCAGGCTCAGCAACTGGGGTCGTTTTGGGGCGGACGACCAACGCGGGACGCTCAACCACATCGGACCCGAGCAGATCCTGGCCGCCAAGGACTGCATCAGGTCCGGCTCCGTGGTCTCGATGACGCTCCCCTACGACAGCGCCGGGCCGCAGATCGGTGGCATCGGGCGCAACAACCCCCAGTTGTTCATGCTGGCCTCGGGCACCGACTACCTAGCCGGTCGCCAGGATCCGCTGCCCGGCGCCTGGGGCGCAGCCCGCGGCATGGGCTACGCCGATGACTACCTCGTGATGCCCACCCAGGTTGGCACGCAGTGGGACTCGCTGGCCCACGTCTTCTTCGACGGAAAGATGTACAACGGTCGTTCGGCGTCCGAGGTGGGGACCCAGGGGGCGGCGCACAACGGCATCGAGAACTACCACGCCAAGCTGGTGACCCGTGGCGTCCTCTTGGACATCCCCCGACTGCTCGACGTGGACTGTCTGGAGCCGGGGACCGCTATCACCATTGAGCACCTGGACGCCGCATGTGAACGGCAGGGGGTGCAGGTAGGCACCGGGGACGCGTTGGTGGTCCGGACGGGCTTCTTGGAGCAGCGCCGCCGCGATTGGGGTGACTTCGGGCGCGGCGGAGACGCTCCCGGTCTCTCGCTACACACCCTGCCATGGCTGCACGAGCACGAGGTGGCCGCAGTGGCGACCGACACCTGGGGAGTCGAGGTGCGGCCTAACGAGGTCGCGTTCTTCCAGCCGTTCCACATCGTCGGCCTCACACACATGGGGTTGGCCATCGGTGAGATCTTCGATCTGGAGGCGATCGCGGACGCCAGCGCCGCCGATGGACAGTACGACTTCTTCTTCAGCGCCGACCCGCTGCCGTTGACCGGTGGCATCGGGTCTCCGGTCAGCGCACTGGCGATCCGGTGAGCTGACTGCACGGACGTCTCAGGCGGTGCTCTCGGTCCTAGCCGAGGGCACCGCCTGAGACTTCGGTGCGGAGGGTCTGAGGAGACCCGATGCCGCTGAGCAGGAGTTCCATGAAGTGGTCGGCGACCTGGGCGGCGCTCAAGGCACCCCCTGGACGCAGCCACTGGTAGGTCCAGTTGCACATGCCCAGGACCGCCAGGGCGGTCAGTTCGACGTCAGCGACGTCGAACCGTCCGGCAGCCACGCCGTCACGCAAAGCGGCCACGAGGACACCGTGGTACTCGTCGCGCTTGACCTGGATGGCCTTTTGCTGATCTGTCGGCAGTTCCCGGTAGTGCTCGAAGAAGATCCTCAACCGGCCGGGGAAGAGCTCCATCAGACCCACGAGGTCAGCGATGATTCCGCGCAGTCGGTCGACCGGCGAACCAGCCGAGTCACGGAGCCTGGCCTGCTCAAGGAGGTGGTCGATCATCTCCTCGTGGATGTCCACGAGAATCAGGTCCTTGTTGGAGAAGTAGTAGTAGAGCGAGGCCTTCTTCACGCCCACTTCCTGGGCGAGCATCTCCATGGTCGTCTCGTGGTAGCCGTGCTGTTCGAACAGCCGCGCCGCGACGTCGATGATCTGCGCGCGGCGAGAGACCCCGTCAGTGCGATCGGCCACTGTTCCACCCCTGTCTACGCAACTGGCGACGTTCCTGCGCTTCCTGCCCGCGGCAACCGCTGCAGGCCTGCTGGGACCGGCACCTGCAGGGCGTTCACCAGCACAGCAACCTTTCGGTACTGGCCGGCCACGACCAGTAAGCCTACCAACTGGCCGGTAGACCAGCCGTCGAGTGTCAGTTCCTCCCACAGACCGTCGGGCAGCACCCCGGCATGGTCATGGCAGGCGTCGGCGAGCTGCAGCAGCCGCTGGTCCGGCGCAGGCAACGACTTGGGGTGTCTCGCCCCGGGTTTGATGGAGGCTCTCAATCCACGTGAGGATGAGAGTCATGGCGGCACCGAGGAAGTACCCCGACGAGCTGCGTGAGCGGGCGATCCGGCTGGCGGTCGACGCCCGGCGTGACCCGGCCACTCGGACTGGAGCGTTGAAGCGGATCGCCGAGCAGCTGGGCATCAACCCCGAGACGCTGCGCAACTGGGTCATCCAGGCCGAGGTCGACGAGGGGCACCGGCCCGGGACAACGACCGATGACGCCACTCGGCTGGCCGAGCTCGAACGGGAGAACCGGGAGCTGCGCCGGGCGAACGCGATCCTGAAGAGCGCGTCGGCTTTCTTCGC
>NZ_FOND01000038.1 GCF_900112815.1 Blastococcus tunisiensis
GAAGGTCTCCAAGAAGATCACGCGGTGGCCGCCTACACGTCTACGTCAACGCCCCTCACCGGGCCGGTCAAACACCACTCTGGTGGACGCCACTCTGCGCGGCGCGGCGTAGACGCGTCCTGGCCATCGTATTGACCTGTCCATCGCACTGCCCGACGTGCTAACCGCGCAGGTCTTTCTGTTGTGGTTGTCCTGTCACTACGCCAATCACGCGGCTCCGAGGTGGTGCCACGATGGTAGCCAAACGACGGCGTTCGCGGTTGTCCGCGGGGGTTCGCTGGCGACACCATTCGCTCCTGACCTGCACAAACGGACCGCGGCGGACAGTCGCGGACCCCTACCAGCCGCCCTGGCAGTGTGGGGGTCAGGGGTTCGAGTCCCCTCAGCTCCACCCCTTTGACCAGGCCGTTCCCCTTCTGGGGAGCGGCCTGAGTCGTCTTTGGTTGCAGTTCGCCCACCCTTACCTGGCAGCAGCAGGGCGCTCATCCGGTCGGCGGCCTCGCGGGCCAGTGCCGGCATGACGTGGCTGTAGATGTCCATCGTCGTGCGCATCTGGCTGTGGCCGAGCAGTTCCATGACCACGCGCGGGTGCACGTTCTCGCTGAGCAGCAAGGTGGCCGCGGTGTGCCGGCCGTCGTGCAGTCGGACGTGCCGTACGCCGGCGGTCTGCAGCAGCCGGGTCCAGTCGTCATAGTCGGTCTTCTTGTCGATCGGTCGGCCGTTGGGCTGGGCGAAGACGAGGTCCTCGTCGTGCCACTCGGAGCCGGCCAACATCCGCTCGCCGAGCTGCGCGGCCTTGTGCCGGTGCAGCTCGGCGACCAGCGGTACCGGGAGCGCCAGGGTTCGCTGGCTGCGCTTGCTCTTGGGCTCCTCGTAGATCAGGCCGCCGCCGCGGACGCGGTGGATGCTCCGCCGCACGGTGAGGGTGCCCGCCAGTGGGTCGATGTCCTTCCACTGCAACGCCAGCGCCTCGGACTGGCGGAGGCCGAGCGCGAGGGCCACCGTCCAGCGGGCGGAGTTGCGCCCATGAGCCGCGGCGGCGAGGACGGCGCGGGCCTCGCCGAGGTCCAGGGCGGTGGCGATGTCGCTCGGCTTCTGGGCGGGCGGGTCGACCAGGGTGGCGATGTTGCGCGCGACGTGGCCGCGCTGCATTGCGACGGTGAGCGCGCGCGACAGGATCCGGTGCTGGCGCAGCACGGTGGCGGGGGAGTAGCCGGCGTCGAGCAGAGCGGTGTACAGCTGGTCGAGGTGCTCGGGGCGCAGCCGGTCGAGGCGGTGCCGTCCGAGTCCGGGGATCAGGTGCTTGCGGACGGCGGACTCGTAGCTCTCCAACGTCCGCTGCCGCACCCGGCGCGGGGCGATGGTGGTGAGCCAGTGCTCCAGCCAGTCGGCCACGGTCGGGGTCGACGTCTCGCCGACGGTCCCGGAGTCACGCTTGCGCTCGAGCTCTCGGACCTTCGCGACCACGACACCGCGGCTACTGCTGCTGAGGTGCCGGCGGTCGAGCTTGCCGTCGAGCGTGAAGCCGACGGAGACGTAGCCGTGCCAGCGCCCGTCGGCGCCCTTGTAGATCGTCGACTCGCCGTTCGAGGCGCGTCCCGCCATCGGTCACCCCTGGGTCGTGGGCTGGAGAGTCAGTCTGGCCGAGCGGTCCGACACCGGCGGAGCGGTTGTGGACTCACGCGGCATCGGGCGACGTCGGGCCCAGTTCGAAGAGTCCGCGCTGGTCCGTGGTGGTCCGGGCCCGGCGCAGTGCACGAGGAGCGGTGCGGGGAGCTTCCAGGCCGCGAACGTAACGTTCGAGCTCGCTGCGGGAGAGGCGACAGCTCCGGCCGATGTGGACGGGGTGCAGGTCGCCCGCCTTCATCAGCGCGTAGACCGTCGTGCGCCCGAGGCGGAGCACCGTGGCGGCCTCCTCCGGTGTGAGCAGCAGCGGGTCGCTGGAGACCGACTCCTGAGGTCGCTGCGCGTCGCCCATCTCGCCCTCCTCGTCGCGTGGCCTCGTGCGCCGGCGTCCGGCGCCGCACGCCCACCTGGAAAGGCGCCATTCCCGGCCCGTTGGTGACAGTGCCCGGCGAAGTTCCTGATTTCCTCCGGTTCTCGGGCGGCCCGGGCCCGGTTCGCCGAGGGTGACGTCCGTCGGGGTCGCTCGTCCGCTCCACCTGCTCCGGCGGGTCTCCAGTTTTCCTCCGGTCGGCGACGGCCCCGCGCAGTGTCACGCGGTCATTCACCAGCGCAGGCATCGACGGGTCGTGCTCCACGAGGTGCGCACGGGTGGCCGCCGACGGGGCCTTACTGCCGCGCCTGAGGAACTGGTGCCGCTCACGCCTGGTTGAGCGTCCGACGCACGTCCCTGCGAGCTCGCCGCCGCGTCACCCCTTCAGCAGACCTCAACACCGTCGACGCGGTCGGCGACGTACGCCCGTCTTCGCCTGAATGCCCTGCGCAGGCCAGCTCGACTGCCGAACCGGAGAAGAGCACGACCCGACACACCTCATGCATCAAGGGTCCACTTGGAGGGGCGCGAAGAGTAGGCGGCGACGAGACGTCGATGGCCGCCGCGGACAGGTCGGTCGGTGGACGAGGGGTGACACCGGGATTGGTGGCCGATCACTTGTCCGCGCAGGGTCGCCGAGTCCTCACGGCCAGGGGCTCGTTAGAACTCCGCCAGAAAGGACGCGGGAGCGCGTCGTCAAAGTCGACCAGGAGCGCGCGGATTGTGTGAAGCTCGTCGAGTCGCGGGGGAGACCGAGTATTCACAGCCATCGCGCGGCCCGGCGGGGGGTGACGTCAAGGAGGTTCGGCTGGTGACCACGCCGGCCGCGGTGGCCCAGCACAACCTCGGGAAAGGACCTCGGCTGGTGAGGTGCGCCGATCGCGGCCCTGCTGGGGTGTCAATACTCAAAGGCATGAGGTGTGATGCCTCGTGATATTGGAGTCCCCAGTGCTGCTCGGCCCGTGACGGGTGGCTCACCCCGGCGCGTCGCCCCCGCGACCAGGCCCTGGTCCGGACCCGACCAGGAGTCATCGGCTGCACGTCAACCCGACACGTGTCGTCGGGAGCCGTGGCGCCCGCTCGGTGACAGGTGGCTCTACGAACCCCGGGGAGCGCAATGCGGGCAGGCCGGTCCGGACCGGGCGGCTGTCGCTTCTTGACAGACGGGGCTCACTCGATCTTGTGAGAAGCGATAGCGCTGCGACGTCGTTCTGTCGGTGGAAGGCTGTAGACAACGGTGTGCGTAAGTCGCGCCAGGCTGTGGAGAACATGTGGAGGTCGAGATGTCGCCAGTCGTCACAGTGACGCGCTCGGAGCTAGAGGGCCGTCGCCGCGCGCTACTGGATGAACTGGGGCTGTCCCTCGAGGACTTTGAGGCCTTGGCCGAGACCCGGACCTTGACTGGCCACGAGTTCGACGTAAAGGAAGAGCTGGACGAGATCGCCTTCCTGCTAGGTGAGTAGTGCTGGCGAGCCGGCGGACTCGCTCGAGGCAGCGTCGGCCAAGTTCGCGACGGCGGTTCAGGAGACCCTCGACGGTGTGCTACCGGGTGAGCGCGAGATCATCTCGCGCCGAGCGCCGGACCTTGAGCGCTATGTCGTCGGGCCACAGGACCGAGATGGGGTCCTGCTGCTCGTCGGAGGCGAGCCGCTTGCCACGTTGAGTCTGTCGATATACCTCAGTCTGGATCGGAGCGGCACCTTCCTGAAGACGGTGCGATCCGACATGGCCGTGAAGTCCACGCTGGATCGGACGCCGCTCATCCGACTGGACTACCGAGCCGACATGGGGAGGGCGCCGGCTTCCCACTGGCAGGTCCACGCTGAACGGGGCGCCTTCTCGCATCTGCTCGCTCGTGCGCACGCAGTCGATCCCTCTCGCGTCAAGAAGCCGCACGATCTTTCGTCCCTGCACATTCCTGTAGGCGGTGAGCGGTTCCGACCCTGCCTTGAGGACTTGCTGCAGTTCCTCGTTCAGGAGTGCGGCGTCGACAGCAAGGACGGCTGGCTGGAGGTAGTGCAGCGGGGGCGCGAACTTTGGCGCCATCGCCAACTTCGGGCCACCATCCGCGATGCGCAGGAGGAAACGGCAGACGTCCTCCGCGGCCTCGGATGGGTCGTTGAGGCGGCGCCTGGCGTGGACTCGGAGGAGTACTCGCCGACATTCGTTCGGTGGTAGTGCAACGAGCCGTCTGCGAGGCCCGCCGGTGCGGAATGTCCTGGGGCGTGCCTGTTCCTTGGCTTCCGCGTGCCCCACAGTGGGGCGCTCAGGGACAGTGGGACGACCTACTCAACGCAGGTAGCGCGACACTTCCCTTTCCGTCCCAACGGGTCCCGGCACCTGAAATGCAAGACGGTCTGTGTGGCACATGATCTTGGTCTATCTCCAGTAGCGATGAGGAGCAGGAAGACCCGGTTGAGCAGAGCACCAGGATCGACGTCGCGGCCCCGTCGAGCAGGTCTGGGAGGTGCTGCGGCGACGTCGAGCAATGACCTCAGTGGGCGCCGACGTGACCTTGGATCGACGCCTGGACGACGGGACGTTCGCGGTCGGGTCCTCGCGAAGGCTCCTTCGCAGGGCGCGACACTGCAGCGCGGCAGCCGTCACGATGGGGCCGCTCGACGTCAGATCGTGTACGTCAGACGAGAGGTGCGGCTCATGCCAAGAACGGCGATCGTGGAGAACAAGATCCTTGTGACAGGGATCGATCTGGCCGATGCCCTGAGGATCGCCAGGGTCTCGCTGGAGGCTGGTCAGCCATCTGCCTTCATCGTGAGTGACCCGTCCAGCGGCAGGCCGGGCGCTGGAACTCACGCGGTGACCATCGAGTTCCCGCCTCGCGGCGGAGCCGAGACGGCCGCAGCCTTCGTCAAGTTCATCGCCGAGGTCGTGCACGAGGTCAGCGTCAGTGACCTGCTCAAGGCACCTGACGACTACTGAGGCGGCTGCCCCAGGGAGCAGGCATGGTGCTGCCCTCAGCCGCGCTACGGCGGGGTGAGGGTCGCGGGGACTGCCCCAGTTAGGTTGACTTGCTGGGCGTGCTTAGTGGCCCAGTCCCGATGCGTTTCAAAGGGGCGGCGGATCAGAAGCGTGAAGGCGTGGGGGCGACGCAGCCAGCGTTTGGGGTGACGTACCTGGTCGGATCGCAGACCTTGCTGCCTTACGACGAGGACACCCTGCGAGGGGAACGCCACCGGATAGCCCAGCTGCGAGTACTCGTTGGCCGCAACGGTCTGCACGGACCTCCCCAGCTGCGCCGGCAGCGAATGTTGGTGCGCCCAGTACGAACGTGACCGATCCGCAGGGCAGCAGCGACTGGATCGGCAGCGTCCCCGAAAGATGGATGGCGCTAATGATCGCGGGCAGGCTTACGACGGCAGGCAGGGTCAGCACGGCCGGCAGCGCAGGGGAGAGCGGGCTGGACGGTGGCCGCCGGGATCGACTCGCTGGCGAATGCCACCGGGGCCATGGCCACTTCACGTCGCCGTGAGATGGAAGGCTGACGTGGTGCTCCGGGGGCAGGACCAAGCGGGAAAAATCTAGCGGAGGGGCGTTTCGGCGGCATGACCAGTAGTTGGGCACGGTTCTGGGCAGTCGATCTTCATATACACACCCCAGCATCGGGCGACGCCAAGGGTGAGGATTTTGGAACGCCGGCAGATTTGATCCAGAAGGCGCTTGACGCCGGCCTCAGCGCCATCGCCGTGACAGACCACAACACCGTCGACTGGTGCGGTCAAATGGCGGAAGCTGCGCGGGGCAAAGAGCTTGTCGTGCTACCCGGCTTCGAACTCAGCACACCAGAGGGGCATTTGCTCGGCATCTGGGAGGAGGGGACAGCCCCGTCGACCATTGAGGATGTCTTGATCCGACTGGGTATCGAGCGCGCCCGCCTCGGTGACTTGGACGTCGTTGCTGCCAAGAGCATGGCTGAGTGCGCGGCCGAGATTAACGTCAAGGGCGGAGTGGCTATCGCCGCCCACATCGATAAGGATCGGGGCATTCTGACGCAGCCAGTCCAGACGCATGTCAACCAGCTCTTGGCCAACCCGAACATCACGGCCTTCGAGTACGTCCTGCCACAGACCCCAGCCAAGGTCGCCGCGAAGCTGGGCGCGACTCGTTATCCGGCATTGATCCAGAGTTCCGACGCTTACGACGCTGCCCTGAGCCGCCACTCGGCGACCGGGATCGGCGTTCGGCGGAGCTGGATCAAGGCGGCTCGACCTGACCTCTGTGGTCTGCGTTATGCGCTAGAGGATCCGAATCTTCGGGTGACGCTTTCTGACCCGACGGCCAGCGCGCCGCACCCAACAATCGACTTCATCTCAATCTCGGACGGCTTCCTTGGTGGGGCTGCGTTGAGGTTCAGCCCTGACCTCAACTGTCTGCTGGGCGGCACCGGTGCCGGCAAGTCGTTGGTCCTCGAAGCCCTTCGCTTCGCCCTCGACCAGCAGGTTGATCAGGTACTCTTCCCCACCATCCGTGACGAGGTCGATCGGCGATTGGAGTCGGCACTCAGCGAGGGCGCGGACGTTGCGGTTGAAATCAGCACCCCCACCGATGTCTACCGCGTTACACGGACATACCGCTCGATTGGCTCTAGGCCAATCGTCGAACAGGACATCGCGGGCGAGTGGGTGCAGGTCGATCGTGTCCCGTCGAGCCTGCTTACGCTGGCGGCCTTCTCCCAGGGCGAGATCCTCGAGTACGCCAGGCAGCCCGTCGGCCGGGTCGGGCTGGTCGACGCCAAGCTCGACCTAACGGAGATCGAGGCACGCATCGCCGACAGCGAAGGTCAGCTGAAGGCCAACGGTGCGTATCTGATCGCAACTCGCGACAGGATGCAGGCTCTGGCTGAAGAGGCGGCCGAAGCGAAGACTCTCAAGGCGAGGGAACGCGAGTTGTCGACACTCTTCGACGGTGACCTCGTCAAGGCTCAAGGACGGTGGACGTCGGAGCGCAGCGCAATTACCACGCTGGTCGGCTCACTCGAGGCCGTCAGCTTCGACCGGCCGATTGCACCGGCACCGGCAGTAGCGAAAATGACGCCCGAGCACGATACGGAGTTCAAGCGGATTCAGACAGCCCAAGAAGCCTTCAAGGCCGCGATCGATTCGGCCGAAACGTTGGTGAATGCGAGCCTGACCAATCTAAAGACGGTCGTCGGCGAGGTCGAACGCGAACTGAACGTCGAGTTCCAAGCCTTCAAGAAGCAGCTTGATGAGACCCTTGAGAAGTCCGGGTCTGCCTCGCTCGCGAAGTTGCGACGCGAACTCGAGGCCGTTCAGACCAACCTCAGTAAGGCTGAGAGTGCCGCTCAGACGCTGAAAGACGAGGCCCATCCCGAGTACGACCGGCTCAGCCAGGAGCGCGAAACGCTTCTTGCCGAACTCAAGGATGCCCGCGATGACCGCCGAGCGCTGCGACGGGCTCTTGCAGATGAGCTCAACAAGAAGACATCGGGCTTCGTAAGGATCGACGTTCCTAACCGCGGTGATACCACTGAGTTTCGCAAGGCACTCGATGTGCTCAAAGTCGGCTCGCGCTTGCGTGAGCAAGTACTCGACCGCATCGCCGAGAATGTACGGCCCTACAATCTGGTGCGGGCGATCTGGAGCGGAGACATGTCAAAGGCTGGCCCGTTGCCCACTGGCGTGACGGCTGCAGACATCTCCCGTCTGTTGGCTGCCGTGGCTGAACGCGACTTTTGGCAGAAGCTCCTGGACGTCCAACTTATCGAGACGCCCGACGTGCTAAATGTAAAGTTCCGCAAGCCGGAGGGTAGGGACTACGCCAACATCGAGGACCTTTCGCACGGTCAGAAGTGCACGGCGATCCTCGTGATCCTGCTCGCTGACGGTGAAAATCCAGTGCTCATCGACCAGCCCGAGGATGCCCTTCATGCCCCTTGGATCGAGGAGTACCTCGTCGATCGGCTGAGGGAACTCAGGGGAACCCGTCAGTACGTATTCGCGACGCGTGGGACTGCTGCGCGGATCGGTGACAGGTTGGGTCACGCGGCCTGAGCGGCCAGTGTGGGTGTGATGGTCTCGTACTCGATGGGCGTGAGTCGACC
>NZ_FOND01000037.1 GCF_900112815.1 Blastococcus tunisiensis
GGCCTCGTAGGTGACCGCCGCCGGACCCGGCAGGCCACGCACCCACTCGATCACGGTGTCGGTCGTGGGTACCAGCCGCTTCTTGATCAACTCGCCCGTGACGCCGTCGATCGCCGCCGCGGACACCGATCGTGCGTGCACGTCCAGCCCGACGCTCGTACGCTCCACACCCATCGGGGCCTCCCACACATGTCGGATAGGCCGGGCAGGGGCTCCTCCCCGGTAACCCACGTTTCTGGTGTGGAAGGCCCCGACCCGCAACCGCTCCCCACGGGATCGGTCGGGTCATACCGTCTGACCGGGTCCGCCGGCGGGTGGCCGGGACCCGGACGGCAGACTGGGCACGTGCTCCCCGCCGCTGACTACGGTCCCAGCCCGGTGCCGTGGGTGCGCGAGGAAGTGGCCCACCTCGAGCGCACCGGGTCGGGACTGCGCGGGCGCTCCGTCGTGCTGCTCACGACGGTGGGGGCGCGGAGCGGACTGGTCCGCAAGACCCCGCTCATGCGCGTCGAGCACGCCGGGATCTACGCCGCCGTGGCCTCGACCCGTGGGGAGGACCGGCATCCGGACTGGTACGCCAACGTGCTCGCCCGCCCGCGCGTCGTCCTCCGCGACGGCGACCTGCTGCTCGACCTGGCGGCCCGTGAGGTCTCGGGAGCCGAGCGGAGCAGGTGGTGGTCCCTGGCCTGCACGGTGTTCCCCTCCTACGTGGAGTACCAGCGGCGTACCCGGCGGCGCATCCCGGTGCTCCTGCTCGAGCCCCCGGACGGGCACGAGGGCGCGCGGACCTGAGCAACCTGCCCGCCGTCGACTTGTCGACACAATCCACCAACAGGACGAGACCGTTTCGTTCGGATTGGGCGATGCGGAGGACGGCCGTTCCTCCGTAGCGTCACGGACAGCAGCCAGGTCGTACCGGTCCGTCACGGGTCGGAGCCTGCATCACACCCGAGGAGCTTCCCGTGCCGTCCTTCTCCCGCCCGTTCCTGACCCTGCTCGCCGACCCCACGGCGACCCCTGAACCGCACCGGTCGCCGTGGAGCGACGCCCCGGCCACCGACGAGGGATGGCGGGTGGACGCCCTGTGCGCCGAGACCGACCCGGAGGCGTTCTTCCCGGAGAAGGGCGGCTCCACCCGCGAGGCCAAGCGGGTCTGCGCGGGGTGCCCGGTGCGGGCCGAGTGCCTGGAGTTCGCGCTGGCCGGCGACGAGCGCTTCGGCATCTGGGGCGGCCTCTCCGAGCGCGAGCGGCGCCGGGTGCGCGTGCAGCGACGGGAGGCCCTCAGCGCCTGACGCGGACTGCCGGGCTCAGTTGCCCACCTACGGCACGCGCTCCTCGGCGGCTGCCCACGCCGGCTGCGCGCCGGCCGAGGGGCGGTAGGTGACCGTCTCCTGCGTGCTGACCAGCAGGGTTCGCAGCTCGCTCAGCCCACCGGGCAGCACGGCCCCGGCCCTGGCCTGGACCAGCACGTTGCCCAGGGCCGCCGCCTCCACCGGACCGGCCACCACGGGCAAACCACAGGCGTCGGCGGTCAACTGGCAGAGCAGCGTGTTGCGCGCTCCCCCGCCCACCAGGTGCACCACCTCCACGTCCCGACCGGAGAGCTCGACCGCCCGGCGGATCGTGCGCCGGTAGGCCAGCGCCAGGCTGTCGAGGATGCAGCGCACCGTCTCGGCCTGGCTCCGGGGCGGCACCTGCCCGGTGTCCGCGCAGGCCGCGGCGATCCGGGCCGGCATGTCGCCCGGCGGCAGGAACCGCGCGTCGTCCGGGTCGACGACGGCGGTGAAGGCCGGCACCCGCGCCGCCTCGGCCAGCAGGGCGGGGAGATCCGCCGTCCGTCCCCCGGCTCCCCACGTGCGCAGCGACTCCTGGAGCAACCACAGCCCCATGACGTTGCGCAGGTAGCGGACGGTCCCGTCCACCCCCAGCTCGTTGGTGAAACCCGCGGCCCGGCTCTCGTCGGTGAGCACCGGGCGCTCCAGCTCGACGCCGACCAGCGACCACGTGCCGCAGGAGACGTAGGCGAACCGGTGACCGACGGCCGGCACGCCGACCACCGCGGACGCCGTGTCGTGCGACCCGACCGCCGTCACCGGCACCGGGCCGAGCAGTCCCGTCTCCTCGAGCACGTCACCCCGCAGCTCGCCGAGCCGCTCCCCCGGGTGCCGCAGCGGCGGGAACAGCCCGCGCGGCAGGCCGAGCCGGTCGACCAGCTCCCACGACCACCGCCGCGTGGTCGCGTCCAGCAGCCCCGTCGTCGACGCGTTGGTGACCTCGGCGCCGACCGTGCCGGTGAGCCAGTGGGCCATCAGATCCGGCACGAGCAGCAGCCGCCGGGCTGCCTCGAGCTGTGCCGTGCCCCGACGGGCGGCGAGCTGGAAGACGGTGGTGAACGGCAGGTGCTGCAGGCCGGTGACGCGGTACAGCTCGTCGGCGGGGACGACGGCGTGCACCCCCGGGACGGCGGTGGCGTGCCGGGCGTCGCGGTAGTGCACCGGGTTGCCCAGCAGCGTCCCGTCGGCGTCGAGCAGTCCGTGGTCGACCGCCCAGCTGTCGATGCCGATGCCGTCCAGCCGGCCGGTGTCCCGCCCGGCCGCCCGCAGGCCGTCCAGCACCCCCGCGTACAAGCCGAGCACGTCCCAGTGCAGGGCGCCCGCGGCGCGCACCGGCCGGTTCGGGAACCGGTGCACCTCGCGCAGGTCCAGCCGGTCGGGGCCGACCTCCGCGACCATCACCCGGCCGCTGGACGCGCCCAGGTCGACGGCGGCGAACCTGGCGCTCACGGCTCGACTCCAGCTCGCTCCGTGCCTCGCCCGCTCGTCGCTGCGATGCTCACTCGCCCGTCGTTCCCGTGCATCAGCGCAGGAAGGCCGCGGCCACGCCGGAGTCCACCGGCACGTGCAGCCCCGTCGTCCGGGTGAGGTCGCCGCCGGTCAGGGCGAACACCGCGTCGGCCACGTGGTCGGGCAGCACCTCGCGCTTGAGCAGGGTGCGCTGGGCGTAGAACTCGCCGAGCTCCTCCTCCTTCACCCCGTAGACGGCGGCCCGCTGGGCACCCCACCCGCCGGCGAAGATGCCCGACCCGCGGACGACGCCGTCCGGGTTGATGCCGTTGACCCGGATCTGGTGCGGGCCGAGCTCCGCGGCCAGGAGCCGGACCTGGTGCGCCTGGTCGGCCTTGGTCGCGCCGTAGGCGAGGTTGTTCGGGCCGGCGAACAGCGAGTTCTTGCTGGAGATGTAGACGATGTCGCCACCCATGCCCTGGGCGATCATGATCCGGGCAGCCTCGCGGGACACGAGGAAGCTGCCCTTGGCCATCACGTCGTGCTGCAGGTCCCAGTCCTGCTCGGTGGTCTCCAGCAGCGGCCTGGAGATCGACAGCCCGGCGTTGTTCACGACGAGGTCGACCCCGCCGAAGGCCAGGTTCGCCGCCCGGAACGCCGCGGCGACGGCCTCGCCGTCGGACACGTCGGCGGCCACGCCGATCGCCACGTCGGAACTGCCGATCTGGGCCGCCGCATCGGTCGCCTTCTGCAGGTCCAGGTCGGCGACCACCACGCAGGCGCCCTCGGCGGCGAGGCGGACGGCGATCGCCTTGCCGATGCCGCTCGCGGCGCCGGTGACCAGGGCGACGCGGGTGGCCAGCGGCTTCGGCTCCGGCATCCGCTGCAGCTTGGCCTCCTCCAGCGCCCAGTACTCGATGCGGAACTTCTCGCTCTCGTCGATCGGCGCGTAGGTGGAGACGGCCTCGGCGCCGCGCATCACGTTGATCGCGTTCACGTAGAACTCGCCGGCGACGCGGGCGGTCTGCTTGTTCGGGCCGAAGCTGAACATGCCCACCCCTGGCACGAGCACGATGGCCGGGTCGGCCCCACGCATTGGCGGGCTGTCGTGGGTGGCGTGGCGGTCGTAGTACTCCGCGTACGCGGTGCGGTACTCGGCGTGCAGGACCTGCAGCCGGTCGACCAGCTCGTCGAGCGGTTGCGTGGCCGGCAGGTCCAGGACCAACGGGCGCACCTTCGTGCGCAGGAAGTGGTCGGGACACGACGTGCCCAGTTCGGCGAGCCGGGGGTGCTCGCCGGCGGCGAGGAAGTCCAGGACGACGTCGCTGTCGGTGAAGTGGCCGACCTGCGGCTTGTCCGTGCTGGCCAGGCCGCGGATCACCGGCGCCAGCGCGGCGGCGAGGTGCCGGCGCTCAGCCGTCGGCAGCGGCTCGAATGCGTCGATGCGCGCACCGAAGGGCTCGGGGCGGCCGCGCTCGGCCAGGAACCGCTCCGCCGTCCGGATGATCTCCAGGCTGTGGGCCTCGCACTGCTCGCTGGTGTCGCCCCAGGCGGTGACGCCGTGGCCGCCGAGGATGCAGCCGATCGCCTGCGGGTTCTTCTCCGCGATCTCGGCGATGTCCAGCCCGAGCTGGAAGCCGGGCCGCCGCCACGGCACCCACACCACCCGATCGCCGAAGCACTCCCGGGTCAGCGCCTCCCCGTCGGCGGACGTCGCCAGGGCGATGCCGGAGTCGGGGTGCAGGTGGTCGACGTGCGCCGAGCGGACCAGGCCGTGCATGGCGGTGTCGATCGACGGCGCCGCGCCGCCCTTGCCGTGCAGGCAGAAGTCGAAGGCGGCGACCATCTCGTCCTCGCGCTCGACGCCCGGATAGACGTCCACCAGCGAGCGCAGCCGGTCGAGCCGGAGGACCGCGAGACCGCCCTCCTGCAACGTGCCGAGGTCGCCGCCGGAGCCCTTCACCCAGAGCAGGTCGACCGGCTGCCCGGTGACCGGGTCGGTCTCGCTGCCCTTGGCGGAGGTGTTGCCGCCGGCGTAGTTGGTGTTGCGCGGGTCTGCCCCGAGCCGGTTGCTGCGCGCGATCAGGTCGCTGACCACGGGGTTCGTCACGTTCAGGAGTCCTCTCTCAATGGTTCGTGCCCAGCCGTGGCCCCCTGCAGGGTCCCGCCGCGAGCGTGCGAGCGGTGGGGGGCAGGGGGTCCTTACTCAGGCGCCCCAGCCGGCCTGCTGGCCGCCGACGCGCTCGCGGGCAATGCGCTCCTGGTAGCCGGAGCGCGCGTAGGCGGCGTAGGGATCGGTGTCGAGCCCCCGCTGTTCGCGCAGCAGCGCCAGCAGCGGCCGGACGTCGGTGCCGTAGGCGTCCATGAGCACCGCGTTGGCGCCGAGGACGTCTCCGGACTGCTGCGCCTCGGCCAATGCCGTCCGGTCGATCAACAGCGCCTTCGCCGTCGCCTCCTGGACATTCATGACCGACCGGATCTGGCCGGGGATCTTCGGCTCGATGTTGTGGCACTGGTCGAGCATGAAGTTGACGCCCGACCCGGGACGGAGTGCGTCGTTGCCGACGATCTCGTTCATGATCCGGAACAGCTGGAACGGGTCGGCCGAGCCCACGATCAGGTCGTCGTCGGCGTAGTTGCGCGAGTTGAAATCGAAGGCGCCCAGGCGCCCGGCGCGCAGCAGCTGTACGACGATGAACTCGATGTTGGTGCCCGGCGCGTGGTGCCCGGTGTCGAGCACGACCGTCGCCTGGTCGCCCAGCGCCAGGCAGTGCAGCAGCGAGGTCCCCCAGTCGGGGATGTCCATCGCGTAGAAGTACGGCTCGAAGAACTTGTACTCGAGCAGCATCCGCATGTCCGGGCCGAGCATCGCGTAGATCCGCTGCAGCGAGTCGGCGAGCCGGTCCTGGCGCGCCCGCAGGTCGTCCTGCCCCGGGTAGTTGGTGCCGTCCGGCAGCCACACCTTGAGGTCGGTGGAGCCGGTCGCGTGCATGACCTCGACGCACTGCGCGTGGTGGTCGATCGCCCTGCGGCGGACGGCGGGGTCCGCGTGGGTCAGGGAGCCCAGGCGGTAGGCGTCGTCCTGGAACAGGTTCGAGTTGATCGCCCCGATCCCGACCCCGAGGTCGGCGGCGTGGGCGGCGAGCTTCCCGTAGTCGTCCACCAGGTCCCACGGGATGTGCAGCGACACCCGCGGGGCGACCCCGGTGTACCGGTGCACCTGGGCGGCGTCCTCGAGCTTCTCGTAGGGGTCGCGGGCCACGCCCGGCCGGCCGAACACCTTGAAGCGGGTGCCGGAGTTCCCGAACGCCCAGGAGGGCAGTTCGATGGTCTGCGTCGCCAGCGCGTCGAGAGCGGCGGTGCGGAGGTCGGTCACGAGGGTCTCCGATCGTGCAGCCGCATCGGGTCGGTGAGCCGGCAGCCGCGAGATGAAACGTTTCAGAACGTGTGGCGCCGACCATAGGGAGACTGGTAGACCTGTGTCAACAGACCCCGCCGACGGCGCGCATCCGCGCCGCGGAGGCGGATCGCCATACCGGCTGAGACGGTTCATCAGACGGTGTCCCGAACCGAGGAGAGGCCCTGAACGCCAGCATCCGGGACGTGGCCGAGCGGGCCGGGGTCTCCGTGGGGACGGTCAGCAACGTCCTGAACCGACCCGACACCGTCGGCGAGTCGACCCGCGACCGCGTCCTCGGCGCCATCGACGCACTCGGGTTCGTGCGCAACGAGTCGGCTCGCCAGCTGCGGGCCGGCCGCAGCCGCACCATCGGCCTGGTCGTCCTCGACATCGCCAACCCCTTCTTCACCGACGTCGCCCGGGGCGTCGAGGAGGTGGCGAATGCCCAGGGGCTGTCGGTCATCCTCTGCAACACCGATGACGAGCCGGACAAGCAGGCGGCCCATCTCGACGCGCTGGCCGAGCAGCGGGTGCAGGGCGTGCTGATCACCCCGACCGCCGAGCCCTCCCCCCAGCTGGCGTCCCTGCGCCGGCGCGGGGTGCCGGTGGTCCTCGTCGACCGCCGGGCGCCGGACGCCGGCCAGTGCTCGGTGGCCGTCGACGACCAGCTCGGCGGCCGGCTCGCCGGGGAGCACCTGCTCGAGCACGGCCACCGGCGGATCGCGTTCGTCGGCGGCGTCTCCGGCCTCCCGCAGGTGCAGGAACGGCTGGACGGCGTCAGCGCGGCGGTGCGGACGGTCTGCGGCTCGGACCAGGGGCTGACCGTCATCGCCCCGGAGTCCCTGACCGTCGCGGGCGGCCTGGAGGCGGCCGCACGCATCGTCGGCATCCCGGCCGCGCGCCGGCCGACCGCCGTGGTGTGCGCCAACGACCTCATGGCCCTCGGGGTCCTGCAGGGGATGGTGCGCCATGGCGTCCGGGTCCCCGACGACCTCGCCATCGTCGGGTACGACGACATCGACTTCGCTGCGGCCGCGGCCGTCCCCCTCACCTCGGTGCGCAAGCCGCGGCTCGAGCTGGGCCGGCGGGCCACCGAGCTGCTGCTCGCCGAGGCCCGGGGCGACGGGCACCGCCACGAGCAGCAGGTCTTCGGGCCGACGCTCGTCGTCCGGGAGTCGAGCATGGTGCGCCGGGACCCGACCACGTGAGGAGCACGGTATGAGGGTCGCTCTGTTCGCCACCTGCCTGGTGGACACGATGGTCCCCCAGGTCGCGTGGGCGACGGCGGCGCTGCTGGAGCGGCTGGGCCACGAGGTGGTCGTCCCGGCGGGCCAGAGCTGTTGCGGTCAGATGCACGTCAACACCGGCTACCGGCGCGAGGCCGTCCCGATCGTCGCCAACCACGTGCGCGCCTTCGCCGGGGCCGAGGCGATCGTGGCCCCCTCCGGGTCGTGCGTCGCCTCGATCCACCACCAGCAGGCCGCCGTCGCCCGGCGCGCCGGCGAGCACGCCCTCGCCGACGAGGCCGCGGCCCTGGCGGAGCGGACCTACGAGCTGTCGCAGTTCCTGGTCGACGTCCTCGGGGTCACCGACGTCGGCGCCTACTACCCGCACCGCGTCACCTACCACCCGACCTGCCACTCGCTGCGGTTGCTGCGCGTCGGCGACCGCCCGCTGCAGCTGCTCCGGGCGGTGCGCGGCCTCGACCTCGTCGAGCTGCCCGCGGCCGACCAGTGCTGCGGCTTCGGCGGCACGTTCGCGGTGAAGAACGCCGAGACGTCGACGGCGATGCTCACCGACAAGATGGCCAACGTGCTGTCCACGCACGCCGAGGTCTGCACCGCCGGAGACGCGTCCTGCCTGATGCACATCGGCGGCGGCCTCTCCCGGCTGCGCTCGGGCACCCGCACGGTCCACCTCGCCGAGATCCTCGCCGCCACGGAGGAAGCGGTGTCGCCGCACCAGTCGACCCGGCCGGCGGTGGCCCGATGACCGCGGTCTTCCTCGGCATACCCACCGCGCCCCGCGGGGTGGGTCACCTGCGCGGCGACCGGTCCTTCCCCGACGCCGCCCGCGACTCCCTCCGCGACGGGCAGCTGCGGGCCAACCTCGGCCACGCGACCGCGACCATCCGCGGCAAGCGGGCGGCGGTCGTCGGCGAGGTGCCGGACTGGGCGGAGCTCCGCGAGGCCGGCCGGGCGATCAAGGCGGCCACCATGGCCCGCCTCGACGAGCACCTGATCGCCCTGGAGGAGCAGGTCACCGCCCGCGGCGGCACGGTGCACTGGGCCCGCGACGCCACCGAGGCCAACGCGATCGTCACCCGCCTGGTCCGGGCGACGGGGGCCGACGAGGTGGTCAAGGTCAAGTCGATGGCCACCCAGGAGATCGGGCTCAACGAAGCCCTGGAGGCCGCGGGCATCGCCGCGCACGAGACCGACCTCGCCGAGCTGATCGTCCAGCTGGGTGAGGACCAGCCCTCGCACATCCTCGTGCCGGCGATCCACAAGAACCGCGCGGAGATCCGCGAGATCTTCCTGCGCGAGATGCCGGGGGTGGACCCCACGCTCACCGACGACCCGCGCCGGCTCGCCATGGCCGCCCGGGCGCACCTGCGCGAACGCTTCCTCCGGGCGCGGGTGGCCATCAGCGGCGCGAACTTCGCCGTCGCCGAGACCGGCACGCTCGCCGTCGTCGAGAGCGAGGGCAACGGCCGGATGTGCCTGACCCTGCCGGAGACGCTGATCACCGTCATGGGCATCGAGAAGGTGGTGCCGACCTGGCGCGACCTCGAGGTGTTCCTGCAGCTGCTCCCCCGGTCCTCCACCGGCGAGCGGATGAACCCCTACACCTCCCTGTGGGCCGGTGTGACCCCCGGCGACGGGCCGCAGGAGTTCCACCTCGTGCTGGTCGACAACGGGCGGACGGCGGTGCTCGCCGACGAGGTGGGCCGCGAGGCGCTGCACTGCATCCGGTGCTCCGCCTGCCTCAACGTGTGCCCGGTGTACGAGCGCGCGGGCGGGCACGCCTACGGCTCGGTCTACCCCGGCCCGATCGGCGCGGTGCTCTCCCCGCAGCTGACGGGGATCGAGGACAACGCCTCGCTGCCCTACGCCTCGTCGCTCTGCGGCGCCTGCTACGACGTCTGCCCCGTGGCGATCGACATCCCCTCGATCCTGGTCCACCTGCGCGGCGAGCACGTCGAGGCGCAGGCGCGCACCACCCCCGAGGCAGTCGCGTTCCGGGCGCTGTCGAGGGCCATGTCGAACCCCCGGCTGTGGCGGCTCGCGCAGCGGGCCGCCGGGCTCGGCCGGTTCCTGGCGCGGGGCAGGCCGACCCTGCCGGCGGCCCTGCCGCCGCCGGCCTCGGGGTGGACCCGCACCCGCGACCTGCCGACCCCGCCGCGGGAGACGTTCACCCAGGCCTGGGCCCGGGAGCACGGCGGATGACGGCGCGCGAGGACATCCTGGGCCGGATCCGGACCGCCCTCGGCCCCGACCGCGCCGCCCCGGCCGAGGTCGCGCGGGACTACCGGCTCACCGACGACCGCTCCCCCGCGCAGCTGCTCGACGTCCTGACCGAGCGGCTCGAGGACTACCGGGCGTCGGTGGTGCGCTGCGTGCCGGCCGACGTCGCGACCGCGGTCACCGGTGCGCTGCGGACGGCGCTCGGGGAGCACTCCCCTGCCGACGTCGTCGTCGCCCCGGGCGTGCCGGCGGGCTGGCGGCCGGACGGCACCGTCGAGGACGACGGCCGCCCCGCGGTCGCCCTCGCCGACGCCGCCGCGGCCCTGACCGGCGTCTCGGTCGCGATCGCCGAGACCGGGACCCTGGTCCTGGACGGCGGCCCGCGCTCCGGGCGCCGGGCGCTGTCGCTGCTGCCCGACTGCCTGGTCTGCGTCGTGACCGCCGACCAGGTCGTGGGCGGTGTCCCCGAGGGGCTGGCCCGGCTGGACCCGCTCGCCCCGCTGACCATGATCAGCGGCCCGTCGGCCACCAGCGACATCGAGCTGCAGCGGGTCGAGGGCGTCCACGGCCCGCGCACGCTGCTCGTCGTCCTGGTGGGCTGATATGTAGTCCCTCGCTGTCAAGAGGGCAGGGCGAGGCGCCGCCGGGGCTGGGTGCTCTGGCGGCGCCTCGCTTTTGTGCTGGCTCGGATCGGCGGTGCGACGGGGTGAGCGTGTCGGTGCGACGCGCGGTCGATGCTGATATTCGCGGGTTGGTTCCGCAGGACGGCGTTCGGCGGGGGCGCTTCGGCGTGTCTGAGGTCGAGCGTCACGCTCGTCGAACCGTACTGGTGGGTCGGCGTCGTGGCTCACAGCCCAATCGCCGGTTCGGCCCCTCGCGCTGCTGCCCGTCGGTGCCCGATACGAGCCAGGTCTGTGATGGGTCGGCTTGC
>NZ_FOND01000035.1 GCF_900112815.1 Blastococcus tunisiensis
CTCGGACAAGGGCGTTCAATACGTCGCCGTGCGCTACACCCAGCGCCTCGCCGAGGCCGGCGCGGTCGCGTCGGTCGGCTCCACCGGCGACTCCTACGACAACGCCCTCGCCGAGGCCTTCAACTCCCTCTTCAAGGCCGAACTCGTGCGCAACCGCGGCCCCTGGAAGGGCATCGACGACCTCGAGATCGCCGTCGCCGAGTACGTCGACTGGTTCAACCACCGACGCCTACACGGCGAGATCGGCCTGATCCCACCGGCCGAGCACGAGGACCACTTCTACCGGCACAACCCCGTGGCGACTACCGTCGCCGCGTCAGTTCCGAGTCTCCACTGAACTCGGGGCGAGACAGGGTCGGTCGCGATGGCGGTCGGCTCCAGGCCAGCCAGCTGGGCCGCATCGCCGAACAGGTGCACGTGCAGTGCCCACTCGGCAGCGGCGTCGGCCCGAGCCAGGGTGCGGAGGACCACCAGCTCACGAGCCCGGATGGGCAGATCGAGATCACGCAGCACGGTCGTCGTCGCTCGTCGCAAGTCCCGTAGCGCTGCGGGTGCGTGGGCGAGGAGGGCGAACAGCTCCATCGCACGCCCGTCGGGCAGGCGGTAGGGAGTCAGCTCCGCCTGCAAGTCGTCGTCGAGGTCTGGCGGTTGGATTCGGGACATCTCAACCGACCATCGACGCAGGCAGGACCATTTGGCGAACGTCGTCGGCCACCAACAGCTGCGGGACGGTGGCCGCCCGCACCTCGTCGATCGACACGCCCGGGGCCAGCTCGACGAGCAGGAGGCCGTCAACGGTGACGTCTATGACGGCCAAATCGGTCACGATGCGGTCGACCACGCCGGCTCCGGTCAATGGAAGTGAGCAGGTCTGCACGATCTTCGGGTCACCGCGGCGCGTGCGGTGTTCCATCGCGACGATCACCCGGCGGGCGCCATGCACCAGGTCCATGGCGCCGCCCATGCCCTTGAGCGGGCTCCCGGGTACCGTCCAACTGGCGAGGTCGCCGGCGGCCGACACCTCCATGCCGCCCAACACGGCAACGTCCAGGTGCCCACCCCGGATCATGGCGAAGGACAACGAGCTGTCGAAGAAGGTCGCGCCGGCCCCCACCGTCACGGTCTGCTTGCCGGCGTCGATCAGATCGGGGTCCTCCTCGCCCGGTAGGGGTTGACCAGTCACGCCCAAGACGCCGTTCTCGCTGTGGAAGACCACGGCGACGTCGTCAGGCACGAAGGACGGAACCAACGTCGGGAGACCGATCCCCAGGTTGACGTACTGGCCGTCCCGCAGGTCCATGGCCACGCGCGCGGCAATCTGTCGTCGTGTTGCGGTCACCGGTACACCCCCAACTGCTCCTGCTGACCCTGGACGGTCAGCCTGTCGATGCGCTTGGGCGTTCCGGCAGGGACAACAACCAGCCGCTGGGTGAAGATGCCGGGCAGATGGACGCGATCGGGGTCGAGTTCGCCGACGTCGATGATCTCCTCGGCCTCCACGATCGTCACCGCACCGGCCATCGCGGCCAGTGGATTGAAGTTCCGCGCCGTAGCGTGGAAGACGAGGTTGCCCGCCGTGTCCGCGACGGCGGCCCGGACGAGGGCGAAGTCGGTCCGCACAGCCCGCTCGAGGACGTGCGGAACGCCGTCGAACACCATCACGGGGCGAGGCGGGCTGGCGACAGCAACACCTCCACTGCCGTCGTAGCGCCACGGGATTCCGCCGTCGGCGACGGGGGTGGCCACCCCCGCGCGCGTGTAGAAGCCGGCGATCCCCGAACCACCCGCCCGTAGGCGTTCGGCGAGGGTTCCTTGGGGCACGAGTTCCAGCTCCACCTCGCCGGCGAGCCAACGCTCGGTCAGCGCCGGGTTGTCCCCAATGTAGGACGCCGTCACGCGGGCCAACTGCCCGTCCACGAGCAGGCCGGCGAGGCCGTAGTCCTCGACCCCGCAGTTGTTGGACACTACGTGGAGGTCTCTCACGCCGCTCTTGCGCAGCGCCTCCAACAGCACGATCGGCAGGCCGCACGCGCCGAATCCACCCACGGCCAGGGACGCACCGTCGCCAATGTCGGCTACCGCGGCGGCCGCGTCCCCCCAGAGCTTGTCCACGTTCGCCCACCCCTCCTACCGGGGCGCCTCCCCGGCGCCGGTCGTCGTCGTTGACACCACCGACGACAGACCCTAGCGTCCCTACCGTCCGGCCGGTAGGCATCGTCTTCAAGAAGGGGTGGCACCGTGGCCGTCAACACCCACGAGTCCTCCACCGCCGAGAGCCCGCCGCCGCACATCACCCCTGACGCGCGGGAGTTGATGGGCGGACTGCTGTCCGATGCCGACCTTCTCGCCGAGCGGGGCACCGCCAGTCCTCCTGACATCGACTTGTGCATGCGCCTGGGCGCGGGACATCCGGCCGGTCCGTTCCAGCTGCGGCAGGCCGGCACTATCGCCTCCCCGCACCGGTCCGAGGACGGACCGGCCGCTGCCGAAGTCTCCGAGTCGTGGACTGGCCCCGTCGGCCTGGCTGGCACGGGCCACATGGCAGCGGGCATCGCCGAGGCGATGGTGCGCTCCGGCCGCGAGGTCCGCGTCCTGGGGCGTTCGGCCGCCAGTGCCCAGCGCCTCCATGAGGTGGTCGCGGCGAGCCTGGCCCGCCAGGTGTCGCGGGGACGACTTGACGAGCCGACCAGTCAGGCGGTCATGGCCCGGCTGGAACCGGTCGGCAACGCCGCCCAGCTCGGCGAGGTGGACGTGGTGATCGAGGCCGTGGCGGAGGACATCGAGGTCAAGCTCTCGGTCCTGCGGGACCTGAACGACCAGCTTCACCACACGGTCCCGATCGCCACCAACACCTCCTCCTACCGGGTCTCGGATCTGCGCGCCTCTGTGTCGCCGGGCCGTCCGGTCCTCGCGTTGCACTTCTTCAACCCGGCTGCAGTGATGAAGCTGGTCGAGGTGGTGGTCCCCGAGGACGTCTCAGCCGAGAACCCGTCGCTGGAGGAGCGTGCCCACGCCTGGGTCCGCGCCCTGGGCAAGACCCCGGTCCGCTGTGGCGACTCCCGGGGCTTCGTGGTCAACCGACTGCTCATCCCCTTCCTCAACGACGCCGTGGCCGCTCACGCGACGGGCCGCCCGGCTGAAGAGGTCGACGCGACCCTGGTCGAGGGTGCGCACCACCCGATGGGGCCCCTCGCACTGATCGACCTCATCGGCATCGACGTCACGGTCGCGGCACTTGAGTCGATGTTCGAAGCAGAACCAGAGCCACGACTGCGACCTCATCCGCTGCTCACCCAGATGGCCGCGACCGGGGAACTGGGCCGCAAGAGCGCGCGGGGGTTCTACGACTACCGCTGACTCCCGGACGCCTCCGACGTCGCCTGCACGCCGGCTCGGGGCCCGACGTCGCCTGCACGCCGGCTCGGGCCCGGAGGTGGCCCCTGGCCGCAGCCGCCAGCCACAGCGCCCACCAGCACCTCACGACATCCACGAGCCCCTCGAGCTCGCGAGCTCCCAGCAACCGAGAGGACGTCATGACCGCCCCATCAGTTCAGACCACCACGCTCCGCGAACAGGTCTTCATCGGCGGGGAGTGGGTGCACCCCCAGCACGGCGGGGAGAGGACTGACGTCATCGACGCCAGCAACGCCGCTGTACTCGGGTCCGTGGCGCGGGGCTCCGCAGCCGACGTGGACCGCGCCGTCGGTTCGGCCAGGGACGCGTTCACCGAGTGGTCCCAGACCTCTCCCGAGCATCGGGCGACGATGCTGGAGTCGCTCCGCGACGCCCTGGCCGAACGCGCCGAGGAGGCCGCCAGCCTGATCAGCCTTGAGGTGGGCACCCCGACCCTGATCTCCCAGCGCGTGCAGGTCGGCCTGCCGCTGCAGACCCTGCAAGGCTTCGCCGACGCGGCCCGCCACCACCCGTGGGAAGAATGCGTCGGCCCCACCCTGGTGCTGCGTGAGCCGGCCGGGGTGGTCGGCGCGATCACGCCGTGGAACTACCCCCTGCACCAGTTGGTAGGCAAGGTAGGCGCCGCCCTGGCCGCCGGCTGCACGGTCGTGGCCAAGCCCGCTGACGTTGCCCCGCTCTCGACGTTCCTGCTGGCAGAGGCGTGCGAGGCGGCGGGGCTACCGGCCGGTGTCTTCAACCTGGTGACGGGTCCCGGGAGGGAGGTCGGGGAAGCGCTCGCCGGTCATCCCGGGATCGACGTGCTGTCCTTCACCGGGTCGACCACCGTCGGCGCCCGCGTCGCGGCGCTGGCGGCAGCGAACATCACCCGGGTGACGCTCGAGCTGGGCGGCAAGTCGGCCAGCGTGCTCCTCGACGACGCCGATCTGCCCCGGGCCGTGAAGGCCAGCGTCAACAACGCCTTCCTGAACTCCGGGCAGACGTGCTCCGCGTGGACGCGCCTGGTTGTGCCACGCGAGCGTCAGGCCGAGGTGCTCGGGATGGCCGAGGCGGCCGCTGCCAAGCTCACTTTGGGGCATCCCCTCGCCGAGGGAACCCGCCTGGGGCCACTGGCATCCGCGGCCCAGCAGCGCACGGTGCGGGACTACATCGAGCTGGGGATCAGCGAGGGTGCCACCCTCGTCACCGGCGGCTCCGGAGCCCCTGCCGACCTGACCGAGGGCTTCTACGTCACCCCGACCGTCTTCGGCGACGTCGACCGTTCGGCCCGGATCGCGCAGGAGGAGATCTTCGGACCCGTCCTGTGCGTGATCCCCCATGACGGCGACGAGGACGCGATCGCGATCGCCAACGACAGCGCGTACGGGCTCGCCGGTGCGGTGTGGTCGGCGGACGAGGAGCGGGGCATGGCCGCGGTGCGCCGCATCCGCACCGGCCAGATGGACCTGGACGGGGCACGCTTCAACCCGTTCTCGCCTTTCGGCGGCTACAAGCAGAGCGGTATCGGGCGGGAGTTCGGAAACATCGGGATCGACGAGTTCGTCGAGATCAAGGGCGTGCAGCGGTGACGGCGGAACGGGTCGGGAGCAACCGGGCCGACCAACAGTCAGCAGCCAACGCCGACACGGCCAGCTGGATGGATCTCATCACCCGCTACTACGACGGGTGCAGCTCCAGTGACGTGCAGCTGATGGTCGAGACCCTGCACCCCGACGTCGTGCACTGGTTCCTGACTGGTAACGTCGGCACCCGTGCCGTGCACGGCGCCGAGCACCTTGCCCGCTACTGGCGCAAGGTCGCGCGCCCGATCCAGGCCCGCTGGGTGGTCGACACGATCTGCGCCAGCGCCGACCAGGCCGTGATCGAGTGGACGATGTTCTGGGTTCCCCCGGGCTCGTCGACACGGGTGGCCACCCGAGGTGCTGAGTGGTTCGTCCGGACGGACGGACTGATCTCCGAGATCCGGTCGTACTACCGGATGAGGCCCGAAGACACCGGCCTAGACGGCTTCCCCTACGCCGAACGCGGCTACTCCACACAGGTGGCCGAACGCAGCTCGATACATCCCGCAGCCCACACGTTCCACCACCAGAACGGCGACCAATGACCGACACCGTCAGCCTCTCTGTCACCGCGGGGGTCGCCACGATCACCTTGCGTCGCCCGGACCGGCTCAACGCCCTCGACGTGTGCACTCGACACGCCCTGCTGGACACGCTGACTGAGGTGGCCTCCGACGAAGACGCCCGCGTGGTGGTGCTCACCGGGACCGGGCGCGCGTTCTGCGTCGGCCAGGACCTGGCGGCAGTTGAGGAGCTCGAACGGGCAGAGGAGACGGTCGCGGGCACCTACAACCCGATCGCCCAACTCCTCTCCGAGATGCCCCAGGTGGTGATCGGCGCGGTGAACGGCTTGGCCGTCGGCGCCGGCCTGGGATTGACGCTCGCCTGCGACCTGCGGATCGCGGCTCGGTCAGCGAGCTTTTCGTGCGCCTTCAGCAAGGTCGCCCTGGTGCCCGACACCTCGGTCAGCTGGCACCTGGTGCGGGAGCTCGGACATGCCCGGGCGATGGAGTTGGCACTGAGCAGCCGGGCGCTCTCGGCCTCCGAGGCGCTCGCCATGGGCCTGCTCAACGAGGTCGTCGCCGACGAGGACCTCGTGTTGCGCGTCGGGGAACTGGCCGACACTCTGGCCAGCGGTCCGGCCCTGTCCCAGCGGTTGACCAAGCGGGCGTTCCGCTCCGCGCCGACGATGACATTGGCCGAGTCCCTGGCCCTGGAGGCCCGCCACCAGGGCCAGGCAGCGAGGCACCCGGACCACGTCGAGGGGCGCACTGCATTCACCGAGAAGCGGCCTGCCCGCTTCTCCTGACCCCCAGCCGAAACCCGCCGTATCGGCCTCGTGGCCACCAGCCGGTCCGGTCGAGTCAATCCAACCCGGCCAGCCCGCCGGCCGACTTTTCGGCCCCGGGCTGGCCGGAAATGACGGTGGGAGATCGAACGGCTGCCCCCGGCCGACGACAGCAGATGCCGTCCGGGATTCACAAGATCCTCCAGTCGTCGTCTCTGACGGCGGGACAGCTGCTTCCCGCTGACACAGCTCCAGCGCACCCGCGGCGTCGTGAGAACAGTGCTTGACATGACTGGGACGCACGCCACAAAATCCCCCTACCGTCCGGAAGGTAGACGTCTGTCCTTCCGGCCCGCACACCGCCGTGCCAGGAAGGACCCCCGTGACACAGTCACCGCCGCACCCGACCGCCACCGAGGCCTTGACCACCCCCGTGGAGACGCCGCCTCCCTTCGCGGTGACGCCCGAGGCCGACAGCCAGACTGACGTCCCTCGCTCGGTTGCCGAGGGCCGGCAGCATCCTCTTCGCCGCGACGGAGACCTGCTGCTCACCGGCCGCGCCGAGTTCCTCGACGACATCGTGGTGCCCGGAGTCCTGCGTGCCGCCATCCTGCGCAGCCCCCATCCACATGCGCGGATCGTGCGGGTCGACGCGTCAGCCGCAGCAACCGCTCGCGGCGTCCGCGCGGTGCTCACTCCCCAGGACACGAACGCCCTGGCCGCTCCGCTCCCGGCATTCTTCGAGCCCTCCATCGTCGGCGGCAAGACCAGTACCTTCTACTGCCTGCCGCCGGACAAGGTCACCTACGTCGGCGAACCGATCGCCGCGGTGGCGGCCGAGACCCTCGCCGACGCTGAAGCGGCCCTGGCCTTGATCCAGGTGGACTACGAGATCCTGCCGGCAGTCATCGACGCCGAAGAGGCCATGGCAGCCGACGCACCGCTGGTCTTCGAGGAGTGGGGGGACAACGTGCTCGCCGCGTTTCCCTTCGCCGAGGGCGACGCAGCGGCAGCCATCGCGGCGGCACCCCACCGGCTCTCGGGCGAGCTGCACTCGCAACGTCACCACACGGCGCCGATGGAGACCCGCGGCTACATGGCCAGCTGGGACCGCGGGGGCCGGCTGACGTTCTGGGGATCCACCCAGAACCCGCATCCGCTGCGCACCAACCTCTCGACCGTCCTGGGGATGCCCGAGGACCGCATCCGGGTCATCGCCACGCGGCTGGGTGGCGCCTTCGGCCACAAGTTCAACGGCTACGCCGAGGAGCCGCTGGTCTGCCTGCTCGCCCGCGCCGCAGGGGCACCGGTGAAGTGGCAGGAGACCCGGGCGGATGCACTGCTGGTGGGGGCCCGTGAGTTCTCCCACCGGTTCACCGTCGGCTACGACGACAACGGCCGGATCCTGGGTCTGCAAGACCGCATCGTGGGCAACATCGGGGCCTTGGGCACGTGGGGCGGATGGAGCATGACCTTTCCCGCGGGCATGACGTTTCCCGGCCCCTACAAGGTCGCCGACTACGAAGTGATCTCCCATGCGGTGGTCACCAACAAGGCCCCCTGGAACGGGGCTCGAGGGTATGGCAAGGAGACCGCCTGCCTCGCGCTGGAGCGGATGATCGACCTCATCGCGGCGGATCGCGGACTCGATCCCGCCGACGTACGACGGGTCAACTTCATCCCCGAGGACGAGTTCCCGTTCTGGACTGCGGCCAAGCACCTGGACAGCGGCAACTACGTCGGGGCCTTGAACAAGGTGCTGGAGCTGGCCGACTACCCGGCACTGCGGGCCCGCCAGCAATCCGCTCGCGCGGAAGGGCGGCTTGTCGGAGTCGGCATCGCCTTCGAACTCACACCAGAGGGTGGGGACTTTGCTGGCAGCTTCGTGCGCGGCTTCGACACATCCACGGTGCGCGTCCACCCCAGCGGTGCAGTCACCGTGCTCACCGGGGTCACCAGCCCGGGAACGGGCAACGAGACCAGCATCGCCCACCTGGTGGCGTGCGAGCTAGGCATCCCCAGCGAGCAGGTCGCCGTCGTCCAAGGCGACACCGACAGCTGCCCTTACGGATTCGGCAACTTCAGCAGTCGCAGCCTTGCGACAGGTGGCGCAGCGGCGGTCCTCGCCTCACGGGAGATCCGTAGCCGGCTGGCGGATGCGGCAGCCGCGCTGCTCGAGTGCGAGGCTGACGCCCTCGTCTTCGACGGTGGCACCGTCACCAGCCGCACCGACACCAGCAAGTTTGTGCCCTTCAACGAGGTGGCAGAGACCGTCTACCGACGCGGACTGGCGGCGCCAGGTCTGGACCAGCCGTTGCTCGAAGTCACCAAGGTGGACCTTCCGCACAACTTCCACCACGTGCCCGACGACAAGGGACGCTTCAGCGGCTACCCGAGCTTTCCCTACTCCGCGCACGTCGCCGTGGTGGAGATCGACGCCGACACCGGGGTCGTGGAGCTCGCCGAGTACTACGCCGTCGACGACTGCGGCAACGTCGTGAGTCCGCGGTTCGTCGCCGGCCAGCTCTACGGTGCCATCGCCATGGGCATCGGAGGTGCCCTCTGGGAACACCAGCCCTACAGCGCCGACGGGCAACCGACCGCAACCCAGTTCAAGCACTACCTGAGCCCCCGTGCAGGAGACCTACCGACGATCAACCTGGCGTCCCAGCACACCCCCAGCCCCTTCACCCTTCTCGGCACCAAGGGCGCCGGCGAGAGCGGAGTGGGCGGCGGACTGGCCGCTTGCACCAACGCGGTCAACGACGCGCTGGCACCCCTGGGCGGGCAGGCCCACCATCTGCCCCTGAACGCACCCAACGTCCTCGCCGCGATCGACGCGGCCGCGGCGACCACGACCGGAGGTCCTCGGTGATCCGCACGGCCCTGCGCTACCACCGCCCCTCCACCGCCGCGGAGGTGAGCGAGCTCCTGCTGCAGCACGACGGCGACGTGGCAGTCCTGGGCGGCGGGACCCAACTGCTGCCGCAGATGAACCGCGACCAGGTGCACGTGAGCAACCTTGTGGACCTGCGGGGACTCGGCCTCCGTGAAATCGTCGCCACCGACGACGAGCTGACGCTGGAAGCCCTAGTCACCTACAGTGACGTCCTCCTCTCCCGAGACGTGGCAGACGCAGCCCCCCACGTTCAGCGGGTGTCGCGGGGAGTCACTGGGGGCAAGCAGCTGCGAAACACCGGCACCTTGGCAGGCTCAGCCTGTTTCGCGATGCCCGGCTCAGACATGCCGGCCGCACTGGTCGGTTTGCAGGCCCAGTACCGCCTGCACGGTCCCCGGGGAGCCCGGATGGTGAAGGCCTCCGACTTCTACACAGCTGCCTTCGCCACCACCCTGGGGCCAGGGGAGTTCGTGGAGGCCATCGTCATCCCCCGCGGTACCGGCTCGACGGGCTACTGCAAGGTCAAGCACAGCTCCGGCAGTTGGCCCATCGCCACGGCCACCGCCACCATTTCCGAGACCGAGGCGCGCGTGACGTTGGGCAGCGTTCAGGCGATCCCCCTGCAGATCGACGTCACCGACCTCATCGGCTCGAACGAAACCCGACGCATCGACGACGCTGTTCTCCGCGAGCGGATCACTGCTGCTGTCACCGACCCCTGGACCGATGTGCTGGCTCCAGGCAGCTACCGAGCCCGCGTCGCGGGCACCGTGGCCGCACGCGCCTTCACCGAGCTCGAAGGGAGCCTCGCATGAGCACCGACCACGCCACCAACCGTTCCCAGGCTGCAGCAGACGACGCCGCTGTCCCAGGGCGCAGCATCGAGCTCACCGTGAACGGAGCCCCCCGACGGGTCACAATCAGCGACCGCGATCTCCTGGTCGACGTCGTCCGCGGCCAGTTGAACCTCATCGGTACCAAGGTCGGCTGCTACAACGGCGACTGCGGCGCCTGCACGCTGAAGGTTGACGGTCAGATCAAGAAGTCCTGCGTCGTCCTGGCCGCGTCCGTCGACGGCAGTTCCATCACCACGATCGAGGGCGTCGCCGGTCCTGATGGCGCACTCGATGAGGTCCAGCAGGCGTTTTGGGACAACGACGCATTCCAATGCGGCTTCTGCCTTCCGGGACACCTGTTCGCGACCCGCGACCTCCTAGACGCAGACCCGGACCCGACCGAACAGGACGTCCGCGATGCCCTGGTGGGAAACCTGTGCCGTTGCACTGGCTACGTGAATCTCGTCAACGCCGCCATGGACGCAGCGGAGCGACGACGGTCGAACGGAAGCGCCTGCCCGCGCCGTGCCGGTGACACCGAGGGCCCTCAGCCCGCTGACGCGTGCACCCTGCATCACTGACGTGGGCCCCACGCCGCCGCGCCAGACGGCGGGCCGACAACCCATCCAGGACCTGCAGCCGAGCCAGGTCCTGGATGGGTCGCCCGCACAGGGCGGCGGGAAGCCACTTCTCGCTCGACCCGGAGCGGATCATGGACTCGTCCAGTCCGCCGAACAGAATGACGAGCTGGCTGCAGTGCGACGCAAGTCCTTCGTCGACGCATCGGCGCAGCTCCGGCCGCGCTGGTCGCCTGGAAGCGGGATGACCTTGACCCCGGCCGCGGCCGCATCCCGGTCAACGATCTCCTCGGTCAGGCGAAGTCCAACAAGGGCGGTGCGTCCCGGTCATGACCGGCAGGCCTGGCGCACCGCCACTCCTACGCCCCGGGGCGTGCGCGGGTGGGGAATCGCCCCCGACAGGCGGTTCAAGTCCCCCCTCGTACACTTGGAAGCGGGATCTCCCCATCTCTCTGGCCCAGAGCCAGCCTCTGCGGGCCACGACCGACACGGTCAACGCCGGCAATTCTGCGGCAACCGTCCCCTCGCAGCACCACCCCAGACCGAGTCCGATCTGGCGGCGCTGCGCCGCGTCCTGGCCGCGGCTGCCGATCCCGGGGCGGCCAGGACCGGTCGGCCGGTGCCTAATACCGCTCCCCCGCCGCACCCGGCCGTGCACCGCCGCGCCGTCGCCACGGCGCACTGCCTCGATACGGTCCGCTGATGCGGAGCGCCCCGTCCAGGCAGCTGGCCCCGATCCGGCTGCTGCAGATGAACGCGTTCGTCAGCATCCTGGACCGCTTCGCGATGCCACCGCTGCTCATCGCGATCGCCGCCGACCTCGACGTCCCGCTGTCGGCAGTCGTGCAGGCGGCCGGCGCGTACTTCCTGGCCTACGGGCTCAGCCAGCCGCTCTGGGGAGTGGTGTCGGACTCCCTGGGCCTGGTGCGCACCATGCGGCTGGCCCTGGCGGTCGCCGGGCTCGCCGCCGTGGCCGCCGCGTTCGCCTGGACCCCGTTGGCGCTCGGGCTCGCCCGCGGGGTGGGCGGTGCCTTCTTCGGCGCCGCCTACCCCGCGGGCATCATCTACGTCGGCGACACGGTGCCCTCGGACCGCCGCCAGCGGGAGCTCACCCGGCTCATGGTCGGGTGGGCCTGCGGCACCGCACTGGCGTCGGTGGGGGCCGGCGTGGTCGCGCAGCTGTTCACCTGGCGGGCGGTCTTCGTGGTCACGGGGTTGGGCGCGTTGGCGTTGTCGGTGATGCTGCGGCTCCTCGACGAGCCCCCGCGGACCCGGGCCCACCACAACCCGATGGCGCCGTTCCTGACCGTCGCCCGGTCGCGGACGGCGCTGTTCGTGCTGGTCTTGGCCTTCGTGGAGGGCGGCGTGCTCCTCGGCGTCCTCACCCTGCTACCCACAGCGATCGAGGCCGCCGGCGCCTCCACCGCCCTCGCCGGAGGAATCACGGCGATCTACGGCGTCACCGTCCTTGTCTTCGCGACTGTCGTCGGCCGACTGTCCCGGCGCCTGCCTGCCTCGCGGCTGATCGCCGTCGGCGCCGCGGCAACGGTCGCCGCATGCCTGCTGCTGTCCCTGTCCCGGACGGCGCCCGCGGCGGTCGCCGTCGCGATCCTGCTGGGCCTCGCGTGGGCCGCCATGCACTCGTCGCTGCAGACCTGGGCCACCGACGTGCTCCCGGCGGCGCGGGCCACCCTCGTGTCCCTGTTCGCCGGGGCGCTGTTCTGCGGCAGCGCGGTCGCCGCGGTGGCCGTCGCGGACCTGGCCGACGGCGGCCGCTACCGCCTCATCTTCCTGACCGCCGGGCTCGTCGCCGTCCCCCTCGGGCTGGTGGCCGTCTGGGGACGAGCCCGATGGCGACGGCCCGGCCGACGCAGTCCGGGAATTCCTCCACTGCAGCACAGGCCCTCCAGGTGGTCGCCGACCTTGCCCCCGCCGACGGCCTCGCCGGACCCCTCCTGCTCGCCGCCACCGGCCGGCCGGGTCTTCCGGCGGACTACTCGGTACTCTGACGCGGCCGAGGAACTTAACCCCTGATCCCACGCTGCCAGGGGGCTCGGGGGCATCCGAGGGGGTTCGCCAAAGTTCGTTTCCGCAGGTCGCACGCAAGTGCTGTCGTCGGTGGACCCTACGCACGACCGTGAACTCGGGAGCTTGGCCACCATCGTGGCACCACCCCGAAGCCGCGTGATCGACCGTATTGACCCGACCCACGACCACGACAGAAGGGCAGCGCGGTTGAGTACGTCGCTCAACAGTCAGCGCGATGGACAGGTCAGTATGACGGCCGGGAAACGTCTAAACCATCGGCCCTTCGGGCCCAAGGTCGGGCCGCGCTCCCGGACGACGGTCGAGGACGCCGCAACTCGTCGACCCATAGCGGTCGCCGCCATAGGTCTCCTCGGCGTGCGCGGTGCCGGTAGCGGTGCCGCCACCCGAAGGGTCGCCGGCTTCACCCGGCGTAGGTGGCGGCGTGCTCCGCAGTCAACGAGACATGCCCGGGATTCGTCACGAACCAATGGCGCAAGGCGACTTCGCCCTCCGGTCACGTGCGGAACGCAGGGTCATTGTTGGTGCCAGTCCACGGGTGCCGATGGTGATCCGCCGCTCCCCTACGCCTGAGCAATGACCGGGGGGTGTACCAACGATGATGTGCTGGTTGTGGAGTCGAGGAGAAGTAGGCTTCCACTTTTCGTGCACCCGCAGCTCGGTCTTGAGCTTGGGTGTGGTGGATGGCGTCCAGAAGTCTGCCGCGCGCTACTAGCGCTCACTGAACGTCATGTTCTGGGTGAATCGTCCTGGATCTTGTGGAGGCTCCGTCAGATCCAGGACGGTTTAGATCCGCGGCGTATCACCCGCCCAAGGGCCAGGGGACCAGCGGCGGCATCTGGTTACCCCGGTGGGAGATGCCGTCGGCATCGCGGGTCAGGGTGCGGTGTTCGTGGCTGCCGGCGGCGTGGGCGATGGCGGCGAGGACGAGGGTGAGGGCGCGGTGGTCGAGGCCACCAGCGAGGTCGCCGAGGTCGACGGGGTAGGCGTCGGCGATGCTGACGGCTGCTTGGAGGACCCGACGTTCGCTGCTGTTCCCGGTGATCGTGCCGATGCGCATGGCCGCGTCGAGGTCTGACCAGGCGATGTGGGCCCACAGTCCATCGCCGTCGACGTTCCCGTCGAGGGTGATCAGTCCGGTGTTCTGCAGCTGCGGTAGCCAGTGGCCGGCGGTGATCAGCAGGAGGATCGCGGCCTCGTCGGAGTAGTCGCCCAGGGCCGCGCGCAGCAGGGCGTTCTCCACGTCGACCGGGTCGAGGTCGGCGGCTCTGGGTTCGAAGATCACTGGGCCCTCCTCTCCCGGCCGGCAGGGTCGGGGTTAACTGTGCCGTTGGGGTCTGACAGGCGCGGCCGGAGACGGGTGTGCGACGGCGGACGCGCGACCCCTTGCCGCCGGCCGGCCACCGAACCGGCCCTCGCCTCGGCGTGGCCGCCCTCGCAGGGGTGCGGGGGCGGCCGGACGTCGGTCAGGTGGCGTCGGGTGAGGGGTCGTCGGTGTGTTGGTCCGCGGAGTTGATGATCTGTTGTTCGATGTCGGCGAGTGTGTAGCCGCAGGAGTCCAGGAACCGCAGCCAGCGGGCGTCGCCGGTGCCGGGGTTGCGCCAGGACTGGCGGTGCAGCCCGGACTCGATGCCCCCGGCGACGTGGGCGAGCAGCGCCACGGCGAGCCGGGCGTCGGGGACCTGTTCGCCGCTGGTCAGCGTGAGCGCGGGCTTGTCCCGGGTGGTCCACTCCTGGCCGGGGGCGTCGATGCCGAGGTCGGCGGCGGCGGTGTCCTGGGCGCGGTTGGGTTGCCCGGACAGCCACCGGGACAGTGCCCGGGGGTCGGTGGCCAGTGTTTCGACGGCGAACCGTAGCGCCGTCTTGGGTGTGGTCTTGCGCTGCAGCAGGCCCTTGATCCACTCTCGGCGGGTCTCGTTGGCTGCGGCCATCGCCTTGTTGTTCTCGATGGTGGTCCGCCGTTCGGCCGCGGCGGCTTCTCGCTCGGCCTCGCCGGGTGGCTCACCGCCTGCGTTGCCGGGCAGGGCGGTGGTCGTCCAGCGGGCGCGGTGGCCGTTGCCGGTCGGGTCGGTGCACACCTCCACGGCTTGTGGCCCCTGCCAGCCGGTGGTGTTCACGTAGACCGCCGAGCCGGGGCAGCCGGCGTGGCCGTCGGCGGTCAGCGACTCGCCCTCGTGCTCGAGGTCGGCCAGCCGGGTGCGGGCGCGCCCGGTGTCCTCGTCCAGGACGGTGCGCCCGGCGGCGGTCAGCTCCGCCAGCAGGGCGGCGGCCTGCTCCGCTTCCTCCCTCGCCTGCTTGGCGCGGGTCAGCGCGTGGGCGAACCGCCCCGGCCCCTCTCCCGCTGCCACGACCAGGGCGGCGGTCGTGTCGGCGTCGCCCGCGTAGACGGCGACGGCGGCGGCCTGGTCCAGGGTCAGCCCGGCACCGGCCACCGCGGCGGCAGTGTCGCCGTCCAGCCGGGCCACGCCGGCGGCCTTGGCGACCCGCTTGCGGCCCAGCCCGGTCGACTTGGCCACCCTGGTCAGCGGAACGCCGAGGTCGAGCATCGCCTGCACGCCGCGGGCTTCCTCCACCGCGGACAGGCCCTGGCGGTGCAGGTTCTCGGCCAGCATCGCGCCCACGTGCCCGGCCTGGGCGGCCCGGTCGCCGTCGAGCGCAGCGGGGTCGGGGGCGAGGTCGGGGCGCAGCAGGCACGGCACCGCGGTCAGTCCGGCGAGGATCGCGGCGGCCGCCCGGCGGTGCCCGGCCACCAGCTGGTGGCCCGGCGCGCCGTCGGCGGCGGCGTGCGGGATCACGGTGAGGGCCTCCAGCACGCCCTGGGCGGCGATCGAGTCGGCCAGCCCGGACAGGTCGCCGAGATCGTCGCGGATGTTGCGGGGGTGCACGGCCAGCCCCCGGGGGTCCAGCCACACCAGCCGGTGTGCCCGGCCGCTGTCCCCGGCCGTCCCGGCGCGTGCGCTGCCGGGAGCGGCCGGGTCGACGTGCTCGGTCTCGCGCTGCTCGATCCCGGCACTTTGAGCGTTTTCGGTCGCGGAAGGCTCGTCAGGCGTGCCCTCCCGGCCGGTGTTCAGGGCGTTCACTGGCGTGGTCGTGGTCATGGCGGGTTCTCCTTCGAAGTCCGAAAGTCTTCGTGGTGTCGGCGGGGATGGTGTTGGTGTCGGTCATGTCGGCGTCCGGTCGGTCAGCCGGCGAAGGCGCGAGCGCCCGCGAGTGGCTCGGCCGAGCCGGCGGGCGGGGCGGCTTCCCCGTCCCCCGGCGGGTTCTCGGTGCTTTCGGCGCTGTCGGCGGCGTCGTCGAGGTGGTCGAGGATGCGGCGGGCGGCGGCGGTCACCGTGACCGCGGCGCCGCGCACGACGTCGGTGTCCCCGGCCGACCAGGCCGCGACGTAGGGGACGGTGTAGCCGCCGGAGTCCAGCCCGGCCCAGGCGGTGACGATGTAGGCGACTGACTCGGCTTCGGCCTCGGCCCGCCCGCGGCAGCCCCGGTAGTCGAAGTCGTCGGCGGTGTGCCCGCACTCGATGTGCGCCAGCTCGTGGGCGAGGGTCTTCACCGCCTGCGCGTCGGCGACGTCCGGACGGACCCGCACGGCGCGGGCTGCCGGGTCGGTGACGCCGTTGGCCTGCCCGCAGGCCTCGCGGACGAGCGTGTAGCCGTGGCCGGTGACCTGGGTGGCCAGCGCCTCCCACAGGGCGGCGGGTGCGTCACCCGTGAGCAGCTCGGGGACGACATCGGGCAGCGGGTCGCCCTCAGTCTGGGAGATGTCGAACACGTGCGCGACGCGGAACCCGCGCAGCACCCGCCCCCGGGCCGACAGGTCGGCGTCCCCGCCGGCCGGCTCCCCCGCCGTTCCCGTCGTCGTCGCGGTCACGGGTACGGCCCGGTCGGTTTCCTGCCCGGTGCCAGTGCCGGCGTCCTTGCGCGTGTAGGTGCAGGGGGCCAGGACCGCCAGCCCGGTGGACCCCTTGACCACGCTGCGGCCCAGCGCCTTCCAGGTGCCGAACCCGGCGACCCGGGTCGGGCTGATGCCCAGCCGCGCGGCCTGCAGCTCGATCAGCAGCTGGTTGCCCAGGCTGTAGGTGTGGAACTTCGCGGCCGCGTCGAGCATCGCCCGCCACTGCGGATCAGCGGTCAGCTGCTCGACGCGCTCGCCGATCTGCTCGTGCAGGGCGGCGATCTTCGCCGCCCGAGCGACGTCGGCGGCTTCCCGCTGCGCCGGACTCAGCTGCGCCCGCCGGGCCCGGCTCCCCCTGCCGGTCCGCCTACTGCTCGTGCCGCTGGCCGCGCCGCTGGTTGTTGTGGTGCTGGTCATCTGGACCCTCCCGGAACTGGAGCCGAAGCCGGTACGGGAGGAACTGCGGAACAGGTGTCCTGCCACCCATTCCCCCGGCCCGTCCGGCACAGAGCTCTGCTCAGGGGCCGGGAGCGACGGCGGGGGACGACCGGACCAAGACTGCTTCCGCAGCGCAGCGCCCGAAGGGCGGAAGGATCTTGGTCCGGTCGGGAGGAGACGGCGCGGGAGGCCCCTACGCTGAGCTGCCGGACGGGTCGGGGGATCAGCAAGGACAGCCCGCCGCAGGCGGACCTTGACGACGGCGCAGCCGGCGCCACGCGCAGCGTGGCCCGAAGGGTGCTCCTGGCCCGCCCCAACGGCCGCGGCGCGACGACGATGTAGTTGGCGCGATCACCGGTCAGGGAGCCCCGGTCACCGGACACGTCGCGGGGACCCCTGGCGAACCGGCCACGGGCTCCGCGGTCTCGCCGTACTCGGGGTGCGGTGTCGCGCGCCATGAGTCGAGCGTGGCCAGCTCAGCGCCCGCCCGAGGGCTCCGTCCCGATGCTGTGGACGAGGAGCGATTGTCCACAGGGGCCGATTGCGCGCGAGCGCCCCGATGCTCACGGCCTGCATCGGCTGACTGGAGGACAACAGGAGGACAACTGGAGGAACCCAGGTCAGCAGCGGACCTCCGGTGGTTCTCCAGTCCCTGTGGGAGAACGGGTCCTCGACTGTCGTCGGCCTACCGGAGAACGTGGTTCACAAGCGCGGGCGGCGGAGATCGGCCAGGGACAGGGCAGCGTCGCGGAGGACAACGGGCATCGGCAGGAGACGAACTGGAGGCGGTCCCGGGAGACCGCTTATCGGGACGGGACCGAACCCAGCCGCAGTCCCGGGGGGCTGTCCACCGGCTGTCCCGGCGCCGACCCCCGGCGTCGGGAGATGAACGGCTTCCATCGCTGGCAGGTGAAGCGCCAGCGGCGGCCGCTACAGGAGAACAACTGGAGACAGGCAGACAAGGCTGGCCGTGCAGTGTCACCACCGGGCCCGAAATAGCGCCTTCTGTGGTTAAGGCACCGCCCACCACCGACGACCCCCGGGAGCCAGCCATGCCCGATCCCACCGCCGACCACGAGCCCGAGTTGCTCACCATCACCGAGGCCGCGGACGTGCTCCGCGCGCCCGTCGCCACCCTCCGGTACTGGCGACACCGGAACATCGGCCCGAACAGCTTCCGCCTCGGCCGGCGCGTCCTCTACCGCCGCGCCGACCTGCGCACCTGGATCGACGCACAAGCAGACCAGTCCCAGTCCCCGCGCCGATAGCCCCGCGCCTGGCGGAGAGCGGCTGGACCGGACACGGGGCCGCTTCCGACGCCGGGCACACGGTGAGGCCATGTGGCCACCCCGGCTGTGGACACCGACGGTCATCCACAGAACCGACCGGGACAGGCCGGCCCAGCGCGGGAACGGCGACGCTCAAATCACCGAGAGGAGGAGCGATGGGATGGATGGGCCCGGTCGTAGACGGCCAGGAGCACGAGGGCTGGGTGGTGCCGCTGTTCGCCGACGGCGCGCAAGGCGCCGGCACCAGCAGCGCCCGCGGTGTGCTGATAGCCCACCGGCCCGACGAGGGGCCGTGCAACGGCGACCGGGTGCGGCTGACCTACCGCGACGGCTCCACCGCCGAGGGACTCTGGCAGGACGGCACGCTTCTCCGCGGCGACGGGATCGTGCACGCCCACACCAGCGGCCAGGTTCGCCATGAGGTGATCGACCAGGCCGAGGAGTGGCGCCCCGACGCCGCGGTCGTCGGCTGGGCCGCCGGCTGCACCTGCGGCTGGCGCGGCACCCCCTGGACCCGCGTACCACCGGAGCTGGCCGACCCGGCGGCCCGGCGGCTGGCCACCGCTGGCCTGTGGGCCGAGCTGGAGGCCGCCGACGAGAACCGGGTGCGGCAGGAATGGCACCGGCACATTGCCGGATGGCAAGCCCTCGAAGAAGTCGAGGCGGCCGCCGCCCGGCAGGCCGCCGCCGCCCGCGCGCTCGACGAGGCGGTGCACGCCGCGCTCGCGGCCGGAGCCTCGGAGGCCGACATCGGCCGGGTCACCGGCATGACCGGCCGGTCGGCCACCGAGCGGTTGTCCGCCCGTGACTGAACAGGCGACCGGCCACCCCGGACCGAGCGACGACACCCCGCCAGGGCAGCGGGCCGTGCTCGTCGTCGACCTCGACGGCGAGCCGCTGGCGCCGCTACGCGCCCTGGAAGAGATCCTGCTGTGCCTGGGCACCTGGGAGGACGACGACCGGCGGGACCCGAGCGCCGTCACGGAGCCGCTGCCGGTGCCGGCGCCACTGGCCGACCGGGTCGCGCTCGCCGCCGTGCAGCGCCTGCTCACCACCCTGGCGCCCACCCAGTCCCAGGGGCCAGGGCGCGGCCGGCTGCTCGCCCCGGACGGCCGCTACGAGCACGCGCCGATGACCGCGCTCACCCTGCCCGCCGCCGACATCGACCTCCTCTCCGCCGCCGCCCTCGGCCACCCCGGTCTGGACTCCGACATCGCCGACCTGGTCAGTACTTTCGCCGAGCAGCTCGGCAGCGGCTACCACCGGACCCGACCGCACCGAGCTGATCTCGCTCCTCGCACGGCTGGCCGGCCTGCTCGACCTCATCCCCACCGACGACACCCGACTGCTCACCGCCCGGCTGCGGGCCACCCCGCCCGGCACCGACTGCGTGCTCAACGACGCCGAGGAAGCCGCCCACGCCCGCACCGCCGACCGCATGAACCACATCTGGGCCCACGGCTCCGGCATCGACCGCTACCTCTACTGAAACCTGCGGCCCCCGGGCCGCCAGAAGTTCACCGTCGTGAACAGTGCGTGTCGCGGACAGAGAGCGCGAGCGCACGGCGCACGATGCCGAGCATGAAGCCGACTAGGTGTGATGCCCAGCCAGGTTGTTCAACCGGGTGATGGGTGGCGCCTTCCCGACCGCTGAGTGGGGCCGGTGGTGGTTGTACTGGTGGACCCATGCTGGCAGAGCCGCGAGCCGGGCGGACTCGGAGTTGTAGAACTTCTTGAACGCCCAACCCTCGGTGAGGGTTCGGTGGAAGCGCTCGATCTTGCCGTTGGTCTGTGGGCGGTAGGGACGGGTCCGCTTCGGCGTGATGCCCAGCTCGGCGCAGGTGTCCCGCCACAGGAAGGAGCGGTAGGCGCCGCCATTGTCGCTGAGCACCCGGTGCACGGTGACGCCTCTGTCGGCGAACCAGGCGACGGCGTTGCGCAGCACGGCGACCGAGGTCTCCTTCGTCTCGTCGTCGTGAGCCTCGACGTAGGCGACGCGGGAGTGGTCGTCGATGACGGTGTGCAGGTAGCAGGTGCCGATCAGCGGCTGGTGGTACTTGCTCTTGGGTGCACCGGTTCGGGCCGCGGTCCTCGCGCGGTTCCTGAAGCCCTGTTGTCGGCCGGTGTAGCGCCACCCGCCACCGTCGGGGACCTTGCCGAGCTTCTTCACATCGACGTGGATCAGGTCGCCGGGGTGCTCGTGCTCGTAGCGCCTGATCGGCTCACCGGTCGCGCGGTCGATGTGTGTGAGCCGGTTGATCCGGCAGCGAACCAGGACCGCGTGCACGGTTGAGGAGGCCATGCCGAGTCGGTCGCCGATCTCTACCGGCCCGAGCCGCTGCTTCCACCGCAGGTACACGATCTTGCGGACTACCGGCGGCGGCGTCCGGTTCGGCTGATGATGCGGCGCCGAGGACCGGTCGAACATCCCCGCGGGCCCTTCGTCGCGGTAGCGCTCGGCCCACTTCTTGGCGGTGCGCCACGAGACGTCGTAGCGCTCGGCTGCACGGGCTGGGGACCAGCCGTGGTCAATGACCAGCCGACCAAGACGGAGTCGCGCGCGAGGCGTCAGGGCAGCGTTGGCATGGGTAGCGTGGGCCATGAAGGCCTCCTCTGGTGGCGGAGCGGTTCCTCGACAGCTCCACTCCACACCGGGAGGCCTTCGCCCATCTACAAGTCAGACACTGTGATCGCAGGCCCTCGACCAACGTGCCTGGGCATCACAACTAGGAAGTGCGGCGCCGTTAGCTGCAAAGGCGAAGCGGTGACGGGATGGGGCTTGGCGGATCGGCTGCCTGTGCTCTTATGCGCACAGCACCGCGACGAACCGGCGGACAGGGCCTTGGCCATCCCCACGAAAGACGGTCGCTTGATCGTCAGGCCGCCGTCGACGCGGACGAAGATCGGCTGACGGCGTAGATGCGAGAGCACGCGTGCGTCACCAAGTTGGTTTAGGTCTTCTCGTTCGTAGGGCGACCACAGCCCGCCGTCTAGAGGGACTGCTGCGCGAGTAGGTGACATCTGATCTGTGGTGCCGACAGGTGCCGCTGGAAGGATGTTCACCGTGCCCAAGCCCTACCCCAAGGAGTTCCGCGACGACGTCGTGAACGTCGCTCGCAACCGTGAGCCGGGCCAGCACCTGAAGCAGATCGCGGCGGACTTCGGGATCAGCGAGTCGTGCCTGACGAACTGGATGAAGGCCGCTGACGTCGAAGAAGGGGTCAAGCCCGGGACCACCGCGGCGGAGAACGCCGATCTGCGGGAGGCCCGCAAGCGGATCCGGCTGCTCGAGCAGGAGAACGAGGTCCTGCGCCGGGCTGCGGCCTATCTGTCCCAGGCGAACCTGCCGGGAAAATGATCTACCCGCTCGTCCGTGAGCTCGCCGTCGACGGGATCGCCGTGACGGTGACGTGCCGGGTTCTGAAGATCGCCCGCCAGCCCTACTACCGGTGGCTGGCCGCCCCGGTCACGGCCCGCGAACTGGTAGCGGCCTACCGGGCCAACGCGCTGTTCGACGCCCACCGGGACGACCCGGAGTTCGGCTACCGGCTGCTCGTCGACGAGGCTGCGGCGAACGGGCAGCTGATGGCGACGCGCACCGCGTGGGCGATCTGTGCGGATAACCGCTGGTGGAGCGCGTTCGGCAAGCCCCGGCGGGGCAAGGGTGGTCGTCCCGGGCCGCCGGTGCACGACGACCGGGTCAACCGGGTGTTCACCGCCGAGGCGCCCAATGCCGTGTGGTTGACCGACATCACCGAGCACCGCACCGCCGAGGGCAAGCTCTACTTGTGCGCGATCAAGGACGTGCACTCCAACCGGATCATCGGCTACTCCATCGACTCGCGGATGAAGTCCCGGCTCGCGGTCACCGCGCTCGACAACGCCGTCGCCCGGCGCCATGCCGACGGCGCCGATGTGGCCGGCTGCATCGTGCATTCGGACCGCGGATCCCAGTTCCGCAGCCGGAAATTCGTGCACGCCCTGAACCGTCATCGGCTGTCGGGATCGATGGGGCGAGTCGGCGCGGCCGGCGACAACGCGGCCATGGAGTCATTCTTCGCGTTGCTGCAGAAGAACGTGCTCGACCGCCGACACTGGCGCACCCGACAGGAGCTGCGGATCGCGATCGTCACCTGGGTCGAACGGACTTATCACCGCCGGCGCCGTCAGGACGCCCTCGGTCGACTCACGCCCATCGAGTACGAGACCATCACACCCACACTGGCCGCTCAGGCCGCGTGACCCAACCTGTCACCGATCCGCGCAGCAGTCCC
>NZ_FOND01000032.1 GCF_900112815.1 Blastococcus tunisiensis
CCACGCTGACGCCCTTGATCGTGCCGTGCTCGTCGACCTCGCCGGGCTGGCCGTACGGGCGGGTGATCGTGTCGGCCGGCGGCCAGTTCGGGATGCCCTCGATCGGGAACGGCACCTGGTAGGTCGGGCCGTCGTACTGCAGCAGCGGCTCGGCCCACGCCTTCTTCATGATCTTGAAGTTCTCGGAGAAGAGCAGCCGGTTGCGCTGGTCGGCGTCGCTCATGTCCGACGCCGTCGACGTCACGCCGAACCGCTGACACAGGATGTTCTGCCAGCGCGCCTGGTAGCCGCGCGCCATGCCGACGAACAGCCGGCCCTTGAGCATGTGGTCCACCATGGCGATCTCTTCGGCCAGCCGGATCGGGTCGTGCGCGGGGAGCACCAGCCCGAGCTGACCGTGGCGGAGCCGCTTGGTGTGCTGCCCGAGGTAGAGGTTGAGCATCAGGGGGGACGGCGAGATCTCCATGCCCTCGGAGTGCATGTGGTGCTCGACGTGGGTGATGCCCCAGTAGCCGAGGTCGTCGGCGGCCTTGACGAGCTCGACAAGGCTCTCGAGCATCCGCTGGTAGGCGTCGTTGTCCCGTCCGATCGGGCGGCGGGCGGCCATCTCCTGCTCGTCACCGAGCGTGGGATAGACCTGCAGGATCACTTCGGTCATGCGCGTCTCCGTCGTGTTGCGGGGGAGCCGGTCTGCCGGGCGGCAGTCCGGTACGTGCAGCAGGGGGACGGCTCAGGCCGTCGTACGGACGAGGTCGATGCCGTAGCCGGGTGCCAGCCGCTTCTGGCCGACGGTGTTGCGCAGGACGCCGATGCCGGTGACCTCCAGCTCGACGACGTCGCCGGGTGCGATCCAGCGGTCCATCTCCAGGCCGCAACCGCGGCCGATGGTGCCGCCGCCGAAGACGTCACCGGGCTGCAGTGGCTGGTCCACCGACAGGGTTGAGATGACCTCGGCGAAGCTGAAGACCATCGCGCCCAGAGTGCCCTCGGACCAGGTCTCGCCGTTGACCCGAGCGCTCATGCGGGCGGTGGAGATGTCGATCGAGTCCGCAGTGGTCAGCGTCGGGCCCAGGGTGGTGGCGAAGTCCTTGCCGAGGGCCGGCCCGAGCTGCACCTCCATCTCGCGGAACTGGATGTCGCGGGCGCTCCAGTCGTTGAAGATCGTGTAGCCGACGATGCAGTCCAGTGCCTGCTCCGGCGTCACCTGGAAGGCGCGCTTGCCCAGGACCGCGGCCACCTCGAGCTCGAAGTCAAGCTTGTCGGTGTAGTGCGGCCAGGGGACCTCATCGTCCGGGCCGATGACCGTGTCGGGATTGCCCTTCCAGTGGATCGGCAGTCGGTACCACTCGGCCGGCACACTGCCGAAGCTGTTCCTGACGTGCTCCTCGACGAGCATGAAGTCACGCATCGAATTGGGGCGGGGGAGGGGTGCGAGCAGTCGGACCTCGCTCGCAGGTGCCGAGAACTCGCCGGTGTCCCGCGCCCGGTCCAGGCACTTCCGGGCGAGGTCGAGACCCTCGTCGCCGAGGCGGAGCAGCTCGAGCATCGAGCCGGGAACGGGATGCCCACCGGGGCGACTCCCCGCCGCGTCGACGAGGTCGACGATCCGCTCGCCGTCGGCGATCCCGACGCGGGGAGAGTCCGCGCCGTCCCGACGGCGGTAGCTGACCAGCTGCACGGTGCCTGCTCTCATCCGGTGGTTCAGGTGACCATGAACGGACCGAACGTACGGTCGGCGGATGTGACCTGGGAAACACTGTTCTCTGGTCGATTCACCAACTAGATTGGTGAATCTGTTTGGGCAGAGAAATGGGCATGCGGTGGCTGACAACTTCGAACTTCGGCACCTGAGGGCGTTCGTCGCCGTCGCCGAGGAGCTGAACTTCTCCCGCGCGGCGCGCAAGCTGCACATGGTCCAGCAGTCGCTGAGCGCCCAGGTGCAGCAGCTCGAGCACGAACTCGGCGTCCAGCTCTTCCGGCGCACCACGCGGCGGGTGGAACTCAGTGAGGCCGGCGCGGTGCTGCTCGACCACGCCCGCACCATCCTGCAGCGGGTGACCTCGGCTGCCGAGGAGGTCCGGCGCACCGCCGCTGGCGAGACCGGGCGGCTGGTTGTCTCCTACACCCCGACCCTGGTCAACGAGACCCTTCCCCGGCTGGTCACCGCTGTGCACGAGCAGTGGCCCGGGCTCTCACTGCAGATGGTCGAGATGTGGCAGACGGAGAGCATCGAGTCGGTGAGGGCCGGACGGGTGGACGTCGGGATGGCCCGCCCCGCGCACGTGGACGAGGACCTCGAGTCGGTCCGGCTGCGGGACGAGCCGATCGGGGTGGTGCTGGGGGAGCGGCATCCCCTGGCGGGCAGACCCCTCCTGACCATGGAGGACCTGGCGAACAGCACCTTGGCCATCTGGCCCCGCCAATTCTCGCCGGACTTCTTCGACCAGGTGGTCGACTCCTTCCGGGGACACGGCTTCCGGGGCCGGATCCAGGAGTTCGAGTACCTGACGTCGGCGCTGTTCCACCGCGATCCGGCGGCCCGCGCGGAGATCGCGGCCGGCCGCGCGTTCTCGGTCGCGTTCGTGACCCAGTTCGACCCCCTGCCAGAGGGGTTCGTGTGGCGCGCGGTCGAGCCGCAGACGCTGATCCCCGTCCAGCTCTACTGGAGCCGGGGAGCCGGGGCCGCCGTCCGGCGGTTCGTCGACGTGGCGGTCGAGGTTTCCGCGGCCGACGGCTGGCTGAGTCCCGGCCGGTCGGCGGCGTCCTCGCCGCCCGGCCCGACAGCGGCCGGGGTGTCGGGACAGGTGGGCTGAGAGCCGGGCCCTCGCCGGGCGGCCCGCACCACGATGGGTTGAAGCCCGGCACACCGCGCTGGAGCGCGCCGCCGCCGGGGATGACTCTGGTCGAGGCACCCCCGGCGGGCGGGATTCAGCGGACGGGGGGCGTCTCGTCCCAGATCGGTGTCTGGAACTCGGGACGCAGCGTCGGCTTGAACTGCTCCAGGGTGATTCCGAGCTTGGGCAGCACCTTGTCGACGAGCAACTCGTTGCTGGCCAGCATTTTGTCGATGGACGCCGGCCCGATGCCCTGCCACAGCACGAGCAGGTCGGTGTCGAAATCCTCGATCACCTGCTCGAGTTTGCGGGCGACAGTGTCGACCGAGCCGGTCAGCGAGTACCCGCGGTCGACCATCGCCCTGTAGTTGTTCGGGATCGGCCCCTCCTCACCCGGGTAACGCAGCGCCTCGTTGAAGCCGAAGAAGTCGTGCCACTCCGGCCAGATGAAGCCCAGGGCGTTCGAACCGATCTCGAACGCCTCTTCGTCGGTCTCCGCCACGACGATCTCGCGGAAGTGGCCGACGTTCTCGCCGCGCTTGATGTTCGGATCCCGCTTCAGCGCCTCCTCGTGGTAGGCGTCCAGGCAGGAGTCGACGATCTCCTTGATCGGGCTGAAGATGATCGGCCAGGCGGCCTCCTGAGCCGCCCACCGGATCGTGTTGGGGCTCAGCGTGAACGGAACCATCAACTCGATGGTGGACGGATCCTGGAGCGTGTTCGGGGCGATCCCGATCTTGCGCAGCATCCCGTCCGCGTCGACCGTCGACGGCGCCATCTTCTGGGTGCCGGGGTGCTCCCAGGAGATGCCCGCCGGGGGCACGTTCCAGTGCTTTCCCTCGAAGGAGTATTCGCGGTTCTCCCAGAGGCCCCGGATGATCTCGTAGCTCTCCTCGAAGAGCTCCCGGTTGACCTTGTCGTGCGCGGCGTAGTCCGGGTCGGTGGCGAACGTCGCGAACGCGTTGTTCTTTTGGCCGACGGTCATCACGTGGCGGGACTGGTAACCGCGGGCGAAGCCCGCGAACATCCGGCCGCCGCTGAAATGGTCGAGCATCGCCAGATCCTCGGCGACGAGGATCGGGTTCCGAGAGGGCAGCACGGATGCCATCTGCCCGATGCGCAGCCGGCTGGTGATGCCGGCCGCCCAAGCGCCCAGCAGGATCGGGTTGTTCGACATCTCGAGGCCCTCGAGATGGAAGTGGTGCTCGGAGAACGCCACGAAGTCGAAGCCCAGGTCGTCCATCTGCTTGATGATCTGACTGTTCTCGAACAGCGCCCGCTGGTAGTAGTTTGGGTTCGCGCCGGCGTACCCCTTGCGGAACTCAGCGGGCGTCGCAGCCGCACTGGGCAGCAGGAAACTTCCAAGCCTCATGGTTCGGGTCAACCCTTCGTAGGGGTGCCGGCGCGGTGCCGGCGGGGTGGATTCGTCCGACGGAGGTCGGCTGCCGCGGGGTTGCGACGGGTTAGCGGTCCGGACCTGCAGCCTCTGCCTACGTCAGGCCGGCCTCGCCGCGGAGGGCATGCACCTCTTCGTCGAGTGCGCCCAGTTCGTGGCCGAGCCGGTCGCGCTTGGCCCGCAGGTACCGGACGTTCGCCGGACCGGGTACGACGACGATCGGCTCGCGCGTGCTCACTGCGACGCCGTGCTCGACAAGACCGCGGCTCTTGTCGGGGTTGTTAGTCATCAGCCGCACCGAGCGGACGCCGAGGTCGATCAGGACCTGGGCGGCGACGTCGTACCGGCGGAGGTCGACCGGCAAGCCCAACGCCAGGTTCGCATCCAGCGTGTCCAGCCCCTGCTCCTGCAGTTCGTAGGCGCGCATCTTGTTCGCCAGCCCGATACCGCGGCCTTCGTGCCCCCGCAGGTAGACCAGGACGCCCCGGCCGGTCGCTGCGATGAGCCGCAGTCCGGCGTCCAGTTGCTGACCGCAGTCGCACCGGTGCGAGCCGAACAAGTCGCCGGTGAGGCACTCCGAGTGGACCCGGACGAGCACGTCCCGGCCGTCCCGCACGTCACCCATCACCATGGCCATGTGCTCCACCGCATCGCCGGTCCCGGTGTAGCAGTAGGCCCGGAACGTCCCGTGGTCGGTCGGCAGCGATGTCTGGGCCGCGCGCCGCACGACCGGTTCGGCGGCGCGCCGGTGCCGGGCCAGATCGTCGACGGAGATCAGGTGCAGATCGTGCTGCACCGCGAACCGGCGGAGGTCGCCACGGCGGGCCATCGAACCGTCGTCGTTGACGACCTCGGAGATGACTGCCGCGGTGCGCAGCCCGGCCAGCCGGCTGAGGTCGACGGCGGCCTCGGTGTGGCCTGCGCGCTCCAGCACGCCACCCGGGCGTGCACGCAGCGGGAAGATGTGCCCTGGCCGAACAAAGTCCTCGGCGGTAGAAGACGGATCAGCCAGCGCGCGCACCGTCGCGGCACGGTCGGCGGCCGAGATGCCGGTCGAGATGCCGGTGCGCAGGTCGACCGAGACCGTGAACGCAGTGCCCTTGGGGTCCTCGGTGTCCTGAACCATCTGCGGCAACCGCAGCGCCGCCAGTCGGTCAGCGTCCATCGACACACAGACCACACCGCCGGTGTGTCGGACGATGAAGGCCATCAGCTCCGGGGTCATCAGTTCGGCGGCGGCCACCAGGTCGCCTTCGTTCTCCCGGTTTTCGTCGTCGACAACCAGCACCGGCTCGCCTCGCCGGAACGCCGCGACGGCAGCAGCGAGGTCGCCGCGACGTAGGCTTGGCAGCGAGACCTCGGGCGCACCGGTGGGCGCGGAGATCCCTGGACGGTATGGAGAACGATTCATCGACCCCTCCTGACATGCTAGCGTGCCGACCGTAGCCGGGTGAGACCCGCGCCACAAGTGTTGCGTCGGGTGTCTGTCGAATCGGCGATGCCAACTGCCGCGGCACTCCAGCGGACGTGCGGCGACCGAGGGCCCATGAGCTAGGGCATGTCTTTGAAGTCAGGCCAGCCAAGAGCAGGATCGCCGCCAGGACCGTGCCGCCTCGGTAGACGGGACGTGTTTGTCATACCGGGTCGCCAGGCCGCGCCAGTTCTCGAAGTGGTTGAAGGCCCGTTCGGCGACGTTGCGGTTCTTGTAGTCACCGGTATCGAAGTCGACCGGTCTGCCACCGCGGGAGCCCTTGTTCTTGCGGTGCCGGATCTGGTCGGAGGGCTCGGGGATGACCACGGCGTCCGGCGGGAGCCCACGTGGGCCGGTGCCCCCGCGCGGAGTAGGCCTTGTCCGCCCGCAACGCCGCCGGGGCCGTTCGGGGCCGACCGGGACCGACGCGGGAAACGCGCAGCTCCGCGAGCAGTAGTGGCAGCCCTGGGGAATCGTTGGCCTGACCGGGTGTCACGGCGATGACCAGCGGCAGCCCGTTGCCATCGACGAGCACATGGGTCTCGGTGGTCAGACCCCCGCGGACTGGTCCCGCCAGGGGAGGCCCGTCGATGTCGGTAGATCGTCCCGTCCGCCAGCGACCGGTGTTGCCCGCATCGGCCGGCCCATCGCACCCTTACCGGCGGCAGCGCAGGATCGACCCGAGCCCAATCTCGTCACTGACCACCGACATCAGCGTTACCCAGCAGCAGTGAGCACCTCAGGGCGCCGACATCCGGGACACCCCCCGGGATCGGGTCGGTGGACCCGTAGGGGGATCAGCTGCCGGCGGCGCGAACGGCCTCCGTGTCGGCCTCGGACTGGATGACCGCCAATGTGCCGACGATGTGTCGCTCCATTGCGGCGCGGGCGCCCGCCGCATCTCCGGACGCCAAAGCCACGCGGATCTGCTCGTGATCGGCGTGTCGGTCGTCGAGTGCGCTGCTGAGGGGCTGGGGGATGCCGGCGGTGTTGATCAAGAAGTCACTGAGGTCCCACATGCGCAAGCTCATCTCCTCGACCATGTCCGACCTGGCCATGCGGTGAATGACCCCGTGGAACTCACGATTGAAGACGCGATAGGCGTGCGCGCGGGCGCCGGTGTCCTGCGCGCTGCACAGGTCACCGATCCGGGCGTGGACTTCGTCCAGGGCGAGCAGGTCGGCTGCTGTTCGGCGCTCGGCCGCGACGGCGGTGATGGCTCCTTCGAATGCCCCGAAGAGCGTAAAGAAGTCGCCGACGTCCTGCGGGCCGTAGGACGCAACCCGGCACCCCACCTGCGGAACGATCTCGACGAGGCCGTCTGCGCTCAACCGACGAAGGGCTTCCATGATCGGTTGCTTGCTGACGCCGAGCGCCGACTTGAACATCTCGACCGACAGCCGATCCCCGGCCGTCCAGCGGCCGTCGAGGAGTTGTTCCTTGATCTGTCGATAGGCCGCCGTCCCTCGCCGCAGGTAGGGGTCCACCGCCGGCATCATTGAGACGTCGTCGAGCGAGCCGGGGCTGGAATGTGTGGGGTCACCGGCCATGGTCGAAGCGTAATCGCTCATCACGGCTCGCATCGACAGAGCTCGGCGCGTGCCCTTGCGGACCGACAGCTCCGCGTTTCGCGCGCAAGGCTTGCGTGGGATTAGGACGGCCGCTACGTTCAGCGAAACGCTAGCATGCCAGTTGGGAGACAGTTCATGCCGATCCGTACGGGTGCGCAGTACATCGAACGGCTGCGCAAGACGCCCCGCGACGTATGGATCCGCGGTACGCGGGTCGAGGACGTCACCACCCATCCCGCCCTCGCCGCTCCGATCGAGCAGATCGCCCACCTCTACGACATGCAGCGCGACCCGGAACTGGGCCCCGTCCTCACCCGCCCCGGGCCGGACGGGCCGATCGGGATCGCCTTCGTGCCGCCGCGCTCCTACGAGGACCTGGTCGCCCGGCGCGAGGCCTTCCGGGTGTGGTCGGAGGCGACGCTCGGTCTGATGGGCCGCTCGCCGGACTTCCTGAACACCACGCTGATGGCGTTCGCCGAGGAGCCGGCCGTGTTCGAGGAGCTCGGCCCCCAGTACGCACGCAACGTGCAGGCGTACTTCGAGTACGTCCGGGACAACGACCTCTTCCTCACCCACGCCCTGATCACCCCGCAGACCGACAGGTCGCGCTCGGCCGGGGAGCAGCAGGACGCCTTCCTGCACATGGGCGTCGTCGAGGAGACCAGCGACGGTCTGGTGGTCCGCGGGGCCCGGATGCTGGCCACCCTCGCGCCGATGGCCGACGAGATGATCATCTACAGCCTGCCGGGGCTGCGCCCGGGCGACGAGAAGCACGCCGCGGTCTTCGCGGTACCGATCGACGCCCCCGGGTTGCGGCTGATCGCCCGCGAGCCCTACGACGACGGCAGCCGCAACAGCTTCGACCACCCGCTCTCCTCGCACTTCGAGGAGGCCGACTGTCTGGTCGTCTTCGATGACGTACTCGTCCCCTGGGACCGGGTGTTCCTGCACGGCGACGTCGCGCTGGCCAACGCGATGTACAGCCGCACCAACCTGCGCCAGCACACCGGTCACCAGACCGGCGTCCGCGGGCTGGTGAAGATGCAGTTCGTCACCGGAGTGGCCATGGCGTTGTGCCAGTCGGTCAAGACCGACGGCTTCCTGCACGTGCAGAAGGCCCTCGGCGAGGCGATCGCCGCGGTGGAGACCTGCCGGGCGCTGATCGTGGCGGCCGAGACCGAGTTCGAGGTCGGCGCCAACGGATCGGTGCGGCCGCGGTTCCAGGCGTTGCAGACCCTGCGCATGCACCTGTCCTCCGCCTATCCCAAGGTGGTGGAGACGTTGCAGACACTGGGAGCCGGCGGGCTGCTGATGATGCCCTCGGCCGAGGACTTCGGCAGCGAGATCGCCCCCGACATCGAGAAGTACTTCGTCGGGGCGGAGGGGTTGCCGGCGGTCGACCGGGTCCGGCTCTACAAGCTCGCCTGGGACCTCTGCGGGGACGGCTTCGGCCAACGGGCCCTGCAGTACGAGCGGTACTACGCCGGCGACCCGGTGCGCCTCTACGCCGCGAACTACCTGACCTACGACAAGACCGACTGCCGGCGCCTGGTCGATCGGGCACTCGAGCTGGCCGGCGACCCCGGGGACGCCGTGGCTGCCGTCCGGTCCCGCGCGGCCGAGGCGTGACCATGACGGTGGACGCCGACGTCGACCCCGGGCTGATGCGCCGGGCGATGGGGCAGTTCGCCACCGGCGTCACCGTGATCACCACGGTGACCGGGAACGCCGAGCCCGTCGGGTGCACCGTCAGCGCCTTCGCCTCGCTGTCCCTGGACCCGCCGCTGGTCCTCGTGTGCATCGGCCGGGACCGCCGGATGCACGATCCGCTGACCTCGGGGCCCGGCTTCACGGTGAACGTGCTGGCCCACGACCAGCGGGAGGTCGCGTACGCCTTCGCCCGGGCCGGCCAGGACTGGTTCGCGAACCTGGCCGTGCGTCCGGGGCGGCACGGGATCCCGCGGATCGACGGTGCGCTGGCGCAGATCCAGTGCGATCTGCACGGCGTCCTGGACGGCGGGGACCACGCGATCGTCGTCGGCAGGGTGCGGCAGGTGGACCTCGCGCCGGGGGAGCCGCTGCTGTACAGCCAGGGCGCCTTCCTCGACGTGCCCGACGCCGACTGGGAGCGCGTCACGGCCACCGCTCCCTCCGAATGGCTCCTCTCGGCCCCCTGGTGATGACCTCGACCCCCGACGCACGGAAGGCGAACCCGATGTCCCTGGCGGTGTGCACCGTCTCCCACTCGCCCCTGATGGCCCGCAACGAGCCGGCTCCCGGCGTCCGGGACCGGGTGGAGGCCGCCTTCGCCGAGGCCCGGGCCTTCATCGGCGACTTCGCCCCGGACGTGGTCGTCGTCCTCGCGCCGGACCACTACAACGGCTTCCTCTACGACATGATGCCGCCGTTCTGCATCGGCACCGAAGCCCGGTCCGTGGGGGACTACGGATACGAGGAGGGCCCGCTGCGGGTGGACCGCGACCTGGCGCAGTTCCTCGCCTCGGCCGCGCTCGCGGCCGGCATCGACGTGGCCGTCTCCGAGCGCATGCACGTCGACCACGGCTTCACCCAGCCACTGACCCTGCTCTTCGGTGGGATCGCGGCGGTGCCGACCGTCCCGGTCTTCATCAACAGCGTCGCCGAACCGCTCGGCCCGGTCAGCCGCGCCCGACTCCTCGGGGCCGCGCTCGGTCGGGCAGCCGCCGGGCTGGACAAGCGGGTGCTGTTCCTCGGCTCCGGTGGGCTGTCCCACGACCCGCCGGTGCCGGCCCTCGCCGGCGCCACCCCCGAGGTGGCCGAGCGGCTGATCAGCGGGCGCAACCCGACGCGCGAACAGCGGGCCGAACGGGAGACGCGGGTGACTGCGGCTGCCCGGGAGTTCGCCGCCGGCACCCTGCCGCTGCAGCCGCTCAACCCCGAGTGGGACCGGGCGCTGCTGGACGTCCTCGCGTCCGGGGAGCTCGAGGAGCTCGACTCGTGGAGCAACGAGTCGTTCGTCACGCAGGCCGGCCACTCCTCGCACGAGGTACGCACCTCGATCGCGGCCTACGCCGCGCTGGCCGCGGCCGGTCCCTACGTCGTCACGCAGTCCTTCTACGAGCCGATCCCGGAGTGGATCGCCGGGTTCGCCATCACCACCGCACGACCGGCCTGACCGCACCAGAGCACGACCGCATCAGAGCGCGACCGCACCACCCCCCACCCACATCCGGCCCAGCCGGAGCCGCAAAGGAGCAGCAGTGGATTTCGTCATCGGCACGTGCGCCAAGATCGACCAGATCGGCATGGTGAAACAGGCCGAGGACCTCGGCGTCTCGCACTTCGGTGCCGGTGAGGGGCCGCTGCTGTTCAGTGACCCGTACCAGTTCCTCGCCATCGCCTCCCAGCAGACGTCGACCATCCAGCTGGGCACGATGGTCACCAACCCGCTGACCCGGATCGCGCCGGTGACCGCCAACTCGATCGCCACGCTCAACGCCCTCGCTCCGGGGCGCACGTTCCTCGGCATCGGCACGGCCAACAACGCGTTGCGCTCGATGGGTCACCGCACCGCCCGGATCAAGGAGCTCACCGATTCCCTCGAGGTCTCCCGCGGGCTGCTGAACGGGGAGCGGGTCGTCCACGACTGGCTGGGGGAGCAGCGCGAGATCGAGTTCCTCGACCCCGACGCCGGTTGGTACAACATCAAGGACCGGGTGCCGATCTGGGTGGCCGCCGGCGGCCCCAAGGGCCTGCACGAGGCCGCCCGCTACGCCGACGCCATCGTCTACTGCCTCGGCCCGAACCCCGAGATGATCGGGCTCGTCCGCCGCGAGCTGGACAAGGCGGTCGCCGATGCGGGCCGCCCGGCCGGCTCGGTGAAGCTCGTCGCCGTCACCTGGTTCTACGAGCTGCGCAACGGCGAGACCTGGGAGGACGGGATCTCGAAGGGCTTCGGCTCGGGTCCGATCAGTTCCTGCCTGACGAACATCGGGTTCATGAACCAGCACGTCGACGAGCTCGGCGGCGACATCGTCAACGCCACCAACGAGGCGGCGATGGCCTACCTCGGTGACCCGAACGCCGTCGACCGGCCGCACTACCTCGACGTCTGGAAGCAGTACCTGCGCGGCCTGGACCCCAAGCACCTGCCGCTGATCACCAAGGAGCTCGTCGACTACTGGTGCCTCTACGGCAGCCCCGACGAGCTGCTGGAGAAGGCCCAGCTCATCACGGAGTCCGGGGCCGACATGGTGCAGGTCTTCCTGTCCAACCCCTACACGGCAGAGCGCGACATCAACGACATCGGCAAGAGCATCCTTGCCCGCGCCTGACCTGCCCGTCCCGATCCGTCCGCCCCTGATCCACCCCACCAGGAGGAATCCCATGGAGCTCGACCCCCGCACCACCGCACTGCTGGCCGTGCACCTGCAGAACGACGTCGTCAGCGCCGGCGGCGCCTTCGCCGACTTCTTCCACGAGCAGGTCGTGGCCCGCGATGTGGTGGCCGTCAATGCCGATCTGATCGCCGCGGCCCGGGCGGCCGGCGTTCCGGTGATCTACACGCGGGTGGCGTGGAAGCCCGACTACTCCGACCTGCACGCCAACTCCCCGCTGCTGGGCATGGTCGCGCAGTTCGGCTGCCTCAAGGACGGCAGCCCCTCGGCCGAGATCGTCGCCGAGGTCGCGCCGACCGACGGCGACCACGTCGTCACCCACCAGCGGGTCGGTCCGTTCGTCGACTCCCCCCTGCAGGACCTGCTGAAGGAGTTGGGCGTCAGCACGCTCATCGTCTCGGGCGTGGCCACCAATGCCTCGGTCGAGGCGACCGTCCGCGGTGCCAGCGACCACGGGTACCGCACGATCCTGGTCGAGGACGGTTGTTCGGCCGGGACCCTCGAGGCGCACCAGGCCTCCGTCGGCTCGATGGGGCTGCTCGCCGAGATCACCACGGCCGCCGAGGTGACCCAGGCGCTGGGCGCCACGGAGGGCGCGACCGCATGAGCGACACCCCCGTCTGGGTCGCCCTTGGCGACGTGCCGCACACCGTGGAGTACATCGACGTCGGTCCGTGGCGCACCCGCGTCCTGCAGGCCGGCGCCGGGGAACCGCTGGTGCTGATGCCCGGCACCGGTGGCCACCTGGAGGCCTACGCCCACAACATCGGACCGCTGTCCGAGCACTTCAGGGTGATCGCCTACGACTACCCGGGGCACGGGTACACCACCCACGCCACGAGCAACCTCGAGCTGCCCGACTACGTCGAGCACCTCGCCGGCCTGCTCGACGTCCTGGGCGTGGCCAGGGCGCACCTCAGCGGGGAGTCCCTCGGCGGGTGGGTGGCGTTGAAGTTCGCCGCCGCCCACCCCGACCGGACCGCGCGTCTGGTGCTCAACACCCCGGGCGGGACGATGGCCCGCCCGGAGGTGATGGAGCGGATCCGCAGCCTCTCCCAGGCGGCCGCGGACGATCCCAGTGATGCGAACATCCGGGCCCGGCTGGAATGGCTGATGGCCGACCCGGCAACCGTCACTGACGAATTGGTGGCCATCCGCCGGGCCATTTACGCCCGGCCCGGTTTCGCCGAGTCCATGCGACACCTGCTGTGCCTGCAGGACCCCGAGATCCGTCGCCGGAACCTCGTCACCGACGAGGAGCTGGCGGCGGTGCCCCACGGGGCGATGGTGATCTGGACGTCGGACGACCCCTCCGGCCCCGCCGGCGTGGGCATGGACATGGCCGAGAAGATCCCCGGCGGTCGGTTCGAGTTCATCGACGGGGCAGGGCACTGGCCGCAGTGGGAGCAGCGGGCGGCGTTCAACCAGCTGGTCATCGACTGGCTGACGAAGGAGGGATGACCGGGGACCGGAACGCTGTGGTGGACGGCGAGCCTCCTCGCCCGGGGACTCGCCGTCCACCGCGGCCGGGCACCGGCCGTGCGGTTCGGAGCGGAGAGATGGTGAGCGATCAGCCGGCCGGTCGTCGTCGGCACGGGACGGAACCGCTGTCCCGCCATGTCGTGCTGGCGTCCGGCGACCTCGACGAGGCCCGCCGCGGCATCGGGAACGTCTTCGTGCCACACCAGGTCGACGTCGCCGGCCCGGGAGTGGTGGCCGCCCGGCTGCACGCCGTCCAGCTCGACCGGGTCACGTTCGCCTACTCGCGGTACGGCGCCCCCGTCGAGATCGGCGGGCTCGGGGCCATGGGGCCGTGCTACCACCTCAACGTCCTGCACCGGGGCGCGGTCCGGTCGTGGCGCGGACGGGACGAGGTGGACCAGTCGCGCCGCGGTGAGGGCGTCGTCTTCACCCCGGACGAGGGGTGGCGGATGAGCTGGGGCAGCGACTGTGCCCAGGTAGCGGTCCGCATCGACCAGCAGGCGCTGCACCGGCACTTCGAGCGCACCGTCGGCCGCCCCAGTGGCCGGTCGATCGTCTTCCGTTTCGCCCTCGACGAGAGCCCGGCGGTCCGCAGCTTCGTGTCCCTGCTGAGCAGCATCGTGACCGAGCTCGACACGACCGCCGAGAGCTGGCTCTCCAGCCGGCTGATGGTCGCCCAGGTCGAGGACTTCGTCATGAGCGGACTGCTGGCCGCCCAGCCGCACGACCACTGCGACGCCCTCGCCGCCCCGCCCGGGCCGAGCCGGCCGCGGCACGTCCGGCGGGCGATGGACCTCATGGTCGAGCGCCCCGACGACCCGCTGACGACGACCGACCTCGCCGATGCGGCCGGGGTGAGCGTCCGCACCCTGCAGGCGGCGTTCCACAGCCACGTCGGGATGTCCCCGATGGAGTTCCTGCGTGACGTCCGGCTGGAGCGGGTGCACCGGGAACTGGCGGACGGGGGCGCCCACACCACGGTGACCGCCGTGGCGCTGCGCTGGGGCTTCGGCCACCTCGGCCGTTTCGCCGTGGCCTACCGGCGCAAGTACGGCCGCTCCCCGTCGGACACGTTGCGCTCGGGCGGCTGACCGGGATGGCCCCGGAGCCCGCGACGGCGCGGGCCCCGGGGCTCCGTAGGCTCAGCCGGCGTTCGGCTCCTCACCGGGGAGCTTCAGACCCTTGAGCGCCGGGATGACGTTCTTGGAGTACAGGTCGTACGAGCGCTTCGTCTGCTGCTCGGTGAGCGAGCCGAAGGTGCCCCAGACAATGATGTTGCCACACTCGAGCTCCTCGGCCTGGGCGACGAGCTTGTCCCGGACCGTCTCCGGCGAGCCGACGCAGATGATCCCGGCGTCGTTGAGGTCCTTCCAGCTCACGTTGTCCTGGACGAAGGGCCGGAAGAACGACTGGTAGTACTCGTAGCCCTTCGGGACGTTGTCGAGGTCCTCGAAGATGGCGTGCGTGCGGAAGAGCCCGAACAGGTGGTCCAGAGCCGGCTCGGCGAGGTCGTTGGCCTCGGCGTCGGTCGGGGCCACGAAGATGTTGCGCATCACCGCGACCCGGTCGGGCGCCGTCGAGTTGCCGGCCTCGCGGGCGGCCTTGCGGTACCGGTCGAACATGTCCTTGGTGTCCGGGACCGGCAGGAAGGTGTGGGCCATCTTGTAGCCCTGGGTGCCGGCCCACTCGGTGGTCGCCGGGCTGAGCGCGGTGATCCACACCGGCGGGTTCGGCTGCTGGATCGGCTTCGGCCAGACCGCGACGTCGTCGTAGTCCCAGAAGCGGCCGTGGTGGGTGAACGACGGGTTGCGCCACGCCTCGTGGATGAGCTGCATGCCCTCCTCGAACCGGGGGCGCGTCTCCTCCATCGGGATGCCGGCCTTGGAGAACTCCAGCTCGTCCACGCCGCGGCCCATGCCCACCTCGAGGCGGCCGTGGGTGAGGTAGTCGAGCATGGCCGCCTCTTCGGCGAGCCGCAGTGGCTCGTGGAACGGGATGATGTTGGCCATCACGCCCAGTCGGATGTTCTTGGTCCGCGCGGCCACCGCCGCGACGAGGAGGTTCGGCGACGGGCTCACCGTGTAGGCGGTGAAGTGGTGCTCGCTGAAGAAGATGCCGTCGAAGCCCTGGTCCTCGGCCCCGACCCAGGTGTCGAAGTGCCAGTCGTACAGCTCCGAGCAGAGCTCCGGGCTGAAGTTCTCCGCCCGCTTGTCGTAGGGGTAGTTGAAGATGTCGAACATCCAGGACTTGACCACGGTGTCTCCTGTCGACGGTGCTGGTCGGGGTGGGTCGGGCGCACGGTAGCCGTGGACCGACGCCCCGTCCGAGCCGAAAAACGCCGGCTCCGGCCGCCCTGCGCAACCGGTTTGCGACCCACGCGCCGGCGAGGAACTCCTGGTCGGAAGCCCGTCGAGTCTGGTTGTATAAAATACTTGACCATGGCGACGTCCCCGCCTAGCTTGACCGCAGCAGGGGGCAGGCCGCCCGCGGCCGCGGAGTGAACGCGACGTCGGAGCCCTTCCCCTCGAGTGGCCGCGGGTCCCTCGACGTCGCCTCCGACCAGATCTGGAGATCACCGATGACCGTGTGGACGGACCTCACCGGGCTGGAGTTCAGCGTCAGCACCGTCGACGTCGGCGGGGTGCCCACGCGGAGCCTGCAGGCCGGCTCGGGCCCGCCGTTGGTCTTCCTGCACGGCACCAGCGGGCACCTCGACGGCTTCAGCCGCAACATCGCCGCACACGCGGAGCACTTCACCGTGCACGCCATCGACATGCTCGGCCACGGGTATACCGGCAAGCCCGACCGTCCGTACACGATCCCCACCTACGTCGAGCACCTGCTGGGGTACCTGGACGCCTGCGGCGTGGAACGTGCGCACCTGGCGGGCCAGTCCCTGGGCGGCTGGGTCGCCGCCTGGGCGGCTGCGGAGCACCCCGACCGGGTGCGCTCGCTGTCGCTGCTCGCCCCCGGGGGGACCGTGGCGAAGCCCGAGGTGATGAACCAGATCCGCACCTCGACCCTCGCGGCGGTGGAGAACAGCGACCCGGCCGGCACCCGGCGGCGGCTCAAGTGGCTGATGGCCCACCCCGGGACCAGCGTGACCGACGAACTGGTCGCCATCCGGCACGCCATCTACCAGCAGCCGGAGATGAAGCGGAACGTCGGGAACATCCTCGTCCTGCAGGACCTCGACGTCCGTACCGAGAACCTCATGACCGAGGAACGGCTGGGGCGCATCCAGGCCCCGACGCTGGTGGTGTGGACCACCGACGACCCCACGAGCGAGATCGCCGAGGGGCACTTCTGGGCGGACTCCATCCCGGGCTCCCGGTTCGAGCTGATCGAGGACGCCGGCCACTGGCCGCACTACGAGCAACCGGACCGGTTCAACGCCCTGCACCTGGACTTCCTGCTCTCCACGCTCCCGTGACCCGGATGCCCGCCGACGCCGGTGGGCCCGCACCAGCACCACTGCAGAGAGGCAGGACATGGACCTGGGCATCGCCGGCAGGCGGGCAGCCGTGGCCGCATCCACCCGTGGGCTGGGCTTCGCGACGGCGCAGGCGCTGGCGGCCGCCGGTGTGCAGGTCGCCATCTGCGGTCGGCAGCGGGACAGCGTCGAGCAGGCCGCAGCCCGCATCGGTGCAGCGGCCATGCCGATCGTCGCCGACGTCAGCACGCCGGAGGGCGCGACGCGGTTCGTCGAGGGCGCCGAGCGTGTCCTGGGCGGGATCGACATCCTGGTCGTGAACGTGCCGGGGACGCCGGCCGGGACCTTCGCGTCCACCGCGCTGGAGGAGTACGGCCCCGCGCTGCAGAACCACGTGCTCAGCGGGGTGGCGATGTGCAAGGCGGCCGTGCCCGGCATGCAGGCGCGCGGCTGGGGGCGGGTCGTGGCGATCACGTCGGTCGGCGTCCGCCAGCCCTTCCCCGACCTGATCCTGTCCAACACCGGCCGCTCCGGGCTGACCGCGTTCCTCAAGACGCTGGCACTGGAGGTGGCGCCCGACGGCGTCACGGTGAACAGCGTCCAGCCCGGCCTGCACCGGACGGAGCGGCTGGAGAGCTGGGCGGGGGACCGCCTGCCCGACATGGCGGCGGAGGTGCCGGCGAAGGCCGTCGGCGAGCCGGCCGACCTCGGCGCGGTGGTGGCGTTCCTCTGCTCCGAGCCGGCCCGCTACGTCACCGGGACGGCGGTCCCCGTCGACGGGGGCCTGTACCGCGGGCTGCTGTAGCCGCGGCGGCCGGCCCCGTACGGAGGGCCGGCCGCCGGTCCGGCCGGCTCAGCGGCCGCGGGTCTCCGCGGTGGTGACCCCGAACCCGGCGATCCACTCCGGGATCGCCTCGTAGAAGGTGGAGCGGACCTCGTAGGGCCCCATGGCACCGAGGGCGGCGTGGACCGCGATCCAGGTGCGCACCTCGTGGGAGGAGTGCCCGGCCTCCTGGACGAAGGACTCGTTGCTCCACGAGTCGAGCTGCGCGAGGTCACCGCCGCCGAGCACCTCGAGGAAGCGCCGATCCCACTCCGGGTTGAGCGGCATGAGGTCCGACGTTCCCGCCGCGTAGGCCAGCGCCGCGTCGAAGACGCGGTCCTGCCGCGCGGCCCGCTCCTCCGGCGTGGGGTTCCGCCCGGAGATCAGCCGTTCGACCACCTCGGGCGGGGCCTCGGTCAGCCGGGGGACCGGCGGGTCGTGCGACAGCCCGCCGGAGCCGAGCAGGAGCACCCGGCGGTCGAGTGCGGCCGCGGCGCGGCCGACGGCCTCGCCCAGCAGCCGGACGCGGCTCACCGGTCCGAGCGGCTCGGCGACGCAGTTGATGAACACCGGCACCACGGGAACCGTGTCGATGCCGCCGAAGAGCAGGTCGAGGGGTTGGGCGCAGCCGTGGTCGACGGTCATCCGCTCGGAGAACGCCACGTCCACGCCGGCGTCCAGCACGGCCGAGGCCAGGGACCGCGCTGCGGCCCGGTCGACCGGCAGGGGCCCGGCCGAGGTCCCGTAGTCGCCGATCGCGGTCGCCTGGGCGCCGATGCAGAACGAGGGCATCAGGTCGTAGAGGAAGCCGTTGTAGTGGTCGGGCGCGAACACGACCACGAGGTCGGGATCGACGTCGGCCACGAAGGCCCGGGCGTCGTCGAGGGCGGCCTCCACCCGGGCGACGACCTCGTCGGCCGGCTGGTGGACGCCCATGACGGGCGTGTGCGACAACGCGCAGAGAGCTAGCGACATCGTGGTCGGGTTCCCATCCCAGCCGCTCCGGGGACCCGGGCGCGGCTGTTGCCGTCGGACATGGACTGCTGTGTTCCTGCCGGGCTGCGTTCCTGTCGTGCGGGGGTCATGAGTAGGGCAGTCCTCCCCGCTCGACGAGCTGCCGGGCGATGACCGAGCGCTGGATCTCGTTGGTCCCCTCGCCGACCACCATCAGCGGTGCGTCGCGGTAGAACCGCTCGACCGGGTACTCGGTGGAGTAACCGTTGCTGGCGTGGATGCGCACCGCCTGCTGGCAGAGCTCCAGGCACACCTCCGAGGCGTAGAGCTTGGCCATCCCGGCCTCGAGGTCGCACCGGGCGCCGCCGTCGAGGCGGTCCGCCGCCGCGAAGACCAGCATCCGGGCGGCCTCGAGCTTCACCGCCATGTCCGCCAGGTAGTTGCCGATCGACTGGTGCTGCCAGATCGGCACCCCGAACGAGACGCGTTGCTGGGAGTAGGCCAGGGAGGCCTCGAACGCGGCGCGGGCGACGCCGGTGGCCCGCGCGGCGACCTGGATCCGGCCGAGTTCGAGGCCCGTCATCATCTGCGTGAAGCCGGCGCCCACCGCGCCGCCGAGCACCCGCGCGCCCGGCACGCGGCAGTCGTCGAAGGAGATCTCGCAGGTCTCGACGCCCTTGTAGCCGAGCTTCGAGAGGTCCCGGGAGACCGTCATGCCCGGCCCCTGCTCCACGAGCAGGATGCTCATGCCGCGGTGCGGCGGGGTCGCCCCGGGGTCGGTCTTGCACAGCAGGGCGACCAGCCCGGCGCGGCGGGCGTTCGTGATCCACATCTTCGTGCCGGTGACGACGTAGTCGTCACCGTCGGCGCGGGCGACGGTGCGCATGCTCTGCAGGTCCGAGCCGCCGTCGGGCTCGGTCAGGGCCATGGTCGCCCGCAGCTCCCCGGTGGCCAGCGCGGGCAGGTACCGGTGCCGCTGCTCGTCGGTCCCGAAGCGGGACAGCAGGTTGACCACGACGCCGTGCCCACCCATGGCCCCGGCCAGGCTCATCCAGCCCCGGGCGAGTTCCTCGGTCACCGCGGCGAAACACGCCGTGGAGACGCCGAGGCCGCCGAACTCCTCGGGCACGAGCAGCCCGTAGACGCCGAGGACCTTCATCCGCTCGATCAGCGCCCCGGGATAGGTGTTGGCGTGTTCCAGCTCGTCCACGACCGGCGCGACCTCGCGCTCCACGAACTGCCGGACGGTCGCGACGATGGCCCGTTCCTCGTCGTTCAGCTGTGTCATGGTCCCTCTCCGGACGCGTGGGATGCCGCGGCCGGTCCGGCCGGCGGAACTGCCGTGGGGCCCAGGGCCGCCGCGATGTCGGCCTCGTCGAGGCCCGCCCAGCGCAGCACCGACCTGGTGTGCTCGCCGACGGACGGCACGGGACGCATCACCGCCGGACGGGCGGCGCCGGTCAGCGGGGGTTCGAGGGCCACGAGCGGGCCGGCCGGCGAGCCGACCTCCCGCAGGCGGGAGCGGGACTGCAGGGCCGGGTGGCGGCCGAGGGCCGTCACCTCGGTGATGCGCGCGTGTGCGACCCCGGCGCGGTCCAGCAGGTCCTCCAGTGCACCCGCGGTGAGCCGGCCGATGCGCCGGTCGATCCGCTCCTGCAGCTCGGCCCGGTTCCGCACCCGACAGGTGTTCGTGGCGAACCGGGCGTCGACGGTCATCGACGGGTCGGCGAGCACCACGTCGCAGAACCGGGACCACTCGCGGTCGTTCTGCACGGCGAGGACGATCTGCTCGCCGTGGGCGGTGGAGAAGGGGCCGTAGGGGGCTATCGCGGCGTGCGCCGCACCGTTGCGGGGCGGCGCCGCCCCGCTGTAGGTCCCGTAGTAGAACGGGAAGCCCATCCACTCGGCGAGGGAGTCGAAGAGTGACACCTCGACGGAGCTGCCCTGGCCGGTCCGCTCCCGCTCGTAGAGCGCGGCGAGGATGCCGCTGAAGGCGTAGCTGCCGGCCGCGATGTCGGCGACCGGGATCCCGGCCTTCGCCGGCTCGTCCGGGGTGCCGGTGACCGACAGCAGGCCCGCCTCGGCCTGGACCAGGAGGTCGTACGCCTTGCGGTCCCGGTAGGGACCCTCCGTCCCGTACCCGGAGACGTCGCAGGTGATCAGGCGGGGACGGGTGGCCCGGACCGACTGCGAGCCCAGGCCCAGCCGCTCGGCTGCTCCGGGGGCCAGGTTCTGCACGAAGACGTCCGCCCGGTCGAGCAGCTGCTCCACGGCGGTCACGGCGCCGGGCTGCTTCAGGTCCAGCGCCACCGACTCCTTCGAGCGGTTCAGCCAGACGAAGTGGCTGGACAGACCCTCGGCCGTCTCGTCGTAGCCCCGGGCGAAGTCGCCTCCGCCCGGCCGCTCGATCTTGATCACCCGGGCGCCGAGATCTGCCAGCTGCCGGGTGGCCAGAGGTGCGGCGACGGCCTGCTCGAGAGTGACCACGAGCAGGCCGGTCAGCGGGAGAGGGCGCGACGTCCGCTCAGTCACGGCGCGGACTGTACAACATATAAAACGCTTGGGACCAGGTGCAGCGCGGCGCCGTCAGGTCGGGACGGCGGCACGGCGTCGGGGAGTGCGATGCTGGCCCGCACGACGACACGGTCGTCCGCAGAGGGGAAGGGGAGACGTGGAGCCTGGCGCACCCGGTCCGGACGCGCGCGGCGGTCGCACCGCGGCCGCGGACTTCCGGAAGCGGCGGCGCGCCCACCTCAGCGACGAGGTGGCCTCCTACATCCGCGACCTCATCATGTCCGGCGAGGTCCGGCAGGGGGAGTTCCTGAGGCTCGAGCGGATCGCCGAGGAGGTCGGCGTGAGCGCCACCCCGGTGCGCGAGGCGCTGCTCTCCCTGCGCGGTGAGGGCTTCGTCAGCCTGGAGGCCCACCGCGGGTTCGTCGTCGCCCCGCTGAGCCGGCAGGACGTCGTCGACCTGTTCCGGGTCCAGGCCGATGCGGCGGCGGAGCTGACCGGCCGGGCTGCCGAGCGCATGTCACCCGAGGTGGTGGATCGACTCGCCGAGTTGCAGGAGCAGCTGGAGGAGGCGGCCCGGCGGGGTGCGGCCGGGGAGATGGAGGACCTCAACTTCCGGTTCCACCGCCTCGTCTACCGGTCGGCGGACTCCGCGAAGCTGATCTGGGTGCTGGGCAGCGTGGCCCGGTACGCGCCGCGGCGGTTCTACGCGAGCATCCACGGGTGGCAGGGCGCGTCGGTGGCGGAGCACGGCGCGATCATCGACGCGTTGCGGCACCGGGACGCCGAGAAGGCCCGCGGCACGATGCGCAGCCACGTGGACCACGCCGGCGAGCTGCTCGTCGCCCACCTGGAGAGTCGGGGCTTCTGGGCGGGCGCCTCGTGAGCTCCGCGACCGCAGGCTGAGCCGGACCCCGGCCGAGCCGGCCGCCGGCACCGGGCGGCCGCGAGGAAATCGGGGCGAGGTCTTGCCGTCTAGCATGCCAGCGTGTGATATTCAGCCGCCCGCGACGGTTCGAGTCGCGGACTCGCCTGGGTTGGTAGGTCAGCGTTGACCGGAAGGGCCGGCATGTTTGCTTCGCGCACCATGCCGGCCGTCGGGCCGGCGACAGACACCTGTGATCACGGTGCGCAGCCCGGGTGCTGCGCACCGGTCGATGGCCTCCCCCCTCGTTCCTCCGCCCCGGGTCAGCGTTCCCGTCCGCACACGAGACCGAGGAGCACGCGATGGACTTCATCGTCGGCAATCTCGCGCACATCGCCGAACTCGACCAGGTCAAGCTGGCCGAGGACGTCGGCATCACCCACTACGGCGCCGGTCAGGGGCCGCTGCACTCCAGTGACCCCTTCCAGTTCCTGGCGCTGGCCGCCCGGGAGACCTCCACGATCAAGCTCGGGCCGTACGTGCTGGACCCGCTGACCCGGATCGCACCCTCGGTCGCGAACTCCCTGGCGACGCTGAACCTGGTCTCCGAGGGGCGCGGTTTCCTCGGCCTGGGCACCGCGAACTCCGCGCTGCACGCGATGGGCCGCAAGAGCGCCAAGCCCGAGGAACTGGCCGAGGCGGTGCAGGTGATCAGCGCCCTCGTCCGCGGTGGCCGGATCGACCACACCTGGCGTGGTGAGACCAAGGCGGCGCAGCTGCTGGGCGCGCCGGACGCCGGGTTCTTCCGGACCGACCCGGACTTCCCGATCTACATCGCCGCGGGCGGGCCGAAGGGTGTCGCCAATGCGGCCAGGTACGCCGACGCCATCCTCTACTGCGCCGGCCCGAACCCGGAGTTCATCAAGCTGATCCGGCGCGAGCTCGAGAAGGAGGTGGCCGCGGCGGGCCGCGCCCCGGGCAGCGTCAAGCTGATTGGGCTCACCTTCTTCTACCAGTTGCGCAACGGTGAGACGTGGGAGGACGCCCTGACCAAGGGCTTCGGCACCACGGCCGCGATGGGCTCGACGATCAGCGACATGGGCTACCTCAAGAAGTTCCGCGAGGAGATCGGCGCCGACATCGTCGACCAGTCGATCGCCATGGTGCAGAACACGATCATGGGGGATCCCGGGGAGATGGGTGCCGAGAGCCACCTGGACCAGTGGGACACCTACGCCAAGGGCTTCGACGAGCGGCACATGCCGTACATCTCCAAGGAGATCCTGGACTTCTGGACGCTGTACGGGTCGCCCGACGACCTGCTGGAGAAGGCGCAGCTGATGATCGAGAGCGGGCTGGACGCGCTCAGCGTCTTCCTCTACAACCCGTTCACCGCGCGCCGGGACATCGCCGACATCGGCTCGTCGATCATCGCCCGGATGTGAGCGACGACCTCCGGGCCGCCGGCACCGACCTGCGGCCCACCGACAGTGCGATGCGCCGGGTCCTCCGCCGGGCCCGGGACTCGGTCGCCCTGGACCGCACCGAGGCCGAGGTGCTGCTCACCGCCCGGGGGGAGGCGCTCGTCGACCTGTCGGCCAGCGCCGCCCGGGTGCGCGACGCCGGACTGGTCGCCGCCGGGCGCCCGGGCGTCATCACCTACTCCCGCAAGGTGTTCATCCCGCTGACCCGGCTGTGCCGCGACCGGTGCCACTACTGCACCTTCGCCACCGTGCCGCACCGTGTCCCGGCGCCCTTCCTGGAACGCGAGGAGGTGCTGGAGATCGCCCGCGCCGGCGCCGCGGCCGGCTGCAAGGAGGCGCTGTTCACCCTCGGCGACCGGCCGGAGGACCGGTGGGAGGCAGCCGGGACCTGGCTGGAGGAGCGCGGGTACGCCAGCACGCTGGAGTACCTGCGGGCCTGCGCCATCGCGGTGCTGGAGGAGACCGGCCTGCTGCCGCACCTGAACCCCGGTGTCCTGTCCTGGGAGGAGCTGTCCCGGCTCAAGCCGGTGGCGCCGTCGATGGGCATGATGCTGGAGACCACCGCCGAGCGGTTGTGGTCGGAGCCCGGCGGCCCGCACCACGGGTCCCCGGACAAGGAGCCGGCGGTCCGGCTGCAGGTGCTGCACGACGCCGGGCGCACCGCCGTCCCGTTCACGACCGGCATCCTCATCGGCATCGGCGAGACCCTGGCCGAACGGGTCGACGCGCTGTTCACGCTGCGCGAGATCGCCCGCGCCTACCGCGGCGTGCAGGAGGTGATCATCCAGAACTTCCGCGCCAAGCCCGACACCGCGATGCGCGGCTCCGCCGACGCCGATGTCGAGGACCTCGCCGCGACCGTCGCCGTCGCCCGGCTGCTGCTGGGACCGGACGTCCGCATCCAGGCGCCCCCGAACCTGATCGGTGAGGAGCACCGGATGGTGCTCGACGCCGGCATCGACGACTGGGGCGGGGTGTCCCCGGTGACGCCCGACCACGTGAACCCCGAACGCCCGTGGCCCGGGCTGGACGAGCTGGCGGCGCGGACCGTCGCCGCCGGGTTCACGCTGCGGGAGCGACTCACGGTCTACCCGCCCTACCAGCGCGAGCCCTGGCTGGACCCGCGGGTGGCCGCGCACGTCGCCGCCCTCGCCGGGCCTGACGGACTGGCGCGCGAGGACGCCGTCCCGGTCGGCCGACCCTGGCAGGAACCCGAGTTCGGGACCGCCGGCACCGGGCGGGTGGACCTGCACGCCGAGGTCGACACCCTGGGCCGGACCGACGACCGCCGCAGTGACTTCGACACCGTCTACGGCGACTGGGACACCGTCCGCGGGCACGCCGCGCGCACCGGCGCGCCGACGCCGGCGCCGCTGGCGGCGGAGGTCCGGGCCGCGCTCCGGCACGCGGAGCGGGACCCGGCCGGGTTGTCCGACGCCGGGGCGCTCGCCCTGCTCGACGCCGAGGGTCCCGCGCTGGAGGCGCTGTGCCGGCTGGCGGACGACGTGCGCCGGGCCACCGTGGGGGACGACGTCACGTACGTGGTGAACCGGAACATCAACTTCACCAACGTCTGCTACACCGGCTGCCGGTTCTGCGCGTTCGCCCAGCGGCGCACCGACGCCGACGCCTACACGCTCTCGCTGGCCCAGGTCGGCGACCGGGTGGACGAGGCCTGGGCGGCGGGGGCGACCGAGGTGTGCCTGCAGGGCGGCATCCACCCCGACCTGCCGGGCACCGCCTACTTCGACATCGCCGCGGAGGTCAAGCGGCGGACGCCGGGCATGCACGTGCATGCCTTCAGCCCGATGGAAGTGGTGAACGGCGCGACCCGGACCGGGCTGAGCATCACCGACTGGCTCACCGCGGCGAAGGAGGCCGGGCTGGACACCATCCCCGGCACGGCGGCCGAGATCCTCGACGACGACGTCCGCTGGGTGCTGACCAAGGGGAAGCTGTCGGCGGCCACCTGGCTGGACGTGGTCGGAACCGCCCACCGGCTGGGCATCCGTTCCTCGGCCACGATGATGTACGGCCACGTCGACGCGCCGCACCACTGGGTGGCGCACCTGCGCACGCTGGCCGCGCTCCAGGACGACACCGGCGGGTTCACCGAGTTCGTGCCGCTGCCGTTCGTGCACGCCAACGCCCCGCTCTACCTGGCCGGCGTCGCCCGGCCCGGACCGACCGCGGCGCAGAACCGCGCCGTGCACGCCGTCGCCCGGCTGCTGCTGCACGGCCGCATCGACAACATCCAGTGCTCGTGGGTGAAGCTCGGGAACGGCGGCGTGCAACAACTGCTGACCGGCGGGGCCAACGACATGGGCGGCACCCTCATGGAGGAGACGATCAGCCGGATGGCGGGTTCCCAGCACGGCTCCGAACGGACCGTTCCCCAGTTGGAGGAGATCGCCACGGCCATCGGCCGCCCGACCCGGCAGCGCACGACCACCTACGGTCCGGTGCCGGCCGAACGACTGTCCACCCAGCAGCGCCTCACCCGGCTGCTGCCCCTGATCCCCGCGGAGAGCGCCTCATGACCGCAGACCGGTTCCCCGTTGCCGACGTCCCGAGCACGGCGACGATCGACGCCGCAGCCGCCCGCCTGCAGCAGGCCGCCCACACCGGCGTGCCCTGCGCACCGGTGCGGGACCTGCTCCCGATGAGCCTGGAGGCCGGCTACGCCGTGCAGCAGGTCCTCACCGCCGGTGCGCTGGCCGCCGGGCGGCGGATCGTCGGCCGCAAGATCGGGTTGACCAATCCGAAGGTGCAGGCGCAGCTGGGGGTCGACACACCGGACCTCGGCGTGCTCTTCGAGGACATGGCCGTCGCCGACGAGGGGACGGTCGAGGTCGACCAGCTGCTGCAGCCGCGGATCGAGGCCGAGGTGGCGCTGGTCCTGGGCGCCGACCTCGACGGCGACGACCTGTCGCCCGCACGGGTCCGCGCGTCGGTGGACCGGGTGGTGGCCTCGCTGGAGATCGTGGACAGCCGGATCGCCGGCTGGGACATCACCCTGGTGGACACCGTGGCCGACAACGCGTCCAGCGGCCGGTTCGTGCTCGGGGGGAACCCGGTGCCGTTGCGGGACCTGGACCTGCGTGCCGTGCAGATGTCGATGCTGGAGGACGGCCGGGAGGTCTCCTCCGGGACCGGCGCGGACTGCCTGGGTGATCCGCTGGCCGCGCTGACCTGGCTGGCGGCCGCCGCCCGGGACCTGGGCGCACCCCTGCGCGCCGGGGACGTCGTCCTCTCCGGTGCTCTCGGCCCGATGGTGCCGGTCCGGCCCGGCGCCACCTATTCCGCCGAGGTGACCGGACTGGGGTCGGTCACCGTCACCTTCACCGACAGGGGGACCGCGTGACCACCAAGGTCGCCATCATCGGTTCGGGCAACATCGGCACCGACCTGATGATCAAGATCCATCGATTGTCCGAGGAGCTCGAGGTCGCCGCGCTGGTCGGCATCGACCCCGACTCCGACGGCCTGGCCCGCGCACAGCGGATGGGCGTGCCGACCACGGCGGACGGGGTCGCCGGGCTGATCGCGATGCCGCAGTTCGACGACATCACGATCGTGCTCGACGCCACGTCGGCGCGGGCGCACCTGGCCAACGCCGAGGCCCTGGCCCCGTACGGGAAGCGGCTGATCGACCTGACGCCGGCCGCCATCGGCCCCTACGTCGTGCCGACGGTCAACCTCGACGAGCACCTGGCCGCCGGGAACGTGAACATGGTGACCTGCGGCGGGCAGGCCACCATCCCGGTCGTGGCCGCCATCGCCGCGGTCACGCCGGTGCACTGGGCCGAGATCGTCGCCTCGATCTCCTCCCGGTCGGCCGGCCCCGGCACCCGGGCCAACATCGACGAGTTCACCGAGACGACGGCACGGGCGATCGAGACCGTCGGCGGGGCGGCCCACGGCAAGGCGATCATCGTGCTGAACCCGGCCGACCCCCCGCTGATCATGCGGGACACGGTGCTGTGCATCGTCGACGACGGCGACCGCGACGCGATCACGACGTCGGTGGAGGAGATGGTCGCGCGGGTCCAGGCCTACGTCCCCGGCTACCGGCTCAAGCAGCAGGTCCAGTTCACCCCGCTGCCGGCGGCCGAACCGCTGCACGTCCTGCTCGGCGACGCCCCCCCGGCCGATCGCCTGCAGGTGACGGTGTTCCTCGAGGTCGAGGGCGCCGCCCACTACCTCCCCGCCTACGCGGGCAACCTCGACATCATGACCTCGGCCGCCGTGCGGGTGGCCGAGCGGATCGCAGCCGGCACGTCCCAGCTCCTGGAGACCCGCTCATGACCAGCATCTACGTCCAGGACGTCACCCTGCGGGACGGCATGCACGCCGTCCGGCACCGGTACAGCGTCGCGCAGGTGCGGTCCATCGCCGCCGCGCTGGACGCCGCCGGCGTGGACGCGATCGAGGTGACCCACGGGGACGGCCTGGCCGGTGCCAGCCTCACCTACGGGCCGGGCAGCCACACCGACGGCCAGTGGATCGCCGCCGCGGCCGAGGTGGTGACGCGGGCCAAGCTCACCACCCTGCTGCTGCCCGGCATCGGGACCATCGCCGACCTCGAGCGCGCCCACGCCCTCGGCGTGAGCTCGGTGCGGGTGGCCACCCACTGCACCGAGGCCGACGTCTCCGCCCAGCACATCGCCAAGGCCCGGGACCTGGGGATGGACGTGTCCGGCTTCCTGATGATGAGCCACATGAGCGACTCGGCCGCGCTGGCGAAGCAGGCGAAGCTCATGGAGTCCTACGGGGCGCACTGCGTCTACGTCACCGACTCCGGTGGGCGTCTCACCATGGACGGGATGCGCGAGCGGGTCCGCGCCTACCGGGACGTCCTCGACGAGAGCACCCAGATCGGTGTGCACGCCCACCAGAACCTCTCCCTGGCCGTGGCGAACTCCGTCGTCGCCGTGGAGGAGGGCGCCTACCGGGTCGACGCCTCACTGGCCGGTCAGGGCGCCGGTGCCGGCAACTGCCCGATCGAGCCGTTCGTCGCCGTCGCGACCCTCCAGGGCTGGAGTCACGGCTGCGACGTCTTCGCCCTGCAGGACGCCGCCGACGACCTCGTCCGTCCGCTGCAGGACCGGCCCGTCCAGGTCGACCGGGAGACCCTCACCCTCGGATACGCCGGGGTCTACTCCAGCTTCCTCCGGCACGCCGAGAAGGCCGCCGCGACCTTCGGGCTGGACACCCGCGACGTCCTCGTGGAGGTCGGCCGCCGCCGCCTGGTCGGCGGCCAGGAGGACATGATCGTCGACGTCGCGCTCGACCTCGTCGCCGCCCGCACGACCACCGGCGCGGGGCCCGCCGCCGGCACGGCCGCCGCTGCGCGGTGATCCGGCCCGGCTGGACGGTGCTCGTCCCGGTCAAGGCGCTGCACCGGGCCAAGACCCGCCTGCGGCCGTCCACCGGCCGGGACACGGCGGCGCTGGCGCTGGCCTTCGCCCTCGACACCGTCGAGGCCGCCGGCCGGGCCCGCGGCGTCGGCACCGTCCACGTGGTGACGTCGGACCCGCTCGTCGCAGCGGAGGCGGTGGGGATGGGCGCCGCGGTCCTCCCCGATCTCGGCGGCGGGGACCTCAACCTCGCGGTGAGCCGGGCCGCGGAGCTGCTGACCGGGTCGGACGCCGGGCTCGGGCTCGCGGTGCTCCCCGCGGACCTGCCCGGGCTGGCCCCCGTCGACCTCGACCTCGCCCTGGCGGCGGCGGCGGCCCATGGCCGCGCCTTCCTACCCGATGCCCAGGGAGCCGGGACCACGCTGCTCACCGCCCGTGCGGGGCACCGACTCCGGCCCCGGTACGGCCCCGGTTCCGCCGCCGCCCACCAGGCGGAGGGAGCTCACCCGCTCGGCGTGCCGGCGCCCACGGTGCGCGCCGACGTCGACCGCTGGGCCGATCTCCGCGCCCTGAGCCACGGCTCCTGCGGCCAACGCACACGAGAATGGCTCGACGGTCACCCGGCCCGCCGCGTCGGTAGGGGCCCGCCCGGCCGCGTCGCTGCCCCGCGTGCGCGTTGACCGGCACGCGCTCGACCGTGGTCAGCTCCCCCCGTGGGCTACCCTCCCGGTGCTCGAGCGTGGCCCGGGTAGGTCTCGACCCACACCAGCTCGGCGAGGCAGTCCGGGCAGTCGAGGACCGACCGGCGCTTCAGCCACCGGGGCCGGAGCCCACTCACGACACACGTGAGAAGGTCGGCGGCGTGCAGTGACGGCAGGCGCGCCGCAACATCGAGGGCGGCACGAGCTCGCGAGGCCGCTCGCAGTCCGGGCAGACGTCGCTGTCGTTGTCCGTCGTCCCGGCTGACCGCACATCCTCTCGGGTTCCGCAGCTGAGTGCCGTTCCTGGTGACGGGGGTTGGCGTTTTGCCTGGTCAGTGGGCGAGCGACCTGCACGGAGTGCGGAAACTCCTAGTGACGGAGGTTTTTGGCCTACAGCTTGACTGCCTGCGAGTACGTCTCTAGCGTCTGATGACGTGTTCGTGCGTACGTCGACACGGCGAAACTCGGTCGGAGTGCCGGTGCGGTATCTGCAGCTGGTGCACAACACGTGGGATCCGGCGGCGGGTGCGGCGAAGATGAAGGTGCTGCACTCCTTCGGCCGGGAGGACCAGCTGGACCGGGCCGCGATCGAGCGGCTGATCGCCTCGCTGTCCAAACTGCTGCGCTCGACCGGCGGACTGGTCGACGGGGCCGACGCGGATGCGTCCGCGGGCGGGTCGGGGCTGGAGTTCGTGTCGTCGAAGGTGCTGGGAGCGACCTGGGCCCTGGACGGTGTCTGGTCGCAGCTGGGCCTGGACACCTTGCTGCGGCGGCTGCTCAAGGGCACCCGCCGGAGCGCCCGGACCGAGCGGGTGATCTTCGGGCTGGTCGCGGCGCGGGCGATCGAGCCGGGCAGCAAGCTGGCCACCGCCGGCTGGCTGACCCGGCGCACCCACATCCCCGGCCTCACCGTCGCTCCGGCCGGCGGCGAGCCGATGGAGGTCAGCGAGGACGAGTGCTATCGGGCGATGGACTGGCTGATCGACGCCGCCCCGCAGCTCGAACGCGAGGTCTTCTGGTCGGTCGCCTCGCTGCTGGACCTGGATGTCGACCTGCTGTTCTTCGACACCACCTCCACCTACTTCGAGATCGACGAGGACGACGAACCCGTCCTTCGCGACGACCGCGGCCAGCCCACCGACCCGGTGACCGCGTCTGCGACCGGCGCCGATGCGGTGAGCGAGCCGATGTCCGAGGCCACCGCCGACGGGTCCACCGCCGACGGGGCCCCCGCCGAGGACGCCGACCGGTGGCGGGCCGGATTCCGGACCTGGGGGAAGTCCAAGGACGCCCGCGGCGACCTGCCGCAGAACGTGATCGGGATGGCCGTCACCCGCACCGGGATCCCGGTGCGGGTGTGGTCCTGGCCAGGCAACACCACCGACTCGGCGTTGATCCGGCAGGCGAAGGCCGATCTGCGGGAGTGGAACCTCGGGCGGGTCGTGTGGGTCGGTGACCGCGGGTTCACCTCCGCTGCCAACCGGGCCGACCTGCGCCGTGGCGGGCACGCCTACATCCTCGGCGAGAAGCTGCGCTCGGGGTCCGCCGACGCGCAGGCGGCGTTGGCCCGGCCCGGCCGCTACGCCACGGTTGCGGGCAACCTGCAGGTCAAGGAAGTGAAGATCGCAGACGACGAGCGGTTCGTCGTCTGCTTCAACCCCGACCAGGCCACCCGTGACGCCGCGCTGCGCGAGGTGATGATCAGCAAGCTGGAGACGCTGATCGCCGGCTCCGACGCGCTCTCGGCCACCAAGCGGGCCGAGCTGGCCGGGAAGATCAGCGCGCAACCCGGCCCCTACCGCTACCTGCGCCGCACCCCCGCCGGGCTGCTGCGCGTCGATCGGGCCAAGGCAGCCGCCGAGGCCAAGCTGGACGGCAAGTACCTGCTGCGCTGCTCGGACCCGAACCTGAGCGCCGCCGACATCGCGCTGGGCTACAAGCAGCTCATCCAGGTCGAACGCGGCTGGCGGGACCTGAAGACCCACCTGGAGCTGCGGCCGGTCTACCACCGCCTCGAGACCCGCATCCGCGCCCACGTCCTGCTCTGCTGGCTCGCCCTCCTGCTGGTGCGCATCGTCGAGACCACGACCGGACGCACCTGGACCGACGTCCGCGAGGACCTCTCCGACCTGCACGTCGGGATGTTCAGCGGCCAGACCGGCACCTTCGCCCAGACCAGCACGCCCACCCCCGGCACCCGGGACACCCTGGCAGCCCTCGGCCTCCCACCCCCGAAGAAGATCCTCGACCTGCGCCCGGCGGCCACCGCCGAACCCGCCGCCGACGCCCTTCCCAGCCAGGACCTCGCCGCGAGCTGACCTCCGGCCCGGCCACCCCGCTGCCGGCCGGCGAATTGCTGCACGTGCTGATGGGCGACGTCCCCGTCGTCGACCGCTTGCAGGTGTCGGTGTTCCTCGAGATCGAGGGTGCCGCTCATTACCTGCCGGCCTACGCCGGCAATCTCGACATCATGACCTCGGCCGCGCTGCGGGTGGCCGAGCGCATCGCCCTCGGTACCTCGACCCTCGTGGAGAGCCAGTCATGACCGACCGCGCCATCTACATCCAGGACGTGACGCTCCGCGATGGCATGCACGCCGTCCGGCACCGCTACAGCGTCGACCAGGTGCGGGCCATCGCCGCCGCCCTCGACGCCGCCGGCGTGGACGCCATCGAGGTTTCGCACGGCGACGGGCTGGCCGGGGGCAGCCTGACGTACGGGCCGGGCAGCAACACCGACGGCGAGTGGATCAGTGCCGCCGCCGAGGTCGTGCGCCACGCGAAACTCACCACTCTGCTGCTGCCGGGCATCGGCACGATCGCGGACCTCGAGCGGGCGCACGACCTGGGGGTCGCTTCGGTGCGGGTGGCGACGCATTGCACCGAAGCCGACGTCTCCGCCCAGCACATCGCCAAGGCCCGCGGCCTCGGCATGGACGTCTCCGGGTTTCTCATGATGAGCCACATGAGCGGGCCGTTCGAGCTGGCCCGGCAGGCCCAACTCATGGAGTCCTACGGCGCCCACTGCGTCTACGTCACCGACTCCGGCGGGCGGCTTACCATGGACGGCATGCGCGAGCGGGTGCGCGCCTATCGCGACGTCCTCGACGAGGCCACCCAGATCGGCGTGCACGCCCATCAGAATCTGAGCCTGGCCGTGGCGAACTCCGTGGTCGCCGTGGAAGAGGGCGCCTTCCGGGTGGACGCATCGCTCGCGGGGCAGGGGGCCGGCGCCGGCAACTGCCCGATCGAGCCGTTCGTCGCCGTAGCGACCTTGCACGGCTGGAAGCACGGCTGTGACGTCTTCGCGTTGCAGGACGCCGCGGAGGACCTGGTCCGCCCGCTGCAGGACCGGCCCGTCCAGGTCGACCGGGAGACCCTGACGCTTGGCTACGCAGGGGTGTACTCCAGCTTCCTCCGGCATGCCGAGAGGGCCGCCGTCACCTACAGGCTGGACACCCGAGACATCCTCGTGGAGGTGGGCCGGCGGCGCCTGGTCGGTGGCCAGGAGGACATGATCGTCGATGTGGCCCTCGACCTGGTCGCCTCTCGTGCGGCCGCAGACCAGAACACCGCCGCAGCGACCAGCGCGCGGTGAGCCCGGGACCTGCCCCCTGACCGTCCGGGACGCCGGTACCCGTCCTTCCGCCCTCCGCCGTGGCCCGGTCGCGGCTCTGCTAGCGCTGGCGGTTGAGGACGTCCTTCTGCAGCGGGCTGAAGAAGGACTCGATCGCGGCGCTTTCCGCGCAGGCCCCCGCCCGGCCCAGGGGGCCGAGCAGCTACGCGGTCCGCCGGGTTCGGATGTAGGCGTGAGAGCGGAATTTGGGCTGCCCCGGTCCGAATGCACGATCGCCCCGATCCAGCCGCGGAGCGCGAGCGCATGGGCCAGCCACAGCAGGTGGGTGGCTGGGCGGTGAAGTCGCGCAGCACCAGGTCGACTTGGACCTGTCTCGCCCCGGGTTTGATGGAGGCTCTCAATCCACGTGAGGATGAGAGTCATGGCGGCACCGAGGAAGTACCCCGACGAGCTGCGTGAGCGG
>NZ_FOND01000030.1 GCF_900112815.1 Blastococcus tunisiensis
AGGAGCAGGAGCAAGCCGACCCATCACAGACCTGGCTCGTATCGGGCACCGACGGGCAGCAGCGCGAGGGGCCGAACCGGCGATTGGGCTGTGAGCCACGACGCCGACCCACCAGTACGGTTCGACGAGCGTGACGCTCGACCTCAGACACGCCGAAGCGCCCCCCGCCGAACGCCGTCCTGCGGAACCAACCCGCGAATATCAGCATCGACCGCGCGTCGCACCGACACGCTCACCCCGTCGCACCGCCGATCCGAGCCAGCACAAAAGCGAGGCGCCGCCAGAGCACCCAGCCCCGGCGGCGCCTCGCCCTGCCCTCTTGACAGCGAGGGACTACATATCAGCCCAGCGACGCGATCAGCTCGCGGCAGGCCTGTTCGCAGCGCCGGCACGCTGCTGCGCAGTCGAGATTGGTGCGGGTGCACCGTTCCGCCGCCCCCTACCCGGCCCGTGCGGCAGCTCACCGTCGTCCGACCCGCACGCCGTGGTGTGCCCGCGTGTCGCGTCCGGCGGTCCGGGGCAGGGACGCACGGGCACGCGGTGCCGACGGTGACGACGGTGACGACGGGCGAGAGGAGCAGCGGCCGTGATCGACATCCTGCTGGTGGGGGCCGGCGTGCTCGGGCTGGTCGTGGCCGCCCTGTCCGAGCGGCTGCGCCGGCTGCCGCTGTCCGAACCGGTCCTCGCCCTGGTGGCCGGTGTCCTGCTGGGGCCGGCCGTCACGGGTGTGCTGGACCTGCGACCGGTGACCGAGGACTCCACCTGGCTGCACTCGGCCACGCGGGCGCTGCTGGCCATCTCCGTCATGTCCGTGGCACTGCGGTACCCCTTCGGCGCCGCGCGGTCCCGGCTGCGGCCGGTCCTGCTCCTGCTGGCGGTCGCGATGCCGGTCATGGCGCTGGTGACGGCGGGGCTCTCCGCCCTGGTCCTGGGCGTCGGGCTGGGGACCGCGGCACTGCTCGGCGCGGCGCTGTGCCCGACCGACCCGGTGCTGGCGTCCAGCGTGGTCACCGGTGGGCCGGCCGAGGAGGACCTGCCCGAGCGCGACCGCCAGGTCCTGTCGCTGGAGTCGGGCGCGAACGACGGCTTGGCCCTGCCACTGGTGCTGATCGCGGTGGCGCTCGCCGGATCGGAGACGATCGGTGCGGCGGTGCTCGAGTCGCTCTGGCAGGTGCTGGGTGCGGTCGCCCTGGGCGCGGGGATCGGCTGGCTGGGCGGTCGCGCGCTCGCGGTCGGCGAGGAGCACGGCTCCACCGATACCGGGCCCCGCCTGCTGTTCACCGCGGTGCTGGCCCTCACCGTGCTCGGGTTGTCCGGGCTGGTGCACGTCGACGGCATCCTTGCGGTCTTCGTCGCCGGCCTGGCCTTCAACCTCGTCAGCACCGGCGCCGATCGCACCGACGACGCCCCCATGGACGAGGCGGTGAACCGCTTCCTGGTGCTGCCGATGTTCGTGGCGTTCGGCGCCGTCCTGCCGTGGGAGGCGTGGGTGGACCTGGGCTGGCGCGGCCCGGCGCTGGCCCTGGCCGTCCTGCTGCTGCGGCGGCCGCCGGTCCTGTGGCTGCTGCGCCGGCCGCTGCGCCTGGGCCGGCCGGACGCGCTCTTCCTGGGCTGGTTCGGCCCGATCGGGGTGTCGGCGATCTTCTACCTCGTGCTCGAGGCCGAACGCCTCCGCCTCGACCCGGTCGTCCTCGCCGCCGGCACCCTGGTCGTCGCGGTCAGCACCGTGGTGCACGGGATCACCTCCACGCCCGGGCGGGTGCTGTACCGCCGGGCCACGTCCTCCGACGCGGCCGTCGACCAGTCCCCGAGCCGGGCCCGATAGCGAGCTGAGAGGAACGATCCATGTGGTTCGACTCGTGGTCCGACCTGGGCCGGGTCCTGGTCATCGGGGCCAGCGCCTACGTCACGGTGCTGCTCATCCTGCGGCTGTCCGGGAAGCGGACGCTGGCCAAGCTGAACGCCTTCGACCTCGTCGTCACGGTCGCCCTCGGGTCCACCCTGGCCACCATCCTGCTCAGCTCCGACGTGTCCTGGACCGAGGGCGCGGTGGCCCTCGCGGTCCTCGCGGGCCTGCAGACCGCCGTGGCGCTGCTGACCTCCCGCTGGCCCGTCGCGCGGAACTGGGTGACGGCACGTCCCACGCTGCTCCTGCGGAACGGCGAGGCGATCGAGTCGGCGCTGCGGGACGAGCGGGTGTCGATGGACGAGATCCGGCAGGCCGTGCGGTCCAACGGTTCCGGGGACGTCTCCTCGGTCGCGGCCGTGGTGCTCGAGAGCGACGGGACGATGAGCATCATCTCGGCCCAGCAGTTCGGGAACGGCTCGAGCCTGTCGGGCGTGCGGGGCTACGGCGACTGAGCCGCCGTCGCCGGGCCGGTCGGCCGCGGGCGGAGCACCCGCCCAGCAGGAGCGCGCCGAGCCCGGCCGCGACCACGGTCAGCAGGGCCACGCGGAGGCTCGTGGCATCGGCGAGCACCCCGATCAGCGGCGGGGACAGCAGGAACCCGATGCGCAGCAGCCAGTTGATGACCGCCAGGCCGGTCCCGCGGCGCAACCCCGGGAGGTCGTCGGCGGCGGAGTAGACGGCGGGGATCAGCGTGGCGACACCGAGACCGGCGAGCGCGAAGCCGGCCAGCGTGCTCGCCACCGAGGGGACGGCGAGCGCCAGACCCATGCCGACGGCGATCAGGACGCCGCCCGCCTGGACGACCCGCCGCTGGCCGAACCGGTCGACCACCCGGTCCCCGGTGAGCCGCCCCACCGTCATGGCGCCCTGCAGCGCGACGAAGCCCAGCCCCGCCGTCGCGGCCCCGGCGGCCAGTTCGGTGCGCAGGTAGAGCGCGCTCCACGAGGCCCCGGCGTCCTCGACGAACGCGCCGCACGTGCCGAGGACGCCGAGCGCCGCCAGGGCGAGGACGGCGGTGCGGCGCCCGTCCCGCCGCTGGGCGGCGGCCACGAACTCGCCGACGGCGGGGGCGTCCACGGCCGCCCGGTCGTCGTCGTCGCCGCCGGGGAGGAGCGCGCGGGAGGCGAGCACCGCCACGGCGCCGAAGACGACGGCCGACGCACCGAGGTGGACGACGAGCGGGACGCCCAGCCCGGCGGCGGCCGACCCGAGCAGCCCGCCGCTGACGGCGCCGATGCTCCAGAGGCCGTGGAAGCCGTTGAGGATGGACCGCCGGTAGAGCCGCTGCACCCGGAGGCCGTGCGCGTTCTGCGCGACGTCGATCACCGCGTCGAGTCCACCGGCGACCAGCATGGCGGCGGCGAACGCGAACCAGTTGGGCGCCAGCGCTACCGTCCAGAGCGAGAGGCCGAGCAGCACCAGCCCGCTGCTGGCCACGCGGGCCGAGCCGAACCGGCGGATGAGGGCGGCCGAGGAGAGCGCGGCCAGGAGAGCACCCAGCGGCATCGCGGCGAGCGCCGCGCCCAGCGAGGAGTTGCTGAGTCCCAGCTCCTCCTTGATCAGCGGCAGCCGCGGAACCAGGTTGGCGAAGAACACCGCGTTGAGGAAGAAGCAGGCGGCGACGGCCACCCGCGCGCGGCGCAGCTGCCGGGTCGGTGCCGGGGCGAGGTCGGACGGCATGGGTGGTCCTGTCGGTGGTCGGGTCGCGGAGCCGGGGGTCAGGCGCGGAGGACGTCGACGCCGGCGTCGGTCAGCGCCGCCACCGCGTCGGCGGGGGCCTCCTCGTCGGTCACGAGGACGTCGATCGAGCTGGCGGGGCACACGACGACCAGCGCGGAGCGGGCGAACTTGGCGGCCTCCGCCACCAGCACGACGCGGTCGGCGGACTCCACGGCCGCGCGCTTCACCGCCGCGTCCTGCACGTCGTAGGCCATGACGCCGTCCCTGGCCGAGAAGCCGCAGCAGGTCAGGACGACGGTGTCGAACCGCAGGCCGCGCAGCGCGGCCTCGGTCATGGGGCCGACGAGGGACCCCTCTCCGAACCGTGCGGTGCCGCCGGGCACGAGGAGGGTCGTGGCGGGGTCGGCGGACAGAGCCGGCAGGGCGTGCACCGACAACGGCATGACCGTCAGCCGGCGACCTGCGACCGCCCGGGCCACCGCGAGCCCGGTCGTCCCGCTGTCGACGACGACGGCCTCGCCGTCGCGGAGCAGACCGGCCACCACGGCCGCCATGCGCCCCTTCGTGGCCGACGCCTCGACCGCGCGCAGCCCGAACGGCAGCTCCTCACCGCGGGTCATCAGGCTGATCGCGCCGCCCCGCACCCGCCGCAGCGCCCCGCTCTCGGCCAGCGTGTCCAGGTCGCGGCGGATGGTCATCTCCGACGTCCCCAGGGAGGTGGCCAGTGCCGCCACGTCGACGTGCCCGTCGACGCGGAGCCGGCCGAGGATCTCCGTCTGGCGGGTCGCGCTGTCCACGCCGGCGAACGTACACGGCCGGTGTTCTCGCGAACAGGATGCCTGTGCGAAACGCCCCGGAGCGAGGCAACGGGGAGGATGCTGGGGTGCCCCGGCTGCTCGTCGTCCACCACACCCCGTCGCCGAACCTCCAGGCGCTGCTGGAGGCGGTTCGCGAGGGCGCCGCCATGGTGGAGGAGGCGGAGCTCGTGACCCGGCCGGCGCTGTCGGCCGGTGCCGCGGACCTGCTGGCGGCCGACGGCGTCCTGCTCGGCACCCCGGCCAACATCGGCTACATGTCCGGTGCGCTCAAGCACTTCTTCGACACCGTGTACTACCCCTGCCTCGACGGCACCGTCGGGCTGCCCTACGGGGTCTACGTGCACGGCGGGGACGACACGGCCGGCGCGCTGACGGCGATCGGGCGGATCACCGGCGCGTTGCGCTGGAAGCAGGTCGCCGCACCGCTGAGCCTCACCGGTCCGCCGTCGTCCGCCGACCTGGACGCCTGCCGGGAGCTCGCCGCCACGGTGGCGATCAGCCTCTGACGACGGAGCCCTCCGGCCGGGTGGGGACCCACCGGCCCGCGAGCGCGTCCGCGACCTCCCGCGTCCAGTCCTCGGTCTCCGACCGGGGCACCGACGTCGACTCCCGGGCCAGGTCGATCACCTGGCGGAGGTACTCCTCGACGACCTCGTCGACGGCCCCCCGGGGGGCGCGCCAGGCCACCTCGCGCAGGAGACCGGCCAGCCGGCGCAGCACGGCCGGCTGCCCGGAGGCGAACTGGATCGGTTCCTCGACCCCCAGTCGGACGAGGGTGGCGACGTCCCACTGCGGGACGACGAGGCGCAGCACGCCCTCGTCGTCGCGGAAGGCCGACGGACGCGGTGGCCGGGACACCAGCTCGCCGAGCAGCGCCGAGACGTGCGAGAGCCCGTGGACGGCGGTCGTCGGGTCGTTCGTCCCGGGGGAGAGCGCCCGGACGACGATGTCGACGACCTTCCGGAGGCTGTAGGCGATGTCCCGGTTCGGCGAGCGCTCGAACTCCAGCCGCACGGCACGGTTCACGGCCTTCTCCACGGTGTCGACGTCCACCTCCCCGCCCACCGCGGCCGGCCAGGCGGAGGCGAGCGGGGTGCCCTCCACGACCGAGTCGCCGATCCTCGCGGCGAGCAGCACCACCGCTCCGCACTCGGCCGCCGCGGCGACGACCGGATCCGGGTCCACGTCGACGACGAATCCGCTGGACCGGGCGCGCAGCTGGGTGTCCGGCCCGTGCGGCAGCGCGGGAACGGGCTCCTCGTCCCGGTCCGGGAGTTCGCGGGCGTAGGTCTGCGTCGCCTCGTCGTGGACGTCCCGGTACATCGTCTCCACCCGCAGCGATCGGGCCAGGTGCCCGAGGAAGAGCACGAGGGCCACGACGCTGATCAGGGTGAGCGCGAACCCGACGGTGATCGACAGATGCGGCACGAAGGCGCTCTCGTCCTCCGTCGAGCTCTCCGACCGGACGGTCCGCAGCACGGTGAGGGCGTAGACGAAGGTGGCCACGAGCTGGGCCAGCGTGAGCTGGACGACCCGGTCGGTGACGAACGTCTGCAGCAGCCGGGGCGAGTGCTGGCTGCTGCTCAGCTGGAGCGCGACGACGGTGAACGAGAAGGTCAGGCCGGTCACCGAGATCAGCGAGCCGGCGATGGCGGCGAGCAGGTCGCGCGCGGCCGACGGACCCCCGCCGAACACGAAGATCAACGGGTTGGCGCCGTCGCGGGCCAGCGCCTCGTCGAGCGCCGGCAGGCCGATGCCCAGACCGATCGCGAGGACGATGCCCAGCACGGGCACCGGCCACAGGGAGCTGCGCATCCGCGCCATGATCGCGGCCCACGGGCCGCTCCGGGGGCTACCAGCCATGGGTGGCTTGCAGGACCGCCTCGGTGAGCGCGCGGGTCCGCAGCTCGGTGACCTGCTGGTACTCGGGGTCGGCGACCATCCGGCTGAAGGCCTCGCGGGACGGGTAGCGCACGAGCAGCACGCTGTCCCAGGCCTGGCCGTCCTCGGCCACGAGCGAGGTCGACCCGTCGCCGGCGTAGAGCACCTCGCCGCCGTACCGCGGCAGGAAGGTGCTGCGCAGCGCCTCGGCGTACTGCGCGTAGAGCTCGCGGCCCCCCTCGGCGTAGCGCAGCAGGTTGAGCATCACCACCGGACCGCCGGGGTCCTCCTGGAGGTAGCGCTTGAGGTCGGCACCGCGGGGATCGACAGCCATGGCGGCGAAGTTAGCAAGCGACGCCGGCCGCGGCCGGACAACCGGTCGACGATCGCCGGATCCCGGCCGCGTGCGATCCGCCCGACGTGCGGGGCGCTGTTCCGGCACGACCAGGTCCGGCCTGCTCGGGGGCGGGACGCGTGCCAGGCTCGAACGGTGACTCGGGTGGGCCTGGTGCTGGGTGCCGGCGGCGTCGTCGGACAGGCGTACCACGCGGCTGTGCTGGCCGTCCTCCAGCACGACGTCGGGTTCGACGCACGGACGGCCGACGTCATCGTCGGCACGTCGGCCGGGTCGATCACCGGGACCCTGCTGCGGTTCGGCGTCTCACCGGAGGATCTGGCGGCCTGGACGGTGAAGGCCCCGCTGTCCGGCGACGACGGCGTCCTCAGGAGGCTGGCCGAGACGACGCCCCCCGAGCTCGACCCGTTCCGCCCGCTCTCCCTCCTCCGCCGTCCGCTGCGGCCGCCCGGTCGGCACATGGTGGCGCGTGCGGTGACCCGTCCGCTGCGGTTCCGGCCCGTGGCCGCGGGCATGGCGCTCATGGCGCCCGGTCGGCACGACATCCTCGAGCAGCTGTCGGCGCTGCGGGAGATCGAGGGCCCCGGGTGGCCGACGCCGGACCTGTGGATCTGCGCCGTACGCCGCCGCGACGGCCGCCGTGTCGTCTTCGGCCGCCCCGAGGCGCCGGAGGCGCCGATCCACCGGGCCGTCGGGGCCTCCTGCGCCGTGCCGGGCTACTTCGCGCCGGTCTGGATCGGTCGGCACAGCTACGTCGACGGCGGCGCGCACTCGCCGACGAACGCGGCGGTCCTGCGCGGTCAGGGCCTGGACGTGGCGGTCGTCGTCGCACCCATGAGCGGACCGGCCGGCTGGCATCCCGGCGTCCTGTCCTCGGTCCGCCGGTACTCCGACCGCCTGTTGCGGCGTGAGGTGCGGGCGCTGGAGGCCGACGGGGTGCGGACCGTCGTCTTCGCCCCGGGACCCGGCGAGCAGCAGGCCATGGGCACCGACATGATGTCCCGCCGACGGCTGGACGAGGTGATGCAGCGGTCGTTCCTCGCCGCGGGCGCCCATGCTGCGAGCCCCGGGGCAGCTGCCCTGCTCCGCGAGGCCGCCGGCCGGGGGGAGTAGACCGCTGGTCGGCCGACGTCAGCCGTTGAGCTCGAGCACCTGCATGGTCTCGGCCCGCACCTCGGCGAGCAGCCGGGGTTCCTCGGACAGCCGGTGCCCGTAGGAGGGGATGACCTCCTGCAGCGCCGGACGCCAGGCCGGGATCCGGTCGGGGAAGCACTGCTCCAGCAGGGTGAGCATCGCCGAGACCGCGGTCGAGGCGCCGGGAGAGGCGCCGAGCAGCCCGGCGATGGTCCCGTCCCCGCCGACGATCAGCTCCGTGCCGAACTGGAGGACGCCGCGGCCGGTGGCCGGGTCCCGCTTGATCACCTGGACGCGCTGCCCCGCGGTGATCAGGTCCCAGTCGTGCTGCTCTGCCAGCGGCACGAAATCGGTCAGCGTCGCGTGCCGGGCGGAGCGGGACTGCAGGACCTCCTTGACCAGGTAGCGCGTGAGGCCCAGCTCGGTCCGTGCGACGCCGAGCATGGAACCCAGGTTGCCGGGCGTGACGCTCGACGGGAGGTCGAACAGCGACCCGGACTTGAGGAACTTCGGCGAGAAGCCGGCGTAGGGGCCGAAGAGCAGGGAGTGGTCGCCGTCGATGAGCCGCAGGTCCAGGTGCGGGACCGACATCGGCGGCGCGCCGACGGCTGCCTGGCCGTAGACCTTCGCCTGGTGGCTGCCGACCAGCTCCGGGGAGGTCGTGCGCAGGAACTGGCCGCTGACCGGGAACCCGCCGAACCCGCGGATCTCGGGGATGCCCGCGCGCTGCAGGAGCGGCAGGGCGCCGCCGCCCGCGCCGACGAAGACGAACCGGGTGCGGACGACCCGCGGCTCACCGGTGCGGGTGTCCCGGACGGTCACCTTCCAGCGGCCGTCGGACTCCTTGTCCAGGCCGGTGACGCGCTGGTTGCGGTGCACGGCCAGGCCGCGGGACTCGCCGTCCTGGAGCAGCAGCCGGGTGAGGGCACCGAAGTTCACGTCGGTGCCGGCCGACGAGCGGGTCGCCGCGACCGGCTCCGACGGGTCGCGGCCGGCCATCATCAGCGGCACCCACCCGGCGAGCTCGGCGGGGTCCTCGGTGTACTCCAGGCCCGCGAACAGCGGCTGTGCGGCGAGGGCCTGGTGACGGGCGCGCATGTACGCGCGGCCGGCCTCGCCGGTGACGAAGCCGAGGTGGGGGACCGGGGTGATGAACTCCTTGGGGGAGCCGGTCATGCCGCCGCGCACCAGGGCGGCCCAGAACTGGCGGGACACCTGGAACTGCTCGTTGATCGTCACGGCCTTGGCCGGGTCGACGCGGCCGTCGGGGCCGGCCGGCGTGTAGTTCAGCTCGCACAGGGCGGCGTGGCCGGTGCCGGCGTTGTTCCACGCGTCCGAGCTCTCGGTCGCGACGTCGTCGGCGGACTCGAAGACGGTCACGCTCCACTGCGGCGCGACGACGTCGATCAGCGCGGCGAGCGTGGCGCTCATGATGCCGCCGCCGACCAGCACCACATCGGGGTTCGCGCTGTCGGGTACGCCGCCGGCTGCTACGCCGCTCTCGGATGTCACGTCTGCCTCTCCGGCCGTCCAGGGGGTCGCGCCCGCGGGCGCCGTCCTACTGATCGTCGGACGAAACCGGCACCGACATGCAGTCCGCGCGGTGTGAGGAATCCCAAGCCGGTGAAATCCGCCACGATCCGGGCGTCCGGGAGGCCGTTCCCGCAGGTCGGACGACCGGTGCGCGCCCGCGCGCGCCCCCCCGTCCGGGTGGTGGTGGCGGACCGGCAGGACGGATCAGCCGAGCGCGACGCCGTCCAGGTAGCACCACCGGCCGCCCTCGCGGAGGAACCGGCTGTTCTCGTGCTGCACGCCCCGCCTGCCACCCGCGACGTGGTGGGCCCGGAACTCGACGGTGCCCTCGGCGCTCAGCAGTGCGCCGCCGGTGGTGGCCAGCACCTCCAGGCCGGTCCACCGCAGGGCCGGGTCGAGCCGCAGGCTCCGCGGTCGCGTGCTCGGGTGCCAGGTGGCGAGCAGGTAGTCCGGGGCCGCGACGGCGAAGGCGCTGTACCGGGAGCGCATGAGCTGCTCCGCCGACGCCGCCGCCACCGTCCCGTCGTGCAGCCGGCCGCAGCACTCGGCGTACGTAAGACCATTGCCGCAGGGGCACGGACCGGGAGGCACGGCTCCAGTCTCGTCGATGGCAGGAACGCTGCGGCGGGCGGCGTTCCTGCCACTTGTCCGTCGCCTGGATGCGACGGAGGGTGGGTGCACGGACGACGGAGCTCGGAAGGCAGCGAGGTGGGGAACGTGGGCACGGTGATCGTCCTGCTGCTCGGGGTCCTGGCCCTGCGGGCCATGGCGGCGCATCCCTCCGGTCCGCCGGTGTCCGGCTCCTTCGGCGAGGCCCTCCGGAGGTGGGGTGCCGACGTCGTGGACGGTGCGCGCACCCTCTCGCGGCTCGACGCCGCTCGCCGGAGCGGCCTCGACCGCCCGCCCTGGTCCTGAGCGGACCTCGGGGGCGCGACCGCGCCGTCCCGGGCGAGCGACCGCGGGACGACGGGGACGGGTGCCATGATCGCCGGCGGTGGCCGGATCGGTACCGGCCCCGACGATGCGGGGGCAGGGATGGCGCAGGGTGCCGCACGGCGGTGGACGGGGCGCCTGGTCGTGCTGGGCCTGTCGGGGCTGGCGCTCGCCGGGTGCACGGGGGAGGCGCGGGCCGAGGCCATCCGCTCCTACGAGGTGGACATCGCGGCCGACCGCGACGGCGGCCTCCTCGTCGAGGAGACGATCGACTACGACTTCGCCGGGGAGGCCCGGCACGGCATCGTCCGGATCCTGCCGGACCGTGCGCCGTACGAGCAGACCCGTGACCGCCGCTACCCGGTGAGCGACATCCGGGTCGACAGCCCCACCGGCGCACCGGACGCGACCGAGGTGACCGCCGAGAGCGGCGCGCTGACCATCCGGGTGGGCGACCCGGACGAGGAGATCAGCGGGCGGCACACCTACGTGCTGAGCTACCGGGTCGACGCCGTCGCCGACACCGGGGCGGGAACCGACCGGCTGGCGTGGAACGCCGTGGGCACCGGCTGGGAGGTGCCGATCGACGACGTGGAGGTGCTCCTGTCCGGTCCCGACGGCGCGCCGCCGGTGGACGCGGACTGCGCGGTCGGCGGCGAGGGGGACGCCGGACCCTGCCGGGTGGAGGCGCTCGCCGACGGCTCCGTCCGCTACGGCGCCACGGGCCTCGGTGCGGGGGAGGGGGTGACGGTCAGCGCCACCTTCCCGGCCGGCACGTTCCCCGGGGCCCGGCCGGTCTACGAGGACACCTTCAGCCCGGCCCGGGCGTTCCGCGCCAGCCCGGCGACGGTGGGGCTGGCCGTGGCCGGCCTGCTGGTGCTCGCCGCGCCCGCGGTGCTGCGGCTGCGGCGCACCCGCGCCCCGCGGGCCGGCGGGCCGGTCCCGCCCCAGTTCACCCCGCCGCAGGCCGGCCGGCCGGCGCAGCTCGGCACCCTCCTGGACGGCTACGCGCAGCGGCACGAGGTGACGGCCACCCTGCTCGACCTCGCCGTCCGGGGGTTCCTGCGCATCGAGGAGGTCGGGGACCCCGGCGCCGACGGCGGCACCCCGACGGACTGGCGGCTCGTCCGGGCGGCGCCACCGGCCGGGCTGCGGCCCTACGAGCAGCGGTTGCTCGAGGCCTTCTTCGCCGACGGGGACGAGGTCGTGCTCTCCGACGTGCAGGACCGGTTCGGCCGGATCGAGTCCGACGTGTGCGCGGCGATGTACGCCGACGTCGTGCAGCTGGGCTGGTTCCACTCCGACCCGGCCGCCATCCGCCGGCGCTGGTACGGCATCGGCGCCGCGGTCCTCGTGGCCGGCATCGTGCTCACCGTCGTCCTGGCGCTCACCTCCACCTGGGCGCTGGGCGCCACCGGCGTCGTCCTGGCCGGCCTCGTCGTCCTCGGCCTCGCCGGGCGGATGCCCCGGCGGACGCCGGCCGGCGAGGCGCTGCGCGACCAGGTGGCGGCCTTCCGCGAGCACCTCGCCGCGGCCGATCCGCGATGGCTGGCCGAGCACGGACGGGTGGACGACGTCGCCTCGGCCGCGCGCTCCGATCCCCGGATCCGCTACCTGCCGCACGCCGTGGCGCTGGGCGTGGCCGACGAGTGGGCCGGGCAGGTCGGCTCCGCCGCCGGCCCCATCCCGGACTGGTACGTGCCCTCGTCCCGGCGCGCGGCGGTGTGGCCGGCCCTCCTGGTGTTCTCCTCGGCCAGCAACCCCGCCCTGGCGCCGCCGGCGTCGGCGAGCGGGAGCGGCTCGACCTACGTCGGCGGCGGCGCGGGCGGCGGTGGCGGCGGCAGCTGGTGAGCGGTCAGGCGATCCGGCGCGCGCCGGAGAAGCTGCCCATGGAGTCGATGGACGCCGTCTTGACCGGCACGCCGGCGGTCGAGGCGTGCACCATCTGGCCGTTGCCGATGTAGATGCCGACGTGGCTGACCGGGCTGTAGAAGAACAGCAGGTCACCGGGTTGCAGGGCGGCTCGCGACACCGCTGTGCCCATGGTCGACTGCATCCGGCTCGAGTGCGGCAGGCTGATCCCGGCCGCCGCATAGGCGTACTGGACCAGGCCGGAGCAGTCGAAGGCGTTCGGGCCGGCGGCGGCCCAGACGTACGGGTCGCCGATCTGTGCCATGGCGGTGTCCACCGCGGTCCGCGCGGCGCCGCTGCCGCCCCCGGCCGGGGCGGCGGCCGGGGCGGGCGCCGGGGCCGGTGCCGGCGCCGGGGCCTCGGCCCGGGGGGCCTCCCGGCGTGGCGCGGCGGGCTGTCCGGTCGCCTGCTCGGAGGCAGCCCGCTGGGCCGCGGCCTGCTCGGCCGCCGCCGCCTGGGCGGCCGCGTGCCGCTCGGCCTCGGCGCGGGCGGCCCGCTGCTCCTCGGCGGTCAGCCGCTCGTACGCGGCCTGGTAGACGGCGATCTCCCCGTCGAGCCGGTCGCGCTGCGCCGACACCCGGTCGACCTGCTCCTGCGCCTCGGCCGCGGCCCGCTCGGCCTCGGCCTTCGCCCGGTCGGCCGTCTCGTCGGCCTCCTCGGCGACGCCGAGCACGCCGTTGTTGTGGTCGGCGATCGACTGGAGGAGGGCGGCCCGGCCGAGCAGCTCGGTGGGGGAGCCGCTCGTGACCAGCGCCTGGAGCGTGCCGAGCCGGTCGCCGGTGTAGGCGCTGCGGGCCACGGTCCGGATCCGGTCGCGGGCCTCGGTGAGGGCCGCCTCCGCGGCGGCGAGCTCGGCGCGGGCGGCGCCGGCCGCCTCCTGGGAGGCCTTGAGCCGTTCGCGGGTCTCGTTGAACTCCTCGGTGAGGACCTCGAGGTCGTGTGCCCGCGCGGCGATCAGCTGCGCCGCCTCCTGCGAGGTGGCGGGGCCGGGAGCGGCCGATGCCGGGACCGAGGTGAGGACGACGCCCCCGGCGGCGAGCAGCGCGACCACCGAACGGCGGCCGAGCGCGGGCACACGGGAACGGGCAGGGTTGAGCGAACTCGCCACGTCGGCGGGTGGTCCCTTCTTCCACGGCCGCCTACCGAGTTAGCTGACGGGTTCGGGCGGGAAGTCGCCCGGCCCACGATGGTCTGCTACTGGTGCGGCAGACCGTCGGGAGCTTCACCCCGGGAGTGCGATGGGTCCCCGGTCCGGGTGCCGGTGCACGTGCACCGGCGAGGGTTCGGCGGCGTCCGGACGGCGGTCGCGGGGGGCGACGGGGGAACCGCTCGGACCGGCCCCACGCTAGGTGCGTCCGGGCCCCTCGACCAGCGGATCGGACGCATCCGCCCCGGACTTCTCCGTACCCGCGCGCGCCGGTCACGGGAGGTGACGGGCGCGCCGGACGACCGGCGGGCATGACCGGACGGCCCGTGGGGCAGCATCGGCGGCATGTCGACGAGCGGTGCCCGCGAGCCGGGCTGGGTGCAGGACGCCATCTGGTGGCACGTCTACCCGCTCGGCTTCGTCGGGGCCGAGCGGTCGGCGACGCCCGGTCAGGCCGTCACCCACCGGCTCGACCGGCTGGTCGGCTGGCTGGACCACGCGGTCGAGCTCGGCGCGTCCGGGCTCGCCCTCGGCCCGGTGTTCGCCGCCGAGACGCACGGCTACGACACCACCGACCACCTCCGGGTCGATCCGCGGCTCGGCGACGACGCCGACCTCGACGCGCTGATCGCGGCCTGCCGCGCGCGCGGGCTCCGGGTGCTGCTCGACGGCGTGTTCAACCACGTGGGCCGCGGGCACCCGGCTTTCCGCGCGGTGCTCGAGCAGGGCCCCTCGGCACCGACCGCGGGGTGGTTCCGGCTGCGGTGGCCGGGCGGGCCGGAGGCGTGGCGGCCCGGGACCGAGCCGCAGTACGACGACTTCGAGGGGCACTCCTCGCTCGTCGCGCTGAACCATGACGCGCCGGCGGTCGCCGACCTGGTCGTCGAGGTCATGTGCCACTGGCTCGACCGCGGGGTCGACGGCTGGCGGCTCGACGCCGCCTACGCCGTCCCGACCTCCTTCTGGGCCGGCGTGGCCGACCGGGTCCGCGCTCGGCACCCGGCGGCCTATCTCATGGGCGAGGTGATCCACGGCGACTACGCCGGCTTCGTCGCCGAGGCGCACGTCGACGCGGTCACCCAGTACGAGCTGTGGAAGGCCGTCTGGAGCGCGCTCAACGACGCGAACTTCTTCGAGCTCGACGCGGCGCTGACCCGGCACGGCGGGTTCCTCGACGGCTTCGTGCCGTACACGTTCCTGGGCAACCACGACGTCACCCGCATCGCCAGCCGGCTCACCGACGACCGCCACCTCGCCCACGCCCTGGTCGTGCTGCTCACCGCCGGCGGCACGCCCTCGGTCTACGCCGGTGACGAGCACGCCTTCCGCGGGGTCAAGGAGGACCGGGCCGGTGGGGACGACGCCGTCCGCCCGCCGTTCCCGGCCTCGCCGGCGGAGCTCTCGCCGCTAGGGCTGCCCACCTACTCCCTGCACCAGGAGCTGATCGGCCTGCGCCGCCGGCACCGCTGGCTGCACACCGCCCGGACCAGGACCCTGCACCTCGCCAACGAGCAGTTGGTCTACGAGGTCCGGGCCGAGGACGAGCGGGTCGACGGCGGGCGGCTCGTCGTCGCGCTGTCGGTGGGGGAGCAGCCGGTCGAGGTGCCGGTGCCCGGGGCCGGCGGGCTGCTGGTCGGGGCCGCCGACCTGGCGGGGGACCGGGTGCGGCTGCCCGCCCACGGCTGGGCCGTGCTCGAGGGCTGAGCGTGGAGGACAAGCCGCTGCCGGACGTGATCGCCCCGGATCTCGACGTGCTGTTCTGCGGGATCAACCCGTCCGTGCTGTCCGCCGAGCGCGGGCACCACTTCGCCCGGCCGGGCAACCGCTTCTGGCCGGCGATCCACCGGGCGGGGTTCACGCCGCGGCTCTTCACCCCGGACGAGGACCGGCAGCTGCCCGGGCTCGGGCTCGGCATCACCAACGTGGCCTCCCGGCCGACGCGGACGGCCGCCGAGCTGACCCGTGAGGAGCTGCGGGAGGGCGCGGAGGCCCTCGCCGACCTGGTCGCGGAGTACCGCCCGCGGGTGCTGGCCGTCCTGGGGATCACCGCCTACCGGACCGGCTTCGCGCGGCCCAAAGCGGTCATGGGCCTGCAGCAGGAGCGGATCGGCGGGGCGACCACCTGGGTGGTGCCGAACCCCAGCGGGCTCAACGCCCACGTCCAGCTCCCGGACCTGGCCCGCCTCTACGCCCAGCTGCGCGCGTGAGCGCTGTGCATCGACCGGTCGCAGCGGTCCCGCACCGCGGCCTGCGCGTCAGACCCGTGCCGGCGCCGGGAGATCGGGCCTCGTGACCCCCGGGCTCCCGCTTCCCCGGCCGGCCCGCACGGCCAGCAACGCGGCGGCCCCGAGGAGCGCCAGCCCTAGCACCGCGAGCGCGACCGGCAGGACCGTGCCCATCAGGTTCAGCGTGCCGGCCTTGCCGGCGGTGTCGTCCGCCATCGCCTGCTCGGATTCGTCGGTGCTGGTCAGCACGATGGTCGAGAACGGCACCGCCACCGTCGCCCCCAGCGCCAGCTGTGCGGTGATCTCCTGGGTGCTGCCCGCCCCGATGGGCGCACCGATCTCGGAGTCGGCGAACACGGTCGAGGTCGTCTCGGACGTGTACGTCACCGGCACGTCGTCGGGCAGCTGCGCGAGGACGGCGGGCAGCTGGGCGAGGACCGCGGGGGGCAGCTGGCGGGCGAGCACCGGCTGCAGCGCGACGAGTTGCGCCTTGGTCACCGATGTCGGCAGGTCCAGGGCCGCCGGATCGGCGACGGGCCCGTCGGCCACCGAGCGGTACTCGCGCACCGTCCGGCCGGCCAGCGTCGACGTGCCCTCGTAGCTGAGCGGGTACGCGGCGGCGGTCGTCTGGTCCCAGAGCCGGTAGTCGGCGTCGGTCTCCGGATCCAGGGGCAGGGTGAAGACCAGTCCCTCGCTGGGCACGACATCCGCGATGCCCGACGGCGCTGACGTGGACCGGAAATCGGTCCGGTCGACCGCGTACCGGATCGTCGTCGCGGGATCCGGCTGCCCGCCGATGGTCCGCTCGACGGTGCGGGTGATCACGGCGGTGTCGCCGTCGGTGGAGTCGACCGTGTACGTGCGGCTGGCGGTCACCGGGACGTCCTGGAGGAGGAGGTCACCCGCACCGCCGGCCAGGGCGGCCGGGTTGAGTCCGGAGTACGTGCCCTCGAAGTCCTGGCCGGTCTCCAGATCCGCGGGCAGCCTGCTGGCCGACGGCACCACGACGAAGCGGACCACCGCCGCCCCGGCGATGAGCAGGACGCCGAGTACGGCGAGGACGACGGATGCGCGGGTCAGTCTCACGATGGTCTCCCTCGGGTCGGCGTGCCGGTCTCAGGGTGACCGCCGGATGGTGCCCGCCCGAGGGGCGTTGGTCATCAGGAGGCACCCCTTCCGGCTCGATCCGGCACCGGCTGCTCTCAGACGAGGACGACCTCGACACCGGACTTCTCGAGCCCGGCGAGGACGTCGCGGTCGGCGCCGTCGTCGGTGACGAGCACGTCGACGTCCTCGGGAGCGGCGAACCGCACGAGGGTCTCCTGCTCGAGCTTGCTGGAGTCGGCGAGCACGACCACCCGCTGCCCCGCGTGCACCATCGCGCGCTTCACCAGCGCCTCGTCCTCGTCCGGGGTGGTGAACCCGTAGGTCGAGGTGATCCCGTTGGTGCCGAGGAAGGCGACGTCGACGCGCAGGTTGCCCAGCGTCCGGACCCCGGCGTCACCGACGGCGCACTGCGTCACGCCGCGCACCCGGCCGCCCAGCAGGTGCACCGTGATGCCCGGCGCGGTGGCGAGCCGGGCGGCGATGGGCACCGCGTTCGTCACGGTCAGCAGCTGCCGGTCGGTGGGCAGCAGCTCGGCCAGGGCGGCCGTCGTCGTCCCGCCGTCCAGGATGATGCTGCCGTTCATGCCGGGGAGGAAGTCCAGCGCCGCGGCCGCGATCCGCGCCTTCTGCTCGGCGAGCCGGCCCGTCCGCTCGCCGAGCCCGAGCTCGACCAGCGCCACCGCGTGCACGGGCACGGCCCCGCCGTGGACCCGGCGCAGCATGCCGGCGCGCTCCAGGACCGCGAGGTCGCGCCGCACGGTCTCGGTGGTCACCCCGAACTGCTCCGCCGTCGCGGTCACGCTCAGCCGGCCACGCTGGCCGACCAGCTGGGCGATCGCCTGCTGCCGTTCCTCGGGGTACACGGAGCCTCCTCCTGGCGCCGACGCATGCCCGGTTCTGTGGCACACGCTCGTGGTTCTGTGGCTTCACGTGGGATTCCGTTGACAAGATACCCGCCCGTGCGTGACTCTGGTCACGTCGCGACGAGCTGATGCCGTGAGATCCCCACGACGAGTGCGTACCAGGTGGATGTGGGCCTCTGCGGCCGGCGCACGCCTCGGCCGGCCCGGCCGAGCGCGACCCGGGTGTCCGTCCGTCCCATCGGGAGGAAAGCCAGTGAGTGCATCAACGACAGCACCGACACAGCGATCAGGCGCCCGGGTGGCGGTGCAGAAGGTCGGCACGTTCCTGTCCGGGATGATCATGCCGAACATCGCAGCCTTCATCGCCTGGGGCATCATCACGGCGCTGTTCATCGAGAAGGGCCCGTTCCCCGTCGGGGGCATCGGGGGCTTCGGCGAGAACGACGCCGGGGAGCCGAACATCGGCCTCGTCGGCCCGATGATCCGGTTCATGCTCCCGCTGCTCATCGCGGCGCAGGGCGGGCGGATGGTCTACGGCGTGCGCGGTGCCGTCGTCGCCGTCGTGGCCACCATGGGCGTCATCGTCAGCACCGACCAGCCGATGTTCCTGGGTGCGCTGATCATGGCGCCACTGTCGGCGTGGGTGATGAAGCAGATCGACAAGCTCTGGGACGGCAAGATCAAGCCCGGCTTCGAGATGCTGGTGAACAACTTCTCCGCCGGCATCGTCGCGGCCGCCCTCGCCGTCGCCGGCTTCTTCGCCTTCGGGCCGGTGATCGAGGCGATCTCCCGCGGGCTGGGCAACGGGGTGGACTGGCTCGTCGACAACGGGGTGCTGCCGCTGGCCAGCATCATCATCGAGCCGGCCAAGGTGCTGTTCCTCAACAACGCCATCAACCACGGGGTGCTCACCCCGCTCGGCGTTCAGCAGGCCGCGGAGAGCGGCGCCTCGATCCTCTTCCTGCTCGAGGCCAACCCCGGTCCCGGTCTGGGCCTGCTGCTGGCCTACACGTTCTTCGGCAAGGGGATGGCGCGGGCCACCGCGCCGGGGGCGGCGGTCATCCACTTCTTCGGCGGCATCCACGAGATCTACTTCCCGTTCGTCCTCATGAAGCCGGTCCTGCTGCTGGGCATGATCGCCGGCGGCATGGTGGGCATCGGGACGCTCGTCGTCTTCGACGCCGGCCTGCGCGCACCGGCCGCCCCGGGCTCGATCATCGCCGTGCTGGCGCAGACCCCGGGCGACAGCTTCGTCGGCGTGATCCTGTCCGTGACCCTGGCCGCCGCGACCTCCTTCGTCGTCTGCGCCTTCCTGCTCAAGGTCACGCGTGACAAGGACGGCGACCTCGCGGAGGCGACCGCCGAGATGGAGGGCCTGAAGGGCCGGAAGAGCTCCGTCGCCGGATCGCTCACGACGGCCGAGGCGGCCGCCGGGGACGAGGTGGAGGCCGCCGGGGTCGCACCCCGCGACGCCGCTGCCCGCGCGCCGATCAACCGCATCCTCTTCGCCTGCGACGCCGGCATGGGGTCCAGCGCGATGGGCGCCTCGGTGCTCCGCAACAAGATCAGGAAGGCGGGCTTCGCGGAGGTCGAGGTGCAGAACGTGGCCATCGCCAACCTCACCGACGACGTCGACCTGGTGGTCACCCACCAGGACCTGACGCCCCGGGCGCGGTCGATGGCGCCGTCCGCGCAGCACGTGTCCGTGGACAACTTCATGAACAGCCCCCAGTACGACGCCATCGTCGAGGAGCTGAGGACGACCAACGCCCAGGACGTCCCGTCCCCGCGTTGACCCGACCCGGCCGGCCGGCGCCCGCACGGGCGCCGGCCGGCCGGCACCATCCCCAGGGGGTTTGCATGAGCGACGTACTGACCCGGTCCCAGATCTCGGTCTCCGGCGCGGCCACCAACAAGGACGACGCCATCCGGGAGGCCGGCCAGATCCTGGTGGACGCCGGGGCGGTGGCACCCGCCTACGTGGACGCCATGTTCGAGCGCGAGAAGTCGGTGTCCACCTACATGGGCAACTACCTCGCCATCCCGCACGGCACGAACGAGGCCAAGGACGCCATCGGCCGGTCGGCCATCTCCGTCGTCCGGTACGACGCGCCCATCGACTGGGACGGCAAGGAGGTGCGCTTCGCCGTCGGGATCGCCGGCGTCGACAACGGGCACCTGGAGATCCTCGGGAAGATCGCCATCGTCTTCTCCGACGCCGACGAGGTCGACAAGCTGCTCGCCGCCGGCTCGGCCGACGAGCTGTACGACCTGCTGCAGGCCGTCAACGAGTAGCACCGGCCACCGTCCGTCCGCGCCCCGCACGACCGGCGCAGATCGGTGGCCGTCCGGAGAACGTCACCAGGAGAGGAACACGAGCACATGAAGGTCCTGCGCTTCTACGCGCCGAAGGACGTCCGTATCGAGGACGTCCCCGAACCCGAGTGCGGGCCGGACGAGGTGAAGCTCCGGGTGCGCAACTGCTCCACCTGCGGCACCGACGTGAAGATCTTCAACAACGGGCACCAGAACATCACCCCGCCGCGGATCATGGGCCACGAGGTCGCCGGGGAGGTCGTCGAGGTCGGGGCGGAGGTCAGCGGCTGGTCCGTCGGTGACCGCGCCCAGGTGATTGCGGCGGTGCCCTGCGGGGTCTGCTACGAGTGCCGGAAGGGCTGGATGGCGGTCTGCCAGAACCAGACGTCGGTCGGCTACCAGTACGAGGGCGGGTTCGCCGAGTACCTGATAGTGCCCCGGCAGGTGCTGCAGGTCGACGGGCTCAACCGGATCCCGGACGACATCGGCTTCGACGAGGCGTCGGTGGCCGAGCCGTTCGCCTGCGCCATCAACGCGCAGGAGCTGATCTCGGTGGGCGACGGCGACACCGTCGTCGTCTTCGGGGCCGGGCCGATCGGCTGCATCCACATCCGGCTGGCCCGGGCCAACGGCGCGAGCCGGGTCTTCCTCATCGACGTCAACGCCGAGCGGCTGAAGATGTCCGCCGACGCCGTCCAGCCCGACGAGGTCATCAACGGCAGCGAGGTCGACGTCGTCGACCACGTGATGCAGCTGACCGACGGCCGCGGGGCGGACGTCGTCATCACGGCCACCGCCGCGAACGTCGCCCAGGAGCAGGCGATCCGGATGGCGGCGCGGCGGGGGCGGATCTCCTTCTTCGGCGGCCTGCCGAAGACCAACCCCTACATCCAGTGCGACTCCAACCTGGTCCACTACCGGGAGCTGATGATCATGGGGGCGAACGGGTCGGCACCCGAGCACAACAAGCGGGCGCTGGAGTACATCTCCACCGGCAAGGTGCCCGTCAAGGACCTGATCACCGCCCGCCTGCCGCTCGACCGGGCGCTGGAGGCCTTCGACATCGTCGCGAAGGGCGAGGCGATCAAGGTCACCATCGAACCCTGAGCCGATCGGTTGCCTCGCGCAACGCCGGGTAGCCCCGACCCGGAACGTGGTCGGGGAGAGGGACTCGGTGGCAGGAACGCAGCAGGTCTCGGACGGGCACGCCCGCGACGGGGGTGAGGACCAGCCGGACCCGCGGCGGTGGAAGGCACTGGCGGTCTGTCTCGTCGGCGGCTTCATGGTGCTGCTCGACGTCTCGATCGTGAACGTGGCCCTGCCGTCCATCCGCGACGGGCTGCAGGCCTCGGAGAGCGAGCTGCAGTGGGTCGTGTCCGGCTACGCGCTGACCTTCGGGCTGCTGCTCGTGCCGGCCGGCCGGGTCGGGGACGTCCGTGGCCGGCGCACCATGTTCATCACCGCCCTGGCCCTGTTCTCCCTGGCGTCGCTGGCCTGCGGTCTGGCGCCGACCAGCCTGACCCTGGTGATCGCCCGGTTGGTCCAGGGCCTGGCCGGCGGGCTGCTCACCCCGCAGATCAGCGCGCTCATCCAGCAGCTGTTCCGCGGCCGGGAACGCGGGACGGCCTTCGGGCTCTTCGGCACGGTCATCGGTGTGTCGACGGCGGTCGGCCCGCTGCTCGGCGGGGCGCTGATCGCCGTCTTCGGGCCCGACCAGGGCTGGCGGTGGGTCTTCTTCATCAACCTGCCGATCGGCCTGGCCGCGATCCCGCTCGCGTGGCGGCTGCTGCCGGAGCCGGATCCCTCGCGGGAGCGGCACGACTACGACCCGCTGGGCGTCGTCCTGCTGGGTGCCGGCATCGTCGCCCTCCTGCTGCCGCTGGTGCAGGAACGGCAGTGGCAGGGCTCGGCGAAGTGGCTGCTGATCCCGCTGGCCCTCCTGCTGCTCGCGGCGTTCGTCGCCTGGGAGATCCGCTACGCACGGCGCGGCAGGGAGCCGCTGGTCGACCTCGTGCTGTTCCGGCTGCGCTCCTGGTCGTTCGGGGCGGCGATGATCACGCTCTTCTTCGCCGGCTTCACCCCGCTGTTCTTCGTGTTCACCCTGTTCCTCCAGACCGGCCTCGGCTACAGCGCCCTCGAGGCCGGGCTCGCGATCACCCCGTTCGCCGTGGGCTCGGCGGTCGGCGCCGCCTTCGGCGGGCGGATCGTGCACCGCTTCGGACGGGCCCTGGTCGCGTCCGGGCTGCTGCTGGTGGTGATCGGCTTCGTCGGCGCCGTGGTCGCGGTGTGGCTGGTGCCCGAACGCGGCACCGGCTGGGCGACCCTGGCGCCGCTGCTGATCGGCGGGCTCGGCGCCGGTCTGGTCATCTCGCCCAACCAGGCGCTCACGCTCTCGCAGGTGCCGGTGGCGCGCGCCGGCACCGCCGGAGGTCTGCTGCAGGTCGGCCAGCGCATCGGCGCGGCGGTGGGCATCGCCGCCGTGGGATCGGTCTTCTTCGCCCGGGTCGCCGCCACCGACGGCGATTTCGCCAGCGCCTTCGACCACGGGATGCTCGTCGCCACCGGTTTCGTCGTCGCGGCCCTGGTGATCGCGGTCGTCGACGTCGTGGTCGACCGGCGGGTGCACCGGCGAGGGACGGAGGCCCCCTGACGCGCCCGGGACCCGTCGTCGGCCATCTCGGCGAGACGGTGTGCTGCCTCGAGAAAGATGGGGCGGATTGCCCCCGTCGCGTGCATGAAGGCCACGCAAACCCGTAACTTATGTCCTGACGGCGCACAAGCGCCCCCATCGACGCCTTTGGGAGACCGACGTGACGGCGATCACCTCGCCCCAGGAGGCGTTCATCCACGGGCGGCTGATCAACCTCGTCCGGACCGGACGGGCCGTGACCCGGCCGGCGCTGGAGCAGGAGACCGGCCTCGGGCGGAAGCTGGTGGCCCAGCGGGTGCAGCAGGCCATCGACGCCGGGCTGCTCGAGGACGGTGAGCTCGCCCCGTCGGCGGGTGGGCGGCCGTCCCGGCTGCTGCGTTTCCGCTCGGAGGCGGGACACGTCTACGCCGGGATGATCGGTGCCACCGAGATGACGGCCGCCGTCGCGACTCTCGACGGCACGCTGATCGCCTCGCTGCACGAGGACTGGAACGCCGCGGAGCGGCCCGAGGAGACCCTCGAGCTCCTCGATGCGCTGTTCGTCCGCCTCGCGCGGAAGACGCGCACCGAGCCGTGGGCCTTCGGCATCGGCGTGGCCGGGCCGGTCGACTTCGCGACCGGCCGCCTGGTCGACCCGCCGATCATGCCGGGCTGGGACGGCTGCAGCGTTCGGGCCTGGCTCCGGGACCGGTACGACGCGCCCGTCTGGGTCGACAACGACGTCAACCTCATGGCGCTCGGCGAGTGGCACAAGGGCACACCCCGGGACGGCCGTGACCTGCTCTACGTCTTCGTGGACGAGGGTGTCGGGGCCGGACTGGTGTCGAAGGGCACGGTCTTCCGCGGCGACACCGGCGCGGCCGGGGACATCGGCCACATCCAGGTCACCGACGACCCGTCCGTCGTGTGCCGGTGCGGTCAGACCGGGTGCCTGGAGGCCGTGACGGGCGGCTGGGGCCTGGTCCACCGGCTCACCGCGCGCGCCGCCGAGAGCCCCGTCCTGGCTGCCCGCCTGGCCCAGCGAGGCCACCTGACCTCCCAGGACGTCGGCCTGGCGGCCCGGGACGGCGATCCACTCGCGTCGGCGGAGACGCTGCGCGGCACCCGGGTCATCGGCACCACTGTGGCCGGCGTCGTCAACTTCCTCAATCCGGGGACGGTGGTCCTCGGCGGCGGCGCCCTCCGGGTCGGGGAGTCGGTCGTGCGCGCCTTCGAGGAGACGGTGCGCGGCCGCGCCACCAAGCTGGCCCGGCAGCGGCTGACCGTTCGGCCGGCGTCGCTGGATTTCCGCGAGGGCGTGACCGGTGCCGCGATCCTCGCCATCGAGCAGCTGTTCGCCCCCGAATCCGTGGGCATCTGGATCGAGGACGGGTCGCCCGTCGGGCACGCCGCGCCTCTGCAGCGTGCGCTTGCGATGTGAGGGTTGACATATGTGCCAACGGCACTAAAGTCATCCCCAGGGCGTGACCCGCCCCACAGAACCACCGTGTGCTCCAGACCGGAGCCTCCTGCTCGTTCCTCCGCCACTGCGGCCTGCGCCGCCCCGGGACCCACAGCCGGTCCCGACGTCTCTGGAGTTCCCATGCGAAGGTCCCTCGTCGCGGCCACGGCCGCCTCCGCCCTGCTCCTCACCGCCGCCTGCGGCGGGTCCTCCGACGGTGCCACCGGCTCCGGCGGCGGCAGCACCGACGACCTCACGCTCGCCGCCATCACGCCGCCCGCCTCGTTCGCCATCGGCGAGATGGCCAGCAGCGGCCCGGAGGACCACTACTACCAGGCGGTCTACGACAAGCTGCTCAACCTCGACGCCGACGGGCAGCCGGTCCCGAACCTCGTGACCGAGTGGAGCTACGACGAGACCGGTACCCGGCTGAGCCTCACGCTCCGGGACGACGTCACCTTCACCGACGGCGCCGCGTTCGACGCCGAGGCGGTCAAGGCCAACCTCGAGCTGGCCAAGACGAAGACCGGCGAGGCCGGTTCGGCGCTCCGCGCCGTCGAGAGCGTCGAGGTCGTCGACGCGACGCACGCCGACATCGTGCTCAGCCGGCCCGACCCCTCGCTGCCGCAGGCGCTGGCGCGCAGCACCGGCTACATGGCCAGCCCCGACGCCCTGGGCAACGCAGACCTCAGCACCAACCCGGTCGGCTCCGGCCCTTACGTGCTGGACCAGGACGCCACGACGCCGGGCAGCACCTACGCCTACACGCGCAACGAGGACTACTGGAACGCCGAGGAGTACCCGTACGACTCGCTCGAGATCCGGTTCCTCGACGACACCACGGCCACCCTCAACGGGCTGCGATCCGGCGAGATCGACGGCATCGCGGTGTCCACGAGTGACGGGGTGTCCGGTGCGGAGCAGGCGGGCCTGGACGTGACCACCTACACGAGCGGCGGCATCGAGGGTCTCTACCTGTGGGACCGCGACGGCGCTCTGGTGCCGGCGCTCGGCGACGTCCGCGTCCGCCAGGCCATCAACCACGCCATGGACCGCGAGACGATCGTCGACGTGGTCAAGGGTGGCCTCGGGCAGCCCACCGTCCAGATGTTCGGCCCCAGCTCGCCTGCCTACGACGAGTCGCTGGAGGGCACGTACGAGTACGACGTCGAGAAGGCGGAGGAGCTCATGGCGGAGGCCGGCTACGCCGACGGCTTCACGATGAGCATGCCGGACGCCTCCCCGGTGGCTCCCGACGAGCAGGCTGCGCTCACCGAGGCGCTCGCCGCGATCGACATCACGGTCACCTTCGAGCCGATCACCGGCGACCAGTACGTCGGCAGCATCATCGGCGGGCAGTGGCCGGTCAACTGGTTCAACCTGACCACCGGGTCGCCCTTCGAGATGATCGGGCTGGCGCTCACCCAGCAGTCGCCGTTCAACCCCTTCAAGACCGCGGACCCGGAGCTCGACGAACTCATCGCACGGGCCGGTAGCGCGACCGGTGACGAGCAGGAGGCGGCCCTCCAGGAACTGAACGCCTTCCTCGTCGAGCAGGCCTGGTTCGCCCCGTGGGTCGCCGGCGAGGTCGGATACGTCACGGGCGAGGGCATCGGGGTCGAGCCGGTGCAGGGCGTGAGCGTGCCCCCCCTGGCCAACATCGGGCCGTCGAGCAGCTGATCGCCGGCCCGTGGCCGCGGAGCGATCCGCGGCCACGGGCCTCCCGGTACCGATCCCGCTCAACCGGAGGCCGATCGTGCTCCTCTTCCTTCTCCGCCGCATCGGCGCCGGTATCGCACTGGTGTGGGTCGCCGCGACGCTGGTCTTCTTCCTGACCACCCTGACCGGCTCGGATCCGGCGCGGCGGATCCTCGGTCCCCAGGCGGGCCCCGACGAGATCGCGGCCAAGACCCGGGAGCTCGGTCTGGACCGCCCCGTCCTCGAGCGGTACTGGGACTGGTTCACGAGCGCGCTGCGGGGTGACCTCGGGGCCTCCTGGTTCACCAACCAGCCGGTGAGCCGGCTCGTCGCCGACGCGCTGCCCGTGTCGCTCTCACTGGTCCTCGCCGCCATCGTGCTGACCGCCGCGGTCAGCATCGTCCTGGGCGTGGTGGCCGCCGTGCGCGGTGGCTGGCTGGACAGCCTGCTGCAAGGCGTCTCGATCGTCGCCTTCGCGGTCCCCAACTTCCTCATCGGCATGGTGCTCGCCCTGGTCTTCGCCGTCCAACTGGGGATCTTCCCCGCGCTGGGCTACACGCCGTTCGGCGAGGACCCCGGGAGGTGGCTGGCCTCCATCACGTTGCCGGCCGTCGCCCTGGCCATCGGTGCGATCGCGACCGTGGCCACCCAGACCCGCGGCTCCATGATCGACGTCCTCCAGCAGGACTACGTGCGCACGCTGCGCAGCCGCGGCCTGCCGACGCGGAGCGTGCTGCTGAAGCACGCCCTCCGGAACGCCGCCCCCGCCTCGCTCACGGTGCTCTCCCTCCAGTTCATCGCGCTGATCAGCGGCGCCGTCGTGATCGAGAAGGTGTTCGGCCTCAACGGCCTCGGCGAGCGCGCCACGGCCGCCGCCGGGCAGGGCGACGTCCCGCTCGTCCTCGGCATCGTCGTCCTGGCCGTCGTGGTCGTGGTGGCGGTCAACCTGCTCCTCGACCTGGCCCTGGGCTGGCTCAACCCGAAGGTGCGTCTCGCATGAGCGTCCTCTCCGACAGCGGCCCGGCCGGCCCTGCGCCCGTCGACGCCGTCGCCTCGCCTCCCCGCCAGGGCGCCGTCCGGCGGCTCCTGCGGAGCCCCGTCGCGGTCGTCGCCCTCGTGTGGGTGCTGCTGGTCGCACTGCTCGCCGCGCTCGCGCCGCTGCTCACCTCGGCCAGCCCCACGGCGTCGCAGATCACCAACGCGCTGGCGCCGATGGGCGGTGCCAACCTTCTCGGCACGGACGGGATCGGCCGGGACGTGCTCGCGCAGCTCCTCTACGGCGCCCGCACCAGCATCGTCGGCGGGGTCATCGTCGTGGTGGTGTCCCTCGCCCTCGGTCTGCCGGCGGGGATCGTCGCCGGCTACTACCGGGGCCGGTTCGACGCGGTCGCCAGTTGGATCGCGAACCTGCTGATGGCGCTGCCGGCGATCATCGTCCTGCTGGTCGTGCTGGCCCAGTTCGGCCGCAGCACGGAGCTGGGCATGGCGGTGTTCGGCGTGATCATCGCGCCGGGTGTGTTCCGCCTGGTGCGCGCGTCGGTGCTGGCGGTCCGCGAGGAGCTGTTCGTCGACGCGGCGCGGGTCTCCGGGCTGAGCGACGGTCGGATCATGCGGCGGCACGTCCTCCCCGTGGTGATCGCGCCGACCGTCATCCAGGCGTCGCAGTTGCTGGGCATCGCCATCGTCATCCAGGCGGGTCTGGAGTTCCTCGGGCTCGGGTCGCCCAACCAGGCGAGCTGGGGCGGGATGCTCAGTGACGCCTTCCAGAACATCTACGCCGAGCCTCGGCTCCTGCTCTTCCCCGGCCTGGCCATCGTGCTCACGGTCACCGCCTTCAGCCTGCTCGGCAACGCGCTGCGCGACGCCCTCGGCGTCGGCGGTCGGATGCCGCGCGTGCGCCGTCGCGCGACGGTCGTGGCGGCACCGGATTCGGACGTGCCCGCCCCGGTCGTGTCGGAGCCGCCCGGGGACGCGCTGCTCGCCGTGCAGGACCTCCGCGTGAGCTACCCGAAGGGCGACGGCAGCGTGAGCGAGGTCGTGCGGGGGGTCTCGCTGGCCCTCCGGCGCGGTGAGGTGCTGGGACTGGTGGGCGAGTCGGGGTCGGGCAAGTCGCAGACGGCGTTCGCCGTCCTCGGGCTGCTGCCGCCCACGGCGCGCACCTCCGCGGAGCGGCTGACCTTCGACGGGACCGATCTGCAGCGCCTGTCCCCGGCGGAGCGCAACCGGCTGCGCGGGCGGCGGATCGGCTACATCCCGCAGGAGCCGATGTCGAACCTCGTCCCGTCCTTCCGCATCGGCAGCCAGCTCACCGAACCCATGCGGCACCACCTGGGGCTGTCGCGGGCCGAGGCGCGCCGGCGTGCCCTGGACCTGCTGGCGCGGGTCGGCATCCAGGACCCGGGACGGGTGTTCGACTCCTACCCCCACGAGATCTCGGGCGGGATGGCGCAGCGGGTGCTGATCGCCGGCGCCGTCTCGTGCGACCCCGAGCTGCTCATCGCGGACGAGCCCACGACGGCGCTCGACGTCACCGTGCAGGCCGAGGTGCTCGACCTCCTGCGCAGCCTGGTCGCGGAGCGCGACCTCGGCGTGGTGCTGGTGACCCACGACTTCGGGGTGGTCGCCGACCTGTGCGACACCGTGGCCGTGATGCAGGAAGGGCGCATCGTCGAGGAGGCGCCGGCCGGCCGGCTCTTCGACGCCCCTGAGCACGAGTACACCCGCATGCTGCTCTCTTCCACGCTCGAGAACAGCCCGTCGCGCCAGGACCTGCCGCCGGCGGTACCGGATCCCGACGAGCCCGAGCCGCTGCCCCTCTCCTCGTCCGGAGGCCCCCGATGACCGCCGTCCAGGAGCCGCTGCTCGTCGCCGACCGGGTGGTCGTCGACTACCCGGTCAAGGGGTGGCGGCAGCAGCCCATCCGCGTCCTCCGGGGCGTCTCGCTGGACATCGGCCCGGGGGAGACCGTCGGCCTGGTCGGCGAGTCCGGCTCGGGCAAGACGACGCTCGGCCGGGCCATCCTGGGCCTCGCGCCGGTCACCGGTGGTGAGATCCGCTTCCAGGACCGGGACATCTCCCGCCTGGGCAAGCGGGAGCGCCGCGCGCTCAGCAAGGACATCCAGGTCGTCTTCCAGGACCCCTACTCCTCGCTGAATCCCGCCAAGACCGTCGAGGACATCCTCACCGAGCCGCTGCTGGTCACCGGCACCGCGCGCGCCGAGGCCGGTCGCCGGGTCAGGTCGCTCCTCGACGCGGTCCACCTCCCGGTCGACGCCGGGCAGCGCCTCCCGCGCGAGTTCTCGGGCGGTCAGCGGCAACGGATCGCCATCGCCCGTGCGCTGACCCGGGACCCGAAGCTCATCGTCTGTGACGAGCCGGTGAGCGCCCTGGACCTCTCGACCCAGTCCCGGGTGCTCGACCTCTTCATCGAGATCCAGCAGCGCACCGGTGTCGCCTACCTGTTCATCACGCACGACCTGTCCGTGGTGCGGCACGTCAGCCATCGGGTCGCCGTCATGTACCGCGGCGAACTGGTGGAGACCGGCGACGCGACCCGGGTCACGACGACGCCCGAGCACGCCTACACGCGGCGGCTGCTCCTCGCCGCGCCGGTCCCGCACCCGCGCCGCCAGGCCGAGCGGCGCGCCGAACGTCACCGCTTCCTCGCCGCGCAGGCGGCTGCAGGCCCCGCCGGGTCCTGATCCACGGGTCGCGCCGTCGCGGCCTTCCGTTCCCACCACGTCCACCACGAGAGGAGGACGCATGTCCGATCGCGTCCGCGCCGGCATCGTCGGCACCGGATTCATGGGCACCGTGCACGCCCGCGCCGTCCGCCGCAACGGCGGAGTGGTCGCCGGGGTCGTCGGGTCGTCGCGGGAGTCCTCCCGCGCCGGCGCCGAGCAGCTCGGTGCCGAGCGCGCCGCCGACTCGGTCGAGGAGCTGCTCGCGGACGGCGGGGTGGACGTCGTCCACGTCTGCACGCCGAACGCCACCCACGCCCCTCTCGTCCGGGAGGTGATCGCCGCGGGGAAGCACGTCGTGTGCGAGAAGCCGCTGGCCGTCGACGCCGACGAGGCCCAGGAGCTCGTCCGGCTCGCGGCCGACGCGGGGGTGACGGCGACGGTCCCGTTCGTCTACCGCTTCTACCCGATGGTCCGCGAGGCCCGGGCCCGCGTCGCCGACGGGTCGTCGGGTCCGGTGCGCCTGCTGCACGGCTCGTACCTGCAGGACTGGCTCGCCGAGGACACCGACGACAACTGGCGGGTCGACGCGGCTGCCGGTGGGGCGTCCCGGGCGTTCGCCGACATCGGCGTGCACTGGTGCGACCTCGTGGAGTTCGTCTCCGGGCACCGGATCACGCGGGTCGCCGCGCGCACCGTCGTCGCGGTGCCCGAGCGCGGTGGCCGCCGGGTGACGACCGAGGACGCCGGCGTGGTGCTCTTCGAGACCGACGGTGGCGCAGTCGGCAACCTGACGGTCAGCCAGGTGAGCCCGGGTCGGAAGAACCGGCTGTGGTTCTCGGTCGACGGCAGCACCGAGTCCCTGTGCTTCGACCAGGAGAACCCCGAGTCGCTGTGGATCGGTGGCCGCGAGGTGAACCGCCAGCTGCTGCGGGGCTCGAGCGAGCACTCCGGCGCTGCGCGGTACACCGTCGTCCCGGCCGGCCACCCCCAGGGCTACCAGGACTGCTTCGACGCCTTCGTGGCCGACACCTACGCCGCCGTCGCAGGCGACCGCCCCGACGGGTTGCCGACGTTCGACGACGGGCTCCGCGCCGCCCGGATCACGCAGGCGGTCCTCGAATCCTCCCGTTCCAGCACCTGGGTCGACGTCGCCCCGTGACCACCTCGCCGACCGCTCCCCACAGGAAGACAGCAGCCCCATGATCAGGACCTTTCCCGACTCCGTCGACGTGGCCATCGTCGGCAGCGGGCCGTGCGGGGCGGCGTACGCCCGGATCCTCAGCGAGCGGTGCCCCTCGGCGACGGTCGCGACCTTCGAGGTCGGACCGCTGCTGGCCGATCCGCCGGGCGTGCACGTCAAGAACATCGCCGACCCGGCCGAGCGGGCCCGCGCGCAGCGGCTCTCGGAGGGGCCGGCGCCGTCGGCCGATGCCACGTCGACCGACACGATGGACGGCTACGCGGACGAGGCGCCGCGGCTGGTCCGCCCCGGCACCTTCCTGCTCGCCGACGGCTACCGGCAGGACGGCGAGGACGGCCTGCCCGGCGCGGCCATGTCGAGCAACGTCGGCGGCATGGGCGCCCACTGGACCGGGGCGTGCCCGCGCCCCGGCGGGAGCGAGCGCATCGGCTTCGTGGACGGGCTCGACGACCTGCTGGCCGTGGGGGAGCGGCTGCTGAACGTCGCGACGCACGCGTTCGACGACGCACCGTTCGCCGACGAGGTCAGGAAACGCCTGAGCGGCGCACTCGACGACGGCCGGGACGACGACCGCCGGGTCGCACCGATGCCGCTGGCCGTGATCCGCCACGAGGACGGGCGGGTGACCTGGTCCGGGTCCGACGTCGTCTTCGGCGAGCCGACGCGCGCCAACCCGAACTTCACGCTCGTGCCCGAGGCCCTGGTCACGGAGGTGATCGTCGTGGACGGCCGGGCCGGGGGTGTGCGCGTGCGGGATCAGCGGACGGGTGACGAGCACGTCGTCCGTGCACGCTTCGTCGTCGTCGCGGCCGACGCCCTGCGCACGCCGCAGCTGCTGTGGGCGTCGGGGGTCCGGCCCCGTGCACTCGGCCGGTACCTGAACGACCAGCCGCAGACCGTCTACGCCGTCCGGCTGCGCGACGTGACGCCGGGGGCCGAGACGCAGGTCGACCCCCGCGACGAGCCGGAGATCGTGCCGCAGAGCGGCGTCAGCTGGGTGCCCTTCACCGACGAGGAACCCTTCCACGGGCAGGTCATGCAGCTGGACGCCTCACCGGTGCCGCTGGCCGACGACGACGAGCCCACTCCCGGGACGATCGTCGGGCTCGGCTGGTTCTGCGCCAAGGACGTCCAGGAATCCGACCGCGTCGAGTTCGACGAGGCCGACGTCGACCCCTACGGCATGCCGGCGATGCGCATCCACTACCGGCTGACCGACGCCGACCACGCCTCCATCGCCGCGTCCCGCGAGGCGGTCAAGCGGGCGGCGGCCGCCCTGGGCGAGCCGCTGGACGACCGGGAGCCGCTGACCTTCCCACCGGGCGCATCCCTGCACTACCAGGGCACCGTCCGGATGGGGGAGGCCGACGACGGGACGTCGGTCTGCTCGCCGACCTCCCAGGTGTGGGACGTCGACGGCCTCTACGTCGCCGGCAACGGCGTCATCCCCACCGCCATCGCCTGCAACCCGACCCTCACGTCCGTCGCGCTCGCCGTCGGCGGGGCCCGCGACATCGCCGACCGCCTGACCGAGAGGAACTGAGCCATGCTCGACCGCAACGTGATCCAGGGCCGGGGCTTCCGGAACGTCGTCGACGGTGGCCGGGTGACCGGCTTCCAGCTCCAGCTGCGCCAGCCCAACTACCGGGGCACCGCCGGCAGCCTGCTCGACGGCGTCGAGGTGGTCGTCGACGGCGAACGCGTCCCCGACCACGTGCCGCTGTGGACGATCCAGGGCCGAACTCTCACCCTCGACGAGCTCCGCGCCTCGACCGACGTCAGGTGGCAGCTCGATGAGCCCGTCGTCATCACCGTGCCGAAGCCCGGCGGGCTCACCACGGGGGTGCACCGGATCGAGGTGGTCGTGCACCTGCGTCGGCCCTACTTCCCGCCCGCGGTGTCCCGGACGACGTTCACCGCGGCCGCGACAGGCGTCATCGTGCCGCCGGCGCCGGGGGGCGGATTGAAGTTCGGTGTCTCCACCTACAGCTACACCGGTGACATCTACACGCTGATGACCCTCGAGGACGTGCTGGCCGATGTCGCGGACATGGGTGCCACCGGCATCGAGATCCTCGGCGAGGGCAACATCCCGAACTACCCCGAGCCCGATGCCGCGTGGGTCGACACCTGGCACGGCCTGCTGGAGACGTACGGCCTGACCGCCACGAACTACGGGTCCTGGGTGGACACCGAGATGTGGCGGGACCGGAGCCTCACCGCCGAGGAGGGCGCCGCGCAGATCCGGCAGGACCTGCGCCTGGCCAAGGAGCTCGGGTTCAGCTCGGTGCGGCCGAAGTTCGGTGTCGTCTCCTGGGACCTGGAGCCCCATCCCATCTGGCAGGAGGCGGTCGAGCGGTCCCTCGACCTGGCCGCGGAACTCGACGTCGTCATCTGCCCGGAGATCCACGCGCCGACCCCGATCAAGCACCCGGTCACCCAGGCCTACGTCGACTTCATCGAGAAGAGCGGCACCGAGCACTTCAAGCTGCTCGTCGACACCGGGATCTTCAACACCGCACCGGTCCTCGAGCTGTCCGAGGAGATCGAGGTGGAGGACGGCGAGATCCCCATGCACCTGCGTCCGCTTGCCGTGCCGATGTCGGACCTCGTCGAGGTGCTGCCGCACGTGCACTTCATCCAGGCGAAGTTCGCCGAGGTCGACGACGACCTGCACGACCTGCACGTCCCCTGGGCCGAGATCATCACGACCCTGCAGGACAACGGCTGGTCAGGCTGGCTGTCCAGCGAGTACGAGGGACGGCGGGACGCCTACCGCGGAGCGGACCAGGTCCGCCGGCAGCACGCGCTGATCCGCTCTCTCGCGGCCCGCCGGTGACCGGGACCCGGCCCGTGCCGACGCTGCGCAGCACGGAGCGGCGGGCGCAACTGGTGGTGGACGGCGAGCCGACCCTCCTGCTGGGCGGTCAGCTGCACAACTCGGCCGCGTCCGATCCCGAGCACATGCGGCGTGCACTCGACCACCTGGCCGGCATGGGGGTCGGCACGGTCATCGGCAGCGCGGGCTGGGCCCAGGTGGAGCCGGTCGAGGGAGAGCTGGACTTCTCGACCGTCGACGCCCAGATCGCGGCGGCTCGGGACCACGGCATGCACCTGGTCCTCATCTGGTTCGGCGCGTTCAAGAACGCCGCGTCCACCTATGCCCCGCGGTGGGTGCGGTCGGACACCGGGCGGTTCCCGCGCGCGGTCGTCCGCGGCGTCACCAAGGAGGCGTTCACCTACCCGGGCGCCATGCCGAAGCCCGTCCTCTCGGTCTTCAACCCGGACCTGCTGGCCGCCGACCGCGCCGCGTTCGTCGCCCTCGTGCAGCACCTGGCCGAGGCCGACCCCGACCACGTGGTCGTCATGGTCCAGGTCGAGAACGAGATCGGTCTCCTCGGCGACAGCCGGGACCGCTCGCCCGCTGCGGACGAGGCGTGGGTCCAGCAGGTACCGAAGGAGCTCCTGGCTCACCTCGAGGAGGTCTCCGACCGGCTGGGTGCCGTCCTCGCCGAGCTGTGGGAAGGGCACGGTCGGCGCACCAGCGGTACGTGGTCGGAGGTCTTCGGCACCGGCTGGGAGGCCGAGGAGGTCTTCATGGCGTGGGCGTTCGCCAGCTACGTCGAGGCGCTCGCCGAAGCGGGCAAGGCCGCGAAGGCCCTGCCCATGTACGTCAACGCCTGGCTGGGCCCCCAGCCGGGCCAGTCGCGGGCGGGGGAGTACCCGAGCGGCGGTCCGACGTCGCGGGTGCTCGACGTGTGGAAGGCGGCCGCCCCGTCGCTGGACCTGCTCGCCCCGGACATCTACGTGGACGACGCGCAGTCGGCCATGGCGGTGTACGACCGCCCGGACAACCCCCTGTTCGTCCCGGAGACGAGGTTCCGGACCGGCAACCTGTTCTGGGCCCTGGGGCACCACCGGGCCATCGGCTTCTCGGTGTTCGGCATCGAGGACGGCCGCGTGGACAGCCAGCTCGCCCGTGCCTGTGCGCTGCTCGGCCCGCTCACGCGGGACATCGCGGTGGCTCAGGGCGATGGCCGGATCGCCGGCATCCTGCTCGACGACGACCCGGAGCAGTCCTTCCGGCTCGGCGGCCTCGACGTGACCGCCCGTGGATCCCGCGAGCTCCTCGGTCGGATGCTCCTCGACGCCGGTGTGCAGCCCCCGCCTCCGCCGCCGCCCCCGCCCAGCGAGACGGGTGGAGCGGCAGGGCCGCCCGCGCCGCGGGACACCCGGCCGTTCGGCCTCCTCCTGGCCGAGGGGGACGACACCTTCCTGCTGATCGGTCAGGGCGTCACCGTCGACTTCGGCGCGCCCGGGGAGGCGGTCGAGGTGGACCAGGTCCAGGAGCTCCGGTTCGAGGACGGGCGCTGGACGCGCGGCCGGCTGCTGAACGGCGACGAGCGCCTGCACGTGGTCCCCCTCGACGAGATCGGCGCCGCCCGGATCACCGTGCTGCGCACAGCCGTGCGGGACGCGCGATGACGCAGCGGCCGGTGATCCCCGGCTTCCATCCCGACCCGAGCATCTGCCGGGTGGACGACACCTACTACCTGGTGACGTCGAGCTTCGAGTACGCGCCCGGCGTGCCGATCTTCCGCTCGACCGACCTGCGGTCGTGGGAGCAGATCGGCAACGTCCTCGACCGGCCGTCGCAGCTCGACGTGTCGTCCGCCGGCCCGTCCGGCGGCATCTTCGCCCCGACGCTGCGTCACCACGACGGCCGGTTCTGGCTGATCACCACGAACTGGTCCGACGAGGGCGGCCAGCTGATCGTGTGGGCCGACGACCCGGCGGGCCCGTGGTCGGAGCCGGTGCGCATCCCGTCGGCGATCGGCATCGACCCGGACCTCGCCTGGGACGACGACGGCACCTGCCTGATGTCCTACGCCGGGTTCGGGCCGAAGGGCGGCGAGGGGATCGTGCAGTCGGCCATCGACCCGCTGACCGGTGAGGTGCTCACCGAGCGCCGGTGGCTCTGGTCGGGGACCGGGGGCAAGTTCCCGGAGGGGCCGCACCTCTACCGGATCGGCGAGGAGTGGTACCTGCTCGTCGCTGAGGGCGGCACCGAGAAGGGGCACGCGGTGACCATCGCCCGTGGCCCGTCGCCGCAGGGCCCCTTCGAGGGGAATCCGGCGAATCCGATCCTCACCCACCGCAGCACCGATCTGCCGGTCCAGAGCACCGGCCACTCCGACCTGGTGCAGCGGCCGGACGGCAGCTGGGCGCTCGTGTACCACGGCGTGCGCACTCGGGGTTCGAGCCCCGAGTGGCACGTGCTCGGCCGGGAGACCTTCGCCGACGACGTCGTCTGGGAGGACGGCTGGCCGGTGCTCGCCGGCCACGTCGAGCCGTCGACGGCGCCCGATGCGGCGGTGCGCGAGGAGCTGACGGGGACCGTCCTCCCGCCGACCTGGGTGGCGGCGTCCCGCTTCCCGTCGGAGGTCGTCGATCCGGCGGACGACGGCTGGTGCGTGACCGCTGCCGGTGCCCAGCCCGTGTTCGTCGGGCGGCGCCAGGAGCACCTGTTCGCCCGCGTCCGGGCACGGCTGGACGTGACCGGCACCGGCGGGCTGTCCGTCCGCATCGACCCGCGCCATGCCCTCGATCTGGAGGTCGTCGCCGGAACCGTGCGCGCGGTGTGGGCGGTGGGCGACGTCCGGCACGAGCTCGGCCGCGCCGAACTCGGCGGGCCGGCCGAGCTGGAGGTCCGCATGCTGCCGACCGAGGGGCACGAGTTCTCCACCGCGCGCGGCCCGGACCGCGTCGTCGCCGGGCTCGTGCGCGACGGCGATTTCACCGAGCTGGGGCAGGTCGACGGGCGCTACCTCTCCACCGAGGTCGCCGGCGGGATGACCGGCCGCATGGTCGGGATCTGCTGCACGAGCGGCAGCGTGCTGGTGCGCTCCTTCGCGTACGAGGGCGCCGACGACCCGGCCGTGGTCGGCGGCGGACCCGCCGGGCCGCGGCCGTGGGCCGCGTGAGCCTCCGCGTCGGGCTGGTGGGCGCCGGTCCGTGGGCGAGGATGGCGACCGGGCCGATGCTCGCCGCCGGACCGGCCACGACACTGGCCGGCGTGTGGGCGCGACGCCCCGAGGCGGCGGCAGAGCTGGGAGCCGGCCTCGGGGTGCCCGTCGCGTCGTCGTTCGAGGCGCTCCTGTCGACCTGCGACGCCGTGGCGTTCGCCGTGCCACCCGACGTGCAGGCCCGGCTGGCCCCTGTCGCCGCCGCGGCCGGGCGGCACCTGATGCTCGAGAAGCCGCTCGCCTTCACGGTCGAGGAGGCGGAGCGGATCGCCGCGGCGGTGGACGAGGCCGGCGTCGTCACCCAGCTCATGCTCACCAACCGGTGGACCGACGCGGTGCGGACGTTCCTCGCCGATGTCTCCGGCGCGGTTCCGCGCGTCCTGACGGCGGAGTTCGTCGGCAGCCAGGCGAGCGCCGGATCGCCGTTCGCCACCCCGTGGCGGCGCCCCGAGATGGCGCTCTTCGACGTCGGTCCCCACGCGCTCGACCTGGTGGAGGCGGCGGGGGGACCGGCCACGGTGGTCCACGCCCGCCGGACCGGCGCGGCGACGGCCCTCACCCTCGAGCACGAATCCGGAGCGGTCAGCCACGTCACGCTGTCCATCGCCACCCCGGGAGCCCGAGGACCGCTGCGGTGCGAGGCGGTCACGGACGCCGGACGCGTCGTGCTCGCCGACCCGGGTGCCGAGGACCGGGGCAGCCTCGGTTCGCGGATCACCACCGACTTCGCCGAGGCGGTGGCCGGGACGGCCTCGGACGCCCCGGACGTGCACCGCGGCGTACGGCTGCAGCGCCTGCTGACCGCCGCAGAACGAGAACTGGGGGAGCCGACGCGATGACCGACGTGCAGGCGGGCGACCTGCTGGCCCGTTTCCTCCCGCCTCCGGTCCCGACCCGACGGGAGGACGGCGTCCGCCACTACGCCGGGGCGGTCTACGCCGCCGTCCCGGGATACCGGGCACTGGAGCTCGACCTGTGGGTGCCCGATGCAGGCGGTCCGGTGCCCCTGGTCGTGTGGGTGCACGGCGGCGCGTGGATGTCGGGGAACCGCAGATTCCTCCCACCCGTCCTGCGCCCCGGCCAGCTCTTCGACGAGCTGCTGGCCGCCGGCCTGGCCGTGGCGACGATCGAGTACCGCCACGCCCGGGAGGCGCGCTTCCCGGCGCAGTTGCACGACGCGAAGGCGGCGGTGCGCTGGCTGCGGCACCACGCGGACCGGTTGGGGCTGGACCCGGCCCGCGTCGGGATCGGCGGGGAGTCGGCCGGCGGTCACCTCGCAGCGCTCGTCGGACTCACCGCGCACCGACCCGACCTCGAGGGGGACGTGGGGGTCGTCGGTCCGTCCAGCGCGGTGGACGCCGTCCTCGACTGGTACGGGGTCGCCTCCGCCGAGACCATGCCCGAGGTCGACCTGCCTCCCGAGGTCGCGGCCCGGCTCTCGCCGGCGGATCTGGTCCCGCCGCTGGAGGTCCTCCTGGACGGTGCCGATGCGGCGACCCGGGCGGCGGTGAGCCCGGTCGCGCACGTCCGTCCCGGCGCGCCACCGTTCCTGCTCGTCCACGGGACGGCCGACCCCGTGGTCCCGTACGCCCAGAGCGAGGTCCTCGCCGAGGCCCTCGTCGCCGTCGGTGCCGACGTCCAGCTGGTGCCCGTGCCGGACGCCGGGCACGGGTTCGACGGCTGCGCCGACGTGGACGCCGTCGTCCGCCGGTCGGTCGGCTACCTGGCCGATGCCCTGGGCGGCCATGTCGCCCGCTGAGACCTCCGCGCAGGTCGAGGTGCGGACGACCGGCGGCGCGCAGCACAAGCCCGCGGTGCTGGTCATCGCCTGCGCCGTCGCGCTCATGACGGTCCTCGACGTCTCCGTCGTCACCGTGGCCCTGCCGGCCATCCGGGACGACCTGGGCCTCTCGACGACCGGGCTGCAGTGGGTCCTGAACGCCTACAGCCTCACCTTCGCGGGGTTCCTGCTGCTCGGCGGGCGCGCGGCGGACCTGCTGGGCCGCAAGCGGGTGTTCCTGTGCGGCCTGGTGGTGTTCACCGCCAGCAGCCTCGTCGGCGGCCTCGCCCAGGAGAGCTGGCAGCTGATCGCGGCCCGGGCGGTGCAGGGGCTCGGCAGCGCGATCCTCGCGCCGGTCACGCTGAGCCTGCTGACGACGACCTTTCCCGAGCCGGACGAGCGCGCGCGGGCGCTGGGCGTGTGGGCCGGGGTCGCGGGGCTCGGCGGCGCACTGGGCGGTGTGGTCGGGGGTGTGCTGACCGGCCTGCTGAACTGGCGATGGGTCCTCATCGTCAACGTCCCGATCGGGGTGGTCCTCGTCGCCGCGTCGGTCTGGGCACTCACCGGGACCCCTCGCCGGCCGGTGCGCGGGCAGCTGGACCTGCCCGGCTCGCTGACGGTCACGCTGGGCACGGCCGGGCTGGTCGCGGGGATCATCGCGGCCGAGGAGAGCGGTTGGACCTCCGCGCGCACGGTCGGGCTCCTCGCCGCTGCCGCCACCTGCCTCGTCCTGTTCGTCCTGATCGAGCGCCGGGCCGTCGTGCCGATCGTTCCGCTGTCGCTGTTCCGGATCCGACCGCTCGCTCTCGCCGACGGCATCTCGCTGCTCACCGGCGGCGTGCTGCCGGCCACCTTCTACTTCCTGTCACTGCACCTCCAGGAAGTGCAGGGCATGACGGCTCTGACGGCCGGCCTGGCGCTGCTGCCCCCGGCGGTGGGCATCACCCTGGGCGCCCAGCTGGCCCCGCGTCTCATGCGCCGGTTCGCGCACCGGACGGTGTACGTCATCGGCGTCGGGCTCACCGTGGGTGGGCTGGCGTGGCTGTCCCGCCTCGATGCCGACGGCAGCTACACGGTGCAGATCCTCGTCCCGTCCTTCCTCGCGATGGCCGGCTTCGGCATCTCCGGGCTCCCGGTGACGGTCGCCGCCATGTCGGATGTCGGCGACGAGCGCACCGGGGTGGCCTCGGCGCTGCTGAATGCGTCCCGGCAGATCGGGGGAGCCGTGCTGCTCGCCGTCCTGGTGTCGGTCGCCTCGGCGGTGACCGCGGGCGCCGACGGGGCTCCTCCCGACGCCGTCACGCACGGGTTCGGCGTCGCCCTGCTCGTCGGCGCCGGGATGGTGGCCGTGGCCGGCGTCCTCGGCCTGGGTCTCCCGCAGCGGGCCCGCCCCGTCCCCCTCGTCGGGCAGCCGTGAGCGACCCGGAGCTCGAGCGGCTCTGGCGCGGCTTCTGCTCGCCTCCCGACGACGCCCGCCCCCGGGCGTGGTGGCACTGGATGGACGGCAACGTCGATCCTCAGGGCATCCGGCTCGACCTCGAGTGGCTGCAGCGGGTCGGGGTGCGCGGCGTCCAGCTGTTCGACGGCGGGATGGGGACGCCGCTGGTCGTCCCGGAGCGGGTGGCGCACGGTTCGGCGGCGTGGTCGGAGGCGGTGCGCCTCGCGGCGGACACCGCGCGGGAGCTCGGCCTGGAGTTCGCCGTCGCCACCTCGCCGGGGTGGAGCGCCGCCGGCGGGCCGTGGGTCGAGCCCGCGGACGCCATGAAGAAGGTCGTCTGGTCCGAGACCGTGGTTGAGGGCGGCCGGGCGGTGGAGCAGCAGCTGGCACCGCTGCCCGATGTCGCGGGCCCCTATCAGGACTGCCCCCGGTGGGACGCTGACCCCGGGGTGCACCGGTACGCGCAGGACTGGGCGGCGGTCGCCGTGCCCGCCGACGACGTGCCCGGCGCACTGCTGCCGTCGGCGGTGGCGGCCTCCGCGTCCGTGCCGGACTGGCGTGCGCTGGTCGACGGCAGCTTCGACGGTGCGGTGTCCCTGCCGCGCAACCCCGACGGCCCCTCGACCGCGTGGATCGAGCAGATCTTCGACCGACCGGTGTCGGCCGCCGCCGTCACGGTCGGGTTGCCCGGTCCCCGCGGTTTCGGGGCGGCACCGCCGCCGTCCGCGCACCTGGAGGTCTCGGACGACGGGGTGCACTACCGCCGAGTGGCCGACCTGGAGGTTCTCGAGAACCCGGCCGGCAAGGCGGTGCCGGTCCGGACCGTGGCGTTCCCGCCCGTGACGGCTCGCCGCTTCCGGCTCGTGCTGACGGGTGATGCCGCGGCCGGCCCACCGGGCCTGGCGCCGGGCGTGCGGCCGCTGCCGGTCTTCCAGCGGATGGCCGAGTTCCTGGTGTCGGAGTTCGCGCTCTACCCCGGCGGTCGGGTGCACCAGGCGGAGGTCAAGGCGGGGTTCGCCGCGGCCCCCGACTACTACGCGCTCGATGCACCCGGGCCTACGTCCGTCATCGACCCGGAGCGGGTGCTGGAGCTGACGGACCACGTGGACCGCGACGGCGTCCTGCGGTGGGAGGCGCCGCAGGGGAGATGGCGGATCCTCCGCTTCGGGGCGTCGCTCACCGGTCAGACCAACGGGCCCGCGGCTCCGGACGCGACCGGGCTGGAGGTGGACAAGCTCGACGCGGCGGCGGTCCGCCGGTACCTGGACACCTACCTCGGCTTCTTCGACGACGCCGGGCTGGACGCCCTGCTCAGCGACAGCATCGAGTCCGGGCCCCAGAACGCCACCGACCGCTTGCGGGAACGGTTCACCGAACTGCGCGGCTACGACCCGGTGCGATGGCTGCCGGCGCTGGCGGGACTGGTCGTCGGGGACGCCGAGCGCACGGACCGGTTCCTGTGGGACCACCGGCGGACGATCGCCGACCTGGTGGCGTCCGAGTACTACGGCACGGTGGCGGCCGAGGCGCACGCCCGCGGCCTGGCGTACTACGCCGAGGCGCTCGAGGACCACCGACCGCAGCTCGGTGACGACCTGGCGATGCGCAGCCACGCTGACGTCCCGATGGGCGCGATGTGGGTCTTCGACGCCGGGACCGAAGCGCCGAGGTCCACCTTCCTGGCCGACCTCAAGGGCGCGTCGTCGGTGGCGCACGTGCACGGCAAGGCGTTCACCGGCGCGGAGTCGATGACCGCGTTCCACCGGCCGTGGAGCTACACGCCGCGGCGGCTCAAGCACGTGGCGGACCTGGAGCTCGCGCTGGGGGTCACCCGTTTCTGCATCCACACGTCACCGCACCAGCCGGTGCAGGTGCCGCCGCCCGGCATCGGGCTCGCCCCGCAGCTCGGCCAGGCGTTCATCCGCACCGAGCCGTGGGCCGAGCTGGCGGGGCCGTGGATCGACTACCTGGCGCGATGCTCGTGGCTGCTCAACCAGGGCCTGCCGGCCGTCGACGTCGCCGTGTTCGTCGGCGAGGAAGCGCCGGTGACCTCGATCTTCGGCGAGGCGCCGGACGGGACGGTGCCTCCCGGATTCGACGTCGACTACGTCGACCTCGCCGGCCTCGAGTCGGCGGTCACCGTGGAGGACGGTGACCTGGTGGCAGGCGGGGCGCGCTACCGCGTCCTCCTCCTCGGCGGCTCCAGCTCCCGCATGACGGTGCGGGCGTTGCGCCGTCTCCAGGAGCTGGTCGACCAGGGGGCCACCGTCGTGGGAGCCCGCCCCTCGTCCTCGCCCTCGCTCGCCGACGACGACGACGAGCACGCGCGACTCTGCGAGCGGTTGTGGGGTGCTCCCTCCGGGGCCGTCCGGGACACCGATCTGGCGACGACCCTGACCGACCTGGGCCTGGAACCCTCGCTCACCGTCGAGGGCGCGCGGCTGCTCCGGATCGGGCGGCGGACACCGGCCGGCGAGGTGGCCTTCCTGGCCAACCCGCTGCCGGAGCCGGTGTCAGCGACCCTGCGCGCCCAGGACGGGGCCTCCCTGCTCGTCTGGGATCCCGTCGCACTGCTCCGCCGACCGCTGCCCCGGGCCGGCAGCGGTCACGCGCTCACGGTGCCCGCGCTCGGCTCGGTGTTCGTGCTGCGAGGGGAGACTGCGCAGGACCAGCCCCCCGAGCCGGTGGCGGAGCTGCCGCTCGACGGCGAGTGGCGGCTGCGTCTGCCCGGGGTCCTGGAGACGGCCCTCGACGGCGGACCGGTGCCCTGGACCTCGCTCGGCCCGGCCGCTGCCGGCTTCGCCGGTGTCGGCACCTACGCGACGGACATCGACCTGGACGAGGATCCGGGCGACTCGGTGGTCGTACTCGACCTCGGCGCCGACGTCGGCGACCTGGCCCGGGTGCGGGTCAACGGCGCCGACGGCGGCGTGGTGTGGACCGAACCCTGGCGGGTCGATCTGACGGGCGCCCTGCGCGGTGGCGCCAACACCATCGAGATCGACGTGGCCAACGCCTGGATGAACCGGCTGATCGCCGAGGCCGGGACGCCGACGGGGGAGATCTTCGGCCCCGTGGCGACGGTGTACGAGCCCGACGCCCCGGTGCGGACGTCGGGGCTGAGCGGCCCGGTCGTCCTGCGCGTGCCCGGGTGAGCAGCCTCCCGACTCAGCCGGCTGCGGTCGGCGCGGCCTCCGCGACGTCGTGGAACGACATGACCGGTTCGCCGGCCAGCAGGCCGGGCGCAACCCGGAGGAACTCCCGCGTGTGGTGGTGGGTCATGTGGTCGTCCAGAGCGGCCCGGTCCGCCCACACCTCGATGCTCAGGACGCGGTCCTCGTCGTCCAGGTCGGCGGCGAAGGAGTAGGACAGGCAGCCCCGGTCAGTCCGCGTGGCTGCCGCGATGGTCCGGGCCGTCGCCACGAGTTCGTCGCGGCGGCCCGGTGCGGCGGTGGCGCTGCCGATGACAATGAGCACGGTTCAGTCCTCGATGAGGGCGAGCTGCTTGTTGATCTCGCGGGGATTGGAGTCGCCGGCCATCTTCTGCAGGAACGGGGTGTGGTCGAAGACGAAGTCGCGGATCGGCCGCAGCGGCGCCGGGGCGTGGTGGAACACCTTGCCGAGCACGTAGGCCATCTGCACCTGTTTGGCGGTGTGCGGCTTGCGCGGGTCCTCGTAGGACTGCAGCGCCTGCTGCACCGCAGCCGGGTCGGTGAGGTCGGCCCCGCGCAGGGCGACGCCGAGGAAGTAGCCGTCCTCGATGGACATCCCGGCTCCGTAGGCCGCGTACGGGGACGTGGGGTGCGCGGCGTCGCCGACCAGCGTGGCCCGGCCCTTCGACCACTGCTTCAGGGCCGGCCGGTCGCGGAGCACCCAGCGCTGGACGTCCTGCGGCTCGGTCGCGGCGATCAGTCCGGGGAGCGGCGCGGGGAACCCTTCCGCGAGTTCGGCTGCCGTGGACCTGAGGTCGGCCGGTGCGGGGGCGTCGGGATCGGTCGACGTCAGCACCCACCACTGGTGGCCGTCGCGGCCCTTGTTGCGGATCGACGTCCAGCTGCCCTGGACGGTCCGGCTGTGCGTGAGGACGCACTTGTTCGGCACCGTGCCGGCGACGTCCTCGAAGGTGAACCCGCCGAAGATGTGCAGTCGGTGCTCCCGCTTGGGGGCATCGCCCCACAGGGTCCGGCGGACCAGCGAGTCGATGCCGTCGGCCCCGACCAGGACGTCGTGCTCGGCGCTCGTGCCGTCGGTGAAGTGCAGGGTGACCGCGCGCTCGTCCTGCTCGATCCGCTCCACCCGCGCGTTGAACCTGATCGTCCCCGCGGGGATGGCGGCGAGCATCCGCTCGTACAGCTCGGGCCGCAGCAGTCCGATGAAGCCGCCCCCGAAGGCCGCCTTCACCTCCTCGTCGAGTTTGACGTCGACCCGGATCTTTCCCTGCAGGTTCCGGAACTCCGAGTGCGTGGGCGCGCCGAGGTCCTCGGTGTCCACGCCGAGCGCGGCCAGCGCCTTCAGCGGTGGCGGCCAGAGGTTGAGGATGTTCCCGGCGGGCCGGGCCTCGCGGTACCGCTCGTAGACGACGACGTCGTGCCCCGCCTTGATCGCGCCGAGCGCGGCGGCCATGCCGGCCGGGCCGGCCCCGAGGACGGCGACGCGTCCGCGGCGAGGAGAGGGAGCAGAAGTCACGGGGCACCTCGACGGAGTGAGTGAAACTGTAGCGAGCACTACTGTTAGACGAGAACTGTAGTGGGCGTCACGGTGCTGTCAAGCAGCCCCGTCGAGGGACGCCAGAGGGGAGAGGATCAGCGGGTGAGCGACGTCGAGGCCGCGGTGCCGCACGAGCTGCAGGTTCGCCCGCCCAAGCAGCGGCGTAGCCGGGAAGCCTGGGAGCGGGTGCTCGACGCGGGCGTCGCGATCCTCGAGGACGGTGGCTACGACGCCTTCACGATCGCGGCGGTGTGCGAGCGCGCGCAGGTGGCGCCCCCGGCCATCTACGCCCGCACCACCAGCAAGGACGCTCTGTTCCTCGCCGTCTACGAGCACGGCATCGGGCGCCTGCGGACCGAGCAGGACGTGTTCGCGGACGACGGTCGCTGGGAGGGCCTGGCGCCGGCCGACCTGGTGCGTGCGGCGGTCGCCGAGATGGTCGCCATCTCTCTGCGGCACGAGCGCTTCCTGCGCTCCGTCGTCCTGATCTCGGCCGCGCATCCGGAGGTGCGCGAGCGTGGTTCCCGGTACAGCAGGGAACTCGGGGAGCGGTTCGGGCAGGTGGTCCTCCGGGTGGCCGGGAGCTTCACTCATCCCGACCCCGGACCGGCGGTCCGCTCGTGCTTCGGCACCGTCTTCTCGGCGTCCATCATCCGCGTGGCGTACGGCCCCGCCTTCGCGACGGCGCAGCCCGTCGACGACGACGCCTTCGTCGCCGATCTCGGGGAGGTCGCGGTCCGCTACCTGCTCGGTGCATCCCGCGACTGAATGTGCGATCGCCCTCCACATCGCGACCGGGGCGAAGCCGAGGCCCGGGTCTGCCGCGCGTCACGACGACGTCGACCCTGTGCTTCGACGGAGGCTCGCCGAAACTGTCGGTGGTCGTACGTATGTTCGGTTCATGCAGTCGACGGCGCAGGCTCCCTCCCGGGTGGAGGGGCTGTTGGCCGACTGGCTGGGCACCTGCTCGGAGCCGACCCCGGTGTTGCCGGTCTCGGCCCTGGATGACGCGCAGGTGGCCGCCGAGCTGGGCCGGATCGAGCGCAACCGGGCGCGGGAGACCGCCCGGGAGGCCGAGCTGATCCTGCGGCTGGCCCAGCTGCGCCCCGACGTCGACGACCCGCCGGCCGGGTCCCGGGGTGGGCGCAGCCGCACCTGGCGGCGCACCGCGCCGGAGTTCGCCGGGGTGAGCGAGTTCTTTCCCGACGAGCTGGCCCACGCGCTGAACCTGGGGCGGGGGACGGCGGCCTTCCGGGCCCGCCGCGCCTTCGTGTGGCAGCAGGGGCTGCCGGGCACGTTCGCCGCGCTGCGCCGCGGCGAGCTCGATGAGCGCCGCGCCGGCGTGCTGGCCGATGCCCTGCAGCACGCCGCCCCCGAGCTGGCCCGGGCCGTGGAGGCCGGGCTGTTGGGCGAGGCCAGGGATCTGTCGTTGGCCCGGCTGCGGGCCCGGGCGCTGGAACTGCTGGCCGAGCTCGACGCCGAGGCGATCGGGCAGCGGCACGAGGAGGCCAAGGCCGCCGCCGACGTGCGCTGCCGCGAGGCCGCCGATGGCATGGCGACCCTGGCCGCGGACATGACGGCGGAGGAGGCGGCGGCCTGCTACGACGTGATCGACCAGCTGGCCGCGATGGCCAAGGCCGACGGGGACCCGCGCCCGATCGGGGCGATCCGGGCCGCGATCATGGGGATGCTCATCCTCCGCCCGGCCGATTCCGGGCTGCCCGGGGTGACGGTGAACCTCGCCGTCACCGCCGCCCTCGACGGCCTAGAAGGCACCTCCACCCGGGGCGGGGAGGTCAACGGGTTCGGCCTCACCGCCGCCCATCTGCGCGACCTGCTCACCCGAGTGGGCGCCCTCGGCCTCAACACGCCCGAGGGCGGCACCCTCACCTTCGCCCTCACCGACGCCGACGGCCGGCTGCTGGCCACCGCCACCGCCACCGAACTCACCCGCCTGGCCCGACGGGGCTGCCCCCACCACCCCCACGGCCCCACCGACGGCGACCCCGCCACCGGCCGCGACGCCACGGGCGATTCCGTTGGCGATTCCGCGGCGGGGTGCGGCTGCCCGGTGCTGGGCATGCCACCGGCCACCGACGCCTACGAACCCACCGCCGCCCAGCACCGGTTCACCAGCACCCGCGACCGACGCTGCCGCACCCCCAACTGCGGGCAACGCGCCGGCTGGGCCGACCACGACCACGTCATCCCGCACGCCGACGGCGGAGCCACCACCTGCACCAACCTCTGCTGCCTGTGCCGCTCCCACCACCGGCTCAAGACCTTCGCCCGCGGCTGGACCTTCCGCATGGACCCCGACGGCACCCTGCACGTGACCAGCCCGTCCGGCATCACCCGCACCACCCGACCACCCGGCCTCCGCCCACCCCCACAGCCGGACCCCGACCCACCACCGGACGACCACCCCGACGA
>NZ_FOND01000029.1 GCF_900112815.1 Blastococcus tunisiensis
GCAACGGAGCAGGAGCAGGAGCAAGCCGACCCATCACAGACCTGGCTCGTATCGGGCACCGACGGGCAGCAGCGCGAGGGGCCGAACCGGCGATTGGGCTGTGAGCCACGACGCCGACCCACCAGTACGGTTCGACGAGCGTGACGCTCGACCTCAGACACGCCGAAGCGCCCCCGCCGAACGCCGTCCTGCGGAACCAACCCGCGAATATCAGCATCGACCGCGCGTCGCACCGACACGCTCACCCCGTCGCACCGCCGATCCGAGCCAGCACAAAAGCGAGGCGCCGCCAGAGCACCCAGCCCCGGCGGCGCCTCGCCCTGCCCTCTTGACAGCGAGGGACTACATATCAGCCCAGGCGGACGGTGAGCCGCACGCGCGCGCCCCCGTCGTCCCCGGAGATGTCGACGTGGTCGCACAGCTGGCGGGCCAGCCACAGCCCCATGCCGCCGCGCGACAGGTCCTCCCCGTGCGCCGGGCCGTAGCCGGCGAACGGGTCGTCGAAGCCGGGGCCCCGGTCGTCGATCGTGCAGACGACGCGGTCGGCACCCACCCACAGCCGCAGGCTCACCGGCGGCCCGCCGTGCCGGACGGCGTTGGAGGTCATCTCGTCGACGGCGAGCAGGTAGTCCTCGACCGTGTCGGAGGACGCGACCACGGTCGACAGCTCGGCGGCGACGGCGTGCCGCAGGCCGACGAAGTCGCCGACGTCCCGGGCCCACAGGCGGGGCGGCGTCTCCTCCAGGGGCTCGGCCGGCACGGGCAGGGAGCGGAGGTAGTCCGCCGGGGCGACGAACTCCGGGTTGGGGCGGCGTCCGCCGGGCCCGGTCAGGCAGGAGTGCGTCCGACGGGCCGTCTCCAGGAGGGGGTCGGGCAGCCGCTGTGCGTCGAACACGCACAGGCCCCACAGCGGCCACTCGCCGAGCGCCACGTTGATCACCGACTCGTAGCGCTGCCACTCCAGCCAGTCGCGCTCGGTCTCGCCGAAGTCGACCTCGCCGACGACGCGGACCCGGCTCACCCCTTCGGCGGCGCGCTGCTCGGCCAGCCGCCGGAAGGCCGTGATGGCCGTGGGGGTGCGGGCCCGGTACACGTCGTCGCGGTCGAGGACGTGCACCCGGGGGTCGCTGCCGAGGGCGTCCCGCAGGACCGTCGCGGTCTCGTCACGGGTGACCACGACGGCCGCCTCCCCGGCGGCCAGGCCCTCGAGCAGGAAGGGGACGGCGGTGGCGGCGAGCTCGTCGGGACCGTCGTGGATCAGCGCGTCGTGCAGGTAGCGGTCGGAGGGCAGGCCTGCCCAGTCGACCACCGACGACCCCGTCACTGCCCACCCCGAGAACTCGCGTTGCCACCCGACGCGGGTGCTGCCGCTCCACGGTAGGCGATCGGCGCCGCGGTGGCTCCCGTGCGGGCCCGCTCCGTCGTTTGACGGCGGAGCGGGCGGGGGACGGGGAGGGGAGCAGCGAGCACCACCGACGGGAGAGCACCCATGGCCATCGCCACCATCAACCCCGCCACCGGCGAGACGCTGAAGACCTACGAGCCGCTCACCGACGAGGCGCTGGAGCAGCGGATCGCCCGCGCCGCGGCCGCCTGGGAGGCCTACCGGAGGACGTCCCCGGACCAGCGTGCGGGCTGGCTGCGGGCGGCCGCGGACGTGCTGGACACCGACCGCGATGCCGTCGCCGAGCTGATGACCACCGAGATGGGCAAGACGCTCGCCGCGGCGAAGGCCGAGGTGGGCAAGTGCGCCAAGGCGCTGCGCTGGTACGCCGAGCACGGTCCCGCGCTGCTCGAGCCGCAGCCCTGCGACGCCGAGGCGGTCGGCGCCACCGACGCCTACGTCGTGCACCAGCCGATCGGGGTGGTCCTGGCGGTCATGCCGTGGAACTTCCCGCTCTGGCAGGCGATGCGGTTCGCCGCCCCCGCCCTGATGGCCGGCAACGTCGGCCTGCTCAAGCACGCGAGCAACGTGCCGCAGACCGCGCTGTACCTGGAGGAGCTGTTCCGCAAGGCCGGCTTCCCCGACGACGTCTTCCAGACCCTGCTGATCGGGTCCTCGACGATCGAGCGGGTGCTGCGCGACGACCGGGTGGCCGCCGCGACGCTCACCGGCAGCGCACCCGCCGGGCAGTCGGTCGCCTCCATCGCCGGGGACGCGCTGAAGAAGACGGTGCTGGAGCTAGGCGGCAGCGACCCCTTCATCGTGATGCCGTCGGCGGACCTGGAGAAGGCCGCCGAGGTCGCCGTCACCGCCCGCAACCAGAACAACGGGCAGAGCTGCATCGCCGCCAAGCGCTTCTTCGTGCACCGCGACGTGGCCGAGGAGTTCACCCGGCTGTTCGCCGAGAAGATCGGGGCCCTGACCGTGGGGGACCCGATGGACGCCGACACCCAGATCGGGCCGCTGGCGACCGAGTCCGGTCGCGACGACGTGGCCGGCTACGTCGACGACGCGGTGCGGAAGGGCGCGACGGTGCTGGTCGGCGGCTCGCGCGTCGACCGGCCCGGCTGGTTCTACGAGCCGACGCTGCTCACCGGGATCACCCCGGAGATGGACCTCTACGCCGAGGAGGTCTTCGGCCCGGTGGCCGCGCTGTTCACCGTCGACTCGCTCGGTGAGGCGATCGAGATCGCCAACAGCCATCCCTACGGCCTCGGGGCCAACCTGTGGAGCGAGGACGAGGGGGAGCGCGCGCAGTTCGTCCGGGACGTCGCCTCCGGCATGGCCTTCATCAACGGGATGGTCACCAGCTATCCCGAGCTGCCCTTCGGCGGCGTGAAGCAGAGCGGCTACGGCCGGGAGCTGACCGAGCTGGGCATGCGGGAGTTCATGAACGCCAAGACGGTGTGGGTCGGCCCGCCGAGCAGCGCGCAGGGGGACGGCGACACCGCGGGGGCCGCCTCCGAGTGAGGGCCGCCGGGCGCGCGGCTCTGGTGCTCGCGCGCCCACCCGGCCAGACTCGGCCGGGTGCCGCCTTCAGTGCAGCTGCGACCGCCAGTCGGCGGGCACCCGGCCGCGGGGTCCGGGGACGGGCTGGTCGAGGGGCCGGTGCTGCGGCGGGGTCAGCTCCGGCCCGGTGACCGGCCGTTCGGCGGAGAAGTCCCAGAACCAGGCCTCACCCGGCTCGAAGCTGCGTACCACCGGATGACCGGCGTCCGCGGCGTGGGTGCGGGCGTGCTGGTTCGGCGAGGAGTCGCAGCAGCCGACGTGGCCGCACCGGGCGCAGCGGCGCAGGTGGAACCACCAGCTGCCGGTCGCCTCGCAGTCGGCGCAGCCGGGACCCGACGGTGGCGCCGTGGCATCGATCGCCGGACCGGTCATCCGCACGCTCCCGTCGGAAGGACGTCCAGAGTGGAACCCGGGATCTACGGTACGGACGGCACCGACCCCGAGGAAGCCTCCGGGCTGCTCGAGGCGTCGGACACCCTGGACGACGTCCGCGGGGTGCGCGACGTCCTCGACACCGGTTGGTCCCCGCCGGAGCGACCGTGGGCCGTCGACGACTGGGGGACGACGGAGGCCGAGGAGTCCGCCGGGGAGAGCCTGGCCGGCCGGCTGGCCCGCGAGCTGCCCGACGGGACCGACGCGGACGGGGACGGGGACGGGCTGGGCGACTCCTCCGACACCGACGGCGAGCTGATCGACGACGAGGTGGGGGATGCGCGGGCCGGCCGGCTGGTCGACGCCGACGACGGCGGGACCGTCGACACCGACGACGAGCTGTGGGCCCGGGACGAGGGCATCGACGGCGCAGCGGCGTCGGCGGAGGAGGCGGCCGTGCACGTCGTCCGCGACCGCGACGTCTAGCGGGGTGCACCCCAGGTCGGCGCGGGACTAGCGTGGCGCGCGGACCCTCCGCCCCCGCCGGCCGGCGGCGGGACTCCGCAGGAGGGCCACGACCACGGAGTCGCCGCATGGGCAGACCGGTCCTCCTCAGCGTGGACGACGACCCGGGGGTCTCCCGTGCGGTCGCGCGTGACCTCCGCCGCAGGTACGGCGAGGAGTACCGCGTGCTGCGGGCGTCGTCGGGCCCCGAGGCGCTCGACGCCCTCCGGGAGCTGAAGCTGCGCGGGGACGCGGTGGTGGCCGTGCTCGCCGACTACCGGATGCCGGAGATGAACGGCATCGAGTTCCTCGAGAAGGCGATGGACCTGTTCCCGCGGGCCCGCCGGGCGCTGCTCACCGCCTACGCCGACACCGACGCCGCGATCGCGGCGATCAACGTCGTGGACGTCGACGCCTACCTGCTCAAGCCCTGGGACCCGCCGGAGGAGAAGCTCTACCCGGTCGTGGACCAGATGATCGAGGCGTGGCGGGAGAGCCCCGACGCGGTGGTCGAGGACGTCAAGCTGGTCGGCCACCGCTGGTCGGCGCCGTCCTTCCGGGCGCGGGACCTGCTCGCCCGCAACGCCGTCCCGTACCGCTGGTACAGCGCGGAGGAGGCGGAGGGGCGGCGGATGCTCGAGGCGGCGGAGGCCACCGCCGACGACGTCCCGCTGATCGTCACCCCCGAGGGCGTGGTGCTGAAGGCGCCCACCGAGAGCGAGCTGGCCGCCGTGGTGGGACTGAGCGTCGAGGCGGAGTCGGACTTCTACGACCTCGTCGTCGTCGGCGGCGGACCGGCCGGGCTCGGCGCGGCCGTCTACGGCGCCTCCGAGGGGCTGCGGACGGTCCTCGTCGAGCGGGAGGCGACCGGCGGGCAGGCCGGGCAGAGCAGCCGGATCGAGAACTACCTCGGCTTCCCCAACGGCGTCTCGGGCAGCCAGCTCGCCGACCGGGCGCGCCGCCAGGCCCGGAAGTTCGGCGCCGAGCTGCTGCTCACCCGCGATTGCGTCGCCCTGGAGGCGCACGGCTCCAAGCGGGTGCTGCGGTTCGCCGACGGCGGCACCATCGGCGCGCACGCCGTCGTCCTCGCCACCGGGGTGTCCTACCGCAGCCTCGGCGTCCCCGGGGCCGACGGGCTGACCGGCCGGGGCGTCTACTACGGCTCGGCGATGACCGAGGCGGCGGCCTGCAAGGACCAGAAGGTGATCATCGTCGGCGGCGCCAACTCGGCGGGGCAGGCAGCCGTCTTCTTCGCCCGGTACGCCGAGTCGGTGCACCTGCTGTGCCGCGGTCCGGCGCTCGAGGCCTCGATGTCGCACTACCTGATCGAGCAGCTGGCGGCGATCGGCAACGTGCACGTGCACACCTGCACCACCGTCGCCGAGACGCACGGCAGCGACCACCTGGAGCAGGTCACCCTGCTGGACGCGCGCAGCGGGGAGCGGAGCACCGTCCCGGCCGGGCACCTGTTCGTCTTCATCGGCGGGGAGCCGCGGACGTCCTGGCTCGACGGGGTGGTCGTGCGCGACGACCGCGGGTTCATCCCGACCGGCCCGGGGCTGCTCGGGAACGGGCGCCGCCCGCACGGCTGGGCGCTCGACCGCGACCCGTACTTCCTGGAGTCGAGCCTGCCCGGCGTCTTCGTGGCCGGGGACGTGCGGGCGGAGTCGGTGAAGCGGGTGGCGTCGGCGGTCGGCGAGGGCGCGATGGCGGTCACCCTCGTGCACCGGTACCTGGGGGAGCGGTGACCACGACCGAGCGCCGGCTTGTCCCCGACGAGCTGCGCGGGCTCTTCCTCTTCGAGGACCTCGACGACGACCAGCTGGCCTGGGTGTCGGCCAACGGCGACGTCGTCGACTGCCCCGCAGGCACGGACGTGTCGGTCGAGGGCGAGCCGGCGGAGTGCTTCTTCGTGCTGCTCGAGGGGACCATGACCATGGTCCGGCTCGTCGGGGGCAGCGAGGTCGAGACCGTGCGGACGTCGCACCGCGGCGTGTACTCGGGCGCCGTGCAGTTCTACTTCGGCGACCGGCTCGAGCAGCGGTACCCCGCGACCGTCCGCGCGGTCACCGACTGCAGCTTCCTGGCGCTGCCGGCCGGGCCGTTCGCCGCCGTCTTCCGGCAGTGGTACCCGATGGCGGTGCACCTGCTGGAGGGCATCTTCGTCGGGCAGCGGAACTCCGCCGAGCTGGTCGGCCAGCGGGAGCGGCTGCTGGCGATGGGGAAGCTGACCGCTGGGCTCACCCACGAGCTGAACAACCCCGCGGCGGCGGCGTCCCGTGCGGCCGATGCGCTGCGCGACCGCTTCGCCGGCATGCGGCACAAGCTGGCGCTGCTGTCCGAGGGGAAGATCGACGGCGAGGTGCTCCGGTCGCTGACCGGGCTGCAGGAGGAGTTCGTCGCCCGCATCGGCAGCGCCCGGGAGCTGCCCACCCTGGAACGCTCGGACCTGGAGGACCGGCTGGGCGACTGGCTCGGCGAGCACGAGGTGTCCCAGCCCTGGGACCTGGCCGGGGTCTTCGTCGCCGCAGGGCTGACCCCCGAGGACCTCGACCAGGTCACCGACGCCGTCGCGCCGACCTTCCTGGAACCCGCCCTGCGCTGGCTGGCCTACACCGTCGAGACGGAGACGCTGCTGCTGGAGATCACCGACAGCACACGCCGGATCTCGGACCTCGTGGACGCGGCCAAGCAGTACTCCCAGATGGACCGGACGCCGCACCAGCCCACCGACGTGCACGCCGGGCTGGACGCCACCCTGGTGATGCTCGGCGGCAAGATCGGGCCGGGGATCACCGTGGTGAAGGACTACGACCGCGGCCTGCCGCAGGTGCCCGCGTACGCCGGTGAGCTGAACCAGGTGTGGACCAACCTGATCGTCAACGCCCTGGACGCCATGGCCGGCGAGGGGACCCTGACCCTCCGCACCGGCCGGGACGGGGCCTGCGCGCTGGTGGAGGTCCGCGACAGCGGCCCCGGGATCCCGGCCGAACTGCGCCCGCGGCTGTTCGAGCCGTTCTTCACCACCAAGCCGGTCGGGCAGGGCACCGGACTGGGGCTGGACGTCTCGTGGCGGATCGTCGTCAAGCGCCACGGTGGCGACATCCGGGTCAGCTCGTCGCCCGGGGACACCCGCTTCCAGGTGCTGCTGCCGCTCGCCGAGCCCACCACCTGACCGGTCGCGCTGGGACAGTGGAGGGGTGTTCGACGTCGACTGGATGGGCCTGCTGACCCGAGAGGTGCTCCGCGGGCGGGCCCCCGACCTCATCGCCGAGACCTGCGCCTGGGCCGTGGGCATGTCCGACCAGCCGCACCACGTGCGCTCGGGGGGCCGGATCGTGGCCACCGGGCTGACCGTGGGGGAGCGGGCGGCGCACGGCCTGCCGCTCAGCGGGGACGAGGACGGCCGGCTCGACCTGGGCGATGCCCGGCCGGGCAGCTTCCAGGCCGCGCTGAACTCCGTCGACCGGCACGGCACGGTGGCCGCCGACCGGTTCGACGCCGACGTCCTCCACCCGTTCGTGCAGGCGACCTGCCTGGCGGCGGCCGAGCAGGCGCGGCGCACCCGTCCCGGCGCCTGGGCCGAGCTGGCCGACGACGTGGGGGAGGAGGAGGCCGACCTGGGCGACGTCCTGCGCGCTGGCGGGTGGGAGGCGCCGCTGCGGATCGACGCCGAGCACCTGGTGCTGGCCGCCCTGGGCGACGTGCCGCTGATCGAGGTCGAGGCCGAGGGTCTTCCGCTGTCGCTGGTGCGGGCGGCCGAGGCGGTCACCCGCGCCGCGGCGGCGCCCCCGGACCCCGGCCCGCCGCCGGAGGACCTGGCCGGCTCGCTGTTCCTCGCCGAGGCCGCGGTGACGGCGACGGGTGCACCGCTCCCGGTGGGCCCGGACTCGGCGGAGCGGCTCGTCGAGGAGATGCTCGCGCACGGGCTGGACGCCGAGGAGGTCCCCGGCGTGCTGCCGCACCTCCCGGTGCAGCAGGCCACCGCCGACGAGGTGGTGGCGATCCTCCGCGCGGCCGGGATCGGCTGAGCCTGGGGCGGCGCCCGATCGTGTGCGCTCCCGCCCGGTTCCGGACGTCGGAACCGGGCCCCGGCGCACATCCATGCTCGCGGCGCTAGAGCTGGGCGGCGACCAGGGACTCCAGCAGCAGGTCGGGGTGCTTCTCCTTGAACACCCGCAGGCCCCACTTGTCGCCGAACACCGCGACGTACTCGCCGTTGGTCCGCTGGAGCACCTCGGCGTTGCGCGCCGTCGCGACCACGGGCGCCGAGGCCTCGTCGGTGCGCATCGCGATGCTGTACGGCAACCGGTCGAGGTCGACCGCCGCCCCGAACTCGTTCTCCATGCGGTGGGTGGCCACCTCGAACTGCATCGGCCCGACGACGGCCAGCACCGGTGCGCCGTCGCCACGACGGTCCGAGCGCAGCACCTGGACGACGCCCTCGGAGTCCAGCTGCTCGATGCCGCGGCGGAACTGCTTGTGCTTGCCGGTGTCCCGGCCGCGGCAGACGGCGAAGTGCTCGGGGGCGAACGTGGTCAGCGGCGGGTAGGTCACCGGGCGCTCGGCGTAGAGCGTGTCGCCCACCCCGAGGGCGGCCGCGTTCACCAGGCCGACGACGTCGCCGGGGTAGGCGGTGTCGATGCTCTCCCGCTCGCGGCCGAACACGTGCTGGGCGTACTTGGTGGCGAACGGCCGCCCGGTGCGGGCGTGGGTGACCACCATGCCGCGCTCGAAGACACCGGAGCAGATGCGGATGAAGGCCAGCCGGTCGCGGTGCGCGGTGTCCATGCCGGCCTGCACCTTGAACACGAAGGCGCTGAACGGGTCGGTGACCTCGCGCGTCCCGCCGTCGGCGGTGGTCACGCCGGTCGGTGCGGGGGCCATCCCGACGAGGGTGTCCAGCAGTGCGCCGACGCCGAAGTTCGAGACGGCGGAGGCGAACAGCACCGGCGTGGTCACGCCGTCCAGGAACAGCGACTGCTCGTGGTCCTGCCCACTGGCGCCGAGCAGCTCCACCTCCTCGACGGCCTGCTGCCACGGCTCGCCCTCCCGGTCGGCGGCGGCCTCGGCGGACAGCGTCTCCTCGGGGGCGATGGTGGCGCCGCCGGCGGTGCGGGTGAAGCGGCGGTAGCTGCCGTCGCGGCGGTCGAGCACGCCGCGGAAGTCCCCGGCGATGCCGACCGGCCAGGTCAGGGGAGTGGGCGTGAGGCCGGTCCGCTCGCTGATCTCGTCCATCAGCTCGAGCGCGTCCTTGCCCGGCCGGTCCCACTTGTTGACCACGGTGATCACCGGGATGCCGCGGTGCCGGCAGACGGCGAACAGCTTCATCGTCTGCGCCTCGAGGCCCTTGGCCGCGTCGATCAGCATCACCGCGGCGTCGACGGCGGTCAGCACCCGGTAGGTGTCCTCGGAGAAGTCCGAGTGCCCGGGGGTGTCGAGCAGGTTGACGACCGCGTCCGCGTACTCGAACTGCAGCGCGGCCGAGGTGATGGAGATGCCGCGGGCCTTCTCCATGTCCATCCAGTCCGACACCGTGCCGCGGCGGCCGGCCTTGCCGTGCACCGCGCCGGCCTGGCCGATGACCCGGGCGTGCAGGGCGAGTGCCTCGGTGAGCGTGGACTTCCCGGCGTCGGGGTGGCTGATCACGGCGAACGTGCGCCGCCGGGAGGCCTGCTCGACGACGTCCCGGGCGGTGGCGCCCGACGGTGCCTGCTGGTCCACCGCGCTCATCGGGCCCTGCTCAGGACGGCACGGAACCGGGCGGGCGCGGAGGGAAACACCCTTCGACAGTAATCCGGCCGGCGGAGCGTCCGGGGGACGCCCGGGGATCCGGAGCCGAACCACCGGCCGAGGGCAGGACGTCGCGCGAGGCGAGGACCTTCGTCCAATGCGGCTCGCATACCCCCGGGGGGTACTTTCACCTCTATTGGTGGACGACGGACCGAAGGAGCGCCACAGTGTTCTTCACCCAGTACTACCTCGACTGCCTGTCGCAGGCGTCGTACCTCGTCGCGGACGAGACGAGCCGGCAGGCCGTGGTGGTCGACCCCCGTCGCGACGTCGCCGAGTACCTGGCCGACGCCGAGGCCCACGGCCTGACGATCGTCGGCGTCATCGACACCCACTTCCACGCCGACTTCCTCGCCGGCCACCTGGAGCTGGCCGCGGCCACGGGAGCGTGGATCGGCTTCGGGCGGCGGGCGGAGGCCGACTTCCCCATCCGCGGGCTGGCCGACGGCGAGCGGATCTCCCTCGGCGACGTGACCCTGCAGATCATGGAGACCCCCGGGCACACCCCGGAGTCGATCTCCGTGCTGGTCTTCGAGCACGCCGACGACGAGGTGCCCTACGGAGTCCTGACCGGCGACGCGCTCTTCATCGGTGACGTCGGCCGGCCCGACCTGCTCGCCTCCATCGGGGTCACCGCCGACGAGCTGGGCCGGATGCTCTACGCCTCGGTGCAGCAGAAGCTCATGGCGCTGCCCGACGAGGTCCGTGTCTTCCCGGCCCACGGTGCGGGCTCGGCGTGCGGCAAGAACCTCTCGACGGAGCGGCAGTCGACCATCGGCGAGCAGCGAGCGATGAACTACGCCTGCCAGCCGATGACCGAGGACCAGTTCCTCGCCATCGTCACCGAGGGGCAGCCCTCGGCCCCGGACTACTTCGTCTACGACGCGATCCTCAACCGCCAGCAGCACCCGGTCTTCGACGCGGCGGCCGCCCCGGTGCCCCTGGACCTGGCCGAGCTGCTCGAGCGGCAGGCGGCGGGGGCGTTCGTGCTGGACGCCCGCGAGCCGCAGGAGTTCGCCGCCGGGCACCTGGCCGGCGCGGTGAACGTCCCCGCCGACGGCCGGTTCGCCGAGACCTCCGGCATGGTCGTGCGGCCCGACGAGGAGATCGTCGTCATCGCCCCGCAGGACCGTGAGGAGGAGATCGTCGTCCGGCTGGCCCGGATCGGTTTCGACCGGGTCGCGGGGTACCTGCGCGAGCCCGAGGGCGCCTTCCTCGGCGCACCGGAACGCGTGGTGCGTGCCAGCCGCGTCACGGCGAGCGAGCTCGACGAGGCCCTGGAGCGGCCGGTGCCGCCGACGGTCGTGGACGTCCGCAACACCGGTGAGCTGATCACCGGGAGCATCCCCGGCGCCGTCAACATCCCGCTCGCCCAGCTGCCGAAGCGGCTGGCGGAGATCCCCCGGGACCGACCCGTCGTCGTCCACTGCGCCGGCGGCTACCGCTCCAGCGTGGCCGCCTCCGTGCTGCGCAAGGCCGGCTGGACCGACGTCTCCGACCTGCTCGGCGGCTTCGCCGCCTGGGCGCTCGCCAACCGGCTGCCCGCCTGAATTCCGCGCTCTCGAAGGAGTGAGCCATGCCACCCACCGATGCCCACCACGAGGTCCTGATCGTCGGCGGCGGCACCGCCGGCATCAGCGTCGCCGCCCGCCTGCGGCGGGCCGGGCAGGAGGACGTCGGCATCATCGAGCCGGCGACCACGCACTACTACCAACCGTTGTGGACCCTGGTCGGCGGCGGTCGGGCACCCATCGCCGAGAGCGCCCGGCCGGAGGCGACGGTCATGCCGAAGGGCACCGACTGGATCCAGGACGCCGCCGAGGACGTCGATCCCGTCGACCGGCGGGTGTTCCTGCGGTCGGGCCGCCGGGTGACCTACGACCACCTGGTCGTGGCCCCCGGCATCCAGCTGGACTGGGACCGCGTGCCCGGCATGACCGAGGCCCTGGACACCCCGCAGGTAGCCAGCAACTACACCTACGGCCTGGCGCCCAAGACCTGGTCGCGGATCAGGGCGATGCGCAGCGGCACGGCGGTGTTCACGATGCCGGCAGGCCCGATCAAGTGCGCCGGCGCCCCGCAGAAGATCGCCTACCTGGCGGCCGACCACTGGCGCGAGCAGGGGGTGCTGAAGGACATCCGGATCGTGCTCGTCCTCCCCACGCCGGCGATGTTCGGCGTGAAGGTCTTCTCCGACGAGCTCGACCGCGTCGTCGCCAGGTACGGCATCGAGGTGCACCTCGACAGCGAGGTCACCGAGATCGACGGCGAGGGCCGGTCGGTGATCGTCACCGACAACGCCAACGGCACCAAGGAGGCCGTTCGCTACGACTTCCTGCACGTCGTCCCGCCGCAGTCGGCCCCGGACTGGCTCACGGCCACGCCGCTGGCCGACCCGGCCAACCCGAACGGCTACGTGGAGATCGACAAGGAGACGATGCGGCACGTCCGCTTCCCGGAGGTCTTCGCCCTCGGTGACGCCGGTTCCTCACCCAACTCCAAGACCGGGGCGGCGATCCGCAAGCAGGCGCCGGTCGTGGTGGCGAACCTCCTGGCGGCCATGGCCGGGACGGAGCCGCCGGCCCGGTACGACGGCTACGCGTCCTGCCCGATCACCACCGCGCGCGACCGGATGCTGCTCTGCGAGTTCGACTACTCGCTGCAGCCGCACCCGACGATCCCGTTCATCGACACCACCCACGAGCGCTACGACATGTGGCTGGTCAAGCGCTACGGGCTGCCGGCCATGTACTGGAATCTCATGCTCAGGGGCCGGACCTGAGAGAGGGGCCGGGCGGGCGCAGGGAGCCGGGCGGCGCAGGCGGAGGGGACACGGGCAGGATGCAGGGATGGCTCCTCGTCCCGCGCCCTCGTCCGGAGTCCTCGGCGCCGCCGGCCGGGTGGCCACCGCCGGCCCGGTCCGGAGCGCGGACCTGCGGCTGGCCGGCGCGTCCCTGCCGATGCTCGGGACCGCCCGCGTCTACACCTGCGGGATCACGCCCTACGACGTCACCCATCTCGGGCACGCGGCGACCTTCGTGTGGGCGGACGCGTTGCGCGGCGTCCTCGACCTGGCGGGGGTCGAGGTGGTCAGCAGCCGCAACGTCACCGATGTCGACGACGTGCTGACCCGTGCCGCGGAGGCCCGCGGCAAGCACTACGACGAGTTCGCGCTGAGCCAGGAGTACCTGTTCGAGCGGGACATGGACGAGCTGGCGGTCCACCGGCCCACACTCGAACCCCGCGCCCGCTACTACGTCACCCACGTCCTGCAGCTGACCGCCGCACTGCTGGCCAGGGACGCGGCCTACGAGCGCGAGGGGCACGTCTTCTTCCGCGGCGCCGACGTGCCCGCCCGGGCCGGGCTGGACCGCGCCGCCGCGCTGGAGCTCTCCGCCGCCTTCGGCGACGAGCCCGGCGACCCGCTGCGCGAGGACCCCTTCGACGTCCCGCTGTGGCGTCCCTCGGGGGAGACCGACCCCGCGTGGCCGAGCCCCTGGGGCTGGGGACGGCCGGGCTGGCACGCGGAGTGTGCCGCGATGGCGGCGGCAACCCTCGGGTCGACCGTGGACGTGCTCGTCGGCGGTGCTGACCTGAGCTACCCGCACCACGCATACCAGGCCGCCATGGTGGAGGCGGCCGTGTCCGTCGCCCCGTTCGCCCGCCGGGCGATGCACGTCGGTGCGGTGTCGCAGGACGGTGCCAAGATGTCGAAGTCCACCGGCAACCTGACGCTGGTGGCCGACCTGCTGGAGACCACGCCGGCCGCGGCCGTGCGGCTGATGCTGCTCGACCGGCGCTGGGCCGAGGGCTGGGAGTTCCGGCCCGAGCTGCTGAGCGCGGCCACGGGGAAGCTGCACGATCTGTACGCCGCCGCGGCCCGGCCCGGGGTGGCGGAGGCCGCGCAGGAGGAGGTCACCGACGCGCTGCTCGACGACCTCGACGTCCCGCGGGCGCTGGCGGTGGCCACCGAGGCCGGGGGAGCGGCCGGTCGGCTGCTGGTCCGGGCACTGTCCCTGGGCTGAGCCCGGCGTCGGCTCAGACCTCCTCGACCGTGAACGTCCGCGTCGGGGAGACGAACTCGTCCTGCGCGGCCACGAGCAGGATCTCCCGCGAGCCGGCGTTCTCGGTGCGCTGCAGCAGGCCGAAGACCGAGGCCGCGGCCCGGCCCAGTGCGACGTCGGCCGACCGGGTGTCGAGCCAGTGCGCCAGGAAGAGCGCCGCGATCGCGTCCCCCGCGCCGTTGACCGACAGCCCCAGGCGCGGCGTGCGGACGCGGAAGTGCCGGCCGCCCTCGGAGGCCAGCAGGTCGACGGCGTCGTCCGGGGTGTCGTCGGTGATGAGCGACGTGGTGAGGACGACGCCCGGCCCGAGGGCCTGCACCGCGGCGACCGCCTCCTCGACCTCCGGCAGCGTCCGCGTCGTCCGCCCGGAGAGCAGGTCGAGCTCGAAGTGGTTGGGCGTGACGACGTCGGCCGCCGGCACGGCGACGTCGCGCATGAACTCTGCGATGCCGGGGCGCACGAAGACGCCGCGGCCGACGTCCCCGATGACCGGGTCGCAGGCGTAGACGGCGCCGGGGCTGGCCGCCCGGACCCGCGCCACGGTCCCGACGACGGCGTGCCCGATGTCGGCCGACCCGAGGTACCCGGAGAGCACCGCGTCGCAGCTGCCCAGCACGCCCCGGTCGGCGATGCCCTGCACGACCTCCTCCACGGCCTGCCCGTCGAACACCCGGCCGGTCCACTCGCCGTACCCGGTGTGGTTGGAGAACTGGACGGTGTGCACCGGCCACACCTCGATGCCGAGGCGCTGGAGCGGGAAGACGGCGGCGGCGTTGCCGACGTGCCCGTAGGCGACGTGGGACTGGATCGAGAGGACGTTCACCACAGCCGGACACGGTGGCACACTGCCCGTGGCACCTGCTGCGCGGCCCCGCCGGAGCGCTCCTACCGCGGCCGCCCGGCCTGCTGCCCGGTGCCGGCGGCCAGGCGGGCCGCGACCAGGCCGCCGGCCACCGCGCCGGCCGCGTTGAGCAGCGCGTCCAGCGGTGAGACGACGCGGCCCAGCGGCAGCGCCCACTGCATCAGCTCGATCGCGGTCGCGCCGCCGACCGACGCGGCCGCCAGCCGGTGCGGGACCGCCAGCCCCGGCCACCGGGCCACGGCGAGCGCGGCCGACGGCGCCAGCAGCGCCAGGTTGCCGGTCAGCTGCAGCATCGCGGTCGGCGAGTCCCAGCCCGAGGCGTACCAGCGCAGCTCCGCGAGGGGCGCCCCCCACGTCCAGCCGCTCCCGGTCGGCGCCAGGGTCAGCAGCACCACCACGGCCAGCGTCAGCAGCAGCACGAGGTCGAGCGTGCGCCGGGCCGGCATCACGGAGCGGCCGCCCACGGCGCCTGCTCGACCAGCGCGGCGATCGCCGCCGAACCCAGCGCGTCGACCTCGCCGGCGAGGCGGCGGAGCGACACCGGCTCCCCGGAGCGCAGCAGTGCCGTCAGCCGCGCCGCGGTTAGGGCCACCCGCGCCCGCCCGTCGGCCGGTGCGCCCCCCCAGGTGGCCGGGTCGAGCGCCCACGGCTCGGCCAGCTCGTCGGCCAGCCCGGGCAGCCGCCGCAGCAGCGCGCCGCACTCGGCGGCCAGCCGCCACCACCGCCCCGACTCGACCTCGGCCAGCCCGCCGGCGTCGGCGGTCGCCCAGCGGAGCAGCCGCACCACGTCCGACCAGACCACGTCCGACACCACGTCCGGGACCACGCCGGACCCGGGGGAGGGCCGCCGCGCGAGGACGAGCCGGTGGGCGGCCGTCGGGTCGAAGAGCCAGTCGTGCGGGTCGTCCATGCCTCTGCACCGTCCTCCCCCCACCCGGCGACGAGCTGCGGGGTGGCTGTGGATCGACTGTGACCGGATGCACCGGGACCAGTGCCGGGCCGCACCGCGTCGGGCCGCCGACCGGGGTGCCCGCGGGAGCGGGCAGGACGCCGACGATCATGGTCCGGTGACGACGAACGGCCCGGGCGTGGTGCGCGACGCCGTCCCGGCGGATGCGGCGCGGTGCGCCGAGATCTACGCGCCCTACGTCCGGGACACCGCGATCTCCTTCGAGACGGAACCGCCGGACGCCGGAGAGGTGGCGCAGCGGATCGCGGCGGCCCAGCGGGAGCACGCGTGGCTGGTGCTCGAGGACGGCGGCGGGGTGACCGGGTACGCCTACGGGGGCCCGTTCATGAGCCGGACCGCCTACCGGTGGTCGGCGACGGTCAGCGTGTACCTGGACGGCTCCCGGCGCCGCGCGGGCGGCGGCCGGGCGCTCTACTCGGCGCTGTTCGACCGGCTGGCCGACCGGGGCATCCGCACCGTGCTCGCCGGGATCGCCCTGCCCAACGAGGCGAGCGAGGGCCTGCACCGGGCACTGGGCTTCGCTCCGGTGGGCACCTACCGCCGGGTGGGCTGGAAGCTCGGCCGCTGGCACGACGTCGCCTGGTACCAGAGGGACCTCGTCGCCGAGCGGCCGCCGCCCGGGTGACCGGCGCCGCGCGGCTCAGGCGGTCGCGACGCCGTCCGGGGAAGCGATCTCGGTGTGCGGCCGGGACTGCCACAGCGCCCATTCGGCGCTGACGTCGCCGGCGGTGCGCAGCAGGCGGGGGAGGTGCTCCTCCAGCAGCCGCTCCCGCGAGGTCTCCGACGCGTGGACCGTGACGTTCATGGCGGCCCGGACGATGCCGGCGCCGTCCCGGACGGGCACCGCGACCGAGCGGACACCCGGGGCCAGCTCCTCGTCGGCGAGGGCCCAGCCGCGAGCGCGCACCTCGGTGAGCTCGGCCTGCAGCTGGTCGGCGGAGCGGCCGATGTAGGCGGGCAGGCCCGCCCGGCTGGGGACGGCGAGCGTCGCCGCCAGCTCGTCCGGCGCCAGGGCGGCCAGCAGGACCTTGCCCTGGGAGGTCTGCACCGCCGGGAAGCGGGTGCCGATCTCCACCCGCAACGCGATGATCTTCGGCACGGACACGCGGGCGACGTAGACGATGTCCGAGCCGTCCAGCTGGGCCATCGACGAGGACTCGCCGGTGCCGGCCACCAGCGCCTCCAGGTGCGGCCGCGCGATCTCCCACAGGCCCAGCGACCCGGCGTAGGCCATCCCCAGGGTGAGCACCTTCGGGGTGAGGGAGAAGGCGCCGCCGGAGCTGCGGACGAACCCCAGCTCCTCGAGGGTCAGCAGCAGCCGCCGGGCCGTCGGACGGGCGAGCCCGGCCGCGGCCGCGACCTCGGTGAGCGACATGCTGCGGTGGGCGGCGTCGAAGCTGGCGAGGACGTCGAGCCCCCGCGCCAGGGCCTCCACGAAGTCCGGCCCCGTGCCACGTCCGGCCATGCTCGTCCTCCTCGTCGGCTCCGCCGTGCTGGTACGGCCACCCTTCCCCCCGTGCCGGGCGTGCGAGGCGTGGGGGAAGGGTGGCCCTTGCTCAGCGGCCGAGGACGCGGTCCTCGCCGCCGGCGCGCTTGGACTCGTCCTCGTAGTCGGAGTACTGGTACGGGTTGGCCAGGATGGACGCCTCGGCCTCGGGCATGTCGGGGAACATGCCCTGCTCCCAGACGTCCTCGCCGCAGACGCCCTTCAGGTGGTCGATCGTCGACTCGATCTCCCGGCGGACCGGGGCGAGGTCGATGCCGACCAGCTTGCCGTCGTGCTTCACCACCCGCCCGTTCACCAGCACGGTGTGCACGTCCCCGCGCTGCGCCTGGAACGCCACGTGCCCGAACGGGTTGAGCATGGGGAACGACACGGGGGAGGCGTCGTTCTTGATCAGCACGACGTCGGCCTTCATGCCCGGCTCGAGCGAGCCGATGTCGGTGCGCCCGATCGCGTGCGCGCCGCCCTTCGTCGCCCACTCGACCACGTGCTGGGCGCGCAGCCGCAGGTGCGTGATCGTGTCGCCCTTGAGGTGGGCGGTCAGGTGCTCCGACATGCGGTCGGCGTTCAGGGTCGACCGCATCGCGGAGAACATGTCGCCGCTCCACCAGACGCTGGTGTCCATCGACAGCGACACCGGGATCTGGTACTGCAGGACCTGTTCGGTGGGGGCGTGCCCCTGGCCGGCGCTGCACTCGGACTCGGTGGACACCGAGATCGAGCCGCCGGTGGCCGCGATCCGCTGGTAGCTGTCGCGGGTGAGCGTCGAGGCGTGCACGTACACGGTCTCCGGCGTCATGAAGCCGTGCTCGTGCATCAGCCGGATGCCGTCGTCGTTGGTCGCGCCCCACACGCCCGCGTGCGTGGTGACCGGGATGCCCAGGTCGCGGGCCACCTCGAAGGCCGCCTTCTCGGGGAAGGCCGGGTCGCCGGTGACGTCGAAGGCGAGCTGGACGCCCATGAGGTCGTCGCCGGCGTCGCGCAGGCGTTCGAGGATCGCGCGGACGGCCGGGTCGGTGGCCCACTCCCACGGGCCGGCCTGGATGTTGCCGTAGGCCATCACGTAGCGGCCGGGCACCGACCGCAGCGCGTCGATCGCGGCCTCGCCGTGGTCGACGGTGTGCAGGTTGTGCGACCAGTCGACGGTCGTGGTGACACCGGCGTCCAGCGACTCGATGGCCGCCAGCCGGTTGCCGGCCGCGATGTCCTCCGGGCGGAACTTCTTGCCGTGCTCGAGGTAGTACCAGACGAAGTACTGGGTGAGGGTCCAGTCGGCGCCGTACCCGCGCATCGCGGTCTGCCACATGTGCCGGTGGGTGTCGATCATCCCCGGCATGACGATGCCGCCGCTCGCGTCGATCTCCTGGGTGCCCTCGGGCACCTCCAGGCGGGGCCCCACGGCCGCGATGCGGTCGTCGACCACCAGCACGTCGGCGTCGCGGAGCACCGTGCAGCTGTCGTCCATGGTCAGGACCGTCCCGCCGCGCAGGACCACCGGGCGGCCTGGCTCGGGAGCGGGCTCGGAATGGGTCATCGTCTCCTCCTCGGACGTCGTCGTCCCGCATCCGGACGAATGTCCGCAGAGCGGCGAACGGGTGCGATGCAGGTCACCCTCACGGGCCGGCGCCGGACTGTCAAGGGGGGAGGCCTCCCATCCGGAACGCCGCCGCCGTCCCGGTTGACAGCGCCCGCCGGGCGTGAAGAGACTGCAGGGCGCATCCGCGGACGCCCGTCCGTTACCGCTGGCCGAAGGGAACGCGACACGATGACTCCAGGACCGGCCGCCGGGGCGGGAACGGGCCGCGGGCCGTTGTCCGGCATCCTCGTCGCCGACTTCTCCCGCATCCTCGCCGGGCCCTACAGCACGATGCTGCTGGCCGACCTCGGCGCCGAGGTGGTGAAGGTGGAGGGCCCCGCGGGCGACGACACCCGCACCTGGCAGCCACCGGTGCGCGAGGGGGTGGCCACCTACTACCTCGGCGCCAACCGCAACAAGCGGTCGGTCGCCCTCGACCTCAAGGACCCGGACGACGCGGCGCTGGCCCAGGAGCTCGCCCGCCGGGCCGACGTGTTCGTGGAGAACTTCAAGCCCGGGGGCCTGGGCCGCTTCCGGCTGGACTACGACAGCGTGGCGGCGGTCAACCCCGGCGTCGTCTACGCGTCGATCAGCGGCTTCGGCAGCGGGCCGGGGGGCGCCCAGCTGCCCGGGTACGACCTGATCGTGCAGGCGATCTCGGGCTTCATGAGTCTGACCGGCGACCCGGACGGCGAGCCGTACCGCGCCGGCGTCGCGCTGTTCGACGTCATGGCCGGCCTGCACGCGACGATCGGGGTCCTGGCGGCGCTCAACCACCGGCGCGAGACCGGCCGGGGCCAGCACGTGGAGGTCAACCTGCTGTCCTCGGCGCTGTCCGGACTGGTGAACCAGACCAGTGCCTACGTCGCCGGCGGCGTGGTGCCCTTCCGGATGGGCAACAGCCACCCGAGCCTCTTCCCCTACGAACCGCTGCCCTGCGCCGACGGCGACCTGATCGTCACCGCCGGCAACGACGGTCAGTTCCGCAAGCTGTGCGGGGTGCTCGGGCTGCCCGAGCTGGTGGAGGACCCGCGGTTCCGCCACAACGAGGACCGGACGGCCAACCGGGACGAGTTGCGCCCGCTGCTGGTCGAGCGGCTGCGCACCCGCTCGAAGATGGACTGGTTCCGCGACATCATCGGCGCCGGCGTGCCGTGCGGGCCGATCAACACCATCGACCAGGGCGTCGCCTTCGCCGAGGAGATCGGCCTGGACCCGGTGATCACCGCGGGCGAGGGGGACGCGGCGGTGCCCTCGATCCGCAACCCGATCACCTTCTCCGCCACCGCCGCCGACTACCGGCTGCCCCCGCCGGGCCTGGACGAGCACGGCGCCGAAATCCGGTCCTGGCTCAGCACCCCGGCGGAGGAGGGGCGACCGTGACCGACCAGCCGGTGTACCCGACGGCGCTCGGGGCGGCGAGCCTCGAGACGATCACCCTGCTCGGCACCGACCTCGCCCGGGACGTCATGGGCACCGTCGGCTTCGGCGAGCTGTCCTTCTGGCTGGCCACCCAGCGCCGTCCCACGCCCGGCGAGACCCGCGTGTTCGAGGCGGTCCTGGCCGCCCTGGCCGACCACGGGTTCACCCCGACCGCCATCGTCACCCGGCTGACCTACCTGTCGGCGCCGGACTCGATCCAGGGCGCGCTCGCCGCGGGCCTGCTCGGCGGCGGTTCCCGGTTCCTGGGCGTCACCGAGGACTGCGGCCGGTTCCTGCACGACGTCCTGGCCCGGACCGACGGCGGGCTGCCCACGGACGACGCCGGCTGGGACGCGCTGGCGCTGGAGACGGTGACCGCCCAGCGGGCCGCGGGACGCTTCGTCCCCGGCCTCGGCCACCACGTGCACAAGCAGGGCGACCCGCGGACGCCACGGCTGATCGAGATCGCGACGGAGGAGGGATTGGTCGGCCCGCACCTGTCGCTGTTCACCGCCATCGGCCGGGTGCACGAGCAGGTGCTCGGCAAGCGGCTGCCGCTCAACGGAGCGGGCGTGTGCGGAGCCGCGCTGGCCGACCTGGGGCTGCCGCTGGAGCTGCTCCGCGGGTTCGCCCTCCTCGCGCGCACCGCCGGCCTGATCGGCCAGCTCGCCGAGGAGCTGCGCCACCCGGTGGCCAACGACGTGTTCCTCTCGGTCGACCTGAACAACCGGCCGGTCGATCCCGACCCGTTCGAACCCGCGCCGCTGCCGGCGGCCGGGGGCGACGCGAGCGCCTGAGGAGGCCGACGTGCGCGCTGCCGTCCTGTCCACGCCGGGGGAGGCCCCGGTCCACGCGGAGCACCCCGATCCCGCGCCCGCCGCGGGCCGCGCCGTCGTCCGGGTGACCGCCGCGCCGATCGTGCCGCTGGACCAGCTCGCGGCCTCCGGCACCTCCTACTTCGGCCGCCCCGCGGTCCCCTACGTGCCGGGGGTGCAGGGCGTGGGCGTGGTCGAGGAGTCGGCCGCACATCCGGCCGGGACCCGCGTCTGGTTCGCCACGAGCGCGGGCATGGCGCCGGGCGACGGCAGCCTGGCCGAGCGCTGCACCGTCGCCGAGGCCGACCTCGTGCCCGTGGACGTCGACCTGCCCGACGCATCCCTCGCGGCAATGGGGCTCTCGGCCGTGGCCGCGTGGATGGTGCTCGCGGACCGCGCCCGGCTCGCGCAGGGGGAGACCGTCCTCGTCCTCGGCGCGGGCGGCGCGGTCGGCCAGGCCGCGATCGGTGCCGCCCGGGTGCTCGGCGCGGGCCGCGTGGTCGCGGTGTGCCGGTCGACCGGTGCCCAGGAGCGGGCCCGCCGGCTGGGTGCCGACGCGGTGGTGCCGCTGGAGGGCGACGTCGACGCGCTCACCGGCCGGTTCGCCGACGCGTGCGGCGGCCGGGCGGACGTCGTCGTCGACCCGGTGTTCGGGATCGCGGCCACCGCGGCCTCCCGCGTGCTCGCCGACCACGGGCGCCTGGTGAACCTCGGCGGCGCCTCGGGAGACGTCGCGGAGTTCTCCTCGGCCGTGCTGCGCAGCCGCTCGGCGGACGTGCTCGGGTACACGAACAACGCGCTGACCCCGGCCGAGCGGGCCGACGCGCTCGCCTCGGTGGCCCGGCACGCCGCGCAGGGGCGGATCTCGGTGGCGCACGAGGTCCTGCCCCTGGAGGCGGTGTCCGAGGCCTGGACCCGCCAGGCCGAGGGCCGGGCCGCGGCGCGACTGGTCCTGACACCCTGACCCGACCGTTCCGCGGCCGGCGCCCGCCGACCGCACCACCACCGCAGGAGGAAGCCGTGCAGCTGGTCACCGAGGAGAACATCACCGACCTGGCGGTGGAGCGCTGGGCCACGGCGAAGGACCCGCGCCTGGCGGAGCTGATGACCGCCCTGGTCCGGCACCTGCACGAGTTCGCCCGCGAGGTCCGGCTGACCGAGGCGGAGTGGATGGCGGCGATGCAGTGGCTGACCGCCACCGGCCAGATCAGCAACGAGAAGCGCGAGGAGTTCATCCTCGCCTCCGACGTCCTCGGCCTGTCGATGCTCGTCGTCCAGATGAACCACAGGCTGGACCCGGCCGCCACTCCGGCGACCGTGCTCGGCCCGTTCCACATCGAGGGCTCCCCGGACCTCGGGTTCGGCGGCGACATGTCGCAGGGCCTGGCCGGGGTGCCGCTCTTCGTGCACGGCACCGTGCGCGACCTCGGCGGTGCGCCGGTGCCGAACGCGGTGCTCGACGTCTGGCAGGCCGACGACGAGGGCGTCTACGAGGCCCAGCTGGGCGAGGTCGACGAGGCACGCCTCCGGGCCAAGTACGCCGCCCGCGAGGACGGCCGCTACTGCGTCCGCACCATCGCACCGAAGGGCTACACGATCCCCATGGACGGGCCGGTCGGCGACCTCATCGGCCGCACGGCGATCAGCCACTTCCGCCCGGCCCACATCCACTTCCTGATCAACGAGCCCGGCTTCGAGCCGCTGATCACCCACCTGTTCCAGGAGGGGGCGGAGTACCTCGACAGCGACGTCGTGTTCGGCACCAAGCAGGAGCTGGTGGTCCGGTTCGAGGAGCGGGAGCCCGGCCCCACGCCCGACGGCGGGTCGATCGACGTGCCCTGGATCGAGGCGCGGTACGACTTCGTCCTGCAGCGCCAGGCCTGATCTCCCCGTCGGGGACGGTCGCACCGTCCCCGACGGGTGACTGCCGTGCGGAACGGCTCAGCGGCCGGGGGCACCGTCAGCGCCGCGAGGGCGCCGGGCCGGTCACCGCTGCTGGCGGCGCGCGATGAGGACGAGGACGCCGAGGACGGCGACCAGCGGTGCCCACGGCGGCAGCCCGAGCGGGCCGAGGACGAGCCCGGCCACGAAGATCAGCAGCTGGAACCCGACGATGAAGGCGACGAGCACCACCACCCAGAAGAGGACGGGTCGCTCCATCTGCAGCTGGCGCAGGTAGTCCACTGACCACTCCTCGATCGTCGGTGCCGGTCCCACGGGGAGCATCGGCAGCACGGGGGTGCAGCTGAAGGCGGGCCCAGATCCAGAACGCTGCGCCCGCGGCCGGCGTTCCCGCCCCGGCGGGGTCACCCCCTCGGGACGGGACGCCGGCTCAGGCGTCGATGACGATCGGGATGATCATCGGGCTCCGCCGGTAGGTGCGGTGCGCCCACTGGCCGACGGCGCGGGAGATCAGCTGCTCCAGCTGCGTCGCCCCGCCCACGCCCTCCTCGGCCGCCTTCGCCAGCGCCTTCTCGACCAGGGGGACCACGGCGTCGAAGGTCCGCTCGTCGTGGACGAAGCCGCGGGCGAGGAAGTCCGGCGGCTCGGCCAGCAGGCCGGTGTCGGCGTCGACGATGGCGACCACGGTGATGACGCCCTCCTCGGCCAGGTTGCGCCGGTCCTTCAGGTGCGTCTCGGTGGCCCCGCCGACGGTCTGGCCGTCGACGTAGACGTTGCCAGCCTGCACCTTGCCGGCGATCCGCACCCGGCCGTCGACGAGGTCCACGGCGAACCCGTCCTCGGCCACGACGACCCCCTTGGGGTGCACCCCGGTCCGGATCGCGAGCTCGGCGTTGGCCTTCAGGTGCCGCCACTCGCCGTGCACCGGCATCACGTTGCGCGGCTGCACGACGTTGTAGCAGTAGACGAGCTCGCCGGCGCTCGCGTGCCCGGAGACGTGCACCTTCGCGTTGCCCTTGTGCACCACGTCGGCGCCCCAGCGGGTGAGCTCGTTGATCACCCGGTAGATCGCGTTCTCGTTGCCGGGGATGAGCGAGCTGGCCAGCAGCACCGTGTCGCCCTCGGTGATCCGGATGACGTGGTCGCGGTTGGCCATCCGGGACAGCGCGGCCATCGGCTCGCCCTGGGACCCGGTGCAGATCAGGCAGACCTGGTTGGCCGGCAGCTTCTCCAGGACCTTCATGTCCACGACCAGGCCGTCGGGCACGTTCAGGTAGCCCAGGTCGCGGGCGATGCCCATGTTCCGGACCATCGACCGGCCCACGAAGGCCACCTTGCGGCCGTGCGCGTGGGCCTGGTCGAGCACCTGCTGGATCCGGTGCACGTGGCTGGCGAAGCTGGAGACGATCACCCGGCGGGGCGCGGTGCGGAAGACCTTCTCGATCGCCGGGACGAGTTCGCCCTCCGACGTCGTGAAGCCCGGCACCTCGGCGTTGGTGGAGTCGGTGAGGAAGAGGTCCACGCCCTCCTCGCCGAGCCGGGCGAAGCCGCGCAGGTCGGTGATCCGGCGGTCCAGGGGGAACTGGTCCATCTTGAAGTCGCCGGTGTGCAGGACCAGCCCGGCCGCGGTGCGGATGGCGACGGCGAGCGCGTCCGGGATCGAGTGGTTGACGGCCAGGAACTCCAGCCCGAAGGGACCGAAGTCGACCAGGTCCTCCTCTGTCACCTCCACGGTGACCGGCCGGATCTTGTGCTCCTTGAGCTTGGCCTCGATGAACGCCAGCGTCAGCTTCGAGCCGACCAGCGGGATGTCGGCGCGCTCGCGCAGCAGGTAGGGCACGCCGCCGATGTGGTCCTCGTGGCCGTGGGTCAGCACGATCGCCACGACGTCGTCGAGCCGGTCCCGGATCGAGGTGAAGTCCGGGAGGATCACGTCGATGCCCGGCTGGTGCTCCTCGGGGAACAGCACGCCGCAGTCGACGACCAGCAGCTTCCCGCGGTGCTCGAACACCGTCATGTTCCGGCCGATCTCGCCGAGGCCACCCAGGGCGGTCACGCGCAGGCCGCCGTCGGTCAGTGGTGGCGGGGTGCGGAGCTCGGGGTGCGTGCGACTCATGGCGTGAACGTTACGGCGCCCCCCGGACGGCCCCGCACCCGCGCGCCGGAAGGGTCCCGGAAAGGCGCGGTCCGCCCGGTGCGGTCGACGTCGGACCCGGGCCGGGAAAGCAGAACGGGGGCCACGGCGCGATGCGCCGTGACCCCCGTCCCGATGGATCAGATGGGGCGAACGTTCTCCGCCTGGGGGCCCTTCTGGCCCTGCGTGACGTCGAACTCGACCTGCTGGCCCTCGTCGAGCGACTTGTAGCCGTCCGAGACGATGGCGGAGTAGTGGCAGAAGACGTCGGCGCCGCCGCCGTCCTGGGCGATGAACCCGAAGCCCTTCTCCGCGTTGAACCACTTCACAGTGCCCTGAGCCATGCTGTTCTCATTCCGTGCTGGGGGTGTCCGGACCAGCTAGTGCCGGTCCTCGGGTCGCTGCACCACCGGCAGGACCGAGAGGAACGTCAGGCAGAAGACGACTGCGGACGTTCAAGAACGAAGCAGAGGCACAACAGCGACCGAGGAGAACCCTACGCTGTCCGGCGCGATCGTGGGGACGTCGGCTCCCACCAGCGTGTTTCCGACCGGTCGCGTCACCCGTCCGGGGAGCGTCCGGGAGGGTGGCGCGGGCGCCGCAGGGCTGCATCGCGGCGTCGTCCGTGCCATCGTGCTGCGGAGAGCCGGGCACCGGACCCGCTCCACCGGGCTCCGGAAGGGCTGCATGAACCAGCAACTGGCCGATCGGCTCCGCTTCCTCCGCGCGTTCGTCGCCAACCCGCGCCAGGTCGGCGCGATCCTGCCCACCTCACGGCTCGCCGTGCGCGACATGCTCGACATGGCGGACGTGCCCGGCGCCTCCCTGGTGGTCGAGCTCGGCGCGGGGACGGGGTCGCAGACCGGCGAGGTCCTCGCCCGCATGGGTCCCGACGCGCGGCTGGTCGCCCTGGAGATCGACCCGCGCCTGGCGGAGGTGTTGCGCGACCGGTTCGACGACCCCCGGCTGCAGGTGGTCTGCGACTCGGCCGAGAACCTCGGGGAGCACCTGGGCGGGGAGCGGGCCGACGTGCTGGTGTGCGCCCTGCCGTTCACCTCGCTCGAGCCGGGCCTGCGCCGGCGCATCCTCCAGGCCATGCCCGCCGCGCTCGGCCCTGACGGCGTGGCGCTGGTCATCCAGTACTCGCCGCTCATCCAGTCCGAGCTGCACCGGCTGTTCACCTCGGTGCGCCGCCGCATCTCGCCCTTCAACGTGCCGCCGGCGTTCCTCTACGCCTGCCGGTCGCGCCCGGACGCCGGCTGAGCCCGTCGGGAGCCGTCAGGGCGAGCAGGACGCCGATGGTTCCGCCGACCGTCGCATGCCCGACGACCCCGCGCAGGTGGCTGACCAGGGGGTAGGACGTGGCCATGGGCAGCGCGGTGCCCTCGTCGACGACGAGGAAGGCCATCGCGCCGACCGCCAGGCCGGCCGGCACCGGCCGCCAGCCGCGCTCGACGAGCCCGGCCGCGATCACCCCGTAGGTGACGCCCAGCGTCCGGTGGACGGCGACCCCCACCCGGCCGGCAGCGGCGGGGTCGAGCTCCCGGCCCGCCGCGGCACCGAGTTGCGTGCCGAGCTGGACCAGGGCGCCGCCGGGGGCGAGCTCCTGCTCGCGACGCCGTGAGGCCTCGCTCTGGCGGCCGTGGAACACCGTCGTCACGGCGTCCATCGTGCGGCTGGCGACGTATCCCGCGAGAGCCCCGGCGACTATCGACCGGTGGTTGCCCATGACGGTGCCCTCCTTCGGCGGAGACGCCCACTGTCCCGGATCCGGCCGCCGGCCGGAAGCAGTCCGGTCGTCGTGCCCGCCGGTTTGCGGCTCAGGGTGCCGAGCCCCGCACGGCCCAGGCCCGCGCGGTCAGCCGGATCGAGCCGTCCTCCGCCGCGGGCAGCCGGTTCCGGACGCCGTCCCGGACGGAGTCCCGATCGGCCAGGGGCAGCGATGCCAGGTGGGCGGGTGCCGGTCCGGTGCCGCCGAGGAACGGGGACCAGAGGTCCTCGAGGTCCCGGAACGTCGTCGGGACGACGATCGCCGTCGTCCGGACGTCGGTCAGGCCGGCCGCGGTGAACACGGCGCGCAGCGCGCCGGGGCGGCAGAATCCGAACCGTACCGCCTCGTGCGCGGCCGGATCGGCGAGGCCGAGCTCCGTCACGGTGTCCCAGTAGGCGCTCATCAGCTGCATCCCGGCCGGGTAGTCCCAGACGTACGCGGCGACCTCACCTCCGGGCCCGACCGCCCGGCGCAGCTCGCCCAGGGCCGCGGTGCGCTCGGCCACGAAGTTCAGCATCAGCCCCGAGACGGCCGCGTCGAACGAGCCGCTCCCGACCGGCAGCGCCCGTGCGTCCCCGGCGCCGAACCGCGCGCGGGGGTCCTGGACGGACCTCCGCGCGGAGGCGAGGAAGCCGGGGGAGGGGTCCACGCCCAGGACGGTGGTCGGCGCGGCGGCGGAGAGGACGGCCTCGGTGAGTGCGCCCGTGCCGCAGCCCACGTCCAGCCACCGGGCGCCCGGGGACCGGTCGAGCCAGCGGACGAACTCGGCCGCGACGGGCCGGCTCCACCGCCCCACGTAGGCGTCGTAGCGCGCACCGCTGGACCAGACGTCCATGCCGCCCGACCGTAGCGGCGCGACGCCCCGGCGGGCGGGCCTTGCGCGCGGTCAGCGGCGGGCGGACAGCGTGGCGATCTCGTGGGCCGACTCGACCGTGGGGGCCGAGGCCAGGGCGCGGGCGAGCGCCCGCTCCTCGCGTAGGTGGCGCCGGGCGGCGCGACGGGCGGCGAGGGAGGTGTGCAGGCGGGACATGGCGGTTCCTTCTTCTTCTCTCAGTGGTGAGCGGTCGCGAGGAGGGAGTCCGGCCGCGCGGACGCGGATACCGGCTCCGAGGGCAGCGGACCCGTGACGGTGAGGACGTCGACGTCGACGTCGAGCGTCACGGCGCCCGCCAGGCGCTGTTCTCGGCCGACCGTGTGCGACAGACGGCAGTTCCAGCGGCCAGAACTGCCGACCGCCGCACGGCGTTACCTGCGGAGACAGCGCGATGTCCATCCCGGCCTCCTGGGTTCGTAGAACGAACTGTGCTCCTCCGTTTAGGGTTCGTCAAGTGAACCCAGCCCGGTTAGACTCCCGGTGTGAGCGACGCCTCGTTGGACCGGTCCCGCTGCTCGGTGGCCGGCACCCTCGCCGTGGTCGGTGAGAAGTGGAGCCTGCTCGTGCTGCGCGAGGCGTTCCTCGGCGTCCGCCGGTTCGCCGACCTCCAGCGCAACCTGGGCGCCCCCAAGGCCGTGCTGACCGACCGCCTGGCCACGCTCGTGGAGCAGGGCATCCTGCACCGGGTGCCCTACCAGGCCGAGGGCGAGCGTCAGCGGCACGAGTACCGGCTGACCCCCAAGGGGATCGACCTCTATCCGACGCTGGTGGCGCTCATGCAGTGGGGCGACAGGTACCTGGCCGAGGACGGCGTCGCCCCCCTGGCGCTGGAGCACCGCGGCTGCGGGGCGCCGGTGCACCTGGCCCTCGTCTGCGAGGACGGGCACGCGCTCGCCGGCGCGCGCGAGGTGCGCCCGCGCCCGGCAGCCGTCAGCTCCCGCTGAGCGACTCCACCGTGCGCACGAAGTCGTCCGCACGCTCCTGGTAGTCGCGGTAGCGGCCGAAGCTCGGCGCGGCGGGGGACAGCAGGACGACGCCGTCCGGCCGCGCCCAGTCGAAGCCGGAGCGCACCCCTTCGGCCAGGTCCGCCACCTCGCGCACCTCGACGTCCGGCGCCCCCGCCTGCAGCGCCGCGGCGATCCGCGCCCCGCTGTCGGGCAGGCAGATCGCCACCAGGTCGGCGCGGCCGGTGAGCCCGTCGGCCAGCGGCGCGTAGTCGATGCCGCGGTCGTGGCCGCCGACGAGCAACGCCACCCGCCGCCCGCGGAAGGCCTCCACGGCGGCCAGGGTCGGCAGCACGTTGGTCGACAGGCTGTCGTCCACGAAGTCCACGCCGGCCACCCGGCCGACCGGGCGCAGCCGGCTGCCCAGACCGGCGAACCCCGTCGCCGCGGACGCGATCCGCCCGTCGTCGTCGGCTCCCGGGACGCCGAGCTCGACCAGCGCGGCGCGGGCGACCAGCGCGTTGCGCACGTTGTGCTCGCCCAGCAGCCCCAGGCCGCCCGTCCAGCCCGGGTCGTCGGCGGCGTGCACCCAGGTCACGGCGGGGCCGAGCAGCTCGGCGTGCGCGCGCACCAGCGGGCTGTCGCCGTCCGCGACCACCCGCCGGACCCCGGGACGCCGGCACAGCGAGAGCTTGTCGCGGAAGTAGTTCCCGGGGCCGCCGTGCCAGTCCAGGTGGTCCTCGCTCAGCGAGGTCACGGCCACGACGGCTGGGCCGAGCGTCACGTCGGTGGCCTGGTAGCTGGAGGTCTCCACCACCCACCAGTCGACGTCCTGCGGTGCCTCCGGGTCCCAGGGCGCCGTCCCGAAGTTGCCGCCCAGCAGCACCCGCTGGCCCAGCCCGGTCACCAGGTGGCCGGCGATCGCGGTGGTGGTGCTCTTGCCCTTGGTCCCGGTGATGCACAGCACCCGGTCGCGGTCGGCCTCGGCGAGCCAGAGGCCCAGCCCGCCGGTGACCGGCACGCCACCGGCCTCGAGCGCCCGGAGATCCTCCCGGGTCCGGGAGATGCCGGGGGACTTCACCACGACGTCGCAGGAGGCCAGCGCCTCGAGCCCGCCGGCCCCGGTGTTCACGACGTCGGCGGTGGCCGGCCGGTCGTCGACCATGACCCGCGGGGTCACGCCGAGAGCGGCCAGCTTCCGGAGGTTCGCCCGGCCCTCGACCCCGAGCCCCCAGACCCCGACCGCGCGGTCGCGCAGGTCAGACCAGGAGATCGTCGGCGGCATACGGCGCTTCGATGAAGTGCTCGCCCATCGGGGCGAAGTAGCGGTCGGCCGGCGCAGGTGCCGGTGGCTGCTCGGCGCGCAGCTGGGCGAGGACGGGGTTGCCGGCGCGGTCGGGCCGGGCGGCGGCCAGCTCCAGCGCGACCCGGCACTCGCCGACGTCGCCGACGCACTCGAACGGCTTGGTGGCGGCGGTGTCGCCGAGCAGCCCGCGGAACCGCGGCAGCATCTCCGTCCGGTCCAGCGGTTCCCGGCCACCGAAGACGGCGCGCAGCTGCTCGGCAGGGAGGAACGGCGCCAGGATCAGGTCGATGAAGGCGCACTTGTCGCACTCGCCGCACCAGGCCGAGGCGCGCAGGGCCGGGTCGACGTGGAAGGCGCGGTTGCAGCTGCGGAACACCGGGTGGTACTCGGGAAGCTGCGCGAACCGCTCGGCGACCCACAGCTCCGAGTAGGGCCGCAGCGCCGAGAAGTAGCGGAAGCCGGGCAGCACGGCGCCCAGCAGCGTGCGGAAGCCGGACTCGAAGTCCAGCGACTTCGAGTACTGGTGGTTGATCCCCCGCCCGTCCACCTCGATCGTCGGGGAGGAGGCGGACCACTCGTTGCTCATGATCACCGCGCTGCGGGAGTCGAGCACGGCGGCGAGGACGGCGATCGCGGAGAGGACCCCGGTGACCGGGACGTGCCCGTTGAGGAACCCGAGCTCGCGGCTGCGCAGCACCTGCGGGTCCAGCGTGCGGCTCGCCCGCACGATCGGCAGCCCGGTGACGGCCGCGGCGTCCTCGATCGGGTCGAACCGGCCGACGATGAAGAGGCTGCTGTCCGGGAACTGCTGCTTCGTCTCCTCGACGACCACCACCGAGTCGATGCCCCCGCCGAACGGGATCAGCGGCCGCTCCTCGGGCAGCTGCCAGGGCACCGGCTCGGCCAGGTCGGGGCGACCGCCGACGATCTGCAGGTCGTCGATGGGCAGGTCGTTGACGTAGCTGAACTCGCCGAGGCCCTGGACGTAGAACTCGCGCAGGAAGGCGATCTCGTCCGCGGTGACCGGGGTGTCGCCGAGATCGATCACCGGCGGCGCGGCGGTCTTGTAGTAGGAGATGCCGCTCAGCAGGAACAGGACGCGGGCCGCCGCGGCGACACCCGGTGAGCCCCAGTCGAGGTCTCCCGGGAGGTGCACGACCTCCCGGAAGGGCCGGCCGTCGAGGGAGTACCGCGAGGTGACCTCGCCGGTGGCGGGGGAGATGTCCACGCCCTCGTAGGTGAACCTCTCGCCACGCCGGTCATCGCGCTTCATCGCCGACGAGCCTACCCGCCGGGTGCCACCGCTCCGGGCGCGCGGCGGGCCGCCGCGCAGGTCAGGACGCCCCGGGGCGGCCGGACGGCGGACGGGCGGTCAGCGCCCCAGCCGGGCGCGGTAGCGCTCGGCCCGGCGGCCGGCGGCGGCCCGGCGGCGCACGCTCTCCTCGACCTCGCGTGCCTGCGCCGCCCGGTCGCGGGCGGCCGTCGCCGTGCCGGCCGGGTACCCGGCGCGCACCACCCGGTTCTCGGTGGTCTCCGGCATGTACGCGACGGAGAAGAACAGCCCCAGGAAGACCCCGCCCAGCGCGGCCATGCCGCGGATCCAGAACTCGCCGGGGACGAGCAGCAGCACCAGCGCGATCGGCACGGCCAGCTGGGTCATCGACCGCAGCACGTGCCGCACCGCCCAGGTGCGGGTCGTCGTGTCGTGCAGGACCCAGGGGGCGAACCGGGCCGGGAGTCCGCCGCCCAGGGCGTACCAGATCCAGCGGAACGGGTCGGGGCGCACGACGTCCTTCGCCGGCCCGGCCACCGGCCCGACGTCCGGACCGGGCTGCTGCGGCGACCCGCTCACCGGTGCTCCGGGGGCAGGCGGGTCGGCGGGCGGCACGTCCCCAGCGTACCGGCGGCCGGCGCGCCGACCGGTCGCTCGGGCAACCGGCGTCAGCCGCCGAGCCGGTCCCGGAGGGCGCCGACGACCAGCCGGTGGTCCTCGACCTGGGGCAGGCCGGACACGACGACGACACCGATCGGGCCGACCTCGCGCACGAGGAGCGGGAAGGCGCCGCCGTGGGCCGCGTAGCGGTCCGGGTCCAGGCCGAACTCGGCCTCGAACGTCGTCCCGCGCTCGATGCTGTCCTGGCGCACGAACAGGCTGCTGTGGCCAAAGCGGTTCACCACGCGCCGCTTGCGGCGGATCCAGGAGTCGTTGTCGGGCGTCGCCCCGGGCAGCGCCGCGTGGAAGAGCTGGTGCCGGTTGCGGGTGATGTCCACGGCGACGGGCAGGTGGTCCGCGCGCGCCGTGGCGACCAGGGCGGAGCCGAGTTCCCAGGCGTCGTCGGCGGTGAACCGGGCGAACTGCAGTTCCTCCTCCTCGGCGGCGAGCTGGGCGAGGGTGGGAGCGGCGTCGGTCATCCCCCCTTCCTACCGGCCGGGCGGTCACGGCGAACCCGCGTCCCTCACCTTCCCCGGCGTGGAGCGCTTCCCCTGGCATAACGACTGTCGATATGGTCCCCGCCATGCCGACGACGAAGCCGCTGCTGGGCCCCCGTGCAGCGGGTGCCTACGCAGTCGTGCTGGCGCTGGTCTCCGCCGGGGCGGCCCTCGTCGCAGCCGTTCTCCTGGTGCAGGGGCTCATCCGGGACGCCGCCGACGTGTGGGTCGACCTGAGCGACCGGGTCCGGCTCGACCTGGACGACCGGCTCGACCTCCCCGAGGGTGCGACCCTGCTGGGCAACCTCATCCCGGTCCGACTGCACGTCCCGGACCTCCCCCTCGGGCTGCGGCTGCTGGCGCAGTCGGGCGACGTCGTGCTGTTCCTCGCGATCGCGACGGGGGCGCTGGCACTCGCCCAGGTGCTGCGGACCGTGCGGACGGGACGGCCGTTCGCACGGCGCAACCCCACCTGGCTGGCTGTGGTGGCGGTCGCCGTGGTGGCCGGGGGAATCCTCGCGCCGGTGCTCCGCGAGGCCGCCGCGGTGGCCGCGCTCGAGCACCTGGGCGTCCTCTCGGACGGCTCCCGGTTCACGGTCGTCACCTCGTTCTCCCTGGCGCCCGTCGCCCTCGCCGTCGTGATCCTGGGCGTCGCCGAGGCGTTCCGCCGTGGCGCGGCGATGGCCGCCGACGTCGACGGGCTCGTGTGACCGGAGGCGACACCGACACCGGTACCACCGGTCACCGCATCGTCTGCCGGCTCGACGCCGTGCTGGCCGACCGGGGGATGACGCTCGCCGAGCTCGCCGACCGGGCCGGGGTCTCGGTGGTGAACCTCTCCGTGCTGAAGAACGACCGGGCGCGTGCCGTCCGCTTCTCCACCCTCACGGCGGTCTGCGACGTCCTCGCCTGCCGACCCGGCGACCTCCTGGACATCGCGCCCCGCGGCTGACCGGATCCGCGCGCTGTCGGGCAGGAAAGTCGGTGGCGACCGCTCAGTTCGGCGAGCACCCTGCGTCTGACAGGGGACAGGAGTTGCGGGGGCGAGGGGGAGGAGACCGATGACGACGCACGCACCGCTCGCGATCGAGGCCACCGGGCTGGTGAAGTCCTTCGGGGCCACGCAGGCGGTCGCCGGGGTCGACCTCGCCGTGCCCGAGGGATCCATCTACGGGGTCCTGGGGCCCAACGGCGCGGGGAAGACGACGGTCATCCGCATGCTGGCCACGCTGATCCCGCCCGACGCGGGCAGCGCCCGGGTGCTGGGGCACGACATCCGCACCGAGGGCGACGCCGTCCGGAGCCTGGTGAGCCTCACCGGCCAGCTGGCCTCGGTCGACGAGGAGCTGACCGGCCGGGAGAACCTGATCCTGCTCGGCCGGCTGCTCGGGCTGTCGCGCCCGGGCGCCCGGACCCGGGCGGAGGAGCTGCTGGAGGCCTTCGGCATCGCCGAGGCGGCCGGCCGGCTGGTGAAGCACTACTCCGGCGGCATGCGGCGCAGGCTCGACATCGCCGCCAGCATCGTCGTGACGCCGCGGCTCATGTTCCTCGACGAGCCCACGACCGGCCTGGACCCCCGCTCGCGCGGGCAGGTGTGGGAGATCGCGCGGGCGCTGCAGGCGGGTGGCACGACGATCCTGCTCTGCACCCAGTACCTGGAGGAGGCCGACCAGCTGGCCGACGGGATCGCGGTGATCGACCGCGGCCGGGTGATCGCCGAGGGCACCCCGGCACAGCTCAAGGCCTCGGTCGGTGCCGGCGGGCTGCACGTGCGGCTGCTCGACCCCGACCGCCGCCCCGACGCCGCCGGCATCCTGGAGCGCGTCGTCGGCGCCGTCGTCCTCGAGCCCGACCCGGCCGCGCTGTCGGTGGCCTGCTCCGACGCCGCCCTGGCCGCGGACGGGGTGGCCGCACTCGCCCGCGCCGGCGTGGGCATCGCGGAGTTCTCCCTCGGTCAGCCCAGCCTGGACGAGGTCTTCCTGGCGCTCACCGGTCACCTGGCCGAGGAGCGCGACCCGACCCTCGAGGAGCAGCCGTCATGAGCACCGCCACCTCGACGACCGGCGGCGCCGACACCGCCGCCGTCCGCCAGGCCATCGCGACCACCGCCCGGCCGCCGCGGCCGGGGCCGCTGTCGACGGCGCTGACCTTCGGCTGGCGCGGCATGCTCAAGGTCAAGCACGTCCCCGAGCAGCTGCTGGACGTGACCGTCACCCCGGTCATGTTCCTGCTGATGTTCACCTACCTGTTCGGTGGCGCGATCGCCGGCTCGACGAGCGCCTACCTGGACTACACGCTGCCCGGTCTGCTGGTCATGTCGGTCCTGTTCACCACCGTCTACTCCGGCGTCTCGCTCAACACCGACCTGACCAAGGGCGTCGTCGACCGCTTCCGCTCGCTGCCGATCTGGCGGCCGGCGCCACTGCTCGGCTCGCTGCTCGGGGACAGCGTCCGCTACGTCATCGCCGGCACGGTGATCATCACCGTGGGGGTCGCCCTGGGGTACCGCCCCGACGCCGGCGTGGGCGGCGCGGTCGCCTCGCTCGCCCTGGTCGTCGTCTTCTCGTTCGGGCTGTCGTGGGTGTTCTCGGTGCTCGGGCTGCTGCTGCGCTCGCCGAACGCGGTGATGAACGCAGGCTTCATGGGGATCTTCCCGCTGACGTTCCTGTCCAACGTCTTCGTCGACCCCGAGACCCTCCCCGGCCCGCTGCAGGCCTTCGTCGACGTCAACCCCATCTCGATCCTGGCGACGGCCTGCCGGTCGCTGATGGACGGCACCCCGGACGGCGAGGCGATCGTCGTCGCCCTGGTCGTCGCCGCGGTGCTGGCGGCGGTCTTCCTGCCGATCACGACGCGGCTCTACCGCAGCCGCTGACCGGCCCGGCCGGGCGCGTGTTCGCCCGGCCGGACCGCGGGTACGGGGCACGGCATGGCATCGACACTGGTCAGGCCCCGGTCCGGCAAGGTCATCGCGGGAGTCTGCGCGGCGCTGGCCGATCGCTTCGGCCTCTCCCGCGGGCTCATGCGCGTGGCCTTCGTGCTCTTCGGTCTCTTCGGTGTGGGCGAGCTCGTCTACATCATCCTGTGGATCATGATCCCCAAGGCGCCGTGACCGGCGGGGATCAGCCGCGGGGCAGCGGCGTCGAGGCGGGCAGCGGCGTAGAGGCGTAGGCCAGCAGCTGCCACTCGCCGGTGTCGCGCGTCCACACCGCCAGGGCGAGCACGTCGAGCGTCTTCGGCGTCCCCTCCACCAGCAGGTCGGCGTCCATCCGGCCCACCACGACGGCGGTGTCGCCGAGGACGTCGACCCGCTCCACCGGGTGGTCCAGGCGCGAGTAGTCGTAGTACCCGTTCTCGATCTTGGCGAGGTACTCGGCCTTGGTGTCGCGCACGCCGCTGGAGTGCGCGTAGCTGAGTCGGTCGTGGAACAGCCGCTCGAGCGCGGGCAGGTCCGGTCCCAGCAGCGCCTCGTAGCGGCGGTCCTCCGCGGCCAGCACCTCGGCGACGACGTCGTCGCTCATCGCGTCCCTCGGAGCGCAGTCATGGGCGGAACCGTAGCGGCCCGGCCGGTCCCGCGCGTCCCGGCGTCCTCGCGTCCGGTCCGCCGCCCGGTGCTGGGGCTGCGGGCCGTCACCACGGGATCGCCGAAGGCGGCCCTCGGCCTCCTCGCTACCGCGCCCGCCGGCACCGGACGACGAGAAGGGCCCGCACCGTGCCGGCGAGCAGGAGGACGCCCGACGTCCAGCCGGCGATCTCGGCCCCCTCGGTGAGCGACGTCCCGAAGCCGGCGTCGACCATCCCGGCGAGCCAGGTCCAGACGGCGTGGCCGATCACGTAGCCGAGGACGACGACGAGCAGCACCGGCACGGCGAAGAGGAAGACGAACACCGTGCGGTCTTCGGCGCCGGCGGCCGGGGCGGATGCGCGGGAACGGCGACACCCGATGCCTCGCCCTCGGCGCCGGGGTGTCGGGGCTAGACGCGGGCGGGTGTCTCCGGCTCGTCGGCGTCGCGGTCGTCGTCCTCCACGATGACGGGGGCGAGCCGCCCGACGTGTCCAGAGACGTCCTGGACGTCCACTTGCGAGACTGTGCGGAGTCGCACATGCTGTCCTCGGGCGGAGCCCCGGGGACACCAGGGTTGCGCTCCGCCCGCCAAACGTCGGAGGCCGCCGCAGCGGACGCACGCAGGGACCTGCCCGATCGGCTCAGGTCCGCTCCGTGAGGCGGCTGGAGAGCGCGGCCCGGGAGGACACCCCGAGCTTCTGGTAGACGTGCCGCAGGTGGTACTCGACCGTCTTGGGACTCAGGAAGAGCGCGGCGGCCGCCTCCCGGGTCGTGCGGCCACCCGCCAGCAGGGTGGCGATCTGCAGCTCCTGCGGTGTCAGGTCGCCGACCGTGTCGGCCCCCCGTCGCTGGGCCGTCTCGCCGGTCGCCCGCAGCTCTCCCGCAGCCTGCTCGGCCCACGGGGCGGCGCCGAGGGCGTCGAAGGTGTCCAGTGCCGCGCGGAGCTGGACGCGGGCGTCCACCCGACGCCGCGCCCGCCGCAGCCGTGCGCCGTAGGCCAGCTGCGTCCGCGCCAGCTCGAACCGGTCCGGCGTCCGCTCGTGGAAGTCGAGCGCCCGGGCGAACTCACGATCGAACTCCGGATCCTCGCAGGTCAGGGCCACGGCCCGGGCAGCCCGGGCGAGGGCCCACGGCTGGCCCTTCTCGGCGGCCCGGGCGGCATGGCGGGCCGCCTGCGCACGGGCCTCCCCGGTGCGGCCCAGATGGACCATCGCCTCGGCCAGCTCCGGGGCAGGGGACAGATCGACGTCGACCAGTCCCACGCCGGCGAGCAGCGCGTCGAGGCGCCGAAGGTGCTCCAGCGCCTGCTGCGGCCGGCCGAGGGCGAGCTCCAGGCCGCCCAGCGCGGACAGCGACCACACCTGGAAGGTCGCCAGGTGCCGGGGCGCGCAGATCTCCAGCGCCTCGGCGGCGTGCGCCCGGCAGGCGGCCTCCCGGCCCAGGCGGGCCTCCAGCCACGCCAGTCCTGCGAGGCACGCGGCGAGGTCCGACGTGGAGCCGGTCTCCCGGGCGAGCTGGATGCCCTCGGTGTAGTTCACCTCGGCGAGGTCCCACCGGTCGTCCGTGGCCTGGTCGCGGGCGATCAGGAAGAGCAGGAACGGCAGCCCGCCCAGGTCGCTGCGCCGCCGGAGATCGTCGACGACGGTGGTGACGACGTCGCGGCCCGTGCCGCGCTCGCGCAGGAACAGCACGCCCAGCACCAGCCAGGGTGCCAGCCGCGGGTCCCGCAACAGCGGTCCCTCGGGACGCAGCAGCCGGACGGCGCGGCGGATCCGCTCCGGCCCCCCGTGCCCGGTGAGGACGCCGGCCCCGCCTGTCGCCACGGCCGCCGTCCACCGGGCCGGCTCGGTGACGGCCCGGTAGACGAGCCGGTCGATCCGGGCGGCGGCGTCGGCCACGGTGGCGATGTCGGCCAGGATGAAGCAGGCGAGGATGGCGTCGGCCAGCAGCAGGATCGCCGTGTCGGGATCGGTCGGCGCGCTCAGGTCCGCAGCCGCCATGAGCTCGTCGCGGGCGCTCTCCACCGAGCCCGTGCGGGCGGCGATCGTGCCGCGCAGCCCCGATGCGCTGACCCGCAGCGCCGGCGGCTGTGGCAGCTCCTCGGCGCGCGCCAGCAGCGCCGTCGCCTGGCCGGCCAGGCCCGCGCGCCACGCGGAGTCGGCCGCGGCGACCAGCCGGTGGACGGCTCCGGCGGGCTCCGGGCTCAGCCGGGCCGCCCGCTCCGATGCGGTGGCCGCGACCGCATGGGCGCCGCGGTCCCGGGCACGGGCGGCCGCGGCGTCGAGGACCAGGGCGGTGTCCTCGTCCGGGCCCAGGGCCGCCTCGGCCAGGTGCCAGGCCCGCCGGTCGACGTCGTCCTCGGGGAGCGCGGCGGCGACGGCGCGGTGCACGTCGCGCCGGAGGCCGGGGTGCGCCTCCGACCACACCGCCGAGCGCACGAGGTTGTGGCGGAACGCGACGACCCCGGCGGCGACCCGCAGCAGTTCCGCGGCCTCGGCCTCGTCCAGCACCGCGGCATCGATCCCGAGCAGCCCGCAGGCCCGCGCGACGACGGCGAGGTCGGCACCGCCGACGGCGGCGACCAGCACCGCGGTGCGCGCGGGCGCGGACAGCCGGTCGGCCCGCAGCGCGAAGGCGCGGGCGATCCGGGCCGGGACGGGGACCGGCGCACCCGGCGGCAGGGACTCCACGAGCGGCACGTCGTCGACCAGTTCCAGGAGGGCCAGGGGGTTGCCGCCCGTCGCCTCGTGCAGGCGCGCCGCGACGGAGCTGCCGAGTCGTCGCCCCGTCGACGTCAGCAGCTCGCCGGAGGCGGCGGGGGAGAGCCCGCCGACGTGCAGGACGGGGAGGCCGGCGTCGGTGAGGGCCGACGGTCGCCCGTCGCGGACGGCGGCCAGGAGCACCACCGGGTCGGCCGTCAGCCGCCGCGCGGCGAAGACCAGCGCCTGCGCCGACGGCTGGTCGAGCAGGTGCGCGTCGTCCACCAGGACCACGAGCGCGCCGTCCTCGGCGAAGCGGCTGAGCAGGCTCAGCGTCGCGGCGCCGACGGCGAAGCGGTCGCTGCCGGTCCCGGGTCGCAGCGCCAGGGCCGACCCCAGGGCCTCGGCCTGCGGGGCAGGGATCCGGTCCAGGTGCACCAGCGCCGGCCGGAGGAGCTGCAGCAGCGCGCCGAAGGGCACCTCGGTCTCGGACTCGGTGCCGGTCGCGCGCAGCACCTGCATGCCCGCGGCCGAGGCGGCGGCGTCGTCGAGCAGCGTGCTCTTGCCGATGCCCGCGTCGCCGGTCAGCACCAGGACGGCGCTCTGCCCCACCCGCGCGCCCGACAGCAGGCCCGCGATCAGGGATCGCTCGCGCTCGCGACCGAGCAGCATCCGCCGAGTCTAGGGAGATCCCAGGGGGGTGCCCTGATGCGACGGCGGGGCCCAGCCGACCAGGGTCGGAAGTGACCGAACCGTCCCGATCCGAGGAGCTGTCATGACCACCACCGAGCTGCCCACCACCCCCGTCCGGCCTGCCCCGCGGCCGATCGACCCGGAGAAGCTCATGGCCTTCGTCTTCCGCGCCGTCGACGAGGTGGGCGCCTCCCTCAACACCGCACTCGTCGTCATGGGCGACGCGCTGGGCTACTACCGGACCATGGCCGACGGTGCCTCGATCACGCCGTCCGAGCTGGCCGAGCGGACCGGGACCGACGAGCACTACGCCCGGGAATGGCTGGCCGCCCAGGCGGCCGGCAACTACCTCGACTACGACCCCGCGACGCGGACCTACACCCTGCCCGCGGAGCAGGCCGCCGCGCTCACCGACGAGACCAGCCCCGCCTACCTGCCCGGCTTCTTCCAGCTCACCCACGGCACCGTCCGCGACGCCGCCGCGGTGATCGGGGCGGCGCGCACCGGCGACGGCATCGGCTGGCACGCGCACAACGGCGACGTGCACGTCGGCTGCGAGCGGTTCTTCCGGACGATGTACAACGCCCACCTGATCGGCGAGTGGCTGCCGGCGCTCGAGGGCGTCGTGGAGAAGCTCGAGCGGGGCGCCACCGTCGCCGACGTCGGCTGCGGGCACGGGGCCTCGACCATCCTCATGGCCCGCACCTTCCCGCGGTCGACGTTCGTCGGCTCGGACTACCACGAGGGCTCGATCGCGATCGCCCGCCGGCGGGCTGAGCAGGCCGGCGTCGCCGACCGCGTCAGGTTCGAGGTCGCCCCGGCCACGGAGTTCACCGGCAGCGGCCACGACCTCGTGACGACGTTCGACGCCCTGCACGACATGGGCGACCCGGTGGGGGCCGCCCGTCACGTGCGGCACACCCTGGCCGACGACGGCACCTGGATGATCGTGGAGCCGATGGCCGGCGACCACGTCGAGGACAACCTCAACCCGGTGGGGCGGGCCTACTACGGGTTCTCGACGCTGTTGTGCACCCCTGCCTCCCTGTCCCAGGACGTCGGCCTGGCCCTGGGCACCCAGGCAGGCCCGGCACGGATCCGCGACGTGGCGACGACGGCGGGCTTCCGCCGGTTCGCGGCGGTGGCGAACACGCCGTTCAACAACGTCCTCGAGGTCCGGCCGTGACCGCGATGCGGACGGCCCGGCGGCGGGCCGCCGAGGAGGAGGATGCCGACGTGGTGCATGCACCGAGCCGGGCCCGTGACCCCGACGTCCAGGGCGTCGTCGAGCGGGACGGCGTCCGGCTGGCCTACGAGGTGTTCGGCCGGGACCAGCACCCGACGGTGCTGCTGATGCCGACGTGGTCCATCGTGCCGTCCCGGCACTGGAAGGCCCAGATCGGCTACCTCGCCCGGCACTACCGGGTGGTGACCTTCGACGGCCGGGGGAGCGGTCGGTCGGACCGCCCGGCCGGGGCCGCGGCCTACACCGACGACCAGTACGCCGAGGACACCCTCGCGGTGATGGACGCGACGGGCACCGAGGCCGCCGTCCTCGTGTCGCTGTCGTGCGGCGGCACCTGGTCGGTGCACGTCGCGGCCGGTCACCCCGAGCGGGTGCTCGGGCTGTTCGCCATCGCGCCGGCCTGCGGCTTCCCCGTGTCCCAGCCGGAGCGGGAGCAGTACGCGTGGGGCCTGCGGCACGAGGCGCGGCAGGGCTGGGCCCGCTACAACCGGTACGCATGGCTGGAGGACGACTACGACGGTTTCCTGTCCTTCTTCTTCGGCCAGATGTACAGCGAGCCGCACTCCTCCAAGCAGATCGAGGACGCCATCGGGTGGGGCCGCGAGGTGGCGCCGCGGACGCTGGTCGACACCACGGCCGGGCGGATGGGGTGCGACGGCGCCGTCTGCCTCCCCCTGGAGCCGCTCTGCCGCCAGGTCCGCTGCCCGGTCACCGTCGTGCACGGCACCGAGGACCACGTGCGGCCGCACGCGGTCGGCGAGCGGCTGGCCGGGCTCACCGGCGGCTCGCTCGTGCTGCTCGAGGGCAGCGGGCACGGCCCGCACGCCCGCGATCCCGTGCGGATCAACCACCTGATCCGGGCCTTCGTCGACCGGGTGTGCCCCCGCGTCGAGCGGACGACGTGGACGCGGGCCGCCCGCCGGCCGAAACGGGCGCTCTACCTGTCGTCGCCGATCGGGCTGGGGCACGCGCAGCGCGACGCGGCCATCGCGGCCGAGTTGCGGCTCCGGCACCCGGACCTGCAGCTCGACTGGCTGGCGCAGCACCCGGTCACCACGGTGCTCGCCGAGCGTGGCGAGCGCATCCACCCGGCCTCGGCCTGGCTGGCCAGCGAGTCGGGGCACGTGGAGCACGAGTTGGGGGAGCACGACCTGCACGCCTTCCAGGCCATCCGCCGGATGGACGAGATCCTGGTGAACAACTTCATGGTGTTCGCCGACGTCGTCGCCGAGGGGCACTACGACCTGGTGATCGCCGACGAGGCCTGGGACGTCGACCACTTCCTGCACGAGAACCCCGAGCTCAAGCGGTTCGCCTTCGCCTGGATGACCGACTTCGTCGGCTGGCTGCCGATGCCCGCCGGCGGCGCGGCCGAGGCGGCGCTCACGGCCGACTACAACGCGGAGATGATCGAGCAGCGGGCCCGGTTCCGTCGGGTGCGGGACCGCTCGGTCTTCGTCGGCAGCCCCGACGACGTCGTCGACGCCGATTTCGGGCCCGGCCTGCCGCCGATCCGGGAGTGGACGGAGGCCAACTTCGACTTCGCCGGCTACGTCACCGGGTTCGACCCGGCGGCGCTGGCGGGCACCGACGAGCTGCGGCGGGACCTCGGCGTCGGCCCCGACGAGAAGCTCTGCCTGGTGACCGTGGGCGGCTCCGGGGTGGGCGGCCCCCTGGTGCGGCGGGTGCTGGACGCCGTCCCGGGGGTGCGGCGCCTGGTGCCGGAGCTGCGGTTCCTCGTGGTCACCGGGCCGCGGATCGACCCGGCGACCCTGCCCGGGACCCCCGGGGTCATGGTGACCGGCTACCTGCCCGACCTCTACCGGCACCTGGCCGCCTGCGACCTGGCGGTGGTGCAGGGCGGGCTGACGACGTGCATGGAGCTGACGGCGCTGCGCAAGCCGTTCGTCTACGTCCCGCTGCGCAACCACTTCGAGCAGAATCTCCACGTGCGGCACCGCCTGGACCGCTACGGGGCCGGGCGGTGCCTGCCCTACGAGGACGCCACGGACCCCGACGCGTTCGCCGAGGCGATCGCGAAGGAGGTGACCCGAGAGCTCGCCTACCGCCCGGTCGAGACCGACGGGGCCCGGCGCGCGGCAGCGTTGCTGGCGGATCTGCTCTAGCCCGGCCGCCGCGACCCGAACAGTGTGCGCCCGTCTGCAGTTCCAGCGGCGAGAACTGCGCACTGGCGCCCACCGTTCCGCGAAACGGCTATGGGCGAACGGTGCCCGGGCGCCGGTTCATCGCCGAGCGGCCGGCGCCGGGGGCGGCTTCGGACTCCAGCAGCGGCAGCGTGCGCCAGGGGACCAGCGGCGACAGGGCCACGACGCTGGTCGACCGGACGATCGCCGACGACCGGTTGAGGTCCACGAGGATCTGCTGCAGGCCCGCGTGCGAGCTGGCCGCCACCCGGCAGAGCACGTCCCCGCTGCCGGTCGTCGCGTGCGCCTCGAGCAGACCGGGGATGGCCTCCAGATCGCGCTGCACGTCCTCGAGGGCACCCTGGGCGATCTCCAACGTCACGAACGCCTGGACGCCGAAGCCGGCCGCGGCCACGTCGACGTCCGGCCCGTAGCCGGTCACCACGCCGTCGTCCTCCAGCCGCTGCAGCCGGGCGGAGACGGTGGCCCGGGCGACCCCGGTGATCCGGGACAGCTCCAGGGCGCCCGCCCGCGGGGAGTCCCGCAGGGCGGCGAGCAGGGCGACGTCCAGCTCGTCCAGCGTGCGGCGTCCGGTCATGCCCGAACTATGCGGGTTGTGCAGTCCGACCACCAGGGAGGTGGCTCGAACGGGCAGGTGGACCAGCTGCACCGGCGCCCGTTGCACAGCCGCCCGGAGGGGTGTGCAGTCGGGGAGACAGCGCCGTCGACCCGGGAGTGGAGAGCGTCCATGAGCCTCGAGCAGACACTGAACGACCAGGAGCGGCTGGCCGGACTGGACCTCGCCCAGCTCGAGCAGCTCGTCGGCCTGGTCGAGTACGACGAGTCCGGGGATCCCTTCCCGGTCAGCGGCTGGGACGCCCTGGTCTGGGTCGTCGGCAACGCCGTCCAGACCGCGCACTTCTTCCAGTCGGCGTTCGGCATGGAGCTGGTGGCCTACTCCGGTCCCGAGACGGGCAACCGCGACCACCACTCCTTCGTCCTCCGCTCGGGCGCCGCCCGGTTCGTCGTCCAGGGTGCCTACGACCCGGACAGCCCGCTGGCCGACCACCACCGCCGGCACGGCGACGGCATCGTCGACATCGCACTGGCGGTGCCCGACGTCGACCGCTGCATCACGCACGCCCGCGCCCAGGGCGCCACGGTTCTCGAGGAACCGCACGACGTCAGCGACGAGCACGGCACCGTGCGGCTCGCGTCGATCGGGACCTACGGCGACACCCGGCACACGCTGGTCGACCGCTCGCGGTACGCCGGTGCCTACCTGCCCGGCTACGTCGAGCGGACGTCGTCCTTCGTCCCGCGCGACGGCGCCCCGAAGCGGCTGTTCCAGGCCGTCGACCACGTCGTCGGGAACGTGGAGCTCGGCGCCATGGACGAGTGGGTCGGCTTCTACAACCGCGTCATGGGCTTCACCAACATGGCCGAGTTCATCGGCGAGGACATCGCCACCGACTACTCGGCGCTGATGAGCAAGGTGGTCGCCAACGGCAACCACCGGGTGAAGTTCCCGCTCAACGAGCCGGCCCCGGGCAAGAAGAAGTCGCAGATCGACGAGTACCTCGAGTTCTACCGGGGCGCCGGCGCCCAGCACGTCGCGCTGGCCACGAACGACATCGTGCGCACCGTCGACGCGATGCGGGCCGAGGGCGTCGAGTTCCTCCCCACCCCCGGGTCCTACTACGAGGACCCGGAGCTCCGGGCGCGCATCGGCACCGTGCGGGTGCCGATCGAGGAGCTGAAGAGCCGCGGCATCCTGGTCGACCGCGACGAGGACGGCTACCTGCTGCAGATCTTCACCCGGCCCACCGGCGACCGGCCGACCGTGTTCTTCGAGCTGATCGAGCGGCACGGCTCGCTCGGTTTCGGGAAGGGCAACTTCAAGGCACTCTTCGAGGCCATCGAGCGCGAGCAGGAGAAGCGCGGCAACTTCTAGGAGGACCCCCTTCCTCCCCACCCTTCGCGAGCTCAGGGTGGGCCCCTGGAAGGGGGCCGTGGATCCGCAGACTCCCGGCGCAGAAGGTCCGGACGGAGGAGTTCGATGGCGCACTACCGGCAGGTGGGGGAGATCCCGCCGAAGCGGCACACGCAGTTCCGCCGTCCCGACGGCCGGCTGTACGCCGAGGAGCTGATGGGGGAGGAGGGCTTCTCCTCGGACTCCTCGTTGCTGTACCACCGCGGCGTCCCGTCCTCCCTGGTCGACGCCCGGTCCTGGGAGCTGCCCGACCAGACGACGACGCCCAACACCCCGCTCCTGCCCCGGCACCTGCGGCTGCACGACCTCTTCCCGGGGGAAGAGCACAAGGCGGTCGACCCGGTGACCGGCCGGCGGCTGGTCCTGGGCAACGCCGACGTGCGCATCTCCTACGCGGTGAGCAGCCTGCCCAGCCCGCTCTACCGCAACGCCGTGGGCGACGAGTGCGTCTTCGTCGAGCGGGGGAGGGCGCGGGTCGAGACGGTGTTCGGTGCGCTCGACGTGGGTCCGGGCGACTACGTCGTCCTCCCTCGGGCGACGACGCACCGCTGGCTCCCCACCGGCGACGAGCCGCTGCGTACCTACGCCGTCGAGGCGAACGGCCACATCGCGCCGCCCAAGCGGTACCTCTCGAAGTACGGGCAGTTCCTCGAGCACGCGCCCTACTGCGAGCGGGACCTGCGCGGGCCGGCCGAACCGTTGCTGGCCGAGGGCAGCGACGTCGAGGTGTACGTGAAGCACCGTGGCGACGGCCCGGGCGGGCTGGCCGGCACGGTCCACGTCGTCCCGGAGCACCCGTTCGACGTCGTCGGGTGGGACGGTTGCCTGTACCCCTACGCCTTCAGCGTGTCGGACTTCGAGCCGATCACCGGCCGGGTGCACCAGCCGCCGCCGGTGCACCAGGTGTTCGAGGGCCCCAACTTCGTCATCTGCAACTTCGTGCCGCGGAAGGTCGACTACCACCCGCTCGCGGTGCCGGTGCCCTATTACCACTCCAACGTCGACTCCGACGAGATCATGTTCTACGTCGACGGCGACTACGAGGCCCGCAAGGGGTCGGGCATCGGCAAGGGCTCGGTCACCGTGCACCCGGGCGGGCACTCGCACGGCCCGCAACCGGCGGCGGTCGAGGCCTCGCTGGGCGCGGAGCGCTTCGACGAGCTGGCCGTCATGGTCGACACGTTCCGGCCGCTGCACCTCGGGGAGGGCGGCACGGCGGTGGACGACGGCCGGTACGCCTGGTCCTGGTCGGGGCGCGGGCCGTCCCGGTGAGCGAGCGTGCGAGCTCACCCGTGAACGGAGCACCTCTGGGCACGCGGCCGACGGGCGCCGGCGAGGAGAACGCGTGACCTGGGTGGAGCTGCCGGACGACACCGGGTTCGGCATCGACAACCTGCCGCTCGGGGTGTTCCTCGGCGGAGGGCGCGTCGGCTTCCGGCACGGCGTCCGCATCGGTGACCTCGTCCTCGACCTGTTCGCGATGACCGACGACCTGATCCACCACCGCAGCACCCTCGACCACTTCCTCGTGGCCGGCCCCGGTCTCTGGCAGGACCGGCGCGAGCAGGTCACCGAGTGGCTCACCGACGAGCGGAACCGGGTCCGCGTCGAGCCGCACCTGCTCCCGCTCGACGACGTGCGGATGTGCCGACCGATCGGGGTCGCCGACTACGTCGACTTCTACAGCTCGAAGGCGCATGCCGAGAACGTGGGCCGGTTGTTCCGCCTGGACGGCGACCCGCTGCCGCCGAACTGGCGCCACCTGCCGATCGGCTACCACGGGCGCGCGGGCACCGTGGAGGTGTCGGGGACGCCGGTGGTGCGGCCCTGCGGTCAGCTCGGTCCGCCGTCGGACGGTCTCCCGCCCTTCGGCCCGACCCGCCGGCTCGACTTCGAGGCCGAGGTGGGCTTCGTGGTCGGGGCGCCGTCCGAGCCCGGGGAGCGGGTGGCGGTCACGGACTTCGCCGAGCACGTGTTCGGGGTCTGCCTGGTCGACGACTGGTCGGCCCGCGACCTGCAGGCGTGGGAGTACGTGCCGCTCGGCCCGTTCCTCGGCAAGTCCTTCCAGACCTCCATGTCGCCGTGGATCGTGCCGCTCGCCGCGCTGGAGGCCGCCCGGCTCCCGGCCCCGCCCCGCGACACCGAACTGCTGCCCTACCTGCGCGACGACGACGCTCGCTGGGGTCTCGACCTCACCCTCGAGGTGAGACTCAACGGGGAGGTGGTCAGCAGGCCGCTCTTCCGCGACATGTACTGGACGCCGGCCCAGCAGCTCGCACACCTGACCGTCAACGGCGCCGCACTGTCACCCGGCGAGCTGTTCGCCTCGGGCACGGTCAGCGGCGCGACGCCGGACCGGTGGGGCTCGCTGCTCGAGCTGACGGCCGACGGGACGCGGCCGCTGACGCTCGCCGACGGCACGACCCGCACCTTCCTGGAGGACGGGGACGTCGTCACGGTCACCGCCTCGGCACCGGGGCCGGGCGGCAGTCGGATCGGGTTCGGTGACGTGACCGGCACGGTGCTGCCCGCCCGATGAGGTGAGCACCGGGCCGTCGTGCACGCGGACCGGGCCCCGGACGGCGATCATGGGCGGATGCGACTCCTGGTGCTGGTCAACGGCGCGGCGGGCACGACGGACGACGAGTCGGTCGAGGCGGCCGTGGCCGCGCTGCGCCGCAGAGCCGACGTGACGGTCGCCGCGACCGCCGACGAGGCCGAGCTGCGCACCGCGGTGTCCGGCCTCGGCGACCGTCGGCCGGTCGTGATCGGCGGGGACGGCTCGGTGCACGCCGCCGTCCGCGCCCTCGACCGGGCGGGGGTGCTGGATCCCGGGCTGCCCGTCGGCATCGTCCCGCGCGGCACCGGCAACGACCTGGCGCGGACGCTGGGCCTCCCGCTGGACCCGGCGGAGGCGGCGGCCGTGGTGCTGGACGGCACGCCGCGGCGGCTGGACCTGGTCCGCGACGACGCCGGCGGCCTCGCCGTCAACGCCGTGCACGTCGGTGTCGGCGCCCTCGCCGCGGCCGAGGCACTGCGGTTCAAGGAGCGGCTCGGCACCGCCGCCTTCCCGCTGGGCGCCGCGATCGCCGGCGTCACCAGCTCGGGCTGGCCGCTCCGGGTCGAGGTCGACGGACGGGTCGCGGTCCACGGCAGCGAGGGCTGGGCGGCCGACGGGAGCACCGACGTGCTCATGCTGGCCGTCTGCACCGGCGCCACGATCGGCGGCGGCGCCCTCCTGGCCCCCGACGCCGTCCCCGACGACGGGCTGGCCGAGGTGGTGGTCAGCACCGCGACGTCCGCGGTGGCCCGGGCCGCGTTCGCCGCTGCCCTGCCGAGCGGGCGGCACGTCGACCGTCCCGACGTCCTGGTGCTCCGCGGCCGGGAGGTGACCTTCTCCGGGGCCCCGGTCGACGTCAACGCCGACGGGGACGTCGAGGAGGGTGTCGACGCCCGCACCTGGAGGGTGGAGCGGCACGCCTGGTCGGTGCTCGTCCCGGGGTGAGCCCTGCGCTCAGACGGTATGACCCGACCGATCCCGTGGGGAGCGGTTGCGGGTCGGGGCCTTCCACACCAGAAACGTGGGTTACCGGGGAGGAGCCCCTGCCCGGCCTATCCGACATGTGTGGGAGGCCCCGATGGGTGTGGAGCGTACGAGCGTCGGGCTGGACGTGCACGCACGATCGGTGTCCGCGGCGGCGATCGACGGCGTCACGGGCGAGTTGATCAAGAAGCGGCTGGTACCCACGACCGACACCGTGATCGAGTGGGTGCGTGGCCTGCCGGGTCCGGCGGCGGTCACCTACGAGGCCGGGCCGACCGGGTTCGGGCTGGCCCGGGCACTGGC
>NZ_FOND01000026.1 GCF_900112815.1 Blastococcus tunisiensis
CGTGGACCCCGACCGGCCAAGGCGGCGGCCGATCGCCCGCAGGGATTCCCCCCGTTCCAGACCGCAGGCGATTTCCTCCCGCTCGGCCAGGTCCAGATATCGGCCGGTCGGCTCGCTCAGTTCGACAGGTGACACCCCGCCACACTCACGGAACCACCGAAATCCACGCGCCTGCGACACGCCTGATCGCTTCGCCGCGGCAACGGTCGGCAGCCCGTCCCGGATCCCGGTCCAGAACGCCCGCCGCTGATGCTGGAGCTCCGCCGTCCTCGCCATACCCGACCCCCACTCAGTCAGGGTGTTGCGACGACCCCCTGAGCCCGGGGACGCTGATCGTGGCGCGGGTCAGACCGGGGAGCGCATCCTCCGGGGTCCGGGATCGACGCGCGCCGTCGGCGGGCCGACGTGCGCGGTCCCCCCGGCGACGACCAGCGACCGGCCGCCGTGCCAGGGGTTGGGCGGGCCGACGATGACCGGCTCCAGCCGCAGGCGCAGCACCTCGGGCAGGTCGTCGGCCAGCCGCGCGACCCGCAGCAGCAGGTCCTCCAGGGCCCCCAGGTCGACCGGCTCGGAGCCGCGGTAGCCGTCGAGCAGCGGGAACGCCCGCGGTTCCCGGACCAGCTCGGCGGCGTCCAGGTCGGTCAGCGGCAGCGTCCGGAAGGCGCGGTCGCCGAGCAGGTCGGTGGCCACCCCCCCGAGGCCGAAGCTGACCAGCGCACCGAACGACGGGTCGTCGACGATCTCCACCACCGTGGCGACCCCCGGCGCCGCCATCTCCTGCACGATCACCGGGTCACCGGAGGGGATCGCGGCGAACGCGGTCCGCACGGCGTCGGCGTCGACGAGGTCCAGCCGGACGCCGCCCAGGTCGGAGCGGTGCCGCAGCCACGGGGCCGTCGACTTGAGCACCACCGGGTAGCCGACCGCATCCGCCGCGGCCACCGCCTCCTCGGCGTCGGTCACCGTGCGGGTGCCCAGCAGCGGGACGCCGTAGGCGGCCAGCAGCGCCATCAGCTCGCCGTCGGTGAGGTCGCGCCCGGCCGGGGCGTCGGCCAGCACCCTCCGCACCAGGGTCCGGGCGGCGTCCTCGTCGACGTCGGGCAGCTCGGCCAGCTCCCCCACCGGGCGCCGCCGCCAGCGGGCGTACTCGGCGACCTTGGCCAGGGCGATCACCGCGCGCTCCGGGGTGGAGAAGGAGGGCACCGACCCGCGCGCGGGCACCCCCTCCGCGTCGAGCACCGCCAGCTCGGGCGGGATGCCCTCGGTCGAGAGGAAGCTGGCCACGATCGGCTTCGCCGAGGCCTGCGCGACGTCGCGCAGCGCCGGGCCGTACTCCTGGGAGCCGGCCATCAGCGGCGGCAGGAAGACGGCGACGACGGCGTCGACCTCCTCGTCGTCCACGGCCGCCTGCAGCGCGGCCCGGAACTCCTCCGGGCTGCCGGTCACCCCGATGTCCACGGGTGCATCGGAGGCGAGCTCCATCCCCTCCTCGAGGACGGCGTCGGCCACGAGCACGCCGATCGCCGTGGAGTTCCCGACGACGGCGACCCGGGGCCCCTCCGGCAGCGGCTGGTGGGCCAGCAGCGTGCCCACGTCGAACATCTGCGCCACGGTCTCGACCCGGATGACTCCGGCGGAGGCGAACAGCGCCGCCACCGACTGCTCGGGCACGGCGACCGAGGTCCCGGCGAGGCCCGGTGTCACGTTGACGTGCCGGCCGCTCTTCACCGCGACGACCGGTTTGGTCCGCCCGACGCTGCGGGCCAGCCGCGCGAACTTGCGCGGGTTGCCGAAGCTCTCCAGGTGCAGCAGGACGACCTCGGTGGCCGGATCGGTGGCCCAGTACTGGAGCAGGTCGTTGCCGCTGACGTCGGCCCGGTTGCCGGCGGAGACGAAGGTGGACAGCCCGAGGTTGCGGCTGCGGGCCCGCTCGAGGAGCGCGACGCCGAGGGCGCCGGACTGGGCGAAGAACCCGACCCGGCCGCGGCCGGGCACCATCGGCGCGAGGCTGGCGTTCAGGCACACCGCGGGGTCGGTGTTCACCATGCCCAGGCAGTTGGGGCCGACGACCCGCATCCCCGACGCCCGGGCGGCGGCGACCAGCCGGCGCTCGGCGTCGCGGCCCTCCGGCCCGGTCTCGCCGAAACCGCCGGAGACGACCACGAGGCCACGCACCTGCTTGCGACGGCAGGCCTCGACCACCCCGGCCACCTCGTCCGCCGGCACCGCCAGGACGGCGAGGTCGACGTCGTCGGGGATGGACTCGATGTCGGCGTAGGCGGGCACGCCGCGGACGTGCCGGGCGCCGGGGTTGACCGGGTAGATGGGGCCGGCGAACCCGTAGTCGAGCAGGTGCCGCAGGAGCGCGTTGCCGATCTTGCCGTCGTCGTTGCTGGCGCCGACGACCGCGACCGACGAGGGGTGCAGCAGCCGGGCGATGGACCGGGACTCGCTGCGCTGCTCCCGCTCGTAGGCGACGGCGAGGGCGTCCTCGGTCTGCTCGATGGGGAACGTCAGGTGCACGACGCCGTCCTCGAAGGACCGCTGGGACTTGTAGCCGGCGTCCTGGAAGACCCGCACCATCTTGCTGTTCTGGGCCAGCACCTCGGCCACGAAGTTCTTGATCCCGCGCTCCCGGGCGGCCGCGGCCAGGTGCTCCAGCAGAACGGAGCCGAGCCCGCGGCCCTGGTGGGCGTCCTCGACCAGGAAGGCGATCTCGGCGTCGTCGGTGTCCGGGTACCGGTCGAACCGGCCGACCGCCACGATCTGGTCGCCGAGCAGCACGACGAAGGCCACCCGGTCCACGTGGTCGACGTGGGTGAAGCGGTGCAGGTCCTTCTCCGACAGCCGCTTCATGGGGCCGAAGAACCGGTAGTAGCGGGTCTGGTCGCTGCTGCGCTCCATCAGCCCGTTGATGCCGTCGGCGTCCTCGGGGCAGATCGGCCGCAGGTGCACGGTGCCGCCGTCGGCGGCCACGATGTCGGCCTCCCAGTGCGGGGGCGGGAGCGGCCGCTCCTCGGTCGGCCCCTCTCCAGGGGCCCGCTGCGAGCTTGCGAGCGGTGGGGGGTCGAGAGGTCCTTCGTCAATCACGGGGGTCATCCGGGTCCAGGCCGAAGTAGGGGAAGGCCGCGCGGCGGGTGCGCATGATCGCCCGGTCCACCCGGGACTCGGTGAAGGTGTCCCAGCGGGAGAAGCCGGTGTACCCGCCCTCGGTCATGTGGGTGGGCGGGCGGGCGCGCAGGCCGCGCCGGACGACGTCCTCGCGCCAGGACTCGGGGATCTCGGTCGCCGGGTCCAGCGGGCTGCCGGCCACCTCCGCCAGCAGGTGGGTCCAGGCCCGCGGCACGCAGCGGACGAGCCCGTAGCCCCCGCCCCCGAGCACGACCCACTTGCCGTCGCAGAGCTCGTGGGCCAGCTCGTGCATCGCCTTGTAGCTGGCGCGCTGGCCGTCGATGGTGAGCGCGAGGTCGGCCAGCGGGTCCTCGTGGTGGGCGTCGCAGCCGCACTGGGTGACGATGATCTGCGGCGCGAAGGCCCGCAGCACCCCCGGGACGACGGCGGTGAACGCCCGCAGCCAGGCGGAGTCGTCGGTGCCGTTGGGCAGGGCCAGGTTCACCGCACTGCCGAGCGCCTTCTCGGCGTCGCCGGTCTCCTCGGGGTATCCGGTGCCCGGGAACAGGGTGAGCGGGGTCTGGTGGGTGCTCACCGTGAGCACCCGCGGGTCCTCGTAGAAGGCGGCCTGCACGCCGTCGCCGTGGTGGACGTCGAGGTCGACGTAGGCGATCCGCTCGTACCCCTGTCCCAGCAGCCACGCGATGGCGATCGCGGCGTCGTTGAACACGCAGAAGCCGGACGCGGCGTCGCGCATCGCGTGGTGCAGTCCGCCGGAGATGTTGACCGCGTGCTGCGCCGTGCCCTCGTGGACCCGTCGGGCGGCGAGGACGCTGCCGCCGGTGATGAGGGCCGCCGCGTCGTACATGCCCTCGAAGATCGGGTTGTCGGCCGTGCCGAGGCCGTGGCCGACGCCCGGATCGGCCGGGGCGCGGCGGACGGCCTCCAGGTAGGCCGGGTCGTGCACGAGCGTGAGCAGGCCCTCGTCGGCCGGCGTGGGCTGCAGCACCTCCAGCCGGTCGGTCGACAGCACACCGAGACCCTCGGCCAGGCGCATGGTGAGGTCCAGCCGCACCGGGTGCAGGGGATGGTCCCCGCCCATCGTGTACTGGAGGAGCGAGTCGTCCCAGACGACCGTGACCGAGTCGCTCACGTCGACCCCCTCAGCTCGTGCACCGGACGTGAGCCTGGACACCCACCCTCTCCTCGGACGCTACCCGGTGCGACCCCGGCCGGACGCCGCCTCCCGGGCCACTCGTCCGGCTGACCGGCGCAGGGGCCTTCGCCCCGTAGACTTGCCGCGACACGGAGGAGTAGCTGTGAACGACCTCATCGACACGACCGAGATGTACCTCCGGACGATCTTCGAGCTGGAGGAAGAGGGGATCGTCCCGCTGCGCGCGCGCATCGCGGAGCGACTCCACCAGAGCGGCCCCACGGTGAGCCAGACGGTGGCCCGGATGGAGCGCGACGGCCTGCTGACCGTGGAGGGCGACCGGCACCTGCAGCTGTCCGACGAGGGACGCCAGCTCGCGACGGCGGTCATGCGCAAGCACCGGCTGGCCGAGTGCCTGCTGGTGGACGTCATCGGCCTCGACTACGCCGACGTCCACGAGGAGGCGTGCCGCTGGGAGCACGTCATGAGCGAGGCGGTGGAGCGCAAGCTGCTCACGCTGCTCGGCAACCCGTCGGTCTCCCCCTTCGGCAACCCCATCCCGGGTCTGGAGGCGCTGCGCGGAGAGGAGTCCCTCGGCGGCGAGACCGCCGCGGTGCTCGACTCGCTCACCCTGCTGAGCACCACGGCGACGGCCGAGGGCCGGCCGGTCGTCATCCGCCGGATCAGCGAGCAGCTGCAGGAGAGCACCGACCTGCTGCGCCAGCTGGCCGAGCTGGGCGTCCGTCCGGGCGTGACCATGACCGCGCGTCTGGTCGAGGGATCGGTGGCGCTCGACGACCAGGTCCTGCCGGTCGGCGTCGCCCAGCACCTGTTCGTCAGCGCGGTGGACGACAAGCTCAGCCCGCTCGAAGCCGCTCCGCTGCTCTGAGCCGGGGCGGACCGGTGCACGGGGAACCGCCGGCGGACGGTGCGGGCGGGCAGCTGCGCGCCGCGGACGTGTTCGTGGCCGACCTCGGGCCGCGGCCGGCCGGCCGGCTGCTGCGCGGGCTCCGCCTGCCCTGACCGGGTCGGGCCGTTCCCGGACCGTCCGGCCCCACCCCGCGCGTCCGCACCCTGAGAGAAGGTCCCGGTGAGCCCGACCGACCCCACGCCCGGCGACGGCGACGATGCGGCCGGTCCGTTCGCGGACCTCGAGCGGTTCCTGGCCCTCCCCCGGGTCGGCGCCCTGGCGCTGTCGGCCGACGGCAGCCGGCTGGCGGTCGCGGTGCAGACGCTCGACCCGCAGCAGAAGAAATGGCAGTCCGCGCTGTGGGAGGTCGATCCGCGGGGGGAGCGCCCCGCCCGCCGGCTGACCCGGAGCGCGCCCGGCGAGTCCACGCCCACGTGGGCGCCGGACGGCGCGCTGCTGTTCACCTCCGCGCGGCCGGACCCGGACGCGGCCGAGGACGGCGAGCCGACACCGGCGCTGTGGAGCCTGCCCGGCGACGGTGGGGAGGCACGCCTCCTGCTCGGCCGTCCCGGTGGCATCACCGCGGTCGGCGTCGCGGCCGACACCGGTGACGTCGTCGTCTCGGCGGCGACCATGCCCGGTGGTTCGACGCCCGAGGCGGACGAGGAGCGGCGGAAGCGGCGCCGCGACGCCGGGGTCTCGGCCGTCCTGCACGAGGCCTACCCGGTCCGGTACTGGGACCACGACCTCGGGCCGGCGGCGACGCACCTGTTCTGGGTCGGCGCGCTGCCGGCCGACGAGCCGGATGCCCGCCCGGCGGAGCCGCGCGACCTGACTCCCGACGCCGGCCCGCCCAGCGGGGCCGGGGACCAGTTCGTCCTCTCCCCCGACGGCCGGCTGCTGGCCCGCGCCGAGGACGTGCCCGACGGCCCGGCGGGACGCCGCACCCGGGTCGTGCTCACCACGACGGCCGACGGGGAGAGCCGGCCGCTCGTCGACGATCCGCTGGCCGACGTCTACGCCCCGCACTTCTCCCCCGACGGCAGCGCGCTCGTCTGCGTCCGGGAGCGGCTCTCCACCTACACCGAACCGCCGGACTACACGCTGCTGCTCGTGGACGTGGCCGACGGCACCACCCGCGAGCTCACCCCCGGATTCGACCGGTGGCCCAGCGCACCGCGGTTCAGCGCCGACGGCTCGGCGGTGTTCTTCCTCGCCGACGACGACGGCCGGCACGCCGTCTTCCGCGTGCCGGTGGCCGGTGGACCGCCGGTCCGGCTCACCGCGGACGGGGCCTACAGCGACCTGCAGGTGGCCCGGGACGGCAGCGCGCTGTACGCGCTGCGCTCGGCCTACGACTCCCCTCCGGTCCCGGTGCGGCTCGACCCCGGGGAGCCGCTGCAGGACCCGGTCGTCCTGCCCGGTCCGGCACACCTGGACGGCCTGCCCGGCACCCTGCACGAGGTGGCGGCCACCGCCGCCGACGGGGCCCGGGTCCAGTCCTGGCTCGTCCTCCCGGACGGCGCCTCCGCGGAGCACCCCGCACCGCTGGTGCTCTGGATCCACGGCGGGCCGCTGATGAGCTGGAACTCCTTGGTCGTGGCGGTGGTGCCCCTGGGTGCTGGCCGCCCGGGGCTACGCGGTCCTGCTGCCCAACCCGGCGCTGTCGCAGGGCTTCGGCCAGGACTTCGTCCGGCGCGGCTGGGGCGAGTGGGGCGGCACGCCCTACACCGACCTGATGGCCGCGGTGGACGCCGCGGGGCAGCGCCCGGACATCGACGAGACCCGCACCGCGGCCATGGGCGGGTCCTTCGGCGGCTACATGGCGAACTGGATCGCGACGCAGACCGACCGGTTCCGCGCGATCGTCACCCACGCCAGCCTCTGGGACCTGGACTCCTTCACCGGGACGACGGACGCCGCGTACTACTGGGAGAAGGAGTGGGGCGACCCGCTGCACGACCCGCGGCGCTACGAGCGGAACTCGCCGCACCGCTTCGCCGACCGCATCCGCACCCCGATGCTGGTGGTGCACGGCGATAAGGACTACCGCGTGCCCGTCGGCGAGGCGCTGCGCCTCTGGTACGACCTGCGCAAGCGCGGTGTCCCGTCGAAGTTCCTCTACTTCCCCGACGAGAACCACTGGGTGCTCACCCCGGGCAACGCGCGGGTCTGGTACGAGACGGTCCTGGCCTTCCTCGCCGAGCACGTGCTGGGCGAGGAGTGGCGGCGGCCCGAACTGCTCTGATCCTTGGCACCGCTCAGCCGCTCCGGTCGCCGGCGGCCTGCTCGATGAGTGCGCGCAGCTCCGCCGGGCGCATGCAGACCGACAGGCCCTGGGCCAGCAGGCGGGCCAGCGCGTAGTCCGGCGCGCCGTCCAGGGCCCGGGCCAGGGCGATGCCGGCCATCGCGCCGTCGCCGCGCAGCCAGGTGCTGACCGCGAGCAGCGTGGCGGGGGCGGCGTCCAGCGGGGCCGGCGCCCGCCGCGTGCACTCGGTCCAGAGCTGCTCGGCGGCTGCGGCATCCTCGCCCAGGGCCAGCTCCAGCGCCCGGTCGCGGACGGCGACGTCGCGCAGCCCCCAGAGCAGCCTCGCCAGCTCCACGTCGGTCAGCCGGTCGGCCGGAGTGCCCGGCCGCACGCGGTCCACGGCGGCCAGCACTGCGCTCCACGACTGCGCGGCCACCGCCGCCCAGCCGTGCCGCAGGATGTCGTCGGCGAGCGCTCCGGCGGTGCGGGCGCAGGTCTCGGCGATCGCCGTCCGCGCCTCGGGGCCCGGTGCGGCGATCCGGGCGGCGAGCGCCTCCCGGTCGCACTCCACCACCGCGCCGGAGGCCACCGCGGCGACCTCCAGCGCCGACACGCCCTCGGGCAGCGGAGTCCCGCGGCCGGGCGCGCAGCAGGGTCCGGCGCAGTCGTAGGACCACCACCTCCCGCCCCGGACCAGCACGGCGTCCTGCACCGGGACCGCGTGCGCGGCCAGGGCGACGCCCACCTCCGCCACCGCCTCCTGGTGGGCGAGCGTGCCGTCCGGCGGATCGGGCGCCTCGGAGACGACCGCGACCACCACGGCGTGCGGCTCGTCGGTCAGCACCGTGCGCACGACCTCCCGCACCATCGCCGTCGCGGCCACGGGGGGCGGGATGTCGATGCGGGCGGTCAGCCCGACGCGCCCCCCGCTCGGGCCGCCGAGGCTGATCAGCACCACCGACTCACGGGGGCGGAAGCCGAGCAGGTGCGGGATCGACGCGGCCAGCTCGCCGATGTCGGAGACCCGCACCTCGATGCGTCCGGGGTCGGGGTCCGCGGGCCGGTCGGTGCGTGCGTCCATGCCCGAACCCTGGCCGCGAACCGGGCCGCAGCGGCCCGGCACGGGCGATCTGTGGATGCCCTCGTCGCCTGTGGACGGGGGCGCACCGGTCGACCCCGGTGCTCAGGCCTCGTACTGGACGGCGCTGCGGCCGGCGAGGTGCGGGCGGACGTGCTCGGCCAGGACCGCCTGGTGCCGCGGGTCGCGCGCATAGCGGGAGAACGCCGCGGCGTCGGGGAAGTCCGCGATCAGCACGGTGTCCGCGTTGCCGTCGGAGAGCCCGGCGTCCTCGGCGACGACGAGGGAGGTCATCCCCCCGACCTCCTCGCGCAGCCCGCGCAGGGCCGCGACGGCCGACGAGCGCTGTTCGGCGTCGGCGGCCGGGGACCAGGTGAACACCACGACGTGACGGATCATGCACCGCACCCTGCCAGTAGCCCGGTCGGGTGGCCCGCCGGTCCTGGGTTACCGGCTGGTAGCCGGAAACCGGAGGGCGCTCGTTAGAGTCCCCGGCATGGGACGGTCGCTGCGCATCGCACTGCTGTCCTACCGGAGCAAGCCGCACAGCGGCGGCCAGGGCATCTACGTGCGGGCGCTGTCCCGCGAGCTCGCCGAGCTGGGCCACCGGGTCGAGGTGTTCAGCGGCCAGCCCTACCCCGACCTGGACGCCGGCGTGCCGCTGACACCGCTGCCCAGCCTCGACCTCTACCGCGAGCCCGACCCGTTCCGCACCCCCCGTCCGTCGGAGTTCCGGGACTGGATCGACGTCGCCGAGTGGGCGGCGATGTGCACCGCCGGGTTTCCGGAGCCGCTGACGTTCAGCCTGCGCGCGGCGCGGCACCTGCTGCCGCGCGCCGGGGAGTTCGACCTCGTCCACGACAACCAGTCGCTCGGCTGGGGGCTGCTGCGGCTCACCCGGGCCGGCGTCCCGACGGTGGCGACCGTCCACCACCCGGTCGCGATCGACCGGGAGCTGGAGCTGGCCGCCGCGCCGTCCCTGCGGCGGCGGCTGACGCTGCACCGCTGGTACGGCTTCACCGGCATGCAGGCACGGGTGGCCGCCCGGCTGGACGCCGTCACGACCGTCTCGGAGAACTCCCGGCGGGACATCGCCACGCACATGGGGCTGCCGGCGTCCGCCGTCGACGTCATCCCGGTCGGCATCGATCCCGGCGAGTTCCGGCCGCCGCCCCCGGGGCAGCAGCGGGACCCGGACTCGATCCTGGTCATCACCAGCGCCGACGTCGCCCTCAAGGGGCTGGTGCACCTGCTCGAGGCGCTGGCCAAGCTGCGCACGGAGCGCCCGGCGCGGCTCACCGTCGTCGGCACGGCCCGGCCCGGCGGCCCGGCCGAGGCCGCGCTGGACCGCCTCGGGCTCCGGGACGCCGTCCGGTTCACCGGCCCCGTCCCGGAGGCCGAGCTCGTCGGCCTGCTGCAGCGGGCGGCGCTCGTCGCCATCCCCTCGCTCTACGAGGGCTTCTCCCTGCCGGCGGTGGAGGCCATGGCGTGCGCCACGCCGCTGGTCACCACCGACGCCGGCGCGCTGCCCGAGGTCGTCGGCAGCCGGGCCGGTCTGCGGGTGCGGGCCGGTGACGTCGGCGAGCTGACCGCGGCCCTGAAGCTGGTGCTCGACTCGCCGTCGCTGGCCGAGCAGCTGGGCCGGGCCGGCCGGCGGCGGGTCCTGGACATGTTCACCTGGCGGGCCACGGCGCAGCGCACCGCCGACTGGTACGCCGCGACCCTGGAGCGCAAGGGGTTCACGTGCTGACCGTCGACTACGACCGCCTCGACCTGCGGCCGGGGATGACCGTCCTGGACCTGGGCTGCGGGGAGGGCCGGCACGCGTTCGAGGCCTACCGGCGGGGCGCGAAGGTCGTGGCCGTCGACTGGGGCGTGCCCGAGGTGGAGACGACGAAGCGCTGGCTGGGCGCGATCGCCGAGGCCGGAGAGGCCGGGCGGGCGGACGACGGCACGGCCGGCCGGTACGAGGTGGTGCGCGGTGACCTGCTGCACCTGCCGTTCCCCGACGCCAGCGTCGACCGCGTCATGGCCTCGGAGGTGCTCGAGCACATCCCCGACGACACGACCGCGATGGCCGAGATCTTCCGGGTGCTCAAGCCCGGCGGCCGGGTGGCGGTCACCGTGCCGCGCTACGGACCCGAGCGGATCTGCTGGGCGCTGTCCGACGAGTACCACGCCAACGAGGGCGGGCACATCCGCATCTACACCCGGTCGGTGGTCCGCAACCGGCTGGCGTCGGTGGGCCTGGTGCCCGGGGCCACCCACCACGCGCACGCGCTGCACGCCCCCTACTGGTGGCTCAAGTGCGCCGTCGGCGTGGACCGGGACCCGGCGCTGGTGCGCGCCTACCACCGGCTGCTGGTCTGGGACCTGACGAAGCGGCCGTGGCTCACCCGGACCGCCGAGCGGCTCCTGGACCCGCTGGTCGGCAAGAGCCTGGTCGTCTACGCGGACAAGCCCGCTACCGCAGCCGTCCAGCCGGCGATCGGCGCCGCCCACGCGGAGCGGGAGCGGACCGCTGCCGCGCGTTGACCGGCTGGGGGCCCTGCCGGAGCTGCCGGGTGTCCTGACCGGGGACCAGGTGCGCGCCACCGTCGGGTGGATCGCCGGCCAGCAGCACGCCGACGGCGCGCTGCCGTGGTCCCGCGGCGAGCAGCTCGACCCCTGGGACTCCGTCGAGGCCGCCATGGCCCTGGACACCGGCGGCGCCCACGACCGCGCCGTCGCCGCCTACCGGTGGCTGCAGGGACGCCAGCGGCCGGACGGCTCGTGGGCGTCGGAGTACCGCGACGGCCACGAGACGGCTCCGGCCGCCGAGAGCAACCACGCCGGCTACCTCGCTGTCGGCGCGTGGCACAGCTGGCTGACGTCGGGCGACGAGCAGCTGGTCACCGAGCTGTGGCCGGCCGTCCGCGCCGGCCTGGATCTCGTCACCCGCATGCAGCTGCCCGGCGGTGCGATCGGCTGGGCGCTGCGGCCGGACGGCACGGCCGACGACACCGCGCTGCTGACCGGCAGCGCCAGCCTCTTCCAGGCGCTGCGCTGCGGGGTCGCGCTCGCCGGCCTGCTCGGGGAGCCGCAGCCGGACTGGGAGCTGGCGGCGGCAGACCTCGGCACGGCCCTGCGGACCCGCCCGGACGCGTTCGCCGACCGCGGGCGCTTCTCGATGGACTGGTACTACCCCGTCCTGGGCGGCGCGGTCACCGGTGTGGCGGCCCGGGACCGGCTGGCCGACGGCTGGGACCGCTTCGTCGTCCCCGGGCTGGGGGCCCGGTGCGTCGCGGACCGGCCCTGGGTCACCGGCGCCGAGACCTGCGAGCTGGCCCTGGCCCTCGCCGCCGCCGGCCAGCCGGAGGCGGCGACCGAGCAGGTCGCGGCCATGCAGCACCTCCGGCACGACGACGGCTCCTACTGGACCGGGTACGTCTTCGCCGACGACGCCCGCTGGCCGGTGGAGCGGACCACCTGGACGGCCGCCGCCGTGGTCCTGGCCGCGGACGCCCTCAGCGGCGCCACGGGCGCATCGGGCCTGTTCACCGACCCGGCCGCACTGCCGGCGGCCGGGACCGCGGACGGCCGCATCGCCCAGGAGAGATCCACATCCGCCGATTCGCTGACCGGAGGAGCGGGCACGGTCCTCCCGTGACTCCTGCCTCCGACCTCACCGTGGTCGTCGCCAGCCAGAACCGGCGCGCCGACCTGCTCGCCACGCTCCCCCGGCACGAGGCCCCCGTCGTGCTGGTGGACAACGCCTCCACCGACGGCACCGTCGACGCCGTGCGGGCAGCGCACCCCGACGTCGACGTCCTGGCTCTCCCCCGCAACGAGGGCGCCCACGGCAGGACGCTGGGGGTGGCACGTGCGGGCACCCCGTTCGTGGCGTTCGCCGACGACGACTCGTGGTGGGCCCCGGGCGACCTGGCGCGCGCGGTGGAGATCATGCGCACCCACCCCCGGCTCGCGGTGCTGAACGCCCGCATCCTGGTCGGCCCGGAGGAGCGTCTCGACCCGGTGTGCGTCGAGATGGCCGCCAGCCCGCTCGACACCGCCGACGACCTCCCCGGTCCGTCACTGCTGGGGTTCGTCGCCTGCGCGGCGCTGGTCCGCACCGCGGCGTTCGAGGCCGTCGGTGGCTTCGACGACGTCATCCGGTTCCCCGGCGAGGAGGAGCGGCTGGCCCTCGACCTCGCGGCCGCCGGCTGGGGGCTGGCCTACGTCGACGCGGTGACCGTGCACCACCACCCCTCGACCCGACGGGACGGCGCGGGCCGGCGACAGGCGGGCATCGCCCGCAGCCGCGTGCTCACCGCCGTCATGCGGCACCCGCTGCCCGAGGTGGCGCGCGCTGTCGCGGACGCCGTCCGGTCCGGCCGGCCGGGCCTCGAGGGCCTGGCGCGGGCCCTGCCCGACCTGCCGGCCGCCGTCCGCCGACGCCGCCCCGTCCCGGAGCGGGTGCGGGCGGACCTGCGGACGCTGGCGGGGGACGCCGCGTGACGGAGGACCCGCGGGTGGCCGTCGTGGTCATCACCCACCAGCGGCGCGACGAGGTCCTCCGGGCGCTCGACCGGCTGCTCGCCCTCCCCGAGCAGCCCCGGGTCGTCGTGGTGGACAACGGCTCGACCGACGGCACCGCCGACGCCGTCCGGGCCCGGTTCCCGCAGGTCGAGCTGGTCGCCAGCCCGGAGAACCTGGGCGCCGTCGGCCGCAACGTGGGGGTCGGCCTGCTGGACGCGCCCTACGTCGCCTTCTGCGACGACGACACCTGGTGGGAACCGGGGTCGCTGACGGCGGCCGCCGACGTGCTCGACGCCCATCCGCGGCTCGCCGTCGTCACCGCGCGCATCCTCGTCGAGCCGGGCGGCACCGAGGACCCCATCGTGGCCGAGCTGCGGGACTCCCCCGTGCACGGTGCCGACTGGCTGCCCGGGCCGGCGCTCGGGTCCTTCCTCGCCGGCGCCTCGGTGGTGCGGCGGGAGGCGTTCCTCGCGGTCGGGGGGTTCTCCGAGCGCCTGTGGCTCGGCGGGGAGGAGGAGCTGATGGCCGGCGACCTGGCCGCGGCCGGCTGGGAGCTGTGCTACCTCCCGCAGCTGACCGTGCACCACCAGGCCAGCCGGGCCCGGGACCCCCACCGGCGCCGGCGCGACGGGATCCGGAACACCCTGTGGACGACGTGGCTGCGCCGACCGCTGCGGCCGGCGCTGCGCCGCACCGTGCACCTGCTGCGCACGGTGCCCCGGGACCGGGTGACCGCCCGCGGCCTGCTCGACGCCGCCCGCGGCCTGCCCTGGGTGCTGCGGGAGCGGCGGGTGCTGCCCCCGCACGCCGAGGCGCGCTTCGCCGCGCTCGAGGATGCCCAGCGCAGCTCTCCCGCCCGGCGCTACGTCAGCTGAGGAAGGACCCCGTCCTCCTCACGCGCCTCGGGACGGGGCCTGACGGGCGCAGGAGATGCAGGTGCGTGCCGCCGGGCGGGCGGCCAGCCGCTCGGGGGCGATGGGCCGGCCGCAGCTCTCGCAGATCCCGTATTCGCCGGCTTCCCGGTGGACCAGCGCCGCCTCGACGTCCGCCAGCCGTCGCCGCGCCTGGTCCAACAGGGCCACGACCTGCTGCCGCTCGAACGCGATGGTCGCGCCCTCGGGGTCGTGCTCGTCGTCGGCGTTCGACGCCCGCGACGCCGCCACCACGCCGTCGAACTCGCGGGTCAGCGCCTCGATCTGGGCCAGCGCCGCCGCCCGCTCGGCGTCGAGCGGATCCGTCATCGCAGCCGGCGCAGCAGCCGCAGCGAGCCGGTGCCCGGCAGCTCCTGGAAGTCGCCGGACCCGACCACGCGCCGGTAGACGCCGTAGGGCGCCTGCCCGCCGTCGGCCGGGTCGGGGAAGACGTCGTGGATGGCCAGGGTGCCGCCGACCGCCAGCGTGGCCACCCACGCGTCCTGATCGCGGCGGGCGGACTCCTCGGTGTGGCTGCCGTCCAGGAAGAGCAGCGCCAGCGGCGTGCTCCACAGCGGCGCCAGGGTCTCCGAGCGGGTGACGACGGCGATCACCACGTCCTCGGCGCCGGCATCGGCGATGGTGCGGCGGAAGTGCGGCAGGGTGTCGACCCGGCCGACGGCGGGGTCGACCAGCGAGGGGTCGTGGTACTCCCAGCCCGGCTGGTGCTCCTCGGACCCGCGGTGGTGGTCGACGGTCACCACCTGCCGGCCGGTCTCGCGCGCCGCGGCCGCCAGGTACAGCGCGGACTTCCCCATCCAGCTGCCCACCTCGAGCAGCGGCCCGGGGACGGCGACGCTGCGCGCGGCCTCGTACAGGGCCCGCCCCTCGTCGTCGGGCATGAAGCCGGGGGCGGCCCGGGCGGCGGCGAGGAGTTCGGACACCCCGACAGCCTGGCTCATCGGGCGAACCGGGCCCGCAGGGCGGTCACCCGCCGCTCGGTCGCCGCCCCCGCCTCGGTCTCGGAGGCCTTGGCGAAGAACGCGCCCACCGCGGTCGTGACCGGCACCGCGAGCACCAGCGCGATCGCCCCCACGAACGTGCGGACGACCTCCTCCGCCAGGGCGGAGCTGGTGACGAGGGTCCACATCGGTGTCGGGGAGAGCTCGAAGATGAGCAGCAGCGGCAACGCCGCGCCGGCATAGGCGAAGACGATCGTGTAGACGGTGGAGGCGATGTGGTCGCGGCCGACCGCCATCCCACGCGCGTAGAGCTCCCGCCAGCTCATCTCCGGCGACACCTCGTGCAGCTGCCAGATGGCCGAGGCCTGGGTGATCGTGACGTCGTTCAGCACACCGAGCCCGGCGACCACGATGCCGGCGAGCACCAGGCCGGAGAAGGCCAGCGTCGGGTCGTAGCCCTGCAGCCGGACCGTCTCCTCGCTGGTCAGGCCGGTCAGCCGCGCCGCGGAGACGGCGAGCGACCCCAGCACCGCGACCAGGGTCAGGCCGAACAGGGTGCCCACCAGGGCCGTGGTCGTCCGGGCCGAGAACCCGTGCGCCAGGTACAGGACGACGAACATGATCGCCGCCGAGCCGACGAGGCTGACCAGGGTGGGTGAGTTCTCGCTGAGCAGCCCGGGCAGCACGAACTGCAGCAGCACGAAGAACGCGAACGCCAGCCCCACCAGGGACGCCAGCCCGCGCAGCCGTGCGACGAGCCCGACGACGACGGCGAAGGTGACGGCGAGGGCGATGATCGGGGTGTCCCGCTCGTAGTCGAAGAATCCGTACGCGGGTCCGCCCTCGGCGCCAGCGTCGCGGGTCAGCACGAGCGTGTCCCCCTCGGCGATCCCGGCGGCCACCACCTCGGGGGGAAGCTCCACCGCCTGGAAGTCGCCCGCTCCCTCGCCCTCGAGGATCTCCAGGACCGCGGTCGCGCACGTCTGCGCCGCGGCCGACGGGTCGATGCCGCAGTCGAACCGCTCGACCGAGACGACCCGGCCGTCGGGGTAGGTGGTGCCCGGGGGGAACGCCACCGCGGCCGCCTGCTCCGCACGGGTCGGCTCCCCGCTGGGCCAGAGGACGAACAGCCCGACGACCGTCGCCAGTCCGACCGGGACGAGCAGCAGGAGCATCAGCCAGACCGCGCGCCGGCGCCTGGTCAGTGCCTCCGCGGTCGGCGGTGGGGCGTCGGGATCGGGCGCGTGGCTGTGGTCGTGACTGGAGGGTGGCACCCGGTCAGGCTAGGAGCCGGCGCGGCCGCCGCGTGCCCGACACCGCGACCGGGCTACGACCCGGTGGCCGCGCCCTCGATCGGGAACCGGTGCCACAGGCCGCTGAGCTGCAGCGGACGCACCACCGCGGGGGTGGGGTGGACCAGCACGACGTCGATCCCGCGCGGTGCGGTGAGTCGCTGGAGCTGGACCAGCACGGCCGTGCCGGCCGAGTTCATGAACGTCGTCGCGGAGACGTCCAGCTCGACGCGGGTCGGTGCGGGCTGGTGGAGCAGCAGCTCGGTGACCACCCGCACCAGGGGCCGGCGGGCGGTCTCGGTGAGCTCGCCGGCCAGGGAGAGACGGGCGACGCCGCCCTCCACGCGCTGGGTCACCTCGGGCTCTCCGGCGGCGGGGCCGGTCGTCTCCTCCACGTGCCCCTTCCTGCCCCGGCGGGCCGCACTTCACGCGCTCCACGGCGACTCCCGGCGGCGGGAATTCTCTGCCAGGACAGATGTTTACCAGGCTGTCCGAGCGAGGTAGTCTGCAGTTGCCACTTGAGGTTCACTCCTCGGGCAGCGAACAGAACAGAACGACCTTCAGGTTGGAGGGCCATCATGCTGACCGCCTACGACCCCTTCGCCGCCACGTCCGCCGCCTTCCGTGCGCTGGACCAGCTGACCGGCCGCGCGGGCTCGACCACCGCACGCCCCCTGTCGGGCATGCCGATGGACGCCTACCGCGTGGGGGACAACTTCGTCGCCCACTTCGACCTGCCCGGCGTCGACCCCGGCTCCATCGACCTGTCGGTCGAGGGCAACACGCTGACGGTGAGCGCCGAGCGCTCGGTCCCGCAGCTCGAGAACGCCGAGTGGACGATCGCCGAGCGCCCGTTCGGCAGCTACACCCGCCAGCTCGTGCTCGGTCGCAGCCTCGACACCGACCAGCTCGAGGCCAGCTACCACGACGGCGTCCTGACGCTGAGCATCCCCGTCGCCGAGAAGGCCAAGGCGCGCAAGATCACGGTGACCCGGGCGGACGTACCGCAGGCCGTGGAGGGCCGCACGATCGACGGTGAGTCCTCCCAGCAGGAGAAGAAGGCGGTCGAGAGCTGATCGACCGCTCCCCGGGGGCCGGGTCCCGCACGCGGGCCCGGCCCCCGGGCGTCTCCGCGAACGGACAGGAGGGACGGCGATGACCGCCGACGCACGGCAGCCCGACCCGCCGGGCCCCGACCCGGTGAGCCGGCTCGACGACCCCGACTACCCGGCCCTCACCATGAGCCAGGCCGCCGAGCTGCTCGGCGTGCAGGCCGCCTTCCTCCGCAGCCTGGACACCGCCGGCATCCTGGAGCCCTACCGCTCCCCCGGCGGCCACCGCCGCTACTCCCGCACCCAGCTGACGTTCGCCGCGCGCATGCGCGGCCTGCTCGACGACGGCCACTCCCTCACCTCGGCCGGCACCATCGCCGGCCTGCAGGACGAGCTCGCCTCCGCCCGCGCCGACGCCGAGCGCCTCCGCACGGCCGCCGACCGCCTCCGCTCGGACGTGGCCCGGCTGCGCGCGGCACCCCCGGCCGGCCGGGGACCACTGGCGCCGTAAACCCTAGGGGGGTATGGTTCGTCCTGCGTCGCGAGCCGCGCGACCGGCAGGAGGGACCGTCATGGAGATCGTCGAGCAGGGCACGGCACCCGCCGCCCAGGACCCCGCCGGCCCCGACCACCAGCACGGCTACATCCACCGCAAGGACGACTACCTCAAGCGGCTGCGCCGCATCGAGGGCCAGGCCCGCGGCCTGCAGCGCATGGTCGAGGACGAGAAGTACTGCATCGACATCCTCACCCAGGTCTCCGCGATGACGAAGGCGCTGCAGTCGGTCGCGCTCGGTCTGCTCGAGGAGCACATGGCCCACTGCGTCGTCGACGCCGCCCGCGCCGGCGGCCGCGAGGCCGACGAGAAGGTGCGCGAGGCCGCCGAGGCCATCGCCCGCCTCGTCCGTTCCTGACCCGCACTCCCGACCGACCCGAAACTCCCGGAGGGACATCCCATGAGCACCGCCACCTACACCGTCGTCGGCATGACCTGCGGCCACTGCGTCAGCGCGGTGACCGAGGAGGTCGCCCAGGTGCCCGGCGTCAGCGCCGTCGACGTCGACCTGGCCAGCGGCGGGGTGACCGTCACCAGCGACGCCCCGGTCGACGAGACCGCCGTCCGTGCCGCCGTCGAGGAGGCCGGCTACGAGGTGGCCGGCGCCTGACCGCGCCCACCGCCGCGCACTCCAGCTGCTGAAGGGCACGTCATGAACACCCCGCTCAAGCTCGCCGGGTTCGGCGCCGGACTGCTCGCCGCGTTCGGTGCCGCCCTCGGCGTCGGCAGCCTGGTGGGCCCGGTCGGGCCCGCCACGGAGGCGGCCGCCGAGCAGCACGACATGGGCACCGAGGCGGCTCCCGCCCACGACGACGCAGCCGGCCACGAATCGGCGCCTACCGACCTGCCCGCCGGGCTGGCGGTCTCGGCGAGCGGCTACACCCTGGACCTCGCGGAGCGCTCGCTCCCGGCCGGCGCCTCGACACCGGTCGAGTTCCGGATCCTCGGGCCGGACGGCGAGGCGGTCACCGGTTACGACGTCGACCACGACGTCGACCTGCACCTGATCGCGGTCCGCCGCGACCTCACCGGCTACCAGCACGTCCACCCCGAGCGGGGACCGGACGGGACGTGGCGGGCCCCGCTGGACCTCGACCCGGGCAGCTGGCGGCTGTTCGCCGACTTCACCCCCAGCGCGCTCGGGGAGAACCTGACGCTCGGTGCCGACCTCGCCGTCCCCGGCGACTCCGCACCGGCGCCGCTGCCCGCCGAGACCCTGACCGCGGAGGTCGACGGCTACACGGTCGTCCTGACCGGATCCCTGGAGCCGGGCCGCGAGTCGGAGCTGACCCTCAGCGTCAGCCGGGACGGCCGGCCGGTCGCCGACCTGCAGCCCTACCTCGGCGCCTTCGGCCACCTGGTGGTTCTCCGCGACGGCGACCTGGCCTACCTGCACGCCCACCCGGTCGGCGAGCCCGGCGGCGCCCCGGCTGCGCCCGGACCCCACATCCGGTTCGCCACCACCGCCCCGTCGGCCGGCGACTACCGGCTGTTCCTGGACTTCCGGCACGAGGACGTCGTCCGGACGGCGGAGTTCACGGTGCGGGCGGACGCACACGAGGAGGAGCACGGATGAGCACCCCCACGGACAGTTCCACCACCGATCTGGAGCTGCTCATCGGCGGCATGACCTGCGCGTCGTGTGCGAACCGCATCGAGAAGAAGCTCAACCGGCTCGACGGCGTGACCGCGACGGTGAACTACGCGACCGAGAAGGCCAAGGTCTCCTTCGGCGACGGCGTCACCCCGGAGGACCTGATCGCCACCGTCGAGAAGACCGGCTACAAGGCATCCCTTCCTCGGCCCCGTCCAGAGGCTCGCCCCGAGCCTGCGAGGGGTGAGGAGGACGGGGTCCTTTCTCCCGTGCGGGAGGAGCCCGCCGAGGAGGCGGCCGATCCGGTGCGGCCCCTGCGGCAACGGCTGCTGGTGTCGACGGCGCTGAGCGTGCCGGTGATCGCGATGGCGATGGTCCCCGCGCTGCAGTTCGAGTACTGGCAGTGGCTCTCGCTCACCCTGGCCGCACCGGTGGTGGTGTGGGGCGGCGCCCCGTTCCACCGGGCGGCCTGGACCAATGCCCGGCACGGCGCGGCGACCATGGACACGCTGGTGTCGCTGGGCACGCTCGCCGCCTTCGGCTGGTCGCTCTACGCCCTCTTCCTCGGCACCGCCGGCATCCCGGGCATGACGCACCCGTTCGAGCTCACCATCGCCCGGACCGACGGCAGCGCCAACATCTACCTCGAGGCCGCTGCCGGGGTGACCACGTTCATCCTCGCCGGGCGGTACGCCGAGGCCCGGTCGAAGCGGCAGGCCGGCGCCGCGCTCCGGGCCCTGCTGGAGCTCGGGGCCAAGGAGGTGTCGGTCCTGCGGGGCGGCGCCGAGCGGCGGATCCCGGTGGACGACCTCGCCGTCGGCGACCGGTTCGTCGTCCGGCCGGGCGAGAAGATCGCCGCGGACGGCGAGGTCGTCGAGGGCTCCTCGGCCGTCGACGCCTCGATGCTCACCGGGGAGTCGGTGCCGGTCGAGGTCGGACCGGGGGTCACCGTCGCCGGGGCGACCGTCAACGCCGGCGGCCGCCTGGTCGTGCGGGCCACCCGCGTGGGCTCGGAGACCCAGCTCGCCCAGATGGCCCGGCTGGTCGAGGACGCCCAGAACGGCAAGGCCGAGGTGCAGCGGCTGGCCGACCGCGTCTCGGGGATCTTCGTCCCGATCGTGCTCGCCCTGACCGCCGCGACCCTGGGCTTCTGGATCGGCACCGGCGCGGGGCTGCCGGCCGCCTTCACCGCCGCCGTCGCCGTCCTGATCATCGCCTGCCCCTGCGCGCTGGGCCTGGCCACGCCGACGGCGCTGATGGTCGGTACGGGCCGCGGCGCGCAGCTCGGCATCCTGATCAAGGGGCCGGAGGTTCTGGAGAGCACCCGCCGGGTCGACACCGTCGTCCTCGACAAGACCGGCACCGTGACCACCGGGCGGATGACGCTCGTCGACGCCGTCCCGGCCGCGGGCGAGGACGCCGACCGGCTGCTCCGGCTGGCCGGCGCCCTGGAGTCGGCGTCGGAGCACCCGATCGCGCAGGCGGTGGCCCGCGCCGCGGCCGAGCGCACCGGCTCGCTCCCTCCGGTCGAGGGGTTCGCCAACGCCGAGGGGCTCGGGGTGACCGGCGTCGTCGAGGGCGCGGCGGTCGTCGTCGGCCGCCGGCGGCTCCTCGCCGACTGGTCGATCCCCCTGCCGGACGACCTGGAGCGGGCGGCCGCCGACGCCGAGACCGCCGGCCGGACCGCGATCGCCGTCGGCTGGGACGGCGCCGCGCGCGGCGTCCTCGTCGTCGCGGACGCGGTGAAGCCGGGCTCGGCCGCCGCCGTCCGGCAGCTGCGCGACCTCGGGCTCACGCCGATCCTGCTGACCGGCGACAACGCGACCGTCGCGCGGACGGTCGCGGCCGAGGTGGGCATCGACGAGGTCATCGCGGAGGTGCTCCCCCAGGACAAGGTCGACGTCGTCCGGAGGCTGCAGGACGAGGGCCGGACGGTGGCCATGGTCGGCGACGGCGTCAACGACGCCCCCGCCCTGGCCCAGGCCGACCTCGGGCTGGCGATGGGCACCGGCACGGACGTCGCGATCCAGGCCAGCGACCTGACCCTGGTGCGCGGCGACCTCCGGGTGGCCGCCGACGCCATCCGGCTGGCGCGGCGCACGCTGGCCATCATCAAGGGCAACCTGTTCTGGGCGTTCGCCTACAACGTCGCCGCCCTCCCGCTGGCGGCAGCGGGGCTGCTCAACCCGATGATCGCCGGCGCAGCCATGGCGTTCAGCTCGGTGTTCGTGGTGACCAACAGCCTGCGGCTGCGCGGCTTCGCGCCGCTCGCGGAGAACCGCGACGCCACGACGGCGGTGCCCGGGGGAACGGCCGCGCCCGGCGGCGTCGCTCACGTCCCGTCCGCCTGAGCACCGGCGGACAGTCGGCCCCTGCCCACCGTGGTGGGCAGGGGCCGACTGTCCACGACTAACTTCTCCGGTGTGACCCCGAGGCCTGCGAGCGACCGCGTCCGACGCCTGCTCACGCGCGCCATGGCGTTGGCGGGCGCGTCGACCGGGATCGCGCTGCTCACCCGGCCTCAGCAGGTGGTCGACGCGCTGGCCCCGGCCCTCCCGCACGACCGCGTGTGGCTGGTGCGCGCTCTCGGCGCCCGGCTCCTGGTCCAGCACGGGACGGTCGTCGTGGCACCCCGCCCGGCGCTGGTCCGGCTCGGCTCCGCCGTGGACCTGCTGCACGCCGCCAGCATGGTGCCGTTCGTCGCTTCGCCCCGGTACGGCCGGGCCGCCCGGATCAGCGGGGGCCTGGCCGCCACCTATGCCGCCGTGGCACTGGCGGTCGCACCGCGCTCAGAGAGCCGGTAGCAGCAGCAGGGCGGTCGGCAGGAGCAGTAGCAGACCTGCCGCGGTGAGCGCGGCCCACCGGGCGGCCGCGGGCAGCGGTGCCGGCGGCTCGACGAGCCGCACCACCCGCGCCGCGGTGGGGCCTCCGGTGACGGCGAGCGCCCCGCGGGGCACGCCCGCTCCCCCGGCTCCGCCGGCCGCCGCCACGATGGCCCGCGCGAGCGTGCGGCGCGGCGCCGGCCCGGTCAGCGACCGCAGGGCGACGTCGTCGGCGCGCATCTCGACGAGCGCACGCACCGCCGAGTGCGCCCGGCCGGCCGCCGGCAGCACCGGCAACGCGGCCTCCCAGGCGAGGAACGGCAACAGCAGCAGGTGGTGGTGCTCGGCCAGGTGCGCCCGTTCGTGCGCGACCACCGCGGCCAGCTGGTCCCCGTCCAGCTCGGCGACCATCCCCGACGAGAGCACCAGCAGCGGGCGGGCGCCGGGGATGCAGAAGGCCACCGGCGCGGGGTGCTCGAGCAGCCGGGTGTCGGGCAGCTCCTCCGACGGCCGGACCACCAGCTCCAGCAGTTCCCGATGCCGTCGGCGGGCCCGCGCCGTCCGCACCCACGACAGCGCCAGCACGCCGAGCAGCTCGAGCGCGAGCACGGCGGCCAGGGTCAGGGCCACCCAGTGGTCGCCACGGACCGCCTCGGCCGCCGGGTGACCGGTGAGCACCGACCACGTCGCCTCGGGCAGCGAGTGCCCCCACGGCGCCAGGCCGTGGACCAGCAGCGCGCCGATGATCGACAGGCCACCGGCCAGCCCGAGCGCCTGCCAGCAGACGAGGGCGACCAAGGGGTCTCGTCGCGGCCACCGGGCCCGGGAGAGCAGGGCGGGCACCGGCCACGCCAGCAGCGCGGCGAGGACGGCGAGGGACGCCGCGGAGGCGGGCAGCACGTCGGGTGCGGTCAGCCGGCGGGCTCGTCGGACGACGAGGCGAGCAGCTCCCGGAGCATCCGTGCCTCGTCGGCGTCGACGCTCCCGACGAAGCGGGCCAGCACCGCCTGGCGGTCGGTAGCCGTGCCGAGGACCTCGCGCATCAGCTCCGCCGCGTGGTCCTCCCGGCTCGCGCGCGGGCGGAACCGCCGCGGACGGGCGTCGTCGTGCTCGACGAAGCCCTTCTGCTCCAGGCGCGTGAGCACCGTGTGCACCGTGGTCAGGGCCAGCCCGCGGTCGGCCAGCTCGTCCCGCAGCGTCGCCGCGGCGACAGGACCTCCGGCCGCCCACAGGCGGTCCATCACAGTGCGCTCCAGCTCCCCTAATGAGGCCAAAGGTCCCTCCCTGTTCCACGACTCACACGCCGATTGTCTACGAGACGTAGAACTTTGTCTTCTACAGGGCGTAGAAAAGAACGCGTCGGCCTAGAACGAGGGAGAGACCGCGGTGGACGTGCTCGACATCGCCCGGTGGCAGTTCGGCATCACGACCGTCTACCACTTCCTGATGGTCCCGCTGACCATCGGACTGGGGATCCTGCTCGTGGTCCTGCACACCATGTGGGTGCGCACGGACAACCCCGAGTGGCTCCGGCTGACCCGGTTCTGGGGGAAGATCTACCTGATCAACTTCGTGCTCGGGGTGGCCACCGGGCTCGTGCAGGAGTTCCAGTTCGGGCTCGCCTGGAGCGAGTACTCCCGCTTCGTCGGCGACGTCTTCGGCTCGCTGCTGGCGCTCGAGGCGCTGCTCGCCTTCTTCCTCGAGTCGACCTTCCTCGGCCTGTGGATCTTCGGCTGGGGCCGGATCCCGAAGAAGGTGCACCTGGCCGCGCTGTGGGCAGCGGTCATCGGTTCGGTCGTCAGCGCCTACTTCATCATCGCGGCCAACGCCTGGATGCAGCACCCGGTCGGGGTGGTCGCCGACGACACGACCGGCCGGCCCGTGCAGATGGACTTCCTCGCCGTCCTGACCAACAACACCGCGCTGGCCGCCTTCAGCCACACGATCGTCGCCTCGCTGATGGTCGCGGGTGCGCTGCTGGTCGGCGTCGGGCTCTACCACCTGCGGAAGCGGAAGCTGGCCGGGCGGTCGGCCGAGGACGTCGACCACCGGGTGTGGCACCGGTCGGTCCGGATCGGCGGCTGGGTGTCGCTGGCCGCGTTCGTGCTGGTCGCCCTCACCGGTGACTGGCAGGGCAAGCTGATGTACCAGCAGCAGCCGCTGAAGATGAGCTCGGCGGAGGCGTTGTGCGAGACCGAGGCGCCCGCGTCGTTCTCCATCTTCGCGTGGAACAAGCTCGGCTCCAACGAGTGCGACGACGTCCACTCCATCACCGTCCCGGGGCTGCTCTCCTTCCTCGCGCACAACGACTTCTCCAGCGAGGTGCCGGGGGTCAACCAGCTGCAGGAGGAGTACTCCGAGGTCTACGGCGCGACCTACCCCGACGACCCGTCGCGGTTCGGCAACCTGGCCGGGGAGCCGATCGACTACCAGCCGGTCCTCGCGGTGACCTACTGGAGCTTCCGGCTGATGATCGGCATGGGCGCCGTCTCGGCGGGGGTGGCCGGCTACGCGCTGTGGTCGACGCGGCGCGGCCGGATCCCGACCTCACGGATCGGCGTCTACGGCTCGTTGCTCGCCGTGGGCGCCCCGTTCGTGGCCAACGCCGCCGGCTGGATCTTCACCGAGATGGGCCGCCAGCCGTTCGTCGTCGTCCCGAACCCGGACGTGGCGGTCGACGAGCAGATCTGGTTCTTCACCGCCCAGGCCGTCTCCCCCGGGGTCACCGCCGGTGAGGTGTGGACGTCGCTGATCGCGCTGACCCTCGTCTACGGCCTGCTCGCGGTCATCGAGGTCGGCCTGCTCACCCGGTTCATCCGCGCCGGCATCACCGCCGGCGACACCAGCCCCACCCCGGTCGGCACCGGACCGGACGACGACCGCCGGGAGGGGCCGGACGGCGACGCCGGCGGCGCCGGGGAGGACGGCCGCGAACGCCGCCGCCCGGACGACGACGTCCTCCAGTTCGCCTACTGACCCCCCGACGACAGATCACCGAGGACGAGAGTCATGGACCTGCAGACCCTGTGGTTCGCCGCCGTCGCCGTGCTGTGGACCGGCTTCCTGCTGCTCGAGGGATTCGACTTCGGCGTGGCGGCCCTGCTGCCCGTGCTGGGCCGCACGCCCGCCGACCGGCACCTCATGCTGCGCAGCATCGGTCCCCTCTGGGACGGCAACGAGGTGTGGCTGATCACCGCGGCCGGCGCGGTGTTCGCCGCCTTCCCCGGCTGGTACGCCACCTGGCTGCCGGCGCTCTACCTGCCGTTCGTGCTCGTGCTGCTGGGGCTGATCGTGCGGGCGGTGGCCTTCGAGTGGCGGCACCAGTCCCACGACGCACGGTGGGACTCCAGCTGGACGCACGTGATCACCGCCGGCTCGCTGATCGCCGCGCTCGGCGTGGGCGCCGCGCTGGCCACCACCACGCTCGGCCTGCCGATCGACGCCGACGGGATCCGGGTCGGCGGCAGCCTCGCCGGGGTGGGCTGGACGGCCCTGCTCGGTGCGGCCGCGGTCGGCGCCTTCTCCGTCGTCCACGGCGCGCTGTTCCTCGCGCTGAAGACCGACGGCGACATCCGGTTGCGCGCCCGCGCCTTCGCGCTGCGCTGGGCGCCCGTCGCCGCGCTGCCGCTGCTCGCCTGGGCGCTGATCGTGCACCTGCGGTACGGGACGCCCGTGACCGCGGTGCTGTGGGCGATCGCCGCGCTCGCGGTCCTGGTCACCTGGGTCCGGATCAGGGTGGACCGCGAGGGGCAGGCGTTCGCCGGCTGGGCGGTGATGCTCGTGTCGTCGGCCGCGACCATCTTCGGCGCCGCGTACCCGGTCGTCGTCCCCTCGACGATCGACGCCGCCTTCGACGTGACCATCGCCGACGCATCCGTCAGCGACTACACGCTGACCATCATGACCTGGGTCGCCGCGGTCGGGCTGCCGGTCGTGCTCGGCTACCAGGCGTGGACCTACTGGGTCTTCCGGAAGCGGCTGACCGCCGAGCCGCAGCACGAGGACGCTCCGGCTGCCGGCACCGCCCCCGCCCCCGGCGAGGTGCCCGCGTGAGCACCCGCCCCGGTCCGTCCCGGGGCCCCCTCGGCGCGCTGGCCGGCGTGCCCGGCCTGCGCGGCGCCCTGGTCCGGTCGGCCCTGGCGGCGCTGGGGCAGACGGCGGGCCTGGTGCTGCTGTCGGCCGGCCTGGCGCACGCGGTGGCGCGGGTCGCCGGTTTCGCGGAGGGTCCGGCGACCACGCCGCTGCTGCTGGCCGCGGCCGGCGCCGCGGTGCGGGCCGCCGCCGGCTCGATCGGCGAGGCGCAGGCCGCCCGCGACGCCCGCCGCGCCGAGGACGAGCTGCGCCGGCGGCTGCTGGACCGCTTCGCCACCTCCCCCGCGGCCGTGGCCGCGGCGGGTGGCACGGGTCCGGCGGCCGTCCTGGCGACCACCCGGCTGCACGACCTGGGGCCGGCGCTGGCCACCTACCTCCCGGCGCTGGCCCGGACGCTGGTGGTCCCGCCGGTGCTGCTGGTCGTCCTCGCCGCGACCGACCTGCTCTCGGCGTTCCTGGTCGCGGTCACCCTGCCGCTGGTCCCCGTCTTCATGGTGCTGGTCGGCCGCTACACGCAGGACGCGACCGCGGACCCGGCCCGCGCGCTGGACCGCATCGCCGCGCACGTCACCGAGCTGGTCCGCGGGCTGCCGGTGCTCGTCGGGCTGGGCCGCGCCGCCGAGCGGATCGCCGCGCTCGCCGCGCTCGGCGAGACCCACCGGCAGCGCACCCTGGCCACCCTGCGGGTGGCGTTCCTCTCCGCCCTCGTCCTCGAGCTGATCGCCACCCTGTCGGTGGCCCTGGTGGCGGTCACCGTCGGGCTGCGCCTGCTGCACGGCGACCTCGCCCTGACCCTCGGCCTCACCGCGTTGCTCCTGGCCCCCGAGGCGTTCGCGCCGCTGCGCGCCCTGGGCGCCGCCCACCACGCGGCCGAGGACGCCGGGCTCGCCTCGGCCGAGGCCCGGGCGGTGCTGGCCGCTCCCGACCCGGCCCCCGCCGCACCGGCCACGACCCGCGGATCAGCGGCCACGGCCGGCGACGACGACCCGCGCGGGGCCGACGTCGCGGTGCACGGGCTGACCGTCCGGTACCCCGGCCGGTCGGTGCCCGCGCTGCCGCCCACCGACCTGGTGCTGCGCCCGGGCGACCTGGTGGCGGTGACCGGTCCCAGCGGCTCCGGCAAGTCGACCCTGCTGGCCGCGCTCGCCGGCGGGCTGCCCCCCGGCGCGGCGCTGACGGGCGCGCTGGCCGGGGTCCCCGCCGGCGCGGTCGCGTACGCGCCGCAGTTCCCCCGGACGACCGGCCGGACGGTCGCCGACGAGCTGCGCCGGCACGCCGGCTGCGAGCCGGGGATCGACGCGATCGTCGGCGAGGCCTACGTCGTGGAGGCGCTGGCCCGGGTCGGCGCCGGCGAGCTGGCCGGCCGGGCGCCGGAGAGCCTCTCCCCCGGCGAGCTGCAGCGCGTCGGGCTGGCCCGGGCCCTGGTGCGCATCCGCCGCGGTGCCCGGCTGCTGCTGCTCGACGAGCCGACCGCGCACCTGGACGAGGAGGCGGCCGCGCTGGTCGCCGACGTGCTGGCCGGGCTGCGCGGCACGGTCACCACGCTGCTGGTCACCCACGACCCGCGGCTGGCCGCTCTCGCCGACCGCACCGTGGCGCTCCCCGCGCCCGACCAGCGCCCCACCGCGGACGCCGACCCGACGCCGCAGGCCCCCGGCGCCCCGGCACCGACGAGCTCCGTGGCGTTCGAGGACGGGGGCGTCGACGCCGCCGGTCCGGGGGCGGTGCGGCGGGCGATGCGCCGGGCCGTGCTGTTCGGCAGCCTCTCCGCCGGCGCCGGCATCGCCCTGACCGCCGTCTCGGGCTGGCTGATCGTCCGGGCGGCCGAGGCGCCGCCGGTGCTCACCCTGCTCGTCGCCACCGCCGGCGTCCGCGGCTTCGGCGTCGCGAGGGCGGCGCTGCGCTGGCTGGAGCGGTTGGCCGCGCACGACGCCGCGCTCCGGCTCGCCGCCCGCACCCGGGTACGGGTGTGGCGGGCGCTGGCCGCCCAGGGCCTGGCCGCCGACCGGGCCCCGGGAGCCGCGCTGGCCCGCGTCGTCGGCGACATCGGGCTCGTCCAGGACCTCACGGTGCGGGTGCGCCCGCCGCTGCTGGTCGCGATCGTGGTGCCGGCGGCCACCGTCGCCGTCCTCGCGTTCGTCGACCTGCCCGCCGCCGGTGCGATCGCCGCGACCCTCGCCGTCACGGCGGGGCTGATGCTGCTGGTGCACCGCTCCCTCGACGCCGGCGCCGCCCGGGCCGCCGGCACGCTGCAGGTCGCCACGCTGCGCGAGACGGCCACGGCGCTGGAGGGCGCCGCCGATCTGCGCGCGCACGGGCTGGCCGGCCGGACGGCGGCCGATCTCGCGGCGCTCGCCGCGCGGCAGGGTCGCTCCGCCGGGACCGGCGCCCGGGCCGCGGCGCTGTCCACCGGGCTGGTCGTGGCGGGCACCGGCCTGGCCGCCGTGCTGGCCACCGCGCTCGCCGCCCGGGCCGACCTGGGCGGCCCGGCATCGGCCGCGCTGGCACTGGCCCCGCTGGCCCTGGCCGAGCCGCTGGCCGGCCTCGTCGGCGCGCTGCAGCGGCGGGGTGCGCTGGCCGACGCCCGCGCCCGGCTCGACGCCGTCCTCGACGCGCCGGTCCCGGCCGACCCGGCGCAGCCCGTGCCCCCGCCGGCGCGGGTCGACGACGTGGAAACCCGGGGGCTGGTCGCCGGCTGGCCCGGCGGGCCGGACGTGCTGGCCGGGGTGGACGCCCGCGCGGCCACCGGCGAGGGCTGGCTGGTCGTCCGGGGGCCGTCGGGGTCGGGGAAGTCGACGCTGCTCGCCGTGCTCATGGCCGCGCTCCGGCCCCGCGCGGGCAGCTACGCGCAGGCCGGCGTCGACACCGGACGCCTCACCGGCACCGGCGTGCGGTCGCACCTGGCCTGGCTGCCGCAGGACGCGCACGTGTTCGCCTCCACCGTCCGCGCGAACCTCGCGGTGGCCGCACCGCGCGGCGCGCTGGCCGGCCCGGCCGGGGAGGCCCGCATGCGGACGGCGCTCGACGTGGCCGGGCTCGGCCCGCTGCTCAGCGCACTCCCCCTCGGGCTCGACACCCCCGTCGGCGCCGGCGGCACCGCGCTGTCCGGCGGCGAGCGGCGACGGCTGGCCGCGGCCCGGGCGCTGCTGGCCGACCGCGACGTCATCCTCCTCGACGAGCCGACCGCCCACCTCGACCCGCCGACCGCGACCGCCCTCGTCGACGACCTCCGGCGCGCGCTGGCCGGCCGGGTGGTCGTCTGCGTCACCCACGACGACGACCTGGCCCGGCCGGGCGACACGGTCGTCCGGCTGTCGGCGCGGGCGCCGGCGCCGGTCGCCTGATCGGGGTGCGGGGCTCCTCCCGGGGACCAGCGAGGCGCCCACCTCCGGCATCGACCCCCTCCTGGTGCTCGCCGCCGCGGACCGCAGCCTGCGCCGGGCCGGCGCGGGCGGCCGCCCCGGCACGGGGAACGCAACCCCTGACATCCGTCGTACCCCTGCGCCACAGTGAACGGCATGGATGCTCCCTTCACCGGATCGGTCTTCCTCGGGATGAGCGTCGACGGGTTCATCGCCCGGCTCGACGGCGACATCGGCTGGCTCACCGGCGGCGACGAGGGGAACGGCCCCCCCGACGACGGCGAGGGCGGCGACTTCGGGTTCGCCGAGTTCGTCGCCGGGATCGACGCGATCGTCATGGGGCGCAGCACGTACGAGTTCATCGCCCCGTTCGACGAGTGGCCGTACCAGGGCAAGCCGCTGCACGTGCTGAGCACGACCCTCATCGACGGGGCCGACCCGCGGGTCGCCAGCGTGCACCGCTCGGTCGACGCGGCCGCGGCGGCGCTCGCCGCCGCCGGGTACCACCGGGTGTACGTCGACGGCGGCCGGACGGTGCACGCGTTCCTGCGTGCGGGCCTCGTGGCGGACCTGACGCTCTCGCGGGTGCCGGTGCTCATCGGGACCGGGCTCACCCCGTTCGGCGAGCTGGCCGCCGACATCCAGTTGGAGCACGTCCGCACCCGGACGTTCGCCGGCGGCATGGTGCAGTCGACCTACCGGGTGGTCAGTCGCTGAGCGGGACTCAGTCGGCGAGGGGCACGGACACCGGGATCTCCGGCCCCAGCCGGGCGCCCTGGAGCAGCTCCAGGTCGTCGCCGGACCAGAAGCTGCCCGGGTCGTAGGCGTTGAGCGGCCGGTCGCCGGGGAGCAGCTCCATCGCGGTGTAGGTGGCGGCGACGAGCTCGGCGCAGAACACGGTCTCGGCGGCGGTCTGCCGCCGCAGCCGGCCGTTCACCCAGCCACGGGCCAGGCCGCGGGTGGTCGGGAACGGCCGGCCGTCCAGCCGGGCGATCGTGCGCAGGACGGCGTCCTCCATGGCGGGGGTCACCCCACCGTCCTCGGCGGGACCGACCAGCTGCCGGAGCCAGGCCTGCTGTCCGTAGCGCCGGCGCCAGGTGGTGACGGCGTCGCGCAGGTCGTGCAGCTGCACGCCGCGCTGGTGCTCGCCGGTCCACACGTCGGGCAGCGACCTGCCGAGCTCGGCGTGCCAGAGCAGCGGCGGCATGTCCTCGAGGACGACGGCCATACCGACGTGGTTGACCGGCGCGTTGGTCAGCGCGCGGATCGCGCGGTCGGCCAGCGACGGACCGCGGAACACCCAGACGTCGCCGGTCCTGGTGAGGTCGACGGCCTGGTCGAGCGTGAGCTGGGGCACGAGCGGCTACGTTACGGACCGTGCGCCTCTGGAAGCTGCTGGGAGTGGCCGGTCTCGCGGGAGTCGCGGCCGGCGGTGCCGTGCTGGCCCGCAACGAGCGCCAGCGGCGCGCCTACACGCCCGACGACGTCCGGACCCGCCTGCGCGAGCGGCACGCGGGCCTGGCCGAGGAGCCGCCCCCGCCCACGGTGGCCGAGCTGACCGGCGGACGACGGCACCGGCTCGCCCGCCTGCTCCGCCGCAGCTGAGCGGACGCGGCCGGTCAGGCCGGGACCAGGATCCGGGCCGGGTTGGTGACCAGCATCCGCTCGATCTCCTCCGGCGAGGCGCCGCCGTCGAGCAGCATGGGCACGATCCGCCGCGGGATCGTCTCGAACCGCCAGTGCGGCGCGTGCGCGGCCCGCCACGAGGGGGGCGTGACCCGGCTGAACGTCGCCGCGTCGTGCGAGAGCACCATCCGGTCGGCGTAGCCCAGCCGCAGCAGCTCGAGGACGACGGCGACCCGGCGCTCGTCGGGCAGCACGTGCTCCATGCCGAACCGGTCCATCCCGATCGTCGAGCCGGCGTCCATGAGCGACCGCAGGTACGGCAGGTCCTCGGAGTCGCCGCAGTGCCCGATCACCACGCGGGAGAGGTCGACCCCCGCGGCCCGCAGGAACGCCTGCTGGTCCAGCCCGTTGCGCAGGTCGGGGCGGCTGTGGGTGGTGATCGGGACACCGGTCTGCCGGGACGCCACCGCGGCCGCGGTCATCACCCGGGCGACGTCGTCGGTGATGCCGGGGGCGTCGGTGACCACCTTGAGCATGCCGGCGCGGACACCGGTGCCCGCGATCCCCACCTCGATGTCGCCGACGAAGAACTCGACCAGCGGATCCGGTCCGCCGACCAGCCGGCCCGGCCCGTGGGTGCCGAAGAAGGGCGGGAGGACGTCGGCGGTGTAGTAGCCGGTCGAGGCCACGAGGTGCACCGGCACCTGCTGGGCGACGCGGGCCACCCGGGCGACGTCCCGGCCCAGCCCGAGGACGGTGAGGTCGACGACGGTGCGCACCCCGAGCCGGTAGAGCTCGGTGAGCTGGCGCGCGGCCAGGGCGACGGCCCGGTCCTCGTCCCACTCCGGGTGCGGGTGGTTCACGTCCAGCTCGGTGCTGCCCACGAAGACGTGCTCGTGGATCAGCGTGCGGCCCAGCGCCCCGGCGCCCACCGGACCGCGGAAGGTCTGCACCCCGCCACCGGGGCGGCCGCCGTCGCGGCCGCCCCGGGAGGGTGCGGGGGTGCGACCGGTCACTCGGCCGAGTCGCGGATCGCCTCGTAGACGGGCAGCTGCTCCTCGCTGAGGTTCGCCCGCAGGTACTCCTCCACCTGGGTGCGGAAGGCGTCGGTGTCGACGTCGTCCACCACCTCGAACGCGCCACTGGCCTCCCACTCGTCGAGGATCGTCTGCTCGTCCTCCTCGACGCAGCCGGGCACCTGCTCGACCGCGGTGTCGATCGCGGCGTCCAGGGCCTCCTGCTGCTCGCCGGACAGCTCGTCCCACACCGGCCCGACGATCACCAGGTTGGAGTTCTCCTGGTGCCCGGACAGGCTCAGGTAGTCCTGCACCTCGCCGAGGTTGGAGGCGGAGATGTTGACGATCGGGTTCTCCTGGCCGTCGACGATCCCCTGCTGCAGCGCCAGGTAGAGCTCCTCGTAGGCCACCTCGGTGGCTGCGGCGCCCAGGGCCTCGGCGTTCATCAGGAACTGCGGCGAGTTCGGGAACCGCATCCGCAGCCCGTCGAGGTCCTCCGGCGTCCGGATGGGCTGGTTCGCGGTGAAGTGGCGGGCCCCGGCCGACCACGCGCCGAGCACGTTCACGCCGGTCTCCTCGGCGAAGCCCTGCTTCAGCTCCTCGGACGCGTCGCTGCCGAAGAACCGGGCCAGGTGCTCGCCGTCGTCGAAGGCGTAGGCGGCGTCGACGACGCTCATCGGCTCGTACACCGCACCGAGCGCCGAGGCGCCCTGGATGTCGATGTCGATGTCGCCGGAGACCACCGACTGGATGCGGTCGGCGTCGCCCCCGAGCTGGCTGCTCGGGAAGACCTCGACCGTCATCCCGACGTCGGCGGCGGCGACCTCGTCGGCGATCACCTGCGCACCGCACCGGTGCTGGGGCTGCTGCTCGGTGTAGCTGTGCGCGAGGGTCAGCTCGACCTCGCCACCACCACCACCGCCCCCGCCTCCGCCGTCGTTCCCGTCGTCCCCACCGCAGGCGGTGAGGACCAGGGGCGCGAGGAGGGCGGCCGCGAGGAGCGGGCGCCGGTGCCGGATGCGACTGGACATGGGATTTCCCTTCGTTGGGTTCCGGTGGGTCCGTGCTGGGCGGCCGGTCATGCCGTCCGCCCGGGTGGCTGGAGCTCGCCGGCGACGAGCTCGTCGAAGTCGGCGACCATCGCCGCCCGGGAGGCGGGACGGCCGGTGAAGAGCTCGAAGGAGTCGGCGGCCTGGTTGACCGCCATGCCGGCGCCGGTGAGCACCCGGCACCCCCGCTCCGTCGCCGACTGCACCAGGGCGGTGACCAGCGGGCGGTAGACGATGTCGGCGACCCAGAGGCGGTCGTGCAGCAGGGAGGCCTCCACCGGCGAGCCCGGGTGCGCAGCCATCCCCATGGGCGTGGCGTTGACCAGGCCGGACGCCCGTGACAGGAGGGCGGGCAGCCGGTCGGGCGTATGGGTGGTGCCGCGGCCGGCGTGCCGCGGGCCGAGCGTCGCCAGCAGCCGCTCGGCCCGGTGCGGGTCGGTGTCCACCACGTGCAGGGCGCCGGCGCCCAGGTCGGCGAGTGCGTGCGCGACGGCCGTCCCCGCGCCCCCGGCACCGACGAGGACGATGTCGTCCAGGTCTGCATCGGGCAGGCCCTGGCGCACGGCCGCCGCGAAGCCGGTGACGTCGGTGTTGTGCCCCGTGGTCGAGCCGTCGCGGATCACCACCGTGTTGATCGCGCCGATGGCGGCCGCCCCCGGTGACAGGTCGTCGACCAGCGGCGTCATGACGTGCTTGACCGGGTGGGTGATGTTGAGGCCGTCGAACCCCAGTTCCACGGCGTGCGCCAGCAGCGCGCGCAGCCGCTCCGGGGCGAGCTGGGCGTCGTCCAGCTCGATGCTCCGGTACACGTAGCGGAGGTCCTGCCGGGCCCCCTCGCGCTCGTGCAGCTCCGGGGAGAGGGACGGCCCGATGCCCTGCCCGAACAGGCCCGCCAGGTAGGAGCGGCTCACAGCCCGAGCACCTCCGGCGGCACCCGAGGCGACGGGTTCCGGCTTGCCCCGACGGTCAGGCGCCCGGCGGCCTAGATGCTGCGCCAGCGCCCCTCGGTCGCGTTGCCCGCCGGCCGGGACTCGAAGACGTTGCCCTCGGTCGCCGGCACCTCGTCGCCGGAGATGGCCAGACGCCGCAGGAGGGGCTCCACCAGCAGGTCGAACACGCCGGGCAGCAACCGGAAGCCGGCGGTGATCACCGGGTTGAGCAGGCCGGCCTGCACGATGCGACGCGGCTTGTCGACGGTGGACAGCACCGTGCGGGCGACCCGCTGCGGTGAGAACACCGGCAGCGGGGGGCGGCCGGTGCTGCCGGCCCAGGTCCCGGCCTGGTAGTAGATCGGGGTGTCCACGCCGCCGGGCTGCACGGCCGAGACGGAGATGCCGGGCTCGTCGCGGGTCTCCTGCTGCAGCACCCGGATCAGCCCCAGCTGGCCCCACTTGGCCGTCACGTAGCTGCCGAGCAGCGGGGTGGCGATGTTCCCGAGCAGCGAGTTGACGACGACGAGGTGCCCGGCGCGCTGCCGGCGGAACACCGCCAGGACGGCGCGGGCCACGTTCGCCGTGCCGTGCAGGGACACGTCGACGACCTGCTCGTACACCTCCCGCGGCACGTCCTCGATGCGGCCGTAGGCCATCACCTGGGCGGAGTGCACGACCACGTCCAGGCCGCCGAACTCGGCGACGGCGTCGTCGACGGCGGCCTGCACCGCGGTCGCGTCCGTCACGTCCGCCGGGCGCACGAGGGCCGCCTCCGCCCCGGCGGCCAGCACCTCCGCGGCGGTCTCCTCGAGCGACTCGCGGCCGCGGGCCAGGAGCACCAGCCGCGAACCTCGTCCGGCGAGCTCCACGGCGGTGGCCCGGCCGATGCCGCTCGATGCCCCGGTGATCAGGACCCGCAGCGGACCGTCGGGATCGGTGGGTGTGGGCACGCAGTCAGCTCCTCGGGGCGGGACGGGAGGGCGGTCGGCCCGCTCGGCGTCCCGGCTCCGCTACCCGGCACCCGTCCGGCTCATGCAGGTGGTGCACAACCCAGTTCGTCGAGGACGGCGAGCAGCCAGCCCGGTCCGGCCACCCGCGTCCCGGCCGGCAGCCGCGCGCGCAGTCCGCGGTCCGCCGTCACGACGAGCACCGGGGCCCCCTGCGCGTCCAGCCGGACGGCGCAGGCGGCGAGGACGTCGTCCCCGCTACCGGTTGCGCGCTCGACCCGGACGCCGTCCGGGGCCGGCACGTCCCGGGCCCGTCCCTCGACCACGGCGACGACGTCCGCGCACACGACGGTGCCGCCGTCGGGACCGGTCACCGGACGGCCCGGCAGCCCGGCCAGCCGGGTCAGCAGCCGGGTGGTGGCACCGGCGCGGTCGCGCCACCAGCCGTCGGGGCGGGCACCGACCACGTTGGCCGCGTCCACCAGCAGGAGCGTCACGGGTCCTCCATCCGGGTGGTCGACGTCATCCGGACGGGCGATGCGTCCGCCGCCGCCGGTTCGCCCCCGGCCGGCACGGACACCACGACCCGGATCGCAGGGGGATCGCCCGACCCACCGGCACGGAGGAGACCCAGCATGGCCGACACCGAGCACACCCGGCACGACGGTTCCCAGCTCGACGCTCCCCGGGATGAGGCTCCCCGCGAGCACCCCCGCGAGCACACCGCCCCGGTCCGCACCGACGGCGCTCCCGCTCCGCACGGCGATGCCCGCTCGGCGGTGGTGGCCCAGCGCGCCGCCTTCGGCGGGATCAAGGGTGGGGCCGCGTTCTTCGGCTGGCTGTCGGCCAACGGGCTCGCCGTCCTGCTGATCGCCGTCCTCGCCGCGGCCGGGGTCGCGCTCGGCCTCGCCCGGGGGGTGGACACCGCCGACGAGGCGGCGGAGCAGGCCGGGGACCAGGTGCAGGCCATCGGTCTGGGCGGCGGCGTCGCCGTCCTGGTCGTCCTCTTCGTCGCCTACCTGGCCGGCGGCTACGTCGCCGGCCGCATGGCCCGGTTCGACGGCGCCCGGCAGGGCGTCGCGGTCTGGCTGATCGGCCTGGCGGTCGTCGTCGTCCTGGCGGCCGCCGGCACCATCCTCGGGGCCCAGTACAACGTGCTCCAGCAGCTGAACCTGCCCCGCATCCCGATCGACGAGGGCACCGCCACCACCGCCGGGATCGTCACCCTGGTGGCGATCCTGCTGGTCACCCTGCTCGGCGCGCTGATCGGCGGGAAGCTCGGCGAGCGCTACCACCGCAGGGTCGACCGGGCCGGCTTCCACGCCTGAGCAGGCACTCCGGCAGGGCGCCGACGGCTGGGCAGGACCCGCAGCCACTCCTACGCTGCGGAGCATGTGCCGGAACATCCGCCCGCTGTCGAACTTCGAGCCCCCGGCCACGGAGGACGAGATCCAGGCCGCGGCCCTGCAGTACGTGCGCAAGATCAGCGGGACGACGAAGCCGTCCCGGGCCAACGCCGAGGCCTTCGACCGTGCCGTGGCCGAGGTCGCCGCCGCCTCGACCCGGCTCCTGGGCTCCCTGGTGACGGCGGCCCCGCCCAAGGACCGCGAGGTGGAGGCCGCCAAGGCCCGCGAGCGGGCGGTCCTGCGCTACGGCACGTGACAGATGCATTGCACACAACCGGCATGAGCGCGGCAGGTCGCGGGTAGCTGCGGAGCCATGACCTCAGGCACGGCCGTCCACCACGACGGCGCCACCCGCTGCCCTGACTGCACCGACGGCCTCGGCAAGCCGCGACCGGTGAAGCCGGGGTCGCTGCGGGAGAGGATGCACAGCACCCCGGGATTCCTGCTGCCCTGGCGGATCGGCGTCTTCGTCGTCGGGCTGCTCTTCGTCCTGCTCGGCATCGCGCTGACCGCCCTGCCGGGGCCGCTGACCATCCCGCCGGTCCTGCTCGGGCTCTGGGTCTGGTCGGCCGAGTTCCTGTGGGCAGCCCGCTTCTTCGCCATCTTCCGCCGCAAGGCCCAGGACGCCTGGCGGCACGCCAGGCAGCACCCGGTCTCCTCCGCGGCCGTCACGCTGGGCGGGCTGGCCGCCGCCGGGGTCGCCTTCTGGGCCGTCGGGCACTTCCAGCTGGTGGACCAGACGAAGGTCGCTCTGGGTCTCTGACGCGGATCGGCAGGTCGCCGGATCGACAGGTCGCCCGGCGGGACATACCGGGCGGGCGCCACAGACGGCGGGCAAGGCTCGCCTAACCTCTCGGGGTGACCGCAACCGCGACCCGGGACGACGCGCGAGGCCGCTCCGACGCCGGAGCCCGCCCCGACGTCCTCCGCTGGTCGCCGGTCGAACTGCTGCCGCCGGTGCTGGTCCTGGTCCTGGGCCTGGTCCTGCTCCGCCCCGGGCACGGCCTGTGGTTCGACGAGCTGTTCACCGCCGAGGTGGGCCGGCTGCCCCTGGGCGACATCCTCTCCGCCGTCGTCGACGGACGCGGCACCACCGACTACCTCGCGACCGTCCCGCCGTCGTACAACGCGCCCTACTACGTCGTCGTGCACGCCTGGATGTCGCTGCCCGGGACGGGGAGCGACACCTCGCTGCGGGTGCTCTCCCTGCTGGGCACGGCCGGCGGCCTGGCGCTGATCACCCGGGCGGTCGGCCGGCTGGCGGGCCGCGCGACGGGCGTCCTGGCCGGGCTGGTCCTGGCCGTCAGCCCGCTGGTGCTGGAGCAGTCGGTGGAGGCGCGCAGCTACGGGCTGGCGATGCTGGCCACCGGGGGCGCGCTGCTGGGGCTGGCCCGCTGGCTCCAGGACCCCCCGCGGGGCCTCCTGCTGTTCGGCCTGGCCGGCGCCGGCATGGGGCTGATGCACTGGTACGCCGTCACCGTCCTCGCGGCGTTCGTCGTCGCTGCCGTGGTCCTGCGGCGTCGCCGGGCGTGGCCGGTGCTCGCGGTCGGCGCCCTCGCGGTCCTGCCCGCGGCCGGGATGGTGCTGGTGAACCTGCTCAACGGGACCGGCGGGCGCAACGCCGAGCACCTGACCGGCACCGGCGGCGCCCTCCCGGCGCTGGCCGTGCAGGCCTGGGCCGGAGGGTGGCCCCCTCTCCTCGTCCTCACCGTCGGCCTCGCCGTCGTCGGCGCGCTGCGGGCACGCGGCGTCCGGGTGGTGGCGGCGGCCTGGGCGCTCGTGCCGCTGCTGCTGCTCGTGCTCGCCGAGCTCGTCCGCCCCGTCTACCTGCCCCGCTACCTGCTCGCCGGGCTGCTCGGCGTCGGCGTGCTCGCCGCGGCCGGGGCGCTCGCCCTGCCGCGGCCCGCCCGCCTGCCCGCGGCGGGGTTGCTGCTCGTCTGCTCGATGCTCACCAGCGCGCCGATGGTCGACCGCGGACCGCGCGAGCGCTCGGACGAGCTGGTCGAGACCCTCGCCGAGCTGCACCGGGCCGGGGAACCGGTCGTCGCCGCCGACCAGCGCTCGGCGATGGGGCTCGACCACTACGTGCGCACCCTGGCCCCCCAGCTGCGCCCCGACGTCGTGCTGCCGCCGGAGGACGCCCCGGCCGACGCCGACCGGGTCTGGCTGGTCCGCCGGCTCATCGACCGCATCCCCGAGCCCACCGACGACGACGAGATCATGCGCGAGGCGGGCCTGCGCATGACCGACGTGCACAACTTCTCCGCGAGCAAGACCCACCTGGTCCTCCAGCTCTGGGAGAGGTGACCCCGGGAGGCAGGTGCTCAGCGCCCGGACCGGACCGCCCACACCAGCGAGCGCGCCGACTGCCGCACGCGGGACCGCGCGCTCCACGCCGACCGGCCTTCCGGCCGACGGTCGCGGGCGACCGGGATGCTGACCGCCGGCCGCCCGGCCCGGCTCACGGCGAGGACGACGCTCGGCGCCCCCTCGTGCCGCACGGCGGCGACGACGGCGTTCCGGACCTCCGCGTCCATCGCCAGGAAGGCGCCCGCGTCCGGCGGCAGCCCGGTGAGCCGCGCGGCGACCCGCCGGTGCACGGTGCCGGTGAGCCGCCGCACCCGCGACTCGTAGCGCCCGCGCCGTCCGGCGAAGACCGCGCCCACGTCCCCGCGGGCCAGCCGGTCGACGAGCAGGGGAACCGCCTCGGGCGGGTCCTGCAGGTCGGCGTCGAGGCAGACCCAGGCATCGGCGTCGGGCTCGGCGGCCAGACCGCAGGCGAGCGCGGCGTGCTGACCGACGTTGACGGTCAGCCCGGTGACGGCGATCCGGCGGTCCGCCGCGGCGAGCGTCCCGGCCACGGCGGCGCTGTCGTCGGGCGAGGCGTCGATGACCAGCCTCAGCCGCCAGTCCCGGCCGGCGAGCGCGGCGGCCAGTCGCTCGGCCAGCGGCCGCAGCGTGGCCTCGTTGCCGTGCACGGGGACGACGACCGCGATCCGCGCGCCAGGATCCCGGCCCCCCGTCATGCCGGCACGCCCTCCGCGGACCAGGTCCGGCGCAGACCCTCGGCGAGGTCCACCGTCGGCGTCCAGCCCAGCAGCCGGCGGGCGGCGGACGGGTCGCACACCCAGTCGGCGGTGTCCCAGTCGCGGCCCGGGTGCGCGCCGGCCGCGGTGGCGATCGGCCGGCCGGTCACCCGCGCGGCCGTCCCGACGAGCTCCTCGGTGCTGGTCTGCACACCGGTGCCGAGGTTGAGCACCGTCCCGGTCGGCAGGGCGTCGTCGGTGGCGGTCCGCACGCAGGCGTCGACGACGTCGCCGACCCAGACCCAGTCGCGCCGGCTCAGCCGGGCCGGCAGCGGCACGGTGCCGCCGGTGCGGGCGGCGGAGAGGACCACCGGGACCAGCCGGGTGGGGTGGTCGCCGGGGCCGTAGACCTGGAAGGCGCGCAGGACGGCGGACCGGACGCCGCGCTCGGCGGCAGCTCCCAGCAGCAGGAGGGATCCGGCGGCCTTGGTGGCACCGAAGAAGCCGCGCGGCTCGAGGGCGGCGTCCTCCGCGAGCGGGTGCGCCGCGGCGGCGTACTCGGTGGAGGACCCGAGCCGGATCACCGCGCGGCACCGGTCCGGCAGCGCGTCGACCAGCCACGGGCTGGTGTTCACCGCCGTCGTGGCCGCCCGCTCCGCCGCGGTGGTCTTCGCCCGTCCGGCGGCCAGGGAGAACACGACGTCGGGCTGGGCGGCGCGCACCGCGGCCGCGCCGGCGACGGGATCGGCGAGGTCGACCCGGTCGCGGGTGAGGCCCACGACGTCCCACCCCTCGGCGGCGAGCCGGGCCACCAGGTGCCGGCCGACGAAGCCGCCGGCGCCGGTGACGAGCGCTCTCACGCCGACGCCGGCACCGCTGCCGGAACCGGCCGGCCGGTCACGGCCTCGACGAAGGAGGATCGGTCCTCGGCGACCTCCACGGCGTCCCTGCGCCGCAGCGCGGCGAGAGAGGCCAGCAGGCGCGGCACCTCGGTGAACGGGTCGCGGCCGGCCATGTCGGCGGTGAACGACCGCCGGAGGAAGGTGAAGTCGGTGTGCAGGCGGACCAGTTCGCCGGCGAGGAGGTCGGAGCTCACGGGGAACCCTCCTCCGGGAAGCGTCAGGCCGCCGACCCCGAACGGCTGGAAGGTCGTCGCCCGGACGGCGTCCATCGTGCCGTCGACCAGCGGCCGGAACAGCTCGTCGGAGCCCCGGTCGATGCGCAGGTCGTTGAGCCCGACGTAGAGCCGCGACAGCGGGCGCCGGGCGAGGGCGGCCGCCCGGTCGACCGCGTCCCGGGTCTCCACGAGGATCCCGACGCCGCACCGGCCCGCCGCCAGGTCGAGCGTCCGGTCCACCTCGTCGACCGTGCGGACCATGGGCAGCAGGATCTCGTCCGCCCCCCGGATCACGGCCGCCTCCACCTCCTCCCCGGTCCAGGGACCGAAGCCGTTGATGCGGCACACCAGCCGGCCCTCGGTGGCCGCGCGCATGCGCGCCAGGTCGTCGGGGGTGTCCTCGTTGATCTGGGTGTTCTCGCCCTGCTGTCGCCGCGCCTTGCCCCGGCGCTCCCAGTCGACGACGATCCCGGCCGCTCCGGCGGCGACCACGTCGCGTCCCCAGGTGGGGTCGACCGTGAAGAGGAAGAGGTCCACGCAGCGAAGCTTAGGCTTCCCTAAGGGCGATCGGGTGCACTGGCCCCGGCGCGGTGCCCCGGTCCCTCAGACCGACGGCTGCAGCGGCACCGAGCGGCCGGCCGCGTCCACGGGGAACGCCAGCGCGGTCCCCCGCACCGTCACCGCGACGTCGTCGCCGACCGCCGGCAGGTCCGCGCCGTCGACCCGTGCGTTCACCGTGGCCCCGTCGGAGAGGACCAGCCGGACCCGCGAGTCGTGGCCGTAGAAGTCGACCCCGTGGACCCGGGCCACCAGGGCACCGGCCTGCCCGGACGGTGCCAGCCGCAGCTGCTCGGGACGCAGGAGCACCCGGGCCGGCCCGTCGGCCACGTCGCCGTCGCAGCGAACGGCACCCAGCGCGCAGTGCGCCGTCCCGCCGCGGACGTCGGCGTCCAGGACGACCGCCTCGCCGACGAAGGCGGCGACGTCGAGGTCACGGGGGCTGCGGTAGAGCGTGCGGGGGTCGGTGAGCTGCACGAGCCGCCCACTCCGCAGCACCGCCACCTGGTCGGCCATCGACAGCGCCTCGGCCTGGTCGTGCGTCACCAGCACGGCGGTCGCGCCGGAGGCGACGAGCGCCGCGGAGACCGCCTGGCGGGTCTCCTCGCGCAGCCCGGCGTCCAGCGAGGAGAACGGTTCGTCGAGCAGCACCAGCGACGGCGCCGGTGCGAGGGCGCGGGCCAGCGCGACGCGCTGCTGCTGACCGCCGGAGAGCTGGTGCGGGGAGCGGTCGGCGAGCGAGGCGTCCAGGCCCACCAGCTCCAGCAGGTCCCGGACCCGGCCGCCGTCGCGCCGCTGCCGCCGGGGCAGCCCGAAGCTGATGTTGCCGGCCACGGTCAGGTGCGGGAACAGCCCGCCCTCCTGCGGCACGAAGCCGATGCCGCGCCGGCGGGCGGCGACGGCACGCCCCTCCCCCGCCACGATCCGGTCCCCCAGGGCCACGGTTCCCGCGTCGGGATCGTCGAAGCCGGCGATCAGGCGCAGCAGCGTCGTCTTGCCGCACCCGGACGCGCCCAGCAGGGCGGTGAGGCTGCCCTCCGGGACGTGCAGGTCCACCCCGGTGAGGACGGGGGTGGTGCCGAAGGCCTTCGTCAGCGCCTGCACGGTCAGCGAACTCATGGGGTCAGTCCTCGTCGGGCGTCTCGGGACAGCAGCACGGTAGCCGGGGCGGACAGCAGCACCATCACCACGGCGTACGGCGCCGCCGACCCGTAGTCCAGGGCGCTGCTCGCCGACCAGAACGCCGTCGCCAGCGTGGTCGTCCCGGTCGGGGCCAGCAGCAGCGTCGCGGTCAGCTCGGTGACGACGGCGAGGAACACCAGCGCGGCGCCGGCGCCGATCCCCGGTGCCAGCAGCGGCACCGTGACGCGGCGCAGCCGGTCGGGCGCCGACGAACCGAGGGACGCCGCGACGTCGTCGTAGAGCGGCGGGAACTGCTCGACCGCCGACCGGACGGTGACGACCGCCCGGGGGAGGAAGAGGATCGCGTAGGCGGCCAGCAGCACCGGGACGGTCTGGTACAGCCACGGCGTGGCCCGGATGCTCAGCGTCACCAGGGCCAGGGCGACGACGATGCCGGGGACCGAGCTGCCCAGGTAGGTGCTGCGCTCGAGCAGGGTGGAGATCCGGCCGCGGGCACGGACGGCGAGCCAGCCCGTCGGGAGCGCCATCGCGGTGGTGACGGCGGCCGCGGCGGCGGCCAGCGCCAGCGTGGTCCCGGTGGTGGTGGACAGGGCCGCCCAGTCGACGGCCGCGGAGCGGCCACCGGTCATCCAGTACCCGAGGCTCGCCAGGGGGACGACGAGCGCGAGCCCGACGAGGGTGGCCAGCGCCAGCAGCGCCGGCGCCGTGAGACCCCGCAGATCGACCGGGCGGACCGGCCGGGCTGCTCCCCGCGCGGTGCGCGCGTAGCCGCGCCGACCGCGCAGCCGGATCTCGGCCAGCAGCAGCCCCAGGCAGAGCAGGACGAGGACACCGGCCAGCATGGTGGCGCCCGGCCCGTTGAAGGTCGCGCGGTACTGGTCGTAGATCGCGGTGGTGAAGGTCGGGTAGCGCAGCATCTGCAGCGCGCCGAACTCGGCGAGCAGGTGCAGGGCCACCAGCAGGCCGCCGCCCAGCAGGGCCACCCGCAGCTGGGGCAGCTGCACCCGGCGGAACACCGCCCAGCTGGACAGCCCCAGCCCGCGGGCGGTCTCCTCCAGCGCCGGGTCCAGCCCCCGGAAGGCCGCGGCGACCGGCAGGTAGACGAAGGGGAAGTAGGAGAGCGTCACGACCAGCAGCGCGCCGGCGTAGGTGTCCAGGCCGGGCAGCAGCGAGATCCAGGCGTAGCTGTTCACGAACGCCGGCACCGCGAGCGGGGCGACGAGCAGCACGTGCCAGACGCGGCGGGCCGGCACCGACGAGCGCTCGACGAGCCAGGCCGCCCCCACCCCGAGCACCGCGCAGCCGATCACCGTGCCCAGGACCAGCCGGGTGGTGTTCCAGAGCAGTTCCCCGACCCGGGGCCGCAGCACCAGCTCCCGCACGCCCTCCCAGCCGAGGTCGGCCGTGTACCAGGCGATGTAGCCCAGCGGCAGCAGCGCCAGCGCGGCCACGCCCACGGCCAGGGCCAGGGCCACCGGCGACCGGCGAAGCCGGCGACCGGGCGACGCGGACGGCCGGGAGCCCCGGGCCGCCGGGGTGATCGGCGCCCCGGGGCCCGGGACCGGCAGCGTGGGAGTGTTCAGAGCAACCCGGCTTCCTGCATGAGCTCGGTGACCAGCGGGGCGTCGAGCGAGCCGGGGTCGACCGCGGGCGCCTGCAGGTCGGCCAGCGGCGGGAGGGCGTCGGCAGAGGCGACGCCGACGCCGACGGCGTACTCCAGGGCGCTGCTGCCGGCCAGCCGCTCCTGCGCCTCCGGGCCGGTCAGCCACTCGACCAGCCGCTGGGCGTCGTCCTTCTGGTCGGAGGAGGCGAGCACCCCGGCCCCCGAGACGCTCACGAAAGCCCCCGGGTCCTGGTTGCGGAAGTAGTGCAGCTCCGCGTCGTCACCGACGAGCCCGTCCTGGGCCTGGTCGCGGAACCAGTAGTAGTGGTAGGTGATGCCGACCGGGACCTCGCCCTCGTCCACCGCCTTCATGATCGCGGTGTTGCTCGAGTAGATCTCGGCGTTGCGCGCCAGCCCCGTGAGCCACTCGCGGGTGGCGTCCTCGCCCTCGAGCGCCAGGACGGCGCTGACGATGGCCTGGAAGTCCGCGCCGCCGGCGGCGATGGCGACCCGGCCCTCCCACGCGGGGTCGGCGAGGTCCAGCATCGACGCGGGGAGCTCGTCCTCGGCGATCTCCGCCGGGTTGTAGATCAGCGCGGTGGAGCGGGCGGCGAAGCCGACCCAGTCGCCCGACGCGGGGCGGAAGGCCTCGTCGACCTGCTCCAGCGTCGCCTCGTCCAGCGGGGCCAGCAGCCCGGCGTCGTCGACGACGTCGATCGCCGGGCTGTTCTCGGTGAGGAAGACGTCGGCCGGCGAGGCCTCGCCCTCCTGCACGATCTGGTTGGCCAGCTCGGAGTCGTTGGCGTCGCGGAACTCCAGCTCGATGCCGGTCCCCTCGGTGAACCCCTCGAGCATCGTGCGGACCAGGCTCTCGTGCTGGGCGCTGTAGACGGTGAGCGTCTCGCCCTCCCCCGCCGCCCCGGAGCCCCCGCACCCGGCGAGGGCGCCCAGCAGCGCCGAGGAGGTGGCGAGGCCGACGACGGTCCGGCGGGACATGCTCACGTGCTGCTTCCTCCTGCGTCCACGACACCACTGTAGGCAAGGCACACCTAAACACGGCGGGCGGTGGTGAACACGGGTGCGGCACCTGATCCGGCGCATCGGCTACAACTGGGGCATGACCACCCCCTCGCTGCGCCGGGCGCGGTTCGCCGAGCTGAGCCCCTTCGAGGTCTACGCGCTGTGCCGGCTGCGGGTGGACGTCTTCGTGGTCGAGCAGGAGTGCCCGTATCCCGAGCTGGACGGCCGGGACACCGAACCGGCGACCGTGCACCTGTGGCTGGAGTCCGACGGCGAGGTGGCGGCGACGATCCGGGTGCTCGACGACGGCGCGACGCGGGCCATCGGCCGGGTGGCGACCGCCGCCGGCTTCCGCGGCCGTGGGCTGGCGGCGGAGCTGATGCGCGAGGGGATCGCGCTCTGCGACGGCGCCCCGATCACGCTCGGTGCCCAGGCCCATCTCCAGGGCTGGTACGAGCAGTTCGGCTTCCGGCTCAGCGGGCCCGGCTACGTCGAGGACGGCATCCCGCACGTGCCGATGCGGAAGGAGCCGGCATGACCGCCGACGAGGCGTCGCTGCTGCGGACGGCGGCCGACCGGCTGGAGCAGCTGGCCGCCCGCACCACGCCCGGCGACTGGCGGGCGGGCGGGCTGCTCGCCTCCCGTCCCGAGGTGATCGCGCACGCGCCGGACGGCGGCACCGAGCACGTGGCCGAGGCCCGCGCGCGCACGGGTGCGTGGATCGCCGCCCTCTCCCCCGGGCTCGCGGCCCCGCTGGCCGCGTGGCTCCGGGCGGCGGCCGACGCGCCCGGTCCCGCCGCGGTGGAGGTGGCCCGGGCCCTGCTGCAGCGGCTGCCCTGAGGCCGTCTCGGTCCGCGGCGCTCCGGCCGTCCCGGTCGACGATCGCGTCCGGGGAGCCGGCGACGACCGCCCACTCGAGCGTGCCCCCGTCGGCGAGCTCGAGGCGCAGCACCCCACCGTCCGGCGCCGGCCGGACGACGGCGAAGCCCGGTCCGGCCAGGCTGTCCTCCACGCCCGCGCCTCCAGCAGGGCGGCACGCCGGCGCAGCACGAACTCGCGGAACCCGTTCTCGCCGTCGGCCTCCATCACGTTCCTCTCCCCCGTCCACCTCCTTGCACGTCGCGAGGGCTCCGGAAGGTTGACCGCACCGGCGCACCCGCGACGGACCGCCACACTGGTCGGCGTGGACGACGCGACCCCCCTGTGCTCGGCCAAGGGCTGCCGGGCCCCCGCCCGCTGGCGGCTGGTCTGGAACAACCCCCGGCTGCACACGCCGGACCGGGAGAAGGGATGGGCGGCGTGCGACGAGCACCGGGAACCGCTGTCGCACCACCTGGCGATCCGCTCGTTCCTGCGCCGGGTCGAACCGCTCGACGACGATGAGACGTCGAACGGTTAGACCTCTAAGATGGCTCCGTGGCAGGGGACGACGACTCGCTCGGCCTCACCATCGGCCGGGTCGCCAAGGAGGTGACCCGGGCGTTCGACGACGTGCTCGCCGCCGCCGGCGGCTCCTCCCCCGCGTGGCAGGTGCTGCGGGCGCTGTCGACCGGCACCCACCGCACGCAGGCCGACCTCGCCGCGGCCGTCGGGGTGCGCCAGCCGACGCTCAGCCACCACCTGGAGGAGATGGAGCGCGCCGGCCTGGTCGTCCGGGAACGCACGGACGGCAACCGGCGGGTCCAGGTCGTCACCGTGACGGAACCCGGGCGGCAGCTGTTCCTGCGCCTCCGCCGGGCGGCGGCCTCGTTCGACGGCCGGCTGCGCGCGGGCCTGGAGGACGCCGACGTCGCACACCTGCGACGACTGCTCGACCAGCTCAGGGACAACGCCCGGCCGGACTGATCCCCCTTGACGGCCGACACGTTCGGCTACACCCTCTAGCCGTGGCTACGGATGCCAGCCGCCCGCCGACCAGGATCGAGCGCCGCCGCGCGGCCGTGCGGGACGAGGCGCTGGAGCACGCACTCGCCCTCATGGCCGAGCAGGGAGTCGGCGCGCTGACGGTGTCGGAGGTGGCCCGCCGCATGGGGATCCGCGGGCCGTCGCTGTACAAGTACTTCCCCCGCCGGCACGCCATGTACGACGCGCTGTTCGCCCGCGGCCTGCGCGCTCAGCAGGATGCCGTGCGCGCCGCGGTCGACGGCCTGGAGCCCGGCCTCCCCCGCCTGCGCGCCGGCGCCCGGGCCGTCGTGCGCTGGGCGGTCGAGCACCCCGCGTCCGCCCAGCTGCTCCACTGGCGACCGGTCCCCGGTTTCGCGCCCTCCCCCGCTGTCTTCGCCCCCGCGGTCGACGAGATGGCCGACGTCCGGACGGAGTTCGCCGAGGCCGTCCGGCTCGGCCAGCTGGCACCGGCCGCCGACACCGACGACACGGTCCGCCTCTGGACCGTCGTGCTCAGCGGGCTCATCTCCCAGCAGTTGGCCAACCAGCCGGGCGCCTCCTTCCCGGACGGGATCTTCAGCCGGCTCACCGACCGTGCGATCGAGCAGTTCCTCTCCGCGTACCGCCCTCCCCCCGCACCCTGAGGAGTCGCCATGCAGACGCTCGACCACGACGAGGCCAGCATCGTCGTCACCGCACCGCCCGAGCACGTCTACGCCCTGGTCGCCGACGTCACCCGCACCCCCGAGTTCAGCCCCGAGATCACGAGCTGCCGCTGGCTCGACGGCGCCACCGGCCCGGCGGTCGGCGCGCGCTTCGAGGCGGTCAACACCAACGCGCGAGGCAGGAGCTGGAAGAACCGGCCGGTGGTGACCGTCGCGGAGCCCGGCCGGGAGTTCGCGGTCACCCGCAGCGAGCCGTTCGCCGGGACGATCACCTGGCGCTACCGCTTCGAACCGGTGGGCAGAGGCACACGGGTGGTCGAGAGCTACCAGGTGGACCGGCCGGTCAGCCGGATCGGCAGGTTCGTGATCGAGCGGGTCTTCGGCGACCGCGATCGGCGAGGGGCGCTGCACGCCGGGATGCGGACCACCCTGGACCGGCTGCGGACCGCTGCGGAGGCGGGCTCCTCCTGAGGGCCGGGATCGCCCGTCGGCCCGCTACTCGCCGACGCCCCTGCCGCAGGCGGCGGCACGATCGAGCAGCACCGCGCGCTCCCGCTCGTTGCGGGTGAGCAGCGCGGCCGCCTCGAACTGCGCACGGGCCTCCTCCCGCCGGCCCAGCTGCTCCAGCAGGTCGGCGCGCACGGTGGGCAGGTGGTGGTAGCCCCGGAGCGCCGGGACGTCGGCCAGCCGGTCGACGAGCGCGAGGCCCGCGTCCGGCCCGTAGGCCCGGGACACGGCGACGGCCCGGTTGAGCTCGACCACCGGTGACGGCGTCAGCGCGGCCAGCGCCTCGTACAGCGCGGCGATGCGCACCCAGTCGGTGTCGTCGAACGTCGCCGCACGCGCGTGGCAGGCGGCGATCGAGGCCTGGAGCGCATAGGGGCCGAGCGCCGTCCCGGTGCTCTCGGCGCGCTCGAGCGCCGCCAGGCCGCGCCGGACGAGGACGTGGTCCCACCGGGCACGGTCCTGGTCCGCGAGGAGCACCGGCTCGCCGTCGCGCCCGACGCGGGCAGCCAGCCGCGACGCCTGGATCTCCATCAGCGCCACCAGGCCGTGCACCTCGGGCTCGTCGGGGACCAGGCCGGCCAGGATGCGCCCCAGCCGCATGGCCTCCTGGCACAGCGACGGCCGGACCCAGTCCTCCCCCGCCGTCGCCGAGTACCCCTCGTTGAAGACGAGGTACAGCACCTCGAGCACCGACCCGATCCGCGCGGCGAGCTCCTCGCCGGCGGGCGTCTCGAACGGCACGTGGGCGGCGGCGAGCGTCCGCTTGGCGCGCACGATCCGCTGCGCGAGCGTCTTCTCCGGCACGAGGAATGCGCGCGCGATCTCGTCGGTGGTCAGGCCCCCGACGAGCCGCAGCGTGAGGGCCACCCGGGCATCGCGGGACAGGACCGGATGGCAGGCGGTGAACACCAGCCGCAGGACGTCGTCCTCCACCTCCTCGTCCAGCGCCGCGGCCCAGTCGGGCTCCTCGGCGTCCCCGAGCTCGCGGCCCAGCTCCTGGGTCTTGCGGCGCAGGTTCTCGGCCCGGCGGAACGTGTCGATCGCCCGGTGCTTGGCGGTGGCCATCAGCCACGCCCCCGGCTTGGCCGGCACGCCGGTGTCCCGCCACTGCTCGAGCGCCGCGAGCAGGGCGTCCTGGGCGAGGTCCTCCGCCAGCCCGACGTCCCCGGTCACGCGGGCGAGCGCGCCGACGATGCGGGCGGACTCCATCCGCCAGACGGCGTCGACGACGCGGTGCAGGTCCGCGGTCGACGCCGTCCGGGCAGCCGGGGTGGTCACCGACCCCGCTGCTGCGCGACGGTCTCGCGCAGCGCGTTCTCCTTCTCCTGGAGCCCGGGCGTGAAGGCCTCGCCGAAGTCCTCGGCGGTCGAGAAGGGGCGGATCTCGAGCTCGCCGCCGCGGAACGGCGCCTTCTTCGCCCACTCGATCGCCTCCTCGCGGGAGGACACCTCGAAGACCCAGTACCCGGAGACCAGCTCCTTGGTCTCGGTGAACGGGCCGTCGATGACGGTGGCGTTGCCGTCCTGGTCGAACTGCACGCGGGCGCCGTGCCTGCTGGGCCGCAGGCCGTCACCGTCGAGCATGATGCCGGCCTTCACCAGCTCCTCGTTGTAGGCGCCCATCGCCGCCAGCAGCTCCTGGGGCGGCAGCTCGCCCCGCTCGCTCGCCTCGTCCGCCTTGACGATCACCATGAAGCGCATCGCAGGTTCTCCTTCGCATCCCGTCCGGTGAACGGGGGCCGGTCGTGGCGACCGGCGCGGACCCCGTTCTACCGACACGTCGAACGGCCGACGCCGGGATCGACACGGTCGCCCGGGTATTTTTCCGGCATCCTTCCCGGCGGCAGGGACACCGGTCCCGCGGGGTGCACGGGCGCCACACGGGTAGGCCTGCACCATGGACCGCCCGCCCCAGCCCCCCGACGCCCCCGACGCCCCCGAGACGGAGGGCCTGGCCCGCCGACTCGACAAGCCGATGGGCGTGCTGGGCCTGGTCTTCGTCCTGGTGGTCCTCGGCCAGTCACTGGCCACCGAGCCCTGGCTGGTGACCACGCTGACGGTGCTCGGCTGGGTGGCCTGGGCGATCTTCGTGGCGGAGTTCGCCTACCGGGCGCTGACGGCTCGCGACCGGCGCCGGTTCTGGGCCCGCAACTGGTGGCAGCTGATCTTCCTGGCCGTGCCCTTCCTCCGGTTCGTCCGGGCTCTCGCGTTCCTGCGGGTGGCGCGGGTGGGCGGGATGCTGTCCGCGGCGGTCCGGGGGTCGCGATCGGCGGGCCGGCTGCTATCCGGGCGGATCGGCTGGCTCGTCGCGGTCACCGGTGTGGTGGTCCTGGCCGCGAGCCAGCTGCTGTACGTCGTCGGCGCCTACGACAGCTACGGCCCGGCCCTCTACGACGCCGCGCTGGCGACTGTCAGCGGGGAACCGCTCTCCGCCGAGGGTGGGCTCGCCCGCTTCCTCGACGTGGCCCTCGCGGTCTACTCGGTCGCGGTGTTCGCCACGGTGGCCGGCGCCCTGGGCGCCTACTTCCTGGACCGCAACCGGCCGGAGCCTGCGACGACTCAGGTGCGATCCGCGTAGTTGTGGGCCCGGGCGTAGGCGGCCAGGATCTCGCCGGTGGATCCCCCCACGCCGAGGAACTGCCGGTCGAGCACCCGCGCGAAGTCGTCGATCGCCGTGCTGAGCAGCGTGGCAGCGAGCCGGACGTCGTTGCGGGGCGCCTCGTGCCCGGCCGCGCACAGCGTGGATGCGACCGACAGCATGGCCGGGAGCGCGGCCTCTTCGTCGCCGTCGCGGAAGTAGAAGGTCTCGCTGTACTGGGTGACGTCGACCCGCGCCTGGACGAGCGCGCCGGCGAGGCTCTCCAGCAACGGCGCGGCGAGGGTCGAATGGGGGTCCTGGACGAGGTCGAAGGCGGAGACGGTGCGCAACTGGGCCAGCCGGACGGCGAGCGCCCGGCGGCGGGTGAGCGCGGGGTAGACCTGCAGCACCCAGGTCACCGATCCGGTGAGGAGGGCGAACCCGATCAGCCCCTGGACCGGGACCACGGCGCGCAGCCAACCCGCCGTCGGGACGATGTCACCGAAGCCCAGCGTGGCGAGGGTGACCGTGGACGCGTAGATGGCGTCGAGCACCACGCTGCGCTCGCTCACGTCGAGACCGCTCTGGTACTGGAAGCTCTCCGGGAGGTGCGGCACGTACACCAGCGCGCCGCCGCCGATGAGCAGCACCAGCCACATGCCGATGACCAGGGCCAGGGCGATCGGCCCGGTCAGCACCCCGGCGGTGCCCCGGTCGCGCCGGCGCTGCCCCAGCCGCCACAGCCCGCGCATGACGAGGTGGCTCAGGTCCCCCCGCCCGCTCGGGTGCCAGATGGTGTGGAAGATGTCCCGCAGCGCGACCAGGACGAGGACCGCCCCGACGCCCGTGATCAGCCAGTCCGCCCAGTACGCCATCGCCGGTCAGCCTGCCAAACGACGGCGCTGCCGGCTCGACGGGGAGGACCGGCGGTCCGCCGCCGGAGCACCGGATGCCCCCCGGCGGACCGGCGGGGCACCCGGGCGACGACCGGTCAGATCGCCGCGGCGCAGTAGATGGTGCCCGGCTCGGTCATCAGGTCGCCGAACCACAGCGCGCCCTCGGTCTCGGCGAAGTCGACGCAGAGGTCCTCGATCGACGCCGCGTCGAACTCCGACCGGGTCATCTCCTGCTCGTCGATGCCGACGATCCTGAACTGCGCCTCGGGGGCATCGCAGTCGACGACCTCGACGTCGCTCTCGCCGCTGCTCTGCACGCAGTCGCCGACCTCCGGGTCGCCGGCGCCGAACCAGCCGGTCAGGGAACCGAGACCGACGACGGCGGCGGCCAGGACCGCGCCACCGATGCCCAGCCACTTCTTCGCGCCGCTCTTCTGCTGGTCCTCGGGGGCGGCGGCGGAGGCGCCACCCTGGGGCGGCGCCCAGGCGCCGTCGGGGGTACCGGGCCGGGGGGCCGGGGCGGCGGGGTCGGACGGGTAGGTCACGGGTGCTCCTGGGCGTTCGCTGGGAGTGGTGCGATCGCGCAGATCATCGCCCGCCGCGGCTCTGACCAGGGCGGACGCGGCATCGCCCAGGCATCGGTGCGGTCACGAACCGCTCCGGCCGCCCCGGGAACCCCACCGGACCCCGGGGCCACCGGCGGCGGGAGCGATGACGACAGGAGTCTCGTGCACGCCGTCGCGACGTTCGCCCTCCTGCCTTGGTGACCGCAGGTCACACCGGCGCGGCCGCCCCCGGGAACGGGTCGACCAGGACGGCGGTGGAGCCGGTCCCGCTGTTGTAGATGTCGCTCTCGTCCTCGGCGCCGCGCTGGCTCACCACGAGCATGTAGGTGATGAGCGCCGCGACGACGAGGACGATGCCCAGCGGGACGAGGATCCGGAACCGCCTGCGGGAGCGCTCGGCCCCCTCGTCCGCTCCCTGCCCGGAGCGGTCGCGGTCGGGCTCGTCCGACGGTGTCGCCATCGTCCCTCCTCGGGTCGGCGGGCTGTCCTCCGGACTCATGCCCCTGTCGTCGGGACCTACGCCTGAGCCGACATGTCGGGTCGTCGACATGTCGATTCGTCGACCTGTGCCGAGATCGGACCCGTGCGGGGGACGCGCGGGGCTGGCGCACCTGAGTAGCGTCAGGGGCAACATCCTCTGCTGCCCGGGAGGCACCCCGTCGCTACGTGGCCAGGACGCTGCGCCGAAGCCCATCTGGGTTGCCCCTGCCGGGGTGACCGGACGATCCACGAGGAACGGTCCAAGGAGATCAGCGAGGCCCGCGCCCACGCGCAGGAGGCCGTCGACTGCCCCGAGTGCGGCGCGGCCACCAGCCCGCTGAGCATCGTCAGCTGGGGGCACTGCCGGGCCTGCCGGACGGCGCAGTCGAGGGAGATGTACCCGCTGCGCTGGTGAGCTGCGCGCCCGCCCCTGCCCGGAGGACCATCGGGGCATGACCACAGCCAGCTGGAACGGGACCGTCGTCGCCGAGTCCGACGACATCGTGACCGTCGAGGGGAACGCCTACTTCCCGCGCGACGCGGTGCGCGCCGACGTGCTGCGCCCCTCGGACGCGCAGACCGTCTGCCACTGGAAGGGCACCGCGTCCTACTACGACCTCGAGGTCGACGGGCAGGTCAACGCGGCAGCCGCCTGGTACTACCCGGAGCCCGAGGACGCCGCGAAGGAGATCGCCGGGCGGGTGGCCTTCTGGAAGGGCGTCGAGATCCGCTAGTGGGCCCGCCGTCGAGCCCCCGATGTCAGTGGGAGGGGCGGGCGCCGGCGAGCTCCCGCGCCGCCTCCGCCGCATCGGCGTCGAGCTGGCGGGAGATCGCGGTCTGGAAGGAGTCGTAGGCGGCGTCCGGGGTCGTGCCGAGGGCCGTGCCGATCTCGTCCCAGCCGGCACCACCGCGGAGGGCGGCGCGGATGCCGACCAGCTGGCTGTCGTGCGCCTTGCGCGCGACGACCTCGCCGAGGGCGAGCAGCTCCAGCGCCTCGAAGGTGTCCAGCGACGTGTCGACGTCCTTCAGCGACGACGCCCAGGCGTCGTCGTCGTTCTCCTGCACGACGTTGAGCGCGGTGTTCCCGGTGTCCCGGCGGCTGAGGAAGTCCAGACGGGTCGCGGCGGTCGTCAGCGAGAACTCCGCCTCGAGGGCTTCGGGGGTGATGCTCATGCCCGCAGACTTCCCCGTTCGCCCCGGCGCGCCAAACCGCCGCTTCGGGTGACCCTCGATACCCCTCCCCCGCCCCGCGGGGCGCTACGGAGCGGACGCGGGCGCACACGCGGAAGGGCCCGCACCCCCGAGACGGGGATGCGGGCCCTGCGGCGTGCAGTGGGATCAGGCGTCGACGCCCACCGCGTCCTTGGCCAGGGCGGCCAGCTGGGTCTGCGCGGCGCTGGCCACGTTCGACCGGTTCTTGTGGGTCTCCTCGTAGCGGATCACCACGTTGATGTCGTGCGCCGTCTTCAGGCTCTTGACGGCCTTCACCGCGTCGCCGACGGAGAGGGTGTCGTAGTTCTTGATCGGCAGCTCGTCGGCGGAGACGTCACCGAGCTCCTCGCGGGCGGAGCGGGCCGCGGCGGCGGCGTCCTTGTCGCCCTCGCGGTCGGCGATCTGCTCGGCGCGGCGCAGCGACGCGCCACGACCGGCGGCGAAGGTGTCCCGGACGGCCTCGGACAGGGCGTGCGCCCGGTCGGTGACGGCGGCGAAGCGGTCGGAGGTCTCCTCACCGGCGCTCTTCACCGAGTCCACGGCGTTGTTCACCGTGTTGGCCCAGAACCGGACGGGGGCGTTGACCGCGCGGGCCACGCCACCGGCGACCTTCTGAACCGGGGTCGGGACGAGCGCCGCCGGGCCGCCCATGGCCTCCTCGGCCAGGACGACGGTCAGCCACTCGACGGTCGCCGAGTGGGCGTCGACGAGCTTCTCGGCGAGCTTGCGCACGTCGGTCTTGCCGGCCTGGTCGGCGAGGACCTTCAGGTAGGTCGCGCGGTCCAGCAGCTGGTGCTCGAGCTGCAGGTCGGTCAGCAGCGCCTCCTCGACCGGGGCGGCCTGCTCGAAGGTGGCCTTGATGACGGCGGAGAGCCGGCCGACCGTCGGGGTGACGACGTCGGGCACGCCACCGAGCGCGCGCAGCTGCTCGGTGATCTCCAGGGCCCGGGCCGCGGCGTTGTCGGCGTTCTGCGTGAGCTCGCGGCGCACGGCGTCCGTGCGGGCCTGCGAGATCCGGGTGCGGGCGACCTGCTCCTCCGTCTGCGTGAGCAGGACGAGGGCGCGCAGCTGGTTGATCAGGGTGCTCGTGGTGTCGGTCATGACGAAGGAACAACTCCAAGGATTCGGGGATGACCTGACGGTCTTGTTCATGCCCCACGAACCCGGAGTGCTAACTCCTGCAAGCGGATTGCTAGCGGTGAGCCTCGTCACCCGCCCGCCGTCGGGGTGGGCACCGTCCACGCTGACGGCGCCCACGTCGAGGGGACCTCCGGCACGGGAGGTCCCGATCGGTCAGACGGCGGCCGCGGGTTCGTTCTCCACCGACCGGCGAGGGCTCACCGGGAACCGGAGGACCGGCTGGGTGTCGTCGTCCAGGAGGTGGCGGGGTGCCAGGCGCACCCGGCGGGCGGGCAGCGCGGACGGCGGCAGGAGCTTGCCGCAGCCGACGCAGTAGCGGCCCCGCTGTTCGACTGCGCTGCAGTGGGTGCAGGTCATGGTGCCTCCTCCGACTCGGACGTCCCCCACGGGCTCGTCGGAGGAGACCTTCGCAGGTCACGGGCCCGCATCCGGGCGGTTCCCGTCGCGTGGGACGACCTGTAATCCGACCGTCACCTACCGTGAGAGCTTGCGCACAGGCCCCGCTACGGCCGGCCGTCGAGGACCTCGACCAGCCGGTCGAGGAACGGTCGCTGGCCCGTCAGCAGCCGTGCCCTCGCCTCGTCCAGGGCGAACCAGGCCGCCCGGTCGATCTCGGGGAACTCCTGCACCCGTCCGGAGCGCGGCGGCCACTCCAGCTCGAAGGTGTTGCTCCGGGTCGTGGTCGCGTCCAGATCGCCCTCGGCGGCCCAGACCGTGAGCACCTTGGCGCTCGTCACCCGGTGCGAACCGAGCGGCACGAGGTCGGCCGCCGGCACGGGCGAGCCCAGCTCCTCGGCGAACTCCCGCCGGGCGACGGCGAGCGGGTCCTCCTCCGGGCCGTGCTCGCCCTTCGGGATCGACCAGGCGCCGGCGTCCTTCCGCGCCCAGAACGGGCCGCCCATGTGCCCGAGCAGCACCTCGGGCCCGCCCGGCCGCCGCCGGTACAGCAGGATCCCGGCACTCGTCCTCGTCGCCACCGGGCCCTCCTCCTGTGCAGACCGTGCGCTGGTCGGCAGTTCTCCACGCTCGGGTTCAAGGAGTCGACGCAACACCTCGATGAAGACGAGGTGTTGTCGATGGGTACGACCGGGCATGTTCCGCTCCCGAACGAGGTGCGCCGACGGTTCTGGCGGTTGATCGCCGCGGGATCCTCCACCGAGGACGCCGCGGCAGCTGTCGGGGTCACCGGCAGCACCGGGCGCCGGTGGTTCCTCGGGGCCGGCGGCATCCCGCCGGTACATCTGGCCGAGCCCAAAGGCCGATACCTGTCCTTCAGCGAGCGCGAGGAGATCGCCCTGGATCGGGCAGCCGGTCTGGGCGTCCGGGAGATCGCCCG
>NZ_FOND01000025.1 GCF_900112815.1 Blastococcus tunisiensis
TGCAGAACCAGCTTGGCCGGCTTCGGTCGACGGGCCCGTGCCTCGGCGCGGGCCTGGGCGACCGAGGCCCGGTAGCGGCCGCGCGGCCGGCGGTTCACGCAGCCGCCGGCGATCTCCCGGCTGATCGTTGACGGGCTGCGCCCCAGCCGCCGGGCTATTTCTCGCACGCCCAGGCCGGCCGCCCGATCCAGGGCGATCTCCTCCCGCTCGGCGAACGACAGATAGCGGCCACGGGGCTCGGCCAGACTCATCGGCGTCATGCCACCAGCCTCGGCGAACCACCTGCGTCCGGTGGCACCAACCACGCCGACGGCAGCAGCGGCATTCTCGGTCGAGCTTCCAGCGGCGACCAGCCGCCAGAACCGACGATGAACCTGCTTCGGCACATGCACGGTTCCAGCCATCGAGGTCACCTCGTCTCATCGAGGTGTTGCGACGACTCCTAGAACCCAAGCGCTCGGAACCGGGCGTTCGCGCACAGCGTCGGGTGGGGTCAGGACGTCGGCGGCTCGTCCTTGCCCTCCTCCTCGAGCCGGTCGGCCTCCTCCTTGGTCGCGTGCACCGCGCCGTCGGCGTGCTCCGGGGGGCCGTAGACGGTGTAGAGGATCAGCGGGTTCTGGCCGGTGTTGAGGAAGTTGTGCTTCTTGCCGGCGGGCACGACGACGAGGTCGCCCTGGGCGAACGCCTTCTCCGACCCGGAGATGATCGCCTTCCCCGTCCCGCTGACGAAGGTGAGGATCTGGTCCACCTCGTGGACCTCCTCGCCGATCTCGCCGCCCGGCGGGATGGTCATGATGACCAGCTGGGTGTGCTCACCGGTCCAGAGCACACGGCGGAAGTCCGGGCTCTTCTCGGCCTCGGTGGCGATCGTGTAGTGGATGACGGACGCCATGGACGGCGCTCCTCTCGTCGAGAACGGACGTGCCACCCGGGCGGCCGCCGGGTGGAGGGTGCACTGGTCCTGCCCGCCCCGGTCGGCGAGTAGTCGTCGCGGGCGCGCGGAGTCGATCACTCTCCGCCGACCCCACCGTCGAGCCGCCGCCGCGTACGCCCGATCGGGTGACATCCGGACGACGGAACTCTGCTGCGCACGGTGCACCTTCCGGGGATCCGGACCGCCGTTGCTGGTATCGGGCGGGTGAACGGGCTGCTCAGGGCTCCGGGCCGGCAGTCGCGCACTTGTGGCGCCGACCACGGCTGATCTAGCTTCTGCGCCGGTACCACGCGGTACTGAACCGCGTCACCCGCGAGGTCGGGCTCCTTCCGGAAGACCGTGCACCTCTCCCGACGCCGCGCATCGCCGCGCGGCGCCATTCGATAGGAGTTCCATTGTTCAGAGAACGAGATGAGCGGGGTGGCCGGCGTCGGTTCGTCGGCCCGGCCGTCCTGCTCGGCGTCGCAGGAGCGTCCGTCGGCTTCCTGTGGCTGATGGGCACGGTGGCCGACGGCGCCGACGAGGTCGCCGACGGGGCCACCCGCATGAACGCCGGCCAGTCGGAGTTCGCGGAGGGCTTCGACCGGCTGTCCGCCGGCGTCGAGGACCTCGACGCCGGCGCCGGGCAGGCGGCGGACGGAATCGGCGAGTACGCCGCCGGCGTCCGGCAGTACAGCGCCGGCGTGGGCCAGTACGTCGACGGCGTCGCGCAGCTCGCCGACGGCTCCCGGGAACTCGCCGACGGATCGGGGGCCGCGGCCGCCGGGGCGGACCGGCTGGAGAGGGGCGCCCGGGACCTGAACGCCGGCCTGGGCACCCTGTCGAACGGATCGAGCCGGGTCGCCCAGGGGGCGCAGGACGTCGCCGGTGGCCTCGGCCGGCTCGGTGCCGCGACCGCGCCGGCCGGCGAGCTCCGGCAGGGTGCGGCGCGCCTGGCGGCCGGCGCGGCCGAGCTCGAGACCGGGGCGGGAACGATCAGCGCCGGCCTCGGGGAGGCCCAGGCCGGGGCGGCCTCCGCGGCCGGAGCGCTGGGCGTCGCCCGCACCGAGGCCACGGAGGCGCTGACCGCCATCGGCGACGTGGGCACCGCCCTCGGGACCGCCGGCGCCAGTGCAACCCGGGTGACCGAGCTCTCGGCGAAGCTGCAGGGTGGCGAGCCGCTCACGGTGGCCGAGCAGAGCGAGCTGCTCACCCTGTTCGGCTCGGTCCTCGGCAACGTCCAGACCGCCGGCGCCCGGCTGGCGGACGCGGGCCTGGACGTGGGCACCTCCCGTGCCTACGTGGACGGCGTCAGCGCGGGGGTGGTGGACCTGCGTGCCGGCCTCGACGAGCTCAAGGCAGGCGTCGACCAGCGGCTCCTGCCAGGGGCCGGCGAGCTCGCGGTCGGGGGCCGCACCCTGGCCGGTGGCATCGACACGCTGAACGCCGGTATCGGGCAGGCCTCCGCGGGGGCCGCCACGCTGGCGGCCGGAGCCGGCGAGCTCTCGGCCGGCGTGCGCACCGCCGCCTCGGGGTCGGGCACGCTCAGCGCGGGCGCCCGGGACCTGTCCGACGGTGCCGACCAGCTCGCCGCGGGCAGCACCAGGCTCCTGGACGGTGCCGGTCAGCTCACCGCGCGCAACGGCGAGCTGTCCGAGGGTGGCAGCCGGCTCGTCGCCGGTAGCGCCGAGCTGGAGTCGGGCCTGGGGGAGCTCTCCACCGGCACCGGTGACCTGGCCGAGGGTGTCCAGGAACTGGACGCCGGGATGCTCCGGCTCACGGCGGGTCAGGAGGAGCTCTCCGACGGCGCGACCCGGCTCGACGAGGGCGTCGCCCCCTTCGCGCCGGCCAGCCTGGCCCTCCCGCTCGGGATCGCCGTGGTGGTCATCGCGCTGGCCATGGTGACCGTCCGGATGGCCCGCTCGGCGCGGGCGCGCCACTCGGCGGTCTGACCCCACCGCACGACCACTGCGGCCCGCCGTCCTCCGGGACGGCGGGCCGCAGTGCGTCCGGGCACCGGCCGCGGTGCCGTCAGCGACGCTCGAGCAGCCCCACCACGACCGCCGTCGCCGCATCCACGTCCTCGGTGAGGTGCTCGGCGGCGCCCTGCTCGACCCGGGCCAGCAGCAGTTCGTTGATCCCGCCGACCGCGGCCACCACCAGCGGGCGCTCGACCTGCCGCACCTCGTCGGGGCACTGCGCGGCCAGCTCCGCGGCCAGGTCGGTGATCAGGTCGACGTAGCGGTCGATGATGCGGCGCCGCAGCGCCAGGGCCGGCCGGCCGGCGGCCTGGACCTCCACGAGGGCCGCCCAGGCGACCGCGGGCCCGTCCGCCAGCGTCCCCAGGTAGGCGCCGATGCCCGCGCGCAGCCGGTCCCGCCACGGCAGCCCCGCCGTCCGTGCCTCGGCCTGGGCCTCGTGCACCCGTGCGAGCACCGTGTCGTTGGCCCGCGAGTAGAGCTCGAGCAGGCACTCCTCCTTGTCGCGGAAGTGCGCGTAGACCATCGTCTTCGACACCCTGGCCGCGGCGGCGATGTCGGCGATGGTGGTGGCCTGGTAGCCCTTCGTCGCCATGCACGTGGCCAGGGCCCACAGGATGCGGCCGCGGCGGTGGGCGTCGTCCACCCCCGGGTCGTCGGTGGGGTCGACCAGGGTGCGCATCGGACCGGACTCTAGTGGGCACCGGGGGCCCGGGTGAGCGAACTCACCGCGGCGCCCCGGAAGCCCGGACGTCGGCGCGGTGTCCTCCTTGGGGTGACGATGCAGCCGACCGGGAATCCGACGTCCGCCGGGGAGCGGCCACCGGCGCGGGCCTACGTCGTCTGGCTCGTCGCGCTGCTCGCCTACGCCGTCGCCGTGTTCCACCGCGCCTCCCTCGGGGTGGCCGCCGTGGAGGCGCAGGAACGGTTCTCCGCCGGCGCGTCCGTCGTCTCGCTGTTCCTCGTCGTCCAGCTGAGCGTGTACGCGGCGCTGCAGGTCCCCGTCGGGGTGGCCCTGGACCGGTTCGGGTCCCGGCGGATGATCCTCGTGGGAGCGGTCACGATGGCCGTGGGCCAGCTGCTGCTGGCGCTGGCCACCGCGGTGCCGGCGGCCGTGGCGGCCCGGGTGCTGGTCGGCGCGGGCGACGCCATGACCTTCATCAGCGTGCTGCGCGTGGTGTCCCTCTGGTTCCCGGGCCGGATCGTCCCGGTGATCACCCAGCTGACCGGGATCCTGGGCCAGCTCGGGTCGATCGTCGCGGCGTACCCGCTGGTCACGCTGCTGCACGGCACCAGCTGGCGGTCGACCTTCCTGGGCGCCGCGGCCACCGGGATCGTCGTGGCGGTCCTGGTGCTGGTGGCCCTCCGGGACGCACCGGCCGGTACCGGGCCCGCGACCGCGGCCGGGCTGGCGGAGCTGCGCGGCAACCTGGCCGCGACGTGGCGCGAGCCCGGCACCCGGATCGGGCTGTACACCCACCTGGTCACCCAGTTCTCCGGCACGGTGTTCGCGCTGCTCTGGGGCTATCCGTTCCTCGTCGTCGGCCAGGGCCGCTCGCCGGCTGTCGCGGCCTCGCTGCTGACCCTGCTGGTGGTGGTCGGCATGGCGGTGGGGCCGCTGTTCGGCCGGCTGTGCGGGCGCTGGCCGCTGCGGCGGTCGGATCTGGTGTTCGGCATCCTGGCCCTGACCGCGACCATGTGGACCGTCGTCCTGCTCTGGCCCGGGCGGGCACCGCTCCCGCTGCTGATCGCCCTGGTCGTCGTCCTCGGCACCAACGGCCCCGGCTCGATGATCGGGTTCGACTTCGCCCGCACCGAGAACCCCGCCGAGCGGCTCGGCAGCGCCAGCGGCGTGGTCAACGTCGGCGGCTTCCTGGCCTCGCTGCTGACGATCCTGGCGATCGGCGTCGTCCTCGACGTCCTCACCCCGGGGGCGTCGACCGGCTACGACCTCGGTGCCTTCCGGGCCGCGTTCGCCGTGCAGTACGTGTTCTGGGCGGTGGGTCTGGTCGGCGTCCTCCGGCACCGGCGCGAGCTGCGCGGCCGGCTGGCGCGGGACGGGATCGTGCTCGCACCGCTCACGGTCGCGGTGCGCGCCCGGCTGCGGGGCGGCTCCGCATACGGCTGACCCGGCTCGCGTGGCGGGTGCTCCCGGAGGCGCGGAAGATCACGTCCCGAGACCGCTGGGAGGCGCCATGACCGAGGTGGAACCGGCTCTGGGAGCCGGGCCGTTGCTGCTCATCGCCGCGGCGGCGGTGCTGGTGCTCCTGTTCCTCATCATGCGGCTGAAGCTGCACGCGTTCCTCGCGCTGATCCTGGTCAGCCTGCTCACCGCGCTGGCGACCCAGGTGCCGCTCGAGGACGTGGTGAGCACGCTGACCACCGGGTTCGGCTCCACGCTGGCCAGCGTGGCCCTGCTCGTGGGGCTCGGCGCGATGCTCGGACGGCTGCTGGAGTTCAGCGGCGGTGCGCAGGTCCTCGCGGACTCGCTGATCCGCCGCTTCGGGGAACAGCGCGCGCCGCTGGCGCTGGGCGTGGCGGCGTTGCTCTTCGGCTTCCCGATCTTCTTCGACGCCGGCCTGGTCGTCTTCCTGCCGATCGTGTTCACCGTCGCCCTCCGGCTGGGCGGCTCGCTGCTGACCTACGGCCTGCCGGTCGCCGGAGCCTTCGCGGTGATGCACGCGTTCGTCCCGCCGCACCCGGGCCCGGTGGCCGCCGCCGAGCTCGTCGGCGCCGACATCGGCCTGGTGCTCGTCTTCGGGCTGCTGATCGGCCTCCCGACCTGGTTCCTGGGCGCCTACCTGTTCGGCACGTGGGCCGGCCGGCGCTACCAGGTGCCGGTCCCGGACATCCTGGGCTCCGGGGACGAGCCCACCGCGGACGGCGGGGGGAGCTCGGGGGCGCCGGAGCCGGCCGTGGAGGGCACCGCCCCGGCGGTCGCCGACCGCGGTGGGGACACCCGGACCGCGACGCGCGCGCCCGGGCCCCCGGCCTTCGGCACGGTCATCGCCCTGCTGCTGCTGCCCCTGCTGCTGATCTTCCTGAACACCGGGATGAGCACCCTGGCCACGGCCGGCGCCGTCGACGCGGACTCGACCCTGGTGCGGGCCGCGCAGCTGGTCGGCGCGACGCCGGTGGCCCTGCTGATCACCGTGCTGGTCGCCTCCTTCGTGCTCGGCAAGCACCGGGGCACCGACGCAGCGGAGATCGAGTCGGTGGTCAACAGCGCGCTCGGGCCGGTCTGCGCGATCATCCTGATCACCGGCGCCGGCGGGATGTTCGGCGGCGTCCTGCGGGCCAGCGGGATCGGTGAGGCGCTCGCCGACGTGCTGTCCGACATCGGCCTCCCGGTCATCGTCGCCGCGTTCGTCATCTCCGTGCTGCTGCGGGTCGCGCAGGGCTCGGCCACGGTGGCCCTGACCACCGCGGCGAGTCTGATCGCGCCGGTGGTCGAGGCGACCGACGGGCTCTCCGGCCCCGACCTGGCGCTGATCGTCATCGCCATCGCCGGCGGCGCGACGGTCCTCTCGCACGTCAACGACTCGGGGTTCTGGCTGGTCAGCCGGTTCTTCCAGATGGACGAGAAGACCACGCTCAAGACGTGGACGGTGATGGAGACGCTGCTGGGCACCATCGGCTTCCTGCTGGCCCTGGTGCTGAGCCTGCTGCTGTGAGCCCGTGCGCCCGGAGGACGGCTCCGACGGGCGCGGTGGAGGGGGAGGGACGGCCATGAACCGTGTCGCTCGAGCGGCGGCAGCCGGCCTGTCGGCGGTGGCCGCCGTCGCCGCCCGGGACCTGCTCCAGCGCCAGCACTCGCTGCTGCGCAACTTCCCGGTGCTCGGCCATGCCCGGTACCTGCTGGAGTCCATCGGCCCCGAACTGCGGCAGTACCTGGTGGCCGGCGACAACGAGGAGCGTCCGTTCACCCGGGACCAGCGGCGCTGGGTCTACGCGTCGGCGAAGGCGCAGAACAACTACTTCGGCTTCGGCACCGACAACGACCTCGAGTACACGGCGGGCTATCCGGTCATCAACCACCGCACGTTCGGCCGTGCGGTGCCGACATCGCACGTGCAGGCCGGGCAGCGGGTGGAGCTGCCCTGCGCCAAGGTCCTCGGCGCCGCCCGGGGGAGGGCGAAGGCGTTCCGGCCGGCATCGGTCGTGAACATCTCCGCGATGAGCTTCGGCTCGCTGTCCGGGCCGGCCGTCGAGGCGCTCAACCGGGGCGCCGCACTGGCCGACTGCCTGCACAACACGGGCGAGGGCGGGATCTCGGTCCACCACCGCCACGGCGGGGAGCTGGTGTTCCAGATCGGGACCGCCTACTTCGGGTGCCGGGACGACCGCGGCCGGTTCGACCTCGACCGGCTCAAGGAGCGCGTGGCCGACGCCCCGGTGCGGGCACTGGAGATCAAGCTCAGCCAGGGGGCCAAGCCGGGCCTCGGGGGTGTGCTGCCCGGTGCGAAGGTCTCGGCGGAGATCGCCGCGGCGCGGGGGGTGCCCGAGGGGGTCGACTGCGTGAGCCCGTCCCGGCACGCGGAGTTCGACGACGCCGACGGCCTGCTGGACTGGGTCGAGCTGCTGGCCGCCGAGACGGGGCTGCCGGTGGGCATCAAGGCGGCGGTCGGCGACATGCCCTTCTGGGCGGAGCTGACCGAACTCATGGTGGGCACCGGCCGTGGCGTGGACTTCGTGACGATCGACGGCGGGGAGGGCGGCACCGGCGCCGCACCGCTGCTGTTCACCGACTCGGTCTCGCTGCCGTTCCAGCTCGGCTTCAGCCGGGTCTACGCGGAGTTCGCGCGCAAGGGCCTGCACGACCGCGTGGTGTTCGTGGGTGGCGGCAAGCTCGGGCTGCCGGACAACGCGACCGTGGCGTTCGCGCTGGGATGCGACATGGTGAACGTCGCCCGCGAGGCGATGCTGGCCATCGGCTGCATCCAGGCCCAGAAGTGCCACACCGACACCTGCCCGGTCGGCGTCGCCACCCAGAACGACTGGCTCACCCGCGGGCTGGATCCGGCACTGAAGTCGGTGCGGACGGCCAACTACGTGCGCACCCTGCGCCGGGACCTGCTGCGGCTCGCCGAGGCGTGCGGGGTCGAGCACCCCGGCCTCATCGACGCGGACGTGGTCGAGATCCTCACCGGGCGGACGGCGTCGCGGCCGCTGCGCGAGGTCTACGGCTACGAACCCGGCTGGGGCCTGCCGTCGGAGGCGGACCGGGCCGAGATCGCCCGCCTCATGGCGGGCGAGGCGCCCGAGGGCGGGTCGGCCCCGCCGTCCCCCGACGCCGTCGACTGAACCGACGAGCACGGGGGAGGTCTGCGGGCCACGGGTTGGGAACGTCCGGATACGGGAACGGAGCGACGGCCGGGGGACAGCAGGGGAGGGCGTCCGCGCGCCCCGACCCCGGTCGGCCGTCCAGCAGGAGGAACCATGAACCGCACGTCACTGCCCACCCGTCGCCTGCGCTCGGCCGCCGCCGGGATCGCGATCGTGGCGGCCTCGCTCACCATGACCGCCTGTGGTGGCGAGGAGGGCGGCGAGGAGGGCGGCATCGTCCAGGAAGAGGGCGGCGAGGACGACGGCGGCGAGGAAGAGGACGACTGACCTCTTCCGCGGCCACCGGCCGATGCCGGGCGCAGGTACCGGTACCTGCGCCCTCGCAGGTACGGGTACCTGTGCCGGGGTGGGGTCAGGTGCCGGAGCCGCGCAGGAGGTCCTCGAAGGAGGTCGTCGGATCGGCGAACGGGTCCACCGGCCGACCGGAGGCCGGCCGGCCGGACACCAGACCGGCGAGCTCACCGGCGGCGCGGTCGATGCGGCCGGCCAGGGCCCGGTCGACGCCGCCGGCCCCGGCCCAGTCCTCAGTCGCCGCGAACACCGCGGTCGGGACCGAGATCGCCCGCAGGTAGGAGAACAGCGGCCGGACGGCGTGCTCGAGGGCCAGGGAGTGCCGGGCGGTGCCCGCCGTGGCACCCAGCAGCACCGGCCGGCCGGTCAGGGCATCGTTGTCCAGGACGTCGAAGAACGTCTTGAACAACCCGCTGTAGGACGCCGAGAAGATCGGCGTGACGGCGATCAGGCCGTCCGCGCCGGTGACCGTGTCGATGGCCGTCCGCAGGGGCCGGTTGGCGAAGCCGGTGACCAGGTGGTCGGCCAGGTCGCGGGCGTGCTCGCGCAGCTCCACGACCTCGACGGTGGCGCCCTCGCCCCGCTCCGCGAGGGCCGCCACCGTCGCGGCGGTCAGCCGGTCGGCGAGCAGCCGGGTGGACGACGGGGTGCCGAGTCCGCCGCTCACGACGGCGAGCGTCCGCGTGGTCATCGCGCCTGCCCGGTAACGGCGTCGGCGGGGGCGTGCACGGTCGGGTCGCTGCCGCCGCCGACCGCCGCGACCAGGGAGGCGTGGGTCGGCGCCTCGGGGACGTGCGCAGGCCTGCGGGCGGCGAACTCCTCGCGCAGCACCGGGACGACCTCCTCGCCGAGCAGGTCCAGCTGCTCCAGCACGGTCTTCAGCGGAAGCCCCGCGTGGTCGATGAGGAACAGCTGCCGCTGGTAGTCCCCCACGTAGTCGCGGAAGCCCAGGGTGCGCTCGATGACCTGCTCGGGGCTGCCCACGGTCAGCGGCGTCTGGGAGGTGAACTCCTCCAGCGACGGGCCGTGGCCGTAGACGGGGGCGTTGTCGAAGTAGGGGCGGAACTCGGCGACGGCGTCCTGGCTGTTCCGGCGCATGAAGACCTGCCCGCCGAGGCCGACGATGGCCTGGTCGGCGCTGCCGTGGCCGTAGTGCTCGTAGCGGCGGCGGTAGAACTCGACCATCCGCTGGGTGTGCTCCGGCGGCCAGAAGATGTGGTTGTGGAAGAAGCCGTCGCCGTAGTACGCGGCCTGCTCGGCGATCTGCGGGGAGCGGATCGAGCCGTGCCACACGAACGGCGGCACCCCGTCCAGGGGCCGGGGGGTGGAGGTGAAGCCCTGCAGCGGAGTGCGGAACCTGCCCTCCCAGTTCACGACGTCCTCGCGCCAGAGCCGGCGCAGCAGGGCGTAGTTCTCGACGGCCAGCTCGATGCCGTCCCGGATGTCCTTGCCGAACCAGGGGTAGACCGGGCCGGTGTTGCCGCGGCCCATCATCAGGTCGACGCGCCCGCCGGACAGGTGCTGGAGCATCGCGTAGTCCTCGGCGATCTTCACCGGGTCGTTGGTGGTGATCAGCGTCGTGGCGGTCGACAGCTGCAGGGTGGAGGTCTGCGCGGCCACGGAGGCCAGCGTCGTGGTGGGGGAGGAGGAGAAGAACGGCGGGTTGTGGTGCTCGCCGAGCGCGAAGACGTCGAGTCCGACCTCCTCCGCCTTGCGGGCGATGGCCAGGACCGCCTGGATCCGCTCCGCCTCGGTCGGGGTGCGACCGGTCGTCGGGTCCTGCGTGATGTCGCTGACCGTGAAGATGCCGAACTGCATGACCGTCTCCGTTGCTAGTTGAGAGTGCAACTACTGTCCCGCACAACAGGCGGCACCCAGGATCTATGCCCGCGACCCCCGGTCGGACCGGGACGCCCGGCTCGTCGCGGAACGTGACCGGTCCCGCACGATGGGCCGAACTACGCCGGTGGCATCTTCACGGTCCGGTCACGGCGCCCGGCCCCGGGCGTCCGGGTCTGGCACTGTCCGCCGTGGCAGCGGTGCGCGAGGGGGGAAACGATGGTGCGGAGCGGATCCGGTGGTGCGGTGGTCGACGGGCGAGGGGCGCACGGGCGTCCACCCGGTGAGCAGCCGGAGGGGCCGAAGGCCCTCGGCGATCTCGAGGAGCTCATGGACCACCGCCCGGTGTTCCGCGTGCGGCTGCAGGGCTACGACCGCCTCGAGGTGGACAACTACACGGCCTGGGCAGAGAGCGAGCTGGTCACGGTCCGCCGGCAGGTCGACCACCTGCTGAGCCGGTTCGGCGAGTGCTCCGCGGAGCTCGAGATCTCCCGCCGCCTGCTGGCCGCCGCACCCCGGGGCGCGGCGTCCTTCCCCGTCTCCGAGCGCGTGGAGGAGATGCTGCGGCTGGCCTCCGACGAGGCCGCCGCCCGCACCGAGGAAAGCGCCCGCGAGGCCGAGCGGATCGTGGCCGAGGCGCGCACCGAGGCCGACGCCCGGCTGCGCAAGGCCCACGAGATCAAGGAGATGGCGATCGAGGCGGCCGACGAGCTGGTCGAGCACGCCCGCCGGGAACGTGCCTCCGCCGCCCAGGCGGTCGAGCGTGCCGAGGTCGAGGCGGCGGAGATCCTGCGCCGGGCCGCGGCGGAACGGGACCGGCTGGCCGAGCTGGCCGCGGGGGAGCGCGAGCGGGCGGCGGCCGACGCCTCGGCCCGGCTGGCCGCGGTGCAGGCGGAGATCGACCGGGTCCGCGGCCAGCGCGACCAGTCGCGCCAGCTGCTCCGCGACCTGATCGACCGGATCGGCGACGCCCTGCAGGCGGTGGCGGGCACGGTCCCCGAGGACGCCCCGCGCACGCACGTGATCCGCGACAACGTGGCCGCCGAGGGGCAGGGCCAGCGGGACGAGCCGCGTCCCGCTCCGGCCGGCGCGGTCCCCGACGCCCGCGAGGAGCCGAACATGGTCGTGCTGCTGGGCCGTCCCGCCCCCGTCCCGAACTGAGGCCGGAGGCCCGGGACCGGCGCCGGGGCGGCTGGTGAGAGGCTGGACCCAGGCACCGGAGCCGCAGGTGGGACCGAGGGAGGCAGCGATGGACGACGTCTGTGAGGTCGTACGGGTCGAGGGCGGGATCGTCGTCGGGCACGACGGTTCCAAGTGTGCGCAGGAGGCGCTGGTCTGGGCCGGGCGGCTGGCCCGCCGCGCCGACCTCGAGCTCCACGTCGTCCGGGCGTGGGCGATGATGACCGCCCCCCAGCCGGCGAGCTGGACGCCGGGCTACGTGCCCCCGCTCCCGGAGTGGGAGAAGGCCGTGCACGACGAGCTCAGCGCGCACGTCAAGGCGGCCGGCCTCGACCCCGCCGTCCGGGTCACCTGCCACGTGGTGCACAAGGCGCCGGCGCAGGGCCTGATGACGGCGGCGGAGGGGGCGAACCTGCTCGTGATGGGCGCCCGGGGGCGGGGCGGCTTCCGCGGGCTGCTGCTCGGCTCGGTCAGCGACCAGCTCGTCCACCACTCGCCCTGCCCGGTGACCGTCGTCCGCACGGGTGCGACCGGGCGGGAGATCGAGGCGGCCGGCGGCAGCGCAGTCGCGGAGTGACGGCCTTCGCCGGCGCCCGGCTTGTCCCGGTGGGCGGCGAGGGGCCCGAGGACGTCCTGGTCGACCTCGCCGGCCGCGTGCTCACCGGGCTGGCCGACGGGCGGATCGTGCGGATCGAGCCCGGGACGGGCGCCGTCGAGACGGTCGGCCGCGTGCCCGGTAGGCCGCTCGGTCTCGAGCTGCTGGGCCCGGAGGAGCTGCTCGTCTGCGCCTCCGACGCCGGGCTGCTGTCGGTGTCGCTGTCGAGCGGCCGGGTGCGCACGCTCGTCGACCGGTTCGAGGGCCGGCCGCTCGGCGCGGTCAACAACGCGGCCGTCGGCGACGACGGAACGGTCTGGTTCACCGATTCCTCGACCCGCTTCCCGATCCCGCGCTGGCGGGACGACCTGCTGCAGCGGACCCGCTCGGGGCGGTTGCTCCGCCGCGACCCCGACGGTGCGGTCGTCGAGGTGCTCGGCGGCCTGGAGTTCGCCAACGGCGTGGCGCTGGCCGCCGACGGCTCCTTCGTCGCCGTCGCCGAGACCGGGGCACGCCGCGTGCGGCGGCTGTGGCTGAGCGGCCCGCGCCGCGGCAGCAGCGACGTCCTCGCCGAGGACCTCTGGGGCTACCCGGACAACATCGCCCGCGGCTCCGACGGGCTGATCTGGGTCGCGCTGGCGAGCCCGCGCGTCCCCGCGCTGGACGCGGTCCTGCGGCCTCCCCCGGCCCTCCGCGCGCTGGTCCGCCGGCTGCCCGAGCGGCTCCAGCCGGCGCCCGTCCCCACCGTCGGGGTGGTGGCCCTCGACGGCACCGGCCGGGTCGTCTCCGAGCGCACCGGCACGCTGGAGGGCTTCGCGATGCTCACCGGCGTGCGCGAAGCGGGCGGGACGCTGTGGTTCGGCAGCCTCACCGGTGGATGCGTGGGCAGCATCGCGGCGGCGGGTCAGTCCACCGGCGACGCCCCGTAGATCGCCCGCAACCACACCTCGAGCAGCGCCTCGACGATCCCGGTCTCCTCGACGGCCGGCCCGTCGCCGCTGAAGGTCGCGTAGAGGGCGCGTTCGTTCATCGAGGTCAGCAGGATCGCGAGCTCCAGCGCGGGCGGCCCGGGAGGCGCCGTGCCGCGCGCCCGCTCGGCGTCGATGGCCACCGCGCACCGCTGCGTCCAGTCGGCGAACACCCGGGCCCAGAGCTCGCGGATCTCGGTGTTGGTCGCGCGCGCCTCCGCCCAGGCGCGGATGAGCGCCCGGCGGGCCCGGAAGGACTCGTAGTAGGTCGTGATCACGTGCCGCCAGCCCGCCCGCGGCCCCGCGGCCGGCAGGAGGGAGGGATCGAGACCGGCGGCGTCGGCCTCGGCCACCACGCGGTCGAGGAGGGTCAGCAGGACCGCGTCCTTGGACGCGAAGTAGAAGTAGAAGGTCGGCCGCGAGATCCCGGCGCCCCGGGCGAGGTCGTCGACGGAGATCGCGCTCAGCGGCTGCTCGGCGAGCAGGCGTTCCGCGGTGGCCAGGATGGCCAGTTCCCGGTCGTCCCCCGACGGCCGGGCCGTGCGCCGGCCCCGGGAGGGCTCGCCGGTCGCTGGGGTCACCGCCGGAGAATAGCCGCGCCGACCCGTTTCTCAACACCCTGTTGACTCGTTCGACACACCGTCGATAGCGTCCGGTGCTCCGAGTTCCGAGCGCCGGCCCCCTCACCGGCTCCGGCCGGCCCAGCACCGGGAGAACCGCATGGCAGCCCCGCACCGCACCGTCGAGCACGTCGACGTCCTCATCGTGGGCGCGGGCCTGTCCGGCGTCGGTGCCGCCTGCCACCTGCAGACCGAGTGCCCGGACAGGTCCTACGCCGTCCTCGAGTCGCGCGGCGCGATCGGCGGCACCTGGGACCTGTTCCGCTACCCGGGGATCCGGTCGGACTCCGACATGTTCACCCTCGGCTACGCCTTCCGTCCGTGGACGGACTCGCAGGCCATCGCCGACGGCGCCGCGATCCGCGGCTACATCGAGGACACCGCCCGCGAGTACGGCGTCGCGGAGAGGATCCGCTTCCACCACCAGGTGCTCTCCGCCGAGTGGTCGAGCGGCGAGGCCCGGTGGACGGTGACCGCCCGCCGCACCGACACCGGCGAGACGGTGCGGCTCACCTGCTCCTGGCTCTCGACCTGCGCCGGCTACTACCGCTACGACGAGGGCTTCCGGCCGGAGTTCCCCGGCGAGGAGCGGTTCGGGGGCGAGCTGATCCACCCCCAGCACTGGCCGGAGGACTTCGACGCCACCGGCAAGCGCATCGTCGTCATCGGCAGCGGCGCCACCGCCGTGACCCTGGTGCCCAACCTGGCCGGCGCGGCCGCGCACGTGACGATGCTGCAGCGGACGCCCAGCTACGTCATGTCGCTGCCCGGGCGCGACCCGCTCGCCCAGTTCCTGCGCTCGAAGCTGCCGGTACGGCTGGCCTATCCGATCGTGCGCTGGAAGAACGTGCTGGTCTCCACGGCCTTCTACCAGTTCAGCCGGCGCTGGCCCACCGCCGCCCGGACGGTGCTGCGCCGGATGACGCGGAAGCAGGTGCCCGACGTCGACGTCGACACCCACTTCAACCCGCCCTACGACCCGTGGGACCAGCGGCTGTGCCTGGTGCCGGACGGCGACCTGTTCCGCACCCTCCGGCGCGGGCAGGCGACCATCGCCACCGGGCGGATCGAGACGTTCACCCGGACCGGCGTGCAGCTGGAGTCCGGCGAGCACCTGGACGCCGACGTGATCGTCACCGCCACCGGGCTCAACCTGCTGGCCATGGGTGGCATGACGCTGTCCGTCGACGGGGCGCCGGTCGAGCTCGCCGAGACCGTCTCCTACAAGGGGATGATGCTCTCCGGCGTCCCGAACTTCTCGATGGTCATCGGCTACACCAACGCCTCCTGGACGCTCAAGGCCGACCTGGTCAACCGCTACGTCTGCCGGCTGATCGGCTTCCTCGACGCCCGGGGCTACGCCTCGGCCACCCCGGTCGCCCCGCCGGAGGGCGCCGACCAGCCGTTCCTCGACCTCGCGTCGGGCTACGTGCAGCGCAGCCTCGCCGACCTGCCCAGGCAGGGGCGCCGCAGGCCCTGGAAGCTGCACCAGAACTACGTCCGCGACGTCCGGTTGATGCGGCGGGGCTCGCTCGAGGACGAGGGCATGACTTTCCAGCGGCGGGTGTCCGCTCCCACGAACGAGAAGGCGGTCGCCTGATGGGTCCGTACCAGTTCGCCGGCGGCACCGCCGTCGTCACCGGAGCAGCCAGCGGGATCGGGGAGGCGCTCGCGGTCCTGCTGGCCGCGCGGGGGAGTCACCTCGTCCTGGTGGACCGCGACGAGGCCCGGCTGGGCGACGTCGCCGACCGCATCCGGTCCGCCCACCCGGCGCTGGCCCTCACCACCCACGTCGCCGACCTGTCCGACGACGGGCAGACCGACGCGCTCGCCGCCACGCTGGCCGCCGAGCACCCGGGGACCACCCTGCTGGTCAACAACGCCGGCGTGGCCCTGGGCGGGCGCTTCGACCAGGTGACGCTCGAGGAGTTCGACTGGGTCATGGCGGTCAACTTCCGGGCCGTCGTCCGGTTGACCCACGCCCTGCTCCCGGTGCTCAAGGCGCACCCCGGCTCGCACCTGGTGAACGTCTCCAGCGTGTTCGGCATCTTCGCGCCGGCCGGCCAGGCCGCCTACTCGGCCAGCAAGTTCGCCGTCCGCGGGTTCTCCGAGGCGGTGCGGCACGAGCTGGCGGAGAACTCCGTCGGCGTCACCGTCGTGCACCCCGGCGGGATCAAGACGCGGATCGCCGAGAGCGCCCGCACCGGCTCCGGGGTCTCCGTCGAGGAGTACGAGGTGGGTCGCAAGCAGTTCGCCAAGCTGCTGACCATGCCCCCGGAGAAGGCGGCGGCGATGATCGTGACGGCGATCGAGAAGCGCCGCCCCCGGCTGCTCATCGGCTGGAGCGCGAAGGTCCCCGACGTCCTCGTCCGGCTGCTGCCGGGCAGCTACTGGAGGCTGATCGCCCGCCGGGCGGCCCCGGCGAGGCCGCCCGCCGGCTGAGCGGAGATCCGGTTGTGCGGAGCAACAGGACGACAGCTGTGCAGCCCCGCGTGGTCGAGTTCGCTCCCGACGACCACCTCTTCGCCGACTGGTGCGCGGCCTGGGCGGCCGTCCAGCTGGTCGACCCGCCTGTGACGCCGGCCGGGGGAGGGTCGGGTTGACTGGGCCGGTGCCGGCCGACCGTCCCGCTCCGCCCGTCTCCCCGTCGTTCGTGCGCGCCCACACCCGTCCCGCCCGGCCGTCGCTGGTGCCCGAGGTGGTGCTGCACGTGGCCGCGGACGTGGTCGCCCTGTGGGAGGCCATCGAGGTCGAACGCGGCACGCCGCCCACCGAGCCGCCGTTCTGGGCCGCGGCCTGGCCGGGCGGTCAGGCGCTCGCCCGCCACGTCCTCGACACCCCCGCGACCGTGCGCGGGCGCTCGGTGCTCGACCTGGGGTCGGGCAGCGGGCTGGTGGCGGTGGCCGCGGCGCTCGCCGGGGCCGACCGGGTGACCGCCAGCGACGTCGACCCCTTCTCGCACGCCGCGGTCGCGGTCAACGCGGCCGAGAACGGGGTCGCACCGATCGGCCTCCTGGGCGACGTGCTGGGGGAGGAGCCGCCCGCCGTCGACGTCGTCCTGGCCGGTGACGTCTGCTATGACCGGCTGATGAGCGAGCGGGTGCTGCCCTGGCTCGAGACGGCCCGTGCCCGCGGCGCCGACGTCTACCTGGGTGACCCCGGGCGGCCGTACGTGCCCACCGACCGGCTGGAACAGGTTGCCGCCTTCGACGTGCCGGACACCGAGTCGGCGCCCGACCTGCCCGTCCGGCTCCGGCGGACCACGGTCTGGCGGCTCCCGTGACCGGCCGGGGCGAGATGGATCACGCCCCCGATGTCCGCCATGGGATTGTCACGTAACGGTAACGACGGCTACGTTGGCTCGGTCCGGCCGGAACGTCTCGCCCCATCCGGGGCGGCTGCGCCGGACGCCGCCGAGTCGCCCGAGGCGCGGGCCCAGCACGGGACCGAGCCGACGGCGAGCCGGGGACCCACCGCAGTACTGGGGTGAATCCTGCGCCGAGCTCCGCTCGGAGCGGGTAGGGCCGCTTCCCGCCCGAACCCGTCAGCTAACTCGGTAGGCGGCCACGGAGAAGACCGAAGAAGGAGAGCCGCAGCACGGCGTGCCCCCGGGGCCCGTCGCGCACGCAGCAGACCGGACCGATCGCCGGGCGGACCCGCCCGCACCGGTCCGTCCCGCCGGGCGCCGAGCCCGCGGTGCTGCCCCCTCGACCCGCAGTGGTGGATCGCCCGCGTCCCGAGCGCCGGCCGGACCCCACGCCCCGTCATCCGGAGCAACCGCACCTCATGAACCTGCGCACTCTCACGTCCTCGCACGCCTCCCGTCGTGGACACCGCCCGCCCCTCGCCGGCCGCCGCCCGGCGATGTACCTGGCCACCGCCGCCGCCGGGGCGGTCCTCGTCGGCGTGGTCACTGCCGGCGAGCCGCCCGCCGAGGCCGCCCAGCTGGAATCGGTGAGCGTCGCCGAGCAGCTCGGGATCGAGGCGCAGGCCGCCCCCGTGGCCGAGGACGAGCTCCTGGCCCCGCTGGAGCAGCTCGCCGCCAGCCGCAGCGAGCGCGACGCCGAGCGCGCCGCGGCCGCGGCGGCCCAGGCCGCCGCGGACCAGGCCGAGGCCGAGCGCCTGGCCGCCGAGGAGGCCGCCCGCGTCGCCGCGGAGGAGGCCGCCCGCGTCGCGGCCGAGGAGGCCGCCCGCGCCGAGGCCGCCCGCGCCGCCGAGGCCGCCGCGGCCGCCGCGCGCCCCGGCCGGGCCACCGCTGCGCCCACGGCCCCCGCCGGCTCCTACAAGGAGTACGCCATGGGCAAGGTCGGCAGCGCGAGCGAGTTCAGCTGCCTGGAGAGCCTGTGGGGCAAGGAGAGCGGCTGGAACCCGAACGCGCAGAACCCGACCAGCACCGCGTACGGGATCGCCCAGTTCCTCGACTCCACCTGGGCCGGCACCGGGATCGCCAAGACCTCCGACGGCTACCGGCAGATCGACGCCGGCCTGATCTACATCCAGAACCGGTTCGGCTCGCCCTGCGGCGCGTGGAGCCACTCCCAGGCGAAGGGCTGGTACTGAGCAGGGGGGGGCGTCCGGCCCTCCGCGCCGCCCGCACGTCGCCGAGCCCCCCGAACGGGCCGGTGATCCCGGCCCGTCCCGCCTCGCGCGGGGCGGGACGGCGCCGTTCGTGGCGAACGACACTCCTCCTGAGTGACTTGATGAATCGATGAAGCCACTAGGTTGGGTGTCATGCCGTTCACGCCTGGCCGCCCCGTCGCCGAGGCGAAGGCCGACCTGTTCAAGGCGCTCGCACACCCGGCACGCGTCCGGGTGCTGGAGCTGCTGGCCGACCGAGAGCGCACCATCGGCGAGCTGGCCGACGAGACCGGGCTGGAGCTCTCCCACCTCTCGCAGCAGGTGAGCGTCCTGCGCCGGGCCGGCATCGTCGACAGCCGCCGGGTGAAGAGCAACGTGATCTGCGCGCTCCGCGATCCGCAGACCGCCGAGCTGCTGGGCGTCGCCCGCCGGATGCTCAGCAGCAACCTCCGGCACGCGCAGGTGCTGCTGGACGCCCTCGACGACGCCGACGACGCCGTCGCGGCGGCGGCACCCGCACGGGGTGGGGCGTGAGCGCGCCGCCCGCGGTGCGGCCGGGCGGGCCGGCCCTGCGGTCGCTGCTCCCCGGCCGCGCGGACTACGCGGGGCTGGCCCGTTCCTGGCCGCGGGACCTGGCCGCAGGGGTCACCGTCGCCGTCGTCGCCCTGCCGCTGGCCCTCGCCTTCGGCGTCGCGACCGGGGTCGGCGCGGCACCCGGGCTGGTGACCGCGGTGGTCGCGGGAGCCGTCGCGGCGGTCCTCGGCGGGTCGTCGGTGCAGGTCTCGGGTCCGACCGGCGCGATGACCGTCGTCCTCGTTCCCCTGGTCGCCGCCCACGGGCCGGACGTGGTCTACCCGTTGGCCGTCCTCGCCGGGATCGTCGTCGTCGCCGCGGCGCTGCTGCGGCTCGGCCGCCTGCTCGCCTACGTGCCCTGGCCGCTCGTCGAGGGCTTCACGTTCGGCATCGCGGTCGTCATCGCGGCACAGCAGGTGCCGCACGCGCTCGGGGTCGGCGGGCCGGCGGGGGAGAGCGCCCTGAGCGCGGCGGCGCAGGCGGTCGGCGAGTTCGCCGCCGCACCGCACTGGGCCGTCCTCGGCCTGCTCGTGCTCGCGGTGCTGCTCACCGCGGGTGCGCCGAGGGTCCACCGCGCCCTGCCCGGCAGCCTGCTCGCGGTCGTCGGGGTCACCCTCGTGACCGAGTCGGCCGGGCTCGATGTCGCCGTCATCGGTGCGCTGCCGGACGGGCTGCCGCTGCCGTCGCTGCCCGACCTCGCTCTGCTGCCGGACCTGGCCGGCGCGGCGCTCGTCGTCGCGTTCCTCGCCGCGCTGGAGAGCCTGCTCTCGGCGCGGGTGGCCGACGGCATGAGCGACGTGCGGAGGTCCGACCCCGACCGCGAGCTCTTCGGGCAGGGCGTGGCGAACATCGCCTCGGGCCTCTGCGGCGGCATGCCGGCCACCGGCGCGATCGCCCGCACGGCCGTCAACGCCCGCGCCGGCGCGCGCACCCGCGTGGCCGCGCTCGTCCACGCACTCGTGCTGGCGGCCATCGTCCTCGGCGCCTCCGGCCTGGTCGGCCGCATCCCGCTGGTCGCCCTGGCCGGGGTGCTGCTGGTGACCGCCTACCGGATGGTCGAGCGGCACACCGTGCGTGCCGTCCTGCGGTCGACGCGGGGCGACGCGGTCGTCTTCGCGCTCACCGCGGTGGCCACGGTGGCGCTGGACCTGGTCACGGCGGTCGGCCTCGGCATGGCGCTGGCGGTCGTCATCGCGCTGGTCCGGTTCGCCCGCACCGCCGGCGCCGTCCCCGAGGCGATCGAGCCCCGGGAGCTCGACGACGACGAGGAGCGGGAACTGCTCGACCGGCACGTGCTGGCCTACCGGCTCGACGGCCCGCTGATCTTCGCCGCCGCGGCCCACTTCCTCGCGGCCTGCACCGCGACCGCCGACGTGCGGGTCGTCATCCTGCGGCTCGGGTCGGTCACCGCCCTCGACGCCACCGGTGCGCGCACGCTCGGGGAGGTCGTCGCGCAGCTGGAGGAGCGCGGCATCACCGTGCTGGTGAAGTGCGCGAGCGGGGAGCACCTGCGCGTCCTGGGCGCGGTCGGCACGCTGGGGCCGCTGCTCGACCGCGGGCACGTCTTCGCCGAGCTGGCCGACGCCGTGCGGCACGCCGTCGGACACGCGGCGGCCGCCCCCGCCCGCTGATCAGCCCTGCAGGAGCCCGGCGCCGTCCTTGGCGAGGAGGGCGGTGCGCACCGCGTCGTCGACCGTGGCCGCGAACTGCGGATCGGTGCTCTCGCGGGCGAGGACGGCGTCGATCATCTCCGGCACGAGCGCCGGGTCCACGGTGAGCACCAGCGTGCCGCCGGCGGCGAGGAACCGGACGGCGCGCTCGCCGGGCGGGAGGTCGAGGACGGCGCGGGCGTTGCCCAGGTCGTCGGAGATGACCACGCCGTCGAAGCGCAGCCGCTCCCGGAGCAGGTCGCCGATGACGACCGGGGAGAAGGCCGCCTGCGCGGCGGGGTCGATCCGCGGATAGGTGGCCGAGGACACCATGACGAACGGGTCGGCGGGGGAGCGCGCCAGCTCGCCGAAGAGCGTCACCTGGGGGTCGTCGGCGCCGGTGACCGAATCGGTCACGCCGGTGCTGGTGTCGGTGTTCTGCCGCACCGCGCCCAGGCCGGGGAAGTGCTTGAGGGTCGCCGTGACGCCGGCGCGGGACAGCCCGTCCACGATCGTCGCGACCGCTGCCGCCACGGCGTGGGGCGTGCTGCCGTACTGGCGGTCGTACGCGCCGATCGGCTCGTTGCCCGCCGCGGTGCCCGCCGGGACGACGTCGGCGACCGGAGCCAGGTCGAGGTTGATGCCGGCCGCGGACAGCGACGCGCCCATGCCCTCGGCCAGCGCGGCGAGCTCGGCCTGCGGCAGGGCGCCCTGCGCCGTCGCCGGGGGGAGCCGGTCGAAGCCGGGTCCCTGGAGCGACTGGACCGCGCCACCCTCCTGGTCGACCGCCACCCACAGCCCGGGACCGGGGGAGAGGGCCTGCCAGCGGGCGGCGGTCGCCGCGAGCTCGCCGGCCGGGGCCTGCGAGCGGCCGGCCATGAAGAGCCCGCCCACCCCCTGCTGCGCCAGGGCGTCCCCGGCGGCGAGGTCGTCGAGCGGGACACCGGCGACGAACAGCTGGGCCACCTGCGCGCGACGGTCGAGCCCGGCCAGGACGTCGTCCACGCGGTCGTCGGGACCGGGCGGTGCGCTGGTGGGCGCCGCGCTCGTCGTGGTCGCCGCTGCGCCTGGCGCGGGCGCGGGCGCGCCGCCCGAGCCGCAGGCGCCCAGCAGCAGGAGAGCGCAGAGGAGGGCCGGTGCGCGTGCCGGGCGTCCGGCGGTCGGCGTCGCGCTCCCGGGCATCGCGTTCCAGGCCATCGCGCTCACAGGCATCCGCTCACGGGTATGGCCCTCCTCGAGCGATCGCGGGTTCGACGGCGGGTGGCGCACCCGCCGCCAGTGTCCCCGGCCGGTGTGCGCCCGGCGTTCCCCGGCCGCGGCGCCGGGGCGGTGAGCTCCCGGCGGAGGAGTCCGCGGGCCGTCACCGGGTGTCGCGACGGAGGGGGTGGTCGGCGGGCACCTCGACGAGGGCGATGCGAACGCCGTCGGGGTCCTCGATCCACATCTCGACCAGGCCCCACGGCTCCAGCCGGGGCGGCCGGGTAACCGGCACGCCGGTCGACCGCAGCCGGGCCTGCTCGGCGGCCACGTCGCGCACCTGGACCCACAGCGCCAGGCCGCGCGGCGGCTCGTCGGCCTGCCCGGACACCTCCAGCAGGCCGTTGCCCAGGAAGTAGACGACGCCGCGGTGCTCGGGCGGCCCGAACTCCCGGTACACCGCGAGCCCGAGCACGTCGCCGTAGAACGCCCGCGACCGCTCGGGGTCGGTCGGGCGCAGCAACACCCGGCTGCTCAGCACCTCCATGGGCCCATCCTCGCGCACGGCCGCGACGACGTGCTGCCGCGGTCCGGCGGCACTCGCCGTCCCCGGGCGCGGGTAATACGGTCGGGGCATGGGCGGCGAGCAGGAGCGACCAGAATCCCGGACGGCGACCGGCAACCTGGTGAGCCGGTCGATCGACGAGTTCGTGGGCCAGCTGCGCGGGTTCACCGATCGCGCCCGCAACCTCGCCGGCGCCGTCCCCTCGAGGCTGCACCTGCCCGCGCTCCCCAGCCCGCCCGGAGCGATGTCGGCGGCGCAGGTCGGGGCGGTGGCCGCGACGGTCAGGGCGCAGCGGTCGTCGATCGCGGCGATGCGCTCCCAGCTCGACGCCTTCGACCAGCAGCTGGCCGTCTTCGAGCGGATCCTGGACCCGCTGGAGGAGTGGAGCGCCACCTGGGCCCAGCTCGAGAAGGCCGTCGGCGACTTCGTCCGGCCCGCCGACGACGGCCCGACGCCGCCGACGGCCTAACCGTCCTCGTCGCCGTCCCGGGGCCTGCGGCGCAGCAGCCCGGTGACCGAGCCCACCCGGTCCTGAGCCACCCGCAGCCCGTGGATCAGCGGCACCAGGTCCTGCTGGATGCGGCGCAGCGTGTCCGGCACCGTGTCGACGACCGGGTCGTCGAGCACCCGGCCCACCCGCTCGATGCCCGGCTTGAGCGCGCGCACGGGTTCCTCCAGCTCGTCGACGAGGTCCTCCAGCCGCTCGGCGATCCGCTGCGCCGAGGCGATCGTCGCGTGCGCCTTCGTGGTGGCCTCGGTCAGCTCCCGGACGGTGCCGTTGAGGTCGCTCAGCGTGCGCGGCAGCTGGGCCAGCGCCTCCGTCTGGGTCTGCAGCAGGCTCAGCAGCTCGCCGAACCCGGGGATGCGGGGCATGCCCAGCCCGCGGAGAGGATCCACGTCAGCAACCGTCGGTGACGGGGGCGGGCCGCGCAACCCCACCGGCCCGGCCCCCGCGACCGGTCACGCCGACGGGAACTCCCCGGACTGCACGAACCGCTCGGCGACCTCGCGGACCTTGGTGTTGGTCTCCATCGAGATCCGGGCCAGGGCCTGGAACGCCTGGTCCGCGGTCAGCTTGAACCGCTCCATCAGGATGCCCTTGGCCTGGTCGATCACGGCCCGCGAGTCCAGCGCGGCCTCGAGGTGCTCGGCCCGCTCCACGGCGGTCTCGTACAGGTACATGTTCGAGACCGGGACGACGGCATAGCTGGCGAACCGGGACACCAGCTCCCGGGTGCGGTCGACCGGGGCCGTCGACGCCCGGCCGTACACGTTGAGGGCCCCCTGCACCCGCTCCTGCACCGGCAGCGGGATCGACAGGACGGTGTCGCAGCCCCGCGCGGCGGCCGCGGCGGCGAGCTCGGCCCACGCGGTGGCCGCCCGCGTGTCGGGGATCGCGGCGGGCACGCCCGTCCGCGCCGCCGAGAGGCAGGGGCCGTCGCCCAGGCGGTACTGCTCCTGGTCCAGGTCGTCGGCCAGCCGCCCGCTGGCCGCGACCGTGGCCGGGCCGCGCTCGCGCAGGATCGTCACCGAGGTGACCGGCTCGCCGGGGAGGACCCGGCCGGCCAGCGCGGTCACGGTCTGCAGCACCGAGTCGAGGGAGTGCTCGGCGAACGACAGCCGCCCGAGCTCGTCGAAGGCCGACTGGACAGCCGCCGCCGAAGGGTCGTTCTGAGGGCGAGTCACGCGTGGTTCTCCGTGTCGGTGGCACCGGACGAATCGCCGCCGGCGGTCAGTGACGAGACCCCGTGGGTTCCAGGGTCTCGTCGACGCGGGGCGGTGGCCCCGGCTGCACGCCGGCTGTGTGACGTGCTCTGCCCGCGAGCATAGCCACCGCCGTCGCGGGGGAGCGGGAGGCCCGCTGCCCGTCGCCGGGCTCCTGACCTGGGATCACACCCAGGTGGTGACCCGGATCGTGGTGCCCTCCTCGGAGGAGCGCAGCTGCACGAGGTCGCAGAGCTGGTTGACCAGGAAGACCCCCCGCCCGCACTCCTGCTCCAGCGACGGCACGAGCCGGCCGGTCAGGGGGTCGGTCACCTGCCCCGGGTCGACGAACTCCACGACCGCCGCGTCCTGCGTGACCCACATGGCCACCGTGCCGCTGCCGCCGCCGTGCCGCACGCTGTTGGTGGCCAGCTCGGAGGCCGCCAGCTGCAGGGCCTCCACCTTCTCCTCCGGGAGCCCGACGGTGCGGGCGAACTGCGCGACGGTCCGGCGGGTGGCGGGGAGATCGGCGGGGCCGTAGATGCCCCGCAGGACGGCGTCGGTCGGGCGGGGCAGCACGGTCCGGAACATGGCGTCCGCCTCGCCCGGGGCGTACTCCCGGCTGCGCCGGGGGCCGGCCGCCGTCGACCGGAGGGGGTGCGTGTGCAGCGCGCCCCGGGTGACCGAACGGGGGAGGTGCGCCTCGTCGTAGGGGCACAGCAGCCGCCACGACGGCCCGTCGTCGAAGGCCCGGTTGAGCAGCAGCTCGTGCAGCCGGCACTCGGTCAGCTCGGCGGTGCGCCGCCCGGGGTACGCGGGCTCGCCGATGCCGCGCAGCCCCCGCCCGGCGGCCGCGTGCTCGCGGACGGCACGGTCCCAGACCGCGATGATCTGCGCCGGGTTGCCCCCGATCTCGGCCATGTCGAGGAACTCCACCGTCGCGGCGTCGTCGCCGAGGGCGGTGCGGAGCAGGTCCAGCCCGGGCCGTGGCAGGGCGACCACCACCGACTCCCCGAGGCCCATCCCCTCGCGCACGTAGGGGAGCAGCCCGGCGAGGAGGTCGTCGTCCCCCCGGTAGAACAGCGCCTCGTGGCCGAAGCCGGGTGCCGGGTGGTCCAGGACGGGAGTCATGCGACGGCCGCCGCGAAGCGGACCGGGGCCAGCCGGTCGAGGGCCAGGGAGTGCCACATCCGGCGCAGCAGCGCCGACGCGCCCCGCACCTCCAGCTCGATGGAGCGCGCGCCCAGCTCCCGGGCCCACCGGGCGATGGTCCGGGCGCCGGCGACATCGACGAAGTCGGCGCGGCCGAGGTCGAGCACCACGACGCGTCCGTCGACCGGGGAGGAGGTGAGCACGCGGGCGAGCCGGTCGGCGCCGAAGGTGTCGATGGTGCCCGCGAGGACGACACGCCCCTCGTCGAGGAAGACCTGGAAGGGCGGGACGCCACTGCCCGGCGCGCGGTCGACGGCGGGGTCCTCCGCGTCGTCCACCCGGCAGATGTGGTCGGAGGTGCCCGCCGGGGGGATGTCGCTCAGTGATCCGTGTGCGCGCACCTACTGACCGTAGGCCCCTTCACCGACAGAAGACAGGGACGACGGATACCGCACAGGCGGTGTCCATCCCCGGCTCAGAGCGCCCGCAGGATGTCCTCGACCCGTTCGCGGGCGTCGCCGAAGAGCATCCGGCTGTTGTCGCGGAAGAAGAGGGGGTTCTGGACGCCGGCGTAGCCGGTGTTCATGGACCGCTTGAAGACGACGACCTGCCCGGCCTCCCACACCTTGAGCACGGGCATGCCGGCGATCGGGCTGCCGGGGTCCTCGGTGGCGGCGGGGTTGACGGTGTCGTTGGCGCCGATGACCAGGACGACGTCGGTGGCGGCGAGGTCGTCGTTGATCTCGTCCATCTCCAGGACGACGTCGTAGGGCACCTTGGCCTCGGCCAGCAGCACGTTCATGTGGCCGGGCAGGCGCCCGGCGACCGGGTGGATGCCGAACCGCACGTCGACGTCCTTGGCGCGCAGTTTCCGGACCAGCTCGGCCACGGCGCCCTGGGCCTGGGCGACGGCCATGCCGTACCCCGGGGTGATGACCACGGACCTCGCCTCGCGCAGCAGGTCGGCGGTGTCCTCGGCGGTGATCTCGGTGTGCTCGCCGTAGTCGACGTCGGAGGAGCCGACGCTGCCCTCGTTGCCGAAGCCGCCGGCGATGACCGAGATGAAGGAGCGGTTCATCGCCTTGCACATGATGTAGGACAGGTAGGCACCGGAGGAGCCGACCAGCGCGCCGGTGATGATCAGCAGGTCGTTGCCCAGCAGGAACCCCGAGGCGGCCGCGGCCCAGCCGGAGTAGCTGTTGAGCATGGAGACGACGACGGGCATGTCGCCGCCGCCGATCGAGGCGACGAGGTGCCAGCCGAGCGCGAGGGCGATGACCGTGACGACGGCGAGCACCAGCAGGTTCGGCTCGATCACGAACACCGCGGTGAGGGCGACGAAGACGACCAGGGCGGCGAGGTTGAGCAGGTTGTGCGCCGGCAGCATCAGCGGGTTGCTGGGGACCCGCCCGGACAGCTTGAGGAACGCGACGACGGAGCCGGTGAAGGTGACCGCCCCGATGAACACGCCGATGGCGACCTCGGCGGAGTGGATGCCCAGCAGGTTGCCGGCGACCTCGGTCTGCTCGTCGAGATCCGCCTCGACCGAGAGGTAGCCGTTCCAGCCGACCAGCACGGCGGCCAGGCCGACGAAGCTGTGCAGCAGGGCGATGAGCTCGGGCATGCCGGTCATCTGCACCTGGCGGGCCCGCCAGAGGCCGATGACGGCCCCGGCCGCCACGGCGACGAGCAGCAGGACCAGGCCGGAGGTGCTGATGCTGCGGGAGGCCAGGCCGACGGTGGCGGCCAGGGCGATGGCCATCCCGGCGATGCCGTAGACGATCCCGGACTTGGCGGTCTCGTGCTTCGAGAGCCCGGCCAGGCTCAGGATGAACAGCAGCCCGGCGACGATGTAGGCCGCGGACGCGGCGGTGGTGGCGGTCATGTCGGTCAGCTCCTGGTGAACATGCCGAGCATGCGGCGGGTCACGGCGAAGCCGCCGAAGACGTTGATGCTGGCCACCAGGATCGCGAGGAACGCCAGCGTGCTGACCACGGCGTCGCCGTGGCCGATCTGCAGCAGGGCGCCGACGACGATGATCCCGGAGATCGCGTTGGTCACCGACATCAGCGGCGTGTGCAGGGCGTGGTGCACGTGCCCGATCACGTAGAAGCCGACGACGACGGCGAGCGCGAAGACCGTGACGTGCTGGATCAGCTCGTCGGGGGAGAAGGCGGTCAGGCCGAACAGTGCCGCGGCACCGAGGCCGACGAGCGCGAACCGCCGGCCCGGGGTGGCCGGCTTCGGGGGCGGCGCCGGCTCGGCGGGTGGCACCGGCACGGCGGCGACCGGTGCGGCCGACACCTGCACCGGCGGCGGGGGCCAGGTCTTCTCCCCGGCCCGCACCACGGTGATCGCCCGCTGGACGACGTCGTCGAGGTCCAGGGCCAGCTGCCCGTCCTTGGCCGGGGTCAGCAGGGTGAGGAGGCTGACCAGGTTCTGGCCGTACAGCTGGGAGGCCTGCGCCGGCAGCCGGCCGGGCAGGTCGGTGTAGCCGATGATCGACACGCCGCCGGGCGTCACCACGATCTCGTCGGGCACCGAGCCGGCCACGTTGCCGCCCTGCGCGGCGGCCATGTCCACGATCACGCTGCCGGACCTCATGGAGGCGACCATCTCCTCGGTGATCAGCCTCGGCGCCGGGCGGCCGGGGATCAGCGCGGTGGTGATGATGATGTCGACGTCGCCGGCCTGCTCGGCGTACATCTGCGCGGCCCGGCGGTTGAAGTCCTCGCTCATCTCCCGCGCGTAGCCGTCCGAACTCACCTGCTGCTCGGCGTCGGGGACGGCCACGTACTCCCCGCCCAGCGACCGCACCTGCTCGGCCACCTCGGGGCGGACGTCGGTGGCCCGCACGATCGCGCCCAGGCTGCTGGCCGCGCCGATCGCGGCCAGCCCGGCCACGCCGGCGCCCACCACGAGCACCTTCGCCGGAGGCACCTTGCCCGCGGCGGTCACCTGGCCGGTGAAGAACCGGCCGAAGGTGTGCGCGGCCTCGATCACCGCCCGGTAGCCGGCGATGTTGGCCATCGAGGACAGCACGTCCATCGACTGCGCGCGGGAGATGCGGGGGACCGCGTCCACCGCGAGCGCGGTGATGGGCCGGGCGGCCAGGGCGTCGACCAGATCGGGGTTCAGGCCCGGGCTCAGCAGGCCGACCAGCGTGGCGCCGTCCCGCAGCCTGCCGATCTCCTCTCCCGCCGGGGCGTTCACCCGCAGCACCACGTCGGCCCGCCACGCCTCCTCCGCCGTCGTGACGGTCGCTCCGGCGGCGGCGTAGGCGTCGTCCGGGAAGCTGGCGGCAGCACCCGCACCGGCCTCGACGACCACGTCGTAACCCAGCCCGATCAGCTTGCCGACCGTGGCCGGCGTGGCGGCCACCCGTGTCTCCCGGGCGCGGGTCTCCCGCGGAACTCCGATTCGCAACGTGGCGCTCCATTCCTCGCGAGGGAGGCTCCGTCGCCTGCCCTCGGTGGCTGTCGTACGCGGTGCGGTCGTGCCGGTGCCGGTGTCGGCGCTGTCGATCCCGAGGGATCATGCCGGGCCAACGGCTCGGCGCACCGTCAGGATCCGCCGAAGTGACCTGTTCCACACTGCCGCACCGCGGGACCGGCGCGGACCGGCCGGACGACCGCGCCCGGTAGCGGGACCCCGTGTCCCCCCATCGGGGGAGCCGGGCGCGTTCGGGTGCAGGAAGGGGGGTGCACGCGCCGATCCCCTCCTCAGCGGCACCTCGAACCGCCTGCACGGTCTTCCGACGGCGGGCGGCTCGGGCCCGTCAGCTGGAACAGACCGGCGACGCATCGCACCACCGGAGGGAGGACCGTGTCCGCCTGGATCAGCGCGCCCGAGGACGACATGGTGCCGCCGGAGATCATCTCGACGGTCTTCTACAGCGCAACCGTGAGCGACAGCCTCGCCATCCTCGTCGCCGAGACCGTGGGCGGGACGCAGCGCCTCACCTGGGGCAACGAGGGTGCGATGCAGCTGCTGGGCTACGGCCTGGAGGACCTGCGCACGTTGCCGGCCGCGCACCTGTTCCCGACCCTGGGCGGCGGCGAGCTGAAGCTGCTGCTGCGCCGCGAGCGCACCGCCCGGATGACGCTGCCGGTCCGCATGGCCAGCGGGGCCACCGTCGACGCCGTCGTCATCACCACGCCCGCGCCGGGCGGCCGGATGTGGGCGATGCGGATCCTCGACACGACCAACGAGCAGGAGCGCGCGCTGCGCGCCACCGCCGACGCGCACGAACGCCGCTTCTCCGCCCTCACCGAGCGCTCGCCCATCCCGACCCTGCTCTCCGAGCAGGGCATGCGGCTGGCCCACGTCAACGACGCGTTCTGCACCCTCGTCGGGCTGCGGGCCGAGCAGCTGCTCGGCACCGGCTGGATCGAGACCATCCACGAGGACGACCTGGACGGCGTCATCGAGCAGGTCTCCGCCGCACTGGAGGGGGCCGAGGTCGAGACGCAGGCCCGCCTGCTCCGGGCCGACGGCACCGTCCGGACGACGGTCATCCGCTTCGCCCACCTGTTCACCCCGGGCATGGGCGCGGGATTCGTCGGCACGATCGAGGACATCACCGACCGGCTGGCGTTCGAGGCGAAGCTCGCCCACCAGGCCAACCACGACCCCCTCACCGGGCTGCCCAACCGCACCCTGCTCGCCCAGTACGTCGCCGAGAAGTTCCGCGCCGGCACCAGCGGGCTGGCCTGCCTCTTCCTCGACCTGGACAACTTCAAGGTCGTCAACGACTCCCTCGGCCACACGGCCGGGGACGAGCTGCTCGTCGAGGTGGCCGGCCGGCTGGGCGCCACGGTGCGCCCGGGCGACCTGGTCGCTCGGTTCGGCGGCGACGAGTTCGTCGTCGTCTGCGAGAACGTGGACGAGGAGACGGCGGTCGCGCTGGCGGGCCGGGTCTCGGAGGCGCTGGCCCGCCCGATGCGCCTGGGCGGCGTCGACATCCGGCCCTACGCGAGCGTCGGCGTCACGGTGCAGACCGTCGAGCACGCCGCCGCCGAGGAGCTCATCCGCGACTGCGACATCGCCATGTACCAGGCGAAGGCCAGCGGGAAGGGGCGGATCACCGTCCTCGACCAGGAGGCGCGTGCCCAGGCCCGCGACAAGCTGCGGCTGGTCGCCGAGCTCCGCGACGCAATCGAGCACCGCGAGATCGCGATGTACTACCAGCCCATCTTCAGCACCCGTGACGGCCAGCCGGTCGCCGTCGAGTCCCTGGCCCGCTGGGACCACCCCGAGCGCGGCGCGGTCAGCCCGGCGGTGTTCGTGCCGCTGGCCGAGGAGAGCGGCCTCATCACCGGGCTGGGCCGGTTCGTCCTCGACGAGACCTGCCGCCAGCTGGCGGAGTGGGACCACCTGCTGGGCACCGGCGTGGTGGGCCGGGCCAACGTCAACGTCTCCGCGCTCCAGCTGGACGACAACCTGGCCGCGCAGGTCGCCGACGCCCTCGACCGCCACTCCCTGGCGCCGTCCCGGATCTCGGTGGAGATCACCGAATCGGCGCTGATGAAGGACCCGGCGTCGGCCCGTGCGGTGCTGCAGCAGCTGCGCGACCTCGGCGTGGAGCTGGCCATCGACGACTTCGGCACCGGCTACTCCTCGCTGGCCTACCTGCGGCACCTGCCGGTCGACTGCCTCAAGGTCGACCGCTCGTTCGTCGCCGAGCTGGCCGACGGCCACTCCGAGATCGCCTCCGCGGTCATCGCGATGGCCCGCAACCTGAACCTGTGCACCGTGGCCGAGGGGGTGGAGACCGTCGAGCAGGCCGAGGAGCTGACAAGGCTCGGCGCGACCTACCTCCAGGGCTTCAGCCTGGCCGAGCCGATGAGCGGCGGGCACGCCGCCGCCTGGTTCGCCGCCCACTCGGAGGACATCTCGTGACCGAGCTCGCGAGGGCACGCAGAGACACAGCACCGGCGGCCACCTGGCCGACGAGCGCCGGCGAGGAGGACCTGTGACCGTCACCCCGTTCCCCGGGGCGGACATCCCGGCGCCGGTCTTCGACATCGAGGTCATCCTGGCCGGGATCGACACGATGGCCGTCCAGAAGCCGGTCGCCGCCCAGATCATCTCCGTCGCCAACTCCGACGACACCGACGCGAAGACGCTCGCCCGGATCCTGTCGTCGGACATCGCGCTGGCCGGCCGGGTGATGAAGCTGGCGAACTCGGCCTACTTCGGCATGCGCGGTCGGGTCACATCGCTCCAGTTCGCCGTCACCGTCGTCGGCTTCACCACGGTCCGCACCATGGCCACGGTGGCGCTCACCGACCTCGACGACGAGTCCCGCCTGCCCGGCAACTTCTGGGACCTCACGACCAGCCTGGCTCTGGGTGCCTCGACCCTGGCTCCCCGGTTCGGCGAGCGACCGCCGGACTCGCTCTGCCTGGGGCTGCTCGCGCAGCTGGGCGCGGCGCTGCTGCACCACAACGATCCCGAGGGGTACGCCGAGATCGTGGCCGCCCACCCGACGTTCCGCAGCCGGCGGGCGGCGGAGACCCGTCGGTACGGCATCAACAGCCTGCGGCTCACCGCCGTCGCGCTCGAACAGTGGGGCTTCCCGGCGGCGATGACCACCCCGCTCAAGGAGATCGACGACTACCAGACGATGGACGGCGCGTTGCTGCGCGCCGCGTTCGAGGTGGCCGCGCGACTGACCATCGACGACTACGAGGACATCCCGATCGCGCGGTTGACCCTGGGACGGCTCCGCGAGGACGACCTCGTGCCCATCCTGGACCTGGTGCGGAGCGAGGCCGCGGAGCTCAAGTACGCGATGCTCGGCCAGCCCGTCGACGATCCGGAGGGGAACCCGGACGGCTGGGTCTTCTGAGGGGGCCGCGTCTTCTGAGGGGGCCGGCCCCGGCACGACGGCTGCCCGGGCGGTCGGTCAGAGTGACCGGATGACGCCGCCCCGGAGCATCCTGATCAGCGGAGCCGCCCGCGGCATCGGCCGCGCCACTGCCGAGCTCTTCCTCGCCCGCGGCTGGCGGGTCGGCATGTACGACGTCGACGCCCCGGCGGTCGCCGCGGCCGCGGCGGGTTCCGAGCGGGCCCGCCACGGTGCGCTCGACGTCCGGGACGCCGACCAGTGGGAGGCGGTGCTGCGCGACTTCTGCGGGGAGCAGGGTCTCGACGTCCTGGTCAACAACGCCGGCGTGCTGTCCTCGGGACCCTTCGCCGGCAAGGATCCGGGCACCCACCGCCGCACGGTCGACGTCAACGTGGCCGGCGTGGTCAACGGCGCCCTCACCGGGCACCCGTATCTGCGGCGGGCACCGCAGGGTCTGCTGCTCAACCTGTGCTCGGCGTCGGCCCTCTACGGGCAGCCCACCCTGGCGACGTACGGCGCCACGAAGGCGGCGGTCAAGTCGCTCACCGAGGCCCTCGACCTGGAGTGGCGTGCCGACGGGATCCGGGTGCGCAGCCTGCTGCCGCTGTTCGTGGACACCGAGATGGTCACCCGGGACGGGCAGGGCATGGCCCCGCTGAAGCGCCTCGGCGTGCGGCTCACCGCGGAGGACGTCGCAGCCGCCGCCTGGCGGGTGGTGCACGAGCCCCGGCGCCCGCTGCGCTCGCCGCACCGCCCCGTGGGCCGGCAGACGAAGGCCTTGGCGGCGCTGTCGTCGGTCACCCCCGACTGGGCCAACCGCCTCGTCGTGGCCCGCCTCGCCCGCTGAGAAAGGACCCCGTCCTCCCCACCGCTCGCAAGCTCGCGGCGGTGCCCTGGACGGGGCCGGCCGCGAGCCTGCGAGGGCAGGACGCCGTGGTCAGGAGGAGTACGGGGCGCCCAGCGGGTCGACCGTCTCGTGGTCCGCCACGGTGGCGGCCAGCCGGTCGGCGGCCCAGTCGCCGTCGCCGAGCAGGTGGTCGATCGCGGTGAGCCGGCTGGTGTAGTGCCCGACGGAGTACTCCGCGGTCACGCCGATGCCACCGTGCAGCTGGATCGCCTCCTTGCCGATGTGCCGGCCGGCGCGGCTGGTCTGCAGCCGGGCGCGGTCGGCGGCCGCGACGACGTCGCCGCCGGCGTCGGCCACCATCGACGCCCACAGCGCGGTGCTGCGGGCCAGCTCCAGGGACACGTACATGTCCGCGGCGCGGAAGGTGAGCGCCTGGAACTTGTTCAGGGTGACGCCGAACTGCTTGCGGGTCTTCAGGTACTCCGCGGTGGTGCGCAGCGCGGTGTCCATGGCGCCGATGGCCTCGTGGCCGTAGGCGATGCGGGCCTCGGCCAGCGCCCGCTCGATCGCGGCCGTCCGGTCGCCGCTCCCGAGAGCGACGGCGGGGGTGCCCTCGAGCCGCACGTTGGCCGCCCACGTGCCGTCGTGCGTGCGATACCCGGTGCGGGTGAGCCCCGCGGCGTCCCCCTGCACCAGGAAGAGGCCGGTGCCGCCGTCGATCGCCGCGGACACGACCAGCACGTCGGCGCGTGCGCCGCTGGGCACCGGCTCCTTGACGCCGGTCAGCGTCCAGCCGTCTCCGGCCTGCGTGGCGGTGACGCCCTCGGCCGTCGCCGTCCAGCGGGTGCCCGGCTCGGCGTGGGCGAAGACGGCGATCGTCGTCCCCTCGGAGATGGCCCCGATGAGCTCCCCCTTCTGCTCCGCGGTGCCGACGGCGGCGATCAGGCCGCCGGCCAGGACGACGGTCTCGATGAAGGGCTCGGGGGCGAGGACGCGCCCGATCTCCTCGGCGACGATGGCCACCTCGATCGGCCCGGCGCCCATGCCGCCGTCCTCCTCGGCGAAGGGCAGGCCCAGCAGGCCCATCTCGGCCAGCCGCGACCAGGTCTTCTCGTCGAAGCCCGGGTCGGTCTTCGTCACCGTGCGGCGCTGCTCGCTGTCGGAGTAGGCCCGGGCCAGCAGGCCGCGCACGGCCTCCCGCAGGTCGTTCTGCTCGCTGTCGTAGTCGAAGTTCACGGTTGTCTCACAACCCCAGGATCGAGCCGGCGATGATGGTGCGCTGCACCTCGTTGGAGCCCCCGTAGATGGAGACCTTGCGGTAGTTCAGGTACGACGGCGTCGCGACGCGCGCCCAGTCGGGGACGTCGGACCCGTCCTCCGCGAAGGAGGCCAGCGAGAGCGGCCCGGCGATGTCCACCACGAGTTCGGTGGCCGCCTGCTGCAGCTCCGAGCCGCGGAGCTTGAGCACCGACGAGGCGGGGTGCGGCTTGCCGTCGGCGGAGTTGGCGACGACGCGCAGGGCGGTCAGCTCCAGCGCGACGAGCTCGTTCTCCAGCTCGGCGATCCGGGCGGCCATGCGCGGGTCCTCGGCCAGCGGGCGCCCGCCGGACGTGATCGCCTGCGCGTGCTCCTTCGCCTGCGCGATGAGCCGCTTGGTGGCGCCCACCCGCGCGATGCCGACGCGCTCGTTGCCGAGCAGGAACTTGGCGTAGTCCCAGCCCCGGTTCTCCTCGCCGATGAGGTTCTCGGCGGGCACGCGCACGTCCTCGAAGAAGACCTCGTTGACCTCGAAGCCGCCGTCGAGCAGCTCGATCGGCCGGAGCGTGACGCCGGGGGAGTCCATCGGGAAGACCAGCATCGAGATGCCGCGCTGCTTCTTCTCCGCGGTCGGGTCGGTGCGGACCAGGCAGAAGATCCAGTCGGCGTACTGGCCGAGCGTGGTCCAGGTCTTCTGCCCGTTGACCACCCAGTCGTCGCCGTCGCGGACGGCGGTGGTGCGCAGCGAGGCGAGGTCGGAGCCGGCGTCGGGCTCGGAGAAGCCCTGGCACCACCAGATGTCGAGGTTGGCGGTCTTCGGCAGGAAGCGCTCCTTCTGCTCCTGGTTGCCGAACGCGGCGATGACCGGGCCGATCATGCTGGCGTTGAAGGCCAGCGGCTCGGGCACCGACGCCAGCTGCATCTCCTCGCGCCAGATGTGGCGCTGCAGCGGCGTCCAGTCCCGCCCGCCCCACTCCACCGGCCAGTGCGGCACGGCCAGGCCGGCGGCGTTGAGCACCTGCTGGGCCTCGACGTACTGCGCCTTGGTGGGGTGGCGGTGGGCCGCGACGGTGTCGCGGATCTCCTGCGGCACCTGCGTGGTGAAGAAGGTCCGCATCTCCTCCCGGAAGGCTTCGAGCTCCGGGGACAGCTGCAACCGCATCGGTCCTCATTCCTGACGGCGGCGCTACGGGTCGCGCGTTGCCGTCTCGACGTGTACTCGCGACGATCCCACATCGGCTACCGGCCGGTAGCCCTGGCCTCGGGACGGTCGTCCGCGCCGTCGCGGACCGCACAACGACGGCGTCGGCCGGTGCAGCGCAGCGCACAACCACCGGCCCCGTGCCCGGGACGAGCGGCCGGCGGATCCGGCCCGGCCGGTCAGGCGTCGAGCGGCAGGCCGGTGTAGTTCTCGGCCAGCTCGCGGGCCGCGGGCTCGGAGGAGCACACCCGGCGCAGCTGGGAGAGCTGCAGCTCGGCGTCGAAGTCGTCGCCGGAGCGGTGCAGCATCGAGGTCATGTACCAGGAGAAGTGGGTGCACCGCCAGACGCGGGCGAGGGCGCGGTCGGAGTAGCTGTCGACCAGGTCGGACCGCTGCTCCGTCAGCAGCCGGACGAGGGCGGAGGCCAGCAGGGTCACGTCGGCCACGGCGAGGTTGAGCCCCTTGGCCCCGGTGGGCGGCACGATGTGGGCGGCGTCGCCGGCCAGGAAGAGTCGTCCCCGGCGCATCGGCGCGCTGACGAAGGAGCGCATCGGCAGCACCGACTTCTCGGTGATGGTGCCGGTGCTGATCTCCCAGCCGTCGAGGGCGAAGCGCGTCGCGAGGTTCGCCCAGATCCGGTCGTCGGACCAGTCCTCGATCTTCTCCGAGGGGTCGACCTGCAGGTACAGCCGGGAGACCTTCGGCGAGCGCATCGAGTAGAGCGCGAACCCGTCGGGGTGCCAGGAGTAGATGAGCTCGTCGGTGGCCGGGGCGGCGTCGGCCAGGATGCCGAGCCACGCGTAGGGGTAGGTGCGCTCCCAGACCCGACCGGCCCGGGCCTGCTGGACGACGGGGCGCGACGGGCCGTGGAAGCCGTCGGTACCGGCGATCACCGCGCACTCGAGCACCTGCGGCGTGCCGTCGGCGTCGGTGAAGTGGATCCGCGGGTGCTGGGTGTCGACGTCCTGGAGCACGACCCCGGAGACGTCGAAGAGCAGCGGCGGGCCGCCGTCCAGCTGCGCCGCGATGAGGTCCTTGGTGACCTCGGTCTGCCCGTAGACCCAGACGGTGCGGCCGCACAGCTCCGGGAAGTCCAGCTTGTGCCGGGTGCCGGGGTACTGCAGGTAGATGCCGGAGTGCTCCAGCCCCTCGCGGCGCAGCCGGTCGCCCAGGCCGACGTCGGTCAGCGTGTCGACCGTGTGCTGCTCGAGGATGCCGGCCCGGATCCGGGCCTCGACGTACTCCCGCGAACGGCTCTCGAGGACGACGTTGTCGATGCCCTGCAGCGTCAGGAGCCGGGACAGGAGGAGACCGGCCGGACCGGCCCCGATGATGCCTACCTGGGTGCGCACGTACCGAGTGTGACCGCCACGACGGCCGGCTGGGAACGCCGAGCTTCCGCTCAGTGGAAATCGTGCGCGCGGGCCAGCTCCCGGCCGATGCCCCGGGCGGCGACCTGCAGCACCGGGACGAGGCGGGGCAGGTCCCGGCGGTGCGGCGGCACGACGATGCCCAGCGCCGCGACGACGACGGGGCCACCGCGTCGCTCGACCTGCACCGGCACCGCAAGCGACGCCGCCCCCGCGGACATCTCCTCCGACGTCCGGGCGTACTGCCGGCGGCGGACCTCGGTCAGCTCCCGGCGCAGCCGGCCGGGCTCGACCAGCGTGTGCCGCGTCTGGCGGGCGGGGGAGCGCAGCGCGAGCTCCACGACCTCGGGAGGGGCCGCGGCCAGCAGCACCTTGCCCACCCCGGTCGCGTGCAGCGGCAGCCGGCTGCCCACCTGGCTGACGATGGGCACCGACTCGCGGCCGGAGATGCGTTCGACGTACAGCGCCTGCAGGCCCTCCCGGACGGCGAGGTGCACGGTGTCGCGGATCGTGGTGTGCAGGTCCTGCAGGAAGGGCGCGGCCACCTGGCGCAGCTCCATCTGCACCGGTGCCAGCAGGCCCAGGTCCCAGAGCTTGCGGCCGATCTCGTAGCGGCCGTCGGGCCGCCGGATCAGCGCCCCCCAGTCGGCCAGCTCGCCGAGCAGCCGGTGGGCCGTGGCGAGCGGGGTGCCCGACCGCTCCGCGATCTCGGAGAGGGACAGCCGCGGGGCGGCGCTGTCGAACGCGTCGAGGATCCCCAGGGCGCGCGAGGTCACCGAGCGACCGGGCGTGCCGCTGTGGCCGGCCATCGACACTCCTTCCGACCAGTGGAAGTCTGGACTTGGGGCAGCGTAGCCGCCCGCCGTACCGTCCGGGGCATGACCGGGACCACCTCCGGTAGTCGGCTGCACCTGCCGCGCTACCTGCGCGAGGACGACTCGCTGCGCACCCCCGTCGGGTTCCCCGACTACAAGAGCACCGGCCTCCGCGCCCCGCTGCGGACGCCGGTCGACCTGCCGCAACGGCTGACCGAGGTCACCGGACCGGTGCTCGGCGAGGACCGGGTGAAGGCCGAGGACGCCGACCTGACGCTGCGCAACGGTGGCGAGGCGGTCGGCCAGCGCATCCTCGTGTACGGGCGGGTGCTCGACAGCGACGGCCGCCCGGTGCCCGACGCGCTGGTCGAGGTGTGGCAGGCCAACGCGGGCGGGCGCTACCGGCACGTCGTGGACGTCTTCCCGGCGCCGCTGGACCCGCACTTCGACGGGCTGGGCCGGGTGATGACCGACAGCCTCGGCCGGTACGAGTTCATGACGATCAAGCCCGGCGCCTACCCGTGGGGCAACCACCACAACGCCTGGCGGCCGGCGCACATCCACTTCTCGCTGTTCGGGCGGGCGTTCACCCAGCGCCTGGTCACCCAGATGTACTTCCCGGACGACCAGCTGTTCGGTCAGGACCCGATCTTCAACGCGATCCCGGCCGCGGCGCGGCACCGCGCGATCAGCCAGTTCAGCCTCGAGCGGACCGTGGACAACTGGGCGCTGGCCTTCGAGTGGAACATCGTGCTGCGCGGCACCGACCAGACCCCGTTCGAGACCGAGGACGACGGAGACGTGGCGTGATGACGACGGACCCGCTGCACGTCCCGGACGTCTCCGAGCCCTACCAGCCGCTGCCCGGGCGCACCCGGCACACCGGCTTCCTGACCGGCCCGCTGCGGCTCGGCACCAGCCCGAGCGCGACCGTCGGGCCGTACCTGGCCATCGGCCTGACCTGGCCGGACGGCATCTGGGCCGCGGAGGAGGGCACCGAGGGCGGCGTGTGGCTCCGCGGCCGGGTGTTCGACGGGGCGGGTGACGTCGTCCCCGACGCCATGGTGGAGACGTGGCAGGCCGACCCGGACGGCGGCTTCCCCTCGCCCGAGGACCCGCGCGGTGCGGCGACCTACCCCGGCTTCCGCGGCTTCGCCCGCGCGCAGACCCTCACCGGTGAGTTCGGCATCTTCACCCTCAAGCCGGGCCGGGTGCCCGACGGCGAGGGTGGGTTGCAGGCGCCGCACGTCGACGTCTCGATCTTCGCCCGGGGCATCCTCGACCGGGTGGTCACCCGGATCTACTTCGCCGACGAGGCCGACGCCAACGCCGAGGACGTCGTCCTGCGCGGGCTGCCCGAGGACCGGCGGCGCACGCTGGTCGCCGAGCGGACCGACGACGGCTACCGGTTCGACGTCCACCTCCAGGGCGATCAGGAGACGGTGTTCTTCGCGGTATGACGCTGCGGGCACGGTATGAAGTCCTCGTGACCGGGACCCACGCGTGAGCGGACTGTTCGACGGGACCTTCGCGCGGGGCGGCGCGGCCGCGGCCGTGTCCGACCCGGCGTGGATCGACGCGCTGCTCGACGTCGAGGCGGCGCTGGCCCGGGCGGCGGCCCGCACGGGCCTGGTCCCGGCGACGGCCGCCGACGCCGTCACCCGGGCGTGCGCCGAACCGGCCGGGCTGGACCTCGCCACGGTCGTGGCACGGGCCGCCGACGCCGGGAACCCGGTGCCGCCGCTGGTGCGGGTGCTGCAGGACGCCGTCGGGCCCGACGCGGCCCGGGCGGTGCACGTCGGTGCGACCAGCCAGGACGTGCTCGACACCGCCCTGGTCCTCGTCGCCCGCCGTGCGGTGTCGGCGATCGACCGGGACCTCGCCGTGGCGGCCGAGGCCGCCGCGGAGCTGGCCCGGGCACACCGCGACGACGTCGTCATGGGCCGCACGCTCCTGCAGCAGGCGCTGCCGACGACCTTCGGCCTCAAGGCCGCCGGCTGGCTGACCGGCCTCGAGGGCGCCCGTGCCCGCCTGCTCGCCGTGGACGCGTCCCTGCCGGTGCAGTACGGGGGCGCCGTCGGCACGCTCGCCGCGAGCGAGGGCTCCGGCGTGGACCTGCGCGGCGCGCTGGCCGCCGAGCTGGGGCTGGCCACCACCCCGCTGGCCTGGCACACCGTGCGCCTGCCCGTCGCCGACCTCGCCGGCGCCCTCGGGACGGCGGCGGGGGTGCTGGCCACCGTGGCCGTCGACGTCGTCCTCATGGCCCAGACGGAGGTGGGCGAGGTCAGCGAGGGCGGCGCCCGCGGCGGCTCCTCGGCGATGCCGCACAAGCACAACCCGGTGGCCGCGATCTCGGCCCGTGCCTGCGCGCGGCGGGCCCCCGGCCTGGTCGCGACCCTGCTCGGCGCCATGGAGCAGGAGCACGAGCGCTCCGCCGGCGCCTGGCACAGCGAGTGGCCGACCCTCGGCGACCTGCTGGCCACCGTCGGCTCGGCCGCCGCGTGGCTGGGGGAGTGCCTGGCCGACCTCCGCCCCGACACCGCCCGGATGGCCGAGAACGTCGCGGCCGCGCGGGACCCGGAGCTGGCCGGAGCCGTGGCCGACGCCCTCACCGCCTCCCTCGGCCGGGGAGCCGCGCACGACGCGGCGGCCGAGGCGGTCCGCGAGGCCCGTCGCACCCGGCGGCCGCTGGCCGAGGTGCTCGCCGACCGACCGGACGTCGACGTCCGATCCCTCCTCCCGGGCGCACCGGACGTCGGCGAGGCGCCGGCCCAGGTGGACGCCGTGCTCGCCGACTACGACCGCCGTACGGGAAGGACGTCGTGACCGCCGTCGAGGTCTCCTGGTCCGAGGCGGGGCCGGCCGACGCGCCGGTCGTCGTCCTCTCCAACTCCCTCGGCGCGAGCCGGGCCATGTGGGACCCGCAGGTGCCGGCCCTGGCCGAGCGGTTCCGGGTCATCACCTACGACACCCGCGGGCACGGCGCGTCGCCGGTGCCGCCGGGCCCGTACTCCCTCGACGACCTGGTCGACGACGTGCTGGCCCTGCTCGACCGGCTCGGCGTCGAGCGGGCGCACCTCGCCGGCCTGTCCCTCGGCGGGATGATCGGCATGCGGCTGGCCGCGCGCGAGCCCGGTCGGCTGGATCGGCTGGCGCTGCTGTGCACGTCGGCGCTGCTCGGGCCGCGGCAGAACTGGCTGGACCGCGCGCGGACCGCCCGCAGCGAGGGCACCGCGTCGCTGGCCCCCGTCGTCGTCAGCCGGTGGTTCACCCCCGGGTTCGCGGCCACCGACCCGGCGACGGTCGACCGGATGCAGGCGATGATCGCTGCCCAGCCCGGCGAGGGCTACGCCGGCTGTTGCGAGGCGATCGCCGACATGGATCTGCTCGCCGACCTGCCGTCGATCAGCGCCCCGACCCTGGTGATCAGCGCCCGCGAGGACCCGGCGACGCCGCCCGAGCACCAGCAGGCGATCGCCGAGGGCATCCCGGGCGCCGAGCTCCTGACGGTCAGCCCGGGCGCGCACCTGGCCAACGTCGAGCAGCCGCTGCGGGTGACCGGGGCGCTGCTCGAGCACTTCGACGGAGGAACCCGATGAGCGAGCCGACCACGGACGACGCCCGCCGCGAGGCCGGGATGCGGACCCGGCGGGAGGTGCTCGGCGACGCGTGGGTGGACCGCGCCGTCGCGGGCACGACGCCGTTCACCGCCGCCTTCCAGGACTTCATCACCCGCACCGCCTGGGGTGATCTCTGGCAGCGCCCGGGCCTCGCCCGCCGCGACCGCAGCCTGATGACGCTGTCGATCACCATCGCGCTGCGGCACTGGGAGGAGTTCGCACTGCACGTGCGGGCGGCGAAGAACAACGGGCTCACCGACGAGGAGATCGCCGAGGTCATCCAGCACGCGGCGATCTACGCCGGCGTCCCGGCGGCCAACCACGCGTTCAAGGTGGCCGCGCCCATCCTCGAGGAGCTCCGCGGCACCACCGCCTGAACCGGGCCCGCGACGACGGTCCCCGACGGGTCGGCCCGCCGCCATGGCGACGGTCCGCGGCTCGTCGGCAGCCCGTCAGTCCACGTGGAGCCGCAGGGGGATGCTCTCCCAGGAGCGCAGGGTGTTGTTGAGGTGCCGCGCGGTCGGGCCGGCCAGCTCGATGGAGCGGACCCGGCGGGCCAGTGCCGTGAGCAGGGCCTCGGACTCCAGCCGGGCCACGTGCTGCCCGGCGCACTGGTGGATGCCCATGCCGAAGCCGACATGGCCGGACGGGTCGCGGGACAGGTCGAAGGAGTCCGGGTCGTCCCACCGCCGCGGGTCGCGGTTGGCCGCACCCAGGAACATCAGGATCTTGCTGCCGTCGGGGACGACGTGGTCACCCACCCGCACGTCGGTGGTGGCGGTGCGGAAGAAGGTCTGCACCGGCGACTCCCAGCGCACCGCCTCGTCGAACGCCACCCGCGCCAGCGAGGGCTGCTCGCGCAGCCGTTCCCACTGGCCGGGGTGGGTGGCGAAGGCGTAGAGGACGGCGGACAGCCCGTGCACCGTGGTGTCCACCCCGGCGGTGAGCAGCGAGCGGACGATCAGCGGTGCCTGCTCCGGGGTGATCTCGCCGCGGTCGCTGGCCGCCCAGATGGAGGCGCCGAACCCCTCGGGCGCCAGGGCCTCCCGGCGGCACACCGACGCCACCCAGCCGGACAGCTCGGCGACGCGGGGTGCGCCCCTGGCGACGAGGTCGTTGTCCGGACCGAAGGCGTTGAACGCGTGGTCGCCGTAGGGGAGGAGGTTCTCCCGGCCCTCCTGGGGCAGCCCGACCGCGTCCGGGAAGACGCGGAGCGGGAAGGCCGACGTCAGGACGGGGACGGCGTCGAACTCCGTGCCGGCGGACAGCACCTCGTCCACCAGTACCTCGGCGTCGGCGATCCAGCGGTCGCGCAGCCTGCGCAGCGCCCGCGGGCTGAGCACCGAGGTCAGCACGCGGCGCGGGGCGTCGTGCTTCGGCGGATCGGCCTCCAGCAGCAGGCTCGGCGGTCGCCAGGGCTTCTCGAACCGGAAGTTGGACAGCCCCACCCCGGCGCCCGACTGGAACTCCTGCCAGTCGACGAGCGCGGCGTGCACCTCCGCGTACCGGGCCATCGCGTACACGTCGTACCTGCTCAGGTGGACCATCGGGCCGGCCTCGCGCAGGGCGGCCTGCAGCGGGAGCGGGTCCTCGAGCACGGCGTGGTCGAAGGGGTCGGCGTCGCTCGTCGGGAGGCCGGTGCTCGAGCCCAGGGTGGCGGTCATGGGAGCTCCTCGGGAGGGTGGGGGTTCACAGGTCGAGGACGAGCCGGTCACTCCGGGACCGGGAGACGCAGATGTACATCGTGTCGCCGGCGGCGCGTTCCTCGTCGTCCAGGAGCGAGTCGCGGTGGTCGGGGTCGCCGGCGAGCACACCGCACTCGCAGGTGCCGCAGATGCCCTGCCGGCACGAGGACAGGACCTCGACGCCGGCCTCGCCGACCGCGTCGAGCACCGACACGCCGGGCGGCACCGTGACGGTGACCCCGGTACGGGCCAGCTCGACCTCGAAGGGCGTGGTCCGCACCGGAGCGCCGCGCTCCTCGGCGAGGAAGCGCTCGGTGCGCAGCGCGTAGCGCGGCCAGCCGGCCGTGACCGTCTCCATGGCCGCCAGGAGGGGGGCGGGGCCGCAGGAGTAGAGCCGGACGCCGGGGCGGGGGTCCCCGAGGAACCCGGCGAGGTCGAGCAGCCCGAACTCCTCCTCCGGCCGCACCAGCACCCGGTCGCCGTACGCGGCGAGGTCGTCGAGGAACGCCATGGAGGCGCGACGGCGGCCGCCGTACAGGAGCCGCCAGTCCGCACCGAGCAGCTCGGCCTGGTGCACCATCGGCAGCAGCGGCGTGATGCCGATCCCACCGGCGACGAACAGGTAGCTGTCCGAGGGGACGAGCGGGAAGTTGTTGCGCGGGCCGCCCACGCCGACGACGTCACCGACGGCCAGCTCGTCGTGCACGAAGGCCGAGCCACCTCGCCCGACCGGCTCCCGGAGCACGCCGACCCGGTAGGTGAAGGGGTCCCAGCGGTCACCGCAGAGGGAGTACTGGCGGGTCAGCCCGTTCGGCAGGGCCAGGTCGACGTGGGCACCGGGTGTCCAGTCGCGCAGCCGCCCGCCGCTCGGTGCGGCGAGCTCCAGGGTGAGGACGCCGTCGGCCACGGGTGTCTTCCGGACGACGCGCAGCTCGGCCACGTCCGGCGTGGCCGGGACCTTCCGGTGTCCTCCGGCCGTGGCGGTACCGCGGTCGTCGTCGATCCTGCTGCCCAGCACGTGGCCTCCTCGTCGCTCGACCCGAGGATGCGGGCGGTTCGAGCCCGGGCGAAGCGTATTCTCGCTCAATGAGACGGGGGCCACAGTTCCCGGCGCGGGAGGGGGACGCGGCGTGGCGCGGAGCAGCGCGGGGGAGTCGGTCCTCACGCGCGCCGTCCGGATCTTCGAGGCGTTCGGTCCGGACGCCACCACGCTCCAGGTCACCGAGCTCGCCCGGCGGGCGGACCTGCACGTCGCCACCGCCTCCCGGCTGGTCGCCGAACTGGTCTCGCACGGCCTGCTCGAGCGCGGGCCCGAGCGGGAGGTGCGGATCGGGGTGCGGATGTGGGAGCTCGCCTCGCGGGCCTCGCCGACGCTCTCGCTGCGCGAGGCGGCGATGCCCTTCCTGGAGGACCTGCACGCCGTGGTGGGGCACTCCGTGCAGCTCGGCGTGCTCGACGGCGACGAGGTGCTCTTCGTCGAGCGGCTCACCGCGCGCGACGCCGTGGTGAACTACTCGCGCATCGCCGGCCGGCTGCCGCCGCACATCACCTCCTCGGGCCACGTGCTGCTGGCCTACGGCGCCCCGGACCTGCTCGAGCGTGTCCTCGCCCGGCCGCTGGAGCGGTACACGCCGCACACCGTGGGCACGCCGGAGGAGCTGCGGGCCTCGCTCGCGCAGGTGCGACGGCAGGGCTTCGCGCTGCTCGCCGGGCACGTCCACGAGGACGCCACCGGCATCGCCGTCCCGGTGCGCAACGGGCTCGGGGAGGTCGTCGCCACGATGTCGGTCGTCGTCCCGAACGACGACCGGGCGACGGCGCAGGTCCCGGCCCTCATGGCCGCCGCCCGGGGCGTCACCCGCGCGCTGTGCGGCCCGCGCGCGGACCGGCCGCACTGACCGCGCCCGCGCGCGGGTGACGCCATCCGGGACGCGGGTCAGCCGCCGTACATGCGGAAGACCGGCTCGGCGATGCACACCGGCTTGGCGGCCCCGTCGGCCTCGATGACCGCGGCGACGGTGACCTGCAGGCCGCCGGCGACCTCCTCGACGTCCTGCAGCGTCGCGGTCAGCCGGATCCTCGACCCGACCGGCACCGGCGCCGGGAAGCGCACCTTGTTGAGCCCGTAGTTCACCCCCATGGTGGCGTCGGTGACCGTGAGGACCTCCGACCACATCGGGATGAGCAGCGAGAGGGTCAGGTACCCGTGCCCGATCGGGCCGCCGAAGGGGCTCTCGGCCGTGGCGCGCTCGACGTCGACGTGGATCCACTGGTGGTCGCCGGTGGCGTCGGCGAAGGTGTTCACGCGTTCCTGGGTGACCTCGACCCAGGAGCTCCGGCCGAGCTCCTGGCCCTTCAAGGACGGCAGTTCGGCGAGCGTGGTGGTGGTGCTCATGCGGGGGACTCCTCCTGGGGGACGTACTGGGAGCGCAGATCGGGCTTGCGCACCTTGCCGGTGGCGGTCTTCGGGAGCTCGTCGGCGAACTCCACGTGCTTGGGCACCTTGAACGCGGCCAGGCGCGTGCGCAGCTCGGCGCGCAGCCGGTCCGGGTCCGGGTCGCTGCCCGGGGCCGGGACGACGACGGCCAGGCCGACCTCGCCCCAGTGCGGGTCGGGCACCCCGATGACGGCGACCTCGAGGACCTCCGGCAGCTCCAGCAGCGCGGACTCGACCTCGGCCGGGTAGACGTTCTCGCCACCGGAGATGATCATGTCCTTGTAGCGGTCGCGGATGTAGAGGTAGCCGTCCTCGTCGGTGGAGCCGGCGTCGCCGGAGTGGTACCAGCCGTCGACGATCGCCGCGGCGGTCGCCTCCGGCTCGTTCCAGTAGCCGGCCATGATGTTCGGCCCCGACAGCACCACCTCGCCGACCTCGTGCGGATCGCACTCGGTGCCGTCGGGGCGCACCACCCGGACGTCGACGAAGAACTGGGGCTTGCCGGCCGAGCCCACCTTGGCCACCGCGTCGACGCTGTCCAGCATCGTCCCGGCGGGCGCCGACTCGGTCATCCCGTACGCCTGCTGGACGGTGATCCCGCGGTCGAGCCAGGTGCGCAGCAGGGGCAGCGGCAGGGGTGCGCCGGCCGCACCGATGGTCCGCAGCGCCGACAGGTCGACGGCGCCGAAGTCCGGCCGGCGGCTGAGCGCGTCGAGCATCGTCGGGACGGCGAAGAACGACGTGACCCGCTGATCGACGATGACGGCGAGCGTCGCCGGCGGGTCGAAACCGCGGACGAGGACGGCGCAGCCCCCGCGCAGCAGGGTCGGGTTCACGGTCCCGTTGAGCCCGCCGATGTGGAACAGCGGCGCCAGCCCCAGGGTGCGCTCGTCGGGGGTGACGTCGAGCCCGAACGCCTGGTTGATGCAGGACCACGTCATGTTGCCGTGGGTCAGCACGGCGCCCTTGGGCCGGCCGGTGGTGCCGGAGGTGTACATGATCAGGCACGGGTCGTCGGGGGTGACCGGCTCGTCGCGGGGCTGCGGCTCGGCGTCGGCGAGCAGCTGCTGCCAGTCGAGGGAGTCCGCGCCCCCGGCGAGCGGCGTCTCACCGGCCACCCAGGTCCGCACCGCGGGCAGCTCGGCCCGCAGCGTGTCCGCCGTCGTCCCGTGCTCCCGGCCGTGCACGACGAGGCTCGTGCCGGAGTGCTCGAGGACGTACCGCACCTCCGGCGGCGTGAGCCGGGCGTTGACCGGTACCCAGACGGCGCCGAGCTGCCCGCACGCGTAGAGCGTCTCCAGCGCGGCGGGGTGGTTGGCGCCCAGCCACGCGACCCGGTCGCCCCGCCCGACGCCCAGCGCGCTCAGGGCCGCGGCGGCGCGCCGGACCCGGTGCGCGAACTCCCCGTGGGTCGTCGTCGCCCCCTCGAACCAGATCGCCGGGCGGTTCGGGGAGATCCGCAGCCGCCGCTCGGGCCACGAGCCCAGGCCGGCGTTCCTCATCGCAGCGCCAGCGCGCGGACGGCGTTCTCCTTCATGATCAGCGGCTTGACCTCGGGCTTGATCTCGAGCTGGTCGAAGTCGCGGATCCAGCGCTCCGGGCGGAGCAGCGGGTAGTCGGAGCCGAACAGGACCTTCTCCTTCAGCATCGTGTTGGCGGCCCGGACCAGCTGCGGCGGGAAGTACTTCGGCGACCACCCCGACAGGTCGATGTAGACGTTGGCCTTGTGGGTGGCCACCGAGATGGCGGCGTCCTGCCAGGGGACCGACGGGTGCGCCATGATGACCGTCAGGCCGGGGAAGTCGGCGGCGACGTCGTCGAGCAGCATCGGGTCGGAGTAGCGCAGCTTGATGCCGCGCCCGCCCGGCAGCCCGGAGCCGATGCCGGTCTGCCCGGTGTGGAACAGCGCGGGCACCCCGAGGGCCTCCAGCTCGGCGTAGAGCGGGTAGTGCCGGCGGTCGTTGGGCTCGAAGCCCTGCAGGCTCGGGTGGAACTTGAAGCCGCGGACGCCGTGCTGCTCGACCAGCCGGCGGGCGGCGCGGATGCCGGCCGCGCCGCGCGCCGGATCGATGGAGCCGAACGGGATGAGCACGTCGGGGTACTGCGCGGCGGCGTCGGCGATCTCCTCGTTCGACAGCGTCATCTGCCCGGTCGCCGCCTCCGCGTCGACGGTGAAGACGACCGCGGCCATCCGCGTGCCGCGGTAGTCGGCGGCGATCTCGTGCACCGTCGGGTTGTACGGGTCGCCCTTGAAGTACTTCGCCGCCGCCGCGTTCAGCTCGTCGTCCAGGGCCAGGTGCCCGGAGGCGTCGGCGTGCACGTGGACGTGCACGTCGATCGCGTCCAGGGCGTCGAGGTCCAGACCTGCCGGGACGCCGCTCATGCCGGTGGCTCCGGCAGCTGCTGGCCCACGGTCTGCTGGGCGGGCGCGAAGGTGCCCGGCCAGATCCCGGCGATCGCCTCGGCCGACCAGCCGGTGCCGTCGGCGAACTCCACGACGGCCTCGGTCGGGTGGCTCCACAGCGCCAGCCGGTCGCCACCGATGCCCACGGCCTGGCCGGTCACGTCGGCGGCGGCGTCGGAGGCGAGGAAGGCGACCAGACCGGCGGCGTCCTCGGGAGAGCCGAAGCCCAGCTGCTGGCGGGCGAAGGGGGGAAGGGGTTCCCCGGCCTGCAGCGCGTCGACGTAGGGCTTGAGGAAGGGCACGGTCTCGGTCATCGCGGTGGCGGCGACCGGGACGATCGCGTTGACGGTGATCCCGGCCCGGGCCAGCTCCATCGCCCAGGTCCGCACCATGCCGACGATGCCGGCCTTCGCCGCGGCGTAGTTGGTCTGCCCGAAGTTGCCGACCTGACCGGTGGGGGAGCCGACGCAGATGATCCGGCCGCCCTCGCCCTGCTCCCGCATGCGGACGGCCGCGGCGCGGGTGCAGGTGAACGTGCCGCGCAGGTGCGTGGTGATCACCGCGTCGAAGTCCTCGTCGCTCATCTTCCACAGCGTCGTGTCGCGCAGGATGCCGGCGTTGTTGACCAGCACGTCGAGCCGGCCGAACTCGGTGACGGCCCGGTCGACCAGGGCCTGGGCGGCGTCGCTGGAGCCCACCGGCACCACCTCGGCGACGGCCGAGCCGCCGGCGGCGGCGATGGCTCCGACCGCGTCCTCGGCGACGGCCGGGTCGACGTCGTTGACCACGACGGCGGCGCCCCTGCGGGCGAGTTCGGTCGCGTAGGCGAGGCCGAGGCCCCGGCCACTCCCGGTGACGATGGCCACCTTGCCGGAGAGATCCACTGCAGTACTCCTCTGGGTGCGGTGCGGCCCGCCGGGAGGCGGCCGCGGGGGGAACGTGCGCTCGGTGGCGCCGGAGGTCAGGGACGTGCCGGCCCGCCGGCGGGGTGCAGCTCCGGGTCGGCGGCGGCCATCCGGCGCAGCTCGGCCCGCTGGATCTTGGTGGAGGCGGTCATCGGCAGGTCGTCGACGATCCGCCACGCCCGCGGCACCTTGAACGGCGAGAGCCGGTCCCGGCAGTGCCGCTCGAGCTCGACGGGATCGACGTCCGCCCCGGCCGAGGGGACGACGAAGGCGACGACGAGCTCGCCCCAGCGCTCGCTGGGCGTGCCGACGACGGCCGTCCGGGCGACCGAGGGGTGGCCGGCGACGGCCTCCTCGACCTCCTCCGGCGACACGTTCTCGCCGCCGGTCTTGATCATGTCCTTGAGCCGGCCGACGATCCGGCAGGCGCCGGTGGCGTCCATGACGGCCAGGTCGCCGGTGTGCAGCCAGCCCTCGCGGTCGATCGCCTCGGCGGTCGCCACCGGGTCCTGGTGGTAGCCGGGGGTCAGCCGTGCCCCGCGCACCCACAGCTCGCCGGGCTCACCCGGCACCGCGGGGGTGCCGTCCGGTGAGGCGATCCGCACATCGGTGCCGGCCAGCGGCCGGCCGACGGTCGTCCGGCGCACCTCGTCGGGGTCCGTGGGCGCGGAGAGCAGGGCCGAGCCGCAGGTCTCGGTCATGCCGAACGTGGTGATCAGCGGCGCCCCGAAGACCGACTCGACCCGGTCGACGAAGCCGGGCCGCACGGTCTGCCCGCCGGTGAACACGACCTGCAGGCTGCTCAGGTCGGCGTCCTGGATCTCCGGACGGGTCATGAGCAGGTCGAGCAGGGTGGGCGCCGCCGACAGCAGCGTGGCGCGCCGCTCGGCGAGCAGGGCTAGCACCCGGGCCGGCTCGAAGGCCACCACCACGTGCTCGGCGCGCTGCCACAGCGCACCCATGGTGCCCAGCACGTTGCCGGCGGTGTGGAAGAGCGGCATCGGGTTGATCCAGACCCCGCCCTCGGGCAGCCCGATCCGCTCCCGGAAGGCGTGCGAGGTGGCCACCATGCCCGCGTGGGTGATCAGCACGCCCTTGGCGCGGCCCGTCGTGCCGGAGGTGAACTGGATCTGCGCGAGGGCGTCCGGCGCGACCGTGGGCAGCTGAGCGGGACGCCCGGCGAGCAGCGCCCGCCAGTCCCCGGTGCACCGGTGCACCTCGGTCAGGGCGGGCAGCCCGTCGCGCAGCTCCTCGGCGACGTCGGCGGCCGGGTTGCCCGCGGCGTCCTCGGCGGCGTAGATCGCGGCCGCGCCGGAGAGCCGCAGGGCGTGCTCGAGCTCGGGGGGACGCGACCGCGGGTTGACCGGGACCAGGACCATGCCGGCCAGCGCCACCCCGAGCTGCAGCAGGACTGCCTCGGGCCCGTTGACCAGGCAGGTGGCGATCCGGGACCCCGGGTCGTGGCGGGCCAGCAGCCCCGCGGCCACCCGCTCGGCGTCGGCGAGCAGCTCGGCCGCGGTCCAGCCTGCCTCGTCGGCGGCGGTGACCGTGCGGAGCAGCGGATCGGCCGGGCCGAGCCCCGCGGCCCGGCGGAGCACGTCACCCACGACGCGCTCCGCCGGACCGGCGGCTGGAGGTGCGAGGAGCTCGCAGCGCTCCAGGGGGTCGGGCACGGGTCAGCCGAAGGTGTAGCTCTGGGCGCTCGGGCCCTCGACCGTGCCCAGGACCTCGAGCCCGCCCGGGGCGTCGGCCGAGGCGCGGGAGACGTAGACGGTGCGGGTCGGCGGCTCGGTCACCTCGGTGTAGTCCAGCGGCGTGGCGAACAGGCCCTCGGTGTCGAGGTCAGAGGTCTGCCGCATGGCCGCGACCACGCCCTCCGGCGTCAGGTCGCCCTCCTCGCAGGCCCGCTCCAGCGCGGTGGTGAGCAGCCGGGCCTGGGCGGACGCGAGCGGCACCTCCCAGCCGAGCTCACCGTCGGGGTCGGCGGCCTCGTAGAGCTCGCGGGCCTCCTCGACCCCCGGCTCGTCGAGGCTGTAGGGCGCGATGCTGGTGACCGTGTAGAAGTTCTCCAGCAGCGCCGGGCCGGCCGTGGTCTCCAGCAGCGACGGGCCGAAGGTGGGGGTGTTGCCGACGATCGGCACGTCCATCCCCTGCGAGGCCATGACGCCGGCCAGCGAGGCCAGCTGCGCGGGTGCGGCGGCCAGGATCACTCCCGACACCCCGGCCTGCTGCAGCGCGGAGACCTGGGCCGAGAGGTCGGTGTCCCGCGGGGTGATCTCCTGCGGCACGATCTCCAGTCCGCGCTCCTCGGCGGCGTGCTGCGCGCCCTCCAGGGAGTTGCTGCCGTAGTCGCCGACGAAGTAGACGACGCCGATCTTGTCGCCCTCGGCCAGGCCCAGCTCGTCGACGAGGTAGTCGACCGCGTTGGCGCCCTCGATGCTGTACGTCGTCCCCGGGATCTGGGCGTTCTCGTACTCCAGCGCGACGCCCGCCCAGCCGTGCCCGCCGAGGTACATGCCGTCGGCCTCGGCCAGCGGCAGCACCGCCGCGGACGTCGGCCCGCCCAGCACCTGCTGGAGGGCGACGATGTTGGGGGCCATGCTCCGGTACAGCGAGACCGCGCGCTGCGGGTCGTAGCCGTGGTCCTGGACCTCCACCTCGACGTCGCGGCCGCAGACGCCGCCCTCCTCGTTGAGCCGGTCGTAGAACGCCTGGGTCTGGGTGACCTGGACCGCCGCGCCGGCGGCGAACGGGCCGGAGAGGTCGGTCAGCATGCCGACGGTGATGGTGTCGTCGGTGACGCCGCTGCCCGTCTCGACGTCGCCCTCCGCGCTGCCCCCGCCGCCGCCGGCGTCGGGGTCCTCGGTGGAGCAGGCGGCGAGGAGGGCGATGGTGCCGGCCAGGGCCAGCGTGGTGCGGGTCCGGTGCTTCATGAGGTGGTCTCCTTCGACCTGGGAGGGACGCCGGGGTGCGCGGGTGCGGGGTCGGTGCTGTCGGGGGGAGGGACGGGTGGGGGGCCGCCGGTGTCCGGCGGGGAGTGGTCCCGCCGGTGCCGGAGGCGGCTCGCCGCGCCGGCCAGGCCGCCGCGGAGGAACAGGAGGACGGCGATGATCGCCGCCGCGTAGAGCAGCCGGGCCAGGGTGGCCGCCTCCAGGCCACCGGAGCCGGGGCTGGCGAGGAACGGCAGCTCCGAGCTGTACTGGACGAGCACCAGCGGGAGCAGGACGACGAACGTGGCGCCGGCCGCGGCGCCGGCGATGGACCCGACCCCACCGAGCACGATCATGATCAGGAAGTCGATCGACAACTGGAGGCCGAAGAGGTCCGGCGCGATCCGGCCGTAGGCGAGGGCCATGAGCGCACCGGCGATGCCGGCGTAGGCGGAGGAGAGGACGAACGCCGTCACCTTGGCGCGGGCCACGTGGACGCCCATGGCCGCCGCGGCGGCCTCGCTGTCCCGGACGTTGGCCAGCGCCCGGCCGGTGCGGCTGGCCTTGAGGTTGCGGCCGAGCCAGGCGGCGAGCAGGACGACGGCGAGGAACAGGTACCAGAGCCGGTGCAACCCCTCGAACTCCACGCCGGCCACGGCCACGTAGTCGGGGTCGCTGTTGCTGAAGCTGAAGCCGGGGACGGCGAAGGGGGCCACCGTGCGGCCGTTGAAGCCGCCGGTCACCGTCTCGAGGTTGACCATCAGGTGACGGGCGAGGAAGACCAGCCCGACGGTGGCCAGGCCGAGGTAGATGCCGCGCAGCCGGCCGGAGATCGGGCTGAACAGCGCCCCGGCGAGCGCGGCGACCACGCCGGCGAGCACGAGGGCCAGGACCGGGGGCAGCCCCAGCCCGGCGGCCCGGCCACCGATCTCGCCCGCCGTCCAGGCGTAGGTGTAGGCGCCGAGCGCGGCGAAGAACGCATGGCCCAGCGACAGCTGCCCGGCCACGCCGACGAGCAGGGTCAGCCCGATGGCCCCGACGACGGCGGCCATCGCGAACAGCCCGGCCTGCAGCCAGAAGTCGGTGGCCAGCAGCGGCAGCAGCGCCGCGACGAGCACGCCGAGCGCCAGCGGGAGCCGGCGGAGGAGGTCAGACACGGACGGCCTCCTGGCGACCGAAGAGCCCGGAGGGCCGCACGAGCAGGACGAGGATCATGACGGCGTAGGGGACGACCTCGCCGAGGCCGCGGCCGAGGAAGTGCAGGTCGGACTCGTAGCCGACGGCCAGCGCGGTGACGACGCCGATGATCAGGCCCCCGACGATCGCCCCCACCACCGAGTCGAAGCCGCCCAGCACCCAGGCCGGGATGGCGGCGAAGGCGGTGAGCGCGAGCGTCGGCGCGATGCCGGGGGAGGGGAAGGAGGCGAGGAAGATCCCGGCGATGGCCGCGAGCGCGCCGGCCAGCGCCCAGCCGGCCGCGCCGGTGCGGGTGAGCCGGATGCCCATCAGCGACGCGGTGTCGCCGTCGGCCGCGGCGGCGCGCATGGCGACCCCTGCGCCGGTGCGCGCGAACAGGAACCACAGCACCCCGAAGACGACCACGGCCAGACCGGCCGCGATCGCCCGGCTGGTCGGCAGCGTGATCCCGCCGAACGTCACCACATCGGCGCCCCAGGGGGCGCCGATGGGCAGCACCCGGTTGCCGATCCGCCGGGTCAGCTCGGTGAGCAGCAGGATGTCCACGCCGAGCATGAGGATCGCGGCGGTGCCCGGATTGGCCTCGGCCAGGTTGCGCACCAGGACGGCGTTGATCAGCACGCCCAGCAGCGCCGCCCCCGCGATGCCCACCAGGACGGCCGCCCAGAAGCCGATCGGGTCCTGCAGGACCGCGACGAGGTAGGCGCCGGTCAGGAGGACCGAGCCGTGGGCGAAGTTGAGCACGCCGGTGGAGGTGAACACGATGACGAAGCCGACGGCGATCAGGCCCAGGATCAGGCCGTAGGACAGCCCGTTGGCCAGCTGGGTGAGGAAGTAGCTCATGCCGCCGCCGTTCCGAGGTAGGCCCGCAGGACCTCCGGGTCGCGCTGCACGTCCTGCGGGGTCCCTTCCGCGATGTGCTTGCCGAAGTCGAGGACCGTGACCCGTTCGGCCAGGCCCATGACGAAGGGCATGTCGTGCTCGACCAGGAGGACGGACAGGCCGAGCTCCTGCTGGACCGCGCGGATCGCGTCGGCCATGACCGTCGACTCGCCGTGGGTCATGCCGGCGACCGGCTCGTCCAGCAGCAGCAGCGTCGGCTCGGCGGCCAGGGCCCGGCCCATCTCCACCCGCTTGCGGTCGCCGTAGGACAGCGTGTGCACCGAGCGGTCGAGCAGGTCCTCGATGCCGAGCAGGGCGGCGATGCGGCGGACGGCCTCCCGCTCCGCGCGCTCCTCCCGCCGCGCCCGCGGCAGCCGGAGCGCCTGCGACACCGTCCCCGTGCGCATGAGCCGGTGCCGCCCCACGAGCAGGTTGTCCTCGACGCTGGCCTCCAGCGACAGCGAGATGTTCTGGAAGGTCCGGGCGACCCCGAGGTCGGCGATCCGGTGCGACGGGAGCGCGCTGAGCACCGCGTCGCCGTAGTGGACCGTGCCGCTGGTGGCCCGGTAGGCCCCGCCCAGGACGTTGATGCAGGTGGACTTGCCGGCCCCGTTGGGTCCGATGAGGGCGTGGATGGTGCCCGCCTCGACGGTGAAGGAGACGTCCGAGAGAGCCGTGATGCCGCCGAACCGGACGGTGAGGTCCTCGACGCGGAGCTGCTGCGCCCGCGCCGTGGAGGACCGCTGGAGACCGGTCGTGGTCTCGGCCCGTTCCTCGCCGGGCGCGGTCGGGGCCGGCTCGGAGGTGCCCACGCCGAGGTAGCGGTCCCGGATGTCGTCGGTCGCCGACAGCTCGGCGGAGGAGCCCTCGGCGGTGACCGCGCCGACCTCCAGGACGTAGGCCCGGTCCGCCACGCGCAGGCCCATCGCCGCGTTCTGCTCGATCAGCAGCACCGAGGTCCCCTGGGCGTGGATCTGCGCGATGATGTCGCCGATCTGCTCGACGAGCTGGGGCGCGAGGCCGAGGGACGGCTCGTCGAGGAGGAGGAGCTTGGGCGAGGTCATGAGCGCCCGGCCCATCGCCAGCATCTGCTGCTGCCCGCCGGACAGCAGGCCGCCGCGCTGGCTGCGCCGCTCGGCGAGGATGGGGAAGAGGTCGTAGACCCGCTCGGAGGCCTCCTTGCGGGCCGCGGCGTCGCGGACGGTGTAGCCGCCGGCGCGCAGGTTCTCCTCCACGGTGAGGTCGCGGAAGATGCGCCGCCCCTCGGGCGCCTGCACGAGCCCCGCCCGGACGACCCACGAGGTGTCGCGCCGCGCGAGGTCCTCGCCCTCGAAGCGGATGGTGCCCGCGGTGACCGCGCCGCCGACGCTGCCGAGCGAGCGGGAGATGGCCCGCAGCAGCGTGGTCTTGCCGGCGCCGTTGCTGCCGAGGACGGCCACGACGGAACCGGTGTCGACGCGCAGGGAGACCCCGCGCAGCGCCTGCACCGCGCCGTCGTAGGCGACGGCGAGATCGTCGACGATCAGGATCGGATCGGGCACGGAGACCTTCCAGCCGGTGGTACGGACGGCCCGCGTGCGCGGGCACGACACCCCCGTCGTGGTGGGAGTCACAGGAAAGGTAGAAGCAGTAGTGACGTACGTCAATGACTTGTCTAATATTCGCGCCGAGGCCCGGCGCCTCGACAGGAGGCGGGCATGACGGCAGTGGACGATCTCGCGGCGGACGGCGCCGGGAGCGACGAGGAACGCGTCCCGGCAGCGGAGGGCCCGCCCGGCGGGCACCGCCCGCAGGAGCTGCTCTTCAGCTTCTTCGGCGGGGTCGTGCTGGAACGCGGGGACACCGATCCCATCCCGTCGGCGGTGTTCCTGCGCCTGCTCAGCAGCCTCGGGGTGGCCGAGGCGGCGGGCCGGGCCACGCTGGCCCGGATGACCCGGAAGGGACTGCTGGACCGGACGCAGGTCGGCCGGACGGCCTACTACCGGCTCAGCGACGAGGCCACGACGGTGGTGCGGAAGGCGGCGGAGCGGGTCCGGGCGGCGGCACCCTTCGAGCACCCCGACGGCGAGTGGACGCTGTTGAGCTACTCCATGCCCGAGAGCCGCCGCGACCTGCGCCACCGGGTGCGCGCCACGCTCACCTGGGCCGGTTTCGGCGGGCTGCGCGACGGCGTGTGGATCGCGCCGGGGACGGTCGACGTGGGCGAGGTGCTGGCCGACGCCGGGCTCGACGAGGTGGGGGAGCTCGCCGAGTGGTTCGCCGCCTCGGCGCTGCCGGGCGTGCGGGTGGACGCGTTCATCCGCCGGGCCTGGCCGGTCGACCGGATCCGCGAACGGCACGAGGCGTTCATCAACGCCTGGTGGGCCGGGCCGGCCGGCGGCGAGGACCCGCTCGGCGAGATCACCCTGCTCGGCGCGGACTGGCTCCAGCTCCTGCGGGCCGACCCCGGGCTCCCCGCGCGCTACCTGTCCGCGGACTGGCCGGCGGCGCAGAGCGCCGCGGTCTACCGCCGCTGCTACGACACGCTGCTGCCGGCGGCCGAACGGAGCCTGGACCTCGAGCTGGGTCGCGTCGTGGCCGGCTGAGACCCCGATCGCTTCGGCATCCGCGTGACGGCCGTCATGCTCGGTTCCAGCATCCGGTCGGCTGTTACCGCAGCGGTCGGAAGAACTCCCGGACGTCTCCGACGAGCAGGTCCGGCTGCTCCATGGCGGCGAAGTGCCCCCCGCGCTCGTGCTCGCGCCACAGCCTCAGGTCGGTGTACTGGCCGCGGGCCCACTCCTCGGTGGGCTGCAGGATGTCGTGGGGGAAGAGCGAGACGCCGGTGGGGACCGCCACGACCGGGGCCCGGGAGGCGGGGCTGCGGGCCATCTCCCAGTACATCCGCGCCGAGGAGCCGGCCGAGTCGGTGAACCAGTAGGTGGACACCTGGTCGAGGATCCGGTCGGCACCCAGGGCCGCCACCGGGTCGCCGGCGCAGTCGGACCAGGACCAGAACTTCTCCAGGATCCACGCGCACTGGCCGGCCGGGGAGTCGGCCAGCCCGTAGGCGAGGGTCTGCGGCCGGGTGCGCTGCTGCATGTTGTAGGCGGAGTCGACGGTGCGGAAGTGCTGCTCGGCGCGCCGGCCCCGCTCCTCCCGGTCGGTGAACTCCGTCCGGTCGGCCGGGGGCGGGCTGACCACCATGTTCAGGTGGATGCCGGCCAGCCGGTCGGGGTGCCGGGCGGCCAGGTTGGCCGACACGAACGAACCCAGGTCGCCCCCCTGGGCACCGAAGCGCTGGTGGCCCAGCCGGGTCATCAGCTCGGCCCAGGCGTCGGCGACCCGCTCGAGCCCCCAGCCCGGCGCGGTCGGCTTGCCGCTCCAGCCGAAGCCGGGCAGCGACGGCACCACCACGGTGAAGGCGTCCGCCGGATCCCCGCCGTGGGCCGCCGGGTCGGTCAGCGGGCCCAGCACGTCGAGGAACTCCGCCACGGAGCCGGGCCAGCCGTGCGTGAGCAGCAGCGGGAGCGCACCAGGGTGCGGCGACCGCGCGTGCAGGAAGTGGATCGGCAGCCCGTCCAGCTCGGTCGTGAACTGCTCGACCCCGTTCAGGCGTGCCTGACGGGCGGACCAGTCGTACTCGTCGGCCCAGTACCGGCAGAGCTCCTGCAGGTAGTCCAGCGGGACGCCTTGCGACCAGTCGCCGACGGTGGCCCGGTCCGGCCACCGGGTGGCGCGCAGCCGGCGCCGCAGGTCGTCGAGGTCCTCGTCGGGGACGGAGATCGAGAAGGGAGTCACACCGGGAACGGGCATCGGCCCACCGTAGCCAGGCCGCTCGCGGCGCACCGTCCACCACAGGAGATGCTGGCCGGGTGGACGGGGAGGCTGGTCGGGGGAACGGTCTCCTGCTGGTCGCCGTCCTGCTCGCCGCGCTGAACCTGCGGGGAGCGATCGCGGCGGTCGCGCCGGTCCTGCCGGAGCTGCGGGCCGAACTCGGCCTGACGCCGACCACGGCCGGCCTGCTGACGACGCTCCCGGTGCTCTGCTTCGCGGCGCTCGCGCCGGCGGCGGCGTGGCTGGGCCGCGTCGTCGGCACCCGCACCGCGGTCCTCGCCGGGTTGGTGGCGATCGCCGTCGGCTCGGTCGTGCGGGTCCTCGGCGGCCCGGTCGTGCTGCTCGCGGGCACCTTCGTCGTCGGCGCCGCCATGACCGTGGGCAACGTGCTGCTGCCCGTGGTCGTCAAGGCCCGGTTCGCCGCCCGGGCCGGGACGGTCACCGGGCTCTACACCGGCACCCTGGCCGGTGGCGCGGGCCTCACCATCGCGCTGACCGCGCCCGTCGCCGCCGTGTGGGGATGGCGGACCGGGCTGGGCGTCTGGTCGCTGCTGGCCGTCGTCTCCGCGGCCGTCTGGCTGGCCGCGACCGGGCGGTTCCCGCCACCGGGCGACCCGCGGCCGGACGACCGCGCAGCCGGCCCCGGGGTTGCGTCGGTCTGGCGCTCCCCGGTCGCCTGGGCGGCCTCGGTGGTGCTGGCCACGCAGTCGGTCCTCTACTACGCGTTCACCACGTGGCTGCCGAGCGTGCTGGTCGAGGACGCGGGGCTGGGCCTGTCCGCGGCCGCGGCCGCCGCGTCGGTGTTCCAGCTGCTCGGCATCCCCGGGGCCCTGCTCGTCCCGCTCGCCCTGGCCCGGCTGCGCGCGCAGCGCGGCCTGGCCCTCGGCGTCGCCACCGCCTGGGCGCTCACGCCGCTGGGACTGCTCCTCCAGCCGGGCCTGTGGCCGGTCTGGGTGGGTCTCGGCGGCCTGGTGCAGGGGGCCGGGATCTCGCTGGCCTTCGCGCTCGTGGCGCTGCGCGGCGCCGACGAGGACGCGGTGCGCCGGCTGTCGGCCATGACCCAGTTGGTCGGCTACGCGCTGGGCGCCGTCGGGCCGCTCGTCGTCGGGGCGCTCTACGCGGCCACCGGGTCCTGGTCGGCCCCGCTGGCCCTGCTGGTGCTGGTCGCCGCCGTCCAGGCCGTCGCGGGCACGGTGGCCGGGCGCCCGGTGCTCGTCGGCCGCTGACGCCCACGCGGGTGTCGGCCGACGGCTGCCTCCCGGACCCGGAGGCAGCCGCACGCCGACACCCGGCGCGCTCCTGTGGACGGCGCCGGCCCGCCGGTGCCGGTCCGGCCAGGCTGCCGGGGTGCCCGCAGTCCCGCGTCGACCGGCCGTGCTGCGGGGGAGGGTGTTCCGCGGCTCGGCCGTCCTCGCCGCGGGCGTCCTCACCCGGGGCGAGCTGCGCGGGCCGGCTTGGCGCCGGCTCTTCCGGGACGTCTACGCGTGCGCCGAGCTCCCCGTGACCCACGTGCTGCGCGCGCGGGCCGCCGGCCTGCTCGTACCGGGCGCCGTCGTCACGGGGACCAGCGCGGGCGTCGTGTGGGACCTGCCCACCGCGGGGCCGGAGGACGAGGTGGAGCTGACCGTCCCGCCGGGGTCCACGGTCTGCCGGGTCCCGGGGGTGCGGGTCCGGCGCCGGACCCTCGATCCCGCGGCGGTGGTGGTGCGCAAGGGGGTGCGCACGACGACGGCGGAGGTCACCGCCATCGAGCTGGCGCGCTCGGGGCCCCTCGACGAGGCCGTCGTCCTGGTCGATCGGCTGGTCGCCGACGGCACCGGCTGGCCCGGGTGCGGGCGGCAGCGGCGCGGGTGACCGGATCCGGATGCCGGCAAGCCCGGCGGGCGGTGGCGCTCGCCGACGGGCTGGCCGGATCACCGCAGGAGACCCGGCTGCGGCTCCTGCTGCACCGGTCGGAGCTGCCTCGACCGGTGGCCCAGTTCGTCGTCCGGACCGGTGACGGCTTCGTCGCGCGGGTGGACTTCGGGTGGCCGGACCGGAAGGTCGCCGTGGAGTACGAGGGCGTGTGGCACGGGCGACGACCTCAGCAGGTGGCCGCGGACCGGCGGCGTCTCAACCGGCTGCGTGAGGCGGGCTGGATCGTGGTCTTCGTGACCGCGGAGGACCTCCACCAGCCCGGACTGCTGGTCGCGCGGGTCGCGAGCGCGCTCGCCCCCTGAGCCGGGTGTCGTCCGGTGGCTGCCTCCCGGACCCGGAGGCAGCCGCACGCCGACACCCGGCGCGGGGCGGGGCTCAGACGGTCGCGGGGAGCGGCATCGTGCCGACGTCGTCGGCGACGGTCAGCGGTGCGCCGGTGGCGGCCACGACCTCGTCGACGGTGACCCCCGGAGCGGTCTCGCGGAGGACGAGGCCGTCCTCGGTGACGTCGATGACGGCGAGATCGGTGACGATCCGGTCGACGCACGCCTTGCCGGTCAGCGGCAGGGTGCACTCCTCGACGACCTTCGGTGACCCGTCGCGCGCGACGTGCTCCATCATGATGATCACCCGGCGGGCGCCGTGGACGAGGTCCATCGCACCGCCCATCCCGTTGACCATCTTCCCGGGGATCAGCCAGTTGGCCAGGTCGCCGCGGACGTTGACCTGCATGGCACCGAGGATCGCCACGTCGAGGTGCTTGCCGCGGATCATCCCGAAGGACAGGCCGGAGTCGAAGAAGCTCGCCCCCGGGAGGACCGTCACGGTCTCCTTGCCGGCGTTGATGAGGTCCGCGTCCTCCTCGCCCTCGTACGGGTAGGGGCCGACCCCGAGGACTCCGTTCTCCGAGTGCAGGACGACGTGGACGCCCTCGGGCACGAAGTTCGGAACCAAGGTCGGCATCCCGATCCCCAGGTTGACGTACTGGCCGTCCTCGAGCTCCAGGGCGACCCGGGCGGCGAGCTGTTCGCGGGTGAGTGCCATCAGGGGGAAGCCTCCTCGCCGGCGGCGGCCGGGGTGTCGCCGCGGTCGCTGCGCGGACGGGTCTTGCGGATCTCGATCTTCTTGCCCTCGGGGCCGACGGGCACGACCCGGTCGACGAACACCCCCGGCAGGTGGACGTGCTCCGGCGGGATCTCGCCGGGCTCGACCAGCTCCTCGACCTCGGCGATCGTGATCCGACCGGCCATGCCGGCCGGACCGTTGAAGTTTCCTGCGGTCTCGCGGAACACCAGGTTCCCGTGCCGGTCGCCGACCGCGGCGCGGACCAGCGCGTAGTCGGCGGTCAGCGACGTCTCCAGGACGAACTGCTGGCCGTCGAAGACGCGGACCTCCTTCGGCTCGCTGGTCCGCACGACGTTCCCGTCGGCGTCGTAGCGGATCGGGATGCCGCCCTCGGCCACCATCGTGCCGACGCCGGTCGGCGTGTAGAAGGCGGGGATGCCGGTGCCTCCGGCGCGCAGCCGTTCCGCGAGCGTCCCCTGCGGGGTCAGCTCGACCTCGAGCTCGCCCGACAGGTAGAGCCGGGCCAGTTCCTTGTTGCCGCCCACGAAGGAGCTGATCGTCTTGGCGATCCGGCCCGCGTAGAGCAGGACCCCCAGCGCCTGGTCGTCCACCCCGCAGTTGTTGGAGATGGTCGTCAGGCCGCGCGTCCCCTGCCCGAGGAGAGCGTCGATGAGGGCGATCGGGACGCCGCAGAGCCCGAACCCGCCGACGGCGAGCGTGGCGCCGTCGGGGATGTCGGCGACGGCGTCCCGGGGGGAGTCGATGACCTTGTCCACGGCTCAGCCCTCCCCGGCGCGGGGAACGGCCGGCGGGACGACGTCCCGCATCCGGTCGGTACGCGTTCGGTCCACCAGCGTGCTCCCATCGGTCAGGACTGCGGTCGGCGCCAGTATCCCCGGTGTGCCGTCCCGTCCCGACCGGCGGCCCTCCCGGCCGGGAGGTAGCCGCTCAGACGGTATGACCCGACCGATCCCGTGGGGAGCGGTTGCGGGTCGGGGCCTTCCACACCAGAAACGTGGGTTACCGGGGAGGAGCCCCTGCCCGGCCTATCCGACATGTGTGGGAGGCCCCGATGGGTGTGGAGCGTACGAGCGTCGGGCTGGACGTGCACGCACGATCGGTGTCCGCGGCGGCGATCGACGGCGTCACGGGCGAGTTGATCAAGAAGCGGCTGGTACCCACGACCGACACCGTGATCGAGTGGGTGCGTGGCCTGCCGGGTCCGGCGGCGGTCACCTACGAGGCCGGGCCGACCGGGTTCGGGCTGGCCCGGGCACTGGC
>NZ_FOND01000033.1 GCF_900112815.1 Blastococcus tunisiensis
CGGAAGTGGAAGCACCGCAAGGTGTGCAGCTGACCGGTACTAACAGGCCGAGGGCTTGACCACACACACCCCCCACCCTTCAAAGGGGGGTGCGAGAACACTGGTCAGAGTCTTTTACGAAGATTGCTTCGCGTCCACTGTGCGGTTCTGAACGCACGAACCAGACGGTTCACATGTTCACAGAGTTACGGCGGCCATGGCGAGAGGGAAACGCCCGGCAACATTCCGAACCCGGAAGCTAAGCCTCTCAGCGCCGATGGTACTGCCCTGGAGACGGGGTGGGAGAGTAGGACGCCGCCGGACAACCATTCCCGAACGGGGCCCCAGCTACGGCTGGGGCCCCGTTCGGCGTCTCCCCACTCCCCCTGGGACTCCGTTCGGCGTCTCCCCACTCCCCCTGGCCCGGATGGCATCTGCACCGCTGCCTGCACCTCGAGGCGGCACCCGGATCGACGGCGGGACTCCTGCGCCGCGTGACCGCGCCTGGGCCTGGCCGTGGGCGGCCTGCCGCCTGCGAACGCCGGCCGGCCCCCGTGATCACCGTGCAGCCCGCCGGACGACCGACAGCTCCCTCCGTCACGTGACGAAGGGAGCCGTCAGGGCGGTACTGAGGTGCGAGGTCAGGGGACGACCCGGCGCAGCCCCAGCCAGGTGAGGCCCGCCACCACCACGGTGAGCAGCAGCGGCAGGCCGGCGACGAGCGTCGTCAGCGACCGGTCGGCGAACCAGCCACCGATCGCGGCCCACGCGTCGAGGCCGGTGACCAGGATGGCCAACCCACCGAAGAGGACGAGGCTGCCGATGATCAGCCCCCAGACGGCCACCTGGCCCCAGCGCTTGTAGAGGACGCCGAGGCCCATCCCCACGAAGATGAGGGCCAGCATGGGCGCCCCGGAGAGCAGCACCTGCAGGGCGAAGTTGTCCACGTTCATGGCCGCCGGTGCCCAGAACTCGAGGCCGGCGCCCCATCCGCCCGTGGCTTCCTCGACCTGGGTCAGCAGGGCCAGGACGATCCCGTAGACGAGGGCCTGGACGAGCGCGACCAGGGCAGTCCCGAGGTAGAAGGTGCGGCGGCTCAGGCTGATGCCCATGGCGAAGGGCAGCAACTGGGTGACGGTCTGGACGAACGCGACCATCACCGTGATGTAGAGCGACAGGACGCCGCCGGTGAACGCGTCGCCACCCGACGCCTCGTCGAGACCGGCGGTCGACCAGAGCGCCCAGTTGATGGCGAAGGCGATGCCGACCACGAGCCAGGGCACGCCGAGGATCACCAGCGGGTGGATCAGGTGCAGCCGGGCCGCGGCCAGGACGCGGTTCATCGGGGGACCTCCTCGAGGTCGTCGGTGGGGGTCCGGGTGTGGTGCTCCGCCGTCGCCAGGCTCATGGCGACCACGAGCTCCTGGAGGTCGGTCGGTGCGGCGGTGAGCCCGAAGGTCTCCGGGGACTCGCCGCCGGCGCGGAGGCGGACGACCGCGCGGCCGGAGCCGGCCAGGGTCTGCTCGTGCAGCAGCTCGTGCCGGGCGGCGAACGCACGGACGTGCTCGCGCGGCCCGCGCACGGTGACCGCACTGGAGCGCACGGACTCGGCATCGGTGTCGAGCAGCAGGCGTCCGCGGTCGATCAGCAGCACCCGCTCGAGTAGGTCGGAGATCTCCTCGATGAGGTGCGTGGAGATCACGATGGTCCGTGGCCGCTCGGCGTAGTCGGCGAGCAGGCGGTCGTAGAACAGGTGCCGTGCCACGACGTCCAGGCCCGCGTACGGCTCGTCGAACAGGGTCAGCCGCGCGCGCGAGGCCAGGCCGATGATGATGCCGACAGCGGAGTTCATGCCGCGGGAGAGCTTCTTGATCGGCCGCTTCGCCGGCAGCTCGAAGTCCCGCAGCAGCGTTGCCGCCGTGTCGGCGTCCCAGTCGGGGAAGACGAGCGCCGCGGCGTCCAGCGCATCCCTGACCCGGAAGTGGTCCGGATAGCGCTGCCCCTCCTTGATGAAGCAGATGCGCCGCAGCACGTCGTCGTTCTCGTACGGCCGTGCACCGAACACCTCGATCCCGCCGCCGGTCGGCACGCGGTGGCCGGTCAGCAGCTGCATCAGGGTGGTCTTGCCGGCCCCGTTGCGGCCGAGCAGGCCGGTGATGCCGTCCTGCTCGATGGCGGTGCTGATGCCGTCCAGGGCGGTGTGGTCCCGGAAGCGCATGGTCACGTCGTGCACGGTGGCCGCGGGCGCGCTCATCGCGATTCCTCCCAGCGGGTGATCATCGTGGCGATCTCGCGACCGGAGATGCCGAGCTTGTGCGCCTCGGCCATCAGGGGGCGCAGGTACTGGTCGGCGAACTCGCTGCGGCGCCGCTTGAGCAGCTGCTCGCGAGCGCCGGTGGCGACGAACATCCCGACTCCTCGTCTCTTGTAGAGGACCCCGTCGGCGACCAGCTGGTTGAGCCCTTTGGCGGCCGTCGCGGGGTTGATCCGGTGGAAGGCGGCCAGCTCGTTGGTCGAGGGCGCCTGGGTCTCCTCGGCGAGCGAGCCGTCGACGATCGCGTTCTCGATCTCGTCGGCCACCTGCCGGAAGATGGGTCCGGCGTCCTCGTTCACGACGTCCGCCGGGAGGCACCAGGGTTGCGCGGGTCCCTGGGTTCATTGCTCATGTAATGAACCATAGGACCAGGGGGTGTGACTGTGCAAGCACGATCCCGACGCCCGGCGTCGATCGAGGAGTGGAGTGCTGCGCGCCCGGGGCCGGCCCGGTTGCCACCGATGGCCCCGCGGGCCTATGCATCCAGGGTGCACATCGGGGCGGACGCGGGCGTGCTGACGGAGGCCGGCGCCCGCATCCCGGGTGCCGACGCGTCGGTGCCCCCGTGAGCCTGGTCGTGCGGGCCCGCCGCGTGCTGCTGCCCGACGGGGCGCGCGCCGCGGCCGTGCACATCGAGGACGGCCGGATCTCCGCCGTCACGGCCTTCGACGACGCGCCGTCCGACGCCGTCACGCTTGAGGACGACGAGGTGCTCCTGCCCGGGCTGGTGGACAGCCACGTGCACGTCAACGAGCCCGGGAGGACCGAGTGGGAGGGCTTCGCCACCGCGACCCGCGCCGCCGTCGCCGGCGGGATCACCACGGTCGTCGACATGCCCCTCAACTCGATCCCGGCCACCACCACGGTCGAGGCGTTGCACGTGAAACGGTCAGCGGCGAAAGGCCAGGTCAGCGCCGACGTGGCCTTCTGGGGTGGCGCCGTCCCCGGCAACCGCGACCGGCTGCGGCCGCTGCACGAGGCCGGCGTCGTCGGGTTCAAGTGCTTCCTGCTCGACTCCGGCGTTCCCGAGTTCCCGCCCCTGGACGACGCGGGCCTGCGGGCCGCGCTCGCCGAGCTGGCGGCCGTCGACGGGCTGCTGATCGCGCACGCCGAGGACGCCGGCGTGATCGCCGCGGCGCCGCCCCCGGCCGGGGGCGGCTATGCCGGTTTCCTCGCGTCCCGGCCGGCACTGGCCGAGCGGGCAGCCATCACCCGGCTCGTGGCGGCGGCCCGCGACACCGGGGCGCGGGTGCACGTCGTCCACCTCGCCGACTCCGGGGCGCTGCCGCTGCTGCGGGCGGCCCGCGCGGAGGGCGTGCGGATCACCGTGGAGACCTGCCCGCACTACCTCACGTTCGCCGCCGAGGAGGTGCCCGACGGCGCGACGGCGCTCAAGTGCTGCCCGCCGATCCGGGAGGCCGTCCACCGGGAGGCCCTCTGGGCCGCGCTGGCCGACGGCGACGTGGATCTCGTGGTCAGCGACCACTCACCGTGCACCCCGGAGCTCAAGCGGCTCGATACCGGCGACTTCGGTGAGGCCTGGGGCGGCATCGCCTCCCTGCAGGTCGCGCTGCCCGTCGTCTGGACCGGGGCCCGGGCGCGGGGCATCGGGCTGGCCGAGGTGGTGGGCTGGATGGCCGCGGCGCCGGCCCGGCTGGCCGGCCTGCCGGGGAAGGGCAGCATCGCGGTCGGCAAGGACGCCGACCTGGTCGCGTTCGCCCCCGACCAGCGCTGGACGGTGGGGGAGCTGCAGCACCGCCACCCGGTCACGCCCTACGCCGGCCGCGACCTGCACGGCGTCGTCCGCCGCACCTGGCTGCGCGGCCGGCTCGCCGACGGGGCCCCGATCGGGCGGCTGCTGCGGCGCGGCGGCGTGCCAGAGTGAGGCCCTGCGCGTCCCGAGGAGCCCGATGAGCGACTTCACCCGCCTGCCCGACCTGGCCAGCCGCGCGCTCGGCGGCGCCGTACCGGCGGCCAACGACGAGTCCTTCGCCGAGCGGGAGAACCTCGTCCGCCCGGAGGCCCCGGTGGCGCACGCCGCGTTCGGCCACCGGGGCAAGGTGTACGACGGCTGGGAGACCCGCCGGCGCCGCACTCCCGGGCACGACTGGGCGGTCGTCCGGCTCGGCACCCCGGGGATCGTGGCGGGGGTCGTCGTCGACACCTCGTTCTTCAGCGGCAACTACCCGCCGCACGCCTCGGTCGACGGCGCGGCGGTCGAGGGGCACTGCTCGGTCGACGAGCTGCTCAAGGCCGACTGGCAGCCGCTGCTGCCGCTGCACGACCTGGCGGGCAACACGCACAACGTCTTCCCGGTCCACTCCGACCGGCGGGTCACCCACGTGCGGCTCAACATCCACCCCGACGGGGGCGTGGCACGGCTCCGGGTGCACGGCCACGCGGTGCCCGACCCCCGGCTCGTCGACGCCGGCCCGCTCGACCTGGCCGCGCTGGAGAACGGCGCGCTCGTCACCGGGGTGAGCGACGAGTTCTACGGCCGGCCCCAGCAGCTGATCGCCCCCGGTCCGGCACGGAACATGGGCGAGGGGTGGGAGACCGCCCGGCGCCGCGATTCCGGTCACGACTGGGTGGAGGTGTCCCTGGCGTGCGAGGGCGTCGTCACCCTCGCCGAGCTCGACACCAGCTATTTCCTGCACAACGCGCCCGGCAGCGCCGCGCTGACCGGCTCCGGACCCGCCGGCGAGGTCGTCCTGCTGCCGCGCACCCGGCTGCAGCCCGACACCCGCCACCGGTTCGTCATCGAGGCGGCGCCGGGGATCGACCGGGTGCGCCTGGACGTCTTCCCCGACGGCGGCATGGCCCGGCTGCGGCTCTGGGGCCGGCCCACGGCCGCCGGACGCGCGGCCCTGGGACGGCGCTGGTTCGACGCCCTCCCCGACGTCCAGGCGCTGGAGGTCCTCGGCGCGGTGGGGGTCGCACCGCAGGTCGCCGGCCGCCTCGTGGGCGCCCGGCCGCTGGCCGGCGAGCCGCTCGCCGGGCTACCCGAGCCGGTCCGCCGCCTCCTCGGCGGCGAGCACGCCTAGGCGTGGCTGCCGTGCTCCGGCGGGTCGGGGCGCAGGCCGGGAGGAATCCGGCGGTAGCCCGGTCCCGGCCGTCATCGCCGGATGCGAGAACCGTGCCCTGCCGCGCCGGCCTCGTCAGATGCGTACAGCCCACGTCCCCAGCCGCTGACGGTCGGCCCCGTGGCGCCTGGTCTGGTCGAGGGTGTCGAACGGCTCGCGAGCGTCGCTCCGCTCTCCGGGCGGCAGCAGCACCTGGTCAGTTGACGACGGCATGCTCCTCGTCACTGAAGTGCTCCAGTGCAAAACGGCTGGAGGAGGCCACGTGTTCGCGCATCAGCTGCTCGGCACGGGCTGCGTCGGAGGCGCGCAAGGCATCCAGGATCGCTCGGTGCTCGGTGATGGCCGCCGCCGCCCGGTCGGACGGATAGGCGTAGTTGGAACGGTAGCTGACTGTGAATGCGAGCACCTGGTTCATGATCGTCTGCAGCAGTCGGCTTCCGGCGGCCTCGCTGATGAGCGTGTGGAAGTGCAGGTCGGCCAGTGCCTGCTCGGCGGCGGTGCCCGATGCGCTGATCCGCTCCAGCTTGGCGTGTGCGTCCTCGAGGGCGTCGAGGTCCTGGCGGGTACGTGATTGCGCAGCCTCGCCAGCGGCGTAGGACTCCAGCACCCCCCGCAGCGAGTAGATCTGGACGATGTCGTGCGAGGTGATGGTCCGGACGGTGGCACCGCGGTTGGGGGTGAGCTCGACCAGGCCCTCGCTCTGCAGGGTGAACAGCGCCTCGCGGACCGGCGTCCGGCTGACCCCGAGCTGCTCGGCGAGGAGCCGCTCGGGCAGTGGTTCGCCCGGCTTCAGCTGACCGGCGAAGATCTCGGTGCGCAGGATGCGAGCGACGCCCTCGCTGGTCCGCTGGGACATCGGGACCGGGCCTCGGCCCAAGGCTCCCAGCGGCTGCATCTCGAGCTCCGTTCCCGGCTGACCAAGCGGCGACGTTCTTCGTCACCGGCGGCGAGGATACGGCGCGGGGCGCTCCAGGTGCTCCCCGGAGCGCCCCGCCGTACGTGTCCGCCCTGCTCAGAAGCGCAGGCCATCCGGTTCTGCCGGGAGTGCGACCGAGGGGCCGGCGATTCCCTGCGCGGCGCCCGTGGGCCCGGTCGGCGGCCGGAGGTCGTCGCCGAAGTTGCTCACGCCCCACTGGGTGACGTCCAGCCCCACCAGTTCGGCTTCTTCCGAGACGCGAAGACCGCCGAACTTCTCGAAGAGAAGGCACATGAGGAGCGCGGGAACGCCCACGACCACCACCGTGGCGACGACGCCGGCCAGCTGCCACCACGGCGTGATCTCCGCGACCCCGACCGCGTAGTCACCTTCGAGCCCGATGTAGCCACCCGTCGGGGTGCCCCACTCGAGGAAGCCGCAGAGCAGGGCGCCCACGATGCCCGGCCCGAGGGCGAGCGGGACCACCTTCGGGTCGTCGATCCCCGCCTTGCGCATCAGAGCGGCGGTGCCGAGGCCGACGAAGGGGCCCAGAGCGCCGACCAGCAGGCAGATCCAGGCGGTGCTGACGTCGAACAACGTCCCACCCATGACCAGGCCCGCGATCGGACCGAGCAGTGCCCACGTCGCCTCTTTGCGGGCGTAGCCCAGGGCGAGGCCGGTCAGCGCGCCGCCGAGGATGGAGGCGAACAGGTTGACGATCACCACCCCGATGCCGCTCTCGGTGAACGAGATCCCGAAGAAGCCGACATCGGCGATGATGAAGCCGCTTCCGATGGTCACGAACGGGAGCGCGAAAAGGATCAGCAGCATGCCGACGCCCACCAGGCCGACGTTGTGCCCGACCGGTCGGGCGGTGCTGGCGTGCGAGCGGAAGGCGCCCAGGCGCGGACCGACCCGCCAGGCGAGCACGAGGACGAACGTCCCCGCGGTGATGTACAGCGGGAAGATGCCATCGAAGTCATGGGTGCCGCGCAGGGTGAGCGGGGACAGCGAGCCCCAGCACAGGTAGCCGACCAGCGGAGAGAGCACAGCGCCGATCACGAAGGACATAACGTAGAACGGCAGCGGCTTCACCCGCTCGACCACCCCGGTGTGGATCAACCCGATGGTCGCCATCGTGAAGGTCACGAAGAAGACCAGGAAGATCTGCAGGACGTCGGCCTCCGGCAGCAGCGCTGGGTCGATGTAGCGCGACGGGGTGGAGGTGAAGCTTCCACCCAGCCACCAGTCCTTGACCGCCTGCCACAGCGGCGAGGGGACGCCGAACGCCTGGTTGAACTGCCATTGCCAGATGGGGTAGCCGATCAGCAGGGTGCCGAAGCCGCCGACCATGGCGGCACCGATCTTCTGGACGACCGTGTCGAGCACGTTGCGGCGCCGGACCATGCCCATGTCCACGAGCACCAGGCCCATGAGCACGAGCAGGACGGCCACCGCACCGAATGTGTAGATGAACGTGGCCATGATCCAGTTGGTGGACGCCTGTTCGGGGAACTGTTCCATGCCGACTCCTGTGCAGAGGGGGATGACCGACCGGGCGCGGATGTGCGCGGGCGGCGGAGGGATGGTCTGCCGTCGGTCCTTCGGCGGACCGGCGGTGGAGTGCACCTCGAACCCCAGTTGCCGAGCGCGGGGTCGATTGAGGCGGGAACGTATACCGGTATGCCATTTGCAGACAAGGCCTAGTTTTCACAGGTCACGGCGTTCTGCGTCGCTCGTGTTGCGGCCAGTTTCGCCAGCGTTGCATCTCTCCGCGGGGGTTCCGGAGGGTCGTTCGATGGGGCAGGCTCGGAGTTCGTTCGAGAGGGCTTGTCATCTCGCACAGAGTTGGTATACATGTATGCCAAGTCACGCCCGTGGCTCCGGCCACAGTCGCAGAGCGGCCCTTCGGTCCGCCCTCCCGCCGCTCGACCGACACGAACAGGAGCGTTGTGGACGCCGATTCGACCGCCACCGTCTACGACCGCGCCGGCTTCGGCCGGCCGGTCGAGCGGGGCAGCCGGCCCGCCGTCGTGGTCGTCGACTTCACCTACGGCTTCACCGACCCTCAGCACCCCACGGGGGCGGACATGACCGGCCCGGTGCTGGCCACCGCCCGGCTGCTCGAGGCCGCCCGGGCGGCCGGTGTGCCGGTCGTCTTCACCACGATTGCCTACGATCCCGGCCAGATCTCCAGCCTGGCCTGGCTGAAGAAGGCCACCGGTATGGCGGGCCTCGAGCTGGGTTCCCGGCTCGTCGACGTCGACGAGCGGCTCGCGCCGCGGACCGACGAGCACCTGGTCGTCAAGACCGGCGCCTCGGCCTTCTTCGGCACGGCGCTCGTGTCCTACCTCGCCTCGGTCCGGGCCGACACCGTGATCGTCACCGGCGCGACGACCAGCGGTTGCGTCCGCGCGACCGTCGTCGACGCCGTGCAGAACGGCTACCCGACCCTGGTGCCGCGGGACTGCGTCGGCGACCGGGCGCAGGCGCCCCACGACGCGAGCCTGTTCGACATCAACGAGAAGTACGGCGACGTCGTCGACTGCGACGACGTCGTCACCTACCTGCAGGCCCTGCCCGACACACCTGGCGCAGGTCACCCGCTCGCAGCACCACGGCCGGGTCCCCCCGCGCCGGAGCACCAGTACCAGTCAACGAACCCGTCCCAGGCGGAGGCGCCCGCATGACGCTCACCAGTCCCAGCACCTCGTCCGACGGCGTGCCGAGTTCCGAGGGAGCCGCCGAGGCGGTCCCCGGTCAGCGGTTCGCCAGCCCCTTCGCGGTGCAGACCCCCACCGGCGCGGAGGGGTGGCAGAGCATGTACCCCTACTACGCCCTGCTCAGCGACGAGCGCCGGGAGTCCGAGGACGGCAAGTTCTGGTTCTTCGACGGTATGCACAACCCCGAGCCGCTCTACCCGTTCGACACGATCATGACCGAGAACTGGTGGGTCGCGGCCAGCCAGATGTCGACCCGGGTCTGGCCGGTGCCGCCGGCGGGCGGGATCGACCACCGGATCATCAACGGCTACCTCTACATCAGCCCCAACGCCGTCACCGACCCCGACGAGGTGGCCCGGCGGGCACAGGACTTCGCCGTCCGGGCCGGGCACTACTACGAGAACTGGGACGAGATCTACGAGCAGTGGGTCGCCAAGGCCACCGACTGCATCGAGCGGCTCAAGGCCATCCGGTTCGCCCCGCTGCCGGAGATGGAGCCGGAGAGCAGCGTCTTCGAGCACCGCGGCGTCTACTCCACCTACGACCTGCTGACCAGCTACGGCGAGCTGATCCACAACCTGTTCGAGATGGGCTCGTACCACTTCGAGATGCTCAACCTCGGGTACGGCGCCTACCTCACCTTCCGGGAGTTCTGCCAGGCGGCCTTCCCCGGGATCAGCGACCAGACCATCGCCAGCATGGTCTCGGGCATCGACATCCTGCTGTTCCGCCCGGACGACGAGGTGCGGTCGCTGGCCAAGCTGGCCGTCGAGCTGGAGCTCACCGACCTCGTGCTGGGCAACGAGGACCCTGCCGCCGCACTGAAGGCCATCGGGGACCATGCCAACGGCGCGCAGTGGCTGGCGGCGTTCGAGGAGGCCAAGGACCCCTGGTTCTGGTTTTCCACCGGCGCCGGCTACACGCACAGCGACCGGGCGTGGATCGACGACCTGCGGCTGCCCTTCACCGCGCTGCGCGGGTACGTGCAGGGCCTGCTGGCCGGTGAGGACATCCGCCGTCCGCTGGAGGAGATCCTGGCGGAGCGGGTGCGGGTGACCGAGGAGTACCGCACCTACCTGCCCACCGACGCCGACCGCGAGTCCTTCGACGGGCTGGTCGAGCTCGCCCGCCAGGTCTTCCCCTTCGTCGAGAACCACAACTTCTACGTCGAGCACTGGCACCACTCGCTGTTCTGGTCGAAGGTCCGCGAGCTCGGTGACGTCTTCGTGGCGCACGGGTTCCTCGACGACCGCGAGGACCTCTTCTACCTGCACCGCAACGAGATCTACTCCGCGCTCTACGACCTGAACATCGGCTGGGCCACCGGCACGGAAGCCCGCGGGGTCACCTACTGGCGCCCCGAGATCGAGCGCCGCCGCCGCATCCGCGAGGTGCTCAAGGCCAATCCGCCGCTGCCCGCCCTGGGCGCACCGCCGGAGTTCATCACCGAGCCGCTCACCGTGATGCTCTGGGGCATCACCCAGGAGTCGGTGCAGGAGTGGCTCGGGGTCGACGGTCAGGAGGGCGGCGAGCTGCGCGGCGTCGCGGCGTCAGCCGGCAAGGCCACCGGCCGGGCCCGGGTGATCATCGACCCGGAGCAGCTGCACGAGGTCGAGGACGGCGACATCCTGGTCTGCCGGATCACCGCCCCCAGCTGGGCGCCGGTGTTCTCCCGGCTCTCCGCGGCGGTCTCCGACGTCGGCGGGATCATGGCCCACACCGCCATCGTGTGCCGCGAGTACGGCCTGCCGGCGGTCGTCGGCACCGGCTTCGCCACCACCTCCATCCGCACTGGCCAGCTCATCGAGGTCGACGGCAACACCGGCGTCGTCCGTGTTCTCGAGGACGTGTCCGCATGACCGAGTCCACCGCCTCCCCGTTCGTCCTCTGGATCGACGACCCCGCCGCCGTCGGCAGCCGGCTGCTCGGTGGGAAGTTCGGCAGCCTCGCCGAGATGACCGCCGGCGGGTTCGCCGTACCCGGCGGATTCGGCATCACCACCACCGCCTACCGGTACTTCCTGGAGGCCGCCGGCCTCGCCGAGCGGGCCCGCGAGGTGCGGGCCCGGGCCGTGGGCGCGGACCTCGCTGAGGTGCAGGCGATCAGTGCGGAGTTCACCGCCGCGATCGAGGCCGCGCCGCTGCCGGGCGACCTGGAGGCCGCCATCCGGGCCGCCCACGCCGAGCTCGAGCGACGCACCGGGCAGCAGGGACTGCCGGTGGCCGTGCGATCCAGCGGCGAGTCCGAGGACCTGGCCGGGGCCAGCTTCGCCGGGCAGTACGACACCTTCCTGTGGATCCGCGGTGCCGAGGAGGTGCTCCGCTACGTGCGCAGTTGTTGGGCGGGCATGTTCGGTGCCGCGGTGCTGACCTACCGCCCCGACTCCGACCCGGCGGCGGCCGCCGCCGACCACGGCATCTGCGTCGGCATCCAGCAGATGGTCGAGGCACGGTCCGCGGGCGTCATGTTCACTCTCGACCCGGTCACCGGGGACCGCTCCAAGGTGGTCATCGAGGGCTGCTGGGGCCTGGGTGAGGGCGTCGTCAGCGGCGGGGTCACGCCGAGCCGCTACGTCGTGGACAAGGTGACCTTCGAGGTGCTCAAGCGCGACGTGGCGCACCAGGAGTCGATGTACAGCTTCGACCCGGCCGTCGCCGCGGTCGGGCTGGTGCCGGTGGCCACCGAGCGCTGCGACGCGCCCTGCCTGCAGGACGGCCAGATCCGTGCACTCGCCGAGCTGGCCAAGAAGATCGAACGGCACCGGGGCGCGCCGCAGGACATCGAGTGGGCGGTGAGCGAGGCCGGCGACGTGCACGTGCTGCAGGTCCGCCCGGAGACGGTGTGGAGCCACCGGCAGGCCGAGCAGCTGGTCACCGAGCGCAAGTCGGCGGTCAGCCACGTGCTGGCCCGCTTCGCCGGGGTGGGCGTCGCATCGGGCGGCGGCCGGCCCTCGTGAAGGCAGCTGCCTTCGCCTACCACCGCCCGACCTCGGTCGCCGAGGTCGTCGCCCGGTTGGCGGAGTACGAGGGGTCGGCCCGGGTGCTGGCCGGCGGACAGAGCCTGGTGCCGATGCTGAACATGCGGCTGTGGCGGCCCAGCGCGCTGATCGACATCAACGAGGTCGACGAGCTCGACGACGTCCGGGTGGACGGCGAGCGCACCGCGCTCGGCGCGCTGGTCCGCTACGCGACCTTGGAGCGGTCCGAGCTGGTCGCCCAGCGGCTGCCGCTGCTCGCCCGGGTCGTCGGCCACATCGGCGACCGGCAGGTGCGCAACCGCGGCACCGTCGGTGGCTCGCTGGTCCAGGGCGACCCGACCGGCGAGATGCCGCTGGCCTGTCTGGTGCTCGGCGCGGTCGTCACCGCCGTCGGCCCGCAGGGCAGCCGGCGCATCCCGGTGTCGGAGCTCTACGAGGGCTCCTACGCCACGGTGCTGGCGCCGGAGGAGCTGGTGACTGCCGTGGAGTTCCCGGCCCACCCCCAGCACGTGGCCTTCCGGGAGGTCACCCGCAAGCACAACGACTTCGCCGTGCTCAGCGTCGTCGCCACCGGCAACCAGGCCGCCGACGGTCGGTGGAGCGACGTGCGGATCGCGCTGGGCGGCGTCGCCGACAGCCCGGTCCTGGCGACGTCGGCCGGGGCCCGGCTGGAGGGCACCACGCTCGCCGACGCCGACCTCGCCGCCGCGGCCGAGGCGGCGCTGGAGGTGGTGGACCCCCCGTCTGACATCCGCGCCTCCGCCGAGTACCGCCGCCACCTGGTCCCCGTCCACGTACGGCGGGTCCTCGCCGACCTGAGAGACGCCGGAGCCGGCCGACCGGCCGACGGCGCAGCCGAGACCAACCCTGCACGTGGAGGAGTCCAGTCGTGAAGTTGCGTGAGGAGTTCGAGGTCGCCGAGCCGGTGGCCTCGGTGTGGACGTTCTTCGAGCAGCCGGAGGCCGTCGCGCAGTGCGTCCCCGGCGTCGAGCAGCTCACCGTGGTGACCCCGGACGACATCGACGTCCGGTTGACCCAGAGCGTCGGCCCGATGACGGCGACCTTCGCCGCCACGGTGAAGATCGTCGAGCGGGTGCCGGAGAAGCTGATCGCCTTCACCGCGACCGGGAAGAGCGTCCGCGGCGCCATGGGCAACGTGCGGGCGACGGTGAACGTTCAGCTGGAGCCGGTCGGTGAGCGCACCGTCGTCCTGGTGGAGGGCGATGTCGCCCTGGCCGGGGCGCTGGGCAGCGTCGGGCAGAAGGTCGTGGCCAAGCAGGCCGGCAAGGTGACCGCCCAGTTCTCCCGCAACCTCGAGGCGGCCCTGGGCGGCGGCTCCCCGGCCGCGGCCGCGCAGCCCGGGACGGCGGAGCGGACGGCGACCCCCCGGCCGGCCCTGACCAGCCTGCCGCCGGTCTCCGCGGCGCCCGCGGCGGCCGACCCCTGGGCCAAGGTGGCCGCCGCGCTCAGCGCGGTGTCGGTCGTGCTGGGCATCGTCGCGCTGCGGCGTCCCCGTCGGCGGTCGCGGCGATGACCGCGGCTGCGCCCTTGCCGGGGGTGGCGCCCAGCCCGTGGGCCGCCCCCGAGGTGCCGCTGGACACCGAGGTGGAGCTGCTGGCCGCCGAGTGGGTGCGCCCCTACGACCAGGCGCTGCACCTGATGCGCGCGCGGGACTGGCTGGTCCAGCTCAACCCGATCGCCACCGTGGAGATGCGGGTGGCCGCGATGACCCACGACATCGAGCGGATGTTCCCGGGCGGGCCGCGGCTGGACCACGCGACCATGGAATGGGACAGCCCGTTCTACCTGTATCCGCACTCGCTGCGCTCGGCCGAGTCGGTGGGCGTCTGGCTGGCCGGCATCGGCCCCGTCGCGGCGCAGGTGGACCTCCGCGAGGTCCGCCGGCTGGTCGGCCTGCACGAGGTCGGCGGGCTCCGCGGAGCCGACGACGTCCAGGCCGGTGACTCGCTGTCGTTCCTGGAGACGCTCGCCGGGCTGACCCGCGACTGGGTGGCCAGCGGGGCCTGCTCGCGGGACAAGGCGGCCGAGAAGCTGGTCTACATGGCCGAGCGGATCCGGGTCCCCGCGGCCCAGGAGCTCGCCGGCCCGTGGCTGGAGTGGGCACTGGACCAGCTCCCGGCCGGCGTCGTCCTGGAGGAAGGCCGGTGACCACCGTGGAGATCAGCGGTCGGAGCAGCTTCGTGCAGGCCAACGGGCTGCGGCACAGGGTGCTCCGCTACGGCGAGCCCGGCGCGCGGGACCTGCTGTTCCTGCCCGGTATCACCAGCCCGGCCGAGACGGCGGACTTCCTGGCGGTGCTGCTGGCCGAGATGGGCTTCCGGGTGACCGTGCCGGACGTGCGCGGCCGGGGGCAGAGCGACCGTGCGGAGGCCGGGCAGTACCGGCTGACCGACTACGCCGCGGACGCCGCCGGACTCGTCGATGCGCTGGAGCTCGTCGACCCGGTCGTCGTCGGGCACTCCATGGGGGCCCGGATCGCCGCAGCGTGGGCGGTGCTGCACGCCCCGCAGCCCCGCGGTCTGGTGCTCCTGGTCGACCCGCCGGTCTCCGGTCCGGGCCGGGGTCCCTACCCCACGAGCCGGGAGGCCTTCCTGCAGCAGTTGCACCAGGCCCAGGCGGGGACCGACGCCGACGCCGTGCGGGCCTTCTACCCGAAGTGGCCCGAGCGGGAGCTCCAGCTGCGGGCCGAGGTGCTGGCCAGCTGCGACGAGACCGCGGTGCTCGAGACCCACGAGGGCTTCGAGACCGAGGACTTCTTCCCGTACTGGGCGGAGCTCGCGCAGCCCGCGCTGCTCGTCCGCGGCGGCGACAGCCCGGTGATGCCGCTCGCAGCGGTGACCGACCTGCGCCGCGCCCGCCCCGACATCGAGATCGTCACCGTCCCCGGCGCCGGCCACATGGTGCCGTGGGACGCGCTGTCCGGGTTCCTGGACGCCGTCCGCCCGTACCTGCTCGCCCAGCTCCCGCAGACCTCCGCCCACTGACCCGTCCACCCGAACTGGAGACGACCATGGACCAGAACCTGTTCAACGACATCTGCCTGCAGCAGCTCAAGCTCTCCGCGGTGCACGAGGGGGAGACCGTCGCGGTGCTCTCCCGGGGTGCCGAGCGACCCGAGTACGCCGACGCCTTCCTCTGGGCGGCGCAGCAGCTGGGCGCCTCCACCTACCACATGCGGCTGCCCGCGCCGGCCTCGGCGAAGGGTGCCTGGGCGGTCGGTGAGTCCGGGCTGGGTACCAACCCGCTGGCCGTGCAGGCCCTGCAGGCCGCGGACATGGTGGTGGACCTGACCTTCCTGCTGTTCAGCAAGGAGCAGTTCGCCATCCAGGACGCCGGCACGCGCATCCTCACCGCCGTGGAGCCTGCGCCGCTGCTCGCCCGCCTCATGCCCACTCGGGAGCTGCGGGAGCGGGTGGAGATCGGCGCGGAGCTGCTGGCCACGGCGCAGACCATGCGGATCACCAGCCCGGCCGGAACCGACGTGACCTACCGGCTCGGGGTGTACCCGACGATGAGCGAGTACGGCTTCACCGACACCCCCGGGCGCTGGGACCACTGGCCGGCGGCGTTCGTGTTCACCGGCGGCGCCGACGACGGGGTGGACGGGCAGATCGTGCTGTCCCCCGGGGACGTGCTGCTGCCGTTCAACACCTACGTGCAGACCCCGGTCGTGCTGACCATCGAGGCCGGGTTCATCCGCGACATCCGTGGGGTGGCCGGCCAGTCCAGCCTGGACGCCGACCTGCTCAGCTCCTACATCAAGAGCTTCGACGACCCCCGTGGCTACGGCATGTCCCACGTCGGCTGGGGCCTGGACGAGCGGGCGCACTGGCACGGTCTGACCCAGTTCGGCGGCGGCATGGGCATGGAGCTGCGGTCCTTCTACGGCAACGTGATGTTCTCCATCGGCCCGAACAACGAGCTCGGTGGCCCGAACGACACCCCCTGCCACTTCGACATCCCGATGCGCGGCTGCAGCCTGTACCTCGACGACCAGCTGATCGTCGACGCGGGTGAGCTGACCGTCCCGGAGATGCGCCCGGCTTCCCGCCGGTGACCGGCCCGGCGATGACAGCGCACCCGGCCGCACCGGCCGAGACCGAGTTGCTGGTGGAGCTGACCACCACGGTCAACGGCGAGGAGGTGACTGCCACGGTGCCCCCGCGGCTGCACGCCGCGGACTTCCTGCGGTCCCGGCTGGGGCTCACCGGCACCCACGTGGGCTGCGAGCAGGGCTCCTGCGGGATGTGCACGATCGTGGTGGACGGCGAGGCGGTGAAGTCCTGCCTCATGCTGGCCTGCCAGCTCGACGGCCGGAACGTGCAGACCGTCGAGTCGCTGGCCACCGACGACCGGCTCGACCCGCTACAGCAGGCGTTCAAGGAGGCGCACGCCCTGCAGTGCGGCTTCTGCACGCCGGGCTTCCTGATGACCGCCACCGCGCTGGGCTACCAGGGGAGCTGCCCCTCCCGGGCCGAGATCCGCGAGGAGATCGCCGGGGTGCTCTGCCGGTGCACGGGGTACGAGAACATCGTCACGGCCATCGAGAACTGGTTCGCCGGGTCCGCCCCGGTGTCCACCGACGGTGCGCCGGCCGCCGGTTGCCCGGTGGGTGCAGAGTGACCACCCTGGAACGACCGCTACCCGCCGACGACGCCACGGTCTCGCCGCGCGGGGTGATCGGCACCTCGGTGACCCGCAAGGAGGACGACCGGCTGCTCCGCGGCGACGGACGGTTCACCGACGACGTCGAGCCGGCGCACCTGCTGCACATGGCCGTCGGTCGATGCCCGTACCCGCATGCGCGGATCGTCCGGGTGGACGCCTCCCGCGCCTGGGAGTTGGACGGCGTCAAGCATGTGCTCGTCGGTGCCGACGTCCGGGCTGCGACCGAGCCGCTGACCGTCCTGCGCCCGGTGCCCGGCGCGCCGGCGCTGCCTTACTACGCGCTGGCGCAGGACGTGGCCACGCACGAAGGGCAGCCGGTGGTGAGCGTCGCGGCCACCAGCCGGCACGTCGCCGAGGATGCCCTCGAGCTCATCGACGTCGAGTACGAGCCGCTGCCGCACGTCGTCGACGTCCTCGCCGCACTGGAGCCGGACGCCCCCGTGCTGCACCCCTCGGTGCTGGACTCGAACCTGCTGGCGGCCAACTCCGACGGCAGCGGCGACCCCGACCGGCGGATGCTCGAGGCCGACGTCGTCGTCGAGGGGCGGTTCCGGATCAACCGCGTGACCGCGCTGCCGATGGAGACGCGGGCCATCGTCGCCGAGTGGCGGCCGGGTGCCCGGGAGCTCACCGTGCACGTGTCCACCCAGGTGCCGCACTTGGTCCGCAAGCAGCTGGCCGAGACCCTGCGGCTCACCGAGAGCGAGATCCGGGCGATCGCCTCCGACGTCGGCGGTGGCTTCGGACTGAAGCTGGGTGTGTTCCCGGAGGACGTGCTGGCCAGCCTGCACGCGATGGCGCTGCGACGGCCGGTCAAGTGGGTCGAGGACCGGGCTGAGCACTTCCGGGCGAGCACGCACGCCCGGGAGTCCGTGCACGACTACCGGATCGCCGCTGACGCGTCGGGCCGGATCCTGGCCATGACCGACGTCTACGCCACGGACATCGGCGGATGGAACTCGCCGTTCGGCTCCGCGCAGTTGTCCAGCGTCGTCCTCAACGGGCCCTACCGCGTCGAGGACGGATACGCCGAGCGGCGGGTCACGTTGACGAACAAGACCCCGGTCGGGGCCTATCGCGGCTACGGCCAGCCCGAGGTGAACTTCGCCTACGAGCGGCTGATGGACACCCTTGCCCGTCGGCTGGACCTCGACCCCGTGGAACTGCGCGCCCAGAACATGGTCAAGCAGCAGGACCTGCCGTGGAAGAACCCGACCGGGGCGGTATACGACAGCGGCGACTACGAGCGCTGCCTGCGGATGGCCGCCGAGGCCATCGGCTGGTCGGAACACCGCGACACCGGACGGGTTCCCCGGGCCGACGGGCGGCTGGCCGGCATCGGCTTCTCCTCGTTCGTGGAGCGCACCGGATACGCCAGTGCCCGCTTCCTGGCCCGACGCGGATCGCAGTTCGGCGCGCACGAGAGCGTCACGCTGCGCGCCAACCGGTCGGGCGGCATCGACGTTTACACCGGGGTGTCCACGATGGGGCAGAGCGCCGAGACGGCATTCGCCCAGGTGGTCAGCGACGTCTTCGGCGTCGACTACGAGGCCGTCAAGGTGCACGCAGGGGACACCGGCGCCTCGCCGCTGAACACCGGCGCGTTCGCCTCGCGGACGATGATCGCCGCGGCCGGTGCCCTGAAGGCGGCGGCCGAGGAACTGGCCGCCAAGACCCTGCGACTGGCCGCCGCGCGGCTGGAGATCGACGCCGCCGACCTGCAGATCGACGGCTCGGTCGTGCGCCGCCGGGACGACGAGGCCGTCCAAGTGCCGCTGGTCGAGATCTTCACGACCGCCATCACCGGCCAGGGCATTCCCCCGGGGGAGGACCCCGGCATGGAGTCGACCTCGCACTTCGAGCCGTCCGACGCCGCCTACTCGTTCGGGACCGCGGCAGCCCTGGTGTCGGTCGACCCACTGACCGGTGAGTTCGGCGTCGAGCGGTTCGTGATGGTGCACGACGGTGGCACGGTCGTGAACCCGACGGTCGTGGCGGGACAGGTCCGCGGAGCGCTGGCACAGGGCTTCGGTGCGGCGCTCACCGAGGAGCTGCGTTACGACGGCGACACCGGCCAGTTGGTCAACGGCTCGATGCTGGACTACTTCGTGCCCACGGCCGCGGACCTGCCACCGCTGGAACTGCTGCACACGGAGGTGGCATCCCCGGTGACGCCGTTCGGCATCCGCGGCGTGGGGGAGGTGGGCACCATCCCGCCCGGTGCCGCGGTCGCCAACGCCATCTGCGACGCCCTCGCCGACTTCGGCGTGGAGCTGAGCAGTCTCCCGATCACGCCCGAGGCGGTCTGGCGCGCCCTGGCAGATCGGGCCGCGCCGGAGACCCCTGACGACCATCTCGCCCCCACCCCGGGGGACCTGCCCGACGGAGGAGTTGGCTACTGATGAGCACCGACCTGAGCACGGACGCCGTGGCATGCGAGGACGCCCCGGCGCCGAAGCCGCCGAACGCCTCGCGGATCGGCCTGATCGTGCCGAGCTCGAACACCACCATGGAGACCGAGCTGCCGGAGCTGTTCCGCCGGCAGAGCGAGGCGACCGGGCACCGCTACACGTTCCACTCGGCCCGCGCGGGGATGAAGCAGGTCAACCGCGAGGAGTTGCTCGCGATGGTCGGCAAGGCCGCCGACTGCGCCGCCGCCGTCTCCGACGCCGACGTCGACGTGATCGCCTACGCCTGCCTGGTCGCCGTCATGGCGCAGGGGCCGGGCGCGCACAAGGAATCCGAGCAGGTCATCGCCGAGGCGGCGCGGGACAACGGGCATCCGGCCGAGGTGGTCAGCAGCGCCGGTGCCCTGGTGCGGACGCTGCAGGCGGTCGGTGCGCACCGCGTCGCCATCGTGACGCCCTACATGGCGCCCCTCACCCAGATGGTGCGCGAGTACATCGAGGCTGAGGGCGTCGAGGTCCTGGACGCGGTGGCCCTGGAGGTGCCGGACAACTTGGCCGTGGGGCGGCTGGACCCCGAGGGGCTGCCGGCGATCGCCCGCGGTCTCCGACGTGAGGGTGCACAGGCGATCGTGCTGTCCGCATGCGTGCAGATGCCCTCGCTGGCGGCGGTACAGCGGGTGGAGGACGAGCTCGGTCTCCCGGTGGTCACCGCTGCGACGGCCACCACCTACGAGGTACTGCGGGCCTTGGGGCACACTCCGGCCATCAGCGGTGCGGGGCGGCTCCTGGCCGGGGAGCTCTGACGCGAGTGGCGCCGGCCCGACCTGCCGGGCCCACCTGACGTGCGGACGCCCTGCCCGGTCGACCGGGCAGGGCGTCGTGCCTCTTCCGGCCTGCTCCGTGGACGACGCCGTCGCGGAACCGCATCGGGGGGCTGCCCCCGAGTCGGCGCGCCTGCTGGACGGGCCCACCGCCTGACCGCCCGCGCGGGAAGCGGTACGACGACCCACCGCGCGCCGCTAGGGTCGGCGGCCCACCCCGTGCCCGAGGAGCCGCCCGTGTCCCGCCGACGTCTGCGCCAGCTGGTCGCCGGCCCGCTGCTGGCCCTGCCGCTGGCCGCCTGCAGCTTCGGCACCGCCGACGCGCTGCCCGCCGACGAGGTCGCCGAGGGGGCGGAGGACGCGCTGGAGGAGCAGGTCGGCGTCCGGCCCGACGTCTCCTGCCCGGAGGACCTCGAGGCCGAGGTGGACGCCGAGACCCGCTGCACGCTCACCGTCGACGGCGATCCCGAGGAGTACGGCGTCACGGTCACGGTGACCTCGGTCGAGGACGAGACCGCGAACTTCGACGTCCAGGTGGACGACGAGCCCCTCGAATAGGCCCGGAACGCGCGCGTCACACCACCTCGGCAGGATGCGGGGCGTGGAGACCCCAGCGCGCGCCGACCTGCTGATCACCGACGCCGAACTCGTGGCCACGGTGGACGACACTCGCCGCGAGATCCCCGGCGGCTGGGTGGCGGTCACCGGCGGAGCGATCAGCGGCCTCGGCGGCCCGGCCGATCCCCGGCCGGACGCCGTCCGCACGCTCGACGCCCGCGGCTGCCTGGTGACGCCGGGGCTGGTCAACACCCACCACCACCTGTACCAGAACGTCACCCGCGCCTTCGCCCCGGCGCTGACCGGCGGCCTGTTCGACTGGCTGGTCACGCTCTACCCGCTGTGGGCCCGGCTGGACGAGGAGGCCGCGTACGTCAGCGCCTACGTCGGGCTCACCGAGCTCGCGCTGGGCGGCTGCACGACCTCCACCGACCACCTCTACGTGCACCCCCGCGGCGCGGGCGACCTGATCTCCGCCGAGATCGCCGCGGCCCGCGACCTGGGCATGCGGTTCTCCCCCACCCGGGGCTCGATGTCGCTGTCGGTCAAGGACGGCGGGCTGCCGCCGGACTCCGTCGTCCAGGACGACGAGGAGATCCTGGCCGACTCCCAGCGGCTGGTGGACGCCCACCACGACCGGTCCCCGCTGGCCATGACCCGCATCGCCCTGGCGCCGTGCTCGCCGTTCAGCGTCTCCACCTCGCTCATGACCCGCACCGCCGAGCTCGCCGAGCGCCTCGACGTCCGCCTGCACACCCACCTCTGCGAGACGCAGGACGAGGACGCCTTCTGCATGGAGACCTTCGGCCGCCGCCCGGTCGACTACCTCGCCGACGTGGGCTGGATGACCGACCGGACCTGGCTCGCCCACGTGGTCTGGCCGTCCGACGACGAGGTGCGGCGGCTGGGCGCGGCGCGGGTCGGCGCCGCGCACTGCCCGTCGTCCAACATGATCCTGGGCAGCGGGCTGTCCCCGGTGGCCGAGCTCAGGGCCGCGGGCGCCCCGGTCGGGCTGGGTGTCGACGGCTCCGCCTCGGCCGACTCGGCATCGCTGTGGCTGGAGGCGCGGACGGCGATGCTGCAGGGGAAGCTGCGCCACGGGGCGGGCTCGATGTCGGCGCGGAACGCCCTCGAGATGGCCACCCGGGGCGGCGCCGCCTGCCTGGGCCGGGCCGGCGAGATCGGCGAGCTGTCGGTCGGGGCGTGCGGCGACCTCGTGGTGTGGGGGCTGGACGGGGTGCGGTTCGCCGGCGCGCTGTCGGACCCGGTGGAGGCGTGGCTGCGCTGCGGACCGGTGAGCGCGCGGCACAACGTCGTCGGGGGGCGGCTGGTCGTGGAGGACGGCATCCCGGTGCACGGCGGCCTGGACGAGCAGCTCGCCGCCCACCGCCGGGTGTCCGAGCGCATGCAACTGCCCCGCTGACCGAGCTTTATCGCGATAAAGCTCGCTACAGGGCGGCGGCGAGGGCCTCGAGGTCGTCGAGGGCGACGTCGAGGTGGGGCGACACCCGCAGCACGGGGCCGGTCATCTCGCCCGGGGCCCGCTCGGGGCCGATCGCGCTGACCACGATGCCGTGCTCGGCGAGCAGCCGGCCGCGCACGCCGACGACGTCGACCCCGTCGGGTGGGCGCAGCGTCGTCGTCGCCGTCGGCTCGTCGAGCGGCTCGACCACCCGCCAGCCGCCGACGCCGTCGAGCAGGGCCCGGGTGGTGCGCCCGATCGAGGCGAGCCGCTCCCGCACGCGGTCCGGCCCGGCGGCGAGGTGCTCCCCGACCGCCACGACCAGCCCGACCCTGCCCGCCACGTGGGCCTCGCCGGACTCGAACGCCCGCATCGGCGGGACGTCGTCCCGCTCGGGCAGGACCGGCGTCAGCTGCGCGGCCAGGGCCGGCCGCACGCAGAGGACGCCGACGCCGCGCGGGCCGGCCAGCCACTTCCGGGAGGTGCCGTAGACGACGTCGGCACCGAGGTCGACGTCGGCGTGGGCCAGCGACTGCGCGGCGTCGACCACCAGCGGGACGCCGGCCGCCCGGCACAGCGCCGCCACCTCGGCCGCCGGCTGCAGCAGCCCGCGGTGGCTCGGGATCTGGGTGAGGTGCACGAACGACGGCGGGTCGGACGCGAGCACCCGCTCGACGCCCTCGAGGTCGACCCGGCCCACCCCGTCGGCGGGCAGCGGTTCCGGCCGCAGCCCGTAGGCGCGCAGCTGGGCGATGTTGGGCGCGTACTCGCCGGGCAGGCAGGCCACGCGGGCGCCGGCGGGCAGCCGCCACCCGGTGAGCAGGGCCACCAGCGCGGCCTGCGCCGACTCGACGAAGGCCACGTCCGCGGCCGCCATCCCGGCCAGCCCGCCGATCACCGACCGGCCCTGCTGCAGCAGGTCGTCCGCGGCGACCTCGGCCACGTACCCGCCGAGCTCGGCCTCGTGCCGGGCGTGGTGCGCCACCGCCTCCAGCGTGCGATGGCTCTGCCGGCTGCACGACGCGCTGTCCAGGTGCCGGCCGGCCGGCCGCGGGCGCGCCTTCCGCCAGGAGGCGCCGAGCTCCTCGTGGCGGAGGCCGGGATCCCCGTTCAGGCGTCCAGCTCCCCACGCGCGACGGAGACGCCCGAGTGCGTGGGATCCCCGTCGAGCGGCTCCACCGAGACGTCGACCAGCGGGAACTCGCCCAGGTCGAGGCCCGCGGGCAGCTCGAAGGTCTGGGAACCCGGACGGACCACACCCAGCGGCACCATGCCGACGACGTCGCGGTCGATCAGCCAGATCTCGTAGTAGCCGTCGTCCAGCTGCGGCGCGTCGAGGTCGACCTCGACCACCCGCGAACCGTCGGACTGCTCGATCACCTGGGCGCGGCCGGAGGCCTCGTTGTCGGCCAGCGGGTCCAGCGCCACGGCGGTGACCGCCTCGCCGCCGTCCTGACCCTGGACGACCGCCACCGCACCGGCGCCGACCACGGCCCCGGTGAGCACGGCGGCGGCCACGAGGAGCACGGGGCGCCGGCGCGACCGGAACGGCAGCACCTCGGCCTGCCGTGGCGCTTCCGGGGCAGGAGGAGCCTGCCGCGCGACCTCGGTGCGCGGGGTCGCCGAGACACCGGTCGCCGCGGCGATGCCCGCCCAGACACCCGGCGGCGGGGCGACGGGCGCCCCGGGGGCGGCCAGCTGCGGAACGGCGACGGCGTCGACCGCCCGCTGCAGGGAGGCGACCTCCGTCCGGCAGGGTTCGCACCCGGCGAGGTGATCGGCGTCGTCTGCCGGCAGGGGCTCGCGCAGTGCGGCGAGCGCGAGCTGCTCAGGCGTGCAGTGCTGCACCGTCCACCTCCAACCGTGTGCGCAGTCGTTCGAGCGTGCGTCTGATGTGGGACTTCACCGTGCCCAGGGGGATCCCGGTGCGATCGGAGATCTGGGCGTGGGTGAGGTCCTCGAAGAATGCGAGTTCGATGATCCCGCGTTGGGGCTGCCCGAGCCGGTCCAGTTCCTCGAGCACGAGGAAGCGGTCGGCGACCTGGCTGTCGAAGCCGGCGGTGACGCGCCCGGTGGGTGCTGCCTGCGCCTCCGACATCGCGGCCTCGGTCTCGCGCCGCTGGCGCTCGCGCTTGGCCCAGGTGTCGGCGATCTTGTGCCGGGCCACGCCCACGAGCCAGCCGGGCAGCGGGCCCTTGTCGGGCCGGTAGCCGGCCCGCCCGGTCCAGGCGGAGACGAAGGTCTGCTGGGTGACGTCCTCGGCGTCCGGCCCGGGTCCGAAGGCCCGCACGGCCATGCCGTGGATCTGGCCGGCCCACCGCTCGTAGGCCAGCGCCAGGGCCTGCTCGTCACCCGCGGCGAACCGCCGGCCGACCTCGCGGTCGTCCGGTTCCACAGCGTTGCGCTGCGCGGGCAGGGGATCCACGCCCACGACGCTACCCATGTCCACCGGCCGGACGGCGAGAAGCCCGGTCATCGGAGTGGCTCGGCCACGACGACGACGTTGTCCCGGTAGCTGGCGTACTCCTCGAGGAACGGCCCTCCGCAGGTGATGAGGGTCAACCGGGGCGGTCCCTCGCGGGCGAAGAGGCGGTCCAGCGGCAGCACCTGCTTCTGGATCACCTCCCGCGAGACGATCCGCCAGGTGGTCGTCGTCCCGGAAGCGTCGGTGACGGCGACGTCCTGGCCGACCTGGGCGTCGCGGAGCGGGGCCATCGCCCCGAGTCCCTGCTCGCGGTCGTCGACGTGCCCGGCGATGACCGCCGACCCGTCGTCGCCCGGAGCGGGGCCGAACCGGTACCAGCCCACCCGGTCCACCTCGGCCGGGATGGTCATCTGCCCGTCCGGTTCCACCCCCACGGGGTCGACGGTCGTGTCGACCCCGAGGGCCGGGACGGACAGGCGCACCGGCGCGGGCCGCTGCTCCTGACCGTCGGGGGTCGCGGGCCGGGTGGTGACCTCCGGCAGCGTCCCGACGGCCTCCCGGCCACCGGCGGACGACGCCGGGGCCGGGAGGACGGACTCCACCGGTGCGCCCGCCGACGCCTCCGGCCGGGTCAGTGCCCACGTCGTCGGCGCAGCGACGGCGAGGGTCAGACCGAGGACGGCGGTGGCGAGGGCGGGACGCACGGTGGTCTCCTACCTGCGGGACGCGGCTGGGTCAGCCGTTGTTGCGGGCCAGGCGCAGGGCGCCGGCACCGGCCGCGACGAGGCCGAGCACGGACAGCGCGGCGACGGGCGTCGGGATCGAGCCGTCGTCGACGAGGCCCGCGGAGCCGCCGGGGACACCGGTCGGCGCGGAGTGGGCGCCGCTGATCGTCTGGACGGCGAGCTCGTAGCCGGCCTCCTCGGAGCCCCACGCGTACACGATGTTCGTGGTGCCCTCGGCGAGGGTCAGGTCGGCCGGGCCGATGGCCACGGTGTCGGTGCCCGCCACGACGACGTCGGCGCTCACCGTGCCCGCGGGAACGGTCAGGCTGGCCTCGGAGGGGTTCTCCAGGCCGGGGACGACGACGGTGCCGCCGGCCCGCACGTCGACGGCCGGAGCCGCGGCGGTGTGGCGGACGGTGACGCGGGCCTCGCCCGCGGCGACGGCGGAGACGTCGTTCACGAACGGGGTCAGCGCGGGCTGGCCCTCGGCGGTGAGGTGGGCCACGACGGTGGCGTTGGCACCCGCGGGCACGGCCACGCCGTCCGCCGAGAGCAGCGGGGTACCCGAGCCGTCCGCGGCGTCGGCCGGGAAGAGGGCCAGGTCGTAGGAGCCGGCCGGCAGCTGCAGCGGGTCGGTCAGGGTGCCGGGCTGGAAGTCGTCGATCAGGCGCTCGCCGTTGGCGTAGACGTCGACCGGGAGGTCCGGGACGGCGTGCAGCACCGAGACCGTCGCGGTGTGGTTGTCGGCCAGCGCCGGGGTGGCGATCAGGACGAGGGCCCCGGCCGTGCTGAGGACACCGGCGGCGCGGAGGGAGGTGCGGGTGGTGGTCACGTGAGGTTCCTTCCTGGAGCGGAACTGCCTTGTCACTCCTCCTTCACGGAGTCCGCGTGCCGTGGATGCAACGGCTCTCAACTATTTCTCGGAGCACACTGACCGGGTGACCACCGACCGGGACCGCGACGCCGGAGGGCGCGCCCGCAACGCCCGCCCCCGGGACGCCCTCGGCCGCCCCCTGCCGTACGGCGCGGTGGGGGAGGAGCGGGCGCCGGAGGGGATCGTGCGCGAGCCGCGGCGGGCCCTGGCCGAGGCGCAGGAGCTGCTCGACGCCGGCCGGCCCTTCCACGCCCACGAGGTGCTCGAGGACGCGTGGAAGTCCGCACCCGAGGCGGAGCGGCAGCTGTGGCGGGGGCTGGCCCAGCTCGCCGTCGGCCTGACCCACGCCGCCCGTGGCAACGCCCGCGGCGCAGCCGTGCTGCTGGAGCGCGGCGTCGGCACCGTCGAGGCCTACGCCGCCGCGCCGCCGCATGGCATCGACGTCGCAGGGCTGGTGCACTGGGGCCGGGTGCTCGCCACCCGGGCGCGCGCCGGGGACCTCGACGCCGCGACCGTGCCCCGGCTGACCGGTGGGCCCCGCCGAGTGGAGGGGTGAGGATGCAGGACACCGCACGGACCGTCGCGGTCGCACTGGCCGCGGTCGCGCAGGTCGTGGGCAGCCCGGTGGGTTCCGCGCTGGCCGGGCGCAGCGTGGGGGACATCAGCGACCGGACGCAGTCGCTGATCACGCCCGCCGGCTACGCCTTCACGATCTGGGCCGTCATCTTCGCGGGATCGCTGGCCTGGGCGGGCTACCAGGCGCTGCCGTCCCAGCGCGGCCGCGCCCTGCACCGGCGGACGGGCTGGCCGCTGGCGCTCGCCTTCGCCGGCAACGCACTGTGGGAGGTGCTGTTCCCGCTCATCGGGGTCTCCCAGCCGCTGGTACCGGCGGTCCTGCTCTTCGGCATCGTGACGGCGACCGCGCTGGCCTGGTCGCGCGTGCAGGATCTGCGATCCGAGGGTCTCGACCGGCTGCTGCCGACCGCGGTCGCCGGACTGCTGCTGGGCTGGGTGAGCGTCGCGGCCGCGGTGAACGTGGCCAGCGCCGGCGTGGCGCTCGGCGCCTCGGCGACGGGCGAGCAGGCGCGCCTCTGGGCCGTCTTCGCGCTCGTGGCCGTCGCGGTGCTGGCGTCGGCGCTCGTCCTGGCCGCCCAGACGGCGGCGGGCCCGTACGCGCTGGCGGTCGTCTGGGGCCTCGTCGCGATCGCCGCGGACGGCGGGCCGACCGTGGTGACGGTGTCGGCGCTGGCGGCGGCGGCCACGGTGGCCGTGGCGCTCGGGGTGCGCACCGTCGTCCGGCGGGATCCGGCGTCGCTGCTGGTCGGCTGACCTGCACGGGTGTGGGGCACGTCGCGTCCGCCGGCCCGGCCGTCACCCCGGCCGGCGGCCGCCGGCGGTGAGACCATGGACGGCGCCATGAGCACCGAACCCGCGCCTGCCGCCGTCGAACCCGTGCCCGCCGCCGTGCCCCGTGGGCCGGTCACCTCCGCGTCGTACTCGATCACCGTGCGGCTGACCTCCGACGGCGATCCGGCCTCGATCGGGCGCATCGCCACCGCCGTGGGGTCCGCGGGCGGCGCGGTGACGGCCATCGACGTCGTCGACTCCCGCTCCGACGGGCTGACCGTCGACGTCACCTGCTCGGCGGCCGACGCCGGGCACTCCGAGGAGATGGTCGACGCGCTGCGCGCCGTCCCCGGGGTGACGGTGCGCAAGGTCAGCGACCGGACGTTCCTGCTGCACCTCGGCGGCAAGCTCGAGGTCGCCTCGAAGGTGCCGCTGAAGACCCGCGACGACCTGTCGATGGCCTACACGCCGGGGGTGGCGCGGGTCTGCCTGGCGCTGGCCGACCACCCCGAGGACGTCCGCCGGCTCACGATCAAGGGCAACACGGTGGCGGTCGTGACCGACGGGTCCGCCGTCCTCGGCCTCGGGGACATCGGCCCCGGCGCCGCGCTGCCGGTCATGGAGGGCAAGGCGGCGCTGTTCAAGCGGTTCGCCGACATCGACGCGTGGCCGATCTGCCTGGACACCCAGGACGTCGACGAGATCGTGCGCACCGTGGAGCTCATCGCCCCCGGCTTCGGCGGCATCAACCTGGAGGACATCGCCGCCCCGCGTTGCTTCGAGATCGAGAAGCGGCTGCGCGACAAGCTGGACATCCCGGTCTTCCACGACGACCAGCACGGGACGGCGATCGTCGCCCTGGCCGCGCTGAAGAACGCACTCCGGGTCGTGACCAAGCGGCTGGCCGACGTGAAGATCGTCGTCGCCGGCGGTGGCGCGGCCGGGACGGCGATCGTCCACCTGCTGCTGGAGGCCGGCGCCGGCCGGGTGCTGGTGTGGGACCGCGAGGGCATCCTGTCCCCCGACGACGACCGGCTCGGGCCGGCCAAGCGGGACCTGGCCCGGCGCACCAACCCCGCGTGCGTGCGCGGTGAGCTGCCGGACGCCCTCGACGGCGCGGACGTCTTCATCGGCGTCAGCGCGGGCAACGTGCTGGCCGTGGAGGACCTCGCCCGGATGGCGCCGGACGCCGTCGTCTTCCCGATGGCCAACCCGACGCCCGAGGTCGACCCGGTGCGGGCCCGCCAGCACGCGGCGATCGTGGCGTCGGGCCGCTCGGACCTGCCGAACCAGATCAACAACGTCCTGGCGTTCCCCGGCGTCTTCCGCGGGTTGCTCGACGCCCGGGCCACCGAGATCAGCGACGGGATGCTGCTCGCCGCGGCGGCCGCGCTCGCCGCCGTCGTCCGCGACGACCAGCTCAACGCCAACTACATCATCCCCAGCGTCTTCGACCCGGAGGTGACGACGGCCGTGGCCGCCGCCGTCGCCGAGCAGGCGCGGCAGGAGCCCGGGGCGACCGTCGAGGTCAGCGGGATCGAGACCACCCCCGCATAGGAAGACGGCCGAAGTGGCCACTTCGGCCCGCCCGCGCCACCCGATGGTGGCGTGGGAACGGCCGAAGTGGCCACTTCGGCCCCTCGGGGTGCGCTTTCCGGGGATGATCGTGCCGTGCCCGAGTTGCCCGAGGTGGAGGCGCTGGCCGCGTTCCTGCGCGAGAATGCCGTCGGCCACGTCCTGGCGCGCGCCGACCTGGCGTCGGTCCAGGCCATCAAGACCTTCGACCCGCCGCTGTCCGCGCTCGCCGGCCTCGAGATCACCGGGGTGGCCCGGCACGGCAAGTTCCTCGACCTCGACGTGTCGGGCCTGCACCTCGTCGTCCACCTGGCCCGCGCCGGCTGGCTGCACTGGCGCACCGGCCTGCCGGAGGCCCCGCCCAAGCCGGGCAAGGGGCCGCTCGCGCTGCGCGTGCACCTCGACGACGGGAACGGGTTCGACCTCACCGAGCAGGGCACCCGCAAGGGCCTGGCCGTCTACGTCGTCCGCTCGCCGGCCGAGGTGCCCGGGATCGCGCGGCTGGGCCCGGACGCCCTCGAGGTCGACCGCGAGCAGTTCGCCGCGCTGATGGCCGGCCGCAGCGGTCAGCTCAAGGGCGCGCTGACCGATCAGACGCTGATCTCCGGGATCGGCAACGCGTACTCCGACGAGATCCTGCACGCCGCCCGGCTGTCGCCGTTCAAGGGCGCCGACAAGCTCAAGGACGACGAACTGGTCCGTCTCTTCGACGCGGTGCGCGCCACGCTGACCGCCGCGCTGGAGCGCCAGCGCGGGCAGCAGGCGGCGACGATGAAGGGCGAGAAGCGCTCGGGCCTGACGGTGCACGCCCGCACCGGCCTGCCCTGCCCGGTGTGCGGGGACACCGTCCGCGAGGTCAGCTTCGCCGACACCTCGCTGCAGTACTGCCCGACCTGCCAGACCGGGGGCAAGCCGCTGGCCGACCGCCGGATGTCCAAGCTCCTCCGCTAGCTAGTTGTACTGCCCAGCCAGGTTGTTCAAGCGGGTGATCGGGGAGTGCTTGCCGATCGCGGTGTGGGGCCGGTGATGGTTGTACTCGTGCAGCCAGGCGGGCAGGGCTTTCCGGCGGGCTGACTCGCTGTAGAACATGCGGGCGAAAGCCCAGCCGTCGGCCATGGTGCGGTGGAAGCGCTCGATCTTGCCGTTGGTCTGCGGCCGGTAGGGCCGGGTCCGCTTGGGCGTGATGCCGAGCTCGAGGCATGCGTCGCGCCAGGCGTGGGAGCGGTAGGCCGAGCCGTTGTCGGATAGCACCCGCTGGGTGGTGACCCCGCGGGCGGCGAACCAGGCCACCGCCCGG
>NZ_FOND01000024.1:0-50502 GCF_900112815.1 Blastococcus tunisiensis
CTCGGACAAGGGCGTTCAATACGTCGCCGTGCGCTACACCCAGCGCCTCGCCGAGGCCGGCGCGGTCGCGTCGGTCGGCTCCACCGGCGACTCCTACGACAACGCCCTCGCCGAGGCCTTCAACTCCCTCTTCAAGGCCGAACTCGTGCGCAACCGCGGCCCCTGGAAGGGCATCGACGACCTCGAGATCGCCGTCGCCGAGTACGTCGACTGGTTCAACCACCGACGCCTACACGGCGAGATCGGCCTGATCCCACCGGCCGAGCACGAGGACCACTTCTACCGGCACAACCCCGTGGCGACTACCGTCGCCGCGTCAGTTCCGAGTCTCCACTGAACTCGGGGCGAGACAGACGAACCGCTCGTCGGTGACCTTGCGGACCAGTGCCAGGGCACGGGGTGCCGCAGGTGAGCTGCGTGTGGCCGCTCCGCGACAGCCGCCGCGTGCCGGCATCGAGGCAACCGACCACGAGCCGGGGCTGGGAGGCCAGCAGCCAGGCCTAGCCTCTTCTCGCCTCGAACGAGGCCGTCATGATCACTTCCTCGTCGGCCAGATCAACACCGAGCCAGACGAGGAAGGCTGCCGGGACTCCCCACCCGAGGAAGTTCAGCATGGCCTCCACCAGGACGTCGGTTCCCTCGTCGGTCGGGACGGCCCAGATCCCGACGACCGAATGAAGAGTCCGATCCAGTCCCACACCGAGAAGTACGTATCCCGCGATGATGAGCGCCCTGCCCAGCCGGTCCCGCCCGCCGCGGCGGCGTGCTGCGCGCCAGATGTAGCAGCCGATCGTGAACACCACTGCCCCCCACGTGACCCGGCTGGCGCCGTCCGCCAGGGCCTGGGGGCCCTCCCCGTGAAACGGGTCGGGGAGTGAGTTGGCCGCGACGAGGTCCATGACCCCGATCGCCACCACGGCCAGTCCCGTGGCGATGACCAGCCCTCCGAGAGCGAACAGGGCGACCAGGGGTCGAGGACGATTTCGTGGCTCGTGTGTCGACGGACGCATCGCACCCACCCCCAGGTCGCTGCGGTCGACGCTAGACCGGCCAGCAGGCGAGCAGAAGGTGTTGCGAAACGAACTCGACCGCATTCCCGCGCGAGAATGCAGGCGTTGTCCGACGAGGCACGGCACTCATGGCGGGAGGGCCGGGGCGGTGCATGGTGCGGGCGTTTTCGGGTCCGCTGCCGTGCACGGCGCGGCTCAGGTCACGCCGGGCGCGGGCCGGCGCCGGCGCACGGGTCAGCAGGTCGCGCACCACGGTGAGCACCTCGGCCGGCGCTTCCTCGGCCATGAGGTGGCCCGCGGTCGTCGTCCGGTGGTCCAGATCCTCGGCCCAGCGGGACCGCAGCTCGCGCGCGTCGAAACCCAGCGCCTGGATCGCTGAACGGGTGGGCGACCCGTCGGATCGCCCACCCCTCGCAGCGGTGCCCGCCGTTCCGGGCTCAGGTCCTCAGGCGGTCTGCGCCTCGCGGCGCGGCAGCACCCAGTCGGGCCGCACGACGTGGCACGTGTAGCCGTACGGGTACTTCTGCAGGTAGTCCTGGTGCTCCTCCTCGGCCTCCCAGAACGGGCCGGCCGCCGTCACCTCGGTCACGACCTTCCCCGGCCACAGCCCGGACGCGTCGACGTCGGCGATGGTGTCCTCGGCGACGCGCTTCTGCTCGTCGCTGGTGTAGAAGATCGCCGAGCGGTAGCTGCGACCCACGTCGTTGCCCTGCCGGTCCTTCGTCGACGGGTCGTGGATCTGGAAGAAGAACTCGAGCAGCTCCCGGAAGGAGATCACGGCGGGGTCGAAGACGATCTCGACCGCCTCCGCGTGGTCACCATGGTTCCGGTAGGTGGCGTTCGGGGTGTCGCCTCCCGAATAGCCGACGCGGCTGCTGATCACTCCCGGGCGCTTGCGCAGCAGGTCCTGCGCACCCCAGAAGCAACCGCCGGCCAGGATCGCCGTCTCAGTGGTCATCGTCTGCCTCTTCTCTCCGATGGACGCCTCAGGAGAACACGGCGACCGGCCCGTGTGTTTCCGCGCGAGCCCGCACCGCTCGTCACGCCGGCGGTGGGGAACGTCCACGCTCGGCGAGGGGTCGCCGCCGTGACCGAGACGTGGGCTACGGATGCGTGGGCGTCACAGCCCGCTCGCCGACGTCCGGTCGGCGGTTCCGCAGCTTCCGGGCCACCGGCCCGCGGGGCGAGGCAGCATGGCGCCACTCGCGAGGCGTCGTCCCGAAGGCCTGCCGGAAGCGGCGGCTGAAGTACGAGGCATCGGTGAATCCCCAGCGCCGCGCGACCACCGCGATCGAGCGGTCGCGGTGGGCGAGATCGGACAGATCCCGGCGCGCTCCCTCCAGCCGCTGGTGGATCATCCACTGCTCGAGACTGAAGCCGGCCGCCGCGCACAGCCGGTAGAGCTGACGGACCGAGATGGCGTGCGCCGCCGCGATCTGCTCGACGTCGAGGCCCGGCTCGGTGAGGTGCCGGCGGACGTAGCCGCGTACCTGGGTCAGCAGTGTCTCCTCGACGACGTCGTCGACGGACCGGCCGGTGGCGCCCGCCGAGGCGAGGAGTGCGCGGACGAGGTCCACCGTCGCGCCGGCGACCGACGGCGCGGTCGGGTCGGTCGCGAGCAGCTGCGCATCCCGGCTCAGGTGCTCCAGGTGCCCGCGCACCAGGCCGAAGAGGGGGCTGCGGTGGATCCGGGGGAGGGCCCGTCGGACCACGTCGACGGGCAGGCCGAGCCGGCCGACGGGCACCTGCACCGCCCGGCAGATCCCGGGCCCCGAGCAGTGGTACCCGTAGGGGGAGGCGACCTCGGTCACGGCCAGGCCGCCGCGCGGCACCACGCGCTGACGGCCGAGGTGCTCGTGCAGGGCGACGCCCCGTTCCTGGACGGCGAAGGAGACCGTCGGCGCGGCGTCCGCGCCGATCTGGCGACGCGAGCGGCTCAGGGTCAGCTCGCCGGAGAGCTCCAACCGCAGCACCGAGATGCCGCCGAGGTCCCAGGCGTCGAGCCGGGCCCGGGCGGGCTCCCGTGGGTCGGCGAAGTGGATGCGGGACACCAGGGCGGCCTCGAGCCGCTCGGCCACCCGAGCGGGGCGGCGTCCGGCGGGGTCCAGACGGTCGGTGTCGAGGAGGGTGACCACGGGTGCTCCCTGCGCGAGGACCCCACGACGTGCGAACGAGAGCGATCCTGGCCTGCGCCGGACCGGATGTGAAGACATCCACGTCGCGCTCGGGCCGGCAGCCAGGGTCCGCAGATCGTCAGCGAGGGCACATCCGCGGGCCGGCGGCGGCCCTAGCGTCCGGACCAGTTCGCGACCCGCCCGGCCGCGACCCCTCGGGGAGGTCCCGTGAACGCTCCCGCCGGCACACCCGTCGTCTTCGTGCACGGACTCTGGTTGCACGCCACGAGCTGGGAGCCGTGGGTCGAGTACTTCGCCGCTCGGGGCTACGAGCCCATCGCTCCGGGCTGGCCGGGTGAACCGCCCACCGCCGAGGAGGCCCGGGCGAATCCGGACACGGTCGCCGGCTACGGCATCGGCGACATCGCCGACCACTACTCGGAGATCATCTCCGGGCTCGCCTCCCCACCGGTGGTCATCGGCCACTCCTTCGGCGGCCTGGTCGCGCAGCGGCTGCACGGCATGGGCGTCAGCCGCGCCTGCGTCGTCCTGTCCCCGGCTCAGTTCAAGGGCAATCTGGCCCTGCCGCCGACGCAACTGCGCACCGCCTGGCCGGTGCTCTCCCGCCCCGGGCTGCGGAAGAAGACCTGGTCGCACAGCGCCGACAGCTTCGCCAGGACCTTCGCCAACGCCGTCCCCCGTCCGGAGTCCGACGCGCTGTATGCCGCCTACGGCATCCCCTCGCCCGCCCGGCCGCTCTTCCAGGCGAGCGTGGCGAACGTCAGCTTGCGCAGCGAGGCCTCGGTCGACACCCGGCGGGAGCGCGGCCCGGTGCTGCTCATCGCCGCCGGCAAGGACCGGACGGTGCCCGAGGCCACCGTCCGGGCCGCCTACCGGATCCAGTCCCGCAACCCGGGCGTCACCGAGCTGAGGGTGTTCCCCGACCGGGGGCACTCCATGGGCGCGGATGCGGGTTGGCGGGAGATCGCCGACACCGCCCTGGAGTTCCTCACCCGTCACGACGTCGCCACGTCGACGGGCGTCGGGCACGGCTGACCACATCCACGCAACCGCAACCAGGAGGCACTCACCCATGCCCACCATCGCGACGGCCGACGGCACGGAGATCTTCTACAAGGACTGGGGCACCGGGCGACCCATCGTCTTCAGCCACGGCTGGCCGCTGTCGGCCGACGACTGGGACAGCCAGATGATGTTCTTCCTCCGGCACGGCTACCGCGTCGTCGCGCACGACCGGCGAGGGCACGGTCGCTCGGCGCAGGTGAGCGAGGGGCACGACATGGACCATTACGCCGACGACCTCGCGGCACTGACCGCACACCTCGACCTGCACGACGCGGTGCACGTCGGGCACTCGACCGGCGGTGGTGAGGTCGCGCACTACCTCGCCCGGCACGGGGAGGACCGCGTGGCGAAGGCGGTCCTGATCAGTGCGGTGCCGCCGATCATGGTGCAGACCGACGCCAATCCGGGCGGGCTGCCCAAGAGCGTCTTCGACGGCATCCAGGACCAGGTGGCCACCAACCGGTCGGCGTTCTACCGCGACCTCGCCGCGACCGCGTTCTACGGGTTCAACCGGCCGGGTGCGGAACCGATCGAAGCGGTCATCCAGAACTGGTGGCGCCAGGGGATGATGGGCGGCGCCAAGGCGCACTACGACGGCGTCGTCGCGTTCTCCCAGACCGACTTCACCGACGACCTGAAGAAGATCACCGTGCCCGTACTCGTCATGCACGGCGACGACGACCAGGTCGTGCCCTATGCCGACTCCGGACCGCTCTCGGCCGAGCTGCTGCCGAACGGGACGCTGACGACCTACGCCGGCTTCCCCCACGGCATGCCGACCACGCACGCCGACACGATCAACGCGGATCTGCTGGCCTTCATCCAGGGCTGACCGAGGGTTGGGTGACGCCGATGGGGGAACCGGGGCGGCGCCTGTAGCCGATTCCGGGCACGGGGAAGAAGACTCTCGAGGGTCGGCGGCAGGGCCCGCCGCGTCGGCCCTGGGAGGGTGGATGACGGACGGCGCCGCCGAGGTGCGCTTCAAGCCGCAGGATCTCCTGCTCGCACTGGGGGGCGCACTGATCCTCGACGAGTACGAGGACCCCCTTCCGACGCGGGTCTTCCTGGACGTGCTCCGGCCCCTGGGGGTCGGTGACGACGCCACCAGGTCGGTCCTGACCCGGCTCGCCGGGCGCGGTCTGCTCACCCGGCACCAGGACGGGAGAGTGGTCAGCTACGGCCTGACCGTCAGGTCCCGGCGGCTCCTGCGCGAGGGGCGCGAGCGCGTGGAGGCGGTCGATCCGTTCGACCAGACGAGCACCGACTGGACGCTGCTGAGCTTCTCCCTCCCCGAGACCCAGCGGCACGTCCGGAACCGGCTGCGGTCCCGGCTGACCTGGGCCCGCTTCGGCTGCCTGCGCGACGGGCTGTGGATCGCTCCCGGTCGCGTCGCCCTCGACTCGATCATCGGTGTCGACACCGAGGTCGAGGGCCTGCAGGTCGACGGGTTCCTGGCCGCTCCCGCCGCCGGCACGGACGTCGCCCGGTTCGTCGCCCGGGCCTGGGACCTCGACGCGCTGCGCCGGGAGCACGAGGAGTTCCTCCACCGGTGGGAGCGACCTGCGCCGCGGGAGGGGGACCCGCTCACCTCGTTCACCCTCCTCGGCGCCCACTGGATCCGGCTGCTGCGGCTCGACCCGGTGCTGCCCGAGCGGTACCTGGGCGAGGACTGGCCCGCTCACCGATCGGCGCGCGCGCACCGCGCCGCCTTCGCGTCCCTGGAGCCGCGGGCGCGGGCGGCCTTCGCCGACCTCGTGCAGGACGCGCGGGCCCGACGGTGAGCCGTGGTCTGGCTCACACAGATGTTCGGCAATTCGTTGACGCGCGTCTGGTGGACTCCTAGCGTCACCGGCATCCCCGGAACCGTCGTGAGGAAGCCGATGTCCCCCCGATCCCTCGCCACCGCCATGACCTGCGCCCTTGCCATCGCGTTCGTCTCCATCCCGTCCGCCGCCGCCGAGGAACCCTCGGGTCCGCGGCACATCGAGGGGACGGTCGACGACGGAGCCACCGCCTGGGTCGCCGACGTCCCCGCCGACTGGAACGGCACCGTGCTCCTGTACGGCCACGGCTACCGGCCCAGCTTCTTCCCCATCCCGCCCACCCCCGAGAACGCCCCGGACGACGCGACCCGGCAGGCCCTGCTGGACCGCGGGTACGCCCTGGTCGGCTCCTCCTACGAGCGTGGCGGCTGGACGCTGGACACCGCCGCCGAGGACCAGCTGCAGACCCTGGACGCGTTCCGCGCCGCGGTCGGGGAGCCCTCCCGCGTGCTCGCCGTCGGAACCTCCATGGGCGGCCTGGTGACCGGGCAGCTGGCCGAGATGCCGGGCGCGCCGATCGACGGGGCGCTGCCCACCTGCGGGCTGATGCACGGCGGTGTCGACCTGCTCAACTACCAGCTCGACGGCGCCCACGCGATCGCGCAGCTGCTCGTCCCCGAGGGCTCCGACGTCCGGCTGGCCGACTACGGGGGTGACCTGGCCGCCGTCAATGCCGCGGCGAGCACGCTCACCGACGCCGTCGTGGCCGCGCAGGACGACCCCGCGGGCCGGGCGCGTATCGCGCTCGCCGCCGCCCTCTACCACCTGCCCCGCTGGGCCGAGGGCCAGCCCGCGCCGGACCCGCGGGACTACCAGGCGCAGGTGGACGCGCAGATCGCCCAGTTCACCGTCGCCCTCGGGTTCACCTACCCGGCCCGGGTCGACATCGAGACCACGGTCGGCGGCAATCCGTCCTGGAACGCCGGCGTCGACTACCGGGCGCTGCTGCAGCACGCCGACGAGCGCGCGCAGGTGGTGGCCCTGTACCGGGCGGCCGGACTCGACCTCCGCGCCGACCTGGCCCGGCTCACCGAGACGGCGTCGGTGACCCCGGACGAGGACGCGCTGCGGACCGCCTACGCCACCTCCGAGCTCACCGGCGACCTGCAGGTGCCGGTGCTGAGCCTGCACACCACGCACGACGTCCTGGCGCCGGTGCAGGTCGAGGAGGAGTACGCGGAGACCGTGCGGCACGCCGGCGCGGGGGGCCTGCTGCGCCAGGCCTTCGTGCAGCGGCTGGGCCACTGCGCGTTCACCCCGGCGGAGCTGGTCGCCTCCGTGGAGGCCCTCGACGAGCGGGTCGCCACCGGCCGCTGGGGATCGGCGGCCCACCCCCGGAAGCTGGATGCCGCGGCGGAGGCGCTCGGCCTGGGCGAGTCGGAGATCCTGCCCCGCTACCGGCCGGCGGAGTGGCTGGGCGACCGCGGCGGCCTGTTCGGCCGGCCGCGCTTCTGATCCGTCCGGTATCCGGCGTCGGGCCGGGCACCTCGCGTGCCCGACCCGCGCCGGCCCGTCGCCGTCCCGTTGCTCGCCCAGTTCCCGTGGAGGACACGTGCTCAGCAGGCAGACCCGCCGACTCGGCGTGATCGGCACCATCACCGGCGCGGTCGTGGCGGGGGTGCTGGCCCCACCGGCTGCCGCGCACCCCACCGATCCGGCCCCGGCCGCCCAGCTCGACTGGTTCGACTACGACCGGCCGGCCACCTACGGCACGGCCGTGGAACGGCTCCAGGTGCCGATGCGCGACGGGTTCGAGCTCGGTTGCACCATCGCGAGACCTGCCGTCGGGGACGCGCCGGTGGCGGGGCAGTTCCCCGGGATCCTCCGGAGCTACACGCCGTACGGCATGGCCGTGGCGGAGGCGGACGGCGAGTTCGCCACGTACTTCAGCCAGCGGGGCTACAACGTCATGTCCTGTGACATCCGCGGGACCGGGATCTCCCCGGCGCCGGGCTTCGAGGCCCGGTGGCCGATCCAGGGCCGGGACGGCCACGACGCGGTGGAGTGGCTGGCCGACCAGCCGTACTCCACGGGGAAGGTAGGGGCCTCCGGCACGAGCTACGGCGGGCAGACGACCCTCGAGATCGCGGCCGAGCAACCGCCGCACCTGGCAGCGATCGCGCCCAACGTCTCGCCGATGGAGAACTACTCGGAGATCTTCTACCCGGGCGGAGCGCGGGCCGGCGCCGACTGGCTCTGGGTGGGCGCGCCCGACGTGGCGGACCCGGCCTTCGACCAGCGGCAACTCGACGCCTTCGCGGCCCATCCCACCTACGACGAGTACTGGGACGTCCAGAACGTCGCGAACAAGCACGAGGACATCGAGGTGCCGGTGCTGCTCACCGGCGGCTGGTTCGACGTCTTCCGAGCCGGGGCCATCGGCAACTACGAGGGCCTGCGCGACGCCGGGAACGACGACGTCCACCTGGTCATGGGGCCGTGGACCCACGCGGACCCGTGGGAGCAGGAGACCGAGCCGATGCCGATCGGCGCCACCCTCGCCTGGTTCGACCACTGGCTGGGCGAGAACCCCGACGCTCCTCTCCCGGCGGCCCGGGTGACCAGCTACGAGGTGGCGGGCGCCGGAGGCCGCTGGGTCGGGCTGGCCGACTGGCCGGCGGACGGGGAGGGCACGGAGCTGGCCCTCGGGACCGACCGGGTGCTGGACCGGCGTCCCGGCACGCCGGGCTCCCTCGACCTGCCGATCGCCCCGGACGACGGTCCGGCCACCACCTGCCTGGTCGGCTGCCCGCGGCCGACGGACCCGTCCGCGGACAACGCCGCAGCGGACGCGGGGCGGCTGACGTTCACGTCCGGCCCGTTGGTGCACGACGCGGTGCTGGCCGGGCGGGCCGAGGTCACGCTGGAGGCGACCCTGCCGAACAGCGACGGCAACCTGGTGGCCAAGGTGATGGACGTCGCCCCCGACGGCCGGGTCACCGAGGTCGCCGCCGGCTGGCTCCGGGCCGGCCACCGGTTCGGGCACGAGCAGAGCGTGCCGGTGACACCGGGCAAGGAGACCACGTTCGTCATCGAGACCCAGCCGGCGCACTGGCGCTTCGCCGAGGGGCACCGGGTGCGGATCACCCTGATGACCGGCGACGTCCCGCGGCTCGCGCCGGACGGGTCCACCGGGGTGATCGCCGTCGCCACCGGCGCCCGTGGCTCCGTGGCGGAGATCGAGTTCACCGACCGGGTCCGGTTCCGGAAGGGGCCCGGGGCGTAGCCCGGTCGCGGCCGACCGGTGCCGCCCGGCCGGTCGACGCGGGGGAGGGGCTGGTCACGGCGGGGTCGGGGAGTCCGGCACAGTGACCACCATGCAGGACACGGGGACGCCGGCCGGCCAGGCAGCCGGGTGGCTGGCCGGCGCCCGCGTCGATCCGTCGGTGTTCGCCCTGAGGCCGGACTACCGGGCGATGCTGATGGCCGCCGACGGGCTCCGCGGGGGGCCGAGCGACGAGATCAGCGAGCGGATCCTGGCGAACGGCGAGGGCACGGCCCGGCGGCTGCTCGCCGGGCAGCCGCCGGAGCAGCTGCCGCACCCGGCGGCCTGGCGGGAGGCCTACCGGGCCTTCGGCGCGAAACCGCAGCGCACCCGGCCCAGCGTCGAAGCGCTCCTGCGGCGGGTCGAGCCGGACGGCCTCCCGCGCATCGACCGGATCACCGACGTCTACAACGCCGTCTCCATCGCCCACCTGCTCCCGCTCGGCGGGGAGGACCGCGCCGCCTACGCCGGACCGCCCCGGCTGATCCGCGCCGGAGGCGCCGAGCCCTTCGACACCACCGCCGGCGGCGAGGCCGTCGTCGAGCACCCGGAGACCGGGGAGGTGGTCTGGTGCGACGAGCAGGGCGTCACGTGCCGCCGCTGGAACTGGCGCCAGGGGACCCGCACCCGGATCACCGACGCGACGAGCAGCGCCGTCTTCATCCTCGACGCCCTCGATCCGATGACCGACGACGAGCTGCAGGCGGCGGCCGATGCCCTCACCGACGGCCTGCTCGCACTCAGCCCGGACGCGGCCGTCCACCGCCGGCTGATCGGCTCATCGACGGGGTGACGGGGGCCGAACCGGGCGGGACCGGACGCCGGCCGGCTCGGGCCGACCGGCGAGGGTAGGACCGGACGACGGGTGCCCGGTCGTCAGGCGACGTCGGTGCGGGCGCCGGACAGGTAGTCGCGCACGGCCGGCTCGGGGACCCGGAAGGACCGCCCGACCCGGACGGCGGCCAGTTCGCCAGCGTGCACGAGGCGGTACACGGTCATCTTCGAGACCCGCATGATGGCCGCCACCTCGGTCACCGTCAGGAACGAGACGGCGCGCGGAGCCGGCCGCTGCAGCACCGCACCGGACGGCATCGGGTGCCCGGTCCCCGGGTGGCCGCCCGCGGTCCGTACGCCTGCCGCGTGCTGAGCCGCGAGGTGCTGAGCCGGAGGACGGGCGGCCGGCACGACCGGACGGCCGAGGGGACGCTGGCCGTACGCGACCGGGCGGGGGTGAGCCGGAGCAGGGGAGCGCTGGGGAAGGGTCACGGGGTTCTCCTCGGTGTGGTGCTCGGATCGCGGGACCGGCTCGCAGTCGACGACGTTGCGCGCCCGTTCTGCTACCGAAAGTAATGGCCCGCAGTGAGGCGGACGAGGGGCAACAGGGACGAGACGGACCGGTCCCCTTCGTCACATGTTGCCCGTGTGCCCGGCGTGGCGGCAGGAGAGGGGGTGGACCGGATCGGCCGGCGCCCGTCCCGTGCGTGCGGACGGCGACCGATGCCGGTTCCGGTGGGACGCTCTGCTCGCGGTCGACCAGATGCCCAGCGGGGTCAGGACTGGAGCGAGACATGGCAGCGACGTCCTCGTCCGGGACACCCACCCTCCCCGCTCGGGAGCGCCTCGTCGGCGGCGACCTGCTCGTCCCCGTCGGCGGCGTGCCCCGGCGCTACGTGGACCTCGACGCCGCGGCCACCACGTCCGCGTCGGAGGCGGTCGTCCGCGCCGTGCAGGAGTTCCTGCCGTGGTACTCCAGCGTCCACCGGGGAGCCGGTGCGAAGTCCCGGTTCTCCAGCGCCCGGTACGAGGAGGCGCGCGAGAGCCTCGTCCGGTTCGTGGGCGCCGACCTGGCCACCCACGTGGCCCTGTTCCCGAGGAACACCACCGAGGGCCTCAACCTGCTCGCCTTCCGGCTGGGGCTGACCCGGGACGACGTCGTCGTCACCACCGCGGTGGAGCACCACGCCAACCTGCTGCCCTGGCGGCGGCACGCCCGGCTGCGGATCGTCGACGTCGCCCGGTCCGGGACGTTCGACGTCGGCGCCGTGGTCGCCGCCCTCGACGCGCGCCCCACCCCGCGCGTGCTGGCGGTGTCGGGGGCGTCCAACGTCACCGGCTGGCTGCCCGAGCTGAGCGCGATCGCGGCGGCGGCCCGGGAGCGCGGCGTGCTGGTGGTGGTCGACGGGGCGCAGCTCGTGCCGCACCGCCCGGTCGACATGGCGGCACTCGGCATCGACGCGCTCGCCTGGTCCGGGCACAAGATGTTCGCGCCCTTCGGCGCGGGCTGCCTGGTCGTGGACCGGCGGCTGCTCGTCGAGGGGGAGCCGTTCCTCGTCGGCGGTGGCGCGGTGCGGGCGGTCTCCTACGACGAGGTGGTGTGGGCCGATCCGCCCGACCGGGACGACGCGGGCTCGCCCAACGTCGTCGGCGTCGTCGCCCTGGCCGCCGCCGCCGAGGAGCTGCACGCCACCCGTGGTGCGAGCCGCAGCCACGAGGACGTGCTCGTCCGGGCCCTCGACGAGGAGCTCGCCACCGTTCCGGGGCTGCGCCGCCTGGGACCGGCAGCCGGCGACCGGCTGCCCCTCGCCGCCTTCGTGATCGACGGGATGCCCTACGGAGAGGTCGCCGGCCGGCTGGCCGAGGAGCACGGCATCGGGGTGCGAAGCGGGTGCTTCTGCGCCCACCCCTACCTCAGCCGGCTGCTCGCCCTCGGCGACGACGAGGTCGCGCGGTTCCACGCCGACGCCCGGGCGGACCGCGACGACAGGCTCCCCGGAGCGGTGCGGGTCAGCTGCAGCTCGGCCACCGACCTGGCCGACGTCGCGATCCTGGGGGAGGCCCTGCGCGCCGTGTCCGGCCGGCAGGGACGTCGTCCGCACCCGGTGGGCGCCGGCTGATAGCCCCCCGTCCTGTCCGCCGCTCCGACGGCGGCTGCGAGGATGGGTGCACCGCGATCCTCGAGGGAGACGAACCAGACATGCCCAGAGCACTGCTGCTGGAGAACATCGACCCGGTGGCGGTGGAGCTGCTGACCTCGGCGGGTTTCGACGTCGAGTCGCAGAAGGGGGCGCTGGACGAGGCCGACCTGATCGCCGCGCTGGACGGCATCGACCTCCTCGGCATCCGGTCCAAGACGCAGGTCACCGCGGATGTGCTCGCGCACCGGCCGCAGCTGACCGCGGTGGGCGCCTTCTGCATCGGCGTCAACCAGATCGACCTCCCGGCAGCCGCCGCGGCCGGCGTGGCGGTGTTCAACGCGCCCTACTCGAACACCCGCAGCGTCGTCGAGCTGGCCATCGCGGAGATCATCAGCCTCGCCCGGCGGCTGACCGACCGCGACCGTGCGTTGCACGCCGGCGTCTGGGACAAGTCGGCCACCGGCAGCCACGAGATCCGGGGCCGGACGCTGGGCATCGTGGGCTACGGGAACATCGGCAGCCAGCTGTCGGTGCTGGCCGAGTCCCTGGGTATGCGGGTCCTCTACTACGACCTCGACGAGAAGCTGGCGCTGGGCAACGCCGAGGTGTGCCGCAGCCTCGAGGAGCTGCTCGAGCGGGCGGAGACCGTGACGCTGCACGTCGACGGCCGGGCCGGGAACGCCGGCCTGTTCGGTGCCGAGCAGTTCGCGCGGATGCGCCCGCGCAGCCTGTTTCTCAACCTCTCCCGCGGCTTCCTCGTCGACCACGAGGCCCTGCGCGACCACATCCTGAGCGGTCACATCGCCGGCGCCGCCGTCGACGTGTTCCCCGAGGAGCCGAAGAAGCAGGGCGACGAGTTCACCTCGGTGCTGCGCGGGCTGCCCAACGTCATCCTCACCCCGCACGTCGGCGGGTCGACGCAGGAGGCGCAGTACGACATCGGGCGGTTCGTCGCCGGGAAGCTGGCCGACTACACCCGCGCCGGGACGACGACGCTCAGCGTGAGCCTGCCCGCGGTGGCCCTGCACGGCTCCTCGGCGGCCCGCTTCGCCCTGCTGCACCGCAACGTGCCCGGGGTCCTGGCCCGGGTCGACGCGCTGGTCGGCGAGCACGGCCTGAACGTGGACGGCCAGGTGCTCGCCACCCGCGGTGAGCTCGGCTACGTCGTCACCGACGTCAACGGCGAGCTGCCCCCGGCGCTGCTGGCCGCCCTGGCCGGGCTGCCCGAGACGGTCCGCCTGCTGACCTTCCCCCCGCCCGCCTGAGCGAGGGCCTCACGCCCAGCGGTCGAGGAATTCGATCGCGGCCGCGTCGACGTCGGCCGGGTGCGAGGCGCTCAGGAAGTGCCGGCCCCCCTCGACGACGCGCAGCTCGGCACCGGGGCTGCTGACGAAGAGCGCGATCTCCTCCTCCGCGTTGGCCACCGAGTAGACGGTGTCGGCGGTGCCGTGCATCCAGAGCACCGGGCACCGGACGCCGTACAGCCGGTCGTGCAGGCCGTCGCGGGCGCTCAGGTTGACGGTGGCGAGGCGCAGCCGCTCCCGGCCGGCGTCGCCGGCGTAGTTCCGCTGGTGCGTCTCGTGCCAGAAGGCCCGCTCGTCGGCGGACACGTCCTCGCCGAGGCCCTCGGCGAGGACGGCGTCGACCAGCTCGGTCGGGATCGTCCAGTCCTCGCCGACGGGGTCGGCCAGCGCCCCGAGGGCCGGTGCGCAGAAGCCGACGCCGTCCCAGCAGCCGAGGTTGCGGCTGCGCGGGCTCTCGAAGTCCATCGACGTGCCGAGCGGGATGATGCCCCGCACGGTGCCCGGGGCGAGCATCGCCATGCGGGCCGCGATCCACCCGCCCTGCGACGTGCCGAGGACGAAGGCCTCGGGAATGCCCAGCGCGTCCAGCACCTGCAGGTTCGCGATCGCCGAGTCCCAGTAGGTGAACTGGTCGTAGGAGGCGCGGGTCCGGCCGTGGCCGTACGGCTCGATCGCGAGCAGGTTGGCCGCGGACGCGAGGGCGTCGTCGGCGAACTGGGGGCGGTACAGGTCGACGGTCGTGGTGAACGAGTTGACCAGGACCAGCGTCGGGAGCGAGGCGTCGTAGGGCCGGGCGAACCGCTGGCCGACGGTGGAGGAGCCCAGGTGCGGCACCGGAATGGTCTCTGCGCTGCTCATGCGTCCTCCGGGTGCTCGCGGCCGGCGCGCGGCGGGAGCCGGAGCCGGGACGGTGCGGCCATCGTGGCCCCGGTCCACACCCCGGTCAAACGGCAGAGGCGCCGGTCCCGGCGGACGGGTCACCCCGTCCGGCCCGCCGGTCCCGGCGGACGGGTCACCCCGTCCGGCCGTGCGTGCCGACCCACTCCGCGGCGAGGTCGCGGGCCCGGCCCAGCGGGTCGCCGACGGGCAGGCTCGGTGTCGTGGCGGCACGGGCGAACCGGTTCATCGCGCCGTCGTAGAGCAGCAGCAGCGTGGCCGCCGCATCCTCCGGGTCGGCGAGGCCGGCGTCCGCCGCGAGGTCGCGCAGCCGGTCCACGAGCAGGCGGGTGTCGGCCTCCAGCCACCGTTGCCCCGGGTGGTCGGCCGGCAGCTCGGTGCCCGCGGCCAGGAACGCGCAGCCGCGCCGGTTGCCCGCCCGGGACCGGTACCGGGCGACCGCGTCGAAGAGCGACAGCAGCCGGTCGACCGGGTCGTCGCGCTCGGCCAGCACGTCGTCCCAGGTCCGCCGCCACGTCTCGTGGCGTCGCTCGAGGTAGGCCGCCACCAGGGCGTCCTTGCCGGCGAAGTGCGCGTACATCGTGGCGGGGGAGACGCCGGCGCGGGCCAGGACCGCATCGACGCCGGTGGCGGCGATGCCCGATTCGTAGAAGAGTTCGCCGGCCGCCGCCAGCAGCCGCTCGGGGGCCGGTGGAGTGGCGGACGCCGTCGTCATCGCCCTATCGTAACGACCGTTATGCCGAAACGATCGTTACGTCCCGATACCGAGCTCCCGCCGACCGCCGCCCTCGTCGTCCCCGGGCTGGCCGTCATCGCGGTCACCTACGGCCTGGCCCGCTACGGCTACGGCCTCTACCTGCCCCAGTTCCGGACGGCGTTCGGGCTCTCGGCGGGCACGGCCGGCGCGGTCGCCGCGGGCAGCTACCTCGGCTACTGCGCCGCCGCCGTCGTGGCGAGCGGGCTCGTCGGGACGGGGCGCGCCCGCCGGGCCCTGTGGGTGGCCGGTGGCAGCGCGGCGCTCGGCTCGCTGCTCGTGGCCGTCGCCTGGAACGGCTGGTCCCTCGCCGCCGGAGCACTGATCGCCGGGAGCGGCGCGGGCGCCGCCACCCCGGCGCTGGTCGCCGCCGTGGCGGGAACCGTCGTGCTCCCGGAGCAGGCGCGGGCTCAGGGACTGGTGAACAGCGGCACCGGGGCCGGCGTGGTCGTCGGCGGCCTGCTGGTGCTGTCGATCCCCGAAGCCTGGCGCTGGTCGTGGGCCGGGTTCGCCGTCGTGGCGCTCCTGGCCACCGCGTGGGCGGACCGCCGGACCCGGTGGGCTTCGGTGCCGGACGGTCCGGGCGGGAGCGGGCTGCTCGGCCCGGAGGGGCGCGCGCAGATCGGGCGGCTCGGCCGCCCGCTGGTCGCCGCCCTGCTCGCCGGCGCCGGCTGCGCCGGTGTCTGGACGTTCGCTCGGGACCTGCTCACCACCGACGGGGGCCTCTCCGCGGCGGTCACCGGCCTGCTGTGGTGCCTGCTCGGTGCCGCCGGACTGGTGGGTGGCCTCAGCGGGGTGCTGGTCCGGCGGGTCGGCCTGCGGGCCGCGTGGCGGGGCACCGTGGTGGCGGCCGCCGCCGGCACGGCGCTGCTGGGTGCACTGCCCGGGTCCGTCGTCCCCGCGGCGCTGGCCCTGGCCTGCTTCGGCAGTGCCTTCGTCGCCCTCAGCGGCGTGCTGATCGCCTGGGGTGCGCACCGGACGCCCGACGTCGCGGCCGCCGCGGCGGCCATCCTGTTCATCGGGCTCACCGTCGGTCAGGCCGTCGGGTCGGTCGCGCTCGGCCTGGCCACCGGGGCCGCCGGCGCGCCGGCGGCCTTCCTCGCCGCGGCCGCGCTCCTGGTGGTCTCCGCGGCCGCGGCCGAGCCCCGAGAGGGCCCCTGAGCCGCCGCCCGGGGGCAGCGCGGCACACTGGCCGGGGCCGGCCGCCGGAGCCGGCCGGGGTTCGCGGACCGACCGGACGCGACCGATCGAGGAGGCTCCCATCCCCACCGACCGGATCCTGGCGGACGCGACGCGGATCGCCGACCTCCTGATCGACGTCCAGACCCGGGTCAACACCCAGATCGACGCCACGCTGACCGACCTGCTCCCGGACGTCCGGCAGCGGCTGGGGCTCGGGCCGGCCGGCCCCGTCGACCTCGGGGGGCTGGTGAACACCCGCATCACCGGGCTCAGCGTCGTCGTCACGCCCGCCTCGGTGGCCACCGTCGTCCCGATCCCGGCGGCCTCGGCCGCGACGACGCGGGCCGGCCGCCGGGCGGCCACCGCCATCGTGACCGGTGCCGACGACCGGCTGGCCGTCATCGCCGGCCCCTGCTCCATCCACGACCCGGCCGCCGCGCTGGAGTACGCCGCCTTCCTCGCCCGCATGCGGGACCGGCACGGTGACCACCTCGAGATCCTCATGCGGACCTACACCGAGAAGCCGCGGACCGAGGTCGACTGGAAGGGGTTCGCCTACGACCCCTTCCTCGACGGTTCCAGCCGGATCAGCGTCGGGCTGGTCGCCACCCGCATGCTCATGTGCGCCATCGCCGAGCTGGGCGTCCCCGTGGCGGCCGAGCCGCTCAACGCGCTGACGCCGCAGTACGTCGACGGGCTGATCACCTACAACGGCGTCGGTGCGCGCAACGTCACCGACCAGACGGCCCGGGAACGGGTGTCCGGGTTCTCCTCGGTCGTCGGCTTCAAGAACTCCCCGGAGGGCAGCATCGACGCCGCGATCCAGGCGATCGTGGCCGCACGGGCACCGCACGAGTTCCTGGGTGTCGACCACCACGGCGTCAGCGCCCAGCTGTCCACGACGGGCAACGACACCGGCCACGTGATCCTGCGGGGTGACCGGTCCGGGCCGAACTACTCCGCCGAGCACGTCGCCGCGACGACGCGGAAGCTGGCCGCACGGGGCCTGCCGGAGGTCGTCGTGGTCGACGCCTCGCACGGCAACAGCCAGAAGGACCACCGGCGCCAGCTCGACGTGGTGCGTGACCTCGCCGGGCAGGTCGCGGACGGACAGCGGGCGATCCGCGGGGTGATGGTGGAGAGCAACCTCGTCGCAGGGCGGCAGGACCTCGACCAGAGCCACCCCGAGCGGCTGACCTACGGCTGCAGCGTCACCGATGCGTGCGTCGACCTCGACACCACCGAGGTGATGTTCGCCGAGCTCGCGGCAGCCACCCGAGCCCGGCGCGAGGTCCTCGCGCGGGCCTGAGCGGATCGACGTCGGGGCCGGGTCGCGGGGCGAGCCCGCCACGGCCCCCGTCGGAGCGTGCCGGCGCCCGACTGGTCGGCTCGGCCGGTGAGCGAGGCCGACCGCCCCCTGGGAGGCGCGGCGAGCTGTGCGCCGCGCAGACCGACGACGGCTGCCGTTCCCGCACGGTTCGGCAGGAATTCTCCGGCCGTCGGCAGAAAAGCGGAGACAGCGGCTCCGTTTGTGCTCTAGGTTCCTCCGTGAAGCGGAGAGCATGTCTCCGCATCGGATCGGAGGAATCATGACCCAGACCCTGGCCGGACCGCCACCTCCACCGGAGGCCGCCGTCCGGGCGGTCCTGCCCGTCGTCCGCCATGACCGGAGGTGGTGGGCCCTCGTCGTGCTCGGGATCGCCCAGCTGATGGTCGTGCTGGACGCGACCGTGGTGACCATCGCGCTGCCCGCCGCCCAGGCCGACCTCGGCTTCCTCGACGCGGACCGCCAGTGGGTGGTGACCGCCTACGCACTGGCGTTCGGCAGCCTGCTGCTCATCGGCGGCCGGGTGGCCGACCTCTTCGGCCGCAAGCGGGTGTTCCTCGTCGGGCTGGCCGGCTTCGCCGTCGCCTCCGCCGCCGGGGGTGCGGCCGTCAGCTTCGAGATGCTGGTCGCGGCGCGCGCCGGGCAGGGCGTCTTCGGGGCGCTGCTCGCCCCGGCCGCGCTCTCCCTGCTGACGACGACGTTCACGGAGCCGCGGGAGCGCGCCCGGGCCTTCGGGATCTTCGGCGGGATCGCCGGTGCCGGCGCCTCGATCGGGCTGCTGCTCGGCGGCGTCCTCACCGAGTACGCGTCCTGGCGCTGGACCATGTACGTGAACCTCTTCTTCGCGGCGGCGGCCATCGCGGGCGCGGCGGTCCTCATGGCGCACCGCCCCTCCGAGCACCGCCCGCGGCTCGACCTGCCCGGCACGGTGCTGGTCCCCGCCGGTCTGTTCGCCCTGGTCTTCGGCTTCTCCCGCGCGGAGAGCGACGGCTGGTCCGACGGCGGCACGGTGGCGCTGCTGGTCACCGCCGCGGTGCTGCTGGTGTCCTTCGTCGTCCTGGAGTCGCGGGTGGCCGCCCCGCTGCTGCCCCTGCGGGTCGTGCTGGACGGCAACCGGGGCGGTTCCTACCTGGCCATGCTGACTGCGTCGGCCGGCATGTTCGCCGTCTTCCTCTTCCTCACCTACTACCTGGTGACCGTCCTCGGCTACACCGCCGTCGGGGCGGGCGTGGCGTTCCTCCCGGTCACCGGCGCGCTGGTCCTCACCGCGGGCGCCTCGAGCGTGCTGCTGGTGCCGCGGGTGTCGCCCCGGCTGCTCGTGCCCGGCGGCATGCTGGTGTCGGCGCTCGGCATGGTGGTTCTCACCCGGATCGGCATCGAGTCGGCCTACACCTCGACGATCCTGCCCGGCATCCTGCTGATCGGCGTCGGCCTCGGGCTGGTCTTCGCCTCGGCGCTGAACCTGGGGACGGCCGGCGTCGACGAGCGCGACGCGGGTGTCGCCTCGGCGATGATCAACACGACCCAGCAGGTGGGCGGCGCCATAGGTGCCGCGCTGCTCAACACGATCGCGGCGACCGCCGCCGCCGACTGGGTCGCCGGGCACGCCGCGGGCCCGACGCTGGTGGCCGAGGCGGCCGTGCACAGCTACGCCACGGCCTTCTGGTGGGCCGCGGCCATCTTCGCCACCGGGGCGGCGCTCTCCGGCCTGCTCATCCGGCCGGGTGTGCCGCAGGTCGAGGAGGGGGCCCCGGTCGTGGCACTCTGAACGGCGACGACGCGAGGCCAGGGTGACATCCTGGGTACGAGCTGCACCGGCGCAGCGGACGGAGGACCCGGCGTGACCAGCACCTCGGAGACCTCGGCCCGGCCGCTGCGCCGCGACGCCGCCCGCAACCGCGAGCTGCTGCTCGCCGCGGCCCGCGACGTGTTCGCCCGCCGCGGGCTGGAGGCCACGCTGGACGACGTGGCCCGCGAGGCCGGCGTCGGGGTCGGCACGGCCTACCGGCACTTCGCCAACAAGCACGAGCTGGCCTCCGCGGTGCTGGACGAGGTGTTCGCGACGATGTCCGCACACGCCGATGCGGCGCTGGCCGACGAGGACGCGTGGCGCGGGCTGGTGGGCTTCCTCGAGTCCGCGATGGACCTGCAGAGCGTCAACCGCGGCCTGCGGGAGGTGCTGATGAGCAGCACCGACCCGCGCAACCTGCAGCAGCTGCAGGACCGCCTGATGGAGCCGTTCGTCGCCCTGGTCGAGCGCGCCCAGGCCGCGGGGGAGGTCCGCGCCGACGTCACCATGGCGGACTTCGCGCTGCTGACCGTGATGCTCTGCGCGGTCGCCGACCTGACCGAGGGGACCGCCCCCACCGTGTGGCGGCGCTTCCTCGCGCTGCTCCTCCCCGGCCTGCGCCCCGGCGGGCCGAGTCTCCCGAGCGACGGCCTGACCGCTGCGCAGCTCACGGCCGCGACCTTCACGCGCTGCCAGCGGATGTCCGGCGGCGGCCCGGCCTGACCCCTCGGTCGACCCCGGGAATGCGCACTCGACGCCGGGCCCTGCGCCCTCACCCGTGCGCGGGAGGCCGCTCACGTCGCCGTGGCGACGGGCCGATACCGGTTTCTCGGGGTGGCCTGATCGCGCTGCCGAGGGGAGGGTGGGAGCAATGGAGGGAACAGCGATGCTCCGCCGGCGGCGCCTGGGCCGGCTGCGGGCGGCGGGACTGGCCGTCGGGATCGGGCTGCTCGTCGTCCCCGGCACCGCATCGGCGGCTCCGGGGGACGAGGTCGGTGCCGTGGCGCAGGACGCCGAGGACGCCGCCGCCGAGGTGAGCCGGCTCCTGGAGCAGACGGGCGCCGCGCAGGCCGCCGCCGACGAGGCGGACGCCCGCGCCGCACGGGCCGAGGACGAGCTGGCGGCGATGCGGCAGGCCTCGGCCGATGCGCGGGCCGAGGCCCGGGGAGCGGCCGACGCGGCGCAGCGGGCGCAGGCGGAGCTCGCCGCCGCCCGGGATGCCGTCGCCCGGTTCGCCCGCTCCAGCTACATGAGCGGGTCCTCGTCGCCGCTGCTCGAGGGCCTGCTCACCGCCGACGGCCCGGCGCAGATGATGGAGCGCGCCGCCCTCCTCGCCGCGGCGGGCGACCACCGCGGCAGCGCCGTGGCCGGCGCGGCGAACGCCCGGCAGCGCGCCGTCGAGGCACGGACCGCCGCCCAGCGCGCGGTGACGGAGGCCGACCGGCTGCAGCAGGCGGCCCGGGCCGCGGTCGAGGCGGCCGCGGACGCCCGGGCGGAGGCCGACCGGGTGGTGGCCGGGCTCCGGGAGCAGCAGGCCGCCGCCGAGCAGGAACTCGCCCAGGTGCGGGCCGCGCTGCTGGACCTGCAGCAGCAGCGGGACGCCGCCGAACGGGCCTCCCGGGCGTCGTCCCCGCCGCCGGCCTCCCCGCCGCCGTCCGGCGGCACGAGCTCCCCGGCGCCCCCACCCGTTTCCTCGGCGCGGAACTGGGACGCGGTCGCGCAGTGCGAGTCCGGCGGCAACTGGAGCATCAACACCGGCAACGGCTACTACGGCGGTCTGCAGTTCAGCTCCTCCACCTGGCTCGGATACGGCGGGGGCAGCTACGCACCGCGGGCGGACCTGGCCACCCGCGAGCAGCAGATCGCCGTCGCGGAGAAGGTCCTGGCCGGCCAGGGGCGGGGCGCGTGGCCCACCTGCGGCCGGAACCTCTGAGCCGGGCGGCCGGGCGCGTCAGGCCAGAACGGTGCCCGCCGGCATGCCGCCGCGGATGCCGCGGGCCAGCTCGTCGTCGCGGGGTGGCCCGGTCCACTCGACCATGAGGAGCGACGCGTCGTCCGTGGTCCGGCCGCCGCGGCCACGCAGCAGCGACTGCGACAGCAACCGGACCGTCTCGGCGGGCGGCAGGCCGTGCACCGCGTTGTCCTCGATGAACTCACGGAGCCGTTGCTCGCCGAACTGGGCACCGTCCGCCAGCCGTTCCTCCACCACGCCGTCGGTGAAGACGAGCACCCGGTCGCGCCGACGCAGGCGGGTCGTGTGGACGTGCGGCGTGCCGTCGCCCAGGCCGACGGGGCGGCTGACCGGCCCGGTCAGCTCCTCGACGACGCGGCCGTCGCGGATGAGCAGGCCCGCGGGGTGCCCGGCGTTGATCCAGGTGAGCACGCCGGAAGTGGTGTCGAGGCGTCCGATCAGGGCCGTCGCGAAGCGGCCCGGGAAGGACGTGGCCATCACCGAGTCCATCTCGGCGTACATGTCGGGCAGGTCGTTGCCGTTCACCCGGCCGTGCCGGTAGGCGGCGATGAGCAGGGTCGCCATCGTCGCCGCCTCCACCCCGTGGCCCATCGCATCGAAGACCGCCAGGTGCAGCGTGTTCTCGTCGAGGGAGTAGTCGAAGCTGTCGCCGCCGACGTCGTAGGCCGGTTCCAGCGCCCCTGCGAGCGCGAGGTCGGGGGTGGTCATGACCAGCGGCGGCAGCATCTGCCACTGCAGGTGGGCCGACAGGCTCATGGGGGAGGTCATCCGCGTCCGGGCGAAGGTGTCGGTGTAGCCGGACTTGGTGACGACGAGGTCGGCGGTGAGGCCGGCGATCCGCTGGGCGAGGCGCCGGTCGTTGTCGTCGGCACGGGGCAGGGTCAGTCCCAGGACCCCGACCCGGTCGGACCCGTCGAGCATGGGCACGAACATCCGGACGGCGCCGTCGGGCTGGGGGACCTCGCACGGGCTGTCGGTCCGGAACGCGTTCCCCGCGGGACTGGAGTCGATCGGCTCCGGGGATCCGACCAGCCCCTCGCCCTGCAGCGGCCGGAGGACGGCGTGCTCGAAGTCCTGGAGGTAGATCGCGACGTCGCGGCCACCCATGGCCGCGATCTCCTGGGAGACCAGCGGACCGACGAGCCGGGGCGGCATCAGGTGGGCCCGGTCGAGAAGTGAGCCGAGGAGGCGCTCGCCGAGGCTCTCCTCGCGCTTCCGGCCGTCGGGGTCGGCGAAGCCCAGCCCGGTGAGGGAACCGGTGGCCGAGCCCGGTGCATACGTCGTCGACCCTGCGTCGTCCTGCGTCATCCCTCGCCCACGGCTCGCGGCCGCGACACCGCGACCCGGGTGACTCTTCCGGGGCCGAGCGCGCATTGCAAGGTCCGGTGACGGCCGGCACGGCGAACGCGTCGGACGCGGCGGCGGGGGCCACGCGTTAGGTTCGGTGCAGCAGGGGACGTCGGCGGCGAGGAGGGCACGTGGGCAGATCGGTGCTGGTGACCGGCGGCAACCGGGGGATCGGGCTGGCCATCGCCCGCTCGTTCGCCGAGCAGGGCGACGCGGTGGCGGTGACCCACCGCGGCAGCGGCGCCCCCGAGGGGCTGTTCGGCGTGCAGTGCGACGTCACCAGCGCCGAGGACGTCGACCGCGCCTTCGGCGAGATCGAGGAGCACCAGGGGCCGGTCGAGGTGCTGGTCAGCAACGCCGGCATCACCCGTGACGGGCTGCTGATGCGGATGAAGGAGGACGACTTCACCGACGTCCTCGACGCCAACCTCACCGCCGCCTACCGGGTGTCCAAGCGGGCCGCCGCGAAGATGGTCCGGGCTCGCTCGGGCCGGATGGTCTTCGTGTCGTCGGTCGTGGGGCTGCTGGGCTCGGCCGGCCAGACCAACTACGCGGCCAGCAAGGCCGGGCTCGTCGGCCTGGCCCGCTCGATCGCCCGCGAGCTCGGCAGCCGTGGCATCACCGCGAACGTCGTCGCCCCCGGCTTCGTCGAGACCGACATGACCGCGGAACTGCCGGAGAAGCGGCAGCAGGAGATCCTGGGGCAGGTGCCACTGGGCCGGTACGCCTCCACGGACGAGATCGCCGGCGTCGTGCGCTTCCTGGCCAGCGACGCGGCGGGCTACATCACCGGGGCCGTCGTCCCGGTCGACGGCGGACTGGGGATGGGGCACTGATGGGGATGGCCGAAACCGGGATCCTGGCCGGCAAGAGCGTGTTGGTGACCGGCGTGCTGACGGAGGCGTCGATCGCCTACGCGACCGCCCGGATCGCCCAGGAGCAGGGCGCGACCGTCGTGCTCTCCAACTTCGGCCGGGCCCTGTCGCTGTGCCAGCGGATCGCCAAGCGGCTGCCGCAGGAGGCGGGCGTCGTCGAGCTCGACGTCACCGACCCGGAGCACCTCGCGACGCTGGCCGACCGGCTCCGCGAGCAGGGCGTCGACGCCCTCGACGGCGTCGTGCACTCGATCGGCTTCGCGCCGCAGGAGGCGATGGGCGAGGGCTTCCCCGAGGTCGCCTGGGAGCACGCCGCGACGGCGTTCCAGGTGTCGGCGTGGTCCTACGCCTCGCTCACCCAGGCCTGCCGGCCGCTGCTGGCCAACCCCTCCTCGGTCGTGGGCCTCACCTTCGACGCGTCCGTCGCCTGGCCCGTCTACGGCTGGATGGGGGCGGCCAAGGCGGCGCTGGAGTCCACCTCCCGCTACGTGGCCCGCGAGCTCGGCCCCGAGGGCGTGCGGAGCAACATCGTCGCCGCCGGCCCGTTGCGCAGCATGGCGATGAAGTCCATCCCGGGCAGCGCGCAGTTCGAGGAGGCCTGGGAGGGGCGCGCCCCGCTCGGTTGGTCGGTCACCGACACCGAGCCCGCCGGGAAGGCCGTCGTCGCCCTGCTGTCGGACTGGTTCCCCGCCACCACCGGCGAGATCGTGCACGTCGACGGAGGGTTCCACGCCGTCGGCGTGTGAACGGTCATGGAGCCACGCCGTGGGCGTGTGAGCGCATCCGTCCGACCACCTCAGGAAGAAGAAGCACCGTGCCCCGCGCAACCGTCGACATCACGCCCGCAGGTCAGCGACCGGACGAGGATCCCTCGCTCGCCGTCCGCAACAACGGCGGTGCCGAACCCTCCACCGAGCCGGCCCCCGCCGGGCGCCGCGAGGCGCTGCTCGTCCTCTCCTTCGGCGGGCCCGAGGGGCACGACGACGTGATGCCGTTCCTCGAGAACGTCACCCGCGGTCGCGGCATCCCGCGGGAGCGGCTGGAGGAGGTGGCCGAGCACTACCACCACTTCGGCGGCGTGAGCCCGATCAACGACCAGAACAAGGCGCTGATCGCGGCGGTCGAGAAGGAGCTGGCGGCCGCCGGGATCGACCTGCCGGTCTACTGGGGCAACCGCAACTGGGCGCCCTACGTCGAGGACACCTGGGCGCAGCTGGCGGAGGACGGCATCGAGCACGTCTACGTCTTCGCGACCTCGGCCTACGCCTCCTTCTCCGGGTGCCGGCAGTACCACGAGGACATCGCCCGGGCGCGGGTGTCCTACGGCGGGGGCCCGACGGCGGAGAAGCTGCCGCACTACTTCGACACCCCCGGCTTCGTGCAGGCCAACGCCGACGCGCTGGCGGCGGCCCTCGCCTCGCTGCCGGAGGACGTGCGGAGCACCGCCCGGCTCGTCGCAACGGCGCACAGCATCCCGGACAGCATGGCCGCCGTCGCCGGGCCGGACGGCCACGCCTACGAGGCGGAGCTGCTGGCCGCCGCCGAGCGGGTGGTCGCCGAGGCGGCGCCGGGCCGGCCGTTCGACCTCGTCTGGCAGAGCCGCAGCGGCCCCCCGTCGGTGCCCTGGCTGGAGCCGGACGTCAACGACCACCTGCGCGCGCTGGCGGCCGCCGGCGAGCACGCCGTCGTCCTCTTCCCGGTCGGCTTCATCAGCGACCACCTCGAGGTCATCTGGGACCTGGACAACGAGGCCAGGGAGACCGCAGAGGAGGTCGGGCTGGCCTTCGCCCGCGCCGCGACGGCCGGGACCCACCCGGCCTTCGTGGAGTCGGTCCGGATGCTGCTGCAGGAGCGGCGCGCCGGGGGCCTGCCGCGGCTGGGCACCAACTGCCCGGCGTCCTGCTGCTTCGTGCCACCGCGACCGGCCCGTCCCGCATCGAGCTGATCATCGGCGGCTGACTCCGCGGCCCGCGGAGTCAGCCGGACGACGGCGATCATCGTGGGGGTGGGCGGTCAGGCGGTGGCGCTGAGTGCCGCACCCCAGTGGGTGTCGACGTCGAGCACGCTGGGCAGCCGGTGCAGGCGGGTCGCGAGCAGCGCGAGCCGCTCGGGGTCGGTGATCAGGTCTAGCCGGAGGGCCCAGCGGCCGGCGCCGGCCTCCTCGGCCTCGAAGCGGGTGAACGCGTGCCGGCGTCCGGCCAGCAGGGTCAGGACCCGTTGGACGCCGTCGACGTCGGTGACGGTGATGTGCAGTCGTGCGGCGTTAGGGATGTGTCCGTGGCGGGGGAACATGGTGCCTCCGAGCCTGGGCAGGCTCTGGTCCGAGTCGGGGCGCCCTCGAGAGCGTTGCTCACGGACCCGCCGGCTCGAGAATCATCCGCCGACGAGCCCGCACCTAATCAGTCGCCCGGCCACGGCGACAGGCTAGGTCCGGAGCCGGCGATCGGCAAGCCCGGCGGCACGCAGGTGGGTCATGCCCGCCACACGGGCGCGACGTCCCGGTAGTAGCGGCGCCCGAAGGTGCGGGCCAGCACGACCACCACCGGTGCGGGGACCGCGGTCCGGAGGAAGGCGCGGTGTTCGTCGCTGATGCCGTCGGTCAGCCAGGCGAAGAACCGTCCCGCGACCCGGGGCGGCTGGCGGCTCAGCTTCTTCTCGACGGCTTCCCACTCCGGCGTCCCGAGGTGCGGGGTCAGCCGTGGCTCCAGCTCGTTCTCCTCGTGCTGCAGGTGGCGCTCCACCACGAGACGGGTCCGCTCGATGCTCGCCCGGGCGGCCGCGGCGTCGGCGGCCGATCCGCTGCGCGCGACGGTCGCCATGTCGAGCGAGGTCACGGCGAGCGCGTCGGCCATGGCGTGGTGCTCGCCCTCCATGGCCTCGAGGAGCGCCCCGTCGACGCCCACCCGGGCCAGCATCGGCCAGATGTGGGTGTCCTCGCCCTCGTGGTGGTGGGTGAGCTCCGTCCGGAGGTTCGCGAAGGCCCGTTCCAGGGCCCGGGCGCGGTCCCGGTCCCCGTCCTGCATCCTGCCGAGCGCGGTCGACAGGCGCTCGAGGTCGCGGCGGACGGCGGCGTGGATCACGCGGTTCATGGTCAGGGGCGGCCCGGTCATGCCCGGCGACGCTAGCGACGCCCGCCCTACCGCGGAACGGCGTTGAACGCGGCGGTGACCGCCTCGCGGACGGCCGTGGCCAGCGGACGCAGCGCCTCGTCCCGGGCGGCCGCCTGGGCGTGGTTCACCGCGGCACCCGGTGCGTCCGCCGTCGCGAGGTCGAGCACCGTGGCCAGCCGCCGGGCCCGGACGAGCACCGACAGGGCCAGCGGCTCGTGGTCGCCGGGCAGCTCCGGCGCCCGGGCCGTGGCCGGGTCGGACAGCCGCGCGGGCACCTCCGGGTTCCACTTCGCCACGTCGAGCCCGGCGAGGATCCGGGCGGCGTCCGCGACGGCGAGGTCGAGCGCGCCGGACACCGCCCGGAGGTTCCCCTCCGGTGGGGGCGGGACCGGGGGTGCGCCGGCCAGCGGGAACGCCGTCCACTGGACCACCTCGGGCCCGAGCGGCTCGGGCACCAGCACGAGGTGCTCGCCCACGGCCGCCTGCCCGGACTCGAGGGCCAGGGGAGCGAGCCCCGGCACCCGGGGCAGCCCCCGGACGTCGCCGGCCACGGGGAGCACCAGACGGAATCGGCGCTCGCCGAGGCCGCGCAGCTCGGTCAGCGCCCGGCCCAGGGACACCGCCTCCCCGGTGCCCGGCACGCCGGCCACGCGGTGGGCACTGGTCCCGGAGAGCGCGTCCAGGGCCTGGTCGTAGGAGGTGCGGCCGCTGAGCCAGGCCGTGGCCCAGACGGCGAACCGGCCGGCAGGGAAGTCGTGCACCTCCCGAGGCTAGAACGGCCCGCCGTCCGGGTGGCCGGGGGCCGCCGGCCTTCTCCCACGGAGGGCGCCGGTTCTGCGAGACTCCGGACATGGCTGCGTGGTTGCTCTGGCTCATCGCCGCCGGCCTGTTCGCGGCCGGCGAGGTGGTGAGCCTGGATCTGGTGCTGTTGATGTTCGCCGGCGGAGCCCTGGGTGGCATGACCGTCGCGCTGCTCGGCGGCGCCACGGTGCTGCAGCTCGTCGCGTTCATCGCCGTGTCCGGTGTGCTGCTGGCACTGGTGCGGCCCATCGCGCAGCGCCACCTGACCGAACGCAGCCCGCTGCAGCTCGACGGCGTCGACACGCTCATCGGACGGACCGCGAAGGTCACCCAGGACGTGGACGTCTCGGGTGGCCGCATCCGGATGGGGGCCGACGAGTGGACCGCCCGCAGCCAGCACAGCGGGGAGTCCTTCGCCGTCGGCGCGACCGTCCGCATCCTGCAGGTCGAGGGCGCCACGGCCGTCGTCGGCGACGCGCTGGAGTGAGATCGCGCCACGGGTGCTGACCTGGGGGGACACGGCGGGGGAGGATCGACGGTGACCCCCGACGAAGGGAGACCGCTGTGGATGCGGCACTCATCGCACTGATCGTCGTCGCGCTGCTGGTGATCGTCGTGCTGGCCAAGAGCGTGACGATCGTTCCCCAGGCCCAGGCGAAGGTGATCGAACGACTCGGCCGCTACAGCCGGACGCTCTCGCCCGGGCTATCGCTCCTGGTGCCGTTCGTCGACCGCGTGCGCGCCACGGTGGACCTGCGCGAGCAGGTCATCTCCTTCCCGCCGCAGCCGGTGATCACCTCCGACAACCTGCAGGTCGGGATCGACACCGTCCTCTACTTCCAGGTGACCGACCCGCGGCTGGCCGTCTACGGCATCGCGAACTACATCACCGGCATGGAGCAGCTGACCACCACGACGCTGCGCAACGTCGTCGGCGGGTTGAACCTGGAGGAAGCGCTGACCGGCCGCGACGGCATCAACAGCCAGCTGCGCGGGGTCCTCGACGGGACGACCGGACCGTGGGGCCTGCGGGTGGCGCGGGTGGAGATCAAGGCGATCGACCCGCCGCCGTCGATCCAGGACTCGATGGAGAAGCAGATGCGCGCCGACCGTGACAAGCGCGCGATCATCTTGACCGCCGAGGGCGCCCGGCAGTCGGCGATCACCACGGCCGAGGGTGAGAAGGCGTCGGCCATCCTCTCCGCCGAAGGCAAGAAGCAGGCGGCGATCCTCGAGGCGGAGGCCGAGCGGCAGAGCCGGATCCTGCGGGCCGAGGGTGAGCGGGCCGCGCTGTTCCTGCAGGCGCAGGGCCAGGCGAAGTCGATCGAGACGGTCTTCCAGGCGATCCACGACGGCAAGCCCGACCAGGGGCTGCTGGCCTACCAGTACCTGCAGACGCTGCCGAAGATCGCCCAGGGCGACGCCAACAAGATGTGGATCGTGCCCAGCGAGTTCAGCAAGGCGCTGGAGGGGCTGGCCAACCTCGGCGGCGCCGAGGGCGGCGGGTCGTCCTGGATGGACGTCGAGCCGTCCGGCAACGGTGGCGGCGCCAGGGACGGCGGGCTGGACACCAGCAGCTGGTTCGAGTCGCAGCTGCCGCGCGCGGCCGACCAGCCGGAGGCCAAGATCGAGCTGTCGTCGATCACCGACACCGCCCCGGCGATGCCGACCCCGCCGCCGCTGTCGCAGGTGAAGCAGGACGTGCAGGAATCGGGACCCGCGGCCGACCCGCGCAACCGGGCGGGGAGCGAGGACCCCGACGATCCGGCCGGGCCCCCGCAGCTACCGCCGTCCTGATCGGGTGAACCACCAGAGCCCAGAACTCGTCGAGTTCTGGGCCCTGGTGGTTCGAGGCCCGTCGGCTCAGTCCTTGAGCAGGCCCTCTCGGAGCTTGGCCAGGGTCTGGCTGAGCAGCCGGGAGACGTGCATCTGGGAGATGCCGATGTCGGCCGCGATCTGCGACTGGGTCATGTTGCCGAAGAACCGCAGGATCAGGATGCGGCGCTCGCGGGCCGGGATGGTGGCCAGCAGCGGCTGCAGCGACTCGCGGTACTCCACGCCCTCCAGCGCGGCGTCCTCCTCGCCCAGCGTGGCCGCCAGGGTGGGGGAGTCGTCCTCGCCGCTGAGCCGCTCGTCCAGCGAGCTGCTCCGGTAGGCGTTGGCGACGGCGAGCCCCTCCAGCACCTCCGCGCGCGGGATGCCGAGGTGCTCGGCCAGCTCCGAGGGCGTCGGTGCCCGGCCGTTCTTCTGCGCCAGCTCGCCGACGGCGGCGTTGAGCGACAGGTGCAGCTCCTGCAGCCGGCGCGGCACGCGCACCGACCAGCCCTGGTCGCGGAAGTGGCGCTTGATCTCGCCGGTGATGGTCGGCACGGCGAAGGAGAGGAACTCCACGCCGCGGGTCGGGTCGAACCGGTCGATCGCGGCGATCAGCCCCAGCGTGCCCACCTGGAGCAGGTCGTCGAACGGCTCGCCGCGGTTGCTGAACCGCCGGGCGAAGTGCCGCACGAGCGGCAGGTGCTCCTCGACGAGGATCTCCCGCAGCCGCTCGCGACGCGGATCGTCCTTCTCCAGGGACGCCAGCTCGGCGAACAGCGGAGCGGTCCGCTCGGCACGGCGCCGGTTGTCCGACATCGGCGGGGCGTCGGCAGCGTCGGCCGCACCCTCCTCCGGGCGCGGGTCGGGCACGGCCTCGGGGTCGGCGGGCGGACCGGCAGCCGCCACCGCCTCCTCCGCCGCGGAGGGCTCGGTGGCCGGGACCGGGGCCTCGGACCTCTGGTCGGGCAGGGGAACCTCCACGACGGGGATCTCGTCGGTCGAGGGCGAACGGCTCACTGGGCGACCGAGAGGTCGTGGCCAGCCCCGCTTCCCAGCCCGTCCGGGTGGTGGCCCGGCAGGTACTTGTCCAGGGCGATGAGGCCGACCGGGGTCGGTGTGCCGTCGCCACCGGGGACGGCGTCCTGGGTCGAGCGCCGGGCGTCGACACCGTCGACGAGCGTGGCGAGGATCGCCCAGCCGAAGCCGTCACGGGGCACCTCGACGCCCTCGGCGGTGGGCACCCAGGCCTCGATGTGCAGCCCCGCCCGCGTGGTCTCGAAGATGACCGTCAGGGGGGCGTCGTCCGCACCGATCTGGCTGAGGGTCGCGCACGCCTCGTCGACGGCGAGGCGGAGGTCCTCGACCGCGTCCAGGTCGTAGTCCATCCGGATCGCCAGGTCACCGGCCATCGCGCGCACCGCGGGCAGCTGGGTCGCCGTGGTGGGCACCCGTAGCTCCAGTCGCTCCGCGCGTCGTCCGTCCTGCGCGAGGGCACCCCTCGAGTCCATCCGTCGTCCGCTCCTTCGTCGCCGGCGCCCGTCCGTCGGGCCGTGGCGTTCCATCCTGCCGGGCCCCTGGTCCGAGCCCGGCGGGCGCATCCGGTCGTACCGGCAGACGCCCAACCGCAGCGCGTTACCCGAGATCCGCGGCGGTCCAAACGTGGCGCATGCCACCCCCCAACCGTAGGCGTCGTCGCGGTTGCCGGGGCGGGCAGGCTGGTATTGGCTGGCCCGAGATGACCTCGAGCCTCGGCAGTCCGCCACCCCTCCCTGGGCCCGTCGGGGACGAGGGGATAGCCGTGCTGGTCGCGGCCATGGAGACGGCGCCGGCGGCGATGTACGTCTTCAGCGCCGCGGCCCCCGAACCCGTGTGGGTCAACGCGCGGGCGCGGGAGCTGGGGGCGGGACGCGCCGGGCTCCCGGTCGTCGACGGCACGCCGGTCGCGGACCTGCTCGAGGCGGTCCTCCGGACCGGGAAGCCCAGCACGATCTGCGGCCCGCTGGGTCCCGGGGGGCCCCCGACGACGGTGATGGTGCGCCCGCTGCGGGTCCGGGACGCCAGCGGGGCGATGGTGGTGGTCGAGCCGGAGGACGCGGCGACCGACACCTCGCTGTGGCCCACCCCGCCGGCCGACGGGGTGGAGCAGGCCCAGCTCTCCCTGCTCCCGCCGTCCCTGCCGTTGCTCCCCGACCTGCACCTGTCCGGCAGCTACCACCGCGCCTCGACCGAGCAACGGGCCGGCGGGGACTGGTTCGACACCGTCCCGCTCGGCGCCGGGCGGGTGGCGCTGGTCGTCGGCGACGCCGTCGGGCACGGGGTGCCGGCGGCGGGGGCGATGAGCCGGTTGCGGGGGGCCATGCGCTCCTCGGCGCTGCGCGACGCGGCCCCGGCCGCCGTCCTCGCGTCGCTGGACGCCTTCGCCGCGCAGATGGAGGACGTCGAGGGCGCCTCCGTCTTCTACGGCGTGCTCGACGCCGGAACCGGCGAGCTGGTCTACGCCGCGGCGGGGCACCCCCCGCCACTGGTGGTGGAGCCGGACGGGGCGACGCGGTTCCTCGCGGTGCCACCGCGGCCCCCGCTGGGCAGCCTCCCGGAGGCGGCCACGACGGTGACCCGGTTCGTGCTGGAGCGTGGCGCGACGCTGGTGCTGTTCTCCAACGGTGCCGTCGCCGGCCCCGCGCCGGAGGCCTCGGACCCGCTCGACCGGCTGGCCCACGTGGCAGCCGCGGTGGTCGCCGCCCCTGGCGCGCTGCAGGCCGAGGGCCCGGCGGAGCCGGCCGCGGCCATCGCCCAGGGGGTCCGCAACCCCGAGGGATGGGTGGACGACGTGGCGGTGCTGGTCGCCCACCGTCGCGACGACGCCCAGGAGCCGCTGCAGCTGGACCTGACCGCGGACCCGGCCGCCCTGCCGGGGGTGCGCCGCCGGCTCAGCCGCTGGCTGACCGCGCTCGGGATGGGCGAGCAGGACCGGGTGGGGGTCATGGTCGCGGTGGGGGAGGCGTGCGCGAACGCCGCCGAGCACGCCTACCGCGGCTCGGAGCCGGGCCCCATGTCGGTGACCGCCCGCGTGGACGTCGACGGCGTCCTGACCGTGACCGTCCGGGACGAGGGCACGTGGCGGCCGCCCGACCGGGATCCCGGCGACCGGGGCCGGGGGCTGCTGATCATGCGCCAGCTCGTCGACCGGGTCGTCCTCGAGGAGCAGGCGAAGGGCACGACGGTCACCCTCAACGTCCGGCTGCGGCGCAGCCCCGAGACCGACGAGGAGCGGCCCTCCGCGTCCAGCTCGGCCACCGTGACGGTGGACCGGGAGGGGCCACGACCGGTGGTCCGCGTGAGCGGGGCGGTCGACGAGTTCGGCGCCGAGCAGATGCGGATCCGCCTCCTGGAGGCCAGCCACGGTGGCACCGGACGGGTCGAGCTCGACCTCGTGGGGGTCTCGCTGTTCAGCAGCGCCGGGGTGCGCGTGGTACTCGCCGTCGCCCGCATCGGGCGCGACGAGGGATGGCGGCTGGTCGTGCACGCTCCGGAGGGCGGGATCACCCGCCACGTCCTGGAGATCAGCGGTCTCGGCGGTCTGGTCGACCTGCGCTGAGCCCGCCCGGGTGACATGCGGTGCGCGTCTCGTTTGCGGAGGCGCCCCCGTGCCCATCCTCCGGTCGTGAGACTTCGGCGCAGCGACGTCAACGGCCCCGGGTACCGACGTCGCCGGGCCGGCCGCGGCTTCGCGTACTACGACCTCGACGGCAGCCTGATCCGCGACGACCGGCTGGACCGCATCCGGGGCCTGGCCGTGCCGCCCGCGTGGAAGGACGTCTGGATCTGCCCCTGGCCCAACGGCCACATCCAGGCCACCGGCGTCGATGCGGCCGGTCGTCGGCAGTACCGCTACCACGACGAGTGGCGCACGAGGCGCGATGCGGAGAAGCACGAGCGGGTCCTGGAGATCGCCCGCGAGCTGCCCGACGTCCGGGACGCGGTCCACGCCGGCCTGCGCACCCGTGGGCTCAACCGGGAGCGGGTCCTCGCCGCGGCCGTCCGCATGCTCGACCTGGGGGCGTTCCGGGTCGGCAGCGAGCAGTACGAGGAGGAGAACGGCACGTACGGCCTGGCCACGTTGAAGCGGGACCACGTGTCGGTCCGCGGGGAGCGGACGTTCTACTCCTACACCGCCAAGGGCGGGGTCGAGCGCGAGGTGGAGATCACCGACCGGCCCACGGCCACCGTCGTCCGGCAGCTCCTGGAGCGGCCCGCGGACGCGGGTGAGGACCTGCTGGCCTACCGGACCGAGGACGGCGAGTGGCGGGACGTCACCAGCGCCGAGATCAACTCCTACCTCAAGGAGATCAGCGGCGCCGAGATCACCGCCAAGGACTTCCGCACGTGGACGGCGACGGTGCTCATGGCCGCCGCGCTGGCGGAAGCGACGCCGCCCGCGTCGAGGACGGCGCGCAAGAAGGTCATCAACGCCGCCTACAGGCAGGTGAGCGAGCAGCTGGGGAACACGCCGGCGGTGTGCAGGGCCAGCTACGTCGACCCCCGGGTGGTCGACCGGTTCGAGCACGGCGAGACGGTCGCCGATGCCCTCCGGGACGCCGATGCGGCTGTGACGTCCGGGGGAGGGGCCGACCGGGACACCCAGAAGGTCCTGGAGCAGGCGGTCTGCCGGTTGCTGTCCGCGTGAGACGACGAAGGGCCCCCGCCGTCCGGCGGGGGCCCTTCGTGCGGTCTCGTTCGGAGGCTCACCCTGAGCGTGCGAAGGGTGAGAGGAACGAGGTCCTTCGTCAGCGGGCGGTGCTGTCGGCGATCGTGAAGAGGTCGATCAGACCGGTCACCTCGAGCGGGCGGGTGACGGCACGCGTGGTGGCGATCAGCCGCAGCGCGACCTCGCGGGCACGGGAGGACTTCTGCGTCTCGACCAGCACGGCCAGCCCGGCGGAGCCGAGGAACTGGACACCGGAGAGATCGATGACCAGCTCGCGCGGCTGCTGCTCGAGCTGGGCGTCCAGGGTCGAACGGAGCACCGGAGCGGTGAACGTGTCCACCTCACCGACGACCGTCACCGTCACCACGCCGTCCTCACTGGTGGAGGTCGAGAGCGTGATCACGTCGTCGAAGGGTGCCTCGGTGCCCTCGGTCGACACGTCGGGCTGCCCCTCGGCGGGCAGGTCGGAAGTGGTCACGGACAGTGGCTCCTCTCGGCGGCAGTTCCCGGCGGCGGTGGCCGCACCGACAATCTACCGCTGTGCGGTCCGAGGCTCGTCGGCCCCGATCCCGCAGGTGGTGAACGAGTCTCGTGCCGGCGATCTTCCCGGTCGGCACGTCGCGGCTGCCTGCTGAACCGCGATTACAACGTAGACAACCGATCGCGGACGCGCCAACCCCGCCCCCCGGGTGGACGTCTGGAGGCGGGGTCGGGAGCGGCAGGGAGGCTCAGTCGCCGCTGAGGTGCACGGCCCCCTCCTCGGGGCCCTCGCCGCCGGCGGAGACGTCGGCGGCGGCCTCGACGTCGTCGGCCGTGCGGTTGGTGCCCGAATCGGTATCGGGAGTGGTGGAGGTGTCCTGCTCCAGCTGACCCACCGTGCGGTCGGGGTCCTCGGCCGGGCGGACGTCGAGGGCGTCGTCGGGCAGCTCGCGCTCCAGGCGGCCGGTGAGCGACTCGCCCGCGGCCTGCTCCGTCGAGGTGGTGCCGAAGTCGACGGTCGCGTTGGCGCGCTCGCCGGGCATCGGCGCGAACTCCGGGTCCTCGGCACGGTCCATGGTCGGGGAGTCGTCCTGCGCCACCTCGGGGATGCCGTCGTCCTCGGGGAACACGTCGCGGGCGGTCTGGCCCTCGGGCTGCGTCATCGTTCTGCCTCCTTGTCCGGCGGGATCCGCACCGGCCGCCGGGTCGTGCGCGGCTCGGCGGGACGGGGAACCGGTCGGCGACCGGCGTCTGGTGCGGCCCTACCCGTCGCCTGCCGCGGCATGCGCGGCTGTGGGACGGGGCACCTCTCGGGTCCGGCGGGCATGCGCGCACAGCCGCGGGGGTAGCGCGGCGGCATGGCGTTCGCAGACGAGGTCCAGCGGATCGGTGCCCCGGTCCGGCGGTGGGCCCGCACGCAGAAGCGGGAGTACACCAACGGCGAGGAACGTCCGCTGGCCGGCGACCTCGGCGCGATGGGCGTGTACGCCGGGCTGGTCGCGGCCGCATCCGCCGCCGTCCGGGCGTCGGGACGCGAGCTGCCCGAGCGGATCCCGGTGGGGGACGGGTTCCTGCTGACGGTGGCCACCTTCCGGCTCGCCCGCCGGATCGCCAAGGATCCGGTCACCGCACCGCTGCGGGCACCGTTCGTGCGCTTCGAGGGGGCGTCGGGGCACGCGGAGGTCGCCGAGGAGGTGCGCGAGCACGGCGGTGCGAAGCACGCGGTGGGGGAGCTGCTGACCTGCCCGTTCTGCCTGGCCCAGTGGGTGGGGACCGGGTTCGTGCTCGGCTACGTCGCCGCACCGCGGGCCACCAGGCTGGCCGCCCTGACGATGACGATGGTGGCCGGCTCCGACGTGCTCCAGTTCGTCTACGACGCCATCCAGAACGGCGGCCTGGAGCAGCAGACCGAGGGCGTCGAGCAGGCCTCCTCGTAGAGGCTCTCCCGGAGGGGTCCTTCGCCCGTCCGGGGGAGGAGCCGTGTCCGTCGACCTGCCGTGGGTACCGGCTCGGTCCTATCCTGGCGATCTTGGCCCGTTCGCGGGTTCTCACGCAGGTCCGGGGGGCCGGACGGGTAAGGGGCAGGCATGCGATCGATCTGGCGCGGGGCCGTCTCGTTCGGTCTCGTCAGCATCGGCGTGAAGCTGTACTCGGCCACCGAGGACAAGGACATCCGCTTCCACCAGGTGCACGCGGCCGACGGTGGCCGGGTCAAGTACAAGCGGGTCTGCTCGATCGACGGCGAGGAGGTCGAGTACAGCGACATCGCCAAGGGCTACGAGCTGCCCGACGGCCAGGTCGTCATCCTCACCGACGAGGACTTCGACGACCTGCCGCTCAGCACCCGGCGCGAGATCGAGGTCCTGCAGTTCGTCGCCCAGGACGAGATCGACCCGATCATGTTCGAGAAGACCTACTACCTGGAGCCCGACGGGCCGGCAGCCCGTCCCTACGTGCTGCTGCGCGACGCGCTGGAGAACGCCGGGCAGGTGGCCATCACCAAGATCGCCATCCGGCAGCGGGAGTCGCTGGCTGCGCTCCGGGTCCGGGACGGGGTCCTGGTCCTGCACACGATGCGCTGGCCCGACGAGATCCGCCGTCCCGACTTCGGCTTCCTCGACGAGGACATCAGCGTCCGGCCGCAGGAGCTGAAGATGGCCGAGGCGCTGATCGGGTCCATGACCGGGGAGTTCGAGCCGGGCGAGTTCACCGACGACTACCGCGAGGCCATGACCGCGCTGCTGGAGGCCAAGCAGAGCGGCGGCGAGGTCGCGCAGGTGCCCGAGGTGGAGGACACCGGCGGCGCGGTCGTCGACCTGATGAGCGCGCTGCGACGCAGCGTCGAGCGGGCCCGCGGCGGCGGCGCGGACGACGCCTCGGCGGACGACGCCTCGGCCGACGCGGAGCCGGCCGCCGAGGCATCCGCCGAACGGGCGCCGGCGAAGAAGGCGGCACCGGCGAAGAAGGCCCCCGCCAAGAAGGCGGCCCCGGCGGCGAAGAAGGCGACCACGGCGAAGAAGACGGCGGCGTCGGACAAGCCCGCGGCGAAGAAGGCTGCCGACAAGCCGCCGGCCAAGCGCGCCCGCCGCAGCGCCTGACGTGCCCGCGCGTCCGCGCGGCCGGCAGGAGGACCCGCTCGCCGAGTACCGCGCCAAGCGCGACCCGGAGCGCACGGCCGAGCCCGTCCCGCCGGCCGGCAGCCCGCTGCCGGAGGGGAACGACGACACCTTCGTCGTCCAGGAGCACCACACCCCGCGCGGGGCGACGGGGGAGCGGGTGCACTGGGACCTGCGGCTGGAACGCGACGGCGTCCTGAAGAGCTGGGCGGTGCCCAAGGGTCCCCCGACGGAGCGGGGGCCCAGCCGGCTCGCCGTCCCGACCGAGGACCACCCCCTCGAGTACGCGTCGTTCAGCGGCACGATCGCCGCCGGCGAGTACGGCGGCGGGCACGTGACCATCTGGGACGCCGGCCGGTACGCGACCGAGAAGTGGGACGACCGGCACATCATCGTGACCTTCGACGGACGCCGGCTGGCCGGGCGGTACGCGATGTTCCCGGTCGGCGACGGCGCCTGGAACATCCGCAAGCTCGACGCCACGCAGCCGCCCGCCGCCGTCGCTGCCGATGACGACCGCGCCGCCGTCGAGGTGCCGCTGCCCATGCTGGCCACCGCCGGGGAGCTGCCGCCGGCGGCCGAGGACGACCGCTGGGGCTACGAGTTCAAGTGGGACGGCGTGCGCGCCGTGGCCGCCGTCCACGGCGGGGAACTCGGCCTCACCTCGCGCAAGGGCACCGACATCACCGTCCGGTACCCGGAGCTGGCGGCGCTGCCCGCCGCGCTGGCAGGGCACGACGCCGTGGTCGACGGCGAGATCGTGGCCATGGACCCCCACGGCCGCCCCGACTTCGGCGCGCTGCAGAACCGGATGCACCGCACCGGGCCGGAGGTGCCGCGGCTGGCCGCGGCCAAGCCGGTCACCTACCTGGTGTTCGACCTGCTGGCCTGGGACGGCGAGGACCTGCTCGACACGCCCTACGCGGAGCGCCGCCGGCGGCTGGACGCCCTCGGCATCGCGGGGCACCGCTGGGTGTCCACGCCCTGGTTCCAGGGCGACGGGTCCGGGGTGGGCACCGGCGTGCTCGCCGCCAGCGAGGAGAACGGGCTCGAGGGCGTCGTCGCCAAGCGGCTGGCGTCGCCGTACCGGCCGGGCCTGCGCAGCCCGGACTGGCGCAAGATCAAGACGTTCCGCACCCAGTCGGTCGTGGTCGGCGGCTGGCGGCCCGGCCAGGGCCGGCGGGCCGGGACCATCGGCTCGCTGCTCGTCGGTGTGCCCGACGACGCGGGCGGGTTGGTCTACGTGGGCCACGTCGGGACGGGGTTCAGCGACTCCGACCTGCGCGAGCTGCAGCGGACGCTGACCACGCGGACGACGTCCCCGTTCCACGGCACGCTGCCGCGCGACATCACCCGCGACGCGCAGTGGGTCGAGCCCGACCTCGTCGGCGAGGTGGCCTATTCGGTCCGGACGGCGGAGAACCGGCTGCGGCACCCGGTGTGGCGGGGCGTGCGGGAGGACCTGGAGCCCGACGACGTGGTGGTCGAGCCGTGAGCGGACAGGGGTGTGAGCATCGCAGCGAGGAACCGGCGCACCGCGGGAGCGGACCGGTGACCCGATGAGCCCGGCGAAGCAGCGGGTCGAGATCGAGGGGCGGACGCTGCAGGTCTCGAACCTGGAGAAGGTGCTGTTCCCGGAGGTGTCGTTCACCAAGGCGCAGGTCATCGACTACTACGTCCGGGTCGCGCCCGTCCTCCTGCCGCACCTGGCCGGCCGCCCGGTCACGTTCACCCGCTGGCCCGACGGCGTCGAGGGGCAGACCTTCTTCGAGAAGAACAGTGCCCGGCACGCGCCGGAGTGGGTCCGGCGGGTGACCATCCCCAGCCCCGGGAGCTCGCGCGGCCGCGAGACCCTGGACATGGTCGTCCTCGAGTCGACCGCGGACCTGGCCTGGGCGGCCAACCTCGCCGCGCTGGAGGTGCACGTGCCCCAGTGGCAGGTGGACGACGACGGCGTGCCGCAGCTGCCCGACCTGCTGGTGCTGGACCTGGACCCGGGGCCGGAGACCGGGATCCTCGAGTGCTGCCTGGTGGCCGAGCGGCTGGGGGAGCGGCTGCAGGCCGACGGGCTGGACCCGGTGGTCAAGACGTCGGGCTCGAAGGGCATGCAGGTCTACGCCCCCATCGATGCCCCGATCGACCGCGAGCACCCCAGCCGATACGCCAGGCAGCTGGCCCAGGAGCTCTCGGCCGAGACGCCCGACGACGTCGTCTGGCGGATGGAGAAGGCGCTGCGGCCGGGCAAGGTGCTCATCGACTGGAGCCAGAACAACCCCGCCAAGACGACCGTGGCGCCCTATTCGTTGCGGGCCCGCGCGGGCGCCACCGTGTCGACGCCGATCGGCTGGGACGAGGTGGACGCGGTGCGCGACGGGTCGCTGGACCCGGCGGAGCTGCGCTTCAGCACGGACGACGTCCTGGCGCGGGTCGAGGAGTACGGGGACCTGTTCGACGTCGCCGGTGCCACCCGCGCCCCGCTGCCGGAGGCCTGAGTCCTCCCGCAGGCTGACCCACGGATCCGACGCAGGTCCGACGACGGGGCCGCCCCACGGGGCCACCCTGGGGACATGCTCGCCGAGCCGGTCGCCGCGTCGCCGTCCCTCCGTCGTCCCGAACCGCTGCCGTGGTGGGCGCTCGCCGGCGTCGTGCTGGTGGTCGGGCTGGGCGGCGGAGCCCTCACCGAGCACCTGCAGGGGGTGCTCGACGACCCGTGGGCCATGTGGGCGAACTCGGTGGCGGCCTGGTGCCTGGTCGCGTTCGCCGTGGGGGCGCTGGCGGTGCGTCCGCGGGTCGCGGCGGTCGCGGGGGTCGTCGTCGAACTGCTGCTGGTGATCGGCTACTACGTCACCCAGTCGGCGCAGGGGGTGCCGCACGCGACCGCGACGGCGGTCGGGTGGGCGCTCGCGGGGATCGTGGCGGGCATCGTGTTCGGCGTGGCCGGTGCGTGGTGGCGGGCGTCGGGCCCCCCGCGCAGCACCGCGTCGGTGGCGGTGCTCGCCGGCGTGCTGGTGAGCGAGGGCCTGGTGCGGGCGGTCCGCTTCCCGTGGCAGGGCCCCTCGGGCGTCCTCATGGCAGCTGCCGGTGTGGCGCTGGTCGTCGTCCTCGGCCGGTCGTGGCGGGAGCGGCTGGTCGTGGCGGGGCTGCTCGTCGCCGTCGTCCCGCTCGGTCTGCTGGGCGTCGAGATCGTGGACCGCCTCTTCGCCGCCTTCTGACCCCCGCCGCCGCGATGATCAGCTGACCTGATCATCGGGCGTCCTCCCTCACCGCCCACCGTGAGGGAGGACGCCCGACGATCAGGGAGGCTGATCGTGGCCGGGCCCGGAAGGGGGACGTCGAAGGTCGTTGTCGTGACTAGTCCAAGAACACCCGTGGGGGTGTCCGGAGAGGACGTCGAGCACCGGCAGACCCGGCCGCCGGATCGAGCCCGCCGTCGCCCCCGCGCTCTTCGAGCTGTGTGGAGCCCGTCGAATCCGCCCGGATGCGTACGAGCGCGGTTGTGGGCTCGGCAGGACCGCGTTCCTGCGCACGAGGGCGATCGGGGGGGTCGGCCCGATCGCCTAGTCGCGGGGGCGCTTGCGGTCCTGGTCGGCCAGGAAGCGCTCGAACTCCGCGCCGATCTCCTCGGCGCTGGGCACCTCGCCGCCGGAGAGCAGGTCGGTGCCCTCGCGGGCGGCGGCGAAGGAGTCGTACTGCTGCTCCAGCGCCGCCACGACCGCGGTGTTCTCCGGCGACCGGGCGATCTGCTCGTCGATCTCGGTCCGGTTGGCCTCCGCTGCCTCGCGGAGCGCCTCGCCCGGCAGGTGCAGGCCGGTCAGCTCCCCGAGGTGCTCGATCAGGGTGAGCGACGCCGCCGGGTAGGTGGCCTGCGCGAGGTAGTGCGGCACGTGCGCGGCGACCCCGAGCGCGTCGACGCCGGCCTCGCCCAGCCGCAGCTCCAGCAGCGCCGAGACGCTGCCGGGGATGCGCATCTCGCCCCAGTACACCGGGTACTTCTCGATCAGCTGCCGCCGGGTCGCGTGCGCGGTGACGGTGACCGGCCGGGTGTGCGGCACGGGCATGGGGATCGCCTGCAGCGCGACCACGCTGGTCACCCCGAGCCGCTCCACCAGTCCGGCGACGGCGGCGACGAACCGCTCCCAGGCGTAGTCCGGCTCGGCGCCGTGCAGCAGCAGGAACGTGCTGCCGGCGTCGTCCTCGACGGCGTGCAGCAGGATCTCCGGCGCGGCGAACCCCTCGTACCGGTCGCTGTTGAAGGTCATCCGGGGCCGGTGCGCCCGGTAGTCGACCAGGCTGTCGGCGTCGAAGCGCGCGATCACCTCGTGCGGCAGGCTGGCCAGCAGGTGGGCGCCGGCCAGCGTCCCGGCGTGCGCGGCGTCGAAGTCGCCGGCCAGGTCGTGCACGAGCACCAGTCCGGCGCGCTCCTCGGGCGCGCCGACCGCGGCCTCGCGGGCGAGGAAGGGCTCGGCCCCGGGGAGCAGCTCGACGAGCTCCTCCGGTCGTTGCGGCACGGTCGGACCTCCTGGCGCGTTCGGGCGGCCGGTGCGGCCGCTGCTGGCCGGTTCAGCCCCGGAGGACGCTCCGGCATTCCATGGTTCCCCCGAGGGGGTCAGGCGTCCGGCTCCTCGGCAGGTGCCACCTGCTCGCGGACCACCGTGGTGCCCTCCTCGTCGTCGGCGAGCTTCGCCCGGGTGCCGTCGTCGAACACCTCCGGCGACTTGCCGTCGAACTCGTCACGCACGTACCGGTAGATGACGGCGATCAGGGCCGCGACCGGCACCGCGAGGAAGGCGCCGATGATGCCGGCCAGGCTGCTGCCGGCGGTGACGGCCAGGATGACGACGGCGGCGTGCAGGTTGAACCCGCGGCCCTGGATGATCGGCTGCAGCACGTTGCCCTCGATCTGCTGCACGAGGATGACGATCCCCAGCACGATCAGCGCCGTCGTGAAGCCGTTGCTGACCAGCGCGATGAGGACCGCGAACGCGCCCGCCACGAAGGCACCGATGATCGGGATGAACGCGCCGAAGAACGTGAGGACCGCCAGGGGGATCATCAGCGGGACGCCGAGGATCCACAGGCCGATGCCGATGAAGAACGCGTCGATGAACCCGACCAGCGCCTGCTGGCGGATGAACTCCGAGAGGGTCGCCCAGGTCTTGTAGGACAGCGCCGCCACGTGCGGTGCCGCGCGGGGGCCGGTCTGGGCCGCCAGCCACGGGACCCAGCGCGGCCCGTCCTTGAGGAAGAAGAAGACCAGCACCAGGGCCAGCACCAGGGTGATCAGGCCGTTGCCCACGGCCGAGGCGCCGGTGAGGGCGTAGGACGCGATGTTCTGCGCGTTGCCCTGGATCGAGTCGATCACCGAGTCGACGGCGTCGTCGAACTGGCCCTCCTGCAGGTTGAACGGCGGCCCGCTGAGCCACTCCTGCACGTCCTGCAGCGCCGCGGTGGCGGCGTCGGCCAGCTCGGTCACCTGGTCGGCCACCTGCGGGGCGATCGCCGCCACGAGACCGCCCAGGGCGGCGAGGAAGGCCACGAGGACCGTGACGGCGGCCAGTGCCGGCGGCCAGCCGTGGTTGCGCAGGAACCGGGTCAGCGGCCAGAGCACCGTCGCGATGAGCAGGCCGAGGACGATCGGCAGCAGGATGGCCCACAGCTTGCCCAGCACGTACCCGATCAGGACCAGCGCCGCGGCGATGAGGAGCAGCTGCGCCGAGGCGAGGGCCAGGGTCCGCGAGGCCGACCGCATGCGGTCGGCGCGCTGGAAGGTCGGAGCGGGGGCGCTCGCGCGCGGCTCGGGTTCCGAGACGTCGTCCTCGCGGGCTCCGGGGCGTTCGGGCTCTGCGGGGGGACGGCCGGGGATGCGGAGCCTCATGGGCCGATTCCAGCACAGAAGGTGCGGGCGGACCGGTCGGAAACGATCACTGTGAGGAAGTCGTAGCGTCGCGGCATGCCGAAGACAGCAACCGCCGACCGGGTGGACCGCGACGCCCTCCTCGAGTTCCTGCGCCCCCGCCACCAGGCGGTGCTGGTCACCCGTCGCCGGTCGGGGGGCGTCCAGCTCTCCCCGGTGAGCTGCGGGGTGGACGGCGAGGGGCGGATCGTCATCTCCAGCTATCCACAGCGGGCGAAGGTGGCCAACGTGCGCCGGGATCCCGCCGTCTCGCTCTGCGTGCTGTCGCCGGACTGGAACGACGCCTGGGTGCAGGTGGACGGCGAGGCGGAGGTGCTCGACCTGCCCGACTCGGTGGAGCCGCTGGTCGAGTACTACCGCTCCATCAGCGGGGAGCACCCGGACTGGGACGAGTACCGGGCGGCGATGAGCCGGCAGGGGAAGTCCCTGATCCGGGTGACGATCACCGGGTGGGGCCCGATCGCGACGGGTGGTTTCCCTCCCGAGGTGGTCGACAAGGTGTGAGCCTTGCTCGGACCCGGGAAAGGTGCCAGACTTTACGCATGCCGTACGTGCTGACCGTGGACCAGAAGGCCAGCCGGCGCAGTCCCGACCGCGTCGGCGAGACACTGCGCGAGCTGAACGACGCCGTCCCGGCGCTCCTCGGCTTCGAGCGGACGGCGGGGGACGAGTTCCAGGGCGTCCTGGCGGACCCGGACGAGGTCGTCGACGTGGTGCTCCGGCTGGTCCGCGCCGGCGGGTGGAGCATCGGGATCGGAGCGGGCCCGGTGCAGACACCGCTGCCGCCCACCACCCGGGCCGGTGCCGGTCCGGCCTTCCTGTCCGCCCGGCGAGCGGTCGACGCCGCGAAGCAGCGGTCCGCCCGGCTGGCCGTCCGGGGAGCCGAGCCGGGCGACGCCGGTGACGCCCAGGCGGTGCTCAGCGCCCTCGCCGTCGTCGTCGACCGGCGCAGCGACCAGGCCTGGGAGGCGATCGGGCTGGTGAGCGACGGGCGCACCCAGGCCCAGGCGGCGACGGAGCTCGGCATCTCACGGCAGGCGGTCGGCCAGCGGCTGGCCGCCGGCCTGTGGGACCTCGAACGTGACCTGCGCCCGACGGCGGCCCGGTTGTTGACCCGCGCGGCAGGATGAACCGGCCATGAATGCCGCCGTCGTCGTGCTGCTCGGCCTCACCGCCGCCGCCGGACTCCTGCTCACCGCCTGGGGCGAGCGTGCCCGGCCCGCGTGGGTCGCCGTCGTCCCGGGCGCCCTGCTGGCGCTGGCCGGCGCGCTCGCGTGGGCGGGAGGGGACGCCTCCGCCGGCCTGTCCGAGGCGGCGGCCGTCGCGGGCGTCCTCGCCGCCGTGGGGGGCGGCGGTCCGGTCGCCACCGCGGTCCTCCAGCTGGCCGATCCGGCGGAAGCCGGTGTCCGCGGCGGCCCGCAGGACCCGGAGATCCTCCGCGGCGGCGCATGGATCGGCATCCTGGAGCGGGCCGCCGTCGCCGCCTCTCTGCTGGCCGGTTCGGCGGAGGGACTGGTCGTCGTCCTGGCCGTCAAGGGGCTCGGGCGGTACGCGGAACTGCGCAGCCCGGCGGCGTCCGAGAGGTTCATCCTCGGCACGCTGGCCAGCGCCCTCTGGGCGGCGGCCTGCGTCGGCGTCGCCGTGCTGGTCCGCACCTGAGCGCGGGTACGCCGAGCGGGACCGGCAGCGGACCCGCAGAATCACCGGCAGTTCCGACGCCGTTCTGGGAGGCCCCGTGTCCGAGTCGTCCGCCGGCGGTGGCATCCGCAACCGCGATCTGCTGACGATCTACTGCAACGACCACCTGGCGGCGTCCGTCGGGGGGATCCAGCTGGTCAAGCGGATGCTCGGCCTGCACCGGGGGTCCCGCTACGAGGAGCCCCTCCGCGCACTGCTGGCCGAGCTGCACGAGGAGAACGACGCCCTGGCCGGCCAGATGGCCGGGATGGGCATGCCGGTCCGCCGGTACAAGCAGCTGGGCCTCTGGGTGGGGGAGAAGATCTCCCGGCTCAAGCTCAACGGCCGGCTGATCTCGCGCTCGCCGCTGAGCTCGCTGGTCGAGTTCGAGTTCCTGGCGTCCGCGGTGCGGGCCAAGCGCAGCGGCTTCGAGACCCTGCGCGAGGTCGCCGACATCGACCACCGGATCGATCGCGAGCTGGTCGACCGGCTGGTGGACCAGGCCAACCGGCAGCACGAGTGGCTGACCCACGCCCGCCGCGAGGTGGCCGCCGACGTGTTCGGTGGCCGGCCGCAGGCCGCCGACGAGGCGGCCCACGACTGAGACCGGGACGCGGACCACGCGCGCTACCGCTAGGAACGAGCCATGTGCCACGACCACGACAGCCGCCCGCCCCCACCACCGCGCGGCGGTGACGTCGCCGAACGGGGCGTCCTGTCGCTGACCGCCGCCGACGGCACGTCCTTCTCCGCGGCCTACGCCGCACCCGCCGCACCCGCCGGTGCCGGCGTGGTGCTGCTCCCGGACGTCCGGGGGCTGCACCCGTTCTACGTGGCCCTCGCCGGCGAGTTCGCCCGGGCGGGGCTGCCCACCGTCGCGATCGACTACTTCGGCCGCACGGCGGGGGTGGCGGACAGCGGCGTCCGGGAGGCCGGCTTCGAGTGGCAGCCGCACGTCGAGGCGATGACCCCCGAAGGGGTGGACGCCGACCTGGCGGCGGCGATCGGCTACCTGCGCGAGCGGGCCGGCGCCGGGCTCCCCGTGGTCACCGTGGGCTTCTGCCTCGGCGGCAGCATCTCCTGGCGGCAGGCCGGCGGAGACCTCGACCTGGCCGGCTGCGTCGGCTTCTACGGCCGGCCCTCGCTCGTCGGGGACGCCGCGGGCCGGGCGCACCTGCCCACGGTGATGGTGATCGCCGGGGACGACGCGGCGACGCCGGTGGCCGACCAGCTCGCTCTGGCCGACGCGATGCGCTCGGGCGGGGCGGACGTCGACGCGGTCGTCTACGACGGCGCACCGCACTCGTTCTTCGACCGGGCGTACGGCGAGTGGGCCGATGCCTGCCGGGACGCCTGGGAGCACGTGCTGGCCCTGACCGACCGCGTCGCGCAGCGCCCGTGACCGCGGGCGGCAGCCGACCGCCCCGCCCGACCTAGGCTGGAGCGGTGACTGGTGAGCCGATCGATCCGGGTGTCATCGAACTGGCCGGGCGGGTGTTCGACCTGGGCCGGGGCGGGCACACCGAGGAGCTGGCCGGCTACCTCGACGCCGGGGTCCCGGTGAACCTCACCAACGACAAGGGCGACACCCTGCTGATCCTGGCCGCCTACCACGGGCACCCAGAGACGGTGGGAGCGTTGCTCGACCGCGGGGCCGACCACTCCCGCGCCAACGACCGCGGGCAGACCGCGCTGGCCGCCGCCGTCTTCCGGCAGTCCGCCGGGACGGTGACCCGGCTGCTGGCGGCGGGCGCCGATCCCGACGCCGGCGGTCCCAGTGCCCGGGCGACGGCACAGTTCTTCGAGCTCCCGGCGATGGCGGAGCTGCTCGACGCGACGTAGCACCTGCGCCGCCCGGGTGTGCGCACCCGGCAGCATGGGGACGGTGGACGGCGTGGTCGGGGGCGACCGGAGGGGAGGCGGCATGGCGGTACGACCGGACGCCGGTCCTGCCCACCCGCGGACGACGGAGCACTCCGAGCGGCAGCTGCCGGCCGACGACCTGCCCGTCGAGGGGGACCGCGACGCCGCGCCGACCGGGGACCGCGCTCCGGGCGCCGGTGGGGCCGCGCCGATCGAGTCCCCGCTCACCCCGTCGGGCATCCCGCGCTGGTTCCTCCTGCTCGCCGGCCTCGCCGCGGCCACCATCGCCGTCGCGGGGGTGCGGGCGATCGCCTGGCTGGTCGCACCGGTGCTCCTCGCCCTCGTCGTGGTCGTCGCCCTCGCTCCGGTGCAGAGCTGGCTGCGCCGGCTGGGCGTGCCCCGGTGGCTGGCCACGACGGTGCTGCTGCTGCTCGTCTGGACGGTGCTGCTGGCCTTCGTGACGATGCTCATCGTCTCCGTCGCCCAGTTCGCCGCGCTGCTGCCGGACTACGCCGACCGCGCGGAGATCCTGATCAACGACGTCGTCCGGGAGCTCAACGACGCGGGCATCGTCTCCGGGCAGCTCTCCGACCTGGTGCGCCAGATCGACTACGGCCAGTTCGTCGGCCTGGCCACCGACCTGCTGGGCCGGCTGACCAGCGCCGCGAGCACACTGGTGCTGCTGCTGTCGGCGCTGGTGTTCATGGCCATCGAGTCCAGCGGCTTCCCGCGGCGGATGGCGCTGGTGGGGGAGGACCGCCCGCACCTGCCGGTCGCGATGACGCTGTTCAGCCAGGGCACCCGCAGCTACCTGCTGGTCAGCACGGTGTTCGGCGCCATCGTGGCCGTCGGCGACTGGATCGCGCTGGCGATCATCGGCGTGCCGGCGGCCGGGCTCTGGGGGCTGCTGGCCTTCCTCACCAACTACGTGCCCAACATCGGCTTCGTCCTCGGCGTGGTGCCGCCGGCGATCCTCGGGCTGCTGGCCGGCGGGTGGGGCGAGCTGGTCGCCATCGTGGTCGTGTACTCGCTGCTGAACTTCGTCGTCCAGACGCTCATCCAGCCGCGGTTCGTCGGCGACTCGGTCGGGCTGTCGATGACGGTCACCTTCCTCGCGCTGCTGTTCTGGGGGTGGGTGCTGGGTGCCCTCGGCGCCCTGCTCGCCATCCCGCTGACCCTGCTGGTCAAGGCGCTGCTGGTGGACGTCGACCCGCGCGGGCACTGGCTGGACGCGCTGCTGCGGGAGGAGCCGCGGGCCCCACGCACGATGCGGGCCAAGCGCCGCATGCACGCCCGCCGCGCCGCGCTCGCCTCGGTCCGCCGGGCGCACCACCCCCGTCGCCCGGTGACGCCGTCGGGCACCGATCCGGACTGACCGGCGCCGGGAGGCCCGCCAGCACCGGGTGGTTCGTGCCGCCCGCAGCGGACGAGGGGCTCGACCGGGTGGACGTCGTCCGTGGGGACGCCGGTACGGACGGGGCGGCGCCGGGCGGGTGAGCGCCCCCGGTCCGTGCACCGGCCCGTGCCGTGCGGTAGACCTGGCAGGCCCGATCCCGTTCCCACCAGGAGGTCCTCCCCGTGCTGGAGAGCATCGGCTATGCAGGCGCCTACACCGGGGTCGGCATCGCGCTGCTGGTCCTGGGCTTCTACGCCCTCGACCTGCTCACCCCGGGCCACCTCGGCCGGCACATCTACGAGGACCGGTCGGTCAACGCCGCCCTCACCCTCGCCGCCGGGTTCCTCGGCCAGGGAGCCATCGTCTTCGCCAGCATCTGGACGAACGCCACCAGCGGCTTCGGGGAGGCGCTGCTCTACACCGTCGTGTTCGGCGTCCTCGGCGTCCTGCTGCAGGCGGTGGCGTTCCTGGTGCTCGACCTGATCACCCCCGGCCGGCTGGGCGCGCACCTGACCGACCGCGACTTCCACCCGGCCAGCCTGGTGAGCGCGGCCGTCCAGCTGGCGGTGGCCGCGATCATCGTCGCCTCGATCTGGCCCTGACCGACGCCGTGGGCGCGCGGAGGGACGGCGTCACCCGGACCGTGTGACGGCCGGCGCGGTACCCGCCAGTAACGTGTCGGGGGCAGCTCTCGGTCCGTCGCGGGGAGGACCCGCGGACGGCTGCCGCATCCGACGTGAGGGGAACATTCATGAGCGAGGCAAGCGCCACCCGGGTGGCCATCGTGACCGGGGCCGCGCGCGGCATCGGTGCGGCCACGGCCGTGCGCCTGGCGCAGGACGGGTTCGCCGTCGCCGTCCTGGACCTGGACGAGGCCGCGGCCAAGGGCACCGTCGAGACCATCGAGGCCGCCGGCGGGCGTGCCCTGGCCGTGGGCGCCGACGTGAGCGACTCGGCGCAGGTCGAGGCCGCCGTCGAGCGGATCGCGAGCGAGCTGGGCGGCCCCACGGTGCTGGTGAACAACGCCGGCGTCCTGCGCGACAACATGCTCTTCAAGATGTCCGACAGCGACTGGGACATCGTCATGAACGTGCACCTGCGCGGCGCCTTCCTCATGACGCGGGCGGCCCAGAAGCACATGATCGAGGCCAAGTGGGGCCGGGTCGTCAACCTGTCGAGCACCTCGGCGCTGGGCAACCGCGGCCAGGCCAACTACTCCACGGCGAAGGCCGGCCTGCAGGGCTTCACCAAGACCCTGGCGATCGAGCTGGGCAAGTTCGGCGTCACCGCCAACGCCATCGCCCCCGGCTTCATCGAGACCGAGATGACCAAGGCGACCGCCGAGCGCATGGGCATCCCGTTCGACGACTTCGTCAAGGGTGCCGCCGCGCAGATCCCGGTGGCCCGCACGGGCAAGCCCGAGGACATCGCCCACCTGGTGTCCTTCTTCGTCAGCGAGGGCGCCGGCTTCGTGTCCGGCCAGGTCGTCTACGCCGCCGGCGGCCCGAAGGCGTAGCAGCCACTGGGGCCCGGGACGCCCGCGCGGCGCCCGGGCCCCAGCCCGTTCCACCCCGAGGAGAGCGCATGTCCGACGACGTCGTCCTGGTCGAGCGCCGCGGTGCGGTGCAGGTGGTCACGATCAACCGGCCGCAGGCACGCAATGCCCTGGACGCGGCCGTGGCCCGCGGGGTGGCCGACGCCGTCGACGAGCTGGACGCCGACGACGACCTGCGGGCCGGTGTGCTCACCGGCGCGGGCGGCTTCTTCTCCGCCGGCATGGACCTCAAGGCCTTCCTGCGGGGCGAGACCCCGGCGATCGCCGGGCGCGGCCTGTGCGGGATCACCCGCACACCACCGCGCAAGCCGCTGATCGCCGCTGTCGAGGGCGGCGCGCTCGCCGGCGGGTTCGAGCTGGTCCTGGCGTGCGACCTGGTGGTGGCGGGCCGGACGGCGCGCTTCGGGGTGCCGGAGGTGAAGCGCTCGCTGGTCGCGGCCGGTGGGGCGGCACTGCTGCTGCCCGAGCGGGTGCCCCGGGCGCTGGCACTGGAGCTGCTGCTGACCGGGGAGCCCGTGGACGCCGAGCGGGCTGCGGCCGTCGGGCTGGTCAACCGCGCCGTCGACGACGGGACGGCGCTGGACGCGGCCGTCGAGCTGGCCGGCGTCGTCGCGGCCAACGGGCCGCTCGCGGTGGCCGCCACGAAGGCGATCGTGCAGTCCGCTCCCTCGTGGGCCCCGCAGGAGATCTGGGACCGGCAGGACGAGATCGTGGGTCCGGTGTTCGCGTCGGAGGACGCCCGCGAGGGGTCCGCCGCGTTCGCCGAGCGCCGTCCGCCCGTCTGGCGGGGCCGCTGACCCGACCCGGCCATGATCAGGGAACCTGATCATCGAGCGTCCTCCCCCACGGTGCACGGTGAGGGAGGACGCCGTGCGGTGGGGGAGGACGCCGTGCGGTGGGGGAGGACGCCG
>NZ_FOND01000024.1:50562-63541 GCF_900112815.1 Blastococcus tunisiensis
GGGAGGACGCCGTGCGGTGAGGGAGGACGCCGTGCGGTGAGGGAGGACGCCGTGCGGTGGGGGAGGACGCCCTGCGATGGGGGACGGCGTCGTGCGATGAGCCCGGCATAGCGTCGCGGTCCGCCTCGTTGACCACGGCGTGCCCCGCTCTCCGCTCCGCCTGCTCGTCCTCGGCGACTCGATCGCGTACGGGACCGGCGCCGCGCGCGCCGAGGACACCCTCGGCCGACGGCTGGCCGCGGCGCTGACCGCCGACGGGTTCGACGTCGTCCTGCACGTCCTGGCGGTGCCGGGCGCGGTCTCGGCCGACCTGGCCGCCCAGGCCCGCCGGGGGGAGCCGCTGGCCGCCGACGTCGCGGTGATCGTGGTCGGCGCCAACGACCTGGCCCGCTTCGTCCCCGCGGAGCAGGCGGCAGCGTCGCTGGCCGCCGCCGTTACGGCCCTCCGCGCGCGGGGCACCGACGTGGTGGTGGTCCCCGCCCCGGACATGTCCTCCGTGCCGTTCGTGCCGCCGGCCTTCCGCGCGGCCGTGCAGGCGGCCAGCCGGTTCCTCCAGCGCCACCAGGAGGAGGCCGCGGCGCGCGCAGGAGCGTCGGTCGCGCACGTGGCCGCCGAGGTGACCGGGGACTTCGGCACCGACCCGGCCATGTTCGCGGCCGACCGGTTCCACCCGTCCTCCGCCGGCTACGCGCGGATCGCGGCCGCGCTGACGCCCCACGTGCTGGCCGCTGCACGGCACCGACGGGACGCGGCGGTGCCCTGACGCGGCAGTTCCCTGATGCAGGCGGCGCCCTGACGCGGCAGTTCCCCGATGCAGGCGGCGCCGTCAGCGCGCGGCGGGGACCGGCAGCAGCCGCGCGCCGAGCGGCTCGACGACCCGGGTGAGCACGGGTCCGGCGACCGCGAGGATCAGCACGTACCCGGTCGCGATCGGACCGACGTCGGCCAGGCCGGCCGTCACCGCGAGCCCGGCGATCACGATCGAGAACTCACCGCGGGCCACCAGGGCGGTGCCGGCGCGCAGCCGTCCGGGGACCGCCACGCCGTCCCGCCGGGCCGCGAACCAGCCGGTGCCGATCTTGGTGACGGTGGTGACCGCGGCCAGGGCCAGCGCGGCCGGCAGCACCGGCAGGATCAGGCCCGGATCGGTGGCGAAGCCGAAGGCCACGAAGAACAGCGCCGCGAACAGGTCCCGCAGGGGGCCGAGGATGGCACGGGCCCGTTCGGCGAACGACGCGGGCAGCGCCAGGCCGACCAGGAAGGCGCCCACGGCCGCCGAGGCACCCAGCGCCTGGGCCAGGCCGGCGACGAGCAGGGTGAGGCCGACGAGCCGCAGCAGCACCTGCTCGTCGTCGTCGTGGCTGAGCAACCGACCCAGATGGTGGCCGTGGCGCTGGGCGGCCAGGAGGACCACGAGCACCGCCCCCACGGCGAGGGCGATGCCGGAGGCCGCCGCGGTCGGGCCCTCGCCGGCCAGCGCGACGACCAGCAGCGGCAGGAACAGCGCCATGGCCAGGTCCTCGAGCACGAGCACCGACAGCACGGCGGGCGTCTCGCGGTTGGCCAGCCGCCCCAGGTCGCCGAGCAGCCGCGCGATGATGCCCGACGAGGAGATGTAGGTGACCCCGGCGAGGGCGAGCGCCCCCTGCCAGGGCAGGCCCAGCAGCAGCCCGGCGGCGAAGCCCGGGGGCGCGTTGAGCACCAGGTCCACCAGGCCGCTGGGCGCGTGCCGGCGGAACGAGCTGAACAGCTCGGTGGCGGAGAACTCCAGGCCCAGGGTCAGCAGCAGGAGGACGACGCCGATCTCGGCCGAGGCCTCGAGGAAGGGTTCGGCCGTGCTCAGCGGGACGAGGCCGCCCTCGCCGAGCGCGAGAGCGGCGAGGAGCACGAACGGCACGGGGGAGAGCCCGAGCCGCCGGGCGGCCAGCCCCAGCACGGACAGCCCGAGGAAGAGCAGGCCGAGTTCCAGCAGCAGTGCGGCGACGTGGTCCACCGGGGAGGTCGCCGGTCAGCCGGCGGTGCGGCCGGACAGCCGGTGCTCCAGTTGCTCCAGCCCGGTCGCGGAGCCGATGGCGACCAGCACGTCACCGGTCCTGAGGGGGTCGCCCGGGGAGGGCGAGGGGACGACGTCGGCCCCACGCACGATGGCGACGATCGAGCACCCGGTGAGCGTGCGGGCCCGGGTCTCGCCCAGCGTGCGCCCGGCGAAGGGTGACCCCGCGGTGATCGTGAAGCGCCCTGACTCCAGGCCCGGGACCTCCCGGGAGAGGTCGGCGAAGCGCTGGGTCAGCCGCGGGGCCCCGAGGACCTCGGCGACCGCATCGACCTCCTCCGGCTCCAGTCGGAACATGCCGCGCGCCCGGTCCGGGTCGCGCCGGTCGTAGACGGCGATCTCCGCGCCACCCTCGCGCTGGACGACGATGCCCAGCACCTGCCCCGAGCGGGTCTCCAGCTCGTACCGGACACCGACTCCGGGCAGCAACGTCTCCTCGAGGTCCATGCCGGCATCGTCGCAGAGTCCGGCCTTCGTCCTCAGGGGAGGCGGTCGGCCAGCAGCTCCGCGAGGTGCAGTCCCCGCCGGTCGGCGAGCTGGTCGAGCTGGGTGCGGCAGGAGAAGCCGTCGGCGAGCACCACGGCGTCGGGGCCGAGGCCCTCCACCGCCGGCAGCAGCTGCTGGCCGGCGATGGTCACCGACACGTCGTGGTGGCCGCGCTCCACGCCCCAGTTCCCGGCCAGCCCGCAGCAGCCGCCCAGCCGGGTGACCGACGCCCCGGCGGTGGCGAGCAGCCGGGCGTCGGCCGACCAGCCCATGACCGAGGTGTGGTGGCAGTGCGGCTGGGCCACCACCTCGAGCCCGGCGAGCGACGGGGGCGTCCAACCCGGGGTGTCGGCCAGCAGCTCGGCGAGGGTCCGCGTGGCCCGGGCGACCGCTTCGGCCGCCGGCCCGCCGACCAGCTCGAGGGTCTCGCTGCGCAGGGCCGCCGTGCAGGACGGCTCCACCCCGACGATCGGGACGCCGGCCTCCGCCAGGGGCGCCAGCGCCTCGACGGTGGACCCCAGGATGCGGCGGGCGGTGTCCAGCTGGCCGGTGGTGATCCAGGTCAGCCCGCAGCAGGTGTCGGCACCGGGCACCTGCACCCGGTAGCCCGCGGACTCCAGCACCCGCGCCGCGGCGGAGGCCACCTCGGGGGCGAAGTGGTCGGTGAACGAGTCCACCCAGAGCGCGACCGGCGCCCCGGAGGTGCCCGGATCGGTCCGGTCGGCCCACTGCGCACGGAACGTGCGGGGAGCGAAGGCGGGCACGTCGCGGCGCTGGTCCATGCCCGCACCCCACTTGGCCAGCCGCCCGCCGGCCCGGGAGCGGAGCACCGCGTTCACCAGGCGGGGGGCGCGGGCGGCGAGGTCGGCCCAGAACGGCAACCGGCCCAGGGTGTAGTGCGACAGGGGGCGCAGCCGGCGCCGGTAGGACTGGTGGAGCACCTCGGCCTTGTAGGACGCCATGTCCACCCCGGTGGGGCAGTCGGAGGAGCAGCCCTTGCAGGACAGGCAGAGGTCGAGCGCGTCGTGCACCTCCGGCGAGCGCCATCCGGTCACCGGACCGCCGGGGGCGAGCATCTCCTGCAGCACCCGGGCCCGCCCGCGCGTGGTGTCCTTCTCGTCCCGGGTCGCCGGCCACGACGGGCACATCACGCCGCCGGAGGACTGCAGATCGGCGCGGCACTTGCCGACCCCCGTGCAGCGGTGCACCGCCGCGGAGAAGTCGCCGCCGTCGTGCCGGTAGGCCAGCGCCAGCCCCTCCCGCAGCACCGGGGCGTCGGCGATGCGCACCGCCTCGTCGAGCGGGGCCGGGCGCACCAGGACGCCCGGGTTGAGCAGGTCGGCCGGGTCGAACAGGGCCTTGACCTTCCCGAACAGGTCGAGCACGGCCGGGCTGTACATGTGGCCGAGCAGCTCGCTGCGGGCCCGGCCGTCGCCGTGCTCGCCGGAGAGGGAGCCGCCGTAGCCGGCCACGAGCCGGGCGGCGTCCTCGACGAAGGACCGGTACCGCGCCCGCCCCCGGCCGGGTTCGCCGTCGCTGCCGAACGGGAAGTCGATCCGCACGTGCACGCAGCCGTCGCCGAAGTGCCCGTAGGGGACGCCCTGCAGGCCGTGGCCGTCGAGCAGCGCCTCGAAGCCGCGCAGGTAGTCGCCGAGCCGCTCGACCGGCACGGCGGCGTCCTCCCAGCCGGCGTGCGCCGGCCGCCCGTCCGAGGTGCGCGCGGCGAGCCCCGCGCCGTCCTCGCGGATCCGCCAGATGGCGGCGGCCTCGGCCGGGTCGGTGACGACGAGGGAGTCCAGGGCGGCCGCGTCGGCGAGCACCCCGCGTGCCTTGGCCTCGACCTCGGCCGCGGTCTCACCGGTCAGCTCCACGATCAGCCAGCCGTCCCCGCGGGGGAGGTCGGGCACGACGGCGGCCGGTACGTCGCGCAGCCGCTGCACGATCCGCTGGTCCAGCCCCTCGACGGCGGTCGGCTCGTGCGGCAGCAGCCCGGGCGTGGCGTCGGCGGCGTCGGCCATCGAGGGGTAGCCCAGCACGACCAGCCCGCGGACCGGGGCGTCGGTGACCAGGCGCACGGTGGCGCCGAGGACGACGGCGAGGGTGCCCTCGCTGCCGACGAGGGCGCGGGCCACGTCGAAGCCCCGCTCGGGCAGCAGGTGCTCCAGCGAGTAGCCCGACACCTGGCGGCCGAAGCGGCCGAGCTGGGTGCGGATCGGGCCCAGGGAGGCGCCCACCAGCCGGTGCAGGTCGGCCAGCACCCCGCCGGTGGGCTCGGTGCCCGGGGCCAGCCGCAGGCGTTCACCGGCGCCGGTGACCACGTCGAGGCCGACGACGTTGTCCGACGTCCGGCCGTAGCCCAGGGCGCGCGAGCCGCAGGCGTTGTTGCCGATCATGCCGCCGACCGTGCACCGGTTGTGCGTGCTGGGGTCGGGGCCGAAGCGCAGGCCGTGCGGGCGGGCCGCCGCCTGCAGCGCCGCCTGCACCACGCCGGGATCGACCGTCGCGGTCCGGGCCTCGGCGTCGATCTCGTGGACCCGGGACAGGTACCGGCTGGTGTCCAGCACCACCCCGGGGCCGACGGCGTTGCCCGCGATCGACGTGCCGGCGCCCCGCGCGGTGAGCGGCACCCCGAGCGACCGGCAGACCTCCAGGGCCGCGACCACCTCGTCGACGTGCCGCGGCCGGACGACGGCGCGCGGCAGCACCCGGTACAGCGAGGCGTCCGACGAGTAGAGCGCCCGCGCGAGTCCCGAGTCGTCGACGTCGGTGATCCCGGCCCGACGCAGGGCGGCGGCGACGTCCGCGTCGGTCGGTTCCACGGCGGCCGGGACGGAAGCGGTCATGGAGGGAGTCTCCCGGTGCGCCCCGGGGGCAGCCCACCCACCCTCCCGGGCGGGGCGCGGGTCGCCTCGTCCGCTATCCGGTCGCCGGGACGTCCCCGCCCCGGCGACGCCCCCCGAGCCGCCGCCGGAGCCACTTCTCGGTCTCCACGATCACGAGAACGGCGATCCCGACCACGGTGACGCGCACCCACCAGACCGCATCGATGGGAGCGGAGTCGAAGAGGGCGTTCATCCAGGGTGCGTACGTGAACACCAGTTGCAGGGCGAGCATCACGACCATGCCGGCCGGTACCCACGGGTTGCTCAGCAGACCGACCCGGCGGATCGAGCGGTCCAGCGATCGGCAGTTGAGCAGGTAGGCGACCTCGACGACCACGAAGACGTTCACCGCCACCGTCCGGGCGGCGGCGACGGACTCGCCCGAGGCCATCGCCCACTCGAACATCGCGAAGGCGCCGAGGAGCATGAGGGTCGAGACCAGGACGATGCGCCCGATCAGCTCGCCGGTCAGCAGCGGTCGGGACGGCGGCACCGGCGGCCGGCTCATGACGTCGGCCTCCAGGGGCTCGAAGGCCAGCGCGAGACCCAGGGCGACGGCGGTGGTCATGTTGATCCAGAGCACCTGGGTCGGCAGTACCGGCAGGGTGGTGGCCAGCACGACCGCCGCCAGGATGACCAGGCCCTCGCCGAAGCTGGTGGGGAGCATGAAGGTGATGAACTTCCGCAGGTTGTCGAAGACACCGCGGCCCTCCTCGACGGCGGCCTCGATGGAGGCGAAGTCGTCGTCGGTGAGCACCATGTCGGCGGCCTCCTTGGCCACCTCGGTCCCGCCCACGCCCATCGCCACGCCGATGTCGGCCCGGCGGAGGGCCGGTGCGTCGTTGACCCCGTCGCCGGTCATGGCCACGACGTGCCCCTCCCGCTGGAGCGCCTCCACCAGGCGCAGCTTCTGCTCGGGGTTCACCCGGGCGAAGACCGCCGTCCGGCGGACGACGTCCGGGAGTTCGTCGTCGGGCACGCGGGCGAGGTCGGCGCCGCCGAGCACCTCCAGGACGCCGTCGTCACCGAGCCCGAACTGTTCCCCGATGGCGCGGGCGGTACCGGCGTGGTCCCCGGTGATCATCGCGATGCGGATGCCCGCGGTGCGGCATGCCCGCACCGCCGCGACCGCCTCCGGGCGGGGTGGGTCGAGCATGCCCTGCAGGCCGGTGAGGACCAGCCGTCCGGACAGCGCCTCCTCGCCGAGCTCCCGGGTGCCGGGAGGAAGCTCCACCGTCCCCATGGCCAGGACGCGCAGCGCACGGCCGGTCATCTCCTCGGTGCGGGCGTGCACCGCGTCGGCGTCGACCGGACCGGTGGTCCCGTCGGCGCGCAGCTCTCCGGACGACATCGCGAGCAGTCGCTCCACCGCGCCCTTGACGTGGGCGACGACCCGGCCGTCGTCGGAGTGGTGCAGGGTGGCCATCCACTGCCGCTCCGAGTCGAACGGCACGGTCGCCAGCCGTGGGGCGGCCCCCAGCAGCGTGCCGAGGTCCAGCCCCGCCTTCTCCGCCACGACGAGCAGCGCCGCCTCGGTGGGGTCGCCGATGACCTGTCGGCGGCCGTCCTGCCCGGTCAGCCGGCTGTCATTGCACAGCACGCCGGCGACCAGGCAGGCGCGGAGCGCCGGCTGCCCGCCCACGTCCACGGCGGTGCCGTCGGCCGTCACCTGCCCGGCCGGGCCGTACCCGCTCCCCGACACGGCGTAGCCGCGCCCACCGGCAGAGACGGCGACGACGGTCATGGCGTTGGCCGTCAGCGTGCCGGTCTTGTCGGTGCAGATCACCGTCGTGCTACCCAGGGTCTCCACCGCCGGCAGCCGGCGGATGATCGCGCGACGGCGGGCCATGCGGGAGACGCCGATGGCCAGCGTGATCGTGACCACCGCCGGCAGCCCCTCCGGGATGGCTCCGACCGCCAGCGCCACCGCGGCGGTCAGCATCTCGGCGGCGGGCTCGCCGCGCAGCGTGCCGAGCGCGAAGGTGAGCAGGGCCAGGCCGATGATCGCCGCGGTCAGGATGCGGCTGAACCGGCCGATCTTGCGGGTCAGCGGCGTCTCGAGCTGGACCGCCTCGCCCACCAGCCGGTGGATGTGCCCGATCTCGGTGTCCGCACCGGTGGCCACCACGACGCCCCGCCCGCGCCCGCGGGTGACCAGTGTCGTGGAGTAGCCCATGTTGGCCCGGTCGCCCAGCACCGTGCCCGTGGGCAGTGCGGCCGGCTCCTTCGCCACCGGCAGCGACTCCCCGGTCAGCGCCGACTCGTCGACGTGCAGGTCCTCGACGGACACGAAGCGCAGGTCCGCGGGCACCTTGTCCCCGGGCTCCAGGACGACGACGTCGCCGGGGACCAGTTCCTCGGAGGAGATCCGGTGCCGGGCGCCGTCGCGCACCACCGTCGCCTCGGTGCGCACCAGGGCCGTCAGGGCGTCGAGCGCCTTCTCCGCCCGCGACTCCTGGACGAACCCGATGGCGGCGTTGATCAGGACGACGGCCAGGATGACGCCGGAGTCCACCACCTCCCCGAGCGCGAGCGTGACCGCCGCGGCCACGAGCAGGATGTAGATCAGCGGGTGGTGGAACTGGAGCAGCAGCCGCAGCCACGGCCCCCGCCGGTCGAGGCGGGGGAGCACGTTCGGGCCGGCCGACCGCAGCCGGTCGGCGGCCTCCGCCGTGGAGAGCCCCCGGTCCGCGTGCGTGCCCAGCAGCAGGACCACCTCGTGCACCGGCAGCTCGTGGTGCACGAGCTCCTCGTCGGCCGGCGGACGGAGGTCCTGGTCGGGCGTCGGCATGAACCCAGCCTCCGGAGCGGAGGACCGGAGCCGACAGGGACCTTCGCCCTGTCTGCACCGACCCGGTTGCCAGCGGTGGCCCGGGTCCGGTGGGATCGGCCCATGGACGCCGTCGCGGAAGCACAGCCCGAGGCCCCCCCGGGGCCGCTCGCCGACGAGGAGCTGGCCGCGCTGGATGCGTGGTGGCGCGCCGCGAACTACCTGTCGGTCGGGCAGATCTACCTGATGGGCAATCCGCTGCTGCGCGAGCCGCTGCGCCCGGAGCACATCAAGCCGCGGCTGCTGGGCCACTGGGGGACGACCCCGGGACTGAACTTCGTCTACGCGCACCTCAACCGGGCGATCACCGCCCGGGACCTGGACATGATCTACGTCATGGGGCCCGGGCACGGCGGTCCGGGCCCGGTGGCGGCGGCCTGGCTGGAGGGCACCTACAGCCACTACTACCCGGACGTCTCCCAGGACGAGGCCGGCATGCGGCGGCTGTTCACCCAGTTCTCCTTCCCGGGCGGGATCCCGAGCCACGTGGCCCCCGAGACGCCCGGATCCATCCACGAGGGCGGGGAGCTGGGCTACGCCCTCGTCCACGCCTACGGGGCCGCGTTCGACAACCCCGACCTGGTGGTGGCCGCGGTCGTCGGCGACGGCGAGGCCGAGACCGGGCCGCTGGCTGCCAGCTGGCACTCGAACAAGTTCGTCGACCCGCGCACCGACGGGGCGGTGCTGCCGATCCTGCACCTCAACGGGTACAAGATCGCCAACCCGACCGTGCTGGCCCGCATCCCGCGCGAGGAGCTGCTCGAGCTCCTGCGCGGCTACGGGCACACCCCCTACCTCGTCGAGGGCGACGACCCGGCCACCATGCACCAGCAGTTCGCCGCCACCCTCGACCGCTGCCTGGACGACATCGCCGGGATCCAGCGCCGCGCCCGCGCCGACGGGACGACCGAGCGGCCGCGCTGGCCGATGATCGTGCTGGCCTCGCCGAAGGGCTGGACGGGCCCCGACGTCGTCGACGGGGTGCAGGTGCAGGGCACCTGGCGCGCCCACCAGGTGCCGTTCACGAACGCCCGCGAGGACGACGGGCACCGTGCCGTGCTGGAGGAGTGGCTGCGCAGCTACCGGCCGGAGGAGCTGTTCGACGAGGACGGTGCCCCGGTGCCGGCCGTCCGGGACCTGCATCCCGCCCACGACCGGCGGATGAGCGCCAACCCGCACGCCAACGGCGGGAAGCTGCTCCAGCCGCTGCGGATGCCCGACTTCCGCGACTCCGCGGTGCAGGTCGACGCACCGGGCACCGGCGCGGTGGAGGCGACGCGGGTGCTCGGCACGTTCCTGCGCGAGGTCATGCGCGAGAACATGACCACGTTCCGCCTCTTCGCCCCCGACGAGAACAACTCCAACCGTCTCGGCGCCGTCCTCGACGTCACCGACCGGGCGTGGATGGCGCAGCGGCTGCCCGGCGACGACCACCTCGCGCCCGGCGGCCGGGTGATGGAGGTGCTCTCCGAGCATCTGTGCCAGGGCTGGCTGGAGGGCTACCTGCTCACCGGCCGGCACGGCTTCTTCTCCTGCTACGAGGCCTTCATCCACGTCGTCGACTCGATGTTCAACCAGCACGCCAAGTGGCTGAAGACCACCAACGGCATCCCGTGGCGGCGGCCGATCGCCTCGCTGAACTACCTGCTGACCTCGCACGTCTGGCGGCAGGACCACAACGGGTTCTCCCACCAGGACCCGGGGTTCATCGATCACGCCGTCAACAAGAAGGCCGACGTCATCCGGGTCTACCTGCCGCCGGACGCCAACACGCTGCTCTCGGTGGCCGACCACTGCCTGCGCACCGAGCAGTACGTGAACATCATCGTCGCGGGCAAGCAGCCGGCCCTGCAGTACCTGGACATCGACGCCGCCGTCGAGCACTGCACCAAGGGCATCGGGATCTGGCCGTGGGCCAGCACCGACGCGGGGGAGGAACCCGACGTCGTCCTCGGCTGCGCCGGCGACGTGCCGACCATGGAGACCCTGGCGGCGGTGGAGATCCTCCGCGGGTACTTCCCCGATCTGCGGATCCGGGTGGTCAACGTCGTCGACCTCATGCGGCTGCAGGACGACCGCGAGCACCCGCACGGGCTGTCGGACCGGGAGTTCGACGCCTACTTCACCACCGACCGGCCGGTGATCTTCGCCTACCACGGCTATCCGTGGCTGATCCACCGGCTGACCTACCGGCGCGCCAACCACGACAACTTCCACGTGCGCGGCTACGTCGAGGAGGGGACGACGACCACCCCGTTCGACATCTGCGTGATGAACCGGATCGACCGCTACGACCTGGCCATCGACGTCATCGACCGGGTGCCCAGGCTGGCGACGATCGGGGCCCACGCCCGCGACCGACTGCGCGACCAGCTCATCGAGCACCGGCAGTACGTCCGCACCCACGGCCAGGACCTGCCCGAGATCCGGAACTGGCAGTGGTCCGGGCGGCCGAGACCGGTCACCGGCGGGCCGGACCCGCTGGAGGAGCCGGAGCCGTGAGGCTCCTCGTCGTGAACGCGGGCTCGAGCAGCCTCAAGCTCAGCCGGCTGGACGACGCCGGGGCGGTGTCGGCGGCGACGACCGTGGAGTCCTGGCAGGGGGCCGGGCACCTGGGCCCCCTGGCGGACTTCCTCGCCGGCTGCGGGCCGGTGGACGCCGTCGGGCACCGGCTGGTGCACGGCGGCCCCCGCTACGGCGGGCCGGTGGTCGTCGACGACCTGGTGACCACCTACCTGTACTCGGTGAGCCACCTGGCGCCGCTGCACAACCCGCGCGCGCTGGCCGGCATCCGGGCCACCCGGGAGCTGCTGCCCGACGTGCCGGCCGTGGCGGCGTTCGACACCGGCTTCCACACGTCCCTCCCGCGGGCGGCGGCCACCTACGCGCTGCCGCGGGAGTGGAACGAGCGCTGGGGGCTGCGGCGGTACGGCTTCCACGGCCTGTCGCACGCGTGGGCGGTGCGGCGCGGTGCCGAGCTGCTGCACCGCGACCCCGCGGAGCTGCGGATCGTCTCCTGCCACCTCGGTGCCGGTGCGTCCCTGGCCGCGGTCCGCGGCGGGATCTCCGTCGACACCACCATGGGCTTCACGCCGCTGGCCGGGCTGGTCATGAACACCCGCCCGGGCACGGTCGACCCCGGGCTGGTGCTCTGGCTGCTCGAGCACGGGGGCGTCCCGCTGCTGGAGCTCGGCGACGTGCTGGAGCACCACGCCGGGCTGAAGGGGCTGTCGGGGACCTCGGGGGACCTCCGGGACGTCCTCGCCGGCCGGGCCGCGGGGGACGACGGCTGTGCGCTGGCCTTCGACGTCTACGTGCACCGGCTGGTGCGCGAGGCGGCGGCCATGACCGCGGCCACCGGCGGGCTGGACCTGCTGGTGCTCACCGGCGGGGTCGGCGAGCACTCCCCGGAGGTGCGGGCGGCCCTCGCCGACGGCCTGGCGCACCTCGGCGTCGCGCTGGACGACGCGGGCAACCGGGACGCGACCGGCGACGCGGACATCAGCGGAGCCGGGTCCGCCGTGGCCACGGTGGTGGTCACCGCCCGGGAGGACCTGGAGATCCGCCGGCAGGTCCTCGCCGTGCTGGACGGCTGAGCCGGTCCTCAGTCCGGGACGACGACGGCGCGACCCGGCCGGCGCAGCGGACCGGCGTGCACCGGCGTGCACCGGCGTCAGGCCCTGGCTGCCCGGTCGCCGACGAGCTCCTGCGCCAGCTTCCCGGCCCAGGCGCGGACGGCCTCGGGGTCGCGGAAATCGCCGAGCGGGGCGCGCATGGCGGTGACCATGGCCCGCTCCCCGATGGAGAGCAGCTCCATGTCGAGCCGGCCGGGGAAGACGCGGTGCCCGCGGGCGCCGACCAGCTGGCCGAGGGGATGCACGTCGTGCGGCTCGTCCGGCGGGAACGGGGGCGCCCCGATGGGACCGCTGGAGAACAGCCACACCGGCGTCGTCCGGAGCTGCGCCGCGTGCGCGGTCACGTAGTCGCGCGCCTCCTCCCGCCACCGCCCGGCGTACACCGCGCTGCCGATGACGACGGCGTCGACGTGCGCCGGGGCCGGGGCGTGCGCCGCGTCGTACAGGGCCGCGGTGAGGCCGGCCCGCTGTCCGGCCCCGGAGGCGGTCAGCGCGTCGGTCAGCACCTCTGCGATGCCGCGGGTGGCGCCGTGCTTGCTGGCGACGACGACCAGCACCCGGAGGGTGCCGGGGCTCGGCTCGGCGACGGACATGGTCACTCCCTCGGTCGGACGCCTCCACACTTCCCGGGCCTGCGCCGCGACCGCAAGAGGCCGACGGCGGGCAGCCGCGGGGACGGTGTGCGCGAACGCCCGGTTCCAGCGCGGCGGATTCACTCGGTCGTCGCAACACCGGCTAGTTGATCGTCGGACAGTAGTCGGTCGAGGTGCTCGGCTGGGGTGCGGAAGTCGAGGGTCTTGCGGGGGCGGCCGTTGAGCTTGTCGGCGATGGCGTCGAGGTCTGCTGCGCTGTGCACCGAGAGGTCGGTGGCTTTGGGCAGGTACTGACGGAGCAGACCGTTGGTGTTCTCGTTGCTGCCGCGCTGCCACGGTGAGTGCGGGTCGCAGAAGTAGATCGGCAGGTCGGCGGCGATGGTGATCTCGGCGTGCCTGCGCATCTCCAGGCCCTGATCCCAGGTCAAGGAGCGGCGCAGAGCGACCGGCAGGGAGGTCACTTTGTTGGTGATCGCGTCGCGGACGGCCTCGGCGGAGAA
>NZ_FOND01000034.1 GCF_900112815.1 Blastococcus tunisiensis
GAGCCAGCACAAAAGCGAGGCGCCGCCAGAGCACCCAGCCCCGGCGGCGCCTCGCCCTGCCCTCTTGACAGCGAGGGACTACATATCAGCCCAGCCGCAGCACCCGCATGGTCTGCGCCGCCATCCCGCGCTCGCCGAGCGCGTTCGGGTGGACGATCACGGCGTTGGTGCCCTGGAGCACCGGCTCGACCCAGCGGACCCCGAGCGGCTGGCACGCGTCGTGGCCCTCGGAGACCCGGTTCATGTCCACGTAGGTGACCCCGGTCCGGGCGGCCGCCCGCTCGATGGCGTCGTTCAGCGTGGCCTGCAGGCTGCGCAGGTAGGGGACGTCGCCCTCGGCGATCGGCATCCGGTCGAAGCAGCCACCGGTCCGCGGCAGGATCCACGGGTAGCCGAGGATGGCGACCCGCGCCCGGGGCGCCTCGGCCCGGACGGCGCGCAACGTGCTCACCAGCACCGGATAGGTGACGTCCCGGATGGTGTCCTCGAAGGAGGATCCGTACCGGTCCTCGCACGGGCTGCCCGCGCCGAGGGTCGACAGGCCGGCGGCGCCGCACTGCAGGATCGAGTCGAGGAACACGCTGCTGTCGTTGCCACCGATGGTCATGGTGACCAGCTGCGTGTCGCGGGCCAGCGCCGCCAGCTGCGGGGCGACGCCGGGGTGCTGCTCGGTGACGTAGTCACCGGTGTCGGCACCGCCGCAGGTCACGTCGGTGAGCTGCGCGCCGGTGGCGGCCGCGATCACGTGCGGGTAGTTGGCGGTCGAGCGCAGGCACATCGGTGGCGCCGTCAGGTCCGGGGGCAGGACCCCGGAGGCCGCGCTGTAGGAGTCGCCCAGGGCGACGTACCGGAGGGGCCCGTGCGCCCCCGCCGTGGCCGGGACGCCGAAGAGCACGACGGCGAGGACGGCGAGGACGCAGGCGGCGATGCGGTGCACGGGCTTCTCCATCCGGGGGGGACGCTCGGTAGGACAACGCCGGTGGCGGGTTGGGGTTACGCCCTCTGCACAGATACCGGGCCGAGAACCCGGATACGTCGACGGTTCAGAGCTCGGACACCTCGTAGGTCTGCCCGGCCGCCCGCAACCGTTCCACCAGCACCGCGCCCAGCGCCGTCGCCGGGGTGAGCGAGCCGGCCCGGTCGGGCAGCCGGTCGCCGTCCAGCGCCAGGGCCAGCGCGCTCTCCCCCAGCATCACCGCGGTCGCGGCGTAGCCCGGGTCCCCCTGACCGGCGGCGATCGCCCGGTAGCGGCGGCCGCGCTCGGTCTCCGCGTCGACCGTCATGCGGAACCAGCCCTTCCGGCGGACCTCCTCGCTCGGCCCGCTGCCCGGGGCGGGCAGCACCCGGTCCAGCAGGGCGCGGGTCGGCGGGAACGCCATGGCCGAGACCGCGCCCACGAGCCCGGCGGAGAGACCCGCGGCGGTCACCGCACCGAGAGGGCCGCGACCCACACCCATGACCTCCCCGTAGCTCAGCCCCCGGCCGTAGGCCCAGTCCTGCAGGGCGTTGCTCCGCCGCACGATGCGGGTGTTGAACGGTGCCATCACGAAGGCCGCCGTCCAGCGCCCGTCCGCCGTCCGCTCGGGCATGCTGCCGTCGCGCGGCTGGCGCGTGCCCGGCTCGGCGGCGCGGTCGGGGCTGAGCGCGAACGGATCGCCGACGACACGGCGCTTCGAGGGGTTCTCCTGCAGGGCCTCCACCTGGGCCCGCATCGAGTCGATCGTGCCGCCGCTGAAGCCGCCGCGCATCGTCGCGACCAGCCGGACGTCGGTCAGGCCGCCCGCCCCGTCGGCTCGGGCCCGCTCGGCGAGCAGGAAGGTGCTGAGGTCGGAGGGGATGGAGTCGTAGCCGCACGCGTGCACGATCCGGGCGCCGGTCCGCCTCGCCACCTCGTCGACGCGGTCGACGGCCTCGCGGACGAACAGCACCTCGCCGGTGAGGTCGGCGTAGTGGGTGCCGGCGGCGGCGCAGGCCTCGACCACGGGCAGGCCGTACCGCGCGTACGGGCCGACCGTCGTCACCAGCACCCGCGTGCTCTCCGCCAGCGCGGCCATCGAGGCCGGGTCCCCGGCGTCGGCCGCCACGACCGGCCACTCCCGCGCCGCCGGGGGGAGACCGGCACGGACCTCCAGGAGCCGGGTCAGCGACCGGCCGGCCAGCCCGATCCGGAGGCCGGGCGGCGCGTGCTCGGCGAGGTAGGCGGCGAGCAGCCGCCCCACGAAGCCGGTGGCCCCGAAGAGGACGAGGTCGTGGTCGCGCGTGCTGTCAGCCATGCGGCCATCTAAGACGCCGGGGGTCGCTCCCGCCGCCGGGACGTCCGCCGGGCCTGCCACGATGACGCGGTGCTGCTCGCCGACGTCGTCGCCGCCTCCACGGCCGTCGTCGCCACCCGCTCGCGCACCGCGAAGGCACGGACGATCGCCGGGCTGCTCCGGGCCGCCGACCCGGTCGAGGTCGAGCCGGTGACCGCCTGGCTCGCGGGCGAGGTCCGGCAGGGCCGGCTCGGGGTCGGCTGGCGCACCCTCGCGCGGCTGGGCGGCGAGCCGGCCGCCGAGGCGTCGCTGACGGTGACGGCGGTCGACCGGGGCCTGACCGAGCTGGCCACGACGTCCGGCGCCGGCTCGGCGGCCCGCCGGGGCACCCTCCTCGGCGGCCTGCTGGCGGCCGCGACCGCCGACGAGCAGCGGTTCCTGGTGCGGCTGCTGTCCGGTGAGCTGCGCCAGGGCGCGCTGGAGGGTGTCGTCCTCGACGCCGTCGCCGCGGCCGCCGACGTCCCCTCCGCGAGCGTGCGCCGGGCGTTCATGCTGTCCGGCCGGTTGCCGCGGACCGCCGCCGCCGCGCTGGCGGGGGGCGCGGCGGCGCTGGACGCGGTGCGCCTCGAGGTGGGGCGCCCCGTCCGGCCGATGCTGGCGGCGCCCGGGTCCTCGCTGGACGCCGCGCTCGCCGACCTCGGCGACGCGGTCACCGTGGAGTTCAAGCTGGACGGTGCCCGGATCCAGGTGCACCGCGACGGCGACGAGGTGCGGGTGTGGACGCGCACGCTGCGCGAGGTGACCGACGGCGTGCCGGAGCTGGTGGACCGGGTGCGGGCGCTGCCCTGCGCCACCGCCGTCCTCGACGGCGAGACCCTGGCCCTGGACGACGACGGCCGGCCACGGGCGTTCCAGGACACGATGAGCCGGTTCGGGACCGAGGCCGCGGAGCCGGGGGTGCTGCTGAGCCCGTTCTTCTTCGACCTGCTCCACCTCGACGGCCGCGACCTGCTGGACGAGCCGCTGCACGTCCGGCTGGACGCGCTGGCCGGGCTGCTGGCCGACGACGCGCACGCCGCCCTCCGGATGCCCGGGGTCCGCTCCCCCAGCGCCGACCAGGCCGCCGACGTGCTGGACCGCGCGCTGACCGGCGGGCACGAGGGCGTCGTGGTCAAGGCCCTGGACGCCCCCTACGCCGCCGGGAGGCGGGGCCGGGCCTGGCAGAAGGTGAAGCCGGTGCACACCCTCGACCTGGTGGTGATCGGCGTGGAGTGGGGCTACGGCCGGCGCACCGGGAAGCTGTCGAACATCCACCTCGGTGCCCGCGACCCCGCCGGCGGCGAGCCGGTGATGGTCGGCAAGACGTTCAAGGGCATGACCGACGAGCTGCTGGAGTGGCAGACCAGCACCTTCCCGGGGCTGGCCCGGGAGCACGCGGACTGGGGCCTGCTGCTGCGCCCGGAGCTCGTCGTCGAGATCGCGCTCGACGGCGCCCAGCGCAGCACCCGCTACCCGGGCGGGGTGGCGCTGCGGTTCGCCCGGGTGCTGCGCAACCGGCCGGACAAGACGCCGGCCGAGGCCGACGACCTCGACGCGGTCCGCGCCCTGCTGGCCGGCGGCTGATCCGGACGGTGGGGACTACCGGGCCTCGGCGACCCGCGGGGCGACCTCCGTGCCGAGCAGCTCGATGCCGCGCAGCAGGTCGGCGTGCGCCAGCCGGGGGTTGGTCATCTGCAGCGAGATGCGGTCCACCCCGCCGAGCTGGCCGGAGATGCGCACCAGCTTCTCGGCCACGGTCTCCGGGTCGCCCATGAAGAAGGCGCCGTTCGGCCCGCTGGTCGCGTCGAACTGGGCCCGCGAGGGCGGGGAGAAGCCGCGCTCCCGGGAGACCTTCTCGAACATCTCGTGCCAGCCGGGGTAGATCGTGTCGGCGGCGGCCCGCGTGCTCTCGGCGACGAAGCCGAAGACGTGCAGCCCCACCTGCAGCCGCTCGGGGGCGTGCCCGGCCTGCGCCCCGGCCCGGCGGTAGAGCTCGACCAGGGGCGCGAACTGGCGCGGCTCGCCGCCGATGATCGCCACCATGAGCGGCAGCCCGAGCAGTCCGGCCCGGACGAAGGACTCCGGCGTCCCACCGACGCCCACCCAGATGGGCAGCGGGTCCTGCAGCGGCCGCGGGTAGACCCCCTGCCCGGTGAGCGCCGGCCGGTGCCGGCCCGACCACGTCACGTGCTCGGACTCGCGGATGCGCAGCAGCAGGTCGAGCTTCTCGGCGAACAGCTCGTCGTAGTCGCCCAGGCTCAGGCCGAAGAGCGGGAACGCCTCGGTGAACGACCCCCGCCCGACCACCAGGTCGATGCGGCCCTTCGCGATCAGGTCGAGCGTCGCGAACTGCTGGAAGACCCGGACGGGATCGGCGGCGCTGAGCACGGCGACCGCGCTGCCGAGCCGGATGCGGGACGTGCGAGCCGCCGCCGCACCGAGGATGACCGGCGGGGCGGAGTCGTAGTACTCGCTGCGGTGGTGCTCGCCGATGCCGAAGGAGTACAGCCCGACGCGGTCGGCGAGCTCGATCTCCTCCAGCAGGTGCTGCATCCGCTCCTCGGGTCCGACGACGTGCCCCGTGGCGGGGTCGGTCACCGCCGAGACGAAGCTGTCGACGCCGAGGTGCATGGCAGGTCCTTCCGTCGGGTGGCCGTCGCCGGACCCCTCGCCGTCGGGCGCGGCGTCGAGGCGCGACGGCGGGTGCTGCGGCCCATCCTCCCCTCCACCGGCAGGGCCGGCGACCGCCGGCGGTGCGGGGTAGATCACGCCGGCAGGGCTCTCAAGCTGGGCGTTCGCCGTGACGATGGGCCCCTGTGACCAGCACTGCGGACGTCCACGACGTGGCGGGCGGGGAGCGCAGCGCGGCTGCGCCGTCCTCGCCCGCCGCCGTGGCCGCGGCCGCCGCGGTCGCCGACCTGGAGCGCCTCTCCCGGTTCGACCCCGTCGACGTCGAGGGCCCGGCGGCAGCGGCGGCGAGCGCCGCCGAGCGGCTCGGCCGCACCGACCTGGTGCACCGTGCCCGGCTCCTGCAGGCCGACCTGCTGCGCCGGCGGGGCGACGTCGCCGAGGCCGGGCGGCGGGCCCAGGACATCCAGCGCTGGGCCGCGGAGCACGACTCCCGGCACCTCCTGGCCCGCAGCCACTACGTGCTGACCGCCGTCCTCCAGGAGCTCGGTGACCTCTCGCTGGCCCTCGAGCACGCCGTCCGGGCCGTGGACCTGCTGGCCGACGACGTCGACGCCGAGGTGCACATCGACCACCACGCCCGGCTGGCCGACTGCCTGGGCCTCAGCGGTGACGCCGTGGCGGCCCGGGAACGCTACGACCACGTGCTGCGCCGCGCCGAGGAGATCGGCGACGTCCACCGCCAGCTGCTGGTCCTCAACAACCGGGCGTACTGCGAGACGGTGGCAGGCGCCTTCGAGGACGCCCTCGGCTGGAGCACCGCCCTCCAGCAGCTGGCCGCCCGGGCCGGTGTCCCGCTGCGCGTCGGGCAGCTCGACACGGTGGGCCGCGCGCTCGTGGGCCTCGGGCGCCTCGACGAGGCCGAGACGGCGATGCTGCCGGGCCTGCGCCCGGAGGCGCTCGACGCGTCCCTGGACGGGGACGCCGGAGCCGACTTCCTGCTCACCCTCGGCGAGGTCCGGCGCCGCCGCGGCGCCCTCGACGCGGCGCAGGCCACGCTCGACGAGTGCGTGCGCCGGTGCGAGACGCACGGGCTGACCTCGATCCGGGTCCGCGCCCGCCGGGAGCAGGCGGAGCTGCACGCGGCCGGCGGGGACTTCCGGGCCGCCTTCGAGGAGCACAAGCGCTACTCCGACGAGCTCATGGAGCTCCAGTCGGCCGAGCGGGACGCCCGGGCCCGCACCCTGCAGGCGATGTACGAGACGACCGAGGCCCGCCGGCAGACCCGCCGCTACCGCGAGCTGTCGCTGCGCGATCCGCTCACCGGCCTCTACAACCGCCGCTACGTCGACGACCAGCTGCCGGGGCTGCTCGCCCAGGCGGCCGCGGGCACCACGGCGGTCACCGTCGCGCTGCTGGACCTGGACCACTTCAAGGCGGTCAACGACACCTGGTCCCACGACGTCGGCGACCGGGTGCTGCGGACGGTCGCCGAGCTGCTCCAGGAGGCCGGCGCGGCCGCCGGTCCCGGGTCCTTCGTCGCCCGGATGGGCGGCGAGGAGTTCCTGCTCGTCCTGGTCGAGGACGACGAGGGGGCGACGCGGCGGCTCGAGGAGCTGCGCCGCACCGTCCGCGCCCACCCCTGGGCCGGGCTCACCGGCCACCTGCCGGTGACGGCCAGCATCGGCGCCGCGGGCACGGCCGGCCGCACCGACGTCACGCCCCCGGAGGTGCTCGGCCGGGCCGACGCCCACCTGTACCTGGCCAAGCGCGCCGGCCGCGACCGGGTGGTCACCGACACCGCCTGAGCGCTTCCCGCGTGACGCCCGCACCGGCTGGGCACACCCCCGGCCATGACGGAGGGCTCCGCCGAGCGCGGGACGGCAGCGGTTCCCCACGCGGGGGGCGGCGGGAGCGACGCCGCGTGGCCGCACCTCATCCCGGTGGGCCACTGGGGCGCGATCCTGCGCCGGGTCGTGCGGCACGTGCTCGACGACCGGCTGATGGTGCTCAGCGCCGGGATCTCGTTCTTCGCCCTGCTCTCCATCGCGCCCATGCTGGTCACCGCGGTCTCGGTCTACGGCGCGGTCACCACGCCCGAGGAGGCGCTGGAGCAGCTGTCCGGCGTGGCCCGCAGCCTGCCGACCGACCTCGAGCCCCTGGTCGCCGACCAGCTGACGACCGTCACGGCCGCCTCCACCAGGGTGCTCACGCTGCGCGGGCTGACCGGTCTGGTCGTCGCCCTCTGGACGGCGACGACCGCGGCCACCTACCTGATCGACGCCCTGACCCTCGCCTACCACGAGACCGAGACCCGGGGCTTCCTCCGCCGCAGCGGCCTGGGTCTGGTGTTCGTGATCGGCGGCGCCCTGCTCCTGGGCGGTGTGCTGACCGTGTCGGACGTCTTCTCGGGCGCGCTGGACGACGCCCCCGGCCTCGTCCGTGCGGTGTCTCCGGTCTTCCCCTGGCTGGCGCTCGGTGTCCTCATGGCCGTCGTGCTCGCCGCGCTCTACCGGTTCGCCCCCGACCGCAGGCAGGCACGCTGGCGCTGGATCAGCGGCGGCGCGGTGACGGCCACGCTGCTGTGGCTGGCGACGTCGGCCGGGCTCTTCGCCTACGTGCAGAGCCTGGGCAGCTACTCCTCGACGTACGGCTCGCTGGCCGGGGTGGCCATCAGCATGTTCTGGCTGTGGATCAGCGTGTTCCTGGTGATCGTCGGCGCCGCCGTGAACGCGGAGGCCGAGCGGCAGACCCTGCAGGACTCCACCGTCGGCCCGGAGCGGCCGCTCGGCGAGCGGGGGGCGGTCGTCGCCGACAGCCTCCCGCCGGGGCGGCCCCCACGCGGGCGCTGACGCCGGACGCCTGCGACGTCAGACCGACCACTGCGGGAAGGCCTGACCGGTGAACTCGCGCAGCCGGTCCGCGTCGTCCCGGACGGCGTCCCGCAGCCCGTCCCGCACGGCCGCGCTCAGCGGCCGCGCCGGCTCGGGTGCGCTGTTGCGGCGCTCCGCCATGCCCGGTGACCAGTGGCCTTCGTCGACGCCGAGCCAGGCGAACAGCCGTCGCATCGTGGCCCGCGGCCGGTCCCGGAGGTCCTCCTGGGCGACGACGGCGACGCGGTCGGCGAAGCCGGCCGAGAGGAACGGGGCCAGCCGCTCGAGGTAGCGGCCGCGGGCGACGTACTGGCTGCGCGGGTCGAGCAGCGCCTCCTCCGGCCCGCGGGCCTCCGTCCCCTCCCGCCGGTGGTGCCAGTACTGCGACACCGCCCGGTCCACCGGGTCGCGGACGGCGTAGACGAGGCGGGCGTCCGGGACGACCGACGCCATGCGGCCGGCGACCTCGGGGTGGTCGGGCGAGGTGTAGCCCGGCGAGGCCTCGCCCCGGACGGCGGCGGCCGGGTCGAACCGGGCGGCGTACCAGTCCACGCCCCGGGCCCAGTTCCCGCGCATCGGGTCCGGCTCGCCGTCCACCGGCCCGAAGAAGAAGTTGAGCTCCTTGTGGCCGGACATCGCGACCTCCGGATGCAGGTCGAGGTAGCGGTGCAGGGAGGTGGTCCCGCACTTCATCGCCCCGATGATCACGAGGGTGGGCAGCGCTCCGGCCGGCGTCGTCCCGCGGGGATCCACGCCTCCACCCTGCCGCACGACACCCCGGGCCACCCCGGACGCGACACGCCCGGACGAGATGCACGCATCGGCCGCGCGTGATCGGGTAGCGGAGAACGAGCGGAACGTGACCGCGCCAGCGGGGGGCTAGTCGACTGGCAAGGAGACCACGTGCTTTCTGACCGATCCAGGCCCGTGATCGAGGCGACCCTTCCGGTGGTCGCCGAGAACATCGAGGAGATCGCCACCCGGTTCTACGGGCACCTCTTCGGCGAGCACCCGGAGTTGATCGACGGGGTGTTCAACCGTGGCAACCAGGCGGAGAAGACCCAGCAGATGGCCCTCGCCGGCTCCGTCGCGGTCTTCGCGACCTCGCTGGTGAAGGTGCCGGAGCAGCTGCCCGAGCACCTGCTCTCCCGGATCGCCCACAAGCACGCGTCGCTCGGCATCACCCCGGCGCAGTACGACGTCGTCCACGACAACCTGTTCTGGGCCATCGCCGACGTGCTCGGCGACGCCGTCACCCCCGAGGTGGCCGCGGCGTGGGACGAGGTCTACTGGCTGATGGCCTACGCGCTGATCAACCAGGAGCGCGGCCTGTACAGCGCGCGTGGCGTCCGGCCGGAGACGGTGTGGCGGGAGTGGGAGGTCGCCGAGAAGGTGCAGGAGACCGACGACGTCGTCACCTTCCGGATGCGCAGGACCGACGACCGCCTGGTGAAGACCTCCCTGCCCGGGCAGTACGTCACCGTGCAGGTCCCCATGCCCGACGGCGTGCGCCAGCCGCGCCAGTACAGCCTCACCAAGGCCGACGACGGCGAGCACCGGCAGTTCTCCGTCAAGCGGGTCCACGGCGGCGGCAAGCCCGACGGCGAGGTCTCGAACTTCCTCTGCGAGCGCGTGCAGGTCGGTGACCGGCTCACCATGTCCCTGCCCTTCGGCGACGTCGTCCTGGACGACTCCGGCCGCCCGGTGGTCTTCGCCAGCGCCGGCATCGGCATCACGCCCATGGCCGGCATGCTGTCCCACCTCGCGGCCGCGGGGTCGCACCTGCCGATCACCCTGCTGCACGCCGACCTCGACGAGGCCTCCTTCGCGCTGCGCGACCAGGTGCTGGAGGACATCCGGTACCTCCCGGGCGCGTCGGCGCACGTCTGGTTCGAGCGCGGCGGCGAGAGCACCCTCCCGGCCGAGATCCACAGCGGGCAGGTCGACCTCGACGACGTCAAGCTGCCCGACGACGCCGGCTACTACCTCTGCGGGCCGCTGCCCTTCATGCAGGCGGTGCGCAGTGCGCTGATCGACCGGGGCGTGCCGGCCCGCGACATCCAGTACGAGGTCTTCGGACCCGACCTGTGGCAGGCCGACCTCGCGACCGAGGAGACCCCCGGCGCCTCCGAGCGGAGCGGCCGGCACAGCGCCTGAGCCCACCGTCCGTCCGGCCCGCGCCCGCCGAGGTGCGGGACCGGACCCCCATCCCCGAGGAGGCGCGCGTGGACGTCCCCGCGATGCGGGCCAACTTCGCGAAGGCCGCGGCCACCGGCGACGAGGCCCCCCTGTACTTCTACTCGCACCTGTTCCTGAGCCACCCCGAGGTCCGGGCGATGTTCCCGGTCTCGATGGCCCACCAGCGCGACCGGTTCTTCACCGCGCTGGGTGAGGTCGTCACGCGCGTGGACGACCTGGACACCCTCGTCCCGATCCTCCAGCAACTGGGACGCGACCACCGGAAGTTCGGCACGCTGGCGGCCCACTACCCCGCTGCGGGCGCCAGCCTGCTGGCCACCCTGGAGCACTTCGACGACGAGTGGAGCCCCGAGCTCGCCAAGGACTGGACCGACGCGTACACGCTCGTCGCCGAGGTCATGATCGCGGCGGCCGAGGAAGCGGCCGAGCAGCCGGCCTGGTGGGAGGCCGACGTGGTCGGCCACGAGCGGCGCACCATCGACGTCGCCGTCCTCCGGGTCCGGCCACGGGCACGCTACGACTACCTGCCCGGCCAGTCGCTGTCCCTGGAGACCGACCTGCGACCGCGGCTGTGGCGCTACTACTCCCCCGCCAACGCCCCGCGGCCGGACGGCGTCCTGGACCTGCACGTGAAAGCACGGGACGGCGGTCCGGTCAGCTCCGCCCTCGTGCGCCGGGTGGGCGTCGGGGACGTGCTCCGCCTGGGCCCGCCCATGGGGCACCTCGCGCTGGACCCCGACTCCGACCGGGACCTCCTGCTGGTGGCCGGCGGGATGGGTCTGGCGCCGCTGAAGGCGATGGTCGACCAGGTGGCCCGGCACGGTCCCGCCCGGCGGGTGGACCTGTTCGTCGGTTTCCGGACCGAGGACGATGTCTACGACCGCACCGACCTGGCCCGGCTGCAGGAGGAGAACCCGTGGCTGACGGTGACCTACGCGGTCTCGGAGGACAAGCTGTCGTCCCTGGAGCAGGGGGACGTCGGTGAGGTCGTCCTGCGGCACGGCCCGTGGACCAGCCGGGAGGTCTGCGTGGCGGGGCCCGCCGTGATGGTCGAGGACACCGTCGGGCGGCTGCTGCAGCACGGTGTCCCACCACGACGCATGTCCAGCGAGGTCTTCGCCCCCAGCCGACCGGGGCCCAGTGTTGACGGAGAGGTGACCGAATGAGCAGCGCAGCCAACGGGTCCGCGAGCAGCGACCACGGGATCAGGCCCGCCGACCTGCACGACGTCCGGTTCACCCGGGCCTCGATGCTGCACCCGGGGTACGTCGACAGCGAGGTGGACCGCCTCCTGCACCGGGTCGCCGAGGAGCTGGGCCGGCACATCGCGGAGAAGGCCGAACTGCGCGACCGGCTGCGCGCCCTCGAGGCGCAGGTGGAGGGGACGGTGACGCCTCCGCCGCCCAGCGAGCAGGCGGTGCGCATCCTCGCCAGCGCCCAGCAGACGGCGGACAACTACGTCGCCGAGGCCGAGGAGTTCAGCCGGCAGATGACCAGCGAGGCCCGCGCCGAGTACGAGGGGCGCGTCCGGGAGGCGCGGGAGAACGCGGGCGCGATCATCCAGGCGGCCCAGGAGGCCGCGGCCAGGATGACCGGCCCTGTTCCGATGGGTGCCGACGCCCCGCAGCGCAGCGTCGAGGAGCTCGAGGAGCAGGTCGCCTACCTCAAGGCGTTCGGGCAGGCGTGCCGCGTGCAGCTGCGCTCCTACCTGGAGGCGCTGCTCAGCGACGTCGAGAACGAGTGGGGCCGGGCCGATCCCGCCGCGCTGCCGTCGGGACCGCCCCGCCCTCCGGCGCAGCGGTCCGGGAGCGACGGCGGCGCAGCCGCGACGTTCAGCGACAACAGCGTCGCGCAGCCCCCGTCGGAGGACGCGGACGAGGACCTGCCGGCCGCGGCCGGGTCCCGCTCGTCGTCCTGACCGGACCTCCGGTGCTCATCCGTCGGCGGTGAGCACCGGGCGGCCGGCCCGCCGGTCACGACGAGCCCACGGCTGCGCCGGGCCCGCCCGTCGTCCGCTCGCCGTCGTCGCAGCCGTCCCCGTCGTCGCAGCCGATCTCACCCTCCCATGCCTCCCGGCCCTCCATCACCGCGAAGCCGGCGATGACGAAGCCGGCGAGCGGGTCGACCCAGGTCCAGCCGAAGGCGGTGAACGCCAGCAGGCCGACCAACGTGCTGACGGACAGCCAGGCGCACAACCGGGTCTCGGCGGCGTCGGCGATGACCAGGCGGGACCCGAGGGCCTCGCCGGCGCGGCGCTTGGCGTGGGCCAGCCACGGCATGACCACCACGGAGGCGCCGAGCAGGACGACGCCGACCACGCTGGTGTCGGGGGTGTCGTCCCCGAACAGGTGGCGGACGCCCTCGACGGTGACGTAGGCGGCCAGCGCGAAGAACGTCAGGCCGATGAACCTCAGCGCCCGGCGCTCCTTCGCCTCGTCGACGTCGCCGTGGCGCAGCTCGGCGTACAGCCGGTGCAGCACGACGCCGGCGGCGGCGACCTCGATGCCGGAGTCGATGCCGAAGCCGATCAGCGAGATCAGCCCGGCGGCCAGCCCCGCGGCGACCGCGATCACCATCTCGACGACGTTGTAGCCGATGGTCAGCTGCTCCAGCCGGACCGCCCGGCGGGCCCGCGGGGAGAACGCGGCGCCGCTCACCGGGAGGACCCCTCGCCGTAGGCGGGGCACAGCGTGACCGCGTCGCCGGTGGCCGCGAGCAGTCGCTCGGCGGCGGCCAGCAGCTCGAGGAGCTCGGCGGAGTGGGCCAGCGACCACATCGACGCGCGGCCCTCCGGGCGGGAGACGACCAGTCCGCAGTCGCGCAGGCAGGCCAGGTGGGCGCTCACGGTGCTCTGGGCCAGCCCGATGTGGACCGTCAGGTCGACGACGCGGTGCTCCCCGAGGGCGAGGTGGCGGAGGATCGCGAGGCGGGCCGGGTCCCCGAGGCTGCGGAACATGCAGGTGGCCGCCGTCAGCGCCGAGACCTCGTCGACGGGTATCGATGTCATCGTCACGGAGCGATGTTAGCGGGCCCCGTGACCGACGACGGGGTCAGTGTCCACGGAAGGCCTCCTCCAGCCACCAGGACGGCTGGTCGCGGGTGACCTTGGCGTCGACGAGGAGCGGCGCCGCCCGCGGCCCGGCCAGCCACTCCCGCACGGCCCCGAGGTCGCCGACCGCCCGCACGGTGACCGCCTCGAACCCGTGGCCGCGGGCGATGGCGGCGAAGTCGGTCTCCGGGAAGCGGACGGTGTCCAGCGGGTGGCCGGCCGGCCCGAAGTGGTGCACCTCGGCGCCGTAGGCGGCGTCGTCGTACACGACGACCACCATCGGGAGCCCGAGCCGGACGACGGTCTCGAGCTCGGAGGCGCCCATCAGCGCGCCCCCGTCCCCCAGCGCCGCGACCGGCAGCCGGTCGGGCCGGGCGACGGCCGCCCCGATGGCGGTCGCCAGCCCGAGCCCGACGGACTGGAACGCCTGGGTGAAGCAGAAGCCGAACTCGTCGGGGACGTCGAGGAACATGCTGGGGTAGCCCATGAAGTTGCCGGAGTCCACGGCCACCACGCGGTCGGCCGGCAGCAGGTCGTCCAGCGCGATGGTCAGCGTGCGCGGGTCGACCAGGCCCGCCTTCCCGCCGTCGTCGAACGGCTCGTCCCGCCACCGCCTGCGTGCGGCCAGGGCGGCGCGCACCTCGTCGGTCCGGTAGCCGGTCGTCGGCCCCGGCAGCAGGGGGACGACCGCGTCGGCGACCTCGCGGACGTCGCCCACGACGCCGAAGGCGACCGGCCGCTGCGTCCCGACCGCGTCGGCGTCGTCGTCCACCTGGACGACGACGGCGTCGTCGGCGATCAACCGGCCGTGCCGCATCGTCCACATGTTGAGGGCGCACCCCCAGCCGACGATCAGGTCGGCGGCACCGATCAGCTCGGCGGCCAGGGGGGTGGCGAAGCCGCCGGACACGTCGAGGTCCCAGGGGCTGCCGCGGAACAGGCCCTTGCTGACGGCGGACGTGGCGAGCAGTGCTCCGCACCGGTCGGCGAGCGCCTCCAGCGCCGCCCCGGAGCCCGCGCCCCGCGCTCCGCGCCCGGCCACGAAGACCGGCCGCCGGGCCCGCTGCAGCGCCTCGGCCAGCCGTCCGGCGTCCTCGGTCGGGGCGGCGCGCGGCCCCCGCGGTGGCACGGGCCGGGCCTCCCCCGGCTCCGCAGGCAGCTGCTGGACGTCCAGGGGCAGGTTGAGGACCACGACCCGCCGGTCATCCCGGGCGGTGGCCACCGCGGCCGCGGCCACCGCGCCCGCGTCCTCCGGCGCCGCCACCCGCATCGGCACCGCACCGACCGCCACGGCCAGCGCCTCCTGGTCGACGAAGAAGTTGGACCGGCGGTTCGTCGCCTCCGCGGTCACCACCACCAGCGGCGTGCGGCTCTTCGCGGCCTCGGTGATGCCGGTCAGCGCGTTGGTCAGGCCGCACCCCTGGTGCAGGGTCAGCGCCGCCACTCCCCCGGACATGCGGGCGTAGGCGTCGGCCATCGTCGCGGCCCCGCCCTCGTGGCGGGCGGCCACGTACCGGGCACCGGCGGTGACCATCGCGTTGGTCACCGCGAAGTTGCCCGACCCGACGACCCCGAAGGCCGCGTCGATCCCCGAGCGGACCAGCATGCCCCCGACGACGTCGGCGACCGTCGGGCCCGTCCCCGCCCGGCTCATCCCCGCTCGACCAGCGCCACCGCCCGCAGCGGCGATCCGGAGCCGGACACGATGGGCAGCGGGGCCGCCACGACCAGGGCGCCGGTCGCCGGGAGCCGGTCGAGGTTCTGCAGCTGGGTGAGGCCGTACTTGCCGCTGCCCATGAGCGCGGCATGGCACGGGAACGGCGGGTCGAACGAGTGGGCACCGCCGGCGTCCGTGCCGACCGTCTCCACCCCCAGCCCGATGACCGGCGTCTCCTCGGCCAGCCAGCGGGCGCAGGCCGGCGACAGGCCGGGCGTGTGCGGACCGGTCTCGTCGGCGTTCAGGAACTCCTGCTGCGACGCCGACCGCGCGGACCACCCGGTGCGGAACAGCAGCCACCCGCCGGCCGGCAGCGGACCGTGCTCGGCCTCCCACGCGCGGACGTGCTCGACCTCCAGCAGGAAGTCGGGATCGTCAGCGGCCTGCGCGGAGAAGTCGAGGACGACGGCGGGGGCGATGAACCGGCTCGCCGGCACCGAGGCGACGTCGTCACCGTCGCGCCCGGTGACCCAGTGGTTCGGCGCGTCGAAGTGCGTGCCGGTGTGCTCACCGGTCCGGAAGTTGTTCCAGTACCAGGCCGGGCCCCGGTCGTCGTAGCGGCTGAGCTCCTCCAGCTGGAAGGACGCGGTCTGCGCGAACTGCTCCGGCAGGGCGATGACGGGCGTGTCCGACGACAGCGGGGCCGTCAGGTCGACGACCTCGACGGCTCCGGTGGACAGCGCCTCGGCGAAGCTGGACAGGACGGACATCGGGTTCCCTTCGGGCCGGCTGCGGGCGGCCGCCAGCCAAGCACACGCATGCGGACCCGCGGGAGGGAGACCGCTGGTCAGGGGCGCACCGGTCAGGGGGTCAGCGCCGCGTAGACCTCGTCGGCGTGGTCGAACACGAGGAAGTGCCCCTCCCCCGGGAACCAGTGCGCGTTGCACCGCGGCAGCATCCCGGCCAGGACCTGCCCGAGCGCTGCGGGCACCAGCCAGTCGTGGGTGCCGTGCCAGACGTGCACGTGCTGGCCGATCTCCGACAACGGGAAGCCCCACGGCCGGAAGAGCAGCGCGCGGTCCGCGGCGAGGGCGGCCGGCCCGTTGCGCAACCCCTCGGTGAAGGTCTCGGCGAGGATCTGGCGCACGGCCGGCCGGCCGATCACCCGCCGGTCGGCGGCGTTCAGCCGGACCTGCAGGTAGCGCGGGATGAGCGCCGGACGCATCGCGGCGGGGGCGAGCACCGGCTGGAGGAGAGCGGCCGCCCGGCCGGGCCGGTGTGCGGCCGACCGGACCGGTCCGGGCACCCACCGCGGCCACGGCCACGGGACGTCGGGAGGTGGTGCACCGCCCAGGATCCCGACCGCGCTCACCCGGTCGCCGAAGGCGTGCGCGCAGGCCAGGGCGTAGGCCGCGCCGCCGGACAGGCTGAGGACGGCGAACCGGTCGATGCCCAGGTGGTCCAGGAGGGCCCGGACGTCGCCGGGCCAGTCCGCCACCCGCCGGCCCGGGTGCGGATCGGAGCGCCCGAACCCCGGCCGGTCGGGGACGACGAACCGGATCCCCCGGCGCCGGTAGCCGTCGGGGTCCTCGACGTGCCGCTCCAGCCGGGAGCTGGGCGACCCGTGGCAGCCCAGCACGGGGCGACCGCCCGGGTCACCCCACTCGGCATAGGCCAGGGTGCGGCCGTCGGCCAGCCGGACGGTGCCCTCGCGACGGTCCTCCACGGCCCCCTCGGGAGGGCTCAGCGTGCGCCGGCCAGCTGCCGGACGGCGTTGACCACGTACATGACCGAGAGCACGAGGAACAGCGCCCCGATCACCGCCCGCACCTGGTCGTCGGCCACCCCCGCGCGCCGGGCGACCGGCTCCGCGACGGCGTCGGCCACCTTTTCCCGCCAGCCCTGCAGGCCGGCCTTCCCCACTGCGATCGCATCCATGGGGCACCGCTACCCGGTCCGCGGCCGTGCCAGACCCGTTCCGCGTTTCCGGCTCAGCCGGTGCCGCTCAGCCGGGGCCGCTCATCCCGTGCCGCTCAGCCGGTGCCGCTCAGCCGGTCCCGCTCAGCCGGTCCCGCTCATCCCGTGCCGACGCCCCGGTGCCGGCCCAGGTAGTGCGACAGCCCGACGGCGACCAGCAGCGCCGCCCCGTTGAAGACCGGGCTGGCCCAGGCGCTGGCCCCCGACAGCGTCAACCCGCTGACGGCGACCGAGACGAACAGCACGCCGATGATCGTGCCGACCGCGTTGAAGAAGCCGGGCACCACCGCGGTGGCCCCGAGGAACGCCGCGGCCAGCGCGGGGAAGAGCAGGCTGGTCCCGTTGTCGGCGGTGGCGCTGCCCGCCCGGGCCAGCTGGAGCACCCCGGTCACCCCCGCGAGGGCACCGGCCAGCACGAAGGTCGTCCAGACCGACCGGTCGACCCGCACGCCGACGAGCCGGGCCGAGCGGGGGTTGGACCCGATCGCGTACAGGCTCCGGCCGAACGGGGTCTGGGAGAGCAGGTACCAGAGGGCGACGGTGGCCAGCAGGACGACGAAGACCACGCGCGGCAGCCCCAGCCACGTCGCGCTGCCGAAGCGCGGCAACGCCGGGTCGATGCCGGCGAGGATGGTCTGCCCGCCGGTGTACCACTGGATCAGCCCGCCCAGCAGCGTGGCCATGCCGAGGGTGGTGACGAAGCTGTTGAGCCCGAAGCGGGTGACCAGCACCCCGTTGATCGCCCCGATCCCCGCGCCGACGCCGATGCCGACCGCGATCGCCAGGCCGAGCGACAGGTCGGAGAAGCTCATCAGCCCGGCGGTGAGGACGCTGGAGGTCGCGGCGATGGCACCCAGGGAGAAGTCGAAGTAGCCGGTGACCAGCGGCAGGATGACCGCCAGGGCCAGCAGCGCGACAACCGACTGGTTGCCCAGCAGCACGCTGGCGTTCGAGCTGGTGAAGAAGGTGTCCGAGCTCTCGGGGTAGATCGCGAAGAACGCGATCACCGCCAGCAGCAGGGCCAGCAGGGCGTTGCGCTCGGCGAGGCCCTTGAGCCGGGAGGAGGGGGACGCCGCGGTTCCCGGCGGCGTCGTGCCGGCGTCCGGGCCGTCGGCCGGCCCGGTGTCGACGTGCTCGGTGCTGGTCAGGCTCATCATCGGTCTCCTGGAGCCGGCACCGGGCCGGCGGTGGTTTCGGTGCTCTGGGTGAGTGCGGTCAGCCGGTCGGCGGTGAGGGCCGCCCCGCTCAGCTCCGCCGCGACGCGTCCGTCGCGCAGCACGAGCACCCGGTCGCAGAGACCGCAGAGCTCGAGCTGGTCGGAGGAGGCCACGAGGACGGCACAGCCGCGCTCCGCGGTCTCGCGGACGATCCGGTAGATGTCGGCGCGGGACATGACGTCGACGCCCTGGGTCGGTTCGTCGAGCAGGAGCAGCGCAGGCTCGCGGCGGAGCCAGCGGGCCAGGACCGCCTTCTGCTGGTTCCCGCCGGACAGTGCCGCGAACGGCACCTCGGTCGACGACGCCTTGATGGCGTGCGACCGGATGAGCGCACCGGCGTCGGCCCGCTCCCGCCGGACCGCCATGCCCCAGGGGCGCCAGTACCGGCCGACGACCGTGGCCGAGAGGTTGTCCCGGACCGTGAGGTCGGCGAACGCGGCCTCACCGCCCCGGTCCTCCGGCACGTAGGCCACCCCGCCGGCGATCCGCGCCGGCACGGAGGCGGCCGCGTCCCCGGCCGGCCGGTCCGAGGCGATCCGCACGTTGCCCCCGGCCGGTGCGTGCTCGCCGAACACGGTCTTGAGCAGGGAGGTGCGCCCCGAGCCGACCAGTCCGGTGAGGCCGACGATCTCGCCCCGCCGGACCTGCAGGTCGACCCCGCGCAGCGGTCCGCCGGCCAGTCCGGCCACGTCGAGGACGACGTCGCCGCGGCCGGCGTCCGCCGCCGGCCCGGAGGCGGGCTGCGGGCGGACGACCGCCCGTGCCGCGTCCGCCGACCCGGTCATGTGCGCCACCAGCTCGGCCTCGGTGGGCCGCGCGGCCACCAGGGAGGCGACGGTGCGCCCGTCCCGGAACACGGTGAAGTCGTCGGACACCGAGAGCACTTCCGGCATCCGGTGGCTGACCATCAGCACCGTCTGCCCGGCATCGGCCCGGCGGCGCACGGCGTCCAGGAGGAGGCGCGACTCGTGCTGGGGCAGGGTGGCGGTGGGCTCGTCGAGCACCAGCACGAGGTGCCGGTCGCTCTCCTGGTCCTGCAGCGCCCGGGCGATCGCGACCAGCGTCCGCTGCGCCGGGCGCAGCGCCGCCACCGGCGTCGCGGGCGAGGCGCCGATCTCGTAGTTGTCGAGGAGTCCGGCGACCCGCCGGTGCAGCGCCGTCCAGGAGACCCGCCCGGCCAGGCCCCGGGGGTAGCCGGCGTCGAGGGCGAAGTTCTCGGCGATCGACAGCTCGGGGAACAGGCCGAGGTCCTGGTGCACGAAGCGCAGCCCGGCAGCGCGGCCGGCCCGCGCGTCGTACTCGGCGGCCGACCACGCCGACCCGGCCATCTCGATCCGGCCGGCGTCGGCCCGGTGGACCCCGGCCAGCACCTTGATCGTCGTGGACTTGCCGCACCCGTTGCCGCCGATCAGGGCGTGCACGGTGCCGTGCCGCAGGGCCAGGTCCGCGCCGTCGAGGGCCAGGGTGGCGCCGAACCGCTTGGTCATCCCGGTGATCCGCAGGACGACGTCCGTCGTCGGCGGACGTGCCGTGGTGCTCATGGTGGTCCTTTCGCCGGTGGCCGCCCCCGAGGGAGCGGCCACCGGTGGGGAGGAGGAGCGGGCGGTCAGACGCCCCAGGCCTCCTGGTAGGCGGCCCGGAAGTCGACCGGCTCGAAGTCCTGCCCCTGCGGCGGCAGGCCGTTCTCGGCGTCGACGACCCGGAAGCCGTCACCCTGGACCAGCGGCTCCTCGCCGTTGAGCACCCGGATCGCGGTGTCCACCGATCCCCAACCGCCCCACGGCGTGGGGTAGCCGACGATGGCGTCCTGGCCGCCGTCGTTGCGGATCAGCTCCATGTTGGCGACGCTGCCCAGCCCGCTGATGACGTTGAGCTCGGCCGAGCGCCCGGAGGCCACCACGGCCTGGGCCAGGCCGGCCGGCATCCAGCCGCCGAGCGGCACGAAGACCGAGTTCACGTCCGGCGCCTGCAGCAGGGCGGTCGAGAACTTCTGCGGCAGCGCACCGGTCATGACGTCGTTGTTGGCGACCTCGAGCGTGCCGACGATCTCGCAGCCGTCGCAGGTGGCGATCTCCTTCTCGAAGCCCTCGGCCAGCCACGGTCCCCACAGCGGGTCGGTGAAGACCAGGTGGAGCACCTGCGCCTGGCCGTCGGTCTTCCCGATCAGCCAGTCCGCGGCGAGCTTGCCCTGCAGCTCGAAGCTCTCCTTGACGCTCATGCCCTCGAGCTGCAGTCGCTCGCTGGCCCACAGCGGCTCGCCGCCGACCGCGTCGCAGTCGGCACCACCGGCGCCGACGACGGTGACACCGGCGTCCTTGGCCTCCTGGAAGGGCTGCTGGATGCTGGCGCAGTCGATGCCCACCGGGATCACCACGTCGGCGCCGGCGCTGACCGCCTGGCGCACGCAGTCACCCCAGCCGTTGGGGTTGAGCTTGCCGTCGCACAGGCGAGCGCTCCAGCCCACAGCCTCGGCCGCTTCCTGCACCGCCGCCGTCGGCGTGGAGCAGCTCGGGATCTGCTCACCGCAGGAGACCACCCACAGGTCGACGTCCTCCGCCGGCGTGGTCGGCGTCGTCGGGGGCTCACCCATCTGCCCCTCGTAGGCGACCTGGAGCAGGTCCTGCGTGGCCGCGGAGCTCTCCCCGGCGGGGCTGCCCGAGCTGCCGGAGCTGCTCGTGTCCTCGTCGGAGGATCCGCAGGCCGCCAGGCCCACGGTGGCGACCAGGGTGAGGACGGCGGTCACGCCGAGCCGGCGTATGGAGCGGGTCATGAACTTCCCTTCGACGCTTGCTGCCCGACGTCGGTGACGGGCATCACTGCCGCCGAAGTGTCAGGACCAGAGCGCCGGAGCGGAAATCACTTCTTCTGCTGGTCGGTATCAGCGCTGTCGATGTCCGTGGTCGGGACGCCGACTGCCAGCTGAGCGGCGCGGACGACGAGATCGCGGAGGTAGGTGTGCTCCGGGTCGTCGTCGAAGACCGGGTGCCACCACATCGCCTCGATGAGCGGGCCCGCGTCGAAGGGGCACGGCAGCGCGCGGATGCCGCTGTTGAGGGGCATCAGGTCCACCAGCCGGCGCTGCAGGAGCGCGATCCGGTCGCTGCCCGCGACGAGCGTCGGGACGGTCATGAAGTTCTCGACGACGACCTGGACGCGCGGCTCGATGCCCAGCATGCGCATCTGGCGGGCGGCCGGCGTCGACGCCGTCGGCCCGTGGTAGGTGGCCACCCAGGGCAGCGTCTCCAGGTCCTCGACCGTCAGGCCCGTGGTGACGACCGGGTTCTCGGCGGCCACCACGCAGACCCACTCGTCCCGGTACAGGTCCCGGCGGGAGAGGTCGGTGAGGAACCCCGGCGGCAGGAAGAGGAGATCGGCGGACAGGAGCGCCTGCTCCGCGCGGTCCACGACCGCCGGGGAGTGCGTGGACAGGCGGAGCCGGGTGTTCGGCGCCTCCTCGGCGAGCAGCCCGGCGACCGTGTCGCCGAGGACCGCCACGACGTAGTCGCTGACCAGCAGGGTGAACTCGCGGGTGGAGGACGCCGGGTCGAACTCCGGCTGGGCGGTGAAGACCCGTTCGACCCCCGACAGCGCGATGCGGGCCAGTTCGCGCAGCTGCACGGCCAGGGGGGTGAGCCGGTACTCGTTGCCCACCCGGGTGAGCAGCTCGTCGTCGAAGTGCCGGCGGAGCCGGGCCAGCGACGCCGAGAGGGCCGGCTGGCTGAGCCCCATCTGCTCAGCCGCCCGGGTGACGCTCCGCTGTTGCAGGAGCGCGTCGAGCGACACGAGCAGGTTGAGATCCAGGCTCGCGAGGTTCATGCTCCGGACCCTATAGATCCGCCTTATGCGCGTCATCAGACATCTCGTCTTCCCTCACTCCTGTGGGCTGGCCCACTGTCGAGGTCATGCACGAGACCCCTGACCGCCTCGACCGCACCGATCCGGAGGGCGCGATCGCCGCGGCCGCGAAGCGCTGCTCCAACTGGGGCCGCTGGGGTGCCGACGACGTGATCGGCACGCTGAACTTCCTCGACGACGCGAAGCGGGTCGAGGGCGCCGCCCTGGTCCGCCGGGGTGCCAGCTTCTCGCTGTCGCAGTCCTTCGACACCGACGGCCCGCAGAAGGGCTGGCGCCGCCGGACCAATCCCGTGCACACGATGACCGACACCGGGACCGACGCCGAGCGCGGCGTGCAGGGCTTCCCGCACGGCATCGGCGGCGCCGACGACGTCATCGCCATGCCCCTGCAGTGCTCCACCCAGTGGGACGGCCTCGGGCACATCTTCGACCACGGCTTCGCCTGGAACGGCCGCCGAGCCGGCGACGTCGTCACCAGCATGGGCGACTCGGTCACCGGCATCGAGACCGTCGCCTCCCTGATCGCCGGTCGCGGGGTGCTCCTCGACGTCGGCCGGGCGATCGGCACCGACGGCGAGCTGCCCGACGGCTTCGCGATCACCGCCGAGCACCTCGAAGCCACCATCGAAGCCCAGGGCGGGTCGTCCCGGGTCGGTCGCGGCGATCTGCTGCTCGTGCGCACCGGACGGCTCACCCGGGCCCGGCGCGACATCGCCGAGGGACGCGGCTGGGGCGACTACGCCGGCGGCGCCGCCCCCGGCCTGTCCTTCACCACCGCCGACTGGCTGCACGGCCGCGAGATCGCCGGCGTCGCCACGGACACCTGGGGCTTCGAGGTCCGCCCCAACGAGTTCGACATCGCCTTCCAGCCGCTGCACCAGGTCGTCATCCCGAACATGGGGCTGTTCATCGGGGAGATGTGGGACCTCGACGCGCTGGCGGCCGACTGCGCCGAGGACGGCCGCTACGACTTCTGGCTCACCGCCGCACCCCTGCCCGTGACCGGCGCCGTCGGCTCCCCGGTCAACCCCATCGCCGTCAAGTAGGAGCGCATCGATGCCCGCCGTGAACAACGTCCTCGTGGTCGGCGCCGGACTGGCCGGTGCCGGTGTCGCCATCCACCTCGCCACCAGGGGTGTGGCCGTGGACCTGCTGGACATCAAGCCGGAGGTGGCCGCCCTCGGCTCCGGCATCACCCTCCAAGGCAATGCGCTGCGCGAGCTCAGGTCGCTCGGCGTCTGGGACCAGGTGCAGGAGGCCGGCTACGTCTTCGACGTCACCGGCATCCGTGCGCCCGACCCGTTCGGCACTGTCGTCGCCGAGATCCCCGACGCCAAGACCGGCGGCCCCGACCTCCCCGCCGCCATGGGCATGCCGCGCCCCGAGCTGGCCCACATCCTGCTCGACCGCGCCACCGAGGTCGGCGTCAAGGTCCGGCTCGGGACCACCTTCACCGAGCTGTCCCAGGACGAGGACGGCGTCGACGTGACGTTCTCCGACGGCTCCACCGGCCGGTACGACGTCGTCGTCGGGGCCGACGGGCTGCGTTCCTGGACCCGGCGCGCGCTCGGCATCAACCTGGAGACCAAGTCGGTCGGCATGGGCATCTGGCGCGCCTTCGGACCGCGCCCGGCCAGCGTCACCCGCACCGACCTCTACTACGGCGGCCCGTCCTACATCGCCGGCTACTGCCCCACCGGTGAGGACTCGCTCTACGCCTACATCGTCGAGGACGCGCAGGACCGCAGCGCCCTCACCCCCGACGAGCAGCTGGCCACGATGAAGCAGCTGTCGCAGGCGTACCACGGGCCGTGGGACGAGATCCGCGAGACCCTGACCGACCCGTCGCGGGTCAACTACACCTGGTTCGAGACCCACGTCCTCGACGAGCCGTGGAACCGCGGTCGGGTCGTCCTGATCGGGGACGCGGCGCACACCTGCCCGCCCACCATCGCCCAGGGTGGCGCCATGGCCCTGGAGGACGCGGTCGTCCTCGCCGAGCTGCTGGTCGAGCGGACCGCGCTGGACCAGGACCTGTGGGACGCGTTCATGGCCCGCCGGTACGAGCGCGCCAAGACCGTCGTGGATGCCTCCAACCAGCTCGCCCAGTGGCAGCTCGACCACGTGCAGGGCGACATCCCGTCCCTCATGCGCTCGATCGCCATGCTCACCAGCCAGCCCGCCTGAAGCCAAGGAAAGCCCTCATGACCCAGCGCCTGATCACCCATCTGCGGCACGTCGACCTGGCCGTGCCGGACTTCACCACGCAGCTCGACTTCTACTCCGGCATCTGGGGTCTGACCCCCGAGCACACCGACACCGGCCTGGCCTTCCTGGCGGCCGAGGGGTCACCGGAGCAGTACATCGTGCGGCTGCGCCAGGCGGCGGAGAAGCGGATCGACCTCATCTCCTTCGGCGCCGCGAACGCCGACGACGTCGACACCCTCGCCGGGCAGCTGGCGGCCGACGGCGTGCAGCTGGTCGGTGAGCCGGACACCCTGCAGACCCCCGGCGGCGGCTACGGCTTCCGGTTCTTCGACAACGAGGGCCGGACGATCGAGATCAGCTCCGACGTCGAGGTCCGGCAGCACCGCACCATCGAGGAGGGCGAGTCGATCCCGGTCCGCCTCTCCCACGTCGTCCTCAACTCCACCGACCCCGAGGGCACGGTCGCCTTCTACGACAAGCACCTGGGCTTCTCGCTGTCGGACACGCTCATGCACCCGCGGATGGGCAACATGATGTGGTTCCTCCGCACCAACGCCTGGCACCACAGCATGGCGATCGCCCGTGGCCCGCACGCGTCGCTGCACCACGCCTCGTTCGAGATGCGCGGGGTCGACGAGTACATGCGCGGCACCGGGCGGCTGCTGCGCGCCGGGGTGGAGAAGATCTGGGGGCCGGGCCGGCACCTCGCCGGGAACAACACCTTCAGCTACTTCCTCGACCCGCAGGGCAACACGGTCGAGTACACGACCGAGCTGGAGCAGCTCGACGAGGACACCTGGCACCCGCACCTCTACGACATCAGCAACCCCGAGGTCTCCGACCAGTGGGGCACGGCGAACGCGATGAACGAGTTCGTCGCGCAGAAGTCGTTCAACGACCCGGACAAGGGTCTCTTCGTGGCTCCCCCGGTCTGATGCGGTTCGCCACCTGGGAGGTCGACGGCCGGGTGACCGCCGGCGTCGTCGGCACGCTCCCCGACGGCACTGTCGGCCTCCACGAACTCCCCGCGCGGACGACGGTGCTCGACCTCGTCCGCGCGGGGCTCCCAGCCGCGCTCGAGGCCGGGGCCCGCGCGCTCGAGGGCCCGGCGATCCCGGTCGGGTCCGTGCGGCTGCTGCCCCCGCTGGACGCCCCGACCGTCCGTGACTTCGTCGCGTTCGAGGAGCACGTCGAGGGGATGGTGGCGCCGAGCGGCGAGGCCGTGCCCGCGGAGTGGTACCAGGCGCCCACCTTCTACTTCACGAACCCGTACGCGCTCATCGGCGCGCACGACGACGTCGCCGTCCCGCCCGGGTCGAAGCGGTTCGACTTCGAGCTGGAGGTGGCGGTCGTCGTCGGTGCCGACGGCGCCTCGCTGACCCCGGAGCAGGCCCGCGACCACGTCTTCGGCTACACGATCCTCAACGACTGGTCGGCCCGGGATCTGCAGGCCCGCGAGATGAAGGTCAAGCTCGGCCCGGCCAAGGGCAAGGACTCCGCGACGACGCTCGGCCCCTGGCTGGTCACCGCCGACGAGCTCGAGCCCTACCGGGACGACGAGGGCTTCCTCGCCCTGGACATGCGCGTCTCGGTGAACGACGTCGAGATCGGCCAGGACCTGCTGTCGAACATGGGCTGGCCGTTCGAGGAGCTGATCTCCTACGCCTCCCGGGGCACGGAGGTGCGGGCCGGCGACGTCCTGGGCTCCGGCACCTGCGGCAACGGCGGCTGCCTGGCCGAGCTGTGGGGCATCCGCGGCGACGGCGCTCCCCCACCGCTCCAGCCCGGCGACGTCGTCGAGATGACCGTCGAAGGCCTGGGCACGATCCGCAACCGCGTCGTCGGAGGTCTGGACCTGCCTCCGGTCGCCCCGGCTCGCCCCCGGTCGCGGAGCCGGAAGCGCGCGCAGTGAGCCCCGTCGACGGCGGGACGACCACCTCCGACGGGGTTCCGTCGATCTGCGACGCCCGTGGCGCCGCCTCCTCATCCAGCCCGACCTGAGCACCCTGCGAGAGGAACCACCCGTGTTCGAGTACTTCCCCACCGGCCCTTACACCTGGAATCTCGGCGTCGTCGCGACGCTGAACTCCGGTGGCCTCATCGACGAGGTGGACCGCGCCTGCCGGCCGATCAAGGACGCCGCGAACGCCGGTGAGGACGCCGGGACCCCGGACTTCCTGCGGGCGTGGTCGGCGCTGACCGACCAGCTCGTCGAGCAGGCCGAGGCCGCGGAGAAGGCCGGCCACATCCGCACCGCCGGGCAGCTGTACTTCCGCGCCAACAACTACCTCGCCCAGGCCGAGCGGATGCTGGCGCACGCCGACCCCAACCGGGTGCCCACGTACCGGCGGATGCTGGAGATCGCGCGGAAGGCGTTCGAGACGCACAGCCCGCGGGTCTCGCGCGTCGAGGTCCCCTACGAGGGCACCACGCTGCCGGCCTACTTCAGCGCCGCACCCGCCACGGACGACGGCCCTGCACCGGTGATCGTCCTGGTCAACGGGCTGGACTCCACCAAGGAGCACATGTACGCCTCCAACCACTGGGAGGAGCTGGCCGCCCGCGGGATCTCCTGCCTGATGCTCGACCAGCCCGGCACCGGCGAGGCGATCCGGCTGCAGGGCCTCACCGCCCGCATCGACACCGAGGTCTGGGCCGGGGCAGCCGTCGACTGGCTGGAGACCCGCAGCGACGTCGACCCGGCCCGCATCGGCATCGTCGGCTGGTCGCTGGGCGGCTACTACGCCCCGCGCGCCGCGGCCTTCGAGAAGCGGTTCGCGCTCTGCGTCGCCTGGGGCGCCAATCACGACTGGGGCGCGGTGCAGCGCCGCCGCAAGGAGCGCGAGGGCGAGCGCCCGGTGCCCCACTACTGGTCGCACGTCCTCTGGGTGTGGGGGCAGGAGGGTGACGAGAACAACCTCGACGCGTTCCTCGATTTCGCCGACGCCGTGAACCTCGAGGGCGTCGTCGAGCAGATCTCGGTGCCGTTCCTCATCGCCCACGGCGCCAACGACCGGCAGATCCCGCTGGCCATGGCGCACCGCTCCTACGAGCAGGCGGTCAACTCGCCCAAGCGCGAGCTTCGGGTGTTCACGCCGGAGGAGGGCGCCACCGAGCACATCGGCCTGGACCACCTCCCCCACGTCAGCACCTTCGTCGCCGACTGGGTGGCCGACACCTTCGCCGAGCTGAAGGGCTGACCCGCGCCGACCGGGGGCGGCTGCGCGCCGATGCGCAGCCGCCCTGTCGGCATGTTGACACCTCGCCCTCTCGACACCGCGCCCCCTCGACACCGCGCCCCCTCGAC
>NZ_FOND01000023.1 GCF_900112815.1 Blastococcus tunisiensis
GAGCACCGGCTCCGCCACGGCGGGTGCCGGGGGGACCGGCAGCTCGGCCACGGGCAGGTCGCGGACGGGCAGGTCGAGCACCGGCTCCGCCACGGGAGGCGCCGGCGCCGGCACGGGGTGGCTGGGCACCGCGAACACCGGCTCGGCGGGCGTGGCGACCGGCTCGGCCAGGGCCGCCTGGGGGGAGGCCCCCGCGAGGACCTTGCGCAGGATGCCGGCCAGCGCCTCGTCGGAGTGCCCCTGCGCCAGCGCGCCACGCAGGATCTCGGCGATCGCCTCCTCCCGCGGGGACACCGCCGCCGCCTCGGGCGTGGCCGCCCAGGTGGGCACCTCGACCGGTCGGTCCGCCGGAGAGGGCGGTGCGACGACCTGTTCTCCCACCGTGTCCTCCTCCTGGTCCGCCACGGGCGGCACCGATGTCTGTGCGGTTCGGCTGCTCTCGGATCGCACCGGCCAGGGCTCGGCATCCGCGCGTGGCCGCGCCTCCGCCGGCCGGGCGAGCGCGTCCTGGACCGCCTGCCGGACGTCCTGGTCCCCGGCGACCATCCGCGCGAGCGCGGCGGTGAACGGCGAGGGCGTGGCGGGGGCGGCGGCCGGGATGACCTTCTGGCCGCCGCCGGGGGCGGGCCCTGCCAGGTCCCCGTCGTCCAGGACGGGGGCCGGCCGGGAGGCGGGCCCCGTGCGCGGCGCCGAGCCGCGCGGGAACTCGACGCGGGAGTAGACCGGCGCGGCGGCCTCGCTCTGCTGCTGCGCGGTGAGCAGGCCGACGAGCTCGCTGACGCGGTCGTCGTCCACCGGGCGGGCCGCGGACGCCGACGTCCGTGCCATGCCGGAGGAGGAGCCGGCCCCGGCCCACGCCGGGGCGGGGGCGCGGTCGGCGGCTGCGGGGCCGGTGCCGCGGGGGGGCGCCGCCGTGCGTTCGGCGCGGGCGGCCGCGGCGGCCAGGCGGACCGCCTCCGGGATGTCGTCGTCCGGCCGGGCGGCGGCGGCCCAGGCCGCTGCGCCGTTGCGTGCCGGGGCGGCGGCGCGGGCGCGTGCAGGCGCGGCCGACGCGAGGGGTGAGGAGAAGTCGGCGGGCGCCGCCCCGTCGTCCGGACGGGCCGGGACGGTGGGACGGGGCGCCGTCGCAGGAGCGGGCTCGGCAACCTCGGCGACGTAGCGCTCGGTGGCGAAGAACCCCAGCACGCCGCCGGAGCGCACGCGGCGCACGCCGACGACGCGGGCCTGGGGCCCGAACTGCTCGCGCGCGGCGGCGATCGCGTCGTCGCGCGAGGCGGCCTCAACGGATCGCAACGGCACCGCTCACAACTCCCAGCGATTCGATCTGCGCTGTCCGGGAGACCTCGGCGTAGGAGATCACCGGAAGCCGGGGCAGGACCTGGCGCATCAGGCGCGCGAGTGCGGCACGCACCTGGGGCGAGCACACCAGGACGGGGGACAGGCCGGAGCGCTCGGCCTCCTCGAGCACGCCGCTGCAGCCGTTCACCAGGGCGTCGATGCCCGCGGCGTCCAGCGCCAGGACCAGGCCCGCGTCGCTCTGCCGGATCGACTCGAGCAGGCGCTGCTCGAAGCCGGGCTCGAGGGTGAGGACGTGCAGGCGCTCGTCGGGCGTCACGTACGGATGGCTGATCGCCGAGCCGAGTGCCGCCCGGGCCGCCTCGACGAGGGCGTCGAGTTCGGTGGACGACTTTGCACGGACAGAGAGTGCCTCGAAGATGCGCACCAGGTCCCGGATCGACACACCCTCTTCGAGCAACGCGTGCAACACGCGTTGCACCTCCCCCAGGGTGAGCAGGGCCGGGGTCAGTTCCTCCACGACGACGGGGTGAGTGCGGCGCACCATCTCCACGAGGAGGCGGACGTCCTCGCGGCCGAGCAGGTCGGCGGCGTTCTGCCGGACGACCTCCGCGAGGTGGGTGGTGATGACCGAGGACCGGTCGACGACGGTCGCGCCGGCCATCTCCGCCTGGCGCTGCAGCTCGACCGGGACCCACTTGGCGGCCAGGCCGAACACCGGCTCGCGGGTGGCCTTGCCGGGGATGCCGTCGAGGTTGTCGCCGATCGCGAGGATCGTCCCGGCGGGGGAGATGCCCTTCGCGGCGGGGACGCCGTTGAGCCAGATGACGTACTGCGAGCCGGGCAGGTCGAGGTTGTCGCGGGTGCGCACCAGCGGGATCAGCAGGCCGGTGTCCATCGCCACCTTGCGGCGCAGTGCCTTGACCCGGTCGAGGAGGTCGCCACCGCGGGCCGGGTCGACGAGGTCGACGAGGTCGAAGGCGACCTCGAGCTCCAGGGGGTCGACCCGCATCTTCTCCGCGATCGCCTCCGGGGAGTCCGGCTGCGGCTCGTTCTCGGCCGCGGCGGCCGCGGCCTCCGCCTCCTCGTCGACGTCCGGGGTCTCCGTCATCCGGGACGCCGCGACGAGGAAGATCGAGCCGATGACGAGGAACGGCAGCTTGGGCAGTCCCGGGATCAGGCACAGCGCGATGGCCGCGCCGCCGGCGATCCGGATGGGCTGCTTGAACCGGCCGAGCTGGGCGATCAGGTCGCTGCCCATGTCGCCCTCGGTGGCCGACCGGGTCACGATGATGCCGGTCGCGGTCGAGAGCAGCAGGGCCGGGATCATGGAGACCAGGCCGTCGCCGACCGTCAGCAGCGAGTAGGTGCTGACCGACTCGGCCGGCGCCATGCCCTTCTGCATGACGCCGATCGCGAAGCCGCCGATCAGGTTGACCAGCGTGACGATGATGCCGGCGATCGCGTCGCCCTTGACGAACTTCGAGGCGCCGTCCATCGAGCCGTAGAAGTCCGCCTCGGCGGTGACCTCGTGGCGGCGCCTGCGGGCCTGGGCCTCGTTGATCAGCCCGGCGTTGAGGTCGGCGTCGATCGCCATCTGCTTGCCGGGCATGGCGTCGAGGGTGAAGCGGGCGCCGACCTCGGCCACCCGGCCGGCACCGTTGGTGATCACGACGAACTGGACGATGGTCAGGATCACGAAGATCACCAGACCGACGATCAGCGAGCCGCCGATGACGAAGTGCCCGAAGGCCTCGATCACCTTGCCGGCGTAGCCGTCGCTGAGCACCAGCCGGGTGGAGGAGACGTTCAGCGAGAGCCGGAAGAGGGTCGCGACCAGGAGCAGCGACGGGAAGACGGCGAAGTCCAGCGGCTTCCTGATCTGCATGGCGACCAGCAGGATCAGCAGCGAGACGGTGATGTTGAGGCCGAGCAGCAGGTCCAGCACGGCGGCCGGCAGCGGCACGACCAGCATGAGGACGATCGACACCACCCCGACGGGGACGGCGACCTTGGTCAGCCCCTTCACGCGCCCGCTCCGGGGACGCAGGACGGGCGGCGGCTCACGCCCTTCTCATCGGCAGGCCCCGGCGACGGCGGTACCGGCGGGGCGGCGTCGTCCTCCCTCACCGTGCGGCGTCCTCCCGCACCGCCCACCGTGGGGGAGGACGCCCGATGATCAGGTCCCCTGATCGTGGCGCGGGGGGCGGGGGGCTCAGGCGGCGGCGCGGCGGCGGCCGGCCTTCGGCAGGTCCGCGGTGTCCGGCGCCTCGAAGCCGGGCCGGTGGAACCCGCCCTTCACCCCGCGCGCCCCCAGGTGCATGACGAAGGCCAGCACCCGCGCGACGGCGGTGAACAGCTGGGCGGGCACCTCCTGGCCGAGCTCGCAGGAGGCGTGCAGCGCGCGGGCGAGGGGGATGTCCTGCACCATCGGCACCCGGTTCTCCTCGGCGAGGGCGCGGAGCTTGGCGGCGACCTCCCCGGCGCCCTTGGCCACCACCCGCGGCGCCCCCTTGGCCGGGTCGTACTTCAGCGCCACGGCGACGTGCGTGGGGTTGACCAGCAGGACGTCGGCGTCGGCGACCTCGGCCATCATCCGGTTGCGCGACATCGACAGCTGCACCCCGCGGCGGTGCGCCTTCATGTACGGGTCGCCCTCGGCCTGCTTGTGCTCCTGCTTGATCTCGTACTGGCTCATCTTGAGCTTCTTCATCGTCTTCTTGCGGACGACGACGTAGTCCGCGACCGCGATGACCAGACCGGTGACGGCGACGACGCGGAACATCAGGATCGCCGAGTCGGTGAACGTGGCGGCCACGGCCGACAGCGGCAGCGCCCCGGCCGAGGCGACCAGTGCCTGCGCGCGGTCGCTGGTGATGATCACCACCGTGGCCAGGGCCGAGGTCTTGATCAGCGCCTTGGCCGCCTCCCAGATGCCCTGGGTGCCGAACATCCGCTTGATCCCGGGGAAGGGGTTGAACTTCTTCAGCGACGGCTTCATCGACTTGGTCGCGAAGGTGACCCCGCCCTGGGCCGCCGAGGCCACGGTGCCGACGACCATCATCCCGATGGCCATGGGCAGCAGCGTGAACATGAAGACGCTGAGCGCCTCGCCCAGCAGGATCGAGATCTTCTCGGGGCGGGGGTCGGCGGCCACCGCCCCGATCTGCACGAACAGGCCCTGCGCCGAGTCGTACGCGTTGCCGACGAGGATCGGCAGCAGGAAGCTCGCGGCCGCCACGCCCAGCCACGTCCCCAGCTCCTGGGTGCGTGGGATCTGCCCTTCCTTGCGCGCCTTCTTCAGGCGCTGGGGAGTCGGCTTCTCGGTCTTCTCCCCGCCGGGACCGTCCTTAGCCACGAGTCACCTCCTCACCCGCTCCGGAGGGAGACCATGGCCCGCGCGGCGTGCTCGAGCAGCACGTCCAGCGCCGGCGGGAGCAGCGGGAAGGTCAGGCCGAGCATGGTCAGGGTCAGCAGGATCTTCAGCGGGAAGCCGAAGGCGAAGATGTTCAGCGCCGGCGCGGCCCGGCTGAGCAGCGCCAGCGCGACGTCGGCCAGCAGCAGGACGGCGACCATCGGCCCGGCGATCTGCAGCGCGGCGAGGAACATCATCGCGAACGCGGTCACCAGCACCGAGGCGATCTGGTCGGTCGGCACGTCCCCGCCCACGGGGAGTCCGTCGTAGGAGGTCGCGAACCCCTGCACGATCAGCAGGTGCCCGCCGCTGGTGAACAGCAGCGTGATCGCCAGCAGGTAGTGCAGTCGGCCGACCGAGGAGTTCTGGGTCATCGCCAGGGGGTCGTAGGCCGGCTGCAGCGAGAAGCCACCGGTGACGTCGATCAGGTCCCCGGCCATCTGAACCGCGGTGAACAGCACCTGGACGACGAAGCCCAGCGCCGCACCGATGACCACCTCGGTGACGGCGGCGACCACCAGGAACCCGGCGGTCGGCTCGGGGAGGGTGGGCGCGATCTGCGTCGAGAGCAGCACGGAGAGCGCGAGGGCGAACGCCGCCTTCACCGGACCCGGGATGGTCCGGGAGTTGAACGGCGGGGCCAGCAGCACGAAGCCGGTGGCCCGCGCCGTCCCGAGGAGGAGTGCCGCCAGCGTGACTGCCGGGACCGACAGGTCCATCGCGGCCTCAGGTCCGGTCGAGCAGCGCCGGCAGCTGGTCGAACAGGCTCTGGGTGAAGCTGACCAGCTCGGCGAGCACCCAGTTGCCGGTGACCAGCAGCGCGATCGCGACACAGATGATCTTGGGCACGAAGGAGAGGGTCTGCTCCTGGATCTGCGTGGCCGCCTGGAACAGCGAGATCAGGAAGCCCACCAGCAGCGCCGTCAGCAGGATCGGGGCCGCGACCTTGGCCGCGACCATCATCGTCTGCGCGGCGATCTGGGTGACGTCGGCATCGCTCACGACAGCTCCTCGCTGGCGCTCGTCGCCGTCGCGGGCGACGCGGTCGGCTCTGTCGTCGGTGCACTCGCGAGCTCGTGCAGCATCAGCCGCCACCCCCGTAGCTGCCCACCAGCGCGGTGGTGATCAGCGACCACCCGTCGACGACGACGAAGAGCAGCAGCTTGAACGGCAGCGACACGATGGTCGGCGGCACCATCATCATGCCCATCGCCATCAGGGAGGCGCTGACCAGCATGTCCAGCACCAGGAACGGGATGAAGACGACCAGCCCGATGATGAAGGCGCTCTTGAGCTCCGAGAGCACGAAGGCCGGGATCAGCGTGGTCATGCTGACCTCCTGCGGCGTCGCAGGGGCCTCCTCGCCGGACAGCCCGATCATCAGCTGCAGCTCGTCCTCGCGGGTGTTGCCGAGCAGGAACTCCCGCAGCGGGACGACGCCGGAGTCGTAGGCCTGCGCCACCGTCATCGTGCCGTCCATGTACGGCTGCAGGGCGACCTCGTTGATGTCGGAGAACACCGGGCCCATCACGAACAGGGTCAGGAAGAGCGCGATGCCGGTGAGCACCTGGTTGGGCGGCGAGGACGGCAGGCCGAGGGCGTTCCGGGTGAGCCCGAGGACGACGATGATCTTGGTGAACGACGTCGCCAGGAGCAGGACCGACGGCGCCACCGAGAGCACCGTGATGGCGAGGATGAGGGTGATCGAGCTGCTCGGCGAGCCGTCGCCGATGGAGATGTCGATGTTCCCGTCACCGGGCACCACCGGCGCGACCGGGGCCGTGGGGGCGACCGGGTCGGTGGGCGCCGCCGAGGCGGGGCCGGCCAGCAGCAGCGCCACCGCGGTGCACAGCACCGACAGCAGTAGCACGAGCGCTGCCCGGCGACGCAGCGTGCGCCCGCCGTGCGCCGGGGCCGGGCGCACCGACGGCGTCATGACTTGCGGACCGTGCGCTCGCGCAGCTGGTTGACGAACATCCCCCAGCCGTTGCGGTCGAACACCGAGCCGGCCAGCGCCGGGCTGGACGACCGGGCCGCCAGGGCGTGGCTGGTCGCCGCGGGGGCCTCCTCGGAGGCCCCGACGACGACGGGCACCCGGCGCTCGCGCAGCGCGGCGTCGACCGTCTCGGCGTCCACCTCGGCGAGCAGGGTGACCTGCTCCTCGGTCGCGCCGACGACCAGGACGACGTCACCGATGCGGACGACGTTGACCGTGCTGGTGCGGCCCATCCGCTGGCGGGCGATGACCTCGATCAGCCCGTTGCCCTGGCCGAGGCCCCGCTTCTTGGCGATGCGGGCGGCGAACAGCAGCACCGCGGCGATGAAGGCCAGCGAGAGCACGAGCCGGATGATCATCCACGTCATGCGTTCTTCCCCAGCTCCTGGGCCGCCGCGTCGGTGACGATCTCGCTGATCCGCAGGCCGAAGTCCTCGTCCACGACCACGACCTCGCCGCGGGCGATGAGGGTGCCGTTGACCAGGAGGTCGGCGGGGGCGCTGGCGGCCCGGTCGAGCTCGACGACCTCGCCGGGGTGCAGCGAGAGCAGCTCCTGGACGGTCATCCGGGTGCGGCCGATCTCGACGGTCACCTCCATCGCCACGTGCCGGAGCAGGTCGAGGCTGCCGCGCTGGGTCTGCGCCGTCGGCAGGGTCACCTGCAGCGCGAAGGTGGCCTGGTGCTCGGTGCCGGCCATGAGCGGCACCGCGACGAACATGCCCTTGTCGCGCATGCCGTCCAGGGCGGCCACGGGCTCCTCGACCCGCTCGGAGGCGATCCGGACCCGGCCCAGCGTGGCCGCGGCGGCCTCGAGGGCGGGGCGCAGTGCCGCGGCGACGTCCATCCGGCCCACGGGGGAGTTGTTCAGGGCCTCGACGACCTCGGGGGAGACCACCAGGACGATGTCGCCGCTGACCTCGCCGGACAGGCCGGCCGCGACGGCCGACGTCGCCCCGGGGGGCAGCGGGACGCTGTCCGGGTCGCTGACCGGGGCGCCGGGGACGAGCTCCACGGTCGCCGGGACCAGGGCGGCGGCGGCGCGGGCGGCCGCCGTGACCACCGCGGAGACGGTCTGGGAGTCCTGGGAGGTGTCGGTGCTCATGCGGTGTCCTTCGCGGCGGCGTACGGGGTCGGGACGATGGCGGCGGCCAGGCGGCGCCGGTGGTTGCTGGCGATCGCGTAGGCGAAGGTCACGTCGTTGGTGGTGACCTCCAGCGGCGCGTCCGGGGGGTGCCGCAGCAGCAGGACGTCGCCGACGGCCAGGGAGAGCAGGTCCGCCGAGGAGACGCTGAGCGGGGAGAACCGCACGCTGACGTCGACCGGCACGAGGTTCAGCCGCTCGGTCAGCGCCTCCGCGGCCCGCTTGCGCTTGGCCAGGGCGGTCTCCGACAGCTGCGGGGACGCGGCGTTGTTGAGCGCCTGAGCGAACGAGGAGAACGGGAGCACGAGAGTGGCCTCGCCCTCCCGGGCGCCGACGGCCATGGCGAAGCTGGCGACCATCACCGTGTCCGAGCCCGATGCCGCCTGGGCCAGCTGCGGGTTGTACTCGATGCCGTTGAACGCCGGCTGGATCTCGGTGATCGAGGCGAACGAGGCGGCGAACTCGTCGAGCAGCCGGCCCAGCAGGTGGTTGGTGATGGAGGACTCCATCGCCGTCATGGGGCGGTTCGGCTGCTGCGCCCGGCCGGAACCGCCCAGCATGTGGTCGACGATGGCCATCGCCATGTCGAGGGGGTAGGCCAGCAGACCCTTCCCGGCCAGTGGCTCCAGCGTGAACGTGGTGATGAAGACCGGGTTGGGCAGCGTCGCCAGGTAGTCGTCGTAGGAGAACTGCTCGATCCCGACGAGCTCCATGCGCGCGCCGGCGCGGAGGAACGTGGTGAGGATCGTCGTCGCCTGGCGGGCGAAGCCCTCCTGCGCGATCTGCAGGACCCGGACGTGTTCACGGGAGAGCTTCGTCGGCCGGCGGAAGTCGTACGTGCGGGGCTCGCCGCGGCGGCTGCGGCCGGGGCCGGTCACCGTGGCGGCGGGAGCGGGACGCTCCGGGGCGGGCGCCTCGGCGGGTGACTCCTCCGGGGACTGGGGGGCCGCCTCGCTGGGGGCCGGTCCGGTCTCGGGTGACGTCACGTTCCACCTCATCGGCGGAATCGGAGTGGACCCTGACCGGCTGTCAGCGGCCGGTCACGGCCGGGGGAGGGGTGTGACGGGTGGGGCGTGGTGTGCCCGTCGCGTGACGTCCACCGGCCCGCCGGCAGTGGCGGACCGGTGGACGGCGCGGGCTACTGCGTGACGTACTCGGTGTAGTAGATGCCCATGACGTGCTGGACACCCTCCTCGTCGGTGTACGCCTCGATGATCTTCTGCTCCAGCGCCGCCTTGAGGGCGTCACGGGCACCGGTCACGTCGGCCGGGCTGGCCTGCGAGAAGGTGGAGATGATCTGGTCGTAGGCCTTGGCGCCGTCGACGCCGCCCGCGCCGTGGCCACCGCCGGCGGCGGCCGCGGTGTAGTCGAGGGTGACCCCGATCTTGAGGTAGCCACCTCCGGCGAGGTTGACCGCGACCGGCTCCAGCGCCGTGTAGCCGCCGTGCTCGGGAGCGGCCGCCTCGGCCTCGCCCGAGCCGGCGAACAGGAAGAAGTACGCCGCCCCGGCCGCCGCCACGAGCAGGACGCCCAGGATCATGACCAGCTTCTTCTTGCCGCTCTTGGCCTCGACCTCGTCGGTCTCGGCGCTCTTGTCCTTGCTCATGGTGTTGCCTCCTGCTGGGTGGCGTCGATGCCGGGCAGCAGCGCGTTGGCTTCTGCCGAGGCGGTGGACAGGACGACGATGTCGACGCGGCGGTTGATCGACAGGGCATCGGGGCTGGACTCGGGCACCAGCGGGCGGGTGGAGGAGTAGCCCGTCGCCGACATGCGGGGCTCGGGCACCCCGCCGGCCGCGAGGTGCCGCAGCACGGTGCTGGCGCGGTAGCCGGAGAGCTCCCAGTTGGACGGCCACAGACCACCGGGGGTGACCGGCAGGTGGTTGGCGTGACCCTCGACGCGCAGCACGTTGGGCAGGCCGACCAGCGCCGGAGCGGCGGCGTCCAGGATCTGCCGCCCCTCGGGCCGCAGGACGGCCGCCTCGGCGTCGAAGAGGACCGCGTCGGCCACGATGTGGACGACGAGCCCGCGCTCGTCGATCTCGAAGCGGGCCGCGTCCGGGTAGCCGGCGGCCGCCAGCGCGGCCGCGATCGCGTCGCGGGCGGCGGCCAGGTCGTCGTAGGCGTCGGCCGCCTCCGCGGCTATCCGCTGGGCCCGCTCGGCGGCCGCGGCCGCGGCCGCGGCGTCGACCTCGGCGCGCTGGACCGTCGGGTCCGGGGGGATGGCCGAGGCGATGTCGATCGCCCCGTTGAGGCCGTCGAGGACCGAGCCCTCGGGCGTGGGGGAGGTCTGCACGCTGATCGGGCCGCCGAAGGCCGACGCGAGGCCCTTGGCCAGGGCGGCGAACTTCGCCTGGTCCACCTGGCTCATCGCGAAGAGGACCACGAACAGCACGAACAGCAGGGTCATCATGTCGAAGGCGGACACCAGCCACCGCTCGTGGTTCTCGTGCTCCTCGTGCTCCTCGTGCTTCTTCGCCCTCCGGCGGCCGTGACCGGTGCTCACGGGATCACGCCGCTTCCTTGGCCAGCGAGCCCGGCGGCACCAGCGAGGTCAGCTTGAGCCGCACGGCGCGCGGGCTGGTGCCGGCCTGGATCTCGGTGATGCCCTCGACGAGCAGCTCCATCTGCGCGGCCTGCAGCTCGCTGACGCGGAGGATCTTGGCGCCCATCGGCAGGAACCAGAAGTTGGCCGCCATGACGCCCCACAGGGTGGCGATGAACGCCGCGGAGACCATCGGGCCGAGCAGCTCCGGGGTGTTCAGGTTGGCCATGACGTTCATCAGGCCGACGATGCAGCCCAGGATGCCGATGGTCGGCGCGTAGCCGCCCATGGCGTTCATGAACTTGGCGGCGACCTTGTCCTCGGCCTTCTTGGCCGAGATCTCGCTCTCCAGGACGGCGCGCAGCTCCTCCGGGTCGGTGCCGTCGATGCCCATCTGCAGCCCGCGGCGCAGGAACGGGTCCTCGATCGCCTTGACCTGCGCCTCGAGCGCGAGCAGGCCCTCCTTGCGGGCCTTCTCGGCGAGGGTGACCAGCGTCTGGATCTGCTCGGTGGGCGGCGGCACCTTGGCCGGCATCACGGCCATCTTGAACCAGCTGCCGACCTTCTTCAGGTCGTCCATCGTCTGGCTGGCCGCCGCCGCACCGAAGGTGGCGATGACGACCAGGACGATCGCCGGCAGGAAGATCAGCGCGCCCGGGGAGACGCCCTCGAGCGTCATGAAGACGAAGAGGGCGACGATGGAGACGGCGAAGCCGATCAGGGTGGCGGGATCCACGGGTCAGCGCTCCTCTCGGCTCGGGAAGGGCACGACCGAGGAGATGCCGGCGGCGTCCTCGGCGGGGGTCCGCGGGCGGTACTCGCCCCGGTCCATCTCGTAGGAGGTGGCGAGGATGCCGGCGCGGAACTCGCGGATCTCGGCGAGGATCTCGTCCACGCTCTCCTTGACCACGTACTTGGTGCCGTCCAGCAGGAAGGCGACCGTGTCGGGGTGCGCCTCGACCTTCTCGATCAGGTCGGGGTTGAGCGCGAACTGCTCACCGTTCAGGCGCGTCACACGGATCACGGTTCGGTTCCTCTAGCTCGGTGGGGCGGGTGGGTGCGGCGGGCAGGGGAGGGGACGGCTTCCTTCTCATCGGCCCACCGGGGACTTTGCTTGAGCCGAATTCCCTGCTATGGCGGGCGCCGACCCCCGCCGTCCCGGCGAAAGCACGGCGGCCCGGCCACCCCGAAGGAGTGACCGGGCCGCCCGACGGCCTCGCTGGGAGGTGCTGGAACCTCTCGGCGGAGAGGCACCGTCATCAGCGCTTGAGGTTGACCAGGTCCTGCAGGATCTCGTCGGAGCTGGTGATCACGCGGCTGTTGGCCTGGAAACCGCGCTGGGCCACGATCAGCCCGGTGAACTCCTCGGCGAGGTCGACGTTCGACATCTCCAGGGCGCCGGACATCAGCGCGCCGCGGCCGCCCACGCCGGCGGTGCCGACCTGCGCGACCCCGGAGTTCACGCCGACCCGGAAGGAGCTGTTGCCGGCCTTCTCCAGGCCGCCCGGGTTGTTGAACGAGGCGAGGGCGAGGCGGCCGATCGGCTGCCGCAGCTCGTTGGAGTAGACGCCCATGATCGTGCCGTCGGCGCCGAGCTGGAAGGACTGCAGCGAGCCCACCGCGTAGCCGTCCTGCTCCGGGGCGCCCAGGGTGTTGGTGTCCCCGTACTGGGTCAGCCCGGAGATGTCGATCTGGACGGGGTTGTCCCAGCTCGGGTACCTGCCCGCGGTGACCACACCGGCGACCTCGGCGTCGACGTTCGGGTTGAAGGCCGGCAGCAGGCCGGTCACCGGGAGCCCCGACGCGGCGGTGTCGAGCTTGCCGGACGTGTCGAAGCGCAGGTTGGCGAACGTCTGCAGGACGTCACCGTTCTCGTGCGCCACCTCCACGGTCCAGGTGTTGGCCGGTGCCGGGGCGGGCGACGGCGACAGGTTGTAGAAGACCTTCTGCGCGACGCCCTGGGCGTCGAACATCGTGATGCCGGTCTGCAGCTTCGTGGGCGGCACGGTGACCGGTGTGTTCGACGGCAGGTTGCCGGCGATCACGCCGCCCCCGGACGCCTTGGGGGCCACGATCTGGCCGTAGGGCACCGACAGGTCACCGATCGGGCCGTTGGGGTTGACCACGCCGTCGGCGTCGGCCATCCAGCCCTGGAGGACGGCGCCGTCCGGGGTCACCAGCTTCCCGGAGGCGTCGAAGTCGAGGGACCCGGCCCGGGTGAACAGCTGCTCGTTGCCGTTGCCGCGGGTCACGAAGAAGCCGTCGCCCTCGATCATGAAGTCGGTCGACCGGCCGGTGGACTGGGTCGCACCCTGCGTCCAGTTCGTGGTGATCGCGGCGACCTTCACGCCCAGGCCGACCTGCGCCGGGTTCGTGCCGCCACGGTCCGCGGCCGGGGCGCCGCCGGCGCGGATGACCTGGGACAGGGTGTCCTGGAAGACCGTCTGGGAGCCCTTGAAGCCGACGGTGTTGACGTTGGCGATGTTGTTGCCGGTGACGTCCATCTTGGTCTGGTGGGCGCGGAGGCCGGAGATGGCCGAGAACATGGAACGGAGCACGGGAGGTTCTCCTCGGGGAGGGACGGCGGGGGAGCGGAGCGGGTCAGGCGGTCACTTCGTCACGGCGATCTCGGTGAGCCGGCCGACCGGGACCGACTGCCCGTCGATCACGGCGACGGCCTCGCTGTCCCGGCTGGCCAGGCGCACGGCGCTGACGACCCCGGTCTTCGAGGCGCCGGTCGTGTCGGTGTAGGTGGCGGTGCGGCCGACGAGCGCGCCGGCGGTGGCCGACTCCTGGAGGACGAGCATGGAGGCGTTCTGGTTGACCAGCTGCTCCAGCTTCTCGACCTGGCTGAAGGTCGCCGTCTGGGACATCATCTGGCTGCTGTCGACCGGGTTGCCCGGGTCCTGGTAGCGCATCTGGGCGACCAGGAGCTTCATGAAGACGTCCTTGCCCAGCTGGTCGGGGCGGTCGACCGTGGAGGACGCGGGGGTGTAGTAGGCCCCCGTCGCCCCGGTCACGCCTGGGGTCGTCATCGGTCGGTTCCTCCTTCGCTCAGACGCGCAGGTCCACGCCGGACGACGTGGATCGCTGGGACGCCGGGGTCGGTCCGCTGACTGCTGTATCGGCAGGGGTGCCCCACGGTCGTGACCGGTCGCCCGGCTCGGCGCCGCGATCCTGCTGGCCGCGCTGCCCGGACGCCTGCTGCTCGGCCTGCTGCTGCGCGTGGCGGGACAGCCAGGAGCCGCCCGTCTCGCGGTCGACCTCGACCTTCGAGGGGTTGAGCCCGGCGGCTTCCAGGTCGCGGCGCAGGTCGGTCAGGCCGTCGAGGAGGGCGGCCCGGCCGAGTTCGTGCGCGCCGCGCAGGGTGAGGTCGAGGGCACCCTTGCTCAGGGTCACCGAGACCTCGACGGGCCCGAGGTTCTCGGGGTTGAGCACGAGGGTCATCGTCTGGCTGCCGTCCGGCCCGCGACCCAGCACCGCCACCTGCCGGGCGACCTGGGAGCCGACGGGCAGGGCCGCGGCCGCCGCCCCGGTGGCTCCGGCGGCCGGGGCCGCCGTCACCGGAGCCGGTGCGGGCGCCGCCCCCGCGGCGATCGGGGTGGGGTCGGCCCCGTCGCCGGTGGGCGCACCCGACGACCCGGAGCCACCGCCGGGGTTCCCGGCTCCTGCCGACGTGCCGCCGCCGGCTCCGGCCGGTACCACCACGGCGGCAGCGGCGGTGCTACCGGACGCGGTGCCGGTCGGTGCGCCGTCGCCGGCCGGCGTCGGTGCCGCGACCGGCGAGGGAGCGGTGACCGGGACGGCCACCGGCGTCGTGGGAGTCGTGACCACCGGCTCCCCGGCCGGCGGGCCGGGGACGACGACGAGGGGGACGGGTGCGGCGGCCGGGGTCGCGACGGCGGCCGGCGGGGTAGCCGCGGCCGCCTGGGCGGTGGGCGCCGGGCCGGCCGGAGGAACCACCGGAACGGCGGGGGGGCCGGCCGTCGCGGGCGTCGCGGCAGCCGTCGCGGCGGCCCCCGGCGGCGTCGCTGCAGCCGCCGGGAGGGGAACGGGGGCCGTCGCCGGCGTGCCCTCCGCCACCGCCGGGACGGGTGCGGGGCCGACGGGCACGGCCCCCGCGGGGGCGCCCCCGCCCGGCGCGGGGCCGGACACGACGGCAGCGGCGTCCGCCGGCGCACCGGTGCCGGGAGCACCGCCCAGGGACAGGGCCCAGAGGGCCGGCAGGCCCGTCGGGGTGGGCTCCGCCGCCTCGACGGCGGCCGGCGGGACGGCCGGAAGGGGAACCGCGGGGTCGTCGCCGGGAGTCGTGGCCGGGGCGTCGGTCACCGCGGCATCGGTGGCCGGCACGACGGGCTCGGTGGGCCCGGTGGCATCGGTGGGCCCGCCCGCCGGCCGCTGTGCCGCGGCGCCGTCCCGGTGCGAGCGGCGCTCCGCTGCCCGGTGCGCGGCGCGCTCGGCGGCCCGTCCGTCGGCCGCGGCGGCCCGGGCGTCCGCAGCGGCGGCCCGGGCGTCCGCGGCGGCGGCCCGGGCGCCGGCGTCCGCCGCCCGGTCCTGGGCGCGGGCCGCGCGGTCGTCGGGGGTGCTGCGCCGTTCGGCGGACCGTTCCCGGCCCGTCGTCGCGCGGTCGGTGGACAGGGCGTCGTCCAGCGCGGACGCGAACGGGGCCGCCCCGGAGGCACTGCGGGCGTCGGCTCCGCCGGCCGCGCGCGCCCGTGCGGCACTCGCGGCCGGGTGGAGGGGCAGGACCCCGGGGGACGACGTCATCGGTAGGCCTCCGCCTTGCTCATCACGGCGCGCACGTAGTTCTGGGTCTCGGGATAGGGCGGGATGCCGCCGTGCCGGGACACCGTGCCCGGGCCGGCGTTGTAGGCGGCCAGGGCCAGCGGGGTCGAGCCGAACTGCTTCGTCAGGCTGCTCAGGTAGCGCGCGGCGCCGTCGACCGCCGACGTCGGGTCGAGCGCGTTCACCCCGAGACCCTTCGCCGTCGCCGGCATGAACTGCATGAGGCCCTGCGCGCCGGCCGACGAGACCGCCGAGGGGTTGAAGCCGGACTCCTGGGCCGCGACCGCCGCCAGGAGCGAGGCGTCGACGCCGTGCCGGGCGCCGGCGCGGGTGAACAGGTCGGCGTAGGGGACGCCGGCCAGCGCGCCGCCGGCGGACGTGGTCGGCAGCGCGGGTGCCTGCGCCGGGAGCACCCGGCGGATCACCGTCGGGTTGCCGACGTCCTGCACCTTGACGACCTCACCGGCCTGGGGGGCGGCGATCATCTTGCCGTTGCCGATGTACATCCCCACGTGGTCGATGCCGGCCCGGCTGGAGGAGTTGTCGAAGAAGACCAGGTCGCCGGGGCGGGCCTCGGCCAGCGAGGCCACCGGCCGGCCGCTCGTGGCCTGCTGCGACGAGGTGCGGGGCAGGTCGACGCCGAGGTTCTTGTAGACGAGCTGGGTGAAGCCCGAGCAGTCCAGCCCCTTCGCCGGATCGGTGCCGCCCCACAGGTAGGGGACGCCGAGGTACTTCTGGGCCTCGGCGACGACGGCGCCCTCGCCGGCGGTGGCCCCCGCACCGGCGAAGGTCGCGCCGTTCGTCCCGGTGAGCCCGGCGGCAGCGGCGGCGCTCGCCCAGTTCCCCGACGTCGACGGCGTGCGGGGGACGAACCGGGTCTGGATCTCGCTGATCCGCGCCTGCACCTGGGTCACGCCCTCCACGGCACCTCCCGGGTCTCGTGTCGCTGGTCCCCGCCGTCGGCAGGGTCGTCGGCACAGTCATCGGCAGGCCGGGCACCCGACCTGCCCACCCGGCCGGTCACGAGGTCGTCCACGGCCCGCTCCTCCGCGGCGTCCTCGGCGTGCCGCAGCGCCGCCAGGTGCCGGTCGCGCAGTCGCTCCAGGCCCTTGGTGCGCTGGGCGGCCGCCGTCCACCGGGCGCGGACGAGCTCCGACTGCTCGGCGGTCGCGGTCGCCATGGCGCGGGCGTCGGAGGCGTCCGTGGCCGCGGTGCGCAGCATCGCCATGGTGGCCAGGAACTGGCCCGCGGGCAGCGACCGGGGGAGCACCGCGGACGACAGCGACCGCTCGTACTCGGCGGCCCGCCGGTCGGCCTCGGCCGCCGCGTTCGCCGCCTCGGCCGCGGCCGCGGCCGCAGCGCGCTCCTCGGTCCGGCGCAGCTCCAGCACCGGCTGCAGCCGGAAGGCCGCCCGCTTCACGCCCTACCTCCGCGCAATTCCGCAGGCCGTGTCGGTCGCGCTGTCATGCGCTTCGCACGATCCGCTGCAGCCAGCCCCAGGCCTCCTCGGCCGGGGTGCTCTCGCCCATCGGCTGCTGCAGGAACGCCTCGATGGTGGGAGCCAGTGCCCGGGCCCGGTCCACGAGGGGATCGCTGCCGGCCTGGTAGGCGCCGATCTCGATGAGCTCGCGGACGTCGCGCAGCGCGCCCATGAGCCGGCGGACCTCCCGGGCGTCGGCCATCTGCGCCGGCGGGACGACCGCGGTCGCCACCCGGGAGATCGACTCCAGCACGTCGATGGCCGGGAAGTGGCCCACCGTCGCCAGCTTGCGGGTCAGCACGATGTGCCCGTCGAGGATGGAACGGGCGGTGTCGGCGATCGGCTCGTTGTGGTCGTCACCCTCCACCAGCACCGTGTAGAGGCCGGTGATGGAGCCGGTCACGCCGGTCCCGGCCTTCTCCAGCAGCTGCGGCATCATCGCGAAGACGCTCGGCGGGTAGCCGCGCGTCGCCGGCGGCTCGCCCGCCGACAGGCCGACCTCGCGCTGGGCCATGGCGGTGCGGGTGATCGAGTCCATGAGCAGCAGGACGTCGCGGCCCTCGTCCCGGAACGCCTCGGCGATGCGGGTCGCCACGAACGCCGCCTTCAGCCGGACCAGCGGCGGCTCGTCGGAGGTGGCGACGACGACGACCGTGCGCGCCATGCCCTCCGCGCCCAGGTTCTCCTCGAGGAACTCGCGCACCTCACGGCCGCGCTCGCCGATCAGCCCGATGACGCGGACGTCGGCGTCGGTGCCCCGGGTGATCTGCGCCAGCAGGCTGGACTTGCCGACGCCGGACCCTGCGAAGATGCCCAGCCGCTGCCCCTTGCCGCAGGGCACCAGGGTGTCCAGCGCCCGGACGCCGAAGGTCAGCGGTTCCTCGACCCGCGTCCGGGTGAGCGCGTGCGGCGTCTCGCTGGACAGGTCGACGAAGGAGACGCGGGAGCCGAGCGGGGGGCCGCCGTCGACGGGCCGGCCCAGGCCGTCCAGCACCCGGCCGAGCAGCGCCTCGCCGACCGGCACCTGCAGCGGCATCCCGGTGGCACGGACGGGCGCCCCGGCGTGCACGCCGGAGAGGGTGCCGAGCGGCATGCAGGTGAGCCGGTCCCGGCCCACGGCGACCACCTCGGCCAGCAGCGGCCGCTCGCCGGGGTTGACCTCGACGAGGTCGCCGACGGCGGCCCGGATGCCGTCGACGCTCAGGGTGAGACCCATGGCGCCGGTGACCGACCCGGTGACCTGCGGCCGCGCGGCGGCGCGGGCGCGGGTGAGGACGGTGGCGGGGAACGTCATGCGGACAGGACCGCCTGGACGCGTTCGAGGGCCGCGCCCAGCTGCGCGTCGATCCGCCGAGGGCCGGTCTCGGCGACCGCACCGGCCCGCTCGATGGCCGGGTCGGCGACGACCCGGACGCCGGCCGGCAGCTCGGCCATGGCCTCGTCCGGGATCTCGCCCAGGTCGTCGGGGTGCAGCCGCACGACCACCGGGGCGTCGGTCGGGCACAGCGCGAGCGCACGCCGGACGGCGTCGAGGACGGGGGAGTCGGCGAGGGCCAGCTCGCGGCCCAGCAGGTCCTCGACCAGCGTGAGGACGGTGCCGAGCACGGTCTCACGGATCTCGTCGGCGGTCGGGACCGAGGCCTCCTCGAAGCGGGTCGCGGCCGCCGTCAGTGCGGCCGCGGCCGAGGCCATCCGGCGCTCCCACCGCGCCTGCACGTCCGCCAGCCGCTCCGCGGCGGCCCGCTCGGCCTCGGCGACCACCTGGGCGGCCGCCGTCATGCCCTCCGCGTGCCCCGCCGTGAACCCCTCCGCGTGCGCGTGCTGCCGCAGCCGGGCCAGCTCCTCGGCGTAGACGTCGCCGAGCCGGAACGTCGTCCCGCCGCCGTCCACGACGGGCAGGTCGGCCGCGCGCCGGATCGTCGAGCGGCGCTCGACGGTCTGCTCCGGACGCTGGACCGGGGTCGACTGGTGGTGCGGCTCCCGCGGGGCGTCCCGGTAAGGGGTGGCCCGGGAGGCCCCGTCCCCGCGCAGCAGCACACCCTCACGCAACGTCATCGGTCAGCCCCGTCCAGGGGCCCGCCCCGAGCCTGCGAGGGGCGGGGAGGACGGGGTCCTTTAGGCAACGAACTCATCGTCCTGTCCACGGGTCAGCGTCAGGACACCCTGCTCCTCGAGCGTGCGGATGATGCCGACGACCTTGGCCTGGGCCTCCTCGACGGTGCGGGTGCGCACCGGGCCGAGCAGCTCGATCTCCTCGTTGAGGTTCTCGGCGGCACGCTCGGAGAGGTTCCGGACCACCTTGTCGCGGACGTCGGGGCGCACACCCTTGAGCGCCGTGGCCAGGTCGTTGGCCTCCACCTCGCGGAGCACCTGCTGCAGCGACCGGTCGTCGATCGTGACGATGTCCTCGAAGACGAACATCTGCGACCGGACCTGCTCGGCGAGCTCGGGGTCGGTGTTGTCCAGCCACTCGAGGATGGAGCGCTCGGTCGGCCGCGGCGAACGGTTGATGATCTCGACGAGGGTCTCGACGCCGCCGACGGTGGTCATGTCCTGGTGCGCGAGCAGCGAGCCCATCCGGCGGCCCAGCTCCTCCTCGACGAGGCGGACCATCTCCGGTGAGGTGCGGTCCATCGTCGCGATGCGGTGCGCGACCTCGGCCTGCTGCTCCGGCGCGAACCCCGACAGCACCTCTGCCGACTGCGCGGCGGTGAGGTGGGCGAGCACCAGCGCGATGATCTGCGCGTGCTCGTCCTTGAGGAAGGTGACGAGTTGGCGCACGTCCGCGTTGCGCAGCGAGGCGAAGGGCACCTCGGTGTAGACGACGTTCAGCCGGGACAGGATGCCCTCGGCCTTGTCCTCGCCCAGGCCGGCGGCCAGGATCTCGCGGGCGAAGTCGACGCCACCGCGGCCGATGAAGTGCTGGGCGGTCATGAGGCTGTGGAACTCGTTCATGACGCCGTCGACGTCCTCGGACTCCACCGAGCCCAGGCGCATCAGCTCACGGGTCAGCGACTCCACCTCGCGGGGACGCAGCTTGGACAGCAGGACGCCGGCCTCCTCCTTGGACATCTGGGCCAGGAAGACCGCGGCCTTGCGGAGGCCGGGCAGCTCGGGACGCGCGGGCGACGCGACGGCGGGCAGGTTCCCCCCGCCACCGCCGCCGATCCCGACCATCTGCTCCATACCGGCCAGGGTCATGACTTGTTCTCCGTCAGCCAGCCGCGGAGCATGGCCGCGACCTCGTCCGGCTTCTCGCTGACCATGGCCGAGATCTCCCCCCGCACCTTCTGCCGTTCGGCGGCCTCGAGCTCCATCTGGCGGTTGTCGACCTGCACCTCTTCACGGCTGCTGGCCACCCGCAGCCGGTCGAGCTCGGCGAGCATGTCGGCGTCGAGCTCGAGCGGCTCGTAGTCCTCCTCGACGTCACCGCGGCGCCGGGAGCGCAGCCACACGATGAGGACGACGAGCGCGATGCCGGCGGCGATGCCACCGGTGCGGATCATCGACCACATCTGCTCGTTGGCCTCGGCCTCGCGGGCGGCCTCCATCTCCGCGGCGGCGGCGTCGGCCGCGGTGGTGTCGAAGGGCAGCGAGGCGACCGTGATGGCGTCGCCGCGCTCCTCGTCCAGCCCGACGGCGGTCTCCATGAGGTCGCGCATCTGCTGCTGGTTGAGGTTCCCGGCGATCGCCTCGTCCATGACGACCGAGACGGTCAGCCGGTTCAGCGCCCCGGGCGCGCCCTGGATCACCTCGGTCGTCTTGCCGACGGCGTTGTTCGCCGTCGTCGACTCCTTGTTGTAGGCGGACTCGCCGCCACCGGCGTTCTCCGCCGCGTCGGGCATGTTCTCCGGGCCCAGGACGCCGCCGACCGGGGCGCCGCCGCCGGTGTACTCCTCGGTGGTCGTCTGCTCGGACAGCGGCGGCGTGCCCTCCTCGTAGACGTAGGTCTCCGCGGTGGTCTCGCGCTGGGAGAGGTCGACGTCCGCGCGCACCGAGACGACGGAGCGGCCGGGGCCGACGAGGGAGTCGAGGATCTTCTGCGCGCTGGCCGACAGCCGGCTCTCGTACTCCGACTCCACCTGGGAGCGGGCGTCGCCGGCGGCCGCGGTCATGCCCTGCCCGGCGGCGGAGAGCACCCGACCGGTCGTGTCGGCCACGGTCACCTGGTCGGGCTCCATGCCCTGGACGCTGGAGGAGACCAGGTTCGTGACCGCCTGGATCTGCTGTCCGGAGAGGGCGGTGCCGGCCGCGAGGTCCAGCAGCACCGACGCGGTCGGCTTCGCCTGGTCGGTCACGAAGACCTCGTCCTTGGGCAGCGCGACGTGGACCGTGGCGTCGCGGACACCGGCCAGCGACTCCAGCGTCGTGGCCAGCTCGCCCTCCAGGGCGCGCTGGTAGGTCGTCTGCTGCTGGAACTCGCTGGTGGTGATGCCCTGCTCGTCGAGCAGCGAGTACCCGGTGTCCTCGCCGGCGGGCAGGCCCTGGGCGCTCATGTCCAGGCGGAGCCCGTAGACGGAGTCCTTGGCGACCATGATCGTTCCGCCGCCGTCGGTGAGCGAGTAGGTGACGCCGGCGGCGTCCAGTTCCTCGGTGATCGCGGCGGCGTCGGTGGAGGCCAGGTTGGTGAACAGCGGAGCCTGCGTGGGAGCGGTGATCCAGCGCAGGAACACGAACCCGCCGAGGAGCAGCCCGACGAGCAGGAGGCCGATGACGACCTTCTGCCCCAGGCTGACCGTGGAGAACGTGGAGCGGGCGCGCTCCATCGTCCCGGCGAGTGCCGCATTCATCAGACCGGCATCCTCATGATCTCGTTGAAGGCCTCAACGGCCTTGTTCTTGAAGGTCACGACCATCTCGGTGGCCAGGGACGCCTCGGTCCTGGCGATGATGTAGTCGTGCACGTCCTTGAGGTCGCCGGTGGCGGCCTGGGCGCCGAGGCTGTCCGCGGCGTTCTGGGTGCTCTGCAGCTTGTCGAACGTCGACGCGAGGACCGAGGCGAACCCGTCGGCGCCCGCGGCGGCCTGGGGGCCGGCCTCGGTGACGCCGCCGACGGCGCCGAGGCCGACCGGGATGATCCCGCTGATGGGGGCGGTCATGGTCAGCCCTTCCCGAGCTGCAGCGCAGCCTGGTACATGTTCGTGGACCGCTCCACGACGGCGAGGCTGGCCTGGTAGCCGCGCTGCGCCATCATCAGCTGGGTCATCTGGTCCCCGAGGTCGATGTCGGGGTACTTCACGTAGCCCTCGTCGTCGGCGAGCGGGTGGTCGGGCTGGTAGACCATGCGGCCCTCGGCGTCGCCGAACTCGACCCGCGCGACGCGCACCCCACCGTTGCCGGTGCCGTAGTCGACCGCCTGGGCGACGACGAAGCGCTCCTGGAAGGCGTCCTGGCCCGTCGGGTTGACCGTGTTGATGTTCGCGATGTTGTCCGAGACGGCGTCCAGCCACTTGCGGTGGGTCATGAGGCCGGAGCCGGAGATCCCGAGCGTGTCGAAGATGGCCATGTCAGGACGTCCTGAGGGCGGTGCGGAGGCTGTTGTACTTGCCGTCCAGCGCGTTCAGGGCCAGCTGGTAGCGCAGGCCGGTCTCGGTGGCGATGAGCGTCTCCGCATCGAGGTTGACGTTGTTGCCGTTGGTGTTGGTCGGCTCCAGTGACCGGGCGACCGTGCCGCCGTTGATCGCCGGCGTCTCGCCGTTGCGCAGGGCGCCGCGCAGCGAGCCCTCGAAGTCCACGCGGCCGGCCAGGAAGCCGGGCGTGTTGACGTTGGCGATGTTGTCCGCGGTGACCCGCTGGCGCTGGGCCAGCCCGGAGAGGCTGGCGTGCAGTGCGGCGGGGGTGATCTCGCCGATCACGGGACGGTCCGTCGACGGGCGCAGCAGGACACGTTCGACCTCCGGGGTAGGCGGAAGAGCACTCGCGAGCGAGTGCGGGGCCGCCGATCCGTGGCGAAGTGGTGCTCTCCGTGCAGTTGCCTCATCGGCACCCGGGCGTCCGCGCCTGACCCCTCGTCGCCCACTCGGGGGACCCACGGGCCGGGCGGGGCGGCCGTGGCCGGTGTGACCAGCGGTGACCTCGCCGTGTCCCGGGAGCACCGGGGCGCAGGAGTTGGCAGCATCGGTGCACCAGTGCGCCCGGGAGGGCGCGATCGGACAAGACTCGACGAACGACGACCCCGCCACCGGGGACCGGTGGCGGGGTCGTCGTTCGGGGCGGTGGCGGTCGGCGCGTGCCGGCGCACCGGACCCGGGGCGGCGGTCAGGCCGAGGGAACGGGTACCGCCGAGGACGCCGTCCGGGCGTGTCCCGACGGCACGGCAGCGCGCGCGCGGTTGTCCAGAGCGGCCCGCCAGGCCTGGACCCAGCGCTCGGCCGTGTGCTCGGTCAGGTGGTGGGCCAGGACCTGCTCGTGCGCGGCCGCGGCCACCTCGCGCCGCCGGTCGCCGTCCTGCACACCGAGGCTGATCCACTTCGCCCAGTCCTTCGGGGCCCGTGCCGGCAGGCCCAGCCCGAGCCGCTCGTACTCGGAGGTCCGGGCACGCACGCAGAAGACCCCGCGCGCGGAGTACTCCAGCGGCTTGAGCCAGCTCTTGCACTCGTTGAACCGGTCCTGCCGCAGCGGGGCCAGCCCGACGTCGAAGAGCTCTCCCATCCGCGTGGTGTAGCCGTCGACGTCGAAGACCCAGGGCACCTCCTCCGGCTCCTGGCTCAGCCGCAGCCGGTTGCGGAGGTCCCACTTCTGGCCGAGGACGACCAGCCGGCTCAGCGGCTGCGTCCGGTCCAGCGCCTGCTGCAGCCCCGACCCCATCTCCTGCAGGTCGTAGGGGTGGCCCAGCACGTTCCCGCTCCACCCGACGGTCACCGTCTGCGGGGTGCGCTCGTAGGCCGGCGGCAGCTCGGCGATGCGGCGGGGAATGGCGTTGGGGACGACGACCCCGCGCCCGTGGGAGGCGTACTCCTGGAGCAGCGCCGGCGTCGAGGCGGTGACGAGGTCGGCTTCCCGGCCGCACTGCAGGGCGAACTTGCCCCTGCCCTGGCGCACCAGCGTCTTGTGCGCGGTGTGGCCGTACGGCACGCCGGTGAGCAGGTCGTCCATCTCGACCACGACCGCCACGCCCCGCTCCTGCAGGACGCGGATGCACTGCAGCATCGCCTCGGTCTTGGGCAACTGGAGGACGACGACGTCCGCGCCCTCGGAGTCGACGTCGAGGACCTCGTCGCCACCGCGGCTGGTGGTGGTCGCCAGCCCCCGGCGGACCGTCACCTCGACGTCCAGTCCGGCGGCTCGGACGGCGGCGGCCGGTTCGTCGATCCGGTAGTAGGCGGAGGCGGCGGCGGCCGATTGGGCGAGGAGGACGCGCATCGGATCAGACCCTTCGGTGCGGCCCGGCGAGGAGCGTCCGCGCCGGTGCGCGGAGCCGGGGCCAGGGATGGGAGGTGCTCGACCTCCTACATCGGCAGCCCCGGACCCGTCCGTGCCGTCCGCCGGGCCGCCTCAGGCGGCGGTGGCCGCGGGCACGCCGTCGGAGTTGGGCGCGTAGACGCCTTCCCCGCTCACGATCAGCGCAGGGTTGGCGAGCACGCCGCCGCTCCACTCGGGCAGCAGGCTGGTCGTGAGCATGCTGTTGAGCCGCTCGCAGCAGAAGCCGACGACGCGTCGCTGGTAGCCCTCCCGGGGCACGGCGACGGTCGACTCGAAGGCCTCGGTCACCCGCTCCAGCTTCTCCAGCACGTCCAGGTACCAGGCGGTCGGGTACACGCCGATCGACGGCGCGGCGACCAGCAGCCCCTGGGAGAGGAGCGAGGCCGCGGCGCGCTCCTCGATGACGCCGAGATCGATGGCGATCGCCATGAAGTGCAGCAGGTCGCGCATGACGTGCACCCGGCCGTACTGACCCAGGAGCGTGCCCACCTGGGCGACCGACGGCAGGAGCAGCGACCCCTCCGGGGGGAGGAACGTGTCCTCGGGGAGCCGGCCGAACTCCTCGGGGCTCACCACGCCGTAGATGTCGTCCGGGGTACCGGTCGGGCGGGTGACGGCGAAGCGGCGGTAGTGCGCGACACCGATCCACTCCTCGCCGGCGGGCGGGTCCGTCCGGCCCCACGTCCGCTGCAGGTGCCGGCGCAGCGCGAACAGCGTCGCGTACTCGCTGCGGCCCGGGATGTCCGGGTACTCGGCGGAGAGGTCGAGCACGCCCTCGCCGGCGGGCACGGTGGAGACCGGTTGCATGAACGAGGGCAGGGGCCACTCGAGCGGGCGGTGCGTCACGACGTAGTAGCTCACGGACGAGTTCCTCTCACCGGCGGCCGCCGGCCGCGGCGAGCGGCCGGTCCTGCGCGGGGGTCCCGGGCTGCGACTCCCCGCTCGGGTGGTAGACCCCGTCGGGGCTGACCAGCAGTGCGGGATGGGCGAGGTAGCCGTCCTGCGGGCAGGTCTCGACCAGCCCGGACAGCAGCAACCCGTTCAGCCGCTCCAGGCAGAAGGCGACCATCCGGCTCTGGTACCCCTCGCGGGGGATCGCGACGGTGGACTCGAAGGCGTCGACGACCCGCTCCAGGTCCGTCATCGTCCGCACCCACCACTCCTCGGGGTACACGCCGATCGACGCCGCCGGCACCATGACCTGGCCGGCCAGCCACTCGGTCACGCGGGCGTCGCTCACCACGCCGAGGTCGATCGCGATCGCCATGAAGTGCAGGAGGTCGCGCGGGTGGTGGTGGCGGGCGTACTGCCCCAGCACCGTCGGCGCGACGGGGACCGGGGTGGGGAACACGACGGTGCTGCCGCCCGGCACGAACAGGTCGCGCGGCAGCCGGGTGAAGTCGGCCGGGGTGACGGCCCCGTAGAGGTAGGACCGGGTACCCGTCGGCCGGGTCACCGCGAAGCGGCGGTAGTGCGACACCCCGACCATGCCGCTGCCGGAGGACTCCCCGCGCTCGCGGGCCTCCTCGAGGAGGCGCCGCACGGCGAAGAGCGTGGCGTACTCACCGATGACGCCGTCGCGGCCGGCGAGCTGCGGGTACGCGGGGGAGAGGTCGGTGACGCCGGCCCCTGCGGGCCTGGTCGACACGGCCTCCATGTAGTCGGGCAGCGGCCACTCCAGTGGCCGGTACGCCACGCTGAAGTACCTCACGACGCGTGCACCTCCTCGTCCGATCGCCGGTCCGGGCGTCCTGCGCGCCCGTCCGGCGCGGCCCCGGGGAGTCTGCCCGCGGGGTCAGGGGGCCGGAGGGAGCCACGCGGGGCCCCCACCCCCGGCGCCCCACGGGCCACGCCGGTACGCGTCTACAGGGCCTCGTCGAAGAAGGAGGGCACGGTCCGGCTGGGGGTGTAGGACATGCGGGCGGCCACCTCCCGCTGCTTCTGGGACTGGGTGATCCGCTCGACCAGGGCCTCGGCCACGGCCAGCTGGTGCTGCAGCAGCAGAGCTGCTCGCTCGCGCAGGTCGTCGGGCAGCGGGCCCAGGTCCGACGGGGGTACCCAGTCGGTGGCGCGCCGGCCCCAGGTGGCGATCTCCTCGGCGCGGCCGCGCGCCATGGTCTCCTCGGCGGCCAGGACCTCGCCCTCGAGCTCGGTGAGCACCGAGTGCCAGTCCACCGGCCGCTTCTTCTTCTCCCCGCCCGCCGACGGCCTGCCGCCGGGGGAGGGTGGCGTGTACGGGCTGTACCCGAAGCCGGCGGTGGCCGAGCCGGTCACCGGGCCCACCGCGCTCATGACGAGCTCGTGGCCAGGCTGTTCGCGGCCTGGCGCCAGGCGTCCCGCAGCGGCTCGACCACCTGGCGGCAGGAGGAGATGCGGTTGGTGTCCAGCTTGACGTTGGCCTGGACGAGTTCACCGATCAGCCAGTTGTACAGGGCCGCCAGCCGCGGGCCGCCCTCCCAGGCGTCCACCTGCAGGCTGGACAGCAGCTCCAGGACGATCGCCTGGGCGTGCTGCAGCTGCTCGCTCGCGGCCTCGCGCTCGCCGGCCGCGACGGCCTTCTGGGCGCGCTCGAGGTCGAGCGCGAGGCGGTCGTACAGCATCACGAGCACCTGCTGCGGCGAGCTGGTGGCGACCGCGTCGCCGAGGTAGCGGGCGCGGAGGGAAGCGGCACTCATGCGGAGGTCTCCTGGAGCGTGGGGGAGGTGCTGCGGATCTGGGAGGTCAGCTGTAGGACGGCAGACTGTTGATCTGCCCCGCCAGCCAGGTGGACTGGTTCTTCAGCGCGCTCAGGGCCGTCTCCATCGCGCTGAACTGGCGGGTGAGCATCTCCTTGCGCTTGGCCAGTCGCAGGTCCCACGCCTCGATGCGGGTCTGGATGTCCTTGCCCATGGAGTCCTGGCTCTCCGCGAGCTTCAGCAGGCTGCCGGTGGTGCTGTCGGAGGCGGCCTTGGCCACGTCGAGCAGCCGTCCGGCGATACCGGTGACCGCGGCCACGTCGTCGGCGGTGCCGCTGAGCCCGTCGACCCCGGCGCTGGCCGGGGTCGACGTCCCCCCGGCCATCCGCTGGGCCAGCGCCGGGTCGTCGGCGAGCGCGGCGACGAACGCGGCCTTGTCGAAGGTGATCTTGCCGTCGCGGGTCAGCGAGAACCCCACCTGCGCGGGGGACCCGTCCGTGCCGACGGCGTAGGAGACGGCGTCGAGGAGCTGACCGGACAGCTGGGAGACGGAGTAGTCGCCCTTCAGGGCGGCGGTGCTGCCCTTGGCGTTGCTCGTGTAGGTCTTGATGGTGCCGAGCGCGGAGTTCACCGCGTCGACCAGCGTCTGCACCTTGGCGGCGACGGCGTTCGGGTCGGCCGAGACGCTCAGCGTCACGGGGTTGGCCGTCTCCACCTGGCTGACCGTGATGGTGGCGCCGGGCATGAGGCCGGTGAACGTGTTGGTCGAGGACGTCGCGGTGTACGCGCCGGTGCCCTCCCCGACCTTGATCTCGGCGTCGCGGCCCAGCATCGGCGTCGTGTAGGTGCCGGTGCCCGACAGGCCGAACTGGCCGGCGGCGCCGGTGGTCCTGCTGGTCACCTGCAGGGCGAACTCGGTGTCGTTCAGCTGCACGACGGTGGCGCTGAGCCCGTGCTCGGTGTCGGCGTTGATGGCGGCGGCGGCCTCGGTCAGCGACAGGGTGCCGTCGGCGTCGGTGTCGGTGATCGTGATGGCGGGGGTCTTGGCGACCCCCAGCTTGTCCAGGACCGTGATGCTCGACGCCCCGTAGGCCGACGTCGCCGACGTCCAGGTGCCGGCGTTGCGGTTGAGGACGGAGTGGGCCCGGGCCGTCTTCTCGACGGTGAAGGTGAGGGAACCGGTTGGCGCGGTGGACGTCGCGCTGATGGCCACGCTGCCCGCCGTGCTGGTGGCCTTGGTGGCCGACCAGTTCTCCGGCGCGGTGAGGCTCTCGGCGGCGGCGCGGACGGCGGCCAGCGTCGTGTTGACCGTGCGGTAGGCCGACGCGGTGGTCTGCGTGGTGCTGAGCTTGCTCTTGAGCGCGGTCTGCGGGCCCGCCTCGGCCGAGAGCAGCTGCTGGATGAGCGTGGTGGTGTCCATCCCCGAGATCAGCCCGTCGACGCTCATGCTCATGTGTGTGCCTCCTGGGACGGGGACGGGGACGGTGGGGGGTGTGAGTGAGGGGGGAGGCCGGTTCGGCCTCCCCCCTCACCCGGGTGGTGCTAGAGGAGCTGCGCGTCCTCAGCTACCGCGCTGACCGGGATCAGCGGAGCAGCGACAGGACACCCTGCGAGGCCTGGTTGGCCTGCGCGAGCATCGCGGTGCCGGCCTGGGACAGGATCTGGTTCCGGGTGAACTGGACCATCTCCTGCGCCATGTCGGCGTCGCGGATGCGGCTCTCCGACGCGGTCAGGTTCTCCACCGCGACGTTGAGGTTGTTGATCGTGTGGTCGAACCGGTTCTGGATGGCACCCAGGTCGGCCCGCTGGGTCGACACCGACTTGATGGCGGCGTCCAGCTTGGTGATCGCGCCCTCGGCACCGCTGGCGGCGGTGAAGGTGGCGGTGGCCTTGGCCTTGTCCTGAGCCGAGTCGCTCAGCGCGACACCACCGGTGCCGGTGTAGCCGGCCACGGCGTCGGTCACGCTGAAGGTCAGACCGTTCGCCGTCGCGCCACCACTGGCGAACGGGTCGGTGGTCAGGCCCAGGGCGCTCTTGGCGGCGGTGTTCAGCGTCGCCAGCATCTCGGTACCGGTCGTGGTGCCGTTGCCGTCGGTGTCCTTGTACTCGACGGCGCCGAGGTCGAAGGACTTGCCACCGAAGCTGATCGTGCCCGAGAGCGACTCGAACGACGCCGCGGTGCCGGAGGCAGCCGTGAAGTCGTAGGAGCCCGAGGCCTCCTGCAGCGTCAGGACCGCAGCGGCCCCGGACGCGGCAGCGGTGGTGGCCCGGACGGTGCCGTTGGCGGCGGCGCCGGTGGAGAAGTCGTACGCCCCCTTCGCCGTCACGTCCACGCCGTCGACCTTGAGGCCGGCAGCGCCCATGGCGGTGGCGATGTTGACGGAGATGGTCTCCCCGGCGTTCGCACCGACCTGGAAGGCCTTGGTGTAGTTGCCGTCCAGCAGCTTGGTGCCGTTGAACGTCGTGGTGTCGGCGATGCGGTTCAGCTCCTGCTTGAGCTGGCCGATCTCCGACTGGATGTTCTTCTTGGCGTCGTCGTTCAGGCCACCGGTGTTGTTGGCCTGCACCGCCAGGTCGCGCATGCGCTGGAGAATGCTGTGCGTCTCGGTGAGCGCACCTTCAGCGGTCTGCACGACCGAGACGCCGTCCTGGGTGTTGCGGACGGCGACCTTGAGGCCACCGATCTGAGAGCGCAGGCCCTCGGAGATGGCCAGACCGGCGGCGTCGTCGGCCGCGCGGTTGATGCGGAAGCCGGAGGAGAGCTTCTCCAGCGACTTGCTCATCTGGCCGTCGGTGACGGACAGGTTGCGGTAAGCGTTGAGCGCCGCGATGTTGGTGTTGACGCGCAGACCCATGGTTTTCCTCCTTGGAAGGGGTCTTACTGGAATTCCCGCTGCATCCGTGCTGCGGGCCGTGCTGGTGTCGCACTGCTGATTACGGCGTGGGGCGGCTGGGACTTGAGGCGAACCGGGTTTCTTTTTCGCCGTTCACCCGGCCGGGTGCCGCCTCAGGCGGGCTGGGCGGCGCCGTGGCCGTTCACCGGCCAGCGGGGGTGCGGCAGGGAGGCCGGCATCCGCGATCGGCCGGCGACCCGGTCGACGTAGGAACGCTGCTGGTTCCGGGCCCGGACGCCCCCGTCGGCGGGCACGGGCCGGCCCTCCCACACCTCGCACATCGCGGCGTGCAGCAGGGTGAGGGCGCGGGCTCGCATCTGCGAGACCCGGCTCAGCGTGACGCCGAGGTCCTGGGCGATGTCGGTGAGCGATTCGTCACCGAAGAAATTGCGCTCGACCACCTCGTCCAGCCGGTCGGGCAGCGCGCGGATGGCCTCGTGCAGGTAGCGGGCGCGCTCGGTCCGGAGCACGGCGCGCTCGGGTGACTCGCCGGTGTCCGGGAGGTCGAGGGTCGTGCCGTCCGTCCCGGACTCGGCATCGATGCTCACCATGACGGCGCGGTGGACGTCGACCTGCAGGTTGTCGAGCTCGCTGCGGGGGATGCCGAGGTCGGCGGCGAGCTCCTCGCGCGTCGGGGGGCGGCCGAGGGAGACGGTCAGCGCGTCGGCGGCCGCGTCGCTGCGCCGCGCGGCGGCACGCACCGACCGGCTGGCCCAGTCGCCCGAGCGGAGCTCGTCGAGGACCGCACCCTGCAGCCGGGCGAGGGCGTAGGTCGCGAACGAGGCGCCGGCCGAGGGGTCGAACCGCTTGGCCACCTCGACCAGGGCCACGGAGGCGCAGGAGAGCAGGTCGTCGCGGCTGACGTGCGCGGGGAGGGAGATCCGGGCGGCCACCGCGTTCACCGCGAAGGAGGCCAGCGGGAGGTGCTCGGTGACCAGGGCGTCGATCTCGGCCTGCGAGCGGCTCCGGTGCGCGGAGGGCGTGGGGCCGGAGGAGGTCCGGTCCCGCTGCGACCTGTCGTGCACGGTCCTCGGACGCTCAGCTGTGGGCCGCTCACGCGGTGGCCGTTCGGTCGCCATGGCACGGGCTGCACTCACGTCCTCCTTCTCGGCGGACCGCGGGGCCTCCGGCACCGCCCTCGGCAAAAACCTCCCCCGACTTGAGCGCCGACTTGTCGCTTCGGCTTGAGGGCCCGCCGCGGGGTGCCGATGGCAGCTCGACGAGGACGTCCGCCGGGGCCGGTCACGACCTGGCCGGCGGGCAGCCGTCACACGACTCGCGAGACGACGGAAGGGCGGTGGACACGTGGACTACCAGCACCTGTCGACGTTGCTGTGGCGGGAGCAGGAGCTCCTGGACCTGCTGCTGTTCAAGGCGGAGGAGAAGCAGTACCTGATCCTCACCGGCAAGACGCGCTGGCTGGCGCGCATCGCGCACGAGATCGAGGTCGTCCTCGACCAGCTGCGCACCCTCGAGGTGGAGCGGGCCGCGGCCACGGAGGCGATCGCCGTCTCCCTCGGGCTGGACGCGAACCCCTCGCTGCGCCAGGTCGCCGACGCGGCTCCCGCACCGTGGAACGACCTGTTCGCCAAGCACCACGAGGCGCTGCTGGTGCTGGTGACCGACCTGCGCAGCCTCAGTGACGCCAACCGCGAGCTGATCGAGGGCGGGTTGTCCGCGATCGGCGACGCCCTGCTGCAGGTCAAGACGCCGACCGCGGGCACCTACGGGGCCTCCGGGCGCAGCACCGACGGCGGCCCGCAGCGCGCGGTCACCCTGGACGGTGCGATGTGAGTACGTTTTCCAGCCTGAACGCGGCGACGACGGCGCTCTGGGCGCAGCGGCGCGCGCTCGACGTCACCGGCCAGAACATCGCCAACGTCAACACCGAGGGCTACTCCCGGCAGCGCGTCGACCTGCAGGCCATCGGCGGCAGCGCCGTCCCGGCGTTCTACTCCACGAGCCCGGGCATCGGCGCCGGCGTGAGCGCCGACGACGTCCAGCGGATCCGGGACGCCTTCCTCGAGGGGCGCGGTCACACCGAGCACGCGAACGGGGCACGGCTGCTCGTCGAGGCGGAGGCGCTCGAGCAGGTCCAGACCGCCTTCCGCGAGCCGGGGGACACCGGCATCCAGAGCCTGCTCACCGAGATGTGGGACGGCTGGGAGGACGTGGCCAACCAGCCCGACACCGACGCCGCCCGGGCCCAGGTCATCCAGCGGATGGAGACCCTCGTCGGCGGCATCCAGTTCAGCAACGCCTCCCTCGAGGCCCAGTGGGACCAGACCCGGGACAACCTGAACGTCCTCGTCAAGGACGTGAACGCCGCCGCGGAGACCGTCGCGGAGCTGAACAAGGCGATCCGGGTGGCGACGCAGGCGGGCCTGCCGGCCAACGACCTCTCCGACAAGCGCGACGTGCTGATCATGAAGCTCGCCGACCAGGTCGGCGCGACGGTGCGGCCGGGCCAGTACGGCACGCTCGACGTCGTCGTCGGCGGCATGGCCCTGGTGTCGGGCAGCAGCGCCAGCCGCCTCGCCGTGGCCGGACCGACCGACCCCGACCTGATCACGGCGACGGACAAGCCGCGCATCGTGACGGAGTCCGGTGGCTACCCGGTGGCCGCGAGCGGCACCGGCGGCGGCCAGCTGAGCGCGCTGAACACGATCATCCCCGGGTACCGCAAGCAGCTCGACGACCTGGCGAACAAGCTCGCGGGGACGCTGAACACCCAGCAGGCCCTGGGCTGGGACCGGTACGGCAACCAGGGCACGCCGCTGCTGAGCGGGACGACCGCAGCCACGCTCAGCGTCGTCGTCACCGACCCCAAGGCGATCGCCGCGTCGTCGGTCGGCACCGTGCCACCGGCCGCCCCGGAGCCCTCCCTGGACGGTGGCAACGCCGACGTCATGTCGCAGCTGCGGCAGGACCCGCTCGGCACGGACGCGGACTACCGGAAGATGATCGTGGAACTGGGTGTGCAGGCGGCGGTGGCCATCCGCAACCAGGACATCCAGGCGGTCATCTCCACCCAGGTCGACGCCGCCCGCGAGTCGGTGGCCGGCGTGAACCTCGACGAGGAGATGACCAACATGCTGTCCTTCCAGCACGCCTACTCCGCGGCGAGCCGGATGATCACCGCGATCGACCAGACGCTCGACACGCTGATCAACCGCACCGGGCTCGTGGGGCGGTGAGCTGAATGCGGATCACCCAGCGCGCCGTCGCGCTCACCAGCCTGCAGGGCCTCAACCGCAACCTCGACGCCGTCGGGAAGCTGCAGCAGCAGCTCACCTCCGGCCGGATCATCAACGCGCCGTCGGACTCGCCGACCGGCACGAACAAGGCCATGCAGACCCGCGCCGAGCAGGCCGCCGTCGCCCAGCAGGCCCGCAACATCAGCGATGCCAAGGGCTGGCTCGGGCAGGGCGACTCCACCCTCCGCGAGATGCTCGACACCACCCGCCGGGTCCGCGACCTCACCGTCCAGGGGCTGAACACCGGCGCGGTGTCCGAGGCCAGCCAGAAGGCGCTGTCCACCGAGGTCGCCTCGCTCCGGGAGGGCCTGCTCAGCCTGGCGAACACCCTGGTGCAGGGCCGGCCACTGTTCGGCGGGGTCACCACCGGGTCGAAGGCCTACAACGCCGACGGCACGTGGGCGGGCCAGGCCGGTCCGCCGGTGACCCGCCGGCTGTCGGAGAGCGAGACGGTGCGGGTCGACCTCACCGGCACCGAGGCGTTCGGCCCGGACGGCGCCAACCTGTTCGACATCGTCGGGCGGATCACGGCGAACCTCACCGACCCGAACGCGGGGGCGCTGCTCGAGACCGACCTCGCGGACCTCGACGTCGCGATCAAGCGGATGTCCACCGCGGTCGCCGACGTCGGCTCGCGCGCATCCCGGGTCGACCGGGCGGAGCAGCTGAACTTCGACCGGTCGCTGTCCCTCACGGCCCGGTTGGGGGAGACCGAGAACGTCGACCTGCCGGAGACCATCATGCGGCTGCAGATGCAGCAGGTGGGCTACGAAGCGGCCCTGGCCGCCACGGCCAAGGCGATCTCACCCACGCTGCTGGACTACCTCCGCTGATGAGCACCCCTCACCCGTCCCCGTCCGGGAGGCTGCCCGCATGACGCCGCCCTCGACCGCGACCCTGCCCGCGCCCGCGTGTGCCCCCGCGCGTCCGCAGGCCGGCGTCCCGGCTGCTGCCCCGCTCCTGGTCCAGGCCCTCACCCTGGCCGAACCGCTGCCCGGGTTCCCCGGTCACCGGGACTACGTGCTCGTCCCGGCGGAGGACGGTGGCCGGCTCTTCTGGCTGCAGTCGGTGGCTCCCGACGGTCCGCGGTTCCTGGCGGTGCCGGCCGGGGCGTACTTCCCCGAGTACGCCCCCCGGTTGCCGGCCGCCGCGTGCGACGAGCTCGGGCTCGGCGACGTGGCCGACGCCCGGCTCTACTGCCTGGTCACCGTGCCGGACGGGGACGTGGCCTCGGCCACGGCGAACCTGCGCGCCCCAGTCGTCGTGAACCCCGCCACCCACCAGGCCCGCCAGATCGTCCTGCTGGACGGCGCGCATCCGCTCCGGAGGCCGCTGCGCCGATAACTGTCCCGAGCGGCTGTGCGATCCTGCAGCCGACCGCCCGCGCGTCGGGCAGCACCCGCACCACATGCCAAGGACGGCCGTTCACACACCCATGGAGGGGTACCCGTGCTCACACTCACCCGCAGCGTCGGCGAGACGATCCGCATCGGTGACGACATCGAGGTCCACGTCGTCGAGGTCCGGGGCGGCACCGTCCGGCTCGGTTTCAAGGCGCCCCGCGAGGTGGCGATCCACCGCGAGGAGGTCTACCGGCAGATCGCCGAGGCCAACCTCCTGGCCGCGCAGGTGACCGCCGACAGTCTGGGTGCGCTCGCCGCCTTCGCGCCGTCCGCGTCGTCGGTGGACGCGGCCGCCGGAACCGCCGACGAGCCGGACGACGCGTCCTCCTGACAGTTCTGGACGGCGTGTGCGGCGCTGAATTCGGCAGACGCTGCCAACGTGTCGGCCCGCTGGCTCGAACCGGGGCGCGACACGGGCAAGTTCTGCCGAAGAATGTGCTCACAAGTGCGTAGGACACGGCGAGTGTTGTGCCCCTCGCTGCCGACCGCATAGGGCAGATTTCCCTTCACGCAAGTGACAGGGGGCGATCAGCATGGAACGCAGTGCAGTCAACGCACAGGCACAGGGCCGGGGCGAGGACCAGGACGAGCCGGAATCGGTGGTCGTCCACGTCCAGCTCCGACCGCGCCGTGGGGCGACCCGCAAGTGTCTGGCGGCGCTCGCCGCGCTGGCCGCCGAGCACGACGAGGTCTCCTTCGCCGTGACCGGCCTCAGCAAGGACGACCGGGTGGTCCGCGTGACCGTCGGCATCGACCTGGGCCCCCGCGCCGCCGTCGCGAAGTTCTCGCCGCAGGCCCAGGCCGCCTACGCCTTCGTCAGCGCGGTCTTCACCACGCTGTACGACCACATGCCCGTCTACACCGCCGAGCCGAGCGGCGCCGAGCGCGCCGCCGCGGCGACCCTGCTCGAGCGGTCGGCGGCCGGCGTGCCCGCCGCCGACGTGCTCGAGGGGATGCCCTCGACGCCGGCGTTCCCCGTCCCCTCGCCCCGCATGCCGGGGCCGGGTGAGCGCATCCCGGCCTGAGGGCCGCTCGGAACTACCCGGGTCGCCTTCCCCGCGGCCCGTCTTCCCCGCAGTTTCAGGAGCCTCCGGTGACCGACCACGCCCCGTCCTCGACAGCCACCGACACCCCCGGCCGGATCCGCCCACCGCTCGTCTTCGGTGGCATCCCCGAGGCCGAGGGCTGGGCGCTCGCGCCCATCACCCCCCGCGACCGGGTCCACTTCCGCGTCGACCACGAGCTGCCCCTGGCGGAGTTCCGGAGCGACCTGCCTGACGGCGTCACGGCGACCTACGACCAGGGCGACGGCCTCTACCGCGTCGACGGGGCCTGCGGGTCCGCCGCCGTGCTCGCGGACTGGATCCGCGCCTGGACCACCCGGCACGGGGCCTCGACGATCGGTCTGCGGGCCGAGACCGGCGTGCGCCGCCGCGCCCCGCGGGACCTGCCCGCCGACTTCCTGAACGACCTGTGCCGGCACTACGGGCCGGTCAGCCTCAAGCGGCTGCAGCGGAACATGAGCACCATCCGGTTGCACCTGCCCGACCCCGACGACCTGGGTCAGCAGGTGTACGAGTGGGTGCTCAAGGCGGTGGCGCAGTACGACGAGACCAAGGGCGTCCCGTTCGGCGCCTTCCTCGCCACCCAGCTGTCCAAGTGGGTGCACGACCTGGGCCGCAACGCGCACGGGCGGACCGCGGCCGACACCGAGCACAAGCAGCAGAAGGCGATCGCGGCCTTCATCACCGAGCACCAGCGACGGCCGAGCGAGAAGGAGCTGGCCGCCTACATGGGGCAGAGCGTGGCCACCCTGCGCCGCAACTCCCAGACCGTGGCGACCCTGAACGGCCTGCGGAACCTGCAGTCGCTGGACGGCGGCCCGGACGCGACCGAGATCCTGCTGCCGGACTCCTCGGAGGCCCCGGACGAGATCATGGGCGAGGCGGAGCAGACCCTGCTGTCGCACGCGCTGACCGCGGCCTGCGCCCCCGACCCGGAGGCCCGCCGCGACCAGCGGGCCGGTCAGCCCAACGTGCTGGGCTGGGCCACCTGGTACCTGACCACCTGGGGCGGCCAGACCAAGACCCAGCTGTCGCAGGACCTCAACACCTCGGTGCGGAACATGAACGTGTACGCCGACCGGGTGGAGCAGGCCATGAAGCAGCGCCTGGCCGAACTCGTCGACTGACCCGCCCCGCCCCGCCCCGCCCCGCCCCGCCCCGCCCGCCCCGCGCCGCCCCGCCACGATCAGGTTCCCTGATCCCACGGCGTCCTCCCGCACCGCAGACCGTGGGGGAGGACGCGCCACCGTGGGGGAGGATGTGGCGCGGTGGGCAGATCGCGGCACCTCGCCGACGGGCGGCCCGTCCGGACGAGGCCGGCGGGCATCCGGCCCGGCCGCCCCAGGTGCTCGTCGTCCTCCCTCACCGCGCAGCGTCCTCCCTCGGCGCACACGGTGAGGGAGGACGCCCGACGATCAGGTCACCTGATCATGGAGCGGGGCGGTGGGGTCAGCGCCAGGTGCGGAGGACGTCCCGCGCCACGACGCCCTCGCGCACCCGCTGGGGGTGGTCGCCGACGTCGATCCGGGCCACCTCGCGGGCGGTCTCGTAGTCGATGACGACGACCTGGTCGGTGCCGCTCACCGACACCCAGCACTCGGAATCGCGCACCCCGTTGGTCGACCAGTACGGCTTCTCGCCCACCTCGACGAGCGCGAACTCCTCGGTCTCCCGGTCGATGATCGCGGCGTACCCGTCCATGGTCCCGGCGGCGCACAACGTCGTCCCCGCACGGTTGATCGCCATGCCGTGGTGGGCGGAGTCGAGCACGTAGCGCTCCCGCGGCTCGGTGGTGCGCCGGGGCAGGTCGACGACGCGGGTCACCGCTCCGGTCGCCGGCTCGCCCGCGTAGCCGGTGGCGCCGTCGAGGTCCGGCGCCTGGGTGTCGAACTCGATCCAGCCGTGGAAGAAGGACACCTGCAGGTACACGAACCGCTCGTCGGGCGCCAGCGCCATCGGGCGGACGGCGGACGCCATGCCCGGGTAGCCGGCCTCCTCGAGCTCCCTGCCCATGTCCCAGCGCGACTCCACGGCCAGCCCGTCGGTGCGCACGATCTGCAGGTACCGCTCGCCCTTCAGGGTGTCGTAGGGCTGCCGGAGCACCGGCCGGTCCGTGGGCGTGTACACCCGCCCGATGCTGGCGTGGAAGACGCGCTCGCCGTCGGCGGTGTAGTTGTTCTCGTGCGGGCTGTCGCCGCTGGGGAACTCACCGGTCTTCGCGCCGGTGCGGATGTCGAGCTCGTGCACCGTGTTCGCGGTCGAGTCGCTGACCAGGAGGCGCTCGCCGTCGGGGGAGACGCCCATGTGGTCGGAGCGGTACCCCTCCATCGGGAAGCGCCACACGATGTCGCCGCCGGCGAGGTCGATGCCGACGACGTCGGCGAAGCTGGGCCGGCTGACCGCCAGCAACCGGCCGTCGTGGGTGGTGAACATGTCGTCGGTGTACTGCGCGTGGCCCTCCCCGATGGCGGCCTGGACGGCCAGGTAGAAGACCAGCTTGTCGGGGCTGGTGAGGATCTCGGCCATCCGCTGCGCGCGGTCGGGGATCGTGTCCACCGTCCGGATCGGCCGGTGGGTCCGGGCGTCGACGACCGTGGCGGTGCCGTCCCAGTTGTTGCCGACGAACATGACCGGGTGCGGGGCGCTGCCGGCCGGGGACTGCGCGGCGGCCGGCGAGCCGACGACGCCCGTGGTGAGCGCGGCGGTCAGGGTGAGTGCGGGGACGAGGACGGCGATGCGGTGCATGGACGGGCCTCCCGGCGGACGGTGACGCCGAGGCCAACGCGCGAACCGGCGTGGGGTTACGCGGACTCCGTGGGACGGGGGGACAGAAATGCGGCACGGGAGGGTCCAACCGCCCGCTGCGCTGCCGATATCCACTGCGTGACGGCCCGCCCCCCGACCTGCGACGGCGTGCCGCCGTGGGTGCGCGCAGGGTCGGTGCGGCGACACGGCGCGGGGGTGGCGGCGTGAGCGCGCTCTCGACCGGCGTCCCCGGGCCCGACGTGCTGGTCCCGTACTGGCTGGCCGCCTCGCAGCGCGTCGAGCTGGCGACGGTGGTGCGCCAGGCGCTGACCGGCCGATCGGTTCCTCCGGTCGCCGTGCTGCACCTCGAGGACGTGCTCACCGAGCTGCACGTCGCCGCCGCCCGCGACGCCGTGTGGCCGGCCTCGGCGGCCCGGGTGCGGCTGGCGACCGGCTGGGACGACGACGTGCTCCCGGTCCGGCTGAGCGCGGCCGAGCTGGCCAGCGTGCTGGCCCTCCCCGAGCTGCCGGACGCGGTCCGTGCCCTGCTGGGCGGGACCGCCGCATGACCGGTGCCCGGTTCGGGGGCTCGGCCGGCCTGCTGCAGCGCATGCGGCCGGTCCGCATCGGCGTCGACGACCTGCGCGAGGTGGCCGACGCGGTCCTGCCGGGACTGGCCGCAGCGGGACTGCGGATCGACCTGGTGCAGCGCTCCGGCGCCGGCTCGCTGGTCGTGCTGGAGGAGGACGAGCGGACCGTGCGCGTCCCTCTCGCCGAGCTCGCGGACGAGATGTCGCGGGCCGGCGTGACCCCGACGCCGGAGGGCATGGCCGCCGCCCTGGCCGCCTGGGTGGCGCACCGCCCGGTCACCGACGTGGCCGCGGCGACGTCGGGCATCGCGGTGCTCGACTGGGCCGACCGGGGCGAGACCGCGATCGGCTGGCGGATCGTCGTCCGCCGGGGTGCCCTCGCCCTCCCGTGGACGCCGTCGCCCTCGGCGGACGGCGCCGAACTGGACCGTGTGCGCCGCGGGGCCGGCCGCAGGGCGCACGAGGTCGCCCTCGACCTCCGGGTCGAGGGGCCGGTGGCCCTCTGGTCGCACCCGCGGCTGCCGGTGCTCGCGAGCGCGGTCCTGGTCGCACCCGAGCGGATGCTCCGGCGCCTCAGCGCCGCCGGCCTGGTCATGCCCGACATGCACGTGGTCGTGACGCCGCGGCGACCGGTCGCCTGCGCCGGCCCGTCGATCGCCGCCCGCCTCGCGGGCGAGACGACGGAGGCCAGCGTCACGCTGCCCTGGCCGCTGGTCGCCGACCTCCCCTGGCTCTGACGAAGGACCCCGCCCTCCTCACCGCTCGCAGCGAGCCTCTGGGCGGGGCCGGCTCAGGAGATGTAGCCGTACTCCCAGTGCCACGGTTCGGGCTTCTCCCCGCCGGGTGAGGCCCAGGCGGGCTGGACGAAGCCGAACCGCGCGGCGTTGGCCCTCATCCAGCTCCACTGCACCGAGCCGCCGACGTTGATCCCGCCGCACAGGTCCACCGCGAGCGCCCACCCGTGGTTGGAGGTGCCGGGCACGGCGGCCAGCTTCGGCTTCCGGGTGAACGCCGAGACCTGCGCCGCGAACGGCCGGTAGGAGTCGGTGATGCACAGCCGGGTGCCGAAGGCCGCGGTGTAGGCGGCGTCGAGCTGCCCGTAGGAGGCCGCGGCGTCGCAGCGCAGGGCGTGCCGGTGCACCCCGAGCCGGCACAGGGCGTCGCCAGGGATCTGGCCGTTGCTCCAGCCGCCCCAGGCAGCGGTGCGCTCGCCCGGCGGGGGGAGGGGGGCGCCGCAGGCGCCCGCCTCGGCCACCGGCAGCGGCGGATTGGCCGCCGCCGGAGCCGGCAGGGTCACCCGGGTCGCCGACGAGCCGGCGGCCAGGGGCTGCACCGACACCTGGTAGGTGCCGGCGGACGCGCCGATGACCTCGCCCTCGCCCAGGTAGATGCCGACGTCCTGACCGCCCGGGGCGTGCACCAGGTCGCCGACCTGCACGTCCGCCAGGGGCACCGCGGCACCGGCCGCCCACTGGTCCTGCGGGGTGCCCGGGACGGCGTACCCGGCGAGCAGCCAGGAGGCCGCGGTGAACCCGCCGCAGTCGTAGGTGTCGGGACCGCTGGTCCCGGGGACGAACGGCTTGCCCAGCTGGGACAGCGCGCTGCTCACCGCGGCGACGGTCTCGGCGGGCAGCACCGTGACGGGGCTGGTGTCCACGATCGCCCAGACGACACCCGGCACCGGCTGCCCGGCCGGGGACAGGGCGGGCGAGAACCCGGCGGGCAGGTTCTCCGGGTCGGTGATCGCCGCCGCCGGCGGCGGCGCGATCCCGGCGGCGGCGAGCCGGCCCAGGTACTGCTGCCAGCGCGCCGTCGCCCGCTGGTTGCGCTCCTCCTGCGGGCCGCTGACGGGGGTCGAGCCCAGCCCGGCCAGTGCGGAGGTGATCTCGGGGGTCAGGTCGTCGACCTGCGAGCGCACGGTCGCCAGGACCACGTCGGCGCGTGCGGCGGCCGCCCGGACCTCGGATTCGGCGTGCGCCACCCGGTCCCGGGCGACGGCGAGCGAGAGGGTGCTGCGTCGGGCGCGCAGGACCTCCCCGGTGAGCACCTGCCCGCTGCGCTCGGCCACGGCCTGACCGAGGAGGGCGCCGGCGGTGGCGGCGTCGTCGTGCACGGTGAGGCCGAGGAGGGGGTACCGCTGCTGCGCGGTCGCCCGGTAGAGGTCCGCCGCGGTGGCGCCCACCGCGGTCTGCTGGTCCCGGAGGTGCAGCAGGGCCGCCTGCTCGGCGTCGCGGGCCTGCTGCAGCTCGACCTGCCGCTGTGTGACCTCCTGCTCCAGCTGCCGGTAGCGCCCGGCCTCCTCGAGCAGCGAGGTCTGCGCCGTCAGGGCGAGGGCCGTGCTGTCCAGCGGCCCGTCGCCGAGGCCGCCCCCGTCGGTGCCGGGGAGCACCAGCGCCGCCACGGCGGGCACCAGCAGGGTGCTCAGGGCGACCACCCGCAGCCGGGTCGACCACGCGACACCGGTCCGGCGGGCAGGGCGCGCGGTCCTGCGGCGGCCCGGGCGAACCGTCGGACGTGCCGTCGTCGAGCGCGACGGGGCCCTGCGGGCAGCCGTCGACCGGGCGGCGGGCCGGCCCGGGGCAGCGCCACGGCGAGCCGGGGGGCGGGCGGCGCCCGGACCGGTGCGCAGTGCGGCAGCGGTCGCGGTGCGGAGCGCGGCGGCCTGGGCGGGCGTGAGGGACTGCCCCTCGGCGAGGGCCGCGCGCAGGGCGAGGGCCTCGCGGAGCGCCTGGGCCTCGCGGGCGGACAGCACGGGTCGGGACGTGCGTGGTGCAGGCACTGCAGCGTCCCCCGGCGGTCTCGTCGGTGCGTGGCCTGCTCCGGCTGCGGGTGCAGCAGGAGCGTTCAGGCCTCGTATCGACGTGCCGAGGGGGCGCGCTGAACGGGGGGTGAGGCGGTCTCACCCCTCCGGGTGAGGGTGAACCTCGACCGGCGGGACGCCGGGTGACCCGTGCGGGGGAGGGGTCAGGGCGCCCACCAGGCGCCGTGCCGGTGGGTCAGCGGGATGCGCAGCTCGCCGCCGTCCTCGGTGGAGACCACGACCTCCACCAGCGTGATGCGGACGGGCGGCCCGTCGTCCTCCGGCTCCAGCACGCTGCCGCTGGCGAGGGGGATCGGGGGCACGACGAGGACGTCGTCGCGCGACGGCGGCTCGGCCAAGACGATCCTCCTCAGGTGCGGTGGTCGGTCCCACCGTAGGGCGCGGTGTTCCGGACAGGCATCGGGCCGGGCAGTTCCTCCCTGGTGGGAGGTCTGCCCGGCCCGGTGTCGCCGAAGGCGGCGGTCGGCTCAGCGCTCGCCCAGCGGGACGAAGCCCCGCTCGGTCTCGCCGGTGTAGAGCTGACGCGGGCGGCCGATCTTGGTGGCCGGGTCGGCGATCATCTCCCGCCACTGCGCGATCCACCCGGGGAGCCGGCCGAGGGCGAACAGCACGGTGAACATGCGGGTCGGGAAGCCCATCGCCCGGTAGATCAGGCCGGTGTAGAAGTCGACGTTCGGGTAGAGCTTGCGCTGGATGAAGAAGTCGTCGTTGAGCGCGATCTCCTCGAGCTGGCGGGCCAGGTCGAGCAGCTCGTTGTTCCCGCCCAGCTTGTCGAGGACGGTGTCGGCGGTGGACTTCACGATCGCCGCGCGCGGGTCGTAGTTCTTGTAGACGCGGTGGCCGAAGCCCATCAGCTTGACGCCGGGCTCCTTGTTCTTCACCCGCTCGACGAAGCGCGGGATGTTCCCGCCGTCGGCCTGGATCGCCTCCAGCATCTCCAGCACCGACTGGTTGGCGCCGCCGTGCAGGGGGCCGAAGAGCGCGTTGATGCCGGCGGAGACCGAGGCGAACAGGTTGGCGTGCGAGCTGCCCACCAGGCGCACGGTCGACGTCGAGCAGTTCTGCTCGTGGTCGGCGTGCAGGATGAACAGCCGGTCCAGGGCCCGCACCAGCTCCGGGTCCTGCTCGTAGGGCTCGGCCGGGAACCCGAAGGTCATCCGCAGGAAGTTCTCGACCAGCCCGCAGGAGTTGTCCGGGTAGAGGAACGGCTGGCCGACCGACTTCTTGTACGCGTAGGCCGCGATGGTCGGCAGCTTCGCCAGCAGGCGGAGGGTGGAGATCTCCACCTGCTCCTCGTCGAAGGGGTCGAGCGAGTCCTGGTAGAAGGTCGACAGCGCGCTCACCGCGGACGACAGCACCGGCATCGGGTGCGCGTCGCGGGGGAAGCCCTTGAAGAACTGCTTGAGGTCCTCGTGCAGCAGGGTGTGCCGGCGGATCCGCTGGTCGAACTCGCCGAGCTGGTCGGCGGTGGGCAGCTCGCCGTAGATCAGCAGGTAGCTGGTCTCGAGGAAGCTCGAGTGCTCCGCGAGCTGGTCGATCGGGTAGCCGCGGTAGCGCAGGATCCCGGCGTCACCGTCGATGTAGGTGATCGCCGAGGTGCAGGCGGCGGTGTTGACGAAGCCGATGTCGAGGGCGACCTTGCCGGTCGTCGACAGGAGCTTGCTCGTGTCGTAGCCGTCGGACCCCTCCGAGGCCTTCACGACGGGCAGGGGCAGTTCTCCACCGGGATAGCGCAGGGCTACATCAGAGTCGGTCACGATCTCGGACGCTACTGCGCCCGGCGGCGGGTCGCCGCCCGGGCCGTCCCCGCGGGGCGGGCGGTCACGAGTTCGTCATGACCCCCCGCCCCGGGACGCCGATCAGGGATGCGTCATGGACAGGACGTCGAGGGCGGCGTCGAGCTGCTCCTCGGTGAGCTTCCCCTGCTCCACGTAGCCGCGCTCGACGACGACCTGGCGGATGGTCTTCTTCTCCTTGAGCGACTGCTTGGCCACGATCGCCGCCTCCTCGTAGCCGATGTACTTGTTCAGCGGCGTGACGATCGAGGGGGAGGACTCGGCCAGCTCCCGGCAGCGGTCCACGTTCGCCGTGATGCCGTCGACGCAGCGGTCGGCCAGCAGCCGGCTCACGTTGGCCAGCAGCCGGATCGACTCCAGCACGTTGCGCGCCATCAGCGGCAGCGTCACGTTGAGCTCGAAGCTGCCGGTCGTCCCGGCGAACGCGACGGCGGCGTCGTTGCCGATGACCTGCGCGGCGACCTGGACGGTCGCCTCCGGGATCACCGGGTTCACCTTGCCCGGCATGATGGAGCTGCCCGGCTGGAGGTCGGGCAGGAAGATCTCCCCGAGGCCCGTCCGCGGACCGGAGCCCATCCAGCGCAGGTCGTTGGCGATCTTCACCAGGCCGACGGCGATGGTGCGCAGCTGGCCGGACGCCTCCACCAGCCCGTCGCGGGAGCTCTGCGCCTCGAAGTGGTCGCGCGCCTCGGTCAGCGGCAGGTCCAGCTGCCCGGCCAGCCGCTCGATGATGGCGGCGGCGAACCCGGGCGGGGTGTTGATGCCGGTACCGACGGCGGTGCCGCCCAGGGGCAGCTCGCCGACGCGGGGCAGGGAGGCCTGCAGGCGTTCCACGCCGTAGCGGACCGCCGCCGCGTAGCCGCCGAACTCCTGGCCGAGGGTGACCGGGGTGGCGTCCATGAGGTGCGTGCGGCCGCTCTTGACCACCGTGGCGAACTCGTCGGCCTTGCGCGACAGCGACAGCTCCAGGTGCTGCAGGGCCGGGATCAGGTCGCGCACGATCGCCCCGGTCGCGGCCACGTGGATCGCCGACGGGAAGACGTCGTTGGACGACTGCGAGGCGTTCACGTGGTCGTTCGGGTGCACCGGCCGTCCGAGGGCCTCGGTGGCGAGGGTGGCGATCACCTCGTTGGTGTTCATGTTGCTCGACGTGCCCGACCCGGTCTGGAAGACGTCGATCGGGAAGTGCTCGTCGAACTCGCCGGTGGCGACCCGGGCGGCGGCGGCGGTGACCGCCTCGGCGATCTCGCCGTCCAGCACCCCGAGCTCGGCGTTCACCGTCGCCGCGGCGCCCTTGATGGCGGCCAGGGCACCGATGAGCTCGCGCTCGATGGGCGTGCCGGAGATGGGGAAGTTCTCGACGGCGCGCTGGGTCTGCGCACGCCACTTCGCCCAGGCCGGGACGCGGACCTCCCCCATGGAGTCGTGCTCGATGCGGTACTCGCTGCCGTCCTGCTGAGGGGCCACGCTGCGCTCCCGGTTGTGGTCGATGGTGACAGTGCTCCGGGAGGGACCCTAGACACCGGCGGGGGCGGCGGTCACCGGACGTGGGCGGCCCGGGCCGGGCACCGGCTGTGGCGGGAGGACCCGGGCCTACCATCCACGAGCGCTGATCCCGCCGTCCGTCCGAGGAGTGTCCCCATGTCGCAGCCGCCGTACCCGCCGCCGGACGGTGCCGACGAGCCCACCCGGCAGTTCGGCCCACCGGCGGGTGAGGGCGGGCGCGACGAGACCCGGCAGTTCGACCAGCCGCCGTACGGCCAGCAGGGGCAGCAGCCCTACGGCCAGCAGGGGCAGCAGCCCTACGGCCAGCCGGGCCAGCCACCGTACGGCCAGCCGGGCCAGCCACCATACGGCCAGCCGGGGCAGCCACCGTACGGCCAGCAGCCCTACGGCCAGGCGGGTCAGCAGCCCTACGGTCAGCAGCCCTACGGCCAACCGGGGCAGCCGCCGTACGGCCAGCCGCCCTACGGGTACGGGCAGCCGGGCCAGCAGTGGGGCCCGCCCGGCGGGCCGCCGCCGTCGGGCAACCGGAGCACGTTGATCGCGCTGGCGGTGGCCGGCGTCGTCGTCCTGGCGGCCGTCGGCATCGCGCTGTGGATCCTGCTGGCCGACGACGGGGTGGACACCACGGCGGCGCCGACGAGCTCGGCCCCGGGCACGAGCAGCAGCGAGCCGCGCACCTCCACGTCCGAACGGACCACCTCCTCGAGCCCCCGGACGTCGGCCACCCCGCCGCAGTCCGAGCCGGCGGGGGAGCTCCCGCCGGCGACCGTCACACCCGACGGGCTGGGCGAGGACCCGGTGATGGACGCCTACGCGCAGGACTGCTACGCCGGGGACATGGTGGCCTGCGACTCGCTGTACTTCGAGTCGGAGCCCGACTCGGCCTACGAGGTCTACGGCGACACCTGCGCCGGCCGGCAGCCACCGGGCACGGACACCTTCTGCACGGAGAGCTTCCCGAACGGCTGACCGGGGGAGCGGCGGCCCGCACCTGGCGTGGGTGCGGGCGCCGAGCGTCGTCCGGAGCCGGTGTCCGTCGGCTAGCGTCGGGCCCGTGACCGACGACGAGAACCTCGCCGGCCCGCCGGCCGTCCGGGCCTCCGACGCCGACCGGGAGGTGGTCGTCTCGCGGCTGCAGACCGCCGTCGCCGAGGGGCGTCTCGACCTCGACGAGTTCGGCCAGCGCGCCGAGGCGGCCTACGCGGCGTCGACCCGCGCCGAGCTGGACCAGCTGGTGGCCGACCTGCCGTCCGACGCCGCTCCGCGCGTGCAGATCGTGGGCCAGCGCACGGCGGAGGAGGTGACCAGCGTCTTCGGCGACATCACGCTGACCGTGACGGCGGCACCACCGCAGCGGGTCGGCACGGTGTTCGGCGACATCCGCATCGACCTGCGCGGGCTGCGGACCGACGCCGACCGGATCGACCTGACGCTCAGCACGGTCTTCGGCGACATCGACGTCATCGTCGCCGAGGGGGTGGACGGGGAGCTGCACGGCCGGACCGTGTTCGGCGACCGGAAGGTCGAGCTGGCCCCCCTGCCGAGGCTGGCGGGCACGCCGCTGGTCGTCGTCCACGCGAAGGCGATCTTCGGCGACCTCCGGCTGCGCAGTCTCGCACCGGGGGACTCACCCAGCCGCTGGGGCGCCCTGATGGAGAAGCTGGCCGCCCGCAAGCAGCTCCCGCCGCGGCCGCCGGCGACGGGTGCGCCGCCGCCGTTCCCGCCGCCGCCGATCTGACCGGCGGCGGGACGGCGCCGTCCCGGTCTGCACGACCGGGCGGTCAGGGCTCCCGGTCGAAGGGGACGGCGGAGTAGGCGCGCAGCTTCTCCAGCGAGTGCAGGCTGTCGATCGAGCGGATCGTGCCCGACCTGGACCGCATCACCAGCGACTGCGTGGTGCAGCCCCCGGAGCTGTAGCGAACGCCGCGCAGCAGCTCGCCGTCGGTGATGCCGGTGGCGACGAAGAAGACGTCGCCGCGGACCAGGTCGTCGATGTGCAGCACCCGGTCGAGGTCGTGGCCGGCGTCGATCGCCTTCTGCCGCTCGTCGTCGTCCTTGGGCCAGAGCCGGCCCTGCAGCGCCCCGCCCATGCACTTCAGCGCGCAGGCGGTGATGATCCCCTCCGGCGTCCCCCCGATGCCGAGCAGCAGGTCCACGCCGGTGCCCTCGCGGGCGGCCGCGATCGCGCCGGCGACGTCGCCGTCGGTGATGAACCTGATGCGGGCGCCGGCCTCCCGCACCTCCTGGACCAGCGTCTCGTGGCGGGGCCGGTCGAGGATGCAGACGGTGACGTCGCCGACGGCGCTCTTCTTGGCCTTGGCGATGCGGCGGATGTTCTCGGCGACCGGGGCGGTGATGTCGACGACGTCGGCCGCGGCGGGACCGGTGGCCAGCTTCTCCATGTAGAAGACCGCCGACGGGTCGTACATGGCGCCCCGCTCGGCGACGGCCATGACGGCGATGGCGTTGGGCATGCCCTTGGCCATCAGGGTCGTGCCGTCGATCGGGTCGACGGCGACGTCGCACTCCGGCCCCCGGCCGTCACCGACCTGCTCGCCGTTGTAGAGCATCGGCGCCTCGTCCTTCTCGCCCTCCCCGATCACCACGACGCCGCGCATGCTGACCGTGCCGATGAGCGCCCGCATGGCGTCGACGGCCGCGCCGTCCCCGCCGTTCTTGTCGCCCCGGCCCACCCAGCGCCCGGCGGCCATGGCCGCGGCCTCGGTGACCCGGACGAGCTCGAGGGCCAGGTTGCGGTCCGGGGCGGGCCGGTCGGTGCGGAAGCCGCCGCTCGTCGGGACGGGGCCTTCGGGCACGGGCAGCGACACGGGACCTCCTGGGAAAACGGACCCCGTCCTCCCGCCCTCCGCGGACTCGGGGCAAGGACGGGGCCATGGGCGGCGAGGTGGCAGAGCGTTGCTGCGATCCTAGGTGCATGACCGGACCCGGCCCGACGAGCGAGCACACGACCGACCGCACCGGGGAGGTGCCGCCGGTCTCCCCGGCGATCCAGCGGGCGAACCGGATGAACGCGGCCAACATGGTCCGCTCGCTGCTGCCGCTGGTGGTCATCTGCCTGCTGATCGTCGCGTGGCAGGCCTTCCGCTCCGGTCCCGACGTGGGGGTGCGGACGGTCGACCCGTCCTCGTCGGTCCAGCTCGCCGCCGCACGCGCCGGGTACCAGCTGCTCGTCCCGGCCGGGCTGGACGAGGACTACCGCACGACCAGTGCCCGCACCGACGCCGGCAACGCCGGCGAGGGCGACCCGGTCACCCTCGAGATCGGCTACCTGACGCCGGAGGAGGAGTACGCCGGTTTCGTGGTGAGCGACGACCGGGACGCCGATCCGCTGGCCGCGGTGCTCGACGGCGCGCAGGAGCAGGGCAGCGTCGACCTGGCCGGCGAGAGCTGGACCCGCTCGACGACGGTGGACGGCGAGACCGCGCTGTGGCGGGAGGCGGACGGGGTCACCGCCCTGGTGACCGGCTCGGCTTCCGACGAGGAGCTGGAGACGGTGGCGGCGGCCGTGGCGCCCTACCGGGGCTGAGCGGCCGGCCGGCCGGATGACGATCCCGTGTCGGACATCACGACCTGGTGTCTGCCGGGTGCGTCGCGTGGTGGCCGGCTCCGGCGTCCGGGACGCTCCGCACCATCAGCCACGCGAGTTCCCCTCGCACGCTTTCGGAGGAGCACCGATGCCCTTTCGTGCCGACTGCCCCGGTGGTGACCACCGGCCCCCGTCCACCGGTGGTTCGTGCGACTGCGGGATGGTGACCCGCGTGCCGAGCCGGCCGGACCTGCCGGCGCCGCTGCCCCTGGTGGCGCCGGACGTGCGGGACCTCCTGGCCCGCTGCCTCTACGACGGGCCCGGCGACCCGCTGGCCGCGGACGCCGCCGATCACCGCCCGGACGACCTGCGGATGTCGGGCATCCTGCGGCGGCGCGCCGACCGGATGATCGCCGCGATGGCCGCTGCCGGTCTCGTGGTCACCGCGGACACCGGGCTCTCCCGGGTCGCCTGACCGCCCGGCGGGCGGTGCCGGTCAGGCCTGCTCGGCACCGCCCGGCGGGGCGGCCGCGGCCAGGCGTTCCCTGGCCCGGTCCAGCCAGTGCTGGCACAGCGTGGCGAGTTCCTCGCCGCGCTCCCAGAGGGCCAGTGACTCCTCGAGGGTGAGGCCGCCGGTCTCCAGCCGGCGGACCACGTCGGCGAGCTCCTCGCGGGCCTGCTCGTAGGTGGTCGTCGGCTCCGGGCCGGTCGCTGGGTTCTCGGCGCTGGTCGCTGGGTTCTCGGCGCTGGTCATCGCTGCCCATCCTCGTCGGTGCCGTCGTCGGTGCCGCCCTCGACCCGCACGGTCAGCCGGCCGCCCGCGACCCGGACGCGCAGCCGCTCGTCCGGCGTGACCTCCGCCGGGTCGCGCACCAGCGCTCCGTCGTCCTTCTGCAGCACGGCGTACCCGCGCTCGAGCGTGGCGGCGGGGGAGAGCGCGGTGACCCGGGCGCGGGCGTGCTCGAGGTCGCGCTCGGCGCCCTCGACCCGGTGCACGAGGGTCCGGCGGGCGCGGTTGCGGAGCGACACGACGTCCTCCTCCCGCCCGTGCAGGAGCCGGTCGGGCGAGGCCAGCACCGGCCTGCTCCGCATCGACTCCAGCCAGCGCTCCTGCTGCTCGAGCCGGCCGGTGAGCACGTGCCGGGCCCGGGACCGCAGCCCGTCGACGAGCCGGCGCTGCTCGCCGATCTCCGGCACCACGCGGTGGGCGGCGTCGGTGGGGGTGGCGGCGCGGACGTCGGCGACGTGGTCGACCAGCGTGGTGTCCGTCTCGTGCCCCACGGCGGTGACGACCGGCGTGCGGGTCGCGGCGACGGCCCGCACCAGGCCCTCGTCGGAGAAGGGCAGCAGGTCCTCGACCGACCCGCCGCCGCGGGCGATCACGATGACCTCGACGGTGGGGTCGGCGTCGAGCCGGCGCAGCCCGTCGATGACGTTCTGCGCCGCCTGCGGGCCCTGGACCGCGCAGTTGACCATCGCGAAGCGGATCGCCGGCCAGCGTCGGCGGGCGGTGACCAGGACGTCGCGCTCGGCGGCGCTGTCCCGGCCGGTGATGACGCCGACGACGGCCGGCGCGAAGGGGAGCGGACGCTTGCGCGCGGCGTCGAAGAGCCCCTCGGCGGCCAGCAGCCGGCGGATGCGCTCGATCCGGGCCAGCAGCTCGCCGAGGCCGACGGCGCGGATCTCGGTGGCCCGCAGCGAGAACGAGCCGCGGGCCACGTAGTAGTCGGGGCGTGCGCGCACGATCACGCGGGCGCCCTCGGTCAGCTCCAGCCCGGGGCGCTCGGCGACGTCCCGGTGGCAGGTGACCGGCACGGACAGGTCGGCCGCCCGGTCCCGCAGGGTGAGGAAGACCGTCGCCGCCCCACCGCGGCGGGACAGCTGGGCCACCTGCCCCTCCACCCAGACCTCGCCGAGCCGCCCGATCCAGTCGGCGATCTTGCGCGCGACGGTGCGGACCGGCCAGGGCGCCTCGGGAGACGATGGTGCGGTCACCCCGAGAGCCTGTCATGGCCCCTCTGCAGGGCCCCGCACCGAGCCTGTGAGGTAGACGGGCCGTCGATCAGGTGCCGCGCGGGGCCAGCGGGCTGGACTCGACCGCCTGCTGCTCGAGCTTCTCCAGCCGGTTGCGCAGCAGCCGCACGTACGGCTCCCGAGCCCGGGTGGCCTCCTCGTAGGCGAGCAGCTCCTGCACGGTGCTGAGCGTGTAGCCGCGCAGCCGCCCGCGCAGCTGGGCGATGGAGAAGCTGTCGTAGCCGTCGACCGGCGCGGCACCGGCGGCCTGGGACCCGGACAGCTCGCTGGCTCCCTGGGGGTCGTCGGTCGGAGCGGTGGCGGACGTCTCGCCGACCGCGTCGACGGCCGCACCCTCGGCGATCGCCCGGTCCTCCGCCGCGGTGTCGGCCGGGCCCTCGTCGGTGCGGACGCCGGCGGCCGCGGCCACGTCGGAACCGCTCTCGTCCGTGGCGGTGGCCGGCCCGGCGTTCGTGCCCGTGGCAGCGGTGTCGGTGGCGGCGGTGTCGGTGGCGGCCGTGTCGGTGGCGGTGTCCGTGCCGGCGGCCGCCGTGTCGGTGTCGGTGGACGCCTTGCCGGCCTTGCCCTTGGCGGCCTTGCGCGGCTTGGGGGCCTTCGCGGCCTTGGCCGCCTTCGTGGCCTTGGCCGGCTTCACGGCCTCGGCCGGCTGCTCGGCCTCGGCCGGCTGCTCGGCGGCCGGGGCGCCGGGTGCCTCCGGAGCGGCGACGCCCTCGTCGGTGACCGCGGCCTCGACGGTGGCGACCTCCCCGTCCGGGGTGAGGACGTCGACGTCGGTGGCCACGTCCGCGGTCGGCTCGCTCGCGGCGGTGGACGGTTCGTCGGACTCCAGCAGCGCGGACTCCAGCGCGTCGGCGTCCTCGGTGGCCGGGGCGTCCTGGACCACGGACAGCGGCGGGGCGTCGGGACCGGTCTCCTCGAGGGTGGGCGCCTGGTCGACGAGCTCGTCGATGGCGATCTCGTCGAGGATCTCCTCGATCTCCGGTGCGTCCTCGACGATCTCCTCGATCGACTGCTGGCCGGTCTCGACCTGGTCGGCCAGCTCGTCGACGACGGCGGTGACCGCGTCCGCGGGCGGGTCGGCGGGCAGGGCGTCGACGTCGCCGTCGCCGTCGGGGAGCGTCTCGTCGACGGCGACGGTGTCCCCGGCCCGGTCGAACGCGGACTCCCGGTAGCCGTTGGACGGCCGGGTGACGGTGACCGGTTCGACGTCCTCGTCGTCGTCGAAGGTGGCCAGGCCCGGCTCGTTCTCGCCCCGCAGCCCGGTGAACAGCTCGTCGCCGCGGGCCACCAGGCCGGCGTACTGCTGCTGCACCTTCATGGCGTGCTGCATCGCCATGCCGATGAGGCGCACCGGGATGCCCGGGAGCGTCTCCGGGAGCTTGCGGGCCTCGTCCAGCACGGTGGCGGCCAGACCGGCGGCAGCGCGGACAACCTCAGGGATCTCTCGGGCCATGGGCACAGCCTGCCCCACATCCCGCGAGCCGACACCCGATGTGGGCAGATCCACCCGGGGAGGTGGCCGTGTCCGGTCCCACCCGGCGGAACCGGGGGCTCCGTGCCGACCCCGCCTACGATGGGTGGCATGGCTGATCAGCGCGGACGTGTCCTGCTGGCCGATCCCCGGGGCTACTGCGCCGGCGTGGACCGGGCGGTGGTGGCCGTCGAGCGGGCCCTGGAGATCCATGGCGCCCCGGTCTACGTCCGCAAGCAGATCGTCCACAACAAGCACGTGGTCGCCACGCTGGAGCGGCGCGGGGCGATCTTCGTCGAGGAGACCGACGAGGTGCCGGAGGGCTCGGTCGTCGTGTTCAGCGCGCACGGGGTCTCCCCGGCGGTGCACGAGCAGGCGGCCGACCGTCAGCTGCGCACCATCGACGCGACCTGCCCGCTGGTGACGAAGGTGCACCAGGAGGCGAAGCGGTTCGCCCGGGACGACTTCGACATCCTGCTCATCGGTCACCGCGGCCACGAGGAGGTCGAGGGCACCGCCGGCGAGGCGCCGGCCCACGTGCAGCTGGTCGACGGGCCCGACGACGTGGCCAACGTGCAGGTCCGGGATCCGGAGAAGGTGGTCTGGCTGTCGCAGACCACGCTGTCGGTCGACGAGACGCTGGCGACGGTGGACCAGCTGAAGAACCGTTTCCCGGGGCTGCAGTCACCGCCCAGCGACGACATCTGCTACGCCACGCAGAACCGGCAGCAGGCCGTGAAGCAGATGGCCGCCGAGTGCGACCTGGTGCTGGTGGTCGGCTCCACCAACTCGTCGAACTCGGTGCGGTTGGTCGAGGTGGCGCTGGAGGCCGGCGCCCGCGACTCGCATCTGGTCGACTTCGCCGCCGAGATCGACCCGGCGTGGCTGGACGGCGTCGGGACGGTCGGCGTGACCAGCGGGGCGTCGGTGCCGGAGGTCCTGGTCAGCGAGGTCCTCGACTGGCTGGCCGAGCGCGGCTACGCCGACGTCGAGACGGTCAAGGCCGCCGAGGAGCGGCTGGTGTTCGCCCTGCCGCACGAGCTGCGCCGCGCCGAGAAGGCGGCCGAGGCGGCCGGGGCGGCCAGGGACTGACCGCGACCGGTCAGCGCCGGGCGGCCGCCCGGACCAGGGCCAGCACCAGGGCCACCCCGGTGGCGATCGCCATGGTGGGGAACCCGCGGACCAGCAGGGTCGCGACCGTCGCGAGGTTGAAGTTGGCCGACGGGGCCAGGCCGATGTTCAGCAGCGCCACGCCGACGAAGACCAGCGGGGGCGCGACCACGACGGACACCAGGTCGCGACGACGGACGACGAGTGCCGCCAGCACGGTGGCGCCGACGAGCGACCCCAGGGTCACCAGGCCCAGGCCGATGCCGATGAACGAGTCGGCGGCCGCGCCGGTGAGGGTGATCAGGAACATGCCGATGACGGCGACGACGCCGCGCATCCGGCCGCCCCGCCCGGCCGACGTGCCCGTCTCGCGGCCGCGCGCCCCGGCTGAGCTCCGGGGGGCGGGGCGCGGGTCGCCGTACTCGTCGTAGTCGTCGACGCGGGGGCGGGGGGCCTCTGCGCGGCGACGCGCGGGCGGCTCCGGGCTCCGGCGGGCCGACGGTGGCCGCGGGCCTCCCTGCGGCCGCCCGGTACGAGCCGGGCGGGCCGCACGGGCCTCGGCAGCGCCCGGCACCCGACCCGGGCGGGCCCCGTTGCGAGGCCATGCATCAGCTGTCGCCATGGCACTCCTCCGTCCCCGTGCGGCCGTGGTCGGCCTCGGACGGCCGAACTGTTCGCGGTCACGGTAACCACCGAGCGCCCCACTGACGTGCAGGACGCCACCGAGTCGCGTCCGGACGGGCCCCGGGACGGACGGGTGGTGTCGGTGGGACGACCGGGGTCGGTGCGGTGACGGCGTGGCGGGCCGCTCAGCCGGTCGTGCCGTCCCGATCGCGGCGGTCCGCGACGTCCGCTCCGTCGAACGGCGGGCCGGTGGGGTGCAGGGTGCGGACGCTGGCCTCCAGCGGCTCCGGGGTGGGCACGGGGCTCTCGGCGATCCCGAGGTCGTCGAACCGGCGGGCGGCGGTGAGGACCGACCGCTCGTAGGAGCCGACCGTCTCGTTGAAGCGGGTCATCGTCGTTCCCAGGGCGGAGCCGAGGCGGGTCAGGTGGCCGGACAGCGTGCCCAGGCGGGCGTGCAGCCGCCGGCCGACCTCGAGCACCTGGTCGGCGTCGCGGGCCAGCCGCTCCTGCCGCCACGAGTAGGCGACGGTCCGGAGCAGCGCCAGCAGGGTGCTCGGGGTGGCCAGCACGACGTCGCGGGAGAAGCCGTACTCGAGCAGCCCCGGCTCGGCCTCCAGTGCCGTCATGAGGAAGCCGTCGGAGGGCACGAAGAGCACGGTGAACGGCGCCGCCGGACGGAAGGCGGTCGGGTAGCGGCGGGCGGCCAACTGGTCGATGTGCACCCGCAGCTGGCGGGCGTGCATCGCCACCCGCTGGTCGCGGACCGAGTGGTCGGTGGCCTGGACCGCCTCGATGTACCCGGTGAAGGGCACCTTCGCGTCGACGATCACCTGGCGGCCGTCGGAGAGCGTGACGACCAGGTCGGGCCGGACCCCGGCGCCCTCGTCGTTGGTGCCCCCGGGCTGCTCGACGAAGTCGCAGTGCTCCACCAGCCCCGCGACCTCCACGACCCGGCGCAGCTGGACCTCGCCCCAGCGACCGCGCACGTGCGGCGTGCGCAGCGCGGTCACCAGGGCCGCCGTCTCGTGCCGGAGCTGGGCGGAGGCCTGCCCGACGGTGCCCATCTGCTCGCGGAGCTCGCCGTGCGCGGTGGCGCGCTCGCGCTCCATGCCGGCCAGCAGCCGGTGCAGGTGGTCGAGCGACTCGTGCACCGGGTCGAGGCCGGCGCCCTCGGGCCGGCGGCGGGACAGCAGGGCGACGACGCCGAGAGTCACGGCAGTGGCCAGCAGGGCACCCACGAGGAGACCGGTGAGCAGGGAAGCGGCGTCCATGCGTCGCAGGGTGCCGGAAGCCACCGACAGTTCTCAGAAGGTGCTGGAACGGCCGCCCTTCAGGGGCCCGCGCCGAGCCTGCGAGGCGTGGGGGGAAGGGTGGTCCTTACTCAGGCGGCGGCGTGGGTGTGCTCGGCCTCGTGGTCGAGCAGCCACCGCTTGACCGGGGTGCCCCAGCGGAAGCCGCCCAGCCCGCCGTCGGACCCGAGCACGCGGTGGCAGGGCACGAACAGCGCCGTGGCGTTGCGGGCGCAGGCGTTCGCCGCCGCGCGGACCGCGGCCGGGCGCCCGCAGCGGGCGGCGAACGCGGCGTAGGTGTCCGGCCGGCCGGCGGGCACCGTCCGCAGCACCTCCCAGGCCTCCTGCAGGAACGGGCCCGACCGCTGGCGGACGACGACCCCGTCGATGGCGGTCAGGTCACCGGCGAAGAACTTCTCCACCTCGTCGAGGACCGGCAGCCGGTCGACGAGCTCGCTCCCGGCCGGCCGCAGCGAGGCGTGCACGACCGGGAGCAGGTCGGCGACGTCGGCGGTCCAGCCGCTGGCGATCACGACGTCCTGCCCGTCGGGGCCGGTGTCGACGACGACGGTGAACGGGCCGGGCGGAGTGGTCACGGTGGCGTGCCGGGCCGGGGTCGGGACGGTCATCAGGCGCTCCTCGGGAGGGCGGGGGCAGGGACGGGGCGGGTGAAGAGGGCGGGCACGGCGAGCGCCCACAGGTGCAGGACGGCGTAGGACCGCCAGGGCCGCCAGCGCGTCGCGGCGTCGGCGTCGGAGCTGCCGAGGGCGGCCAGCGACTTCCGCAGCGCGAGGTCGCCGGGCAGCCAGACGTCGGGGTCGGCCAGCCCGCGCAGGCCGACCAGCGCCGCCGTCCAGGGGCCGATGCCCGGGACGGCCAGCAGCGCCCTGCCGGCCTCCTCGCGGTCGGCGCCGGGATCGAGGGCGATGGCCCCGGAGGCGAGGGCGGTCGCCAGCGCGGCGACGGTCCGGCGGCGGGCGCCGGTCAGCCCGACCTCGCCCAGGTCGGCGTCGGCCAGCGCGGCCGGGCGCGGGAAGGCGTGGGTCAGCGTGCCCACCGGCTCGGCGAGCGGGGCGCCGGCACGCAGCAGGCGGGCGGTGAGCGTGCGGGCACCGGCGACCGACACCTGCTGGCCGAGGACGGCGCGGACCGCCAGCTCGTCCGCGTCGGGCGAGGCGGGGACCCGCCGTCCCGGGGCCGCGGCGACCAGCGGGGCGAGGGCGGGGTCGGCGCCGAGGACGTCGTCGACGGCGGCCGGGTCGGCGTCGAGGTCGAGCATCCGCCGGCAGCGGCTGACGGCCGCCCCGAGGTCGCGCAGCTCGGCCAGCCGCAGCCGGGCGACGACGCCGGTGCCGCCGCCGGGCGCGGGGGAGAGGCGCACGACGGCGGCGCCGTGCGGCAGGTCGAGCACGCGGGAGAACGTCGTGCCGTCCCACTCCTCGAGCCCGGGGACGGCGTGCGCGCCCAGGAACAGCAGCACCTCGGCGGCCTCGTACGGTGCCCGGGCCGCCAGCCGGAGGGTCAGCCATCCCGGGGCACCGCCGTCGCTCCCGCGGCGGGTGCGGCGCAGCTCCGTCGGCGTGGTCGCGAACACCTCCCGGACGGTCTCGTTGAACTGCCGGATGCTGGCGAACCCCGCCGCGAAGGCGACGTCGGCCATCGGCAGGTCGGTGGTCTCGACGAGCACCCGCGCGGTCCGGGCACGCTGGGCGCGGGCGAGCGCGAGCGGCCCGACGCCGAGCTCGGCGACCAGCAGCCGGTGCAGCTGGCGCTCGGAGTAGCCCAGCCGGGCGGCCAGCCCGGGAACCCCGGACCGCTCCACCTCGCCGTCGGCGATCAGCCGCATCGCCCGCGCGACGACGTCGGCCCGGACGTCCCACTCGGGCGAGCCCGGGACGGCGTCGGGGCGGCAGCGCCGGCAGGCGCGGAAGCCGGCGCCCTGGGCGGCGGCGGCGGTGCTGAAGAACGTGACGTTGCGGGCCAGGGGAGTGCGGGCCGGGCAGGACGGGCGGCAGTAGATGCCGGTCGTGCGCACCGCAGTGAAGAACCAGCCGTCGAAGCGGGCGTCGCGCCCGGCGACGGCGCGGTAACAGCGCTCGGCGTCCAGTGGCGGGGTCACGACGACGAGCATGCCAGTGGCGGACGACGTCCTCTGGCGGTTTTCGGACGTCGCCGTGCGACGGGGGATGTCGCCGTGGGTTCAGCGGGACGCGTCGAGGATCAGCACGCCGATGCCGTCGAGGAGCCGGTCGAGGCCGAACTCGAAGGACCGGTCGGAGTCGTAGGCGCCGAGCTCCTCGCCGGCCACCGGTCCCACCCGGGCGGCGGTCGGGTACCGCTGGGCGTCGAAGACCTGCGCGACGTAGGGCTCGGTGGCCGCCCACCACTGGTCCTCGGTGATGCCGGTCGCCCGCTCGGCGTCGGCCTTCTCCTGCACCCCGCCGACGGTGCCCCGCACGAAGCCGTTGACCAGCGTGACGAGCAGGTCCATCTGGATCTCGGACAGGCCGAGGCCGTCGACGGCGCGGAGCTCGAGCTCGTACTTGCGCATGATGCCCGGCCCGAGCGGGGGGCGGCCGGTGGACAGGTGGAGTGCCCAGGGGTGGCGCAGGAAGAAGTCCCAGTTGGCCCGGGCGAGCGTCCGGAGCCGGGTCCGCCAGGCCCCCGACGTCACGACGGCCTCGTCCGGGTACAGCTCGCCCAGGGCCGAGTCCAGCATCAGGTCGACGAGCTCCCCCTTGCCCGGCACGTGGGTGTAGAGCGTCATGGCCGCCACCCCGAGGTCGGCGGCGACGCGGCGCATCGACAGCGCGGCCAGTCCCTCGGCGTCGGCCAGCCGGACCGCGGCCGCGACGATGCCGTCGACGTCCAGCGCCGATCGCGGCCCGGGGCGCGACCCGTCGTCCCCGCCCGTGCGCCAGAGCAGGGCCATGCTGCGCGCCGGATCGCCGGTGCCGGTGAACTCCGTGGCCATGTCCCTCACTCTCCCGCATGCCCGCCGAGCCGCTGGCGACCGATCTCCGTACGGCGTACGGTGCAGAGTCGTCGAATCACGTACAGCGTACGGAGGTAGCTCGTGACCAGCGCGATCTCACTTCGAGGACTCACCAAGAGGTATGGGGAGAAGGTGGTGCTGGACGACGTCGACCTGGCGGTCGGGCATGGGGCGGTGTGCGCGCTGCTGGGCCCCAACGGAGCGGGCAAGACGACCGCGGTGCGCGTGCTGACCACGCTCACCCGGCCCGACGGCGGCCGGGTGGAGGTGGCCGGCGTCGACGTCGTCCGGCACCCGCGGGCGGCGCGTCGGCGGATCGGCCTGATCGGGCAGCAGCCCGCGGTCGACGACGTCCTGGCCGCCCGGGAGAACCTGGTGCTCTTCGCGCGGCTGCACCACCTGGACCGCCGGGCCGCGGGCGCGCGCGCCGACGAGCTGCTCGAGCAGGTGGGTCTGCCCGGTACGGGAGCGCAGCCGGTCGCCGAGTTCTCCGGGGGGATGCGGCGGCGGCTCGACATCGCGGCCGGGCTGGTGCTCGCACCGCTCGTGCTCGTGCTCGACGAGCCGACCACCGGCCTGGACCCGGCCGGCCGCCGCGACGTCTGGGACGCCGTCCGCGCACTGGTCGCCGGAGGGACGACGGTGCTGCTCACCACCCAGTACCTGGAGGAGGCCGAGCAGCTGGCCGACGACGTGTGCGTGCTCGACGGCGGCCGCGTCGTCGCCCGCGGCACCCCCCGGGAGCTGACCGCCGCGATCGGGGGTGACCGGCTGGAGCTGGTCGTCACCGACCCGTCCCGTGCGGCGGAGGCGGCCCTGCTGGCCGAACGGGTCGCGGCCGCCGGGGCACCGGAGGGGGCGGATGCAGGAGGGGAGCGGGTGGTGGTGCCGGTGTCCCGTCGCGCCGGCGTGGTCGGTGCGGTGGTCCGGGCCCTGGACGAGGCCGGGATCGCCGTCGACGACGTCGTCCTGCGTCCCACCACGCTGGACGAGGCGTACCTGCGGATCACCGGCCGGGACCGGGCGCGCACGGAGGTGCCGGCATGACCGCGACGACCCTGCAGGAGCCCGGGCCGGTCGAGCGGGCCCGGTGGGCCGCGACCGACGCGCTCACCGTGGCCGGTCGGGACGTCGCGCACTGGCGGCGGCGGCCGGGCGCGGTGCTGGTGGGGGCGCTCTTCCCGGTCCTCCTGCTGCTGATGTTCGCCTACCTGCTGGGCGGCGGGATGGTGGTGCCCGGTGGCGGGGACTACCGCGACTTCCTGGTTCCCGGGATGTTCGTCCTGGCCATGGTCTTCGGCGTCGAGGCGACGATGACCGCCGTCGTCACCGACACCGCGCGCGGCATCACCGACCGGTTCCGGTCGCTGCCGATGGCTCCGTCGGCGGTGGTCGCGGGCCGCTGCCTGGCCGACATGGCCTCCTCGGTGCTCGGCCTCACCGTCCTGGTCGCCGCCGCGCTGGCCGTGGGCTGGCGACCGGCCGGGCCGGGGTCGGCGCTGGCCGCGGTAGGGCTCCTGCTGTTGCTCCGGCTGGCCTTCCTCTGGATCGGGATCTACCTCGGGCTGCTGGTCCGGGACCCCTCGGGGGTCATGGCGGTGCAGATCCTGGTGTGGCCGTTCGCGTTCCTGTCCAACGTGTTCGTGGCCGCCTCGGCGCTGCCGGGGTGGCTGGCCACGCTCGCCGAGTGGAACCCGGTGGCCGGCACGGTGACCGCCGTCCGCGAGCTGCTGGGGTCGCCGACCGGCGACGGCGGCGGCTGGGCGACCGAGCACGCGACCCTGCTCGCTGTCGCCTGGCCGGTGGTGCTGACCGTGGTGTTCGCGGCGCTCAGCGTCCGCAGGTTCCAGCGGCTGTCGGCGTGAGGACCGAACCGTCGGACGGCGGCGCGATGATGCGCTAGCCACGGGGCGGACGGAGGTGGGATGTGGAGACGGCGCTCCTCGTCGGGGTGCGGGCGATCGCCCTCGCTCTGCCGGAGGCGTACGAGGAGCGGGCCTGGGTCGGCACCCGCTGGCGCATCCGGGGGCGCACCTTCGCCCACCTGCTCACCATCGAGGCCGGCCGGCCGCGGTCGTACGCGCGGGCGGCCGGCACCGACGGGCCCTGCCCGATCCTGACGTTCCGGTCCTCCGGGCTGGAGCTCGAGACGCTGCGGCGCACCGGCCCGCCGTTCGTCGCCCCACCCTGGCGCGGCGACGAGGTCGGCCTGCTCGTGGACGGCGACGTCGACTGGACGGAGGTCGCCGAACTGCTGACCGACAGCTACTGCCTGCTGGCGCCGAAGCGGCTCGCCGCCTCCGTGCTCCGGCCGGACGCCCCGTGACCCGGGTCCGCCGTCCACCGACCGGTGGACGGCGGACCAGCGCTTCGGCGGTCCCGCGCGGCGCCCCACCGGCAGCAGGGTCGTGCCATGACGACGACACAGGCCGCTCCCCGCCCGGGGACGACGGCGGCGCAGACGGAACCGGCCGTGCGGATGCGCGGGCTGCTCAAGCGGTACGGAGGCCGGGCCGTGGTCGACGGCCTCGACCTGGAGGTCGCCCGCGGCGAGGTCTTCGCGCTGCTGGGCCCCAACGGGGCCGGCAAGACGACGACGATCGAGATCCTGGAGGGGGTCCGGAAACGGGACGGCGGTGAGGTGCGCGTCCTCGGCGTCGACCCGGCCGTCGGCGGACGCGCGTGGCGGGCGCGCCTCGGCGTCGTCAGCCAGGGCGAGGGAGCCGCCCAGGAGCTGAGCGTCCGGGAGATCCTCGACCACTTCGCCGGCTACCACGCCACCCCGCGGCCGACGGCGGAGCTGATCGCCGCCGTCGGGCTCGAGGAGAAGGCCGGCACGCGCGTCAGCCGGCTCTCCGGTGGGCAGCGCCGCCGCCTCGCCGTCGCCCTCGGCGTCCAGGGCCGGCCGGAGCTGGTGTTCCTCGACGAGCCGACGACCGGGATGGACCCGGTCGCCCGCCGGCAGTTCTGGGAGCTGATCCGCGGGCTGCGCGCCGACGGGGCCACCGTGCTGCTGACCACCCACTACCTCGACGAGGCGGCCGAGCTGGCCGACCGGGTCGGCGTCGTCGCCGAGGGCCGGCTGGTCGACGTGGCGCCGCCCGGGGAGCTGGGCGCGGAGCTGCGGCGGGCGGCCACCGTCCGGTGGACCGAGGACGGCGCCGTGCGCGAGGTGCGCACCGAGTCGCCCGCCGCCGTGCTGCGCGACCTGCTCGCCGGTCCGGGGGACGTCCCCGGGCTGACCGTCACCCGGCCGACCCTGGAGGACGTCTACCTCTCCCTGGTCGCCGCCGCGTCCACCGCTCGCACCGCTGCCGAGGGAGACCCCCGATGACCGCCGTCCTGCCCGTGACTCCCGCACCCCGCCCCGCGCCGCCGTCCGCTGCCCGGATCGCCGTCCGCCGGGTGGGGCTGGAGCTGCGACTGTTCTTCCGGGAGCGCCAGCAGGTGGTGTTCTCCTTCGCCTACCCGGTGATCATGCTGGTGATCTTCGCGGCGGTGCTGGGTGGCGACGAGCGGCCCGGCGACGTCCCGTTCACGCACTACTTCCTGGCCGGCATCGCGGCGACCGGGATCATGCTGACCAGCTTCCAGGCCATCGGGACCTCGATCGCCACCGAGCGGGAGAACGGTCAGCTGGAGCGGCTGCAGCTGCTGGGCACGCCGCCGGTGGCCTACTTCGCGGGCAAGGCCGGCCAGGTGCTGGTCACCACGGCGGCGCAGCTGGCGCTGCTGCTGCCGCTGGCGCGCTACGCCTACGACGTCCCCATGCCCGCCGACCTGCAGCACTGGCTGACCTTCGGCTGGGTGGCGGTGCTCGGTGCGCTGGCCGGCACGGTGCTGGGCGTCGCCGTGTCGGCCCTGCGCGGCAGCGCGGCGTCGGTCACCACCGGGATCTCCGCCGTCGCGATCGTGCTGCAGTTCTTCTCCGGGGTCTTCTTCGGCTTCACGGAGCTGCCGAGCTGGATGCAGCAGACGGCGGCGCTCCTCCCGCTCAAGTGGCTGACCCAGGGCATGCGGTCGGCGTTCCTCCCCGAGCAGGCCGCCGCGTTCGAGGTCGCCGGGAGTTGGGAGCACGGCCGGACCGCCCTGGTGCTTGCCGCGTGGGTGATCATCGGTGCCGTGATCTGCGCGCGCACGTTCCGCTGGCGCCGGGCGACGTGAGCCTCCGGCACCGGCTGGCCGCCGCCGTCGTCCCTCCCGCGGAGGACGACGGCGGCGAGCCGCTGTCCGCACGCGGCTGGCGGGCCACCGTCGTCGGGATGCACGTCATCTCGGCGGCGCTCTGGGCGCTGGCCGTGGTCAGCGTGCTGTCCGCGGAGGTGGTGGACGTCGGGGAGCGGGGCCCGGTGCTGGCCGTCCTCGGGGCGCTGGCGCTCAGCTACGCGTTCGCCGGCGGTCCGGCGCTCGACGGCGGGCACCGCTGGCGGGCGCTCGTCCACCTCGTCGTGGTGGTCGTGTCCTTCGGTCTGATCGGTGCGCTCGCCCCGGGCCTGCTGTTCCTGCTCTTCCTCGCCTACCCGCAGGTGTGGTTCGTCGTCCAGGGGACGCGGACCGGGGTGTTCTGGACGGTGCTGCTCGCGATCGCGAGTGCGGTGGGCCCGCTGACCGACGCGGGGGCCGGGGAGTCGACGCTCGAGGTCCTGCGCGAGTCGATCATCAGCCTGGTGTTCAGCCTGGCGCTCGGGCTGTGGATCAGCCACGTCCTGCGGCAGAGCGCCGAGCGGGCCTCGCTCATCGCGGAGCTGGAGCGGACCCGTGCCGAGCTGGCCGGGCTGCACCACGCGCAGGGGATGGTCGCGGAGCGGGAGCGGCTGGCCCGGGAGGTGCACGACACCCTGGCGCAGGGCTACACGAGCATCGTCGTCCTGGCGCAGACGGCCGCTGCCGCTCTGCCGCCGGGCAGCGCGGGTTCCGCCGAGCGGCTGGCACTGATCGAGGAGGTCGCCCGGGAGAACCTCGCCGAGGCCCGGGCGATGGTGGCCGCGTTCTCCTCGGTCGCCCTGGACTCGGCGACCCTGGTCGAGGCGCTGGAGCGGCTGGTCGACCGGTTCGGGCGCGAGACGGGCCTGACCACCCGGCTGGACACGGCGGCCCTGGGGGACGGCGGGACGGAGCTGAGCCGCAGCGAGGAGATCGTGCTGCTGCGCGGCGCGCAGGAGGCGCTGGCCAACGTGCGCCGGCACGCGGCCGCGACGGCGGTGGTGCTGCGGATCGGCCGGGTCGGGACGGGGGAGTCGGCGCAGGTGTCGGTGCACGTGGAGGACGACGGGGTCGGTTTCGACCCGGCGTCCGCGCCGGGGGTCGGCCTGGCCGGGCTGCGCGATCGCGCCGAGGAGGTCGGCGGTGCGGTCGACGTCGTCTCGGCACCGGGCGAGGGGACACGGGTCACCGTCCGGGTGCCGGCCCGATGAGCGACGCGAGTCCCACCACGAGCCCGGTGCGGGTGCTGGTGGTCGACGACCACCCGGTGGTGCGCGGCGGCGTCGTCGGCTGGCTGGCGGCGCAGCCGGACATCGACGTCGTCGGGGAGGCCGGGGACGGGCTGGAGGCGCTCGCGCTCGTCGCCGAGCACGCGCCGGACGTCGTCCTGATGGACCTGCGGATGCCGCGTCTGGACGGCGTCGCGGCGACCGGACGGATCGCGGCGGCTCATCCGGGCGTCCGGGTGCTGGTGCTGACCACCTACGACACGGACAACGACATCGTGCGGGCGGTGGAGGCCGGCGCGACCGGCTACCTGCTCAAGGACACCCCGCTGCCCCAGCTCGCCGACGCGGTGCGGGCCGCGGCCCGGGGCGAGACCGTGCTGGCGCCGCCGGTCGCGGCTCGGCTGGTGTCGCGGATGCGGGCGCCGGCGGTGGAGGCGCCTACGGCGCGGGAGCTCGAGGTGCTGGCCGGCGTGGCGCGCGGGCTGACCAACGTCGAGATCGGGCGGGAGCTCTTCATCGGGGAGGCGACGGTGAAGACGCACCTGCTGCGGGTCTTCGCCAAGCTCGGTGTCGACGACCGGACCCGCGCGGTGATGGTGGCCGTCGAGCGCGGGCTGCTGCCGTCGCCGGGTGCGTGACGACGCTTCTCTCGGAGCTGCACGAGGTGGCTGTCAAGACCTCTCGGAGATCTGTGGACAGGCCTCTGACCTGGGGATTCGCGTCTCTCGGGTGACTCGATCGCGGTAGACTTCGAACACGTGATCGAGTGGTGTGGAGGTGTCGTGGGCGAGCTGGCATCGGCGCTGGACGCGCTCGCCGACGACGATCTGCACGCGCTGGTGGCCCCGCAGCTGCTGGACCGGACCGCGGAGCTGGTGCGGGCCCGGAACCGGATCGACGCCGAGCTGTCCCGCACCGTGCGGCACGCGGAGAACGTGCAGGCTCCCGAGCACGACGGGCAGAAGTCGATGGCGTCCTGGCTGCGCGGGCACGGCCGGCTCTCCCCGGCTGCGGCGGCCCGGCTGGTGCGGGCCGGGCGGGCGCTGGAACGGTTGCCGATGGTGGCGGCCGCGGCAGGCGCGGGCGGGGTGTCGGCCGAGCAGGTGGCCGAGGTGGCCCGGGCGGTCACCCCGCGTGCGCTGGGGCTGGCCGCCGACCAGGGCATCGACCTGGCCGCGGTCGATGCGGCGTTCGCGCAGGTCGCCGTGGTCGGGGGGCACCAGGAGCTGGTCGCCGTC
>NZ_FOND01000043.1 GCF_900112815.1 Blastococcus tunisiensis
CGGCGGATTCAAGGGGCGGACGCAGCACCCGCGGTTTGATCGCCTGACAGTAGTGGGCCGATGACCTCGTCGGGCTTGAGCCAGCCGAGGGTCTTGCGTGGTCGATCGTTGAGCTCGGCGGCGATGGCGGCGAGGTCTTCGGCGCTGTGCACCGAGAGGTCGGTGCCTTTGGGCAGGTACTGGCGGAGCAGTCCGTTGGTGTTCTCGTTGGTGCCGCGCTGCCAGGGGCTGTGCGGGTCGCAGAAGTAGATCGGCAAGTCCGCGGCGATGCTGATCTTCTTGTGGTTGCGCATCTCCAGGCCCTGGTCCCAGGCCAGGGAGCGGCGCAGCTGGGCCGGCAGTGCGGTCATCGCCTTCACCGCGGCTTCCTCGAATGCCGGCAGGTCGTGCGGACCGCCGGGCAGGTGAAGCAGGATCAGGAAACGGGTGCTGCGCTCGACCAGCGTGGCGACCGCGGACCGGTTGTTCTTGCCGACCACGAAGTCGCCTTCCCAGTGCCCGGGCACCGCGCGATCGTCGGCCTCGGCGGGGCGCTCGGAGATCATCGTCTTGTCCGGGATCCGCCGGTCGGGATCAGCACGCCCATCGACCCGCTTGCGCGGCTTGCGCAGCGCCCGCCCGGTGCGCAGCCGCCGGGTCAGCTCCTTGCGCAGTTCGCCGCGGGCCTGGACGAACAGCGACTGGTAGATCGTCTCGTGAGAGATCCGCATCGCTTCATCGTCGGGGAAGTCGACGACCAGCCGGGCAGAGATCCCCGCCGGGGACCAGCGCTTCTCCAACCCCTTCTGCACCTCGCCGCGCAACCGCTGGTCGGCCAGCTTGCGCGGCTTGGGGCGGCGCCGCCGGGCCTCGGCCGCAACTTGGGCGGGCACCGCCCGATAGGGCCGGCCCGGTTGCCCGTTGAGGTCGATCTCCCGGCTGATCGTGGACCCCGACCGGCCAAGGCGGCGGCCGATCGCCCGCAGGGATTCCCCCCGTTCCAGACCGCAGGCGATTTCCTCCCGCTCGGCCAGGTCCAGATATCGGCCGGTCGGCTCGCTCAGTTCGACAGGTGACACCCCGCCACACTCACGGAACCACCGAAATCCACGCGCCTGCGACACGCCTGATCGCTTCGCCGCGGCAACGGTCGGCAGCCCGTCCCGGATCCCGGTCCAGAACGCCCGCCGCTGATGCTGGAGCTCCGCCGTCCTCGCCATACCCGACCCCCACTCAGTCAGGGTGTTGCGACGACCCCCTGAGCCCGGG
>NZ_FOND01000010.1 GCF_900112815.1 Blastococcus tunisiensis
ACTGCCGGCCCAGCTGCGCCGCTCCCTGGCCTGGGACCAGGGCCTGGAGATGCGCAACCACAAGAAGATCAGCATCGCCGCGGACTTGCCGATCTACTTCTGCGACCCGCACAGCCCCTGGCAGCGCGGCACCAACGAGAACACCAACGGACTGCTCCGCCAGTACCTGCCCAAAGGCACCGACCTCTCGGTGCACAGCGCCGAAGACCTCGCCGCCATCGCCGCCGAGCTCAACGATCGACCACGCAAGACCCTCGGCTGGCTCAAGCCCGACGAGGTCATCGGCCCACTACTGTCAGGCGATCAAACCGCGGGTGCTGCGTCCGCCCCTTGAATCCGCCGTCGCTGATCATGGCGGGGCGGGATCGTGGCGGGCGGCAGCCGGGCGGGGCGGGATCGTGGCGGGCGGGAGCGAGTGGCGGGGGCGCGACCCGGCGGCGACGATGGCCGGGTGACGATGCCCGACGAGGAGAACGCCGGTTCCGACCGGGACGCCGCTCCGCTCGGAGCCGACACCGCACCACCGGGGGACCCCCGATCGCAGGGTGGCGAGCCCGGGCCGGCCGACGGCGTCGCCGGGCCGAGCTACCCGCCGGCGGAGACCGAGCCCGACGCGAACTGATACCGGATCGACGCCGACCGGGTGCGCGCAGGTGCTGCGCGGACCGGCCCCGAGCAGCACACTCATGGCGTGAGCACCCCCGAACCGCGCCCCGCCGGAACGCCCGGATCCGACCCGACCCTCGGCTCGCCGGCGAGTGACCGGCCGAGCCCGCCGCCGGAGAACGGAGCGGGGCCGGACGGACCGGCGCCGGAGACCCGGCCCAGCCGGAGCCCCGGCCGCGCGATCGGGCGGACCCTCGCGCTCGCGCTGCTGCTCTTCGTCACCGTCGTCCTGGTGCTGTTCGTCGTGTTCAACACGCAGACGGTGGAGATCAGCCTGGTCTTCACCGACGTCCGGGCACCGCTGGTCGTCGCCCTGCTCATCGCCGCCGCCCTCGGCGGCGCGATCGTCGGGCTGCTCGACGCGGTGATGACCGTGCGGGGACGCCGCCGCAACCGCTGACCCGCAGGAGGGAGACGGGGTCGGCCCGGCGTGTTGCCGACCCCGGCTCTTGCCGTTGCTACCGGTGGGTAATAACGTTTGTTACTGGCGAGTAGGACTACGCCAGCCGCCGCACGGAGCACGGGAGCCAGCTCGATGACGCACTACACCGCCAACCTCCGGGACCTCGAGTTCAACCTGTTCGAGTTCCTGGACACCAAGGACCGTTTCGGCACCGGGCCGTTCGAGCAGATGGACGCCGACACCGCCCGCGGCGTGCTGGCCGAGATCCGCAAGCTCGCGGAGGGCCCGATCGCGGCCTCCTTCACCGACGCCGACCGCAACCCGCCGGTCTTCGACCCGGCCACGCACTCGGTGACGCTGCCGGAGTCGTTCAAGAAGTCCGTCGAGGCGCTCAACGCCGGCGAGTGGTACCGGCTGGACCTCTCCGAGGAGCTCGGTGGCTTCGGCGCACCCGCGGCGCTGACCTGGGCCGCCTTCGAGATGGTGCTCGGCGCCAACCCCGCCGTCTTCATGTACGGATCGGGTCCCGCGTTCGGCCAGACGCTCTACGACCTCGGCACCGAGGAGCAGAAGAAGCTCGCCCGCCTGATGATCGACCGGGGCTGGGGCGCGACGATGGTGCTCACCGAGCCCGACGCGGGCTCCGACGTCGGCGCCGGCCGCACCAAGGCCGTGCAGCAGCCCGACGGCTCCTGGCACATCACCGGCGTGAAGCGGTTCATCACCTCCGCCGAGCACGACCTCAGCGACAACATCATCCACCTGGTGCTCGCCCGTCCGGAGGGCGCGAAGGCCGGCACCAAGGGGCTGTCGCTGTTCGTCGTCCCCAAGTTCCACGTCGACGTCGAGACCGGCGAGCTGGGCGAGCGCAACGGCGCCTACGTCACCAACGTCGAGAAGAAGATGGGCCTCAAGGTCTCCACCACCTGCGAGGTGACCTTCGGCGACGGCCCGGTGCCCGCCCAGGGCTGGCTCGTCGGCGACGTGCACGACGGCATCGCCCAGATGTTCAAGATCATCGAGTACGCCCGCATGTTCGTCGGCACGAAGGCGATCGCCACGCTGTCGGCCGGCTACCAGGTCGCGCTGGACTACGCGAAGAACCGGGTCCAGGGCGCCGACCTCACCGCGACGAGCAAGGACGCGCCGCGGGTCACCATCACCCACCACCCCGACGTGCGCCGCTCGCTGATGCTGCAGAAGTCCTACGCCGAGGGCATGCGCGCGCTCTACCTCTACGCGGCGAGCTTCCGCGACCAGGTGACCGAGGCCGAGGCGGCCGGCACCGCCGACAGCGAGCAGGCCGTGCTGGCCGCCAAGGTCAACGACCTGCTCCTGCCGGTCGTCAAGGGCTTCGGCTCGGAGCGGGCCACCCAGCTGCTGACCGCCGAGTCGCTGCAGACCCTGGGCGGCTCGGGCTTCCTGCAGGACTACCCGATCGAGCAGTACATCCGGGATTCCAAGATCGACACCCTCTACGAGGGGACGACGGCGATCCAGGGGCAGGACTTCTTCTTCCGGAAGATCGTCAAGGACGGCGGGGTGGCGCTGACCTGGCTGGCCTCCCAGATCCAGTCGACGATCGAGGCGGAGGCGGGCAACGGCCGGCTCAAGGAGGAGCGGGCGCACCTGGCCGCCGCGCTGTCCGACGTCCAGGGCATGCTCACCGCGATGTTCGGCCACCTGTCGGCCGCGCAGGAGGACATGTCCAGCCTGTACAAGGTCGGCCAGAACACCTCGCGCCTGCTGCTGTCCGTCGGTGACCTGATCACGGCCTGGCTGCTGGTCCGCCAGTCCGAGGTGGCCCTGGCCGCGCTGTCGGGCGAGGTCCCGGAGAAGGACCGCCTCTTCTACGAGGGCAAGCTGGCCGCCACCCGCTTCTTCACCTCCCAGGTGCTGCCGCGACTGTCCTCCGAGCGGGCCATCGTGGAGAGCACCGACAACGCGCTGATGGAGATCGACGAAGCGGCGTTCTGAGCCCGGCACCGCGGTGGAGGCCGCCTTCCCGACCGTGGGGAGGCGGCCTCCGCCGTTCCACGGCGGGCCGGCTCGGCCGTTTCACGGGGAGGACGGCGGGCATGGCCACGGGGACGACCCGACCGAAGGAGGCCGGCATGACCGACCCGCAGGGCAGCGACCGCATCCAGCAGGACATCCCGACGTCGTCCGCCACCGGAGCCAACAGCGACCTGGACTCCTCGTTCGACGACGTCCCCCTCACCGCGGACGAGGCGGTCGAGCGCGACGCCGCGCAGGGCGACGACCTGCCCGCCGGCGCCGACGGTGACGTGGCCCGTGCCCGGCGGGCCGGCGCGTCGGGAGAGGTCCAGGCGCCGACCGACCGTTCCGGGGACGACGGCCGATGACCGAGTCGCAGCCGACCGGCTACCGCGAATCCCCCGACACCGCCGACGACGGGTCCACCGAGGACCGCCACGACGACGACGTCGCCCTGACCACCGACGCCGACGCGCAGCGCGAGGACTCGGTGACCCGGCCCGGGAACGAGCCGGACTGAGCCAGGCCCCTCCGCCCGCCGGCGCACCCGCGGGGCGCCGGGCGGAGGGCCCCTACCCTGGACGCCGTGCCGCCCCCGTCCCCGACCGTCCTGGCCGAGGGCGAGTGGCGGCCGCGCGCGCAGGCGCACGCCGAGCGGGTGGCCGTCTGGACCGTGCCGCACGGTGCGCGTCGCCGCGCCGGGGTGGCGCACCCGGTGCTGGACTTCCTGTTCACCTACTACTCCGAGCCGCCGGGCCGGCTGGCGCGCTGGCACCCCGGGCCGGGTGTGTCGCTGACCGGGTCGGCGCCGCACGCCGGCTGGCGCTGGTACGGCCCCGACGGCGGCGGGGTGCGCCTGGACGTCGACGCCTTCCTCGCCGACCGCGGCGACACGGTCCGCTTCGTCCGCGGGCTGCTGGCCGCCACGGCTTCGCGGCCGGCCTTCACCGGCTGCCTCGGGCTGCACGAGTGGGCGATGGTCTACCGGGACACGGGCACCCGGCACGCCGTCCCGCTCCGCCTCGGGCAGGAGGGCACCGACGCCGTCGTGGAATCCCACCCGATCCGGTGCACGCACTACGACGCGTTCCGCTTCTTCACCCCCGCCGCCGTCCCCCGCAACCGGGTGCGACCGACCCGCGAGACGCAGTCCCGGCTCGAGCAGCCCGGCTGCCTGCACGCCGGGATGGACCTCTACAAGTGGGCCTACAAGCTCAGCCCCGCGACGCCGGGTGAGCTGGTCGCCGACTGCTTCGAGCTGGCGGCGGAGATCCGGGTGCTGGACATGCGCGCCTCCCCGTACGACCTGCGCGACCACGGGTACGAACCGGTCGCGATCGAGACGGCGGAGGGCAAGGCCGAGTACGTCAGCGCGCAGCGCGGGTTCGCCGAGCGCGGCGCCGTCCTCCGCACCCGCCTCGTCGAGGTCTGCGACGACCTGCTGACCGCGGGACGTACCGTCGTCGGGTGACCTCCACGCGCACCGGCCGCTGGGTGCGGCTCGACGGCACCACCAACACCCGGGACCTGGGCGGGCTGCCCACGTCCGACGGCGGCCGCACCGCGGCCGGGCGCATCCTGCGCAGCGACAACCTGCAGACCCTGAGCGGCGACGACGTCGAGCGGCTGGTCCGCGGCGTCGGCCTGCGCCAGGTGATCGACCTGCGCACGACCGCGGAGATCCTGCTGGAGGGCCGCGGCCCCCTGCGCCGGGTCCCCGACGTCGAGCACCGGCACTTCAGCCTGCTCCCCGAGCGCGGGCACCACACGGACGTCTTCGCGGTGGAGGAGGACGACGTCGCCCTCGACCTCCCCGCCGGCTGGGCCGAGTCGCTGCTCCCCCGCCAGGTCGCCGAGCACGACGAGGGGGAGCACCCCGCCGTGCGCTCCTACCTGGGCTACCTCGGCCACCGCGCCGACAACGTGGTCGGCGCCCTGCGCGCCCTCACCCGCGCGCCCGGGGCGTCGGTCGTCCACTGCGCGGCGGGCAAGGACCGCACCGGCGTCGTGTGCGCGCTGTCGCTCGCGGTCGCGGGCGTGCCGCACGAGGAGATCGTCGCCGACTACGCCATGACCGCGGAGATCATCGACGCCCTGGTCGCGAAGCTCGCCGCGTCACCGACCTACGCCGACGACATGGTCTCCCGGGACGTCGCCAGCCACACGCCGCGGGCGGAGACGATGGACCGCGTGCTCACCCTGCTCGACGAGCGGCACGGCGGCCCGATCGGCTGGCTGCACGCGCACGGGTTCGGCGCCGACGAGCAGGCGGCGTTGCGCGCCCGCCTGCGCGACTGAGAGACACCCCCGGAAGGACCCCCCGTCCTCCTCCCCGCTCGCAGGCTCGCGTCGAGCCTCTGAACGGGGCCATCAGCCCTCGCCGGCTCGGGGCGAGCCTCTGGACGGGGCCGGGGCGCGGGCGGGCGACCTAGGGGGCTGCGCGGGTGGTCCGCCGACCGCGGCCGCCGCGCTGCTTGTGCCGGTACATCGCCGCGTCGGCCTCGCGGAGCAGCTGCTCGGCCGTGCGCGGTCCGCCGTCGCCGTGCACGGTGACGCCGACGCTCGTGCCCATCGTCACGTCGGTGCCCTCCAGGCGGAACGGCTCGTCGAAGCAGCCGGTCACGCGGGCGGCGAGCCCGTGCGCGTCGTCGGGGTGGACGAGGCCGGGCAGGACGACGGCGAACTCGTCGCCGCTGAGCCGGCCGACGGTGTCGCCCGGACGCACGGCCGACCCCAGCCGGGCCGCCACCTGACGGAGCAGCTCGTCACCGGCGGCGTGGCCCAGGGTGTCGTTGACGTCCTTGAAGCGGTCGAGGTCGCAGAAGAGGACGCCGAGGTGGGCCCCCTGGCTCGCGCCGGGCAGGGCGGCCTGGAGACGCTCCAGGAAGAGGACGCGGTTCGGCAGGCCGGTCAGCGCGTCGTGGGTCGCCTGGTGGCGGACGGTGTCCAGCAGCCGCGCCTTCTGCAGGGCGCTGGTCGCCTGGTCGCCGACACCCCGCAGCCGGGCGAGGACGTCGCCGTCCAGCCGGGTCGGCGCCTCCCCGGCGCGCCAGCCGGCCGTGGCCACGCCCAGGAACGTCGTCCCCGACAGCAGCGGCACGGCGACGACGTCCGCGGTGCCGGCGCCCCGCAGCAGGTCCCGCAGCGCCGGGCTGCTCGTGGCGGCGCTGATGATCCGGGGCTCCCGGTCGGTGAGCATGCCGACGAGCTCGGGGGCGTCCTCGGCCCGCAGCGTGGAGCCGAGCAGGAAGTCGGTGCCGTCGCCGGACAGCCCGACGGACGAGTGGGAGCGCAGCGAGGCGGTGGCGGCGTCCCAGAGCAGGATCCCGGCGCTGGTGCAGCCCACGATCCGCGGCAGCGCCTCGCTGACGACCTGCGTGACCGCGCCGGCGTCGGTGGTCGCGGCCAGCGCGTGGGCCAGCGACAGCAGGGCGCCCGCCCGGTCGGCCTGCTGGCGGGCGTCCTCCAGGGCGATGACCAGGTCCAGCGCGGCGGCCGCGTGGCCGGCGTAGGCGGCCAGCATCGAGGCCTCGTCACCCATCGCCCCGCCGTCGCTGGTGGGGTAGATCGCCGCGAGCCGGCCGTGGGAGTGCCTCGCGGAGGCGACGTCGACGACGACGGCGCCGGGGCCGAGGTCCCCGCCCGCGAGCAGCGTCGCCGCCATGCCGGCGACGTCCGCGGCCGGTAGCCCGGCACTGTGCACGTACGGCTCCCCGCGACCCGGCGGGCGCACGGCGAGGAGGTAGGCCGGCGCCAGGACCGCCTCGGCGGCCCGGGCCACGATGCGCTGCAGGGCGGTGGCGACGTCGTCACTGGCGACCAGTTCCGTGGCCGCGGACTGCAGGATGCGCAGCTGGCCGCGGAGGGCGTGCAGCTCCAGGCTCTGGGCGGCCCGGTCGCGGCGACGCCGGGGCAGCCGGGTGCGCCGGTCCCACGTGATGCGGTAGACGCACGCGCCGTGGCCGTCGGACTCGCACTCGTCGTGCTCGATCCGGGCGGCAGGCAGCCCGAAGACCGTGGGGACGACGCTGAACAGGCCCTGGGCGTAGCTGCAGTCGAGGCGGGAGTGCCGGTAGCCGGGGTGCAGCGTGTAGCGGATGGTGGCCGACGTGGCACCGGAGTCCAGCACCTCCATGGTGGACGTGGTGCTGAACTTGGCGACCGCCCGGGGCAACTGGTTGATCACCTGGCGCGGGCTGCCCAGCGCGCGCAGCAGGATGACGATCGAGTGGGCCAGACCGGTCTGCAGCGCCGCCGCGCCGACCTTGAACATCAGCGCCGGGTCGCCGACCACCTCGGTGGCCGCGGAGAACAGGCGGATCCGCGTCTCGTAGCTCCACCAGAGCGACTGGTCCTCGAGCTGCTCGGCCGTGTGCGGGACGCCGGACCGCGCCAGCAGGCGGTCGACCGCCTCGGGACCCGCGGTGGAACGGACGTAGCGCAGCAGTCCACCGGTGGTCGCTCCCGAGGTCTCCCGGGGCTCGGCGACGGGGGCGGTCATCGGGTCCGTCCGGCGGCGGGCGTGCCGGAGGGCGCCGGGGCGGGCCGCCGCTCAGGGGGCGCGCCGCAGCGGGTCGCCGTCCCTGCGAGGTGCACGTGGGGATGGTCGGCGGTCACGGCGTCCGACCTGAGCGCCGTGACCCGTTGTGATGAGCCGGTACACGCACCGCAGCAGCATGCCAGCACTGCCCGCCCCACCGGACGGGGCGCCCGCCCGGCTCCGGCGCGGACGGCCCCGGACAGCGAACGACCCCGGACAACGAACGACCCCGGACAGCCGCCGGCCCGGCTCCGGCGCGGACGGCCCCGGACAGCAGACGACCCCGGACAGCGAACGGCCCCGGACAGCGAACGACCCCGGCCTCCAGGGGGAGGTCGGGGTCGTGCGGGGCCGGGCCCCGGGGGTCAGCGGTTGGCGAGCGTCAGGAGCTCGTCGCGCATCGCCGGGCTGCTCGTGCGCGCCAGGGCCTGGTTCAGGGCGCGCCGGGTACGCGCGGCCTGCCGCCGCTGCTGCCACCGGGTCGTCACGCTGCTCATCTCGTACTGCCTCTTTCATCGGAGTGGTGCGCCTACACCCTTAGCAATGCAGGCTGACACCACTGTATTCCGACGAATCACAGGTAGAACTGAAGCTCGACCGACGTTCTCTCACCATTTCGGGTGAGAGTGGTCACCCGGCAAGGATGGTCCGGGCGGCCGCCCGAGCCGCCTGGGGGTCGTCGGTGGCCAGCGCCGCCTCCGCCGCGCGCTCGCACGCGGAGCGGTCGACGGTCGACAGCCGGGCGCCGACCCGCGCCACGGCGGACGTGGCGCACGACAGCGAGCTGATGCCCAGACCGACGAGGACGCAGCCCAGCAGCGGGTCCGCGGCCGCCTCCCCGCAGACGCCCACCGGCTTGCCCGCCCGGCGACCGGCCGCCGCCGTGAGGGCGACGAGCTCGAGGAGCGCCGGCTGCCACGGGTCGGTGAGCTCGGCCAGGTCGGCGGACAGCCGGTCGGCGGCCAGCGCGTACTGCGACAGGTCGTTGGTGCCGATGGACAGGAAGTCCACGTGCGCCAGCAGCCGCTCGGCGTGCAGCGCGGCCGAGGGCACCTCGATCATCACGCCGGGCACCAGCCCGCGGGCGCGGACGGCGGACGCGAAGCCGGCCGCCTCGGGGACCGTGGCCACCATCGGCGCCATGACCCACGGCGTCGACCCCGTCCGTTCCGCCGCCTCCGCCACGGCGTCGAGCTGGCGTTCCAGCAGCCCGGGATCCCGGCGGGCCACGCGCAGGCCACGGACGCCGAGCGCGGGGTTGGCCTCGTCGGGCGGCGTGGCGAAGGCCAGCGGCTTGTCCGAGCCGGCGTCCAGCGTCCGCACCACGACCTTGCGACCGGGGAAGGCGGCCAGGACCTCGGCGTAGCCGGCGGCCTGCTCCTCGACCGACGGCTCCTCCGGCCGCCCCAGGAAGGCGAGCTCGGTGCGGAAGAGCCCGACGCCCTCCGCGTGCGCGGCGACGGCCGCCCGTGCACCGGCGCCGTCCTGCACGTTGGCGAGCACCTGGACGACGTGCCCGTCCCGGGTGGCACCGGGGCCGCGGTAGCCGGCCAGCGCCTCGATGGCCACCCGCGCCGCCGCCACCCGCTCCTGCGCCTCCCCGGGGTCGGGATCCACGGTGACGGTGCCCTGCTCGCCGTCGATTAGCACCGTCGCCCCCGCCGGGACGTCGTCGAGGCCGCCGACGCCGACGACGCAGGGCAGCCCGAGCTGGCGGGCGATGATCGCGGTATGGCTGGTGGTGCCGCCCAGCCGGGTCGCCAGACCGAGGATGCGGGCCGGGTCCAGGCCGGCGGTGTCGGCCGGCGCGAGGTCGTCGGCGAGGAGCACGGAGGGGATGTCGGGGGCGGGGACGCCCGGCTCCCCCTGCCCGGTGAGCTCGGCGACGATCCGGTCCCGCACGTCGCGCACGTCGGGCACCCGCTCGGCCATGAGGCCACCCAGCGCCGCGAACATGTCCATGAACTGCGCGGCGGCCTCCACCGCGGCGACGGGGGCGGGCGTGCCGCCGTCGATCCGCTGCTCCGCCGCACTGCGCAGCGCCCGGTCGCGGGCGATGCCGGCCGTGGTGCTGAGCACCTCCGCGCTCACCCCCGTCGCGGCGGCCGCCCGCGCGGTCAGCCGTTCGGCGACGGCCTCGGCGGCTGCGCCGTAGCGCGCCTTCTCCGCCTCCCGCCGATCCTCGGGGATCGCGGCGCCCGGCTCGTCCGGCAGGCGCACCGCACCCGTGGGCCGCACGGCGGGACCGACGGCCGCACCGGGCACCACCGGGGTACCGGTGAGGACGGCCGGCCCGAGGGTCGCGGGCGGGGAGACGGTGCTCGACATGGGGACCTCGCTGCAGGGGCCGGGTGCGGAATGGCGGGCTGGTGGTGACCAGAGTCACGAACAGGTGTTGACTTGTCAACGGAACAGACGTAAAACAACACAAAAGCAATGGCAAGTCCACACGGTCGGACATCCCCCTCGCCGCGTCGGTCGGAGGACAGCGTGCTCTATCCCGAAGAACGCCAGCAGGCGATCGCGGCCCTGGCGAGCGACCGCGGGCGGGTCGCCGTCACCGCCCTCGCCGAGGAGTTCGGGGTCACCACCGAGACCGTCCGGCGGGACCTGGCGGTCCTGGAGCGGGCCGGGATGCTGCGCCGCGTGCACGGCGGCGCGGTGCCCTCCGGTGCCCTGACCCTGGCCGAGCCGGGACTCGGCGAGCGGCACCGGTCGCACGGCGAGCAGAAGCGGGCCATCGCCCAGGCCGCGCTCGACCTGCTGCCCGGCGCGGACGGGAGCATCGTCCTGGACGGCGGGACGACGACGGCCGCCCTCGCCGAACTCCTCGGCGCCGAGCACCGGCTGCTCGCCGTCACCTCCTCCATCCCGATCGCCTCCCGGCTCTCCGTCCCCGCCGGCGTGACCCTGCACCTGCTGGGCGGGCGGGTGCGCGGCGTCACCCAGTGCGCGGTCGGGGAGGCGACGGTCCGGACCCTGGCCGAGCTGCGGGTGGACGTGGCCTTCCTGGGCGCCAACGGCATCGCCCCCGACCACGGCTTCAGCACGCCGGACGACGCCGAGGCGTCGGTCAAGCGGGCGATGGTCCGGGCGGGCCAGCGGGTGGTGGTGCTCGCCGACAGCAGCAAGCTGGGCCGCGAGCACCTGGTCCGCTACGCCGCCCTGGAGGACGTCGACGTCCTGGTCACCGACCAGGGCGCCGATCCGGGGATCGTCGCCGAGATCGAGAAGGCCGGCGTCGAGGTCGTGCTCGCATGACCGCCCGGGGGATCCCGGGCCGGGTGGTCACGCTGACCGCGAACCCGAGCCTGGACCGCACGCTCGAGCTCCCCGCCCCGCTCACGGCGGGCGGCATCGTGCGGCTGGCCGGCAGCGGCACCGAACCCGGCGGCAAGGGGGTCAACGTGGCCCGCGCGCTGGCCGCGGCCGGCGGTGACGTGGTGTCGGTCCTGCCCGCCGCCGCGTCGGACCCGATCGTCTCGGCGCTGCGCGCCATCGGCCTCGAGCTGGCCACCGTGCCGGTACCGACCCCGGTGCGCACCAACTACACGCTGGTCGACCCGGCCGGCACCACGACGAAGCTGAACGAGCCCGGCGCCCCGCTGACCGAGGCCACGCGGGCGGCGCTCTCCGACGCCCTCCACCGGCACGCCGCCGGCGCACGGTGGGTCGTGCTCTCCGGTTCGCTGCCGCCGGGGACGCCGGTCGGCTGGTACGCCGACCTCGTCCGCTCGCTGCGCGACACCGGGGCGCGGATCGCCGTCGACACCAGCGAGGCACCGCTGCTCGCGCTGCTGGCGGCAGGGCCCGCCGCCGCCCCCGACCTGCTCAAGCCCAACGCCGAGGAGCTGGCCCAGCTGGCCGGCGTGCCCGAGGGCGACCTGCTGGGCGACCCCGCCGCGATGCTCTCGGCGGTGCGCTCGCTGCACGACCGCGGGGTCGCCGAGGTGCTGCTCACGCTCGGCGGCGACGGGGCGGTGCTCGCCACGGCCGACGGCCGGCTCTGGTCGGCCCGGCCGCCGGAGATCACCGTCCGCAGCACGGTCGGTGCCGGCGACTGCAGCCTGGCCGGCCACCTGCTCGCCTCCCTCGCCGGACAACCTCCCGCCGAGCGGCTGCGCAGCGCCGTCGCCTACGGAGCGGCCAGCGCATCGCTGCCGGGCTCCGCCGTGCCCGCCCCCGCCCAGGTGGACGGCTCCGCCGTCCGGATCACCGCCGGATTCCCCGGTTCCGCACCGACCGCTCCCGTTCCGGCCGCCGGCCGGGACGCCCGCTGACCCCTCCGGGAGAGGACCCCATGCCCGCACTCATCACCCCGGACCTCGTCGCGCTCGACGCCGATCTGGGCACCGACAAGGCCGCGGTCGTCGGCCGGCTGGCCCACCTGGTCGCCGCGGCCGGCCGGGCCACCGACGCCGCCGCCCTGCAGGCCGACGTCCTGGCGCGCGAGGCGCAGGCGGCGACCGGGCTCCCCGGCGGCATCGCCATCCCGCACTGCCGCTCGGAGGCCGTGACCGAGGCGTCCCTGGCGTTCGCCCGGCTCTCCCCGGCGGTCGACTTCGGCGCGCCGGACGGCCCGGCGGACCTCGCGTTCCTCATCGCCGCGCCGGCGCACGGCGACGCCGACCACCTGACCCTGCTGACCGCCCTGGCCCGGGCGCTCGTACGCCCGGAGTTCGTGGCCTCGCTGCGGTCGGCGAGCTCCGACGCGGAGATCGTGGCCCTGGTGGAGGACGTCGTCTCCCCCGCCCCGGCCGGGCCGTCCGCGGGAGCCACCGCAGCCACGGAGGCCGCACCGGCCGCGGAGGCCGCACCCGCCGGGCGCAGGAGCATCGTGGTGGTCAGTGCCTGCCCGACCGGCATCGCGCACACCTACATGGCCGCCGACAAGCTCGCCGCCGCCGGCGAGGCCGCCGGTGTGGACATCCACGTGGAGACGCAGGGCTCATCGGGGTCGACCCCGCTGGACCCGGCCCTCATCCGGACCGCCGACGCCGCGATCTTCGCCGTCGACGTCGGGGTGCGGGACCGGGAGCGGTTCGCCGGCAAGCCGCTCGTGCAGAGCGGCACCAAGCGGGCGATCAACGAGCCCGACGTGATGATCCGCGAGGCGCTCGCCGCGGCGGACGACCCGAACGCCCGCCGGGTGCCCGGCACGGCCGCCGCCGAGGCCCCGGCCGCCGGCGGTGGTGGCGGGGCGCGCACCGCCACGGAGATCCGCCGCTGGCTGCTCACCGGCGTCAGCTACATGATCCCGTTCGTCGCGGCCGGTGGCCTGCTGATCGCGCTGGGCTTGGCCCTCGGCGGCTACCAGATCGTCAACGGCAACCCCGACGTCGAGGGGCAGAGCTACGCCCTCAGCTGGGTGCTGAACAACTCGCTGTTCGACCTCCCGGCCGGCTCGAGCACCGAGGAACTGCGGTTCGGCATCCTCGGCTACCTGGGCGCGGTCTGCACGGTCCTGGGGCAGGCGGCGTTCGCGTTCCTCGTCCCGGCGCTGGCCGGGTACATCGCCTACGCCATCGCCGACCGGCCGGGCATCGCGCCCGGCTTCGTCATCGGCGCGGTCTCGCTGACCGTGGGCGCCGGCTTCCTCGGCGGCCTGGTGGGCGGCATCCTCGCCGGGCTCGTGGCGCTGTGGATCAGCCGCTGGCGGCTCCCCGCCGGCGTCCGCGGGCTGCAGCCGGTGGTGATCATCCCGCTGCTGGCCACGCTGATCTCCAGCGGCATCATGGTGATGGTGCTCGGCCGACCGCTGGCGGCGGCCCTCGAGGGCCTCGGCGACTGGCTCAACGGCCTCAGCGGCTCCTCCGCCATCCTGCTCGGGATCATCCTCGGCCTGATGATGTGCTTCGACCTCGGCGGCCCGGTCAACAAGGCGGCCTACCTCTTCGCCACGGCGGGCCTGGCCTCCCAGACCAGCGGTTCGTTCGTGATCATGGCGACCGTGATGGCGGCCGGGATGGTGCCGCCGCTGGCGATGGCCCTCAGCACCGCCGTCCGCGGACGTCTCTACACCGCCGCCGAGCGGGAGAACGGCAAGGCGGCCTGGCTGCTCGGACTCTCGTTCATCTCCGAGGGCGCGATCCCGTTCGCCGCGGCCGACCCGGTCCGCGTCATCCCGTCGATGATGCTCGGCGGCGCCACCACCGGGGCGATCGTGGCCGTCCTGGACATCGAGGCGCGGGCGCCGCACGGCGGGGTGTTCGTCTTCTTCGCGATCAGCAACGTGCTGCTGTGGCTGCTGGCGATCGCGATCGGTGCCGTCGTCGGGGGAATCGCGGTCACCGTCGCCAAGAGCATCGGCCGCAGCGACGCCGACGACGCCCCCGAGGACGCCGTCGACCTGCAGCACGCCCACACCCCGGGCGTCGTCCCGGCGCGCGCCGCCGGCGCGTGACGGGCATCCTTCCGCCCACACCCATCGTCCGGTCCCCCGTCCCAGCAGCGAGAAGAGGAACGATGCCCAGTCAGACCGTCCCCGTCGGATCACGGGTAGGGCTGCACGCCCGGCCCGCAGCGCTGATCGCCGAGGCCGTGGGCAAGGCCGGCGTGCCGGTCACCCTGGCCACGGTCGGAGGCAACCCGGTCGACGCCGGATCGCCGTTGATGATCATGACGCTCGGCGCCAAGCAGGGCATGGACGTCGTCGTCACCAGCGAGGACGAGGCCGTGCTCGACCGGATCGCCGGCATGGTCGCGCAGGACCTGGACGCGGAATGAGCTGAGCGACGACGACGGCGCCCGTCCCCTCGAGGGACGGGCGCCGTTTCCGCGCCATGATCAGCTGACCTGATCGTGGCGCGTCCTCCCTCACGGCAGACGGTGAGGGAGGACGCTCGATGATCAGGTCACCTGATCATCGAGGGGGGTCAGGACTCGTCGGGGCGCTGCACGTCCCCGCGCCAGGCGCCGGTCTCGGTGCCCTGGCTCTCGATGAACTCCTTGAAGCGCTTGGCGTCGGCCTTGACCTGGTGGTCGTCGATGCCCACGGCCGCGCCCGCCTTCTCGACCAGGCCTTCGGGCTCCCAGTCGATCTGGATCATGACGCGGGTCTTCGCGTCGTCGAGGCGGTGGAAGGTCACCACACCGGCGTGCTTGGCCTCACCGGTCGTGCTGGTCCAGGCGACGCGCTCCTCGGGGTGCTGCTCGGTGATCTCGGCGTCGAACTCCCGCTCGACCCCGCCGATCTTCGTCACCCAGTGCGTGTGCGTGTCGTCGAGCTGCGTGATGCGCTCGACCCCGCCCATGAACTGGGGGAAGGACTCGAACTGCGTCCACTGGTCGTAGGCGACCCGGATGGGGACGTCGACGTCGACGGACTGCTGCACGCTGGCCACGTTCTCACTCCTCTGTGTCGCGAACTCGATCGCGCACCACCTACCCCGGTGCCCGCCCCCCGACACCTGTACGGGCAGGTCAGCGGAGCGCGGCCGCCACGCTGCCCCGCACGGGGCGGCCGTCGAGCAACAGCATCTGGGCCAGGTGGTAGGCGTCCGGCTGACCCGCCCAGGTGCCGGTCGCGACCTGCCCGTCCGGCGTCAGCTCGTGGTGCCAGCTGCCCGTCCGCGGGTCGGCGAAGCGCCGCTCGCCGTGCTCCCGCCAGCTCCGCGCGAGCTCCCGGTACCGCGGCTCGCCGGTGACCTCCGCCAGCACGGCGGCGGCGGCCACGGCCTCGCACAGCACCCAGTGCATGCGCGCCCCGACGACCGGCCGGCCGTCCCAGCCGAGCGTGTACGGAAAGCCGTCATGCCCGTCCGCCGCCCAGCCGCGGGACGCCGCCGCGTCGAACAGACCCACCGCGTCGGGGAGGAGCCAGCCCGGCGGGTCGTCGACGACGGCGCGCAGGTGCAGGGCCAGCCGGGCCCATTCGAACTGGTGCCCCACCGTCACGCCGTACGGGCGGAACGGGTCTGCCGGGCGCTCGCGGTTGTAGTCGGGCAGCGGCTCCCAGTCAGCGGTGAAGTGCTCCGGCAGCCGCCAGTCGCGCTCGCGGGCCCAGCCGTGGACCACCCGCTCGGTCGCCCGGAGCGCCTGTCCGCGCAGCCGTCGGGCGGTCGCCGCGTCGTCCACCGCGTCGGCGGCGGCCAGCATCGCCTCGACGCCGTGCATGTTGGCGTTGGCGCCGCGGTAGTCCGCGCACGTGGTCCACGCCCGGTCCCACTCCTCGACCGCCAGGCCGGCGTCGTCGTCCCGGAACCGGCGCTGCCAGACCTCCAGCGCCTCGTCGAGAAGTGCGCGGCCGCCCGGGATGCACGCCGTGGTCGCCGTGGCGCCGGCCAGGACGACGAAGGCGTGCGCGTAGGCGGCCTTCGCGTCGTCGTCGGTGCTCCCTCGCCAGCCACCGTGCCCGGCGTCGTGCAACGGACCGTCGAGCAGCGCGCCGACCCCGTGCGCGGCGAGGTCGTGGGCGCCCGGTCGGCCCAGCAGGTGCGCCAGCCCGAAGACGTGCGTCATCCGCGCGACGATCCAGGTCTCCTGGGGCCGGTCGGGCAGCACCCGGCCGTCGGCCCCGAGGTAGCCGAAGCCCCCGCCGGCCAGCCGGGAACGGGCGGCGAAGGCCAGCAGCCCGTCCAGGTCGGTCACCGGGCGCGCTCCCCGGCGATCCCGAGGGCGAGCCGGATGGTGGCCACCATGATCACGACGAGCCCGACCAGCTGGACGAAGCCGGCCCCGATGTTCGGCCCGGGCTCGGCGAGGAGATCGAGCAGGACGAGGACGGCGAGCGAGCCGAGCACCACGCCGCCCAGCCGGCTGCCGTTGCGCTCGTCCGCCGAGGAGACGAGGAGCAGGCCGGCGACCAGCGCGAACCCGTAGCCGACGGACTGGACCAGCGCCGGCGCGAGGCCCTGCTCGAGCCCCGGCCGGCTCCCGCTCACCACGATCGCGACCCCGCTGCAGAGGACGAAGAGCAGCAGGAGCACGAGGGACGTGCGGCGTCGATCCATCAGGTCACCTTCGGTCAGGGCCCGGTCAGAACGCCAGTGCCGCCCCCGGATCGTGCAGCAGCGCGCCGATGTCGGCGAGGAACCGGGAGCCCAACTCGCCGTCGACGATCCGGTGGTCGAAGGACAGCGCCAGCTGGGTGACCTGCCGGGGCACGATTCTCCCCTTGTGCACCCAGGGCATCTCGCGGACCGCCCCGAAGGCCAGGATCGCCGACTCCCCCGGGTTGAGGATCGGCGTCCCGGTGTCGACGCCGAAGACGCCCACGTTGGTGATCGTGATCGTCCCGCCGGTCATGTCCGCCGGTGCGGTCCTGCCCTCGCGTGCCGTGGCGGTCAGGTCGGCCAGCGCCTGCGCCAGCTCGGGCAGGGTCATCCGCCCGGCGTCCTTGATGTTCGGGACGACGAGGCCGCGCGGGGTGGCCGCGGCGATGCCGAGGTTGACGTCGTCCTTGACGACGATCTCCTGCGCCGCCTCGTCCCAGGAGCTGTTGACCATGGGGTGCCGGCGGACGGCGAGCAGCAGCGCCTTCGCCACGAAGAGCAGCGGGCTGACCTTCACGTCGGCCAGCTCCGGGCGCGCGGCGAGCCGGGCGCGCAGCTTCATCGTCCGCGTCACGTCGACCGTGAGGAACTCCGTCACGTGCGGTGCGGTGAACGCGCTGGCCACCATCGCGGCAGCCGTGTGCTTGCGCACGCCCTTGATCGGGATCCGCTGCTCGCCGCCGGTCGAGCGGCTCTCCGCGCCGGACGTGCCCTGCGCGACGACCTCGGTGCCGCCGTCCGCAGCCGCCGCGTCGACGTCTGCCCGGGTGATCACGCCGCCGTTCCCGGTCCCGGCGACGGTGGTCAGGTCCACGCCGAGGTCCTTGGCGTACTTGCGCACCGGCGGCTTGGCCAGCGGGCGCGGCCGGCCGCGGCCGGGTGCGGCCGCGACGACCGGTGCGCCGGCGGCGCGGGCGGCGTCCGCGCGGAGGGCGGCCGCCTCCGCCTGCCGGCCGACCTCGAGACCGCCGTGCCGGACCGGCTTGGAGCCGGCGTCGGGCGCGGTGCTGAGCAGTGGCGGGCGGTCACCGCCGCCGGAGCCGTAGTCGGCGCCGGGCGCGGGCGCCTCCTCCGGCGCGGCCGCCGCCACCGGGGCGTCGGTGCGGCGGGGGCGGCGGCGGGCCTCGGTCGTGCGCGGGCCGTAGCCGACCAGCACGGCCGTCCGCCCGCCCGGGGCCGAGCCGCCGATCAGCCCGGCGGCCGGCTCGGCATCCGCTGCGGGCGGGGCTTCGGCCGCAGCGGGTTCCGCGGCGGGGGTTCCTCCGCCCTCGCCACCGACGTCGATGGTGATGATCGGCGTGCCGACGTCCACCATCGTGCCGGCCTCGAACAGCAGCTCGGTGACCGTGCCGGCGAACGGCGAGGGCAGCTCGACGGCGGCCTTGGCCGTCTCCACCTCGCACAGCGGCTGGTTCACCGTCACCGTGTCCCCGACGGCCACGAGCCACTGCAGGATCTCGCCCTCGGTGAGTCCTTCACCGACGTCGGGCAGCTTGAACTGTCTGGTGGCCATGGCTCAGAACCCCATCGAGCGGTCGACGGCGTCGAGGACCCGGTCCAGGTCGGGCAGGTACTCCTCCTCGAGCTTCGACGGCGGGTACGGGGTGTCGTAGCCGCCCACCCGCAGCACCGGCGCCTCCAGCGAGTGGAAGCAGGCCTCGGTGACGCGGGCGGCGATCTCCGCGCCCACACCGAGGGTCACGGCCGCCTCGTGCACGACGACGCATCGGCCGGTGCGGCGGACCGACTCGAACACCGGGACGAGGTCCAGCGGCGAGACGGTGCGCAGGTCGATGACCTCCAGCGACCGCCCCTCCTCCTCCGCGGCCTGGGCGGCCTGCAGCGCCGTCTTCACCATCGGCCCGTAGGCCAGGACCGTGACGTCGTCACCGCCGCGCAGCACGCGGCTGGCGAACAGCGGCTCGGGGGTGGCGTCGGTGTCGACCTCGGCCTTCTCCCAGTACCGGCGCTTGGGCTCGAGGAAGACGATCGGGTCGGGGTGGGCGATGGCCTGCTGGATGCCCCAGTAGGCGTCGACCGGGTTGCTGACGGCGACGACCTTGAGTCCGGCCGTGTGCGCGAAGTAGGCCTCGGGGCTCTCGCTGTGGTGCTCGACGGCGCCGATGCCGCCGCCCATCGGGATCCGGATGACGATCGGCATGGCCAGGGTGCCCTTGGAGCGGGCGTGGATCTTGGCGACCTGGGTGACGATCTGGTTGTAGGCGGGGAAGACGAAGCCGTCGAACTGAATCTCGCACACCGGGCGGTAGCCGCGCATGGCCAGGCCGACGGCGGTGCCGAGGATGCCGGCCTCGGCCAGCGGGGTGTCGACGACGCGGTCCTCGCCGAAGTCCTTCTGCAGGCCGTCGGTGATCCGGAAGACGCCGCCGAGCTTGCCGATGTCCTCCCCCATGAGCACGACCTTGGCGTCGTCCTCCATCGCCTTGCGCAGGCCCAGGTTGAGCGCCTTGCCGATGGTGAGGGTCTGGGTCACTTCTCCCCCTCGAAGCTCGCGTGGTAGGCCTCGAACTCGGCCTGCTGCGCGGCCAGCGGCGGGGTCTTCTCGGCGTAGACGTGCTCGAACATCGAGCTGGGCGCCGGGTCGGGCATGTCCACCGTGCCGCTGCGGATGCGCGCGGCCAGCTCGTCGCCCTCGGCGTCGACGGCGGTGAAGAAGGCCGCGTCGGCGATGCCGCTGCGCGCGAGGTGCGCCTTGAGCCGGGCGACCGGGTCGCGCAGCTTCCACTCCTCCAGCTCGCTGGCGAGCCGGTAGCGGCTGGGGTCGTCGGAGGTGGTGTGCGCGCCCATCCGGTAGGTGAAGGCCTCGATGAAGGTGGGCCCCTGCCCCTCGCGCGCGGCCTGCAGGGCGGCCCGCGTCACGGCCAGGACGGCGAGGACGTCGTTGCCGTCGACCCGGACCCCGGGGAAGCCGAACCCCGCGGCGCGCTTGAACAGCGGCACCCGCGACTGGCGCTCGAGCGGCACGCTGATGGCGTACTGGTTGTTCTGGCAGAAGAAAACCACCGGGGCGGAGAAGCTCGCGGCGAAGATGAGCGCCTCGTTGACCTCGCCCTGGCTGGTCGCGCCGTCGCCGAGGAAGGCGAGGACGGCGTTCTCGGCGCCGTCGCGCTGGATGCCCATGGCGTAGCCGGTGGCGTGCAGGCACTGGGAGCCGATGACGATCGTGTACAGGTTGAACGCGTGGTCGACCGGGTTCCACCCGCCGTTGTCGACGCCGCGGAACAGGCTCATCACGTGCAGCGGGTCCACGCCCCGGGTCCAGGCGACCCCGTGCTCGCGGTAGGTCGGGAAGGCCATGTCGCCGTCGACGAGCGCGCGGCCGGCCCCGACCTGGGCGGCCTCCTGACCCAGCAGCGAGGCCCAGATGCCGAGCTCGCCCTGGCGCTGCAGCGCCGTCGCCTCGACGTCCCACCGGCGGACGAGGGCGAGGTCGCGGTACAGGCCGCGCAGCTCCTCGTCGGAGATGTCGAGGGCGTAGTCGGGGTGCTCGACCCGCTCGCCCTCGGGGGTCAGCAGCTGCACCAGGTCCGGCTGCTGCGGGAGGTGGGGGGATGAGGCCCCCGGGACGGGATCGACCACTTCGGTGGCCTGACGCATCGCGGTCATGGGGCTCTCCTCGCCGTCTCCCGCGGCTGCCGGGGTCTCCGGCGGGTGCGGTCGGTGGACGTGTCGCGGACGCCGGGGTGTGGCGCCACTCACACATGGTGCACGTCACCCCGGTGCGAGGACAAGACCACCCCGATATCGATCTGCGCAAGATCCCGCGTGCTGATTGCGCACTTGTGGCACTACTAGGACGTCCACGCATGTCAGACTGAGCACCATGGCCGATGTGGACGCCACCGACGCCCGGTTGCTGCTCGCCCTGGGCGAAGACCCCCGGGCGAGCGTCATGGCCCTCTCCCAGCGGCTCGGCCTGGCCCGCAACACCGTGCAGAGCCGGCTCGCCCGGCTCGAGACCAACGGCGTCCTCGCCCCGCTGGACCGGCGGGTGCGGCCGGAGGCCCTCGGCTACCGGCTCAGCGCCTACGTCACGGTGCAGGTGGTGCAGCGCAGCCTGGCCGACGTCAGCGGCGCGCTGGCCCAGATCCCCGAGGTCGTCGAGGTCACCGGCCTGTCCGGGGTCGCCGACCTGCTGGTCGAGGTCGTGGCCACCGACGCCGACGACCTGTGGCGGATCACCGAGCAGGTGCTGGCCATCCCGGGCGTGCAGCGCACCGACACCGCGCTGGCCCTGCGCCGCTTCGTCGAGCACCGCGTGGCTCCGCTGCTGGAGCGGGCGGCGGGCGGGGCACGCGACGAGTGACGTCGGCCGTCGAGTCCTGCGAACTCGTGGCCATCAGCCGCTGATCACCACGAGTTCGCATGACTCGACACGCCCACGCCGTCGTCAGCCGGGCCGGCGGATGCGTACCGGCCCGCCGGCGGTAGCGACGCCGCCCGTGACCGGCGACCGAGGTGCGGGATGTGCCGGCCCCGGTGTGCTGGCGGGACACCACGGGTAGGCCAGGGCCCATGGCGAAGAAGACCCGGATCGGCACCGTGGGCAAGGGCAGGCGCGGGATCAGCACGGCGGGCTGGGCGCTGCGCGGAGCGGCGGCGGGCGCCGCGGGCACCACCGCCCTCAACGCCGTCACCTACCTCGACATGGTCGTGCGCGGCCGCGGCAGCAGCTCCACCCCCGAGGAGACCGTGGAGAAGCTGGCGGAGAAGGCGCACGTACCCATCCCCGGGGACGAGCAGACCCGGCAGAACCGGGTGCAGGGCCTCGGCCCCATGACCGGCCTGCTGGCCGGCGTCGGCGTCGGGGTGCTGACCGGACTGGTCCGCGCGGCGGGCTACCGCTCGGCGCCGCCGGTCGGCGTGCTGCTGACCGGCCTGGGCGCCATGCTCGCCGGCAACGGCCCGATGACCGTGCTGGGCATCACCGATCCGCGGAGCTGGTCGGGCACCGCCTGGGCCAGCGACGTGGTGCCCCACCTCGCGTACGGCGCCGTCGTCAAGGCCACGATGGACGCGTTCGACCGATGAAGGACCCCGTCCTTCTCACCCCTCGCGAGCTCGGGGCGAGCCTCGGGACGGGGCCCGTCAACTGCGCCACCCGGCCTCGTCCACCCCGCCGGGCACCGGCCCCTGCGGGTCGTAGGGCGTGCGGGTGAAGATGAACGTGCCCACGTCGAGGTGGTCCTCGGCGATGCGCAACCGCTCGCCGGCGTAGTACCCGTCCAGGCCGCGCCAGGTGCCGTCGTCCAGCGGGGCGAACCGGCTGGCGCGGCCGCCTCGACCCGGCAGCGGCCCGAGGTGCAACAGCCCGCCGGCGACGGCCCGCAGCATCAGCGGCGAGGGGCCCCAGAACCAGACACCGAGCCGGTCCAGCGGCACCGGCGACGGCGAGGGCGTCCACGGCTCGACGATCCGCGGCTCGGCCGCCCGCAGGTCGGCAAGCAGCCCGAACACCACCGCGTCCAGCCCGGACGTCGTGTTCGCCAGCGACACCGCGCCGGTCTGCTCCTCGCGGTCGACGAAGACCCCGGCGAGGAAGCCCGGCATCGACCCGCCGTGCCCGATCAGCGTCCGCCCGTCGACCCGCAGCACCTGGACACCCAGGCCGTAGGCCGACCAGCCCGGCGCCGAGGAGTCCACGCCCGCGGGCACCGTCATCTCCTCCAGCGTCCCGGCGTCCAGGACGTCGCCGGTGTCCCCGAGCAGGAACGCGGCGAACCGGCCCAGGTCGCTCAGCGGCGCCCAGAGCTGCCCGGCCGCGGCCATGACCCCGGCGTGGTGCTCGGGCTCCGGGAGGACGACGTCGGCCCACGGGTGCACCGCGCCGCCCTCGGCCGCGGGCCCGTCCGGACGGGGCGTCGTCCGGCTCATGCCGAGGGGCGCCAGCACCTCGGTGGCGACGGCGTCGTCCCAGGAGGTGCCGCGCAGCCGGGCGACCAGCTCGCCCAGCAGCCCGAACCCGAGGTTGGAGTAGTGGAAGCGGCGCGCGGCACCGAGGACGACGTCGTCGTGCCCGAGCGCGAGGTCCGCCAGCGAGCCGCCCGGGGTGCGCTCCCACCAGCCGCCTGGGCTCTCGGCCGAGGCACCGGCGAGGTGGGAGAGCAGCTGCCCGATGGTGCGGTCCCCGAACGGCGTGCCGGGCAGATGCCGGTCGAGCGGGTCGTCCAGGCCCAGCCGGCCCTCGTCGCGCAGCCGCATGACGACGACGGCGGTGACGGTCTTGCTGATCGATCCGAGTCGGTACTGGACGTCGGTGTGCGGCTCGGGCACGTTCCCGCGCCCGGCCGACCAGGCCAGCCCGCCGTCCCGCACGACGCCGGCGACCAGGGACGGCGCCCGGCCCTCGCGCTGGGCGCGTGCGGTCCGCGCGAGGAGGAGGCGGGCGGTCGTCGGCAGGACGGGCTCGGACATGACGGGGACCGTATCCAGCCGCCCGGGGGCACCGCAGGTCAGGCGGCGATGGCCTCGCTCCGCGGCAGCCGCCCCGTCCGGGTGGCCCGGCGCTCGAACCAGATGGTCGCCAGCGGCGGGATGGAGGCCAGCAGCGCCAGGAACGTCGTCCCCAGGGACCACCGCAGGACGCGGGCGGCCAGCAGCGCGACGACGACGTAGGCGACGAAGACCCCGCCGTGGATCGGGCCGAAGATCTGCACGCCCAGCTCGGTCGTCCCGAGCACGTACTTGACGAACATGCCGATGAGCAGCCCGATCCAGGAGAGGGCCTCGGCGACGGCGACGATGCGGAACGCGGTGGCGACGGTGCTCGGGTTCACGCCACCGATCCTCCCCGAGGCGTCAGCCGAGGTACGCCCGCCCACGGTGTGAGATCTCGTACCCCACGGCCCGGCTGACCGTGAGCCCCAGCTCCTTGAGCTTCCGGACGTCCCGCTTGAACGGCAGCGTCTCGCGTCCGAGCGAGGCCGCGAGGTCGGGCGCCCGCACCCCGGGGTGCTCGGCGATCAGCCGCAGCGCCTGCCGCGTCCACGGTGCGCCGCATGCGGCGTCCCAGCGGTCCAGCCGCTCGTCGATCGCCCGCCGGTCCGCCTCGGACAGCTCGCCCTGCTCGCGCAGCGCGACACGGGGATCCGCGCCCGCGAGGGACACCGTCATCCGGTACACGTGCGCGCCTTCTCGCCGGCCGAGCAGACGCAGCAGTTCCTCGAGCGAACGGACGCCGGCCCGCCGGGCGTCCTCCTCGGTCAGGGCCGCGGGATCGACCTCGTCGACGGTCCCGATCCGGACGACGCCGGCCCCCGTCCGCTGGGTGCTCCCGGGCCGCATCCGCGGCCGGTCCCAGCGCCGGAACGCGAGCGTGACGGAGCCGTCCGCTACGCCAGCGGCGGTGGCCGGCGGGATCAGCACGCTCGCATGGTGACAGGGTCGGCCGCGTGCGGGGACTGGCGCGGCGGGAGTTCTGCCTCGTCCTGCTGCGCCGCATGGCCGATCTGCGCCCCGACCTGGTGGCGGAGGCCCTCCCCCGGCTCGGTGCCACGCGGGCCGAGGCGCACGCCGCGCACACCCGCTGGCAGGCGCTGCACCACGCGCCGCGGGCGCCCCGAGGACTGGCGCTGCGGACGGCGGTGCTCGGCCCGCCCGACGAGCTGGAGGACCGCCGGTTCGGCGACCTGGACGTGCAGGTCCGGCGCTGGCCGCTGCCGCTGTGGCCGCACCTCTACTGGGAGGTGCTGAGCGGGCCGGGCGGCTCGGTGCTGCACGAGCACCTGGTGCCGATGCCCGGCTCCCCCGTGCCGCCGGCGTCCCCGACCGGGCTGCTGGTGTGGCAGCACGTGCTGGACGACGTCGTCGGGCTCCCGGGCGCGGTGGGCGTCGACCCCGGCGTGGTCACCCGCTGGGAGATCCACCTCCCCGGGGTGCGGGCGGTGTTCGTCTGGGGCCTGCTCCAGCAGGTCGTCCCTGTCCAGGACACCGCCCCGAACCCGTGAGGGCAGATGGCCCCGTCCAGAGGCTCGCCGCGAGCGTGCGAGCGGTGAGGAGGACGGGGTCCTTTCTCAGGCGGCGATGCGGCGGGCGCCGCTGTAGCCGCTCATCAGCGGGGCCACCTTCACCACGTCGCCGGAGGTGGGCGCGTGCACCATCTGGCCGTTGCCGATGTAGATGCCCACGTGGCTCACCGGGCTGTAGAAGAAGACCAGGTCGCCCGGCTGGAGCTGGTCGCGGGAGACCGCCTGCCCCATCCGCGACTGGAGCCGGCTCGAGTGCGGCAGGTTGATGCCGGCGGCCCGGAAGGCGTAGGCGGTCAGGCCCGAGCAGTCGTAGGCGTTGGGGCCGCCGGCCGCCCAGACGTAGGGCTTGCCACGCTGGGCCATGGCGGTGTCGATCGCGATCTGCGCCGCGTTGCCGTTGGCGACGACCGGGGCGTCGGCGGCTGCCGGCTCGCGGTCGGCCGACCGGCTGGCCCGGTCCTCCTCGCCGTGCGCGGCGACGGCTGCCTGCTGCTCCTGCGTGCTCAGCTGGGAGAACGCCGCCCGGTAGCTGTCGACCTCGGCCTGCAGCGCGGCCTGCTGGGCCGCCACCGCGTCGTACTGGGCCTGCGCCTCGGTCGTGGCCTGCGCCGCGGCGGCCTGCGCCTGGGCGGCGGCCACGTTGGCCGCGGCGGCCCGCTCGAGGATGCCGTTCTGGTGCCCGGCCACCATCTGCAGGGTGGCCATGCGGTCGACGAAGGCGTCCGCGGAGTCGCTGGTCAGCAGCGCCTGGACGGACCCGAGGCCCTCGCCCGTGTACGCCGTCCGGGCCAGCCCGCGCACGTACTGCTGTGCGGCGGCCAGCTCGGCCGTGGCCTGCTCCATCACCGCGGCGGCGGCCCGGGCGGCGTCCTGCTGCGCCGTCAGGGCGACCCGCGCCTCGTTGAACTCCTCGGTGATCACCTCGAGCTCGTGCCCGCGGGACGCGACCAGCTGGGCGGCCTCGGCGGACGTGGCCGGTGCGGCCTGCGCCGGGACGGCGACGAGGACGGTGCCCAGGACGGCGAGGAGGGCGAGCGCGCCCCGTGCGACGAGCGCCGGACGGCGGGGCGACGTGCGGTGCGCACGGCCGAGGGGGGACGCCATGATGCGGCGCTCTCCGTTTCTTCGGTTCTTCCACGGTCTGCCGCCGGGTCGTCTGACCGGTGCGGGCCCTCTGCCGGGCCCGGCTCGACGGTGTTCGGGGGGGGCCGGCGGCCTCAGTGACTGACCGCCCCTGCGAACACACAGACCGTAAGCGCCGTGACCGGGTCGTGACAATGACAAAGATGTTTTTTGTTTGCGTTTCGCCTATACCGGGCATGGCTCCGCCTCGGCCGTCGTCCCGTGCGCCCCAGGTGCCCCGACTGCCCCGTCCGCCGGCCGCTCCGCGCGGTGACCGGTGCGGGGGATGCGGGCACGGCCCAGCCATGGACGCCCGCACGATGACGGCGGACGGGCGGCTCGGTACCGTCCGCCGGTGACGCGCAGCAGGTACGACGTCGTGGTCGTGGGCGGGGGCCACAACGGCCTGGTGGCCGCCGCCTATCTGGCGGGAGCCGGGCGGTCGGTGCTCGTCCTCGAACGGCTCCCCCAGGTGGGCGGGGCCGCGGTGAGCCGGCAGGTCTTCGACGGCGTCGACGTCCGGCTGTCCGCCTACTCCTACCTCGTCAGCCTCCTGCCCGACCGGATCGTCGACGACCTCGGCCTCGACCTGCGCCTGGCTGACCGCGCGGTCGCCTCCTACACCGCGGCCGTGCGGGACGGGCGTCCCACGGGTCTGCTGGTCGAGCGCGACGAGGGGCCGGCCACCGCGACCTCCTTCCGGCAGCTGACCGGGTCCGACGCGGAGTTCACCGGCTGGCAGCGCTTCTACGGCCGGCTGTCGACGCTGGCCGAGGACCTCGCGCCCACGCTCACCGAGCCGCTGCTGTCCGCCGACGAGCTGACCGGGCGGCTCCGCGACCCCCAGCTGTGGCACGACCTGCGGGAGCGGCCCCTCGCCGACGTGGTGGCCGACCACCTCGCCGACGACGTCGTCCGGGGGATCGCGCTGACCGACGGGCTGATCGGGACGTTCGCCGACGTGCACGCCGCCGACGGGCTGGCCGGACGCTGCTTCCTCTACCACCTGGTGGGCAACGGCACCGGCCGCTGGCGGGTGCCGGTGGGCGGCATGGGCGCGGTCAGCGGCGCCATGGCGGCGGCCGCCCGCCGGAGCGGTGCCGAGATCGCCACCCGGGCCACCGTCACCGCGCTGGAGACGACGGCGTCCGGGGTGACGGTGCACTGGACCGACGAGGACGGCGGGGCGCAGGCCGTGGACGCCGGCCACGTGGTCTGCGGGACCGCGCCGAGCGTCCTCGAGGAGCTCACCGGCAGCGAGCCCGGGCCGCGCCCGTCCGGGTCCCAGCTCAAGATCAACATGGTCCTCTCCCGGCTCCCGCGGCTGCGGTCGGGCGCGGACCCGGCGACCGCGTTCGGCGGCACGTTCCACGTCGACGAGGCCGCCGCCCAGCTCGACGACGCCTACCGGCAGGCCGCCGCCGGGCGACTGCCCGAGGTCATCCCGTTCGAGGTCTACTGCCACTCCCTCAGCGACCCGTCGATCCTCGGCCCGGTCGAGCGGGCCACCGGTTCGCACACCCTGACCCTGTTCGGTCTGCACACCCCCGCCGAGCTCTACCGCGCCGACCCGGTGGGCACCCGCCGGGAGGCGGTCCGCCGGGTGGTCGCCCAGCTCGACGCCCACCTCGAGGAGCCGCTGCTCGACTGCCTCGCCCGCGACGCCGCCGGGGACCCGTGCCTGCAGGCCGCCTCACCGCTGGACGTCGAGGAGTCCCTCGCGATGCCGGGCGGGCACATCTTCCACGGGGACCTGGCGTGGCCGGTCGCCTCGACGACGGACGAGGTCGGCACCTGGGGCGTCGCCACCGCGCACCCGCGGATCGTGGCGGCGTCCTCCGGCGGGACCGTGCGTGGCGGCGCGGTCAGCGGCCTCGGGGGCTACGCGGCCGCCCGCCACCTGCTGGACGCGCGCTGACCGCGCGCCCCGCCGGTGCGCGCCGTCCCCGGGGCGCCCCCGCAGAGCTCCTGGCCGGCGTCCGCCGGCGGCTGGAGGGCCGCGATCTCGCGCTGATCGCCGCCGGTCTCACCTTCTACGCCGGCATCGCCGTCGTCCCCGTGCTCGTGCTGGCCTTCGCCCTCACCGCCTGGCTGACGTCCCCGGAGCGGGTGCAGGAGCTGGGCGGCCGGCTGGCCGAGCTGCTGCCGGCCGAGCTCGGCGCCCCGGACGCCGTCGAGGCCCTGGTCGCCGCGGGGGTCGGGCTGTCGCTGCTCAACGGGGCCCTGGCCGTGCTGCCCATGTCCTTCTACGGCGAGGGGCTGCGGCGCGCCCTGCTGCGGTTCGGCGGCCGCCCGGAGGGACTGACCGGGTGGAAGGGCCGGCTGGCGGCGGTGCCCGTGGTGCTGGTGACCCCGCTGCTGCTCTACCCGCTGCTGCTGACCGTGCCGGTCATGGCCGACCTGGCCGGGGCCGACGGGGCCGGCCCCCTGATCGGGCGGGTGGCCATCGGCTTCTACGGGGTCATGGCCGCCCTGACCGTGCCGCTCGCGTGGGGGTTCCGCGTCGTCGGGGCCGGGCGGGTGCGCTGGTCCTCGCTCGCGGTCGGCGCCCTGTTCACCGCGGCCTGCGTCTCGGGCTTCCTGCAGGGCTTCGTGCTCTTCCTGGCCCTGCCGCTGGACCTGGGCGCACCGTTCGGCGGTCTGGACGTCGTGGGCGGGGTGGTCGCGCTCGGCCTGTGGCTGTTCCTGCTGCACCTGGTGGTGATCGGCGGCTGGCTGGCCACCCAGTCGCTGGACGAGCTGCTCGCGCGCCGCTCAGCGGCCCGTGCCGGGGCCCGGCCGGAGGTGCGCCGCGGTCAGGCCGGAGCGCCCGGGGTGCCGGGCGGCGGGGGCTCCGGCGGCGGTGGGCCCGGTGGCGGCGGGACCGGCGGGGGCGGCGGCTCGGGGACGGGCTCCACGTAGTCGGCACCGTTGCTGATCAGGATGGACACCACCTGCAGCGGGACGGCCCGCCCACCGCGGCCCGGGCTGGTGCCCAGGAAGGTGCCGTCGGGGCGGTCGCTGTCGACCCGCAGCTGGACGCTCTGGAAGCCCGCCGCGGCCAGCACCTGGACGCAGTCGGACACCGAGCCGCAGCCGGGCACCGGCTTGGTGTTGCCCCGGACGACGGCGGGATCGGCGGGTGGGAAGGGACTGCTGCCCCGCGCCTGCAGGATCGGGGCCATCGCGTCCCGCCAGATGGTCGCGCCCTTGCCACCCCCGAAGCCGCCGACGTTCCGGTTCCGCTTCGGGTCGAACACCATGACGCTCGCGGCGATCTCCGGCGTGTAGCCGACGAAGGTCACCGAGACGTTGCCCTGGGTGGTCCCGGTCTTGCCGGCGATCTGGTGGCCGCTGACGTAGGCGCCGGGCGCGGTCTGGCCCGGGTTCCCCGGCTCGACGTCCTTGCGCAGCATCTGGTTGAGCGTGTTCGCCACGCCGGCCGGGATGGCCTCCGGCGTGCAGTTGTCGACCGGGACCAGCGGCTGGCCGTCCTCGCCGAGCAGGGGCCGGCCGAACCGGTCGAGGATCGCCGTCACGGGGACGACGTCGCACTGCGTCCCGCCCGCGGCCAGCGTGGAGTATGCGCTGGCCAGCCCGAGCGGGCTCGTCGCGTCCGGGCCGAGCGTGAACGACCCCCGGTTCTCGTCGATGATCTTCTGCGCGAAGCCGTCCGGGCTGAACTGGTAGAGGCCCATGCGCTCGGCCATCCGCACCGGCTCCTCGACGCTGCCCAGGGTGTCCTCGAGCGCGACGAAGTAGGTGTTCGAGGACTGGTAGAGCGCCGTCGTCAGGTCCAGCACGGAGCGGTAGGAGCCGGCGTTCTCGACGGTGTACGGGCCGCCCCGTTCCCGGTAGACGCGGGACCGGTAGGGGCTCGGCGCGTTCAGGGTGAACTCGCTGGAGAGTCCCCGGGCGAGCGCGGCGGCGGCCACGAAGACCTTGTACGTCGATCCCGCGCCGCGGCTGGGTGCGCGGTTGAGGTTGTAGGACTCCTGGGTCGGGTCGTCGAGGTCGTAGCCGAACGTCCGGTTGATGCTGAGCGCCAGCAGGTGGCCGGTGCCCGGCTGCACCGCGTTGAACGTGGCGACCCGCGGGTCGCCGAGGGGCAGCGTGTTCAGCACGGCGGCGTCACCGGCGCGCTGCAGCTCCGGGTCGAGCGTGGTCTGGACGACCAGGCCGCGGGTCTCCAGGTCCCGCTGCGTCAGGCCGAGCTCCTGCGTCAGGTACTGCTGGACGAAGTCGCAGACGTAGGGGCCGACGGTCGCCTCGACGCAACCCCGGCGGGGAGCGGGGGCCGGGGCCAGCCCCAGCGGTGCCGCGGACGCCTCCGCCTCCTGCTCCGGGGTGATGTAGCTCTGCTCGGCCATGCGGTCGAGCACCTGGTTGCGGCGGACGGTCGCGGCCTCGGGGTTGGTGAACGGGTCGTCGCGGGACGGGCTCTGCACCAGGCCGGCCAGCAGCGCGGCCTGCGGCAGCCCCAGCGCGGCGGCGTCCACGCCGAAGTAGGCCCGCGCGGCCGGCTGCACGCCGTAGGCGTTCTGCCCGAAGTAGACGATGTTGAGGTAGCGGGTGAGCAGGTCGTCCTTGCTGTACCGCTCCTCGAGGTCGAGGGCGAGCCGGGCCTCGCGGATCTTGCGGCCCACGCTCTCCTCGACGGCCGCGGCCCGCTCGGCCGGGTCGTCGGTCGACTGCAGCAGCGTCTGCTTCACCAGCTGCTGGGTCAGCGTCGACCCGCCCTCCATCACCTCGCCGGCCGCGAGGTTCCGGACCAGTGCACGCAGCGTGCCCTGGATGTCGACGCCACCGTGCTCGTAGAAGCGGGCGTCCTCGATGGCGACGATCGCCTGCCGCATCACCTCGGCGATCTGCTCGGTGGCGACCGGAGCGCGGTTCTCCCGGTAGAACGAGGTGATCAGCTCGCCGTTCCCGGCCAGCATGACGGTGTTCCCGGGCGGTGGCAGATCGGTCAGCTCCTCCGGCGGATCGCCCAGGAGACTGGTGGAGTGCGAGGCCGTGAGGGCGGGGCCGCCCACCCACGGCAGCAGGAGCCCGGCCAGGAGAGCGCCGGCGAGCACGATGCTGAGGGCCAGCGCACCCAGGGTGCGCACCGTGCCGGCGCGCTCGCGCATGGCCCTCCTCCCTCCGGATCGTTGATCACCCCAACAGAGAACGGCGCGGCCCACAATCCCCCGCGCCGGTCGTGTTCGGCCCGTGACAGAACGCGACGGACGGGTGGGAAGGCCGAGGTCAGGGCGCCGGGAGGTCCGCGAGGGGCGCCGGGAGGTCCTCCCGGTGGAGGACGACGAGGGTGCTCACGGCGCGGGTGAGGACGACGTAGAGCCGGTGCAGGCCGCGCGGCTCGGCCGCCACGATCGCCGCCGGTTCCACCACCACGACCGCGTCGAACTCCAGCCCGTGCGCCAGGCCGGCGGGCACGACGGCGATCCGCGTGACCTCCGCACCGTCGTCGGCCAGCACCGCCGCGGGCAGTCCCGCGCCGGCGAGCGCGGTCGCGACGTCGTCCACCGCGGCGTCGGCGCAGATGATCCCGACGGAGCCCGGGGCCTCGCTCAGCTCCGCGACGACCTGGACGACCGCACCGTCCGGATCCGTCACCCGGCGCACCCGCAGCGAACCCGGATCGGCGCGGACGGCCGTCGCCGGTGAGAGGTCGGGCGCGATGAGCGGCAGGAGCCGGTTGGCGAGGTCCAGCACCTCCCCGGGCACGCGGTAGCCCCGGGTCAGGGGACGGATCACCGTGTCGGGGCGCCCGAGAGCGGCGAGCGTGTCCCGCCAGTCCGCCGGCGACCAGGGGCTGGTGGCCTGGGCCAGATCGCCCAGCACGGTGAGCGAGCCAGCGGCCAGCCGGCGGGCGACGGCGCGGCACTGCATCGGGGAGAGGTCCTGCGCCTCGTCGACGACCACGTGCCCGTAGCCGGGCGTGCGCTCCAGCAGTCCGGCCAGCTCGTCGGCCAGCACCGCGTCGGCGGCCGTCCACGGCGCCGATCGGACCGAGCGCGGCGGCACCGGCCAGTGCAGCAGCGCCATTTCGCCGTCGTCCAGGATGCCCCGCGCCGCCCGGGCCAGCCGGACCGGATCGCGCCAGAGGTCGCCCAGGAGACCGGCCGCATCCCGGACCGGCCAGACCTCGTCGCAGAAGGCGCGCACCTCGGCGCTGCGCGCGGCCCGGTGCGTCTCGGCGTCGGTGGGTGTCCCGGCGGCCTCCTCGCTCTGCCGCCGGGCATCCTCGGCCACCAGCAGCATCAGCCGTTCCCGGCCCGCCACGTAGTGCAGCATCTGCTGGTCGTCGTCGGCCCGGGCCCGGCGCCGGACGTCGTCGACGTAGCGCTTGAGCCGCTCGACCGGAACGCGGTACCGGCGCCCGGCCAGCGGCACCTGCACCGAGTCGGCGGGCTTGCGGATCTCGCCCCAGAGCGCCCGGCGGAGCACCTCCGCCATGCGGGCGTCGCCCTTGAGGACCGCGGCCTCCGGGCCGTCCTCCGCGCGCACCGGCACGCGGGCGGTGAGGTCGGCGACCGTCGTCTGCTCGACGTCGACCTCCCCCAGCGTGGGCAGGACCTGCTCGATGTAGCGCAGGAAGGCACGGTTCGGCCCGACGACGAGGACACCGGTGCGGGCCAGCTGCCCGCCGTGCGTGTAGAGCAGGTACGCCGCCCGGTGCAGGCCGACGGCCGTCTTCCCGGTGCCCGGCGCCCCCTGCACGCAGATCGAGTCCGTGAGGGGTGCGCGGACGATGTCGTCCTGGTCGGGCTGGACGGTGGCGACGATGTCGCGCATCGGCCCCGACCGTGGCCGCTCGATCTCCTGCCGGAGGAACTCCCCGCCCTCCTGCCCCGCCCCGAGGAGCTCGTCCTCGTAGCCGGTCAGCTGCCCGTCGGCGAAGCCGAAGCGACGGCGGCGGACCAGGCCCTGGGGATCGGCGGCGGTTGCCTGGTAGAACGGCCGGCTCATCGGCGCCCGCCAGTCGATGACGACGGGGTCGCCGACGGCGTCCCGGACGTGCCGGCGGCCGATGTGGAAGGACTCCCGGGATCGGTCGATCCGGCCGAAGAACGGCGGGACGCCGGGATCGGCGGCCAGCGCGCGGAGCCGTTCCGCGCGGGCGGCACCGAGGCGTTCCGACGCCCAGGCGTCGACGCCGGCGTCGACGGCGGCCGACGCCGCGGTGCGCATCTGCGCGAGGCACTCGGCGGCCCGGGCGAGGTGGGCCCGCTCGGCGGTCAGGACGGGCTCGGCGGTGTCGGGCTCAGCGGGGGGAGACACGATCGGAGGACGCTACGCCGCAGGCGGCGCCCGGTCGACGCACTTCCCGCCCGGCTCTCCGGAACACGGCGGTATCGGTCCGGTCTCGGGGCTTGGCCGGCCGGGCCCGACGGTCCAGCCTGAGGCGGTGACCCGTAGGCGCCAGGTGCTGCTGCCGCTGGCGGGCGTCGTCCTCGTGGTGACCGGCTGCGCCGACCGGGCGTCCACCGCCGCACCGCCGTCGGTCTCGCTGCAGCCGATGCCACCCGCGCCGGGTCCCCTGCCGCACGGCCTGCTGCCCGAGGGCTCGCTCGCGCCGGAGGAGCTCGGGGCCGAACCGGCCCCGTACGAGCAGAGCGCGCTGAACGAGCGGCTGCACGCCCTCGTCGGAGGGTCGCCGGACTTCGGCGGACTCGATGCCCGGGACCGGGCCGTGCTCGTCGTGCGCTGGTTCGGGGACCCCCCTGCGGAGCTCCTGGCGCTCGTCGACGAGTACGCCGATGCCCCGTTCGACGTCCGGGTGGAACCGACGACGTTCCGCCCCGGGGACCTCGCGGACGAGGCGCGGCGGCTGCTCCAGGACCACCCCGGCGTCGTCACCGGAACGTTCCCGAGGACCACCGGCGACGGGATCGGCGTGGGAATCGACCCGTCGGTCGCCACGGATCCCGACCGGGCCGACCTGGACCGGCTCGGCGTCACCAGCCGCTTCCCGCTGTTCCCGGAGCCGATCGGCCGTCCGGTGCCGGCCACCGGCTGACCGGGTCAGGCGCGCGCCTCACCCGGTTCGGTGATGTGCACCTGGACGGCGCGGAACTGCGCCGGGGTCTCGAGCAGGACCGCCTTGGTCGGCTCACCCACGTCGAGGGCGGGCTCGCGGCGCAGCGCGGTCAGTGGCGCCAGGCGCGGATCGGCGAGGACGTCGTCGACCAGGCCACGGTCGCCGCCGGTGAACAGGGCGTCGACCGACCCCGCGTGCGGGAGCAGCACCCGCACCGCCGTCTCGACGGCATGGGCGACGACGGCGTCGGTCTGGTGGCCGCGGCGTCGGGCGAACCGCTGCTGGGACCAGCCCCCGGCCGCCGTCCGGCCCTGCACCTGCCGGGCGTCGACCTTGGAGACGACCAGGCCCGGCCCGTCGAACACGCCCACGGCCCAGCGGCCGCGGCGGACGAGGAGCACGGCGGCCCGGTGCGGCTGCCGCGCGGCGGCGGCGAACGTGCCCAGCAGCGGCGGCTGCGGTGTCCACGCGAACGGGGCCCGGAGGACGACGGTCGTGGTGTCGGTGCAGGCGATCCGGACCGCCGCCCCGTCGAGGCCGACGTCGGCGAAGCTGCCGTGCCGCTCGGCCACGCCGTCCAGCCAGCGGCCCAGCCGTTCCGGTGCGATCCCCAGGATGCGTCCTCCGCCGGCGGCCGGACGGGCGCGGGTCATCGGCGGGAGCTCAGGCCGTCAGCGGACGAGGGCGGGCGCGGCGGCGTGCTCGGCCGGGACGTGCAGCAGCCGCTGGAACGCGCCGACGACGACCGCGGCGATCACCGCGGCGACGGTGGCCACCAGGAAGGCGGTGTTGGCGCCGTAGACGTCGACCAGCTTGCCGGAGACGGAGGCGCCGACGGCCACGCCCAGGCCCAGGGCGGTCCCGATCCAGGTGAACGCCTCGGTGACCGCCGCCCGCGGGACGAGCAGCTCGGCGAGGGTGAAGGAGCTGATCAGCGACGGCGAGACCGCGATCCCGGCGATGACGACGAAGGGCACCATCAGCCACACGTCGGTGACCACGAGCAGCGGGAGGCTGCAGACGGCCAGGAGCGCCAGCGAGCCCACCAGCCGGTGCCGCAGCGGCATCCGCCAGTGCACCGTCCCCCAGCCGATGCCGCTGGCCATGGACCCCACGGCGAGCCCGGCGATGAGGACCCCGGACAGGGACTTGGCGCCCTCCTGGTCGGCGAAGGCGACCAGGGCGATCTCCAGCGTGCCGAGGACGGCGCCCACGGCGGCACCGACGACGAACAGCACCCGCAGCCCGCGGGTGCGGATCGCCGAGGGGCCGTTGCGGTGCTCGTGCGGGGTCACCGGCGGTTCCGTCCGCCGCTGGGCGGCGAACAGCAGGCTGCCGATGGTGGCCAGGGTGAACGCGGTGACGACGCCGCTCGTGGCGTGGCCGGTGGTCGAGAGGAACGTGACGAGCACCGGACCGACGATGAACACGAACTCGTCGACGACGGACTCCATCGCCAGCGCCGTCGGCAGGCGGTGGCTGCCGCGCAGCAGATGGGTCCAGCGCACCCGGATCATCGAGGAGACCGGGGGGATGCAGGCACCTGCGAGGCCGGCCGAGGCGAACACCGTCCACAGCGGCCAGTCCTGCTTCACCGCGGCCAGGAAGGAGCAGCCCGCCGCGACGAAGACGACGAGCACCGGCAGCAGGACCTTCCGCTGGCCGTGACCGTCGGCCCAGCGGCCCAGCAGCGGGCCCGCGGCGGCGGTGGTGACCGCGCCGGTCGCGGCGACCGCGCCACCGAGTCCGTAGGAGCCGGTCTCGTCGGCGATGAGCAGGACGCTGCCCAGGCCGACCATCGACAGCGGCAGCCGGCCGATGAACGCGGCGAGCACCATGGGCAGGGCATGCGGGGTCCGCAGCACCTGGAGGTAGGGATTCGCCACGAGCGGGGGAGCCTCCGTCACACGTAGGGGGGCACCGTCACGCTAACCGACACCCCGCCGGCCCGCCCCGGAGCGCCACCGCCACGCTGCCCCGGCGATGATCAGCTTCCCTGATCATGGAGCGTCCTCCCTCACGGTGTGCGGTGAGGGAGGACGCCGCACGATCAGGTTCCCTGATCGTCGCCGGGCGGGGCTCGGACGACGAGAGGCCCGGATCCGCCACGCTGCGGATCCGGGCCTTCGTCTGCCGGCAGTTACGCCAGGCGGCTCTTGAGGATCTCCAGCTCGTCCCACATGGTGCTGGGCAGCTTGTCCCCGAACTTCTCGAACCACTCGGTGATCTGCGGGACCTCCTCCCGCCACTCCTCGGGCTTGACGGCGAGGGCCTGCTCCACCTGCTCCGGGGTCATGTCGAGGCCGGAGACGTCGAGGGAGTCGACGGTCGGCACGTGGCCGACCGGCGTCTCGACGGCGGCCGCGGTGCCCTCGAGGCGCTCGACGACCCACTTGAGGACCCGGCTGTTCTCGCCGAAGCCCGGCCACAGGAAGCCGCCGTCCTCGTCCCGGCGGAACCAGTTGACGTAGAAGATCCGCGGCAGCTTGGTCGAGTCGTGCTGCTTGCCGGTGTCGACCCAGTGGGAGAAGTAGTCACCGGCGTTGTAACCGATGAACGGCAGCATCGCGAACGGGTCGCGGCGGACGACGCCGACGGCGCCGGTGGCCGCGGCCGTGGTCTCCGAGGAGAGCGTGGCGCCCATGAACACGCCGTGGTTCCAGTCCCGGGCCTCGCTGACCAGCGGGATCGTGGTCTTGCGGCGGCCACCGAAGAGGATCGCCGAGATCGGCACGCCCTTCGGGTCGTCGTACTCCGGCGCCAGGATCGGGCACTGGGTGATCGGCGTGCAGAACCGGCTGTTGGGGTGCGACGAGGGCTCGTCGCTCTCCGGGGTCCAGTCCCGGCCCTTCCAGTCGGTGAGGTGGGCGGGGGCGTCGTCGGTCATGCCTTCCCACCAGATGTCGCCGTCGTCGGTGAGGGCGACGTTGGTGAAGACCGAGTTGCCCTTCTCGATCGTGCGCATCGCGTTGGGGTTGGTGTCCCAGCCGGTGCCGGGCGCGACGCCGAAGAGGCCGAACTCGGGGTTGAGCGCGTAGAGCCGGCCGTCCTCGCCGAAGCGCATCCAGGCGATGTCGTCGCCCAGGGTCTCGACCTTCCAGCCCGGGATGGTCGGCTCCAGCATCGCCAGGTTCGTCTTGCCGCACGCCGACGGGAACGCGGCGGCGACGTAGTAGACCTTCTGCTGCGGGCTGGTCAGCTTGAGGATGAGCATGTGCTCGGCGAGCCAGCCCTCGTCGCGGGCCATCACCGAGGCGATGCGCAGCGAGTAGCACTTCTTGCCCAGCAGCGCGTTGCCGCCGTACCCGGAGCCGTAGGACCAGATCATCCGCTCCTCGGGGAACTGGACGATGTACTTGGTGTCGCTGCAGGGCCACGGCACGTCGGCCTGGCCGGGGTCCAGCGGGGCGCCGAGGGAGTGCATGGCCGGCACGAACGGCCGGTCCTCACCCATGGCGTCGAGGACGTAGCTGCCGATGCGCGCCATGACCCGCATGGAGACGACGACGTACTCGGAGTCGGTGAGCTCCACACCGAACATCGGGTTCTCGGCCTCGACGGGGCCCATGCAGAACGGGATGACGTACATCGTCCGGCCGCGCATGCACCCCCGGTACAGCTCGGTCATGACCGACTTCATCTCGGCCGGGTCCATCCAGTTGTTGGTCGGGCCGGCGTCGGCCTCGTCGACCGAGCAGATGTAGGTGCGGTCCTCGACCCGCGCGACGTCGCGCGGGTCGGAGGCGCACCAGAACGAGTTGGGCTTGGCGTCGAGGCGGCGGAAGGTGCCGGCGTCGACGAGCTGCTGGGTGAGCCGCTCCCACTCCTCGTCGCTGCCGTCCACCCACACGACCCGGTCCGGGGTCGTCAGCTCGGCCATCTCCCGCACCCAGGCCAGCAGGCGGGCGTGCGTGGTGGGGGCGTTCTCGAGACCGGGGGTGGCCACGGAAGTCACGGCGTCTCCATCCTCTGGGTAGCCGGGCGGGTCTGACACCGGCGTTGGTGCGAGCGACCCGGCATCGGTGCTGGTGCAACGATCCGGATCGGCTCAGGTTACCGGCGGTTCGCACCGCTGTAACCGTGAGAGATGTTACGTCTAGGACGTCTGGTTCTCAGGTCGGAAGACCCTGGTGACCAGCGGGGCAGGCCACGCGGCGGGATCTTCCGGGCGCCCGCACGGGCACCGCGCACGGCCACCCGGTCGCGGCCGGTGCTCGGAACTGCCCCGCGACGGCGGGCGCAGCCCTACGGTGCGCCGCCATGGGGAAGACCTCGGCGCTCGTCGGCGCCGCCACGCTGCAGCTCGCCGCCGGCCTGGCCGGCCAGGTGGTCGCCCTGCGCCGGAGACACCACTACGACGTCCCCTTCATGACGGGCAGCCCGGAGCACGTCGGCCGCGACTCCTGGTGGTTCGGGACGGCGATCAGCGCACCGTCCTCCATGCTCGCGACCCAGGCCTGGGCGATCCACCGGCTGCGCCGGGGCCCCGACGACCGCGCCCGGCGGGCGCTCCGCCGGCTCGGCACCGGGATGGTGTGCGGCTACCTGTCGGAGCGCCTCTGCCGGCACCGGCTGACCCCGGCGGGACTCGATCCCGTGGAGACGCCGATCGTGGCCGCCGGCTTCGCGGGCACGGTGGCGATGGCGCTGCTCAGCCGGCCGTGACCGGCCCTCCGGACGGCGGGCGGCCGTAGGCCGGGCCGACCCCGGCGGAGAAGGCGTCCCAGTCCTCGGGCGGGGCCGGGTCCCCCAGCTCGGCGCCGAGCTTCTCCAGGTACCAGTGCCAGCCCATCGCGAAGTCGACGACGTCGGCGTCGGCGGGGAAGACCTGGACGAAGCTCAGGTGGGTGCGGCCACCCTCCCTCCACAGGTCCAGGTCGACCCGCCAGTCCTCGGTGTCCTGCTGGGTCCACTCGACCACCAGCCGCCGCGGGGGGTCGCACTCGAGGATCGTCATGGGCTCGCCGACCGGTTCCCCCTCCTCGTGCGTCATGACGAACGTGCCCGTGGCGCCCACGCCCCGCTCGCCCTCGTAGCGGCCGATCCAGCGGGCGAGGCGGTCCGGTCCGGTCAGCGCCCCCCACACGTCCTCGATGGGATCGGGCCAGGAGCGGCGGAACTCCAGGCGTTGCCGCCCGTCCTCCAGCCGGGTCACCGAGCCGCGGCGGGTGGCGAGGTCCTCGGTCATGCGTCGTCTCCTGTTCGTCGCGCCCGCCGTCCGCGGGCGATCTCGGTGTCCAGTGCGTCCAGCCGCCGGGCCCAGAGGTCGCGGTAGGGCTCCAGCCAGTCGTCGATCTCCCGCAGGGGTGCCGGGTCGAGGGCGTAGAGCCGCCGCTTCCCCTCCGCCCGCGCGGTGACCAGGCCCGCCTCGCGCAGCACGCGCAGGTGCCGGCTGATCGCCGGCCGGCTGACGGGGAACCGTGCGGCGAGCTCGCCCGCGGCCAGCTCCCCCCGACGGGCGAGCAGCCCGACCAGCTCCCGGCGGACGGGGTCGGCCAGGGCCGCGAGGGCTTCCACGTCGCATGCGTAACGCATCGGTTACGGGTATGCCCAGAGGTTTCCGCGCGGTCCCGGCCGGGGCACTCGACCGGCATGACGGTCACCGACCCCGACGTCCCCGATCCGCTCAACGACCCGCGCACCCTGCAGGCCGACCCCGGCGCGCACGGCCAGGGCGCCGACCTCGCCTCGGCCGAGGACGACCCGGCGGCCACGGGCGAGGAGGAGCTCGCCACCAGCGAGAACCCGGCCGACGAGGCCGGTGGCGGTGACGTGACCGGAGGCGCGCTCTCCGAATCCTGATGTGAGGGAGCGGTCCGTCGCGGGTACGGCGACGACGTCCCCACCGCAACGGATCGAGGAGGACCGGATGGCCACCGGCGAGACCGGCTTCGAGGACGTCTACTACGACCTCATCTCCGTCCAGTACCACTCCCTCAAGGCCGGGCACGACTACGGCCAGTACGTCCGGGACGCCGAGAACGCCGGCCTGGACGACGTCGCGAACTTCTTCCGCCAGGTCATGGACGAGGACTCCGCGCGCGCCAAGCGCTGCCACGAACTCCTCGGCCGGCTGCAGGGCACCGACCAGGCCGGCCCCGCGGCGCAGTAGCCGACGGGGCACGATGGGCCGGTGATCCGGACCCCGCTGACCCGCTGGTTCGACCTGACGACGCCGGTCATCGGTGCGCCGATGGCCGGTGTCTCCGGCGGTGAGCTCGCCGCCGCCGTCTCTCGCGCGGGCGGGCTGGGGATGATCGGCGTGAGCGGCTCGCACCCCGCGTCGTTCGTCACCGAGCAGTGCGCCCTGCCGGTCGCCGAGCAACTCCCGTTCGGCGTGGGCCTCATGATCTGGGTCCTCGAGACCCGGCCCGACCTGCTCGAGGCCACGATCGCCGCCGAACCCAGCCTCGTCTCGGTGTCCTTCGGAGACCCGGCGCCCTACGTCGGGCCGCTGCACGACGCGGGGATCGCCGTCTGCGCCCAGGTCAACACCACCGCCGACGTCCATCGGGCCCTCGACGCCGGAGTCGACATCCTGGTCGCCCAGGGAACCGAGGCAGGAGGCCACACCGGCCACCGCGCGACCCTCCCACTGCTCCAGGAGGTGCTCACGCTGACCGACCGGCCGGTGGTGGCCGCCGGTGGCATCGCCACCGGCGCCGGGATGGCGGCCGCCCTCGTCGCCGGTGCGGCCGGCGTGTGGATCGGGACGCCGCTGCTGTCGAGCACCGAAGGCCTCAACGCGCCCGCACTGCGGGAGCGGGTCCGGTCCGCCTCGGGCGAGGAGACGGTGCTGACCCGGGCGTTCGACGTCGCGGAGGGCGCCGCCTGGCCGGAGCGGTGGCCCGGCCGGGCGCTCGTCAACGACTTCAGCCGGGAGTGGCACGGTCGGGAGGACGAGTTGCGCGAGACGCCGGAGGCACGCCGGCGGGTGGTCGACGGACGTCGCACCGGGAACCCCGGCGACGCCCCCGTCTATGCAGGCGAGTCGGTCGGGCTGGTGACCACCGAGCGATCGGCGACCGACGTCGTCCGGGACCTCGATGCGGAGGCCGAGAAGGCGCTGCGGAAGGTGCCGAAGCTCTTGGCCTGACCGGCCGACCGAGATCACTGTGCAGTTCGCGGCCCTTCGATCAGCCGAAGGGCCGCCAACCGCACAGCCGCGGTCTCAGACGGCGCAGCTGTCGTCGGTGCAGCCGTCGGCCGCGGGGACGGTGACCAACGGGTTCGCGTCGGCCCAGGCCCGCGCGAGGATCTGCAGGAGCAGCTCGGCGGGCTGGGCACCTGCCGCGCCGTACTTCCGGTCGACGACGAAGAACGGGACGCCGGTCGCGCCGAGCGCCTGGGCGGTGGCGCCGTCCTGCCGCACGGCCGCCAGGTAGCGGCGGTCGGCGAGCGCGGCGCGGACCTCGGCCTCGTCGAGGCCGGCCTCCACGGCGAACGGGACGAGGGAGTCGACGTCGAAGACCGGGCGCCCCTCCTCGAAGTAGGCGTGCAGGAGGCGCTCCTTGAGCTCGTTGCGCTTCCCGTGCTCGGCGGCGAGGTGCAGCAGCTCGTGCGCGAGCAGGGTGTTGCCGCTGACGGCGTCGGCCAGGTGATACTCCAGGCCCTCGTCGGCGGCGACCTGCTCGACCCGGGCCATGTTCGCGCGCATCGACTCGACGTCGGTGCCGTACTTGGCGGCCAGCGCCGGCAGCGTCGGGTGCGTCTGGCCCTCGGGGACCGACGGGTCCAGCTCGAAGGACCGCCAGACGACCTCGACGGAGTCCCGGTGCGGGAACTGCTCGAGGGCGCTCTCCAGGCGGCGCTTGCCGATGTAGCACCAGGGGCACACGACGTCGGACCAGACCTCTACCTGCATGCCCGGCCCAACGTCGTTGTCCGTTCGACGATTCCCACCGAGCGCGTCGTGCCGAGTGGGGCCCGGAGGGATCCGCGCAGGCGCGACGAAGCGGCTCAGCTCGACGGGGGACGGCTCGTGGCCGCGGTGCGATCCGGAGGATCGCAGTGTTACCGCACCCCGACCAGGTCCACCACGAACACCAGGGTCGCGCCGGGCTTGATCACGCCGCCGGCGCCGCGGTCGCCGTAGGCCTTGTGCGGCGGGATGGTGAGCCGGCGGCGGCCGCCGACCTTCATGCCGGCCATGCCCTCGTCCCAGCCCTGGATGACCATGCCGACGCCCAGCCGGAACTCCAGCGGGTCGCCCCGGTCCCAGGACGCGTCGAACTGCTCGCCGCCGTCGTGGGTGACGCCGACGTAGTGCGCGCTGATCAGGCTGCCGGCGGTCGCCTCGGGCCCGTCGCCGACGACGATGTCCTCGATGACGAGGTCGTCCGGGGCGGGCCCGGTCGGTGGCTCGACGTCCGGTCGGGTCAGCTCGGCCACGGGGTGCTCCCTCCTGCGCCGAGGCTCTCCCGGCACCGGCCCCATCCAAGCAGCGGACCCCCGGACCCGCGCGAGCCGCTCCTCGCCCGGATGCCGGGTGGCCCCGGTCGCCGCTAGCGTCGCGGGCATGCTCGATCACCTCGCCCTGCAGTGCACGGACGTCGGCGCCGCGTCGGACTTCTACACGCGGGTGTTCGCCCCGTGCGGGGTGCGCGAGCTGATGCGGCACGACGCACCGGGGACCGGTCCGATCATCGCCCTCTGCGGCCCGGACAGCTTCCCGCGGCTGTGGCTCGGCAGCGCCGTCGACACCGGGCACCGCCCCGTCCACCTGGCGATCACGGCCCCGACCCGCGAGGCGGTCGACGCCGTGTTCGGGGCCGCGACAGACGCCGGTGCCGAGGTGCTGCACGAGCCGCGGGTCTGGCCCGAGTACCACCCGGGCTACTACGCGGTCTTCGTCCGCGACCCCGACGGCAACAACGTCGAGGCCGTCCACCACACGTTCCCCGGCTGATGGCCACCGAGAACGCCCCGTGGTGGACCAGCGCCGTGGTCTACCAGGTCTACCCGCGCTCGTTCCAGGACTCCGACGGCGACGGGATCGGCGACCTCGGGGGGATCCTGCAGCGGATCGACCACCTGGCCGACCTCGGCGTCGACGTCCTGTGGCTCTCGCCGATCTACGCCTCGCCACAGGCCGACAACGGCTACGACATCAGCGACTACCAGGCCATCGACCCGCTGTTCGGCACGCTCGAGCAGCTCGACGAGCTGATCGCGGCCCTGCATGCGCGCGGCATGAAGCTGCTGATGGACCTCGTGGTGAACCACACCAGCGACGAGCACCCGTGGTTCGTGGAGTCACGGTCGTCACCGACGTCGGCCAAGCGCGACTGGTACTGGTGGCGGCCGCCGCGCGGCGGCTTCGCCGGCGGCGACCCCGGGGCGGAGCCGACCAACTGGCAGTCGTTCTTCTCCGGGCCGACGTGGGAGTACGACGAGGCCAGCGGTGACTACTACCTGCACCTGTTCGACCGCAAGCAGCCCGACCTCAACTGGGAGAACCCGGAGGTCCGGCAGGCGGTCCACGCGATGATGCGGTGGTGGCTCGACCGCGGGGTCGACGGCTTCCGGATGGACGTCATCAACATGATCTCCAAGGACGTCGCCGAGGACGGCCACCTGCACGACGGCCCGCCCATCCCGGGGACGTCGCTGGGCGACGGCTCGGCGTCCTACCTCTGCGGCCCGCGCATCCACGAGTTCCTGGCCGAGATGCACCGCGAGGTCCTCGCCGGGCGCGAGGGGACCTTCCTGACCGTCGGGGAGATGCCCGGGGTCACCGTCGAGCAGGCGCAGCTGTTCACCGACCCGGCGCGGGCCGAGGTGGACATGGTGTTCCAGTTCGAGCACGTCGGGCTCGACCACGGGACGTCGAAGTGGGACGTCCGCCCGCTGCTGATGCGCGACCTCAAGGCCTCCTTCGGCCGGTGGCAGGCCGGGCTGGCCGACGTCGGCTGGAACTCCCTCTACTGGGACAACCACGACCAGCCCCGCGCGGTCTCCCGGTTCGGCGACGACTCACCCCGGTACCGCCGCGACTCCGCCACCTGCCTGGCCACGCTGCTGCACCTGCACCGGGGGACGCCGTACGTCTACCAGGGCCAGGAGCTGGGGATGGCGAACTACCCGTTCCGGAGCGTCGAGGACTTCCGCGACGTCGAGTCGGTCAATCACTTCTCGGCGGCGACGGGGGCCGGCGAGGACCCGGCGCACCTGCTGGACACGATGCGCCGGATGAGCCGGGACAACGCACGCACCCCCGTGCAGTGGGATGCGTCGCCGCACGCCGGCTTCACCACCGGGACGCCGTGGCTGCCGGCCAACCCCGACCACGTCGAGTGGAACGCCGAGTCCCAGCGGGCCGACGCCGACTCGGTGCTCGCCCACTACCGGCGGCTGATCGCCCTGCGGCACGAGAACCCCGTCGTGGCCCTGGGGGACTTCGCGATGTTGCTGCCCGAGCACGACGACGTCTACGCGTTCACCCGCACCCTCGACGGCGAGGTGCTGCTCGTCGTCTGCAACGTCAGCGCGACCCCGTACCCGCTGACGGAGCTGTTGCCGCAGGCCCGCGACGGCCGGCTGGTCCTCGGCAACCTGCCCGACGAGGACCCCGACCGGCTGCGCCCGTGGGAGGCCCGCGTCCTGCAGATCCGCTGACGCGCGCGCCGCCCGTCGCCGGGGATCGCATACCCTGGCGGGTACCTGCTCCACGACCGGCCGAGGGGGTGCCATGCCGGGACGGCGCTTCTGGGCGGTACTCCTGCTCGCGGCCGTGTTCGCGATGCACGGCCTGCAGTGCGCGGCCGGGATGCTCCCCGCGGGCGGCGCCCACCACACCGCTCCAGCTCTGGCGGTTGCGGCCGTGGGCCCGGTGGGCCACGTCACCGCCGGGGCACCGACCCCGGACGGTCCCGAGCACCTCGGGACGACGGAGGCCGCGCGCGACACCCCGTCCCCCGCCCCCTCCGGGCATCTCGAGGCGCTCTGCCTGGCCGTCGCGGCCGCGGGCCTGGCCGTGCTCCTCCTCGCGCTCGGGCTGCCGTCCCGCGGCGTGCCCCTGTCGCCGCGGTGGCACCGCGCCATGCGGCGGCCCGGGTGGCTGCGGCCACCGCGCCCCCCGGATCTCCACGCTCTCTGCCTGCTGCGGACCTAGGCCGGCCCGCTGGCCGCCCCGCCCCGGTACGACCGGCTGCGGCGGCGGTGCACGGCCTGCCCGACGACCACCGCAGAGAGAGAAGCACGCCATGACCCGCACGACCGCACGCCTGGCCGGCGCCCTCGTCGCCGGCACCCTCGTCCTCGCCGGCTGCTCCGGCGACGACCGCCCCCGCAGCAGCATGGACGGCTCCATGATGGGCGGCTCGGAACGCGCGCCGTCCACCGGCCAGCCGGAGGACGGCGCCACGTTCAACGACGTCGACGTCACCTTCGCCCGGGACATGGTCCCGCACCACCGGCAGGCGATCGGAATGGCGCGGCTCGCGGAGGGACGGGCCGCGGACCCCCGCGTCCTCGACCTCGCCGACCGCATCGAGGCGGCCCAGGAGCCGGAGATCGGCATCCTCACCGGCCTGCTCGCGGAGTGGGGCGCGGGCGGCGGCGGAGGTCACATGGGCGGGGGCATGGGGCATCCCGGGGACGATCCCGGCGGGATGATGTCGCCGGAGGACATGCACGGCCTGATGGCCGCCTCGGGTGCCGAGTTCGACCGGCTGTTCCTGGAGCAGATGATCGACCACCACTCCGGCGCCGTCAGGATGGCCGAGACGGTGCTCTCCGACGGCCGCAACACCGAGCTGAGCGGGCTCGCCGAGACCATCCGGGACGCTCAGACGGCCGAGATCGCGGAGATGGAGCAGCTCCTCACCGAGCTCGGGTGACCCGTGCGCACCGTCCTGCTTGACTCTCGACCTGGTCGAGGCCGGAGGGTCGTCGGTGTGGAGGAACGCGTGCGCGGGATCGGTCGGATGGCCCGGGAGACCGGGCTGACCGTCAGCGCGCTGCGGTTCTACGACGGCGCCGGGATCCTCGTGCCGGCCCGCGTGGACCCGCACAGCGGCTACCGCTGGTACGGCGACGACCAGGTCGCCCCCGCCCGGCTCGTCGCCCGGCTGCGGCGGGTCGGCCTGCCGCTCGCCGACATCCGCCGGGTGCTCGAGCACCGTCGGGACCCCGCGGTGGTGGACGAGATCCTCGGGGCGCACCTGGTGCGCCTCGAGGACGGCCTGGCCGACGCCCGCCGCGAGCTCTCCGCAGCCCGAGCCCTACTCGACCTGGAGCTGCCCGTGCCCACCGTCCTGCGCACCACCACCACCGAGCTGGCCGCCGCCCTGCGCGCCGTCCGCTACGCCGTCGGCGCCGATCCCGGGCTGCCGATGCTCACCGGCGTCCTGCTGGACGTCGATGACGACGCCGTCCGGCTGGCGGCGACCGACCGGTACCGGCTCGCCGTCGCTACGCTCCCCGACGCGTCGGTCACCGGTCCGGCGTGCAGCGCCCTCCTCCCGGTCGACCTGGCCGACGAGGTGCTGGCCGCGCTCGGCACGGACGGATCCGTCACGGTCGCCGTCGACGGCCCGGTGATCACCGTCGAGCTCCCCGGGGGCACCGTGCGGGGGCGACGGCTGGACCACGACTTCCCCGACTACCGGCGGATCCTGCGCCCGAGCAGCGCGCACCGCATCGACACGGACGCCGCCGAGCTCCGGGCCGCGCTGGAGGCAGCGCCCACCCGCACGGTGCCGCACGGACCGGACGGAGCGGAGCAGACCGCCAGCGTGCTGAGCCTGGGCGAGGTGGAGATCGGCGTGAACCGCGAGTTCCTGCTGGAGGCGCTGGACGCCGGGGCCGCCGGGCAGCTGGTGCTCGAGCTCGACGGGCCGATCACCCCGCTGGCACTCCGTGACCCCGCGCGCCCGGGGAACGTCAGCATGCTGATGCCCGTCCGCCTGCCCGCGTGACCGGTGCGCGCGGCCCCGTGCAGGGGCCCGCGGCGAGCGTGTGAGCCGTGGGGGGCAGGGGGTGTTTCCTAACTCAGCGGGCTGCGCGGGAGCAGGCGGTCGCTGATGATCCGCTTCTGGATCTCGCTGGTGCCCTCGAAGATCGTGGTCAGCCGGGCGTCGCGCCAGTGCCGCTCGACCTGCCGCTCGGTGGTGTAGCCGTTGCCGCCGTGCAGCTGCATGGCCTGGTTGGTCACCCGCACCGACATCTCGGTCGCCTCGAGCTTCACCATCGAGGCCTCCTTGTGCACCGGCAGCCCCAGGTCGAGCAGGTGGGCGACCTGGCGGTAGAAGGCCCGCGCCTGCTCGATCTGCGCGGCCATCTCCGCGACGGCGAACCGCAGGGCCTGGAAGTCGCCGATCGGGTGGCCGAACTGCTCGCGCTCCTGCAGGTAGTGGATCGAGTCCTCCAGCGCCGCACGGGCCAGCCCGACGGCGCGCGCGGCGGTGTGCACCCGGGCGGTGTTGAGGAACTTCTGCGCCTCGGCGAACCCGGCCTGCTTCGCGGCCTCCCCCTCCTCCGCGCTCTCCTCCCGCGCGGCCCGTGCCTCGTCGATCACGTTCTCCCGGGGGATGCGGACGCCGTCGAACTCCAGGTCCCAGGTGAGGAAGCCGTGGTAGCCGACCTTGTCGATCGGGTAGCCGCTGAGCCCGGGCGGGAACGCCCCGCGCTCCTTCTCCAGCAGCAGGTTCACCAGGCCGGCCGAGCGCGACTCCCCTTCCTCCGGGTCGCGCTCGCGCACCAGCACCTGGATGAAGTCGGCCGCCTTGGCGTTGCCGCACCAGCGCTTGTGCCCGGTGACCACCCACTCGTCCCCGTCGAGGACGGCGCGGGTCTGCACCCCGGCCAGGTCGGACCCGGCGTCGGGCTCCGACAGCGCGATGGCGCCGATCCACTCGCCGCGGGCGCTGCGGCCCAGCAGCTCGTGCCGGCGGTCGGCGTCGGCCACCGCGGTCCCCAGGCCCTGGGAGCGGGCCAGGATGCTGGCCGTCGACATCCAGGCCCGGGCCAGCTCCTCGCTGACCATGCAGTACTCGAAGACGCCCAGCCCGAGGCCGCCCTGCTCCGCGGGCACGGTGAGGCCGAACCAGCCTCGCTCGGCCATGCCGGCCAGCAGCGACGCCGGGATCTCGCCCTTCTGCGGGTCGAGCTCGTTCGCGACGGGGAGGACCTCGTCCATGGCGAAGCGACGGGCCTGCTCCTGCAACTTCTCCCGCTCGGGCGTGTGCCACGGCGGCAGCAGCACCGGCGGTTCGGCCTGCCAGGTCTCGGTGCTGTCGGTCGACGTCATCGTCGGTCGTCTCCACTCTCGGGGCGAGATGATTCCGTACAACGTGGCCGGTGGTGGTTCCCCGCGCATGTCGTGGCCATCCGGAAGGTGAGCGGCCTCACCCGTCCGCCATAGCCGCTCGGCCCGACGTGCGGCCGCGCCGTGACGCGGCTGGACGTCAGCCGGGGCGGCTCCACCCACGCCGGCGCGCGAGCTCGATGTAGTGGTCGACGAGGCTCGCGTCGTCGACGGCGCCGGGGTTGACCGCCTTCGCCGGGGTCCACGCCCTGGAACAGCTTCTTCAGCGGCACCTCCAGCCGCTTGCCGGTGCGGGTGTGCGGCACCCCGGGGACGGCGATGATCTCGTCGGGCACGTGCCGCGGCGAGGCCTGCTCGCGGATCGCCGTCCGCAGTCGGTCCCGCAGCTCGTCGGTCAGCTCCTCCCCGGGCGCCAGCTGCACGAACAGCGGCATCCAGTAGCCGCCGTCGGACAGCTCCACCCCGAGCACGACGCAGTCGAGCACGGCGGGGACGGACTCGACCGCCGCGTAGATGTCCGCCGTCCCCATCCGGACCCCGCCGCGGTTGAGCGTGGAGTCCGACCGCCCGGTGATGAGGCAGGTGCCGCGCTCGGTGATCTCCAGCCAGTCGCCGTGCCGCCACACGCCGGGCCACGGCTCGAAGTAGGCCTCGCGGTACCGGGCGCCGTCCGGGTCGTTCCAGAAATGCAGCGGCATCGAGGGCATGGGCTCGGTGATGACCAGCTCCCCCAGCTCCCCGACCACCGGCTCGCCGTCCTCGTCCCACGCGGCGGCCGCCACCCCGAGCATCGGCCGCTGCAGCTCCCCGGTGGTGACGGGCAGCAGCCGCGAGGCCCCGATGAAGCCGGTCGCGACGTCCGTCCCGCCCGACAGCGAGCCCAGGAACACGTCGGGCTTCACCGCGTCGTAGACCCAGCGGAACGCCGAGGCCGGCAGCGGGGAACCGGTCGACCCGACGGCCTCCAGCGCCGAGAGGTCGTGGGTCTCCCCCGGCCGGATGCCGGCCTTCTCGCAGGCGATCAGGTATCCGGCGCTGGTGCCCAGGTAGGTCATCCCGGTGCGTGCGGCGAGGGCGAACTGCGCATCGACCGACGGGTAGGCCGGTGCCCCGTCGTAGACGATCACGGTGGCGCCGACGAGCAGCGCGCACGCGGAGATGTTCCACATGATCCAGGCGGTCGACGCGTACCAGAAGAAGCGGTCGCCGACGCCGATGTCCATGTGCAGCGCGGCCTGCTTGTGCTGCTCGACCACCACACCGCCGTGCCCGTGCACGATCCCCTTGGGCAGCCCGGTGGTCCCCGACGAGTAGACGATCCACAGCGGGTGGTCGAACGGGAGCTGCTCGAACTCCGGCTCCTGCTCCTCGGCGACGGCGTCGGCCCACGCCAGGGCACCGGAGGGCAGCTCGGTGGGGAACAGCCGCGGTACGGCGATCGTCGTCCGCACGCTCGGCATCGCGGCCCGCAGCTCGGTCACGACGTCCCGCCGGTCGTAGTCCCTGCCGTTGAACCGGTAGCCGTCGACGGCGACCAGCACGACCGGCTCGATCTGCACGAACCGGTCGAGGACGGCGCGGGTGCCGAAGTCCGGCGCGCACGAGGACCACACGGCGCCGATCGAGGCCGCTCCCAGGAAGGCGACGATCGCCTCGGGCACGTGCGGCAGGTAGCCCGCGATCCGGTCCCCCGGCTGCACGCCGAGCCGGCGCAGGGTCGCGGCGAAGGCGCCGACCTGCCGCCGGAGCGACGTCCAGGAGATCTCCACCGGGTCGCCGTCCTCCGCGACGGCGATGAGCGCCGGGTGATCGGGGGTCGCCTTCCGCAGGGCCTGCTCGGCGAAGTTGAGCGTCGTGCCGGGGAACCACTCGGCACCGGGCAGCTGCCGCCGGGGGAGCACCCGGTCGTCCGCGACGCCGGGCAGCGCACCCGACCACTCGGCGACGTCGGCCCAGAACTGGTCGAGGTGCTCGACCGACCAGCGCCACACGGCGTCGTAGTCGGTGGGTTCCCCGAAGGAGAGGCCACGCTTCGCGGTCACCCAGGCAGCGAACTGCGCGAGGTTGGTCTGCCCGATGCTGTCGGCTGTCGGGCTCCAGAGGATCTCGGGTTCGACGCTCACGGACGCACGATGCCATCCTGGGCGCGCGCCGACCACGTGCGCACCGACCGCCGAGGAGCACCGTGGAGCCCGACGAGCGCAACGTGCTGGACGGCCCGCTGGAACCGTGCGGGACGGAGCCGCTGACCGGCTTCTACCGGGACGGCTGCTGCAGCACCGGCCCCGAGGACCTGGGGTCGCACACCGTCTGCGCCGTCGTCTCCGCCGACTTCCTCCGGATGCAGCGCGACCTGGGCAACGACCTGTCCACGCCGCGCCCCGAGTACGGGTTCCCCGGCCTGCGGCCCGGCGACCGCTGGTGCGTGGTGGCGGTGCGCTGGCTGCAGGCCTACCAGGCGGGTGCGGCCGCCGGCGTCGTGCTGGCCGCGACCAACGCCCGCGCGCTGGAGATCGTGCCGATGGAGGCGCTGCGCCAGCACGCCGTCGACGTCCCCGACGACGTCAGCGGCCTGGAATGAACGTCCGCCCCGCGACGCTGCCGCCGGAATGGAGAAGGACCCCCCTGCCCCCCACCCCTCGCACGCTCGCGGCGGGCCCCTGCACGGGGGCCACCCGTCGCTCCTCGACGTCCCGCTGTCCACCCTCCAGGGCGAGCCGACGACGCTGCGCGACCTGACCGGCGGCCGGCCGGCGCTGGTCGTCAACGTGGCCAGCCGGTGCGGGCTCACCCCGCAGTACGCCGGCCTCGAGTCGCTGCACGAGGAGTACGCCGCCCGCGGCTTCACCGTCGTCGGGGTGCCGTGCAACCAGTTCATGGGGCAGGAGCCGGGCACCGCCGAGGAGATCGCCGAGTTCTGCTCCGCCACCTACGGCGTCACCTTCCCCATGACGGAGAAGGTCGAGGTCAACGGCCCCGCCGCGCACCCGCTCTTCCGGCAGCTCACGGCGATCCCGGACGTGGACGGGAAGGACGGCGAGGTCGCCTGGAACTTCGAGAAGTGGGTGCTCAGCGGGCAGGGCGAGGTCGTGGCCCGGTTCCGCCCCCGGACCGAGCCGGACGCCCCCGAGGTGCGCGCCGCGATCGAGTCCGTCCTGCCCTGACCCGAGGGGTGACCGGACCGCTCGCGGGTTACGTTCGGGACATGGCCGACGCCGATCTGCGCTTCTGGTTCGACCCGGTCTGCCCGTTCGCCTGGATGACCAGCAAGTGGGTCCGCACGGTGGCCGCCCGGAAGGACTATGCCGTCGAGTGGCGGTTCATCTCGCTGCGGCTGCTCAACGCGCACGTCGACTACGACGCGCACTTCCCGCCCGAGTACGAGGCCGGGCACACCGACGGCCTGCGTCTGCTCCGGGTGGCGGCGCGCGCCCGCGCCGAGCACGGCCGCGAGGTGGTCGGCCCGCTGTACGAGGCACTGGGCCGGCGGATCTTCGAGGTGGCGGCCGCACCGGGTGCGGGCGAGCGGAGCACGGCCGGGTTCCTGGCCCCCGCGCTGGCCGAGGCGGGCCTGCCGGCGGACCTCGCCGACGCCCTGGACGACGGGACGCGGGATCCGGAGCTGCGGGCGGAGACCGACGAGGCCCTGGCCCTGACCGGCAAGGACGTCGGCACCCCGATCCTGCACTTCCGCCCGCCGGACGGGGTGGCCTTCTTCGGTCCGGTCATCAGCCGGCTCCCCGACGAGGACGACGCCGTGGAGCTGTGGGACCACGTCGTCGCCCTGGCCGGCTTCCCGGGGTTCGCCGAGCTCAAGCGCAGCCTGCGCGAGCGTCCGCAGCTGCCCGCGTTCGGCGTCCGGCCGGGCGCCGCGGGCGTCGAGGAGGACTGGCACGGCGGCAGCCGCCGGCAGAAGCGGTGACCCCGGAACCCGTCGCGGCGGGTGGGCCGCCACCATCGTGATCGCGAGGACCCGGACGGACGCCCGAGAGGTAAGGTAAGCCTTTCTTTCTCGTCCGACGTCCCCCGGAGCCGCACGTGACCGCGACCGTCGCCCCCGTGCGGGGCTCCGGGGCAGCTGCGTCCGGACCGCGGCGGCTGGGACGGTCGTCCCGCTGGATCGCGCTGCTCGTCCTCGTCGTGCTGACGCTGGCCGCCTGCCTGGCGAGCATCGCGATCGGCACCCGCGCCATCGGGCTCGGCGAGGTCTGGCAGGTGCTGTTCGACAGCGGCCTGAGCAGCGAGGAGGCGGTGATCGTCCGGCAGCTGCGCGTACCGCGCACCGTGCTCGGGCTGATGGTCGGCATCGCGCTCGGCGTGGCCGGCGCCCTGATGCAGGGCCACACCCGCAATCCACTGGGCGACCCCGGCCTGCTGGGCGTCACGGCCGGGGCCAGCCTCGCCGTCGTCCTCTCGATCGTGCTCCTGGGCATCGGCACGCCGTCGGGCTACGTCTGGTTCGCCTTCCTCGGCGCCCTGGTCGGCACCGTCCTCGTCTACGCGATCGGATCCGCCGGCCGCGGCGGCGCCACCCCGGTCACGCTGGCGCTGGCCGGCGCCGCGCTGTCGGCACTGATGTACGGCCTGGTGCGGGCCGTGCTGGTCAGCGACCAGCAGACGCTGGACTCCTTCCGGTTCTGGGTGGTGGGCGCGCTGGCCGGCCGGGACGCCGACGTCGCGTGGCAGGTCGCGCCGTTCATCGCCCTGGGCCTGCTGCTGGCCCTGGCCAACGCCCCCGCGCTCAACCTGCTCGGCCTCGGGGAGGACGTCGCCCGCGGGCTGGGGCAGCGCATCTGGCTGGCCCGCACGGTGGGGCTGGCGTCGATCACCCTGCTGGCCGGCGCCGCGACCGCGGCCTGCGGCCCCATCGCCTTCGTCGGGCTGGTCGTGCCGCACGCCGTCCGGGCCGTCACCGGCCCCGACCACCGCTGGCTGGTCCCCGGGTCCGCCCTGGCCGGCGCCGTCCTGCTGCTGACCGCGGACGTGGTCGGGCGGATCGTCGCCCGCCCCGGCGAGCTGCAGGTCGGCATCGTGCTGGCCCTGATCGGCGCCCCGTTCTTCATCGCCCTGGTCCGCCGGCGGAAGACGGCCGGCCTGTGAGCGCCCCCGCCATCGACCCGCCGGCGACCACGGCGCGGACGGGCACCGTCGTCCGGATCGGCCGCGTCTCGGGCATCGTGCGCTGGCGGCAGCTGGTCGTGCCGCTGACCGCGGTCGTCGTCCTGGTGCTGCTGTCGGCGGTCAGCCTGGGCCGCGGCGACTTCCCGATCGGCGTCCCGGACGTGCTGCGCACCCTGGCCGGGCTGGGCGACGGCACGCAGGACTTCATCATCCTCGAGCTGCGCGCCCCCCGAGTCGTGGTGGGCCTCCTGGTCGGCCTGGCCCTCGGCGTCGCCGGCGCGCTCTTCCAGACCTTCGCCCGCAACCCGCTGGCCTCCCCGGACACGCTCGGCATCACGATGGGCGCCTCGGTGGGCGCGGTCGCGGCCATCGTGCTCAGCTCCGGCGGGGCCTTCGGCGGGGCGCTGGCCACCCTCGGCATCCCGCTCGCCGCGCTCCTGGGCGCGCTGCTGGTCGGGGTCCTGCTGTTCGGGCTCACCTGGCGGGCCGGCATCGACGGCTACCGGCTGGTGCTCATCGGCATCGCCCTGTGGTCGGTGAGCACCGCCCTGGTCGACTGGCTGCTGACCCACGCCGAGATCTACGACGCGGCGGCGGCCTACGTCTGGATCACCGGCTCGCTGAACGCCCGGACCTGGGACGACGCCGCCCCCCTCGCGGTGGCCCTGGTCGTGCTCCTCCCGCTCGCGCTGGGGGCCAGCCGGGCCCTCGGCGTCCTCCAGTTCGGCGACGACACCGCCCGCGGGCTCGGCGTGCGGCTGCAGACCGCGCAGGCCGCCGTCGTCCTGATCGCCATCGGGTGCGTCGCCTTCGCCGTGTCGGCGGCCGGCCCGATCACCTTCGTCGCGCTCGTGGTGCCGCAGATCGCCCTCCGCCTCACCGGGGGCTCCCGGCCGCCGCTGCTGGCCTCGGGGCTGCTCGGCGCCGTGCTGGTGGTCGGCGCCGACCTGGTCACCCGCACGGTGCTGCCCCAGGCCCTGCCCGTGGGCATCCTCACCGCCGTCCTCGGCGCCCCGTACCTGCTCTGGCTCCTCGTCCGCGGAAGGCGGCAGTTCACATGAGGACGATCCGGCTGTGACCCTCGACCACGTGCTCCGGGAGAACCCCGTCCTGGACCGGCCGGTGGCCCCGCCACCGGCCGGCCCGGTCCGGCTGGCCGCCGAGCAGGTCACCCTCGCCTACGACGACCGCGTCGTCGTCCGGGACCTGGACCTGCAGCTCACCGAGGGTTCGTTCACCGCGATCGTCGGCCCGAACGGCTGCGGCAAGTCCACGCTGCTGCGCGCGCTCGGCCGGCTGATGCGCCCCACCGGCGGGCGGGTGCTGCTGGACGGGCAGTCGATCGCGCGGACGCCGACCCGGGACGTCGCCAAGGTGCTCGGCCTGCTGCCCCAGGCCCCGATCGCGCCCGAGGGGTTGACCGTCGCCGACCTGGTCGCCCGTGGGCGGCACCCGCACCAGACCTGGCTGCGGCAGTGGTCCCGGGACGACGAGGCGGTCGTCGCCGAAGCGCTGGCCTGGACGGACATGGCGGGGCTGGCCGACCGGCCGGTGGACGAGCTCTCCGGCGGCCAGCGGCAGCGCGCCTGGATCTCCATGGCCCTGGCCCAGGGCACCGACCTGCTGCTGCTCGACGAGCCGACGACCTACCTCGACCTGTCGCACCAGATCGACGTCCTCGAGCTGGTCAGCCGGCTGCACGCCGAGCGCGGCCGTACCGTCGTCGTCGTCCTGCACGACCTCAACCTGGCCGCCCGCTACGCCCACCGGCTGATCGCCATGAAGGACGGCGACCTGGTCGCGTCCGGCCGCCCGGGCGAGGTGCTCACCGAGCGGTTGCTGGCCGACGTCTTCGACCTGGAGGCGCGGATCGTGCCCGACCCCGTGGCCGGCACGCCGATGGTCGTCCCGGTGCGCCGACTGCGCTGAACCGAGGGGCACCACCCCTCCTCACGCGGGGCCGGCGATGGCAGAGTCCGACCATGGCCGGCGACAGCGACAGCGACACGGACGTGGCGAGGTTCATCGCCGAGGTGCCCAAGTGCGAGCTCCACCTGCACATCGAGGGAACGCTCGAGGGCGAGCTCGTCTTCGAGCTCGCCCGGCGGAACGGCATCGAGATGCCCTACGCCCACGCCGAGGAGATGCGGCGCGAGAGCCCGTTCCACGACCTCACCAGCTTCCTGGTGGGCTACTACCGCAACATGCAGGTGCTGGTCACCGAGCAGGACTTCTACGACCTGGCGACCGCGTACTTCACCCGGGCCGCGGCGCAGAACGTGCGCTACGCCGAGATCTTCTTCGACCCCCAGGCACACACGTCACGCGGTGTGGAGTTCGGCACCGTCGTCCGCGGGCTGCGCCGGGCGGTCGTCGACGCACGGCGCACGCTCGACCTGCACGCGGAACTGATCATGTGCTTCCTCCGCGACTTCTCCGCCGAGTACGCCATGGCCACCCTGATGGAGTCGCTGCCGCACCGGGACTGGATCATCGGCGTGGGGCTGGACTCCGACGAGCGCGGCAACCCGCCGGTCAAGTTCGAGAAGGTCTTCGCCAGGGCGCGGGCCGAGGGCTACCTGCTCACCATGCACTGCGACCTGGACCAGCCCGGCACGCTGGACCACATCCGGCAGGCGCTGGACGTCATCGGGGTCGACCGGATCGACCACGGCGTGAACGTCCTGGACGATCCGACGCTGCTCGCCGAGGTCGTCGAGCGGGGCATCGGGCTCACGGTCTGCCCGATCTCCAACGGCTTCGTGCGCGGCTCCGCCTGGGAGGGCGCCACCAAGCGGCTGCTCGACGCCGGCGTGCTGGTCAGCGTCCACTCCGACGACCCGGCGTACTTCGACGGCTACGTCGCCGAGTGCCTCGCACGGGTGCACCAGGAGACTCCGCTGACCATCGAGGAGATCGCCACCCTCGCCCGGAACGCCTTCGAGACCGCCTGGCTGCCGGCGACCCTGCGGGCCCGCTTCCTGGCGGAGATCGACGCCGCTCTCCCCGGTTGAGCCGGCCGGGCTCCTGATCGACCGCAGGACGCCCGTCAGCTGGACAGCGCGGCGGGGGTCTCGCCCATCGGTGTCGGTGAGGGGGCGGTGCGCGCCGTCTGGGCGAGCAGGATGCCGGTGAGGACGACGGCGCCGCCGACGATCTGCCAGCCGGAGAGCACCTGCTCCACCCACAGCCAGGCGACCACGGAGGCGAGCACGGGCTCGGCCGTGGCCACCAGCCCGGCGGCCGTCGGCGGCAGGTGGCGCAGCGCCGCGATGGACAGCCAGAACGGCATGATCGCGCCCATCACCGCGATCCAGGCGACGAGGACCCAGAGCGGCAGCTCCAGCGAGCCGATCGAGACGGGCACGCTGCGGGCGAGCACGCCGGCGTCGAACTGCCACCACGGCGCGGCCACCGCCCAGAAGACCGCCGCGGCGACGAAGGCCCAGCAGGTGAGGGTGACCGGGTCGCGGGTGACGGTGCCGCGCTCGCCGATGAGGTAGTAGGTGGCCAGGGCGAGGGCCGCCCCGAGGCCGGCCGCGACGCCCACCGCGTCCAGCGAGCCGCCACCCGTCCAGATCTCGGTGACCAGCGCCAGCCCCGACAGGGACAGCACCAGGGCCAGCCACACCCGACTGCGCACCTTCTCCCTGCGCACCAGCCAGACGTAGAGGGCGATGAACACCGTCCCGGTGAACTCGAACACCAGCGCGATGCCCACCGGCAGCCGGCCGATGGCCACGTAGAAGAGGTACTGCGTCATGGCGATGCCGATGACGCCGAGGACGGCCAGCAGCGGGAGCTCCCGGCGGCTCACCCGCAGCCGCCCCGGGGAGACCACCAGGAGCACGGCGAGCAGGCCCACGGCCGCCCCGGTGCACCGGAGGGCGGTCAGCCGGGGAGCGGAGATGCCGGCCTCGAGCGCGAGCGCCGACACGGTGCCGTTGACGGCGAAGAAGCCCGCCGCGGCCAGGGTGAGGCCGTAGCCGAGCGCGGGGCGGGCGGTGCGGGGCACGACGGCAATGTAGTCCCCGTCGCGCCCCTAGCCGCCTACGCCCCTAGCCACCTACTGGGTCGGCCGCCCGTCGGCTGCCGGATCCGCACCACGCGGGGGGATCGGCGAGCCGACGTCCTCGACACCCGCCGTGCCGTCGGAGGTCTCGCGGCGCGCCGCCTCCCCGGGCGAGGTGCCCGAGCCGTCGGACGGCTCCACCACGAGGGAGAAGTCGTCCCCGTGCCGGCTGATCCCGTCCACCACGGCCTGCCGGACGGCCTCCAGCGCGGCCGTGCGGCGCAGCATGATCGGGTCGTGCCGGATGTCCCGGGTGAGCGACACCGCCAGGCCGGCGATCACGATGGCGAACGGCAGCGCGCCGATGATCGTGAGGTTCCGCAGGCCCTGCAGGCCGACATCGCCCCCGGAGAGCAGCATCACCGCCGCCACGCCGCCGGTCAGCACGCCCCAGAAGATGACGATCTTCGACGACGGCTCCCGGTTGCCCCGTTCGGACAGCGACGCCATGACGATCGAGGCGGAGTCGGCGCCGGTCACGAAGAAGATGGCCACGAGCAGCATCACGATGACCGTCATGACGCCGGTCCAGGGGAGCGTCTCGAGCAGCCCGAAGAGCTGGGCCTCCTCGCTGGCCGCGCCGGCCAGGTCGACCCCGTCCTGCTGAGCCGACAGGGCGGAGCCGCCGAAGACGGCGAACCAGAACAGCGTGACCACGCTCGGGACGAGCAGCACGCCGGTCACGAACTCGCGGATGGTGCGGCCCCGGCTGATCCGGGCGATGAAGACGCCGACGAACGGCGTCCAGGAGATCCACCACGCCCAGTAGAAGACCGTCCACCCGGACAGCCAGGTGGCCATCGCGTCGCCGCCGACGGCCTCGGTGCGGGCCGCCATGTCGGCCAGGTCGCCGAAGTAGGCGCCCAGCGCGGTCGGCACCAGGTTGAGGATCAGCACGGTCGGGCCGACGAGGAAGACGAAGAACGCCAGGACGAACGCGAGCACGACGTTGATGTTGGAGAGCCACTGGATGCCCCGGGCGATCCCGGAGAAGGCCGAGGCGACGAACGCCGCGGTCAGCACGGCCAGCACGCCCACCACGACGGCGTTGCCGGCCTCGCCGACCCAGCCGATGATCTCCAGCCCGCTGCCGATCTGCAGCGCGCCGAGGCCGAGCGAGGCCGCGGTGCCGAACAGCGTGGCGAAGATGGCGAGGACGTCGATGACCTTGCCGGCCGGCCCGTCGGTCGCCTTCCGCCCGAGCAGCGGGGTGAACGCCGAGGACAGCAGCTGGGAGCGCCCCCGCCGGTAGGTGCCGTAGGCCACCGCGAGGCCGACCAGGGCGTAGAGCGCCCACGGGTGCAGCGTCCAGTGGAACAGCGTGGTGGCCATCGCCGTCGTGACGGCCTCGTCCGTCTCGCCGGCCACCGTGCCCGGCGGCGGTGACACGTAGTGCGCCAGCGGCTCGGCGACCCCGAAGAACATCAGGCCGATGCCCATCCCGGCGCTGAACATCATCGCGACCCAGCTGATCGTGCGGAACTCCGGCGGCTCGCCGTCGCGACCCAGCGGGATCCGGCCGTACTTGCTGGCCGCCAGCCACAGGATGTAGACGACGACGGCCGAGGCGAGCAGGACGAAGAACCAGCCCAGGTTCCGCTCGATCCAGGTGAGCGCGGAGCTGCTGGCGTCCCCCAGGCCGGTGGGGGAGAAGAAGCCCCACGCGACGAATGCGAGGGCGAGCACCCCGGACACGCCGAAGACGACCGTGTCCAGGCCGCGACTGTCGTCGGCGGCGGACGCGGGCGGCTCGGCCAGAGCGGGGTGCGGGCGGCGGCGGCGGCGGGAGGAGGCGGGCTCCTCGGCGGCTGCGGTCGGGTCGGTCGGGGTAGTCGTCACAGTGGTGTGGCGTCGGGAGCGACGCATCTCCGTTCACGGTCGACGATCGGGATCTGATTGCGGCCCGGAGGGGGCGCGGCGCGGTCCACCCTGCTCCAGGACACCGGTCGGGCGCACATTCCCGTGACCGCATCGCGACCGTCCAAACCTCGACCACCCGACGAATCCACCGTGTGGAGGAGCGGTCAGACTGCAGCCCATGGATCTGCCCGCTGCCCTCTACGAGCCCACGGACGACGGCTACCTGGCCACGGCGCTGACCATCGGCCCGTGGGACGCCGGCCTGCAGCACGCCGGGCCGCCGGCAGCGCTGCTGCTGCGCGAGGCCGAGCGGGCCGGCGGCATCGAGGGCGGGCAGACGGTCCGGCTGGCCTACGACATCTTCGCGCCCGTCCCGGTCGGGCCGGTCCGCCTCCGGTCCTCGGTGGTCCGCCCCGGACGGCGGATCGAGCTGGTGGAGACCGTGCTCACCGCGGGCGACGAGCGGCCGCTGATGCGGCTGTCGGCCTGGCGGATGCGGACCCGGCCCGACGGCGCCGCCCCTCCGACGCCGGCACCGCACCCGGCCGCGGCCGGGCCGGAGGACAGCCGCAGCGAGCAGGCCGCCTTCTTCAGCACCGACGTCGCCTACCACCGGGCGCTGGACTGGCGGTTCCCCACCGGCAGCTTCAACGCCCCCGGCCCGGCCTCGGCGTGGACGACCCCGCGGTGCAGCCTGGTCGCCGGGGAACCCATGACGCCACTGCAGCACCTGCTCGTCATGACCGACGCGGCGAGCGGCATCTCGGCGGAGCTGGACTGGACCACGGCGACGTTCGCCAACGTCGACCTGATCGTCTCCCTGCACCGGGCCCCGCGCGGGGAGTGGGTCGGGATGGACGCCGTCACCACCCTGGGCGGCAGCGGTGCGGCGCAGTGCACGGCGGTCCTCTTCGACGCCGAGGGCGCCATCGGCCGCTCCGCGCAGTCACTGTTCGTGGAGCCCCGATGACGGTGTGGCGCCGGCCGGACCGACCGGCCACAGTGGGCAGGACGACGGATCGAGGAGCGGGAGCGGCATGGACGCGCTGATCGAGCTGCGGGACTGGCTGTCCGGCCGCGGTCTCGAGGTCGTGCTGATCATCATCGGCTCGGTGCTGCTGGCCCGACTCGTCTCCTGGGCGGGCGGCCGGATCACCGACCGGATCGACGCGCGGTACACCGGCGGTGACGCCCTCGTCCGGACCGAGGCGGCCAAGCACCGGCACTCGCTGACCCAGGTGCTGACCTGGGCCGCCGTCGTCCTCATCTACTCGATCGCCGTGTTCTTCGTGCTCGACCGGCTCGGGGTGCCGATCACCGGGCTGGTGGCGCCCGCCACGGTGCTGGGCGTCGGGCTCGGCTTCGGCGCGCAGCGGATCGTCGGCGACGTCCTGGCCGGGTTCTTCATCATCACCGAGCGGCAGTACGGTTTCGGGGACGTCGTCGCCATCCAGGTGCTGGGTGGGATGGAGCCCGCTGCCGGCACGGTCGAGGACGTGACGCTGCGGATCACCCGCGTCCGCTCCGCCGACGGCGAGGTCCTCACCGTGCCGAACGGGCAGATCGTCAAGGTCACCAACCTCTCCCGCGACTGGGCCCGGGCGGTCGTCGACGTGCCGGTGCCGACCAGCGTCGACATCAACCGGGTCAACGAGGTGCTGCGCGAGGTGGGCCGGGAGGCCTTCCGCGACCCCGCGCTGCGGCCCCTGCTGCTCGACCCGCCCAGCGTCATGGGGGTGGAGAGCCTCGACCTCGAGCAGGTGAACGTCCGGGTGGTCGCCCGCACGCTGCCGGGCAAGCAGTTCGAGGTGGGCCGCGACCTGCGCGCCCGCGTCGTCCAGGCCTTCCGCAGCCAGGGCATGAAGGTGCCGACGGCGCCCAGCGTCGCGGCCGACGGCGAGCAGGCGCAGGAGGGGGACTCGTGAGCGACCACGACCGCCGGCCCACGGCCGAGCAGCCGACGGTGCAGCAGCCCGAGGTCCGTGCGGACTCCACCACCGACCGGCCCGGCTCCTCGTTCCGCTCCCGGATCCCCTCGCACCTGGGCCGCGCGCGCACGTCCACGGTGGTGCTGTCCGTGCTCTTCCTGGCCATCGGGACGCTGTACCTCAACATCCGCCCGGATTCCCCCGGACCGGCACCGACGAGCGACACGCAGACGGAGCAGCCGGCGGAGACCCCCGACGTCCCGGAGCCGACGCCGACCGAGGAGCCCGCCGAGCCGACGCCCACCACCCCCGGGACGACGACGCCCTCCACCCGGACGCCCACCGGCTCGACGACCACGCCGCGGGACACCACGCCGGACGAGGACACCCCGACGACGTCGGCGCCCGACGAGGGGACGGGCACCGGCACGGACGGCGGCACGGGAACGGACGGCGGCACGGGCACCGGCACGGGGGACGCGCCGGGCTGACGCCTCAGAACGAGGTGACCACGGCGATCCCCGGGCGGCGGCCGATCGCGGCCAGCGCGGCGGGCGCGTCGTCGAGCGGGAGCTCGCGGGTGATCAGCCGGCCGGGGTCGAGCCGGCCGGCCGCGACGAGCCCGAGCAGCTCGGGATAGGCGTGCGCGGCCATGCCGTGGCTGCCGAGCACCTGCAGCTCCAGGGCGAGCACCCGTTCCATGGGCACCTCCGCCCGCCCCTGTCCGGGAGGCAGCAGCCCCACCTGCACGTGCCGGCCACGGGGGCGCAGGCAGCGGACCGAGTTCGCGCAGGTGACCGGCGAGCCCAGGGCGTCGAGCGAGACGTGCGCACCGCCGGACGTCAGCGCGTGGACCGCCGCCGGCACGTCGTCGGCCGCGCGCACCACCTGCTCCGCGCCGAGCCCGCGGGCCAGTTCCAGCGCATCGGCCGACACGTCGACGGCGACGACCCGCGCGCCGGCGGCGACCGCGATCTGCACGGCGGAGAGCCCGACCCCGCCGCAGCCGTGCACCGCCACCCACTCCCCCGCCCGCACCCGGGCCACCTGCGTGACGGCCCGGAAGGCGGTGGCGTAGCGGCAGCCCAGCGCCGCGGCGGTGGCGAGGTCGAGCGCCTCGGGCACGGCGACCAGGTTGACGTCGGCGGCGTCCAGGGCGACGAACTCCGCCAGCGACCCCCAGTGGGTGAACCCGGGCTGGGTCTGGCGCACGCACACCTGGTGCTCGCCCGCCGCGCACTGGGTGCACCGCCCGCAGGCGTTGACGAACGGCACGGTCACCCGGTCACCGGCCCGCCAGCGCCGGACCCCGTCGCCGACCGCCGCGACGGTGCCCGCCAGCTCGTGCCCCGGCACGTGCGGCAGGACGACGTCGGGGTCGTGGCCCTGCCAGGCGTGCCAGTCGCTGCGGCAGAGGCCGCTGGCCGCGACGCGGACGACGACGCCGCCCGCCGGCGGCGCCGGCTCCGGCACCTCCCGCACCGACAGCGGACCGGCGAAGGACTCGAAGAGCAGCGCGCGCACGGGGACAGCCTGCCCCGTCCCTCCCGTCGACCGGACCGACACCCTCCCCGGAGCACCGGCACACCAGACTGGCGGCGTGCACGACATGGACACCCTCCGCCGGGCCTGCGACCGCGCACTGACCGGGCACGGCCCGCAGAGCGCCGCCGACCTGCTCGCGAGCATCCCCGCCGACACCGTGACGGACCGGTACGGCGACGGCGGCGTCGTGGCCGAGCTGGAGGAGGAGGTGGCCGCGGTGCTCGGGCTGCCGGCCGCGGTGTACCTGCCGAGCGGGGTCATGGCGCAGCAGTCGGCGCTCCGGGTGCACGCCGACCGGCGGGGCCGGCGCACCGTCGTCCACCACCCCGAGTGCCACCTCGAGCGGCACGAGGGCCGGGCGCTGGAGCGGCTGCAGGGCCTGATCGGCCGCCCGACCGGTGACCGGGACCGGTTGCTGCTCCGGGCCGACCTGGAGCCGGTCGCCGAACCGCCCGCCGCCCTGGTCGTGGAGCTGCCCCAGCGCGACCTCGGCGGGCAGCTGCCGCCCTGGGACGACCTCCTCGCCCAGGTCGCCTGGGCGCGTGACCGCGGCGCCGCCGCACACCTGGACGGCGCCCGCCTGTGGGAGGCGGCCGCGGGCTACGGGCGCCCGCCGGCCGACGTCGCGGCGCTGTTCGACACCACCTACGTGAGCTTCTACAAGGCCCTCGGGGCGCTCCCCGGGTGCTGCCTGGCCGGCCCGGTCGACGTCGTGGCCGAGGTCCGCGAGTGGCGGAAGCGGATGGGCGGCACCCTGTTCGGCCTGTGGCCCGGCGCCGCCTCGGCGCTGAGCTGCCTGCGCCGCCGCCTCCCACTCATGGCCGGCTACCTGGAGCGGGCCCGCGAGATCGCCGCCACGGTGCGCGACCTGCCCGGCGTCACCGTCGTCCCCGACCCGCCGCAGACGCCGATGCTGCACCTGCTGCTGCGCACCGGCGCCGACGAGTTCCGGGCCGGCGCCCGTGCGCTCGCCGAGGGTGGGCTGTGGACCTGGGAGCGGCCGGCGGCGACGGGGGACCCGGCCGTGCAGCGGGTGGAGCTGGCGGTCGGCGACGCCACCATGGCCCTGACCCTGCCGGAGATCCGCGACGCGGTCCGGTCACTCGCCGGCGGACAGCGCCCGTAGCCGCTCGGGGGTGGCGCCGTCGACGTCGACGACCTTGGTGCGCGAGGTCGCCCCGGTGACCAGCACGACGGACGACCGCCGGACCCCGAAGGCCTGCGCGACGGCGGCGAGCGCCGCGTCCGTCGCCTTGCCGTCCACCGCCCGGGCCGCGACCCGGACCACCAGGGCGCCGTCGTGCTCGCCGCCCACGACGGTCCGCCCGGCGCCGGGCCGCACCCGGATGGTCACGCGCACGGGGGCCAGTGTGACGCCTGTGATCGCGCGTCCTAGGATCGGCGGTGGCTCACGAGAGGCAGCGACAAGCACCTGGCTGGCTGCCCGGCAACCTCAACTCCGTCTGAGGTGCTCCAGGGGAAGAGCCGGTCGGACGGCGACCGCCGCCCGGCAAGGACGGAGTTCCTGCGCGCCGCGGGATCTCCCGCGAGCGACAGGAGACGGCGCAATGACCGATCCGCAGAGCTGGAGTTTCGAGACCCGGCAGATCCACGCCGGCACCAGCCCCGATCCCACCACCGGCGCCCGCGCGCTGCCCATCTACGCGACCACCGCCTACCAGTTCCGCGACAGCAAGCACGCCGCGGACCTCTTCGCGCTGGCCGAGATGGGCAACATCTACACCCGGATCATGAACCCGACGCAGGACGCGCTGGAGCAGCGCGTGGCCTCGCTCGAGGGCGGTGTCGCCGCGCTGGCCGTCGCCAGCGGGCAGTCCGCGACGACGCTGTCGATCCTCAACGTCGCCGAGGCCGGGGACCACGTCGTCGCCTCCGCCTCGCTGTACGGCGGCACCTACAACCTGCTGCACCACTCGCTGCCCAAGCTCGGCGTCACGGTCTCCTTCGTCGAGGACCCCGACGACCCGGAGGCGTGGCAGGCGCTGGTGCGGGACAACACCAAGGCGTTCTTCGGCGAGACGATCGGCAACCCCAAGGGCGACATCCTCGACATCGAGACCGTCGCCGGGGTGGCGCACCGCAACGGCGTTCCGCTGATCGTGGACAACACCATCGCCACGCCCTACCTGATCCGGCCGTTCGAGTTCGGCGCCGACGTCGTCGTGCACTCCGCCACCAAGTACCTGGGCGGCCACGGCACGGCGATCGCCGGGCTGATCGTGGACGGCGGCACGTTCGACTGGGCCGGCGGCAAGCACCCGGGCTTCACCACCCCGGACCCGACGTACAACGGCGTCGTCTACAAGGACCTCGGCGCGCCCGCCTACGCGCTGAAGGCCCGCGTCCAGCTGCTGCGCGACCTCGGCCCGGCGATCTCCCCGTTCAACGCGTTCCTGGTCGTCCAGGGCATCGAGACGCTGTCGCTGCGCCTCGAGCGGCACGTCGAGAACGCCACGAAGGTGGCGCGGTTCCTGGAGGGCCACGACGCGGTGGACCGGGTGAACTACCCGGCGCTGGAGTCCTCGCCGTGGCACGCCGCGCAGCAGAAGTACGCGCCCAAGGGCGCCGGTGCGGTGCTGACCTTCGAACTGCACGGTGGCCGCGAGGCGGGCCAGAAGTTCGTCGAGGCGCTGGAGCTGCACAGCCACGTGGCCAACATCGGCGACGTCCGCAGCCTGGTCATCCACCCGGCGTCGACCACGCACTCCCAGCTGACCGACGAGGAGCAGCTCACCACCGGCGTGACCCCGGGCCTGGTCCGGCTGGCCGTGGGCCTGGAGGGGATCGACGACATCATCGCCGACCTCGAGGCCGGGTTCCGCGCCGCGAAGTCCGCCTAGGCGACGACGGATGGGCGGGTGGGTCGAGGGGGATCCGGTCGGCGACCGGGTCTTCCTCGACCTGCCCGCGTTCGCTCCGGAGCGCGGCGGCGTCCTGCCGTCGGTGCGCGTGGCCTACGAGACGTGGGGGACGCTCGCGCCGGACGCCTCCAACGCCGTCCTGGTCGAGCACGCCCTCACCGGTGACAGCCACGTCGTCGGCGCGGCCGGCCCCGGGCACCCCACACCCGGCTGGTGGAGCGGGCTGGTCGGGCCGGGCGCGCCGCTGGACACCGACCGGTTCTTCGTCGTCTGCGCCAACATCCTCGGCGGCTGCCAGGGGACGACCGGGCCCTCGTCCCCGGCCCCCGACGGCGTGCGGTGGGGCTCCCGGTTCCCCGAGGTGACCGTCGGCGACCAGGTGCGGGTGGAGGCGGCCCTCGCCGACGCCCTGGGCATCGACCGCTGGGCCTGCGTCGTCGGCGGCTCGATGGGCGGCATGCGGGCCCTGGAGTGGGCGGTCGCCCTGCCCGACCGGGTGGCGACGGTCTTCGTCCTGGCCTCCGGCGCGGTGGCCACCGCCGACCAGATCGGTACCCAGACCACCCAGCAGGCCGCCGTCCGGGCCGACCCGCGATGGGCCGGCGGCGACTACGACCTCGACGATCCCCCGGCCGACGGGCTGGGCGTGGCCCGCCGGATCGCGCACCTGACCTACCGGAGCGCGCTCGAGCTCGGCGAGCGCTTCGGCACGACGGTGCAGGCGGACGGGCGGTTCGCCGTCGCCTCCTACCTCGACCACCACGCGGACAAGCTGGCCCGCCGGTTCGACGCCGGCAGCTACGTCCTGCTCACCGAGGCGATGAACACCTGGGACGTCGGCCGCGGCCGGGGTGGCGTCGAGGCGGCGCTGGCCCGCGTGACCGCGCGGGCGGTGGTCGCGGGCGTGGACAGCGACCGGCTGTACCCGATCGGGCTGCAGCAGGAGATCGCGGACGGCCTGGGCGTCCCGCTGCAGGTGATCCCCTCGCCGTACGGTCACGACGGCTTCCTGATCGAGACCGACGCCGTCGGCAAGCTCCTCCGCGACCTGCTCACCTAGCCGGCGAACCCTGCGATCTCGTGGCGATCAGGACGTGATGGCCACGAGTTCGCATGGCTCGAGCCGTCGGTAGCGTCGCAGCCATGAGCTACGACGTCGCCGCCGTCCGGGCGCTGTTCCCCGCGCTGGAGGCCGGTGCCGCCCACTTCGACGGTCCGGGCGGCACCCAGGTCCCGGAGCCGGTCGCGCGCGCTGTCGCCGACACCCTGACCTCCCCGATCGCCAACCGCGGCCGGGTCACCGCGGCGGAACGGGCGGCGGACGACGTCGTGACCGGCACCCGCCAGGCGCTGGCCGACCTGCTGGGCGCCGACCCGCGGGGCATCGTGTTCGGCCGCAGCGCCACCGAGCTCACCTTCGCGGTGTCCCGGGCGCTGGCGGCCGGCTGGGGGCCCGGCGACGAGGTCGTCGTCTCCCGGCTCGACCACGACGCGAACATCCGCCCCTGGGTGATCGCGGCCGAGGCGGCCGGTGCGACCGTCCGCTGGGCCGCGTTCGACCCGGCCACCGGCGAGCTCGGCGTCGACGACGTCGCGGAGGTCCTGACCGACCGCACCAGGCTGGTCGCCGTCACCGGGGCGTCGAACCTGATCGGCACCCGGCCGCCGGTGGCCGCGATCGCCGAGCGGGTGCACGCGGCCGGCGCGCTGCTCGCCGTCGACGGCGTGCACCTGACCGCGCACGCCCCGGTCGACGTCCGCGCCCTGGGCGCCGACCTCTACACCTGCTCGCCGTACAAGTTCCTCGGCCCGCACTGCGGCGTCCTGGCCGCCGACCCCCCGCTGCTGGAGACCCTGCGCCCGGCCAAGCTGCTGCCCTCGTCCGACGACGTCCCGGAGCGGTTCGAGCTGGGCACCCTGCCCTACGAGCTCATGGCCGGGACGACGGCGGCGATCGACGTCCTCGCCGGCCTGGTGCCCGGGTCGGGCAGCCGGCGGGACCGGCTGGTCGCCGCCCTGACGGCGCTCGAGGAGTACGAGGACGGTCTGCGCGTCCGGCTGGAGGCGGAGCTGGCCGCGCTCCCCGGCGTCCGGCTCTGGTCGAGGGCCGCGCAACGGACGCCGACGCTGCTGCTCACGTTCGACGGGCGCGACCCCGCCGACGCCTACCGCTTCCTCGCCGAGCGGGGCGTGAACGCCCCCGCCGGGTCGTTCTACGCGATCGAGGCCAGCCGCTGGCTCGGCCTCGGCGACACCGGCGGCCTGCGCGTCGGGCTCGCGCCCTACACCGACGCCGACGACGTCGACCGGCTGGTGACCGGCCTCCGGGAATGGCTGGCGGCCCGCCCCTGAGCCCGGCGCGGAGCCATGTCCACGGATCCGGCTCCGGGACCATGGGCATGGCTTCCGCTGCCCGGGCGCAACCCCCTAGGAGAGCGCGTCGCCGGGGACCATCCCCGCGGGCGGCAGTGGGCGGCGGACGACGGGGCGCACCTTGCGCGCCTCGGGCAGCCGGTCGTAGTACGCCGCCGCGTTGCCCCGGATGTGCGCCAGGTCGTCGTCGTTGGCCTCCCGCACGACCTTCGCCGGCACCCCGGCGATCACCGACCGCGGCGGGAACTGCTTGCCCTGGGTGACGACGGCGCCGGCGGCGACGATCGATCCCGAGCCGATGTGCGCACCGTTCATGACCACGCTGCCCATGCCGACCAGGACCTCGTCGTCGACCCGGGCGCCGTGCAGGACGACGCGGTGGCCCACGGTCACGTTCCGGCCGACCACCAGCGGGAAGCCGGGGTCGGAGTGCAGCGTGCAGCCGTCCTGGACGTTGGAGCCCTCGCCGATCTCGATGGTCTCGTGGTCGGCCCGGGCGACGGCGCCGTACCAGATGCTCGCGCGGGGCCCCAGCGTCACGGCGCCCACCACGACCGCCGTCGGCGCCACGAAGGCGTCCTCGTCGATCTTCGGTGCGCCGAAGGGCAGTTCCGCGATGTAGTTGTCGGGCACGCCGTCCTCCTCGTGGTCCACGGGCCCGTCCCGTGCCGGGTCCTGCTTACCGCACCGGGCGCCTCGCGGAGCGGTCATGACGCATCGGGGGTGAAGACGTCCTCGATCCGGCAGTCGAACAGGGCCGCGATCCGGAAGGCCAGCGGGAGGCTGGGGTCGAACCGGCCCTTCTCCAGCGAGATCACCGTCTGCCGGGAGACACCGAGCTCCTCGGCCAGGCGCCCCTGCGACCAGCCCCGGGCGGCCCGGCGGTCGGCCAGGTCGTTGCGCACTCAGGCGTTCCGTCTGCGCAGCACGGTGAACCGCACCGCGACGTCGGCGAAGCCGAGCAGGATGAGCGCGGCCAGCGGGTTCTGCGCCTCGATGCGCAGATCGGTGACCGCCAGGGCGAAGCTGGCGATCCCGGCCACGGCGATGATGTCGAGGAAGGCCCCGGTGGCGCTCTCCTGCCACCACTGGTGCTCCACCGTCTCCTCGACGTGGGTGACCGGTCCCTCGGGGATCGCGGGAGCCACGAAGAGCAACCACCCGATCCCGTAGGCGGGTGGCACGGAGCAGGCGGCGAAGACCCCTGCCCGCAACCAGAACTGGTCGTCGCCGAAGCTGCCGGCGAGCAGGCCGACGCCCGAGGCCAGCGCCAGGGCGGTGACCACGGCGGCGAGGTGGCGCAGCAGCACGGAAGTACTCCTAGGTGACAAGGAAGCTTGACACCTGGACACCATCACCCTCTGCCGCCACTGTCAAGCACCCTTGACAGTGGCGTCGTCAGATCAGGCCGTGCGCGTGCACCGCCTCGGCCACCTGGAGGAAGCCGGCCACGTTGGCGCCCAGGACCAGGTCGCCCGGCGTCCCGTACTCCTCGGCGGTCTCGTGGCACCGCGCGTGGATCCCGCGCATGATCTCCTCGAGCTTCGCCTCGCTCTGCTCGAAGCTCCACCGGTCCCGCGACGCGTTCTGCTGCATCTCCAGCGCCGAGGTGGCCACGCCGCCGGCGTTGGCGGCCTTGCCCGGGGCGAAGCCGATGCCGGCCGCGCGGAACAGGGCGACCGCGTCGGGGGTGGTGGGCATGTTCGCCCCCTCGACGACGTACTGGCAGCCGTTGCGGGCCAGGGTCCGCGCCGCCTCGCCGTCCAGCTCGTTCTGCGTGGCGCTGGGCATGGCGACCTCGCAGGGGACGTCCCAGATGCTGCCCCTGGAGACGAAGTGCGCCGTGCCGACCCGGTCGGCGTACTCGCTGATCCGGCCGCGCTCGTGCTCCTTGACCTGCTTGAGGACGTCGAGGTCGATGCCCTTCTCGTCGACCACGTAGCCGCTGGAGTCCGAGCAGGCCACCACCGTGCCACCGAGCTGGTGCACCTTCTCGATGCCGTAGACGGCGACGTTGCCCGACCCGCTGATCACGAAGCGCCGGCCGTCGAACGACTCGCCCCGCGCCCGCATCATCTCGTCGGCGAAGAAGGCGGCCCCGTAGCCGGTCGCCTCCGTGCGCACCAGCGCGCCGCCCCAGCCCAGCCCCTTGCCGGTGAGCACCCCGGACTCGTAGCGGTTGGTGATCCGCTTGTACTGGCCGAAGAGGAAGCCGATCTCGCGGGCCCCCACGCCGATGTCACCGGCCGGCACGTCGGTGTACTCGCCCAGGTGCCGGTACAGCTCGGTCATGAACGACTGGCAGAACCGCATGACCTCGGCGTCCGAGCGGCCCTTGGGGTCGAAGTCCGACCCGCCCTTGCCGCCGCCGATCGGCATCCCGGTCAGGGCGTTCTTGAAGATCTGCTCGAAGCCCAGGAACTTGACGATGCCCAGGTTCACCGACGGGTGGAACCGCAGCCCGCCCTTGTAGGGGCCCAGGGCGGAGTTGAACTCCACCCGGAAACCGCGGTTGATGTGCACCTCGCCGGAGTCGTCCTGCCAGGGCACGCGGAAGATGATCTGCCGCTCCGGCTCGCAGATCCGCTCGATCGTCTTCATCTCGGTGTACTCGCTGTGCCGGCCGAGGACGACGGCGAGGGACTCCAGGACCTCCCTGACGGCCTGGTGGAACTCCTTCTCGCCGGGGTTGCGCCGGAGCACCTCGGCGTAGATCTCCTGCACCCGAGCCAGCACGTCCACGTGCACCAGGGCCTCCCGTACTGCCGATCGATGGTGAGGGATCACGGTACGTCCCGCGGTCCACGGCTCAGGGCACCACCTCCGCCAGCGCCCCCGGCACCTCCCCGGGCAGCTCGCGGGCGAGGAAACCCTGCGGCCCGATGGACGAGGCCAGCCGCTCCCCGGCCCGCCCGTGCAGGTAGGCCGCCCAGACCGCCGCCTGCGCCGGATCGGCCCCGCGGGCCAGCAACCCCCCGGTGATGCCGGCCCGCACGTCGCCGGAGCCGGAGACGCCGAGGCCCGCGGTCCCGCTCTCGTCCTGCCAGATCCGCCCGTCCGGCCCCGCGATCCAGGAGGTGGCCCCGCCCAGCCCGACGACGGCCCGCGTCCGGTCGGCCAGGGTCAGCGCGCAGCCGCCGGGGTCCCGCGCGATCTCCTCCTCGGAGGCATGCAGGGCGTACCCCAGCTCGGTCGGGTTCGGGGTGAGCACAACCCGGCCGCCCAGGTGGTGCAGGCACGAGTCGTCGGCGGTGACGCAAGCAAGTCCCAGGGCATCGAGGGCCAGCGGTCCGGTCAGGTGCGGCAGCAGCCGCTCGCCGAAGGCCCGGGTCGCCTCCTGGTCGGCCATCCCCGGGCCGATCAGGACGGCGTCGGCGCCCTCGGCCAGGTCGCGGACGGCGTCCGCTGCCGCGACGTCGATGGCGCCGCCGTCGGTCTCCGGCAGGGCGCGCACCAGCGCCTCCGGGAGCGCCTGCGCGGCGAAGGGGGCCAGCGACGCCACGGTCGCGACCTGCAGCTTCCCGGCCCCGGCGCGCATGGCGGCCTGCGCGGCCAGGAGCACGGCGCCGAGGGTCTCGGTGCTGCCGCCGATCACCAGGATCGAGCCGCGGGCGTTCTTGCCACCGGACGGGTCGGGCAGCGGCCAGTCGCGCAGCACCGCCGGGGTGACCAGCGTCGGCTCACTGCGGTGCGGCATCGGGCTCCTCGGTGACGTCCTCGGACTCGGCGAGCAGGTGGTCGACCTCGTTGAACGAGACCAGCCGGAAGCCGCCGTCGGCGTCCCGCTCGTAGCGGGTCAGCGAGGCGTTGGCGACCTGCTCCTCCTGGTCGACGGCGAGCAGTTCCTGCTCGGTCAGCTCCTCCAGCACGTACCGGAAGACCATGATCACCGCCTGGTGCGCGACGACCACCAGCCGTTCGCAGTCGTGCCGCATGCCCTCGGTCGCCAGCAGGCTGCGGATCCGGAGGGCGACGTCGGCCCAGCTCTCCCCGCCCGGCGGCCGGTAGTAGAACTTGCCGAGCTGCTCCCGCCGTGCCGCCTCGTCCGGGTACTGCTCGCGGATGCCCGCGCCGGTCATCCGGTCGAACATGCCGAAGTCGCGCTCCCGCAGCCGTTCGTCGGTGCGGACGCGGATACCGAGTTCCGCCGTGGCCAGCTGCGCCGTGGTCAGGGCACGGGTGAACGGGGAGCTCAGCGCCACCGTGGGGCGCTCGCCCTCCGGCAGGGCGGCCAGCCGGTGCCCGAGGGCCTCGGCCTGCGCGCGCCCGGTGTCCGACAGCGGGACGTCGGGGTCGCGGACGTCGAGGTCCAGGCGGCCGGCCCCGGACCGCTGCGCCTGCGCGTCGGCGACGTTGCCCATGCTCTCGCCGTGCCGCACCAGCCACAGCACCGAGGGGCCCGGTTCCCGGTCGCCCACGAGCCCTCCCCGTCCGGGCCGCACGGTGCGGCCACCGGGACGCCGGTAGCCGCGCGCACGGACTCCGAAACCGTCGGACCCCGGCGGCAGGATGGCACCGTGACGCTGCCGACCGAATTCCCGGTACTGCCGTTCGCCGACCAGGCCGAGCTCGAGGCGTGGCTGGAGGCCGAGCACCTGACCGCCCCGGGGCTGTACGTGCGGCTGGCGAAGAAGGGCTCGGGCGTCCCGTCGATCAACTGGGAGCAGATGGTCGAGGTGCTGCTCTGCTTCGGCTGGATCGACGGCCGCGCGAACCGGCTGGACGACCGCTTCTACCTGCAGCGGATCACCCCGCGGCGGCCGAGGAGCGTCTGGTCGCTGAAGAACGTCACGACCGTGGAGCGGCTGACGGCCGAGGGCAGGATGCGCCCGGCCGGGCTGGCGGTCGTCGAGGCGGCCAAGGCCGACGGGCGGTGGCAGCGCGCCTACGCCGGCCCGGCCACGATCGGGATGCCCGACGACCTGGCCGCGGCCCTGGACGCCGAGCCCGCGGCCCGGACGGCGTACGACGCGCTCGACGGCCAGAACCGCTACGCCGTCCTCTGGCGGGTGCACACGGCGAGCACCCCGGCCACCCGGGCGAAGCGGATCGCCGACCTCGTCCAGCTGCTGGCCGAGGGCCGGCGCCTGCACTGAGGGTCACCCCTCGGCGGTGCTCGCCCGCTCGCGCCAGAACGCCGTGTCCCACCGGCGCCACCAGAGCATCAGCCCGACGCCGGCGGCCATGACCCCGACCCCGATGACCAACGGCGGTCCCACGCCCAGCCAGGCCTGCCCGGTGTAGCTGTTGCCCGCGTCGGCGAGGTCGCGGACGGAGAGGACCAGCAGCCAGGCCAGCATCCCGGCCCCGGCCAGCGGCCCGACGCCCAGCAGCAGCAGGTTGCGCGTGCTGGCGAACAGCCGGCGCCGGAAGTACACGGCGCAGGCCAGGCCGGTCAGGGCGTAGTAGAGCGCGATGAGCAGCGACAGCCCGGTGAGCGAGTCGTAGAGGGCGTTCTCGCTGATCAGGCCCACGACGACGTACCAGGCGACCCCCACCGCGGCCACCCACCAGGTGGAGACGTCCGGCGTGCGGTGAGGGGGCGAGATCGAGGCGAACCGCCGTGGCAGCGCCCCGCGCCGGGCCATGGACAGGCCGGTGCGCGAGGCCGGGATGATCGTCGTCTGGGTCGAGGCGATCGCAGACGTGGCGACCGCGACCAGGACCACCCAGTCCCAGCCGCCGAGCACCTCCGACGACAGCAGGGCGACGACCGCCTCCTCCTCGTCGGCGTTGCCCGCGAGGAAGCCGGTGCCGGCGAAGGAGACGACCGCCGTCGCCACGCCGAGGTAGGTCAGCAGGAGCACGACCGTGGAGAGCACCGCGGCCCGCCCCGGCGCCGTCCGCGGGTTCGTCGTCTCCTCGGTGAGGTTGACCGCCGACTCCCACCCCCAGTAGGCGAAGACGCCCAGCAGCAGGCCGCCGGTCAGCCCCGCCCCACCGGCGCCGAAGGGGTCCAGCCACTCCCAGGAGGGGCTGATCGCCCCGAAGGGGCTGTCCCCCTGCAGGCCCCGCGCGAGGGCGACGGCGGCGAAGACGGCGAGCGCGGCGGTCTGGGCGAGGATCAGCCCGTTCTGCAGCCGGGCCGACAGCTCCGTGCCGCGGACGCAGATCCAGGCCATGAGCAGGATCAGCCCGACCGCGAGCCCCATGACCAGCGGCGTGGACCCGGCCGCGGCATTCAGCTCCAGGGCCAGCAGGGTGAACCGGACGCCGACCTCGGCCAGCGAGCCCAGCACCAGGACGCCGGTCATCGCGATCGCCCAGCCGCCGATCCACCCGGTCCACGGCCCCAGCGCCCGGGTGACCCACGAGAACGTCGTCCCGCAGTCGGGGTCGACGCGGTTGAGCGCGGCGAACGCGCCGGCGATGAGCAGCATGGGCACGAAGGAGGCCAGCAGCACGCCCGGGGCGTGCACGCCCACCAGCGCCACGACCGGCCCCAGGACGGCGGCCAGCGAGTACGCCGGAGAGGTGGCCGCCAGGCCGATCACCAGCGCGTCGAGGAACCCGACGGCGTCCGGCCGGAGCGTCGGCTCCGCGGGGACGGGTCGGGCGGTCACGCCCGGATCGTGCCAGGAGGGCGCAGGGCTCAGCCGAGCCGGACGCCGAAGCGGAACCCGCTCTGGTCGACGCTGGTGACGGCGACGGGAGAGCCGTAGGTGCGGGCGTGCACCATCATCCCGTTGCCGATGTAGAGGCCCACGTGGCTGATCGGCGAGTAGAAGAACACCAGGTCGCCGGCCTGCAGCTCCGCCCGCGACACCTGGGTGCCCAGGGAGGACTGCGCGCGGCTGGAGTGCGGGAGCGAGATCCCGGCGGCCGCGTAGGCGTAGGACGTGAGGCCGGAGCAGTCGAAGGCGTCGGGCCCGGTGGCGCCGTACCGGTAGGGCGTGCCGAGCTGCGCCATCGCGACGCGGATCGCCTCACCGGCGGCACCGGGGGGCATCGGGAGGTCGCGCGGCGGCTGGATCGCGCGGCCGGCCACGGCGGTGGTGACGGCGGCCTGCTCGGCGGCCGACAGGCGGGCGAAGTCGGCCTGGTAGGCGGCGGCCTTCTGTTCGGCCTCGGCCTTCTGCGCCTGCAGCTGCTCGAGCCCGGCACGCGCCGCGGCGCCGGCCTGGTCGGCGACCGCCTGGGCCTCGGCGGCCGCCCGCTGGGCGAGGGAGGCCTCGGTGACGACGGTGTTGGTGTGCGCGGCGATCATGTCCAGCGTCGTCATCTGCTGGACGAGCTCCTCGGCGGACTCGCTCGTCATGAACGCGGCGACCCGGGACTGGGTCTTGCCGGTGAAGCCGGTCTGCGCGATGGCCCGGATCCGCGGCGCGAAGACGTCGAGCGCCTCCTGGGCCGCGGCGGCCTGCGCCGCCGCCTCGTCGGCGACCCGCTGCTGCTCGGCGACGATCAGCTCCGCCTCGTGCAGCTGCTCGTCGATGACGGTCAGCTGCTGCGCGGTGTCCCGCATCAGCTGCTGCGCCTGGGCGGCCGTCGTGGGATCGGCTGCCGCGGGGGCCGGCGCCAGGACCCCGGCGGCCACTGCGAGGAGCGTGGCTCCCAGGGCGAGGACGGCGCGGGAGCGACGCCGGGTCGTCGTGCGTGTGGACTGCACCGTCCACCTCCGTCCGATTGCGCCGGGCCCGGGGAAGGGGCTCGTTGGCTGCGCGTCAGAACGGACGGTAAGGACCCGGTGTCGACAAGTAGTGGGAGGCGCGCTGGTCAGGTGTCGTGGTCCCGCCACACCCGTCACAGCCGTACCGGGCGGAGCGCCCGCCACTCCTGCGCCCCGACGCGGGCAGGTCCGCACATGCACGTGCGCCCACGGCGCGTTCCCGTGGTGGGAATGTGCCGTGGGCGCACGTGGCCGCCTGCCGAGCCCGGCAGGCAGATGTTGTCGACGACCCCGCCGCAGGGGCCGGGGGTGGTTCTCAGCCGGCGAGGGGCTCCTGGGCCTGCAGGCCGGCCACGGTGTCGAGGTCGCGGAGGATCGCGGCGAGCTCGTCGGCGGTCCACGCCTCGCAGCAGTCGCACCCGTCGGCGGCGTAGCTGGCCAGGCCGAGCTTGCCGCCGGCCTGGTCCTCGGCGATGGCGAGATGCCCGGCGACGGGGTGGCGGTGGCAGGCGCAGCCGGAGGCGCACAGCCCCAGACCCCACCCGGAGATGACGACCGTGCGGCCGTCGTCCCGGACCTTGCCCACCTGGAAGACGGACGGCTTGCGACTCCTGCTCACGGAGTCCTCCCCTCGACGGTCCCGGGAACGTCGGGACCCGTGTACCTGTGCTGGAACGACCTGGAGGAGACATCGGCAGGATTTCGGTGACCCTGAATCCCGCGGCTCGACATTTCGTCCTTTTCGGGGGGAGCGGCAGTGCGCTCGTCCCAAAACCGAGCGTAGTGGCACCAGCACACGACGTCGCCGTCATTAGTCACCAGCGGTACCGCGGGTGGTTGTCGGAACTACACCGTTGCGATTCGCTCCGGTGACGGGTGTGACGGACGGGGTCCGACGCCGGTGACCGGTCGCCGCTCCCGGCGCCGTCAGCTGGCGGGCGACACCGAGCTCATGTTGAAGTCCGGCACCCGCAGCGCCGGCATGGCGCACCGGGTGAACCAGTCGTTCCACTCGCGGGGCAGCGTGCGCTCGGTCCGGCCGGCCTGCACGACCCGTCCCAGCAGGTCGACCGGGGACTCGTTGAAGCGGAAGTTGTTCACCGCCCCGGTCACCTCGCCGTCCTCCACGAGGAAGACGCCGTCGCGGGTCAGCCCGGTGAGCAGCAGCGTCTGCGGGTCCACCTCGCGGATGTACCAGAGCGTGGTCAGGAACAGCCCCCGCTCGGTGCCGGCCAGCATCTCCTCGGTGGTCGCCGTCGCCGTCGGGTCCTCGAGGATCAGGTTGTCGACGGCCGCCGTCGCCGGGGCGGTGGTCTTCAGCGCCCAGGCCCGGGGCCGGATCAGGTTGGCCAGCGTGCCGTCGGCGATCCAGTTCACCGCGGGCGTGGCCATGCCGTTGTCGAACACCGACGCCGACCCCGACGAGGCGCTGACCACCTGGAACGGTGCGGTCTCCAGGCCGGCTGCGTTCGGATCGCTGCACAGCGTCAGCGGGAGCGACGCCAGCCGCTCCCCCACCCGGTTGCCGCCGCCCGGCCGCGCGAAGACGTTGCGGCCCTCGTCGGCGTCGCGGGCCTCCATCGTCCAGTAGAGGTAGATCATCAGGTCGCTGACCGCCGACGGCGGCAGCAGCGTCTCGTACCGGCCGGCCGGCAGCTCGACCCGGCGCCTGGACCAGCCCATCTTGCGCTCGACGTCGGCCGCGAGACCGGCCACCGAGACGTCCCGGAAGTCCCGGCTGCCCACACCCGCCCACACCGAGCGGCTGAAGTCGGGGCTCTTGCCGTTGAGCTCCACCCGGCCGGTGGGCTGGTCGGCCCGCAGCCGCAGGCCGGTGGAGCTGCCCAGGTAGGTCGTGGACATCTGGTGCTCGGCGAACCCGAAGAGCAGCTCGCCGCGGTCGCGCGCCTCGCCGAACGCCTGACCGAGGTCGGGGGCGAAGTCGGCGAAGACGCCGATCGACGTCTCGGCGGCGGGGGCGTCCCAGTCCCCGTTCCCCGGCGGCGCCTCGCTGATCAGCGGGACGGCGTCCTCCGCGGGACCGGCGTCCCGGGCGGCCTGCTCGCTGGCGGCCACGAGTGCGGCGACGTCCGGCGTCCCGGTGCGGCTGACGGTGCCGGCGGCCACGCCGGCGCCCCCGTCGACGAAGGACACGACCACGACCTGGCGGGAGCGCATCGAACCGTTGGTGGTCAGGCTGTTGGCCGCCCAGCGCAGGTTGGCCTCCGAGCTCTCCACGACGAAGGCGATCTGGTCGTCGGCCGTCGACGCCGCGAGGCAGCTCTCCACCAGCTCCTGCGGGGACACCCGACTCACCGACCCGCCTCCTGCACCGTGTTCAGGATGTTCACGCCCTCGAACAGCGCCACCGGGCAGCCGTGGCTGACCGGGGCGACCTGGCCCGGCTGGGCCTTGCCGCAGTTCATCGCGCCGCCCAGCACGTAGGTCTCCGGACCGCCGACGGCCCGCATCGAGCCCCAGAAGTCCGTCGTCGTCGCCTGGTAGGCGACGTCGCGCAGCTGACCGGCCAGCTTCCCGCCCTCGATCCGGTAGAACCGCTGCCCGGTGAACTGGAAGTTGTAGCGCTGCATGTCGATCGACCAGCTCTTGTCGCCGACGACGTAGATGCCGCGCTCGACGCCGCCGATCAGCGCCTCGGTGGACGGGCCCGCCGGGTCCGGGCGGAGCGAGACGTTGGCCATCCGCTGCACCGGCACGTGGCCGGGGCTGTCGGCGAAGGCGCAGCCGTTCGACCGGTCCATACCGCGCAGCCGCGCCATGTTGCGGTCGACCTGGTAGCCCACCAGGACGCCGTCCCGCACGATGTCCCACTGCTGCCCGGCGACGCCCTCGTCGTCCCAGCCGACCGTGGACAGCCCGTGCAGCGCCGTCCGGTCGCCGGTGACGTTCATCAGCGGCGAGCCGTACTGCAGGGTGCCGAGCTTGTCGACGGTGGCGAACGACGTCCCGGCGTACGCCGCCTCGTAGCCCAGCGCCCGGTCGAGCTCGGTGGCGTGGCCGACCGACTCGTGGATGGTCAGCCACAGGTTCGACGGGTCGACGACGAGGTCGTACCGGCCGGCCTGCACGGACGGCGCCTTGGTCTTCTCGCGCAGCAGCTCCGGGATCTCGGCGAGCTCGGCCGCCCAGTCCCAGCCGGTCCCGGTCAGGTACTCCCAGCCGCGGCCGACCGGCGGGGCGAGCGTGCGCATGCTCTCGAACGAACCCGTCGCCCGGTCGACGGCGAGCGCGGTGATCTCCGGCTGGATGCGGATCCGCTGCTGGTGCGTCCGGGTGCCCGCGGTGTCGGCGTAGTACTTCTGCTCCTTCACGTGCATGCAGCGGGTCTGCACGTGCTCCACGCCGTCGGCCGCGAGGAGCCGCTCCGACAGGTCGGTCAGCAAGCCGGACTTCTCGCCGTCCGGGACGCCGAACGGATCGACGTCGTAGGCGGACACGAAGACGGCGTCGGGGTACACCGGCTCCGGGGCCAGCTCGACGCGGTCGGTGTTGATGGCGGCCGACACCGTCGCGACGGCGACGGCCTCCTCGGCCAGCCGGACGGCCTCGGCGGCGGTCAGGACGACGCCCGCGGCGAAGCCCCAGGTGCCCTCGTGCACCACGCGGACGGCGAGCCCCAGGTCCTCCCCGTCGACGGAGGCCTCGGGGCGGGCGTCGCGCAGGCTGATCGTCTGGGTGCGGATCCGCTCGACCCGGATGTCGGCGTGCTCGCAGCCCAGGTCGACGGCGCGGGTGAGCGCGGCGTCGGTGAGGGCGGACAGCGGGAGCGCGAGGAAGGACTCGTCGAGGGCGCGTGCTGACACGCGCCCTGTCTACCAACCCCCACCACATCTGCACACTCGTGGCCTCGGCGCGCGCCGGTCGTGCGTGTGCACGGGCAGGCAGGGGTAGGTGCCGCGCCATGGCCCCGCCTCCCGCACCGCCCACGGACGACGTGACGATGACCTTCGGCGGCACCGCGACGATGCTGCTGCGGATCGGCGGGTTCACCCTGCTGACCGATCCCAACTTCCTGCACCGCGGCCAGCGCGCGCACCTCGGCTACGGGCTGCGGGCCAAGCGGCTGACCGAGCCGGCCCTGCAGCCGACCCAGCTGCCGGCGCTCGACGGAATCCTGCTCAGCCACATGCACGGCGACCACTGGGACCGCGTCGCCACCCGGTCGCTGCCCAAGGAGACCCCGGTGGTCACCACCCCGGAGGCCGCGACCTGCCTGGCCGAGCGGGGCTTCACCGGGACGGCGGACCTGCGGGCCTGCAGACCCACGAGTTCACCCGGGACGACGGCACCCTGCGGATCACCTCGGTGCCCGGCGTCCACGGACCCGGGCCGCTGGCGCGAGTGCTGCCGCAGGTCATGGGCAGCGTGCTGGAGCTGATCCGCGACGGGGAGGTCCGCTGGCGCGGCTACATCAGCGGGGACACCCTCTACCGGCCCGTCCTGGGCGAGGTGCTGGAGCGCTGCGGGCCGCTGGACGTCCTCATCCCGCACCTGGGCGGGACGAAGGTGCTCGGCGTGACGGTCACCATGGACGCCCGGCAGGGCGCGGACCTCGTGGAGCTGCTGAAGCCGCCGGTCACCGTGCCGGTCCACTACGACGACTACACCCTGTTCCGGTCCCCGCTCGGCGACTTCGTCGCGGAGGTGGGCCGCCGCGAGCTGCCCGGGGAGCTGCGCACCGTCGGCCGCGGGGAGACCGTCTCCCTGCGGGCATGACGGAAGGGCCCGCGGCAGGAGGCCCGCGGACCCTCCGCGCCGGTCAGCCGGCGGCCGGGCGGGGACGTCGCACGAGGAGCGCGCGGACGTCGTCCCGGCGGTTCCACGCGACCGCCGCGGCCGTCGCGAGGAGCGCGATCGTCAGCGCCGGGCTGACCTCGAGGACGAACACGTTGGTCAGCGTCGCACCCGCCATCAGGACCACCAGGCCGGACGCCGCCGGCCCCGCGAGGCGCGGGACGAGCAGGCCGACGGCGGCGGCGACCTCCAGCGCTCCGACCAGGAAGCGCAGCCACTGGCCGCCCCCGATGTCGGCGAACATGTCCACCATCGCGGCGTCACCGACGAGCTTCGCCGCACCCGCGCCGGCGAAGACGGCGGCGAGGCCCAGCCGGAGCACCCACACGGCGACGGGTCCGGCGCGGCGGCCGGTCGCCGGCCGCCGCGCGGCCGGCACCACCGTGGTGCTCACCGGACGCCGCCGTCCGCCAGGAGCTCGTCGAGCTTCTCGTAGCCCTCGGTGACGCCGACCTCCATGCCGCTGGCGACGAAGCCGTCCCGGCCCTCGAAGGAATCGACCAGGGACGTGGAGGTGAGCCGGGTCCGGCCGCCGCCGAGGTCCTCGAGGACGATCTTCTCCAGGGCGACGTCGTCCGGCATGCCCTCGAAGGCGAACGTCTGCACGATCAGCTCGTCCTGGCGCACCTCGTGGAAGACGCCGTTGAAGCCGTAGTCCTCCCCGTCCTGCGACATCACGTAGCGGTAGGCCCCGCCGGTGCGGCAGTCGTAGCGTTCGATCCGCATCTCCATGCCCTTCGGCCCGGTCCAGCGGGCGAACAGCTCGGGGTCGACGTGCGCCCGGAAGACCTTCGCGGGCGGGGCGTCGAACTCCCGCACGATGCGGACGAGGGGGACGTCGGGGTCGACGACGATCTGGGTCTCGTGGCGCCTGGTCGGGTTGCTGGTGCTGGTCATGACGCGGTTCCTTCCGGGGGCGGTGGGGGTGCGCTCTCCTCCGGCATGGACCGGAGGACGTCGTCGAGGCGCCGGTAGCGCGCCTCGGCCCGACGGCGGTAGCGCTCGATCCACTTGGTCATCAGGTCGAACACCTCCGCCTCGAGGTGGACCGGGCGACGCTGGGCGTCCCGGCTGCGGCTCACCAGGCCGGCGTCCTCGAGCACCTTCAGGTGCTTGGACACCGCCTGGAGACTCACGTCGAAGGGGGCGGCGAGCTCGCTCACCGTGGCGTCACCGATCGCCAGTCTGGCGACCATGTCCCGCCGGGTGGGGTCGGCCAGCGCCGAGAACACCCGGGAGAGCGGATCTGCCACCATGTCGTCCTCCTCGTTATCAACCTTTCGGTTGAACACGAGGCTAGGGCCGGCCACCCGATTGGTCAACCGCTGGGTTGAATACGGCCGGCAAATGTGCAGCAACCGGGGTCCGGAGGACCGTCAGACCCCGATCACTGCGCACTCGACGTGATCAGCCGGCCGCCAGCCGGGCGGCGCGAGCCGCGACGTCCAGGCGCAGCGCCTCGGTGTCCACGGTGGTCGATCGGCCGTCCCGCACCACCTGCCGGCCGGCCACCCAGACGTCGCGGACGTGCCGCCCGGACGCCGACCACACCAGGTGCGCGAGCAGGTCCGCCGGGTCGCCGACGGGCTCGAAGACCAGGTCCCTGGTGTCGACGTGCACCAGGTCGGCGCGGCGGCCCACCACGAGCTGCCCCAGGTCCGGGCGGCCGACGGCGTCGGCCGCCGCCCCCGTCGCCAGCCAGACCGCCTCGGCAGCGGTCAACGCCGTGGCCGACCGGCCGGCGAGCCGGGCCAGCGACGCGGCGAGCCGCAGGTCGGCCAGCAGGTCCAGGCCGTCGTTGGAGGCCGGCCCGTCGGTGCCCATGCCCACCCGGATGCCGCGGTCGAGCATCGCGCGCAGCGGCGCGATGCCGCTGGCCAGCTTGGCGTTGCTCGCCGGGCAGTGCGCGACGGCGACGTCGTACTCCCGCCAGAGGTCGAGGTCGGCGTCGTCCATGTGCACGCAGTGCGCGGCCAGCACCCGCCCGCCCAGCACGTCGTGAGCGGCGAGCAGGGCCGGCACCGACAGCCCGTGGGTGGCCAGCAGTTCGGCGCCCTCCGTGGCGGTCTCGGCCACGTGCAGGTGCAGCAGCAGACCGCTCTCCCGTGCGGCGGCCGCCGCCTCGCGGAGCACCGGCAGGGGCACCGTGTACGCGGCGTGCGGGCCGATGCCGAACTCGACCGTCCCGTCGTCCGGGGCCCCGGCGGCCAGGTCGACGGCGGCCCGCAGCTGCTCCTCGAACGGCGGCAGGCCCGGCAGCGGGATCAGCGGCGTCGCGATGATCGCGCGGCCGCCGGTGGTGCCCACGGCGGCGGCGATCCGGTCCGGGTGGAAGTACATCTCCACGCTGGTGGTGACCCCGTTGCCCAGCATCTCCGCCGACGCGGCGGTCATCGCGACCTCGACGTCCTCGGCGGTCAGCCGGGCCTCCCGCGGCCACATGACCTCCTGCAGCCACCGGTCCAGCGGCAGGCCCTCGCCCTGGCCGCGGAACAGCACCATGGGCGCGTGCGAGTGGGCGTTCACCAGCCCCGGCATCAGCGCCCCGGGCAGCTCGACCAGCTCGGCGTCCCCGGGCGGAGGGGCCTCGGCGGCCGGCCCCACCCAGCTGATCACGCCGTCGTCGACGTCGACCACGGCATCGGGGACGACGGTGCCGGCACGGTCCCCGACGACGGCGGCGCGGGCGGTGAACCGGTGTGCCATGGGACCCCAACCTAGTGGCGCGCCACCCACGGGGCCCGGCGGCGCCCAGGACCCGCCGATACCGTGGAGCCCATGTCACTCCTCGCCGCCACCGCATCCGACGAGGGCGGGATCACCGGCTTCCTGCTGGACCTCGTCGACCGGCTCGGGGCCGTGGGGGTGGGCCTGGCCATCCTGGCCGAGACGGTCGTCCCGCCGATCCCCAGCGAGGCGGTGCTCGGGCTGGCCGGGGTGCTGATCAACGACGGGCGGATGAGCGTCGTCCCGGTGATCGTCTTCGCCACGATCGGTTCGCTCCTCGGCGCGATCTTCTTCTACTACGTGGGCCTGGCACTGGGACCGCGCCGCTCGCACGCCTTCCTCGACCGGCTGCCGCTGGTCGAGACCGAGGACGTGGACCGGACCTTCGAGTGGTTCGCCCGGCACGGCCGGGCGGCGGTGTTCTTCGGCCGCATGGTGCCCATCGTGCGCAGCTTCATCTCCGTGCCGGCCGGCGTCGTCCGGATGCCGCTGGGCCAGTTCCTGCTGTTCACCGCCGGCGGGAGCCTGATCTGGAACAGCGTCCTCATCGGCGTGGGCGTCGCGGCCGGCGACTTCATCCAGGACAACCTGAGGTACCTCGACTACGCGGTGGTCATCGCCGTGGTGCTCTTCGTGGGCTGGTTCGTCTACAAGAAGGCCACCGGCAAGTTGCGCCGGCCGCCGACCGCGGGCGCCGATCTGCCGATCGACGAGCGGGACCAGGCATGAGCCGGCTCCGGCCCGAGGTCGTCGCGTTCGACGTCAACGAGACGCTGCTCGACCTCGCCCCCGTCCGCGCGGCGCTGATCGACGCCGGCCACCCCGGGGAGCTGCTGCGTCCGGTGTTCGGCCGGACCCTGCTGCTCGGCTTCGCCGCGAGCATGACCGGCGGCTGGTGCCGGTTCCGGGATGCCTTCGACGACGCCCTCGCCCAGGAGACCGACCTGGACGCGCACCGGCGATCGGCCGTCGCCGACGCCTTCGGCGAGCTGAGCCCGCACCCCGATGTCGAGCCCGCGCTGCGCCGGCTGACCGAGGCGGGGATCCGGGTGGTCACGCTGACCCACGGCTCGCCGGGCGTCGCGGAGGCGGGCCTCGCCCGCGGCGGGATCTCGCCCCTGGTGGAGCGGACGCTGTCCAGCGAGGACATCCGGGCGTGGAAGCCCGCGCGCGAGGTCTACCTGTGGGCGGCGGGCGCGTGCGGCGTCGCCCCCGGGCGGATGGCGCTGGTCGCCGCGCACGCCTGGGACGTCCTCGGTGCCCAGCGGGCGGGCCTCACCGGGGCGTGGTTCTCCCGCGGCGAGCGGACCTACCCGGCCGTGTTCGACGCCCCGCACGTCGAGGCCGGCGACCTCCCGGCCGCCGTGGACGCCCTCCTGACGCTGCCGGCGGCGTGACCGACGTCCACGAGATCGGCACACCGCACGGTCCGGCCCGGGCGCACGTGACGACGGGCGGGGACCGCGGCACGCTCGTCCTGGGGCACGGTGCCGGTGGCGGGGTCGAGTCGGTGGACCTCGTCCAGGTGGCCGCCGAGGCCGCGGGCGCCGGCTGGCGGGTCATCCGGGTGGAGCAGCCCTGGCGGGTCGCCGGGAAGCGGGTCGCCGCAGCGCCGCCGAAGCTCGACGAGGGCTGGCGCGCGGTGCTCGACCACCTCCGCTCCGCCGGGCTCCTCGCCTCCCCGCTGGTGCTGGGCGGCCGCAGCGCCGGCGCCCGGGTCGCCTGCCGGACGGCGGCCGATCAGGGCGCCGCCGGGGTGCTGGCGCTCGCGTTCCCGTTGCACCCGCCGGGCAGGCCGGAGAAGAGCCGCGCCGGCGAGCTGACCGCCGTCCCGGTGCCGCTGGTCGTCGTCCAGGGCGAGACGGACGTCTTCGGCGGGCCGGCGGAGGTGGCCGCCGTCCTCACCGGGCGGGCCTTGGCCTCGGTCTACGCCGTCCCGGGCGACCACTCGCTCAAGCGCAACGTCGACGTCGTGGCGGCCGCCGCGCTGTCCTGGCTCGACGAACTCACCACCGGCTGAGTTCGGCAGCAGGCGTTGCTTTGGGTGGGAAAGCAGGCCATGCCCGGTCCAGTCGACTTTCTGCTTGCCCGTATCGCCGAGGACGAGGCCCTCGCACGGGCGGCGGTCCGGACGACCGAGCGCGGCGGCGCGGCCCGGAAGCCTTGGCGCGGTGGTCGAACTCCTCGCACTGTCGTACGCCGATCACCGGGACTACGACGACGAGTGGCGGCCCTGAGCGTCGGCGACCTGATGACGCGGAACGTCTGTGAGCCTGCCGGGCGCATGCGGCCCCTGCGCGACACATCAACGCCTGCTGCCGAATTCGTCGCAGCCCGATCGCTGCTCCCCACTCAGAAGGGCGGCGGCTCGTCGTCGGGCTCGTCGGGTTCGGCGAGACCGGGTGGTCGGGTGGTGCGGGTGACGCCGCTGGGTGTGGTGACGGTGAGGGTGCCGTCGGCGGCCATGCTGAAGGTCCAGCCGGTGGCGTGGGTCTTGAGCCGGTGGTGCCGGCGGCACAGGCAGCAGAGGTTCTCGCAGGCGGTGGCGCCGCCGTCGGCGTGGGCGAGGACGTGGTCGAGGTCGGCCCAGGCGGCCCGGTTGTGGCAGCCGGGGTGGCGGCAGGTGCGGTCGCGGGTGGTGACGAACCGGTGCTGGGCGGGGGTGTGCCGGTAGCGGTCGACCGGGGCGGGGCGGTCCAGCAGCGGGCAGCGACAGTCCCCGGCGGGGTGGGCGGGGCAGCCGCGGCGGGCCAGGCGCTCGAGTTCGGCGCGGGTGACGGTGGCCCGCAACCTGCCGCTGACGGGGTCGGTGAGGGCGAGGTGCAGGGCGCCGCCGGCCGGGGGCTGCAGGCCGCCGGGGCACAGGGCGTCGAGCTGTTCGAGCAGGTCGCGCAGCTGGGCGGCGGTGATCGGCTGCCCGTCCAGGTGCGCCGGTTCGACGCGCCTGCAGTCGGCTGTCCCGTCGGTGGCGGGCAGGTGGGCGGCGGTGCAGGCATCGTGCCCGGCGGAGGCGGCCTGCAGGGTCCGCAATGGGGCGAGCACGGTGAGGGTGGCGGTGACCGGGGCCCGACTGGTGTCCCAGGGCCGGGTGATGAGGTCGTACAGCACCCCGACCCGCAGCTGCCCGATCCGGTGCTCGTCGCCGTCGGCCTTGGCCATCCGCGCGTAGCGATCCAGCGTCTGGTGGATCGTCGTCGCCATCGGATGCGGCAAGAACACCGACAGCTCGGCCATGCCGTCGGCGGCCGGACGAACGACGACGTCCGTGCCGCGCTCGGCCCGCTTGCGTCGCCGGTCGGCCGCGGCCGGGTCCAGGTGCAGCAGTTCGGCGCGGGCGGCGGCCTGCAGCCCGCGGATGCTCAGCCGGTGCGCGCGGGGCAGCACCGCGGCCTCGACCTGGGCCAGCAGGCCGGGCTCGACCTCGCGGGAGGGGGCCAGCAGTTCGGCGGCCAGGGCGCGGGCCCGCGGCCAGTCCAGTCGGCCGTCGGCCAGCGCCGCCCACGTCGCGGTCAGCACACGGGTGAGCAGCAGGCAGTGCTCGGCCAGCGTGGTGGCCGCCGTACGGGAACAGTTGCCGATCATGGCCAGCTCGTCGACGAAGAACTCGCTCACCCCCGGCACCTGCTCCCCTCCCGGGCCCGGCGCCCAGTCGGGGGAGGCGGCGCCGGGTTCCCCGGGCCGCCGGTCGGCGGAGTCGGGGCGGCGCACGGCCAGTTCGGCGACCAGCTCCGCCCGGTAGGCGGCCAGCTGGGCCTCCAGCCGGGTGATCCGCTGCAGCTCTCCGGCGATCTCGCCGTCGGCACGGGAGGTCACCGGCAGCATCTCGCCGAGCCGCGTCGGCCGGGCCACCACTCCGGCCGGCAGCACGTCCGCCGGCGGCATGTCGCCGTCCCAGGGCACGGCGCCGACCGGGGTGACCGTGATCCCTACGCCGAAACCGCCGCCGTCGAACACATGGGCGACCGTACGGGCAGGGTCTGACAGTTTTCTGGTCGCTGACCAGGGAACTCCCCAGGATTCTCGTCCCGGGCCACGCGCAGGTCCGAGCCCGCCCGAGCTCCCGGATCAGTTCAGGAAATCGTCGAGGGCGATGCCGGCCACGGTTCGATGCCGGGCTCGCCAAGGCTCAGCGGCGCCGCCGACGGCGGCGCGCGAGCAGCACGATGACCAGCACGACCCCGGCGATGCCGGCCGCGGGCGCGGCGTAGCGCGCCATCGCGGCTCCGCCGGCGACCTCGAGCAGGTCGATCGGCTCGGGCTCCTCCTGCGGCTTCGGCACCGTGCGCGGCCCGGCGGACGGCACGCTGCGCACGGGGGCGCCCGTAGCCGGCCGGCTGGGCGGGGCGGTGGGGCCGCCGGGAGGCCCGCTGGGCGCCTTGGCCGCGGGCGCGGTGTCGGCGGCAGCAGGAGCGGTGTCGGCAGCGGCCGGCGCGGAGTCCTCCAGCGGCGGCACCGCCGTCACCGGCGCGGTCTTGGCCGCCGCCGTCTTCTTGGCCGGGGCGGCCTTCTTCGCCGGCGCGGGCTCCGCGGAGCCGCTCACCTTGTCGGTCGCCGCCGCGGCGGTCTTCTTGGCGCCCGCGGCCGCCTTCTTGACGGCCTGGCCGCCCGCACCGTTGCCGGCGGCCTGCTCGGCGGAGGCGGCCACCTCCTCGACGGCACCGCTGGCCGTTGCGGCCGCCTTCTGCGCCGCGCTCTCCTCGGCCGCCGCGGCCCGGTCGGCGTCGCCCTGCGCGTCGCCCTCGCCGAGTTGGGCGGCGAGCTTGTCGGCGAACTGCCCGAGCAGCTTGTTGCCGACGTCGGTCATGACCCCGCGGCCGAACTGGGCCGGGCGGCCGGTGATGTTGAGATCGGTCAGCACATCGACCCGGGTGATCGAGCCCTCCGCGGCCAGCCTGGCGGTGACCACCGCGGCCGCGGTGCCGTTGCCGCGCTGGTCCTTGCCGCGGGCGTCGATGACGGCCTTGTGCGCGGCCTCGTCCTTCTCGATGAAGGACGCCTTGCCCTGGTAGGTGAGATTGATCGGGCCGAGCTTGACCTTCACTCGGCCGGTGAAGTCATCGCCGTCGACGGAGTCGAGCGCCGCTCCGGGCATGCACGGGGCGATTCGCTCGATGTCGAGGAGCACCCGCCAGGCCTCGTCGATCGGAACGGGCACGGTGAACGAGTTCTCCAGCTGCACGGGTACCTCCTGGAGGTGCGCTCGGCCGGCCCACCCGGGGAGGGCGGGCCGGCCGGTACGGACGGTTACGGACCGGCGATGGGGACGCTACAGCCCACAGGCCGCCGATACCGCACGGCGCGTGAGCACCGTCGCGAGGTGTTGGCGGTAGTCGGCCTGCGCGTTGAGGTCGCTGCTCGGGCTGGTGCCCTCACCGGCGTGCTCGGCCGCTGCGGCGATGGCCTCCGCGGTGGCGTCGGCACCGGCCAGCGCCGCCTCGACCGCCGACGCGCGCAGGGGCGTCGGGCCCATGTTGGTCAGCCCGATGCGCGCCTCCGCGATCCGGCCGCCCTCCATCCGCACGGCCGCGGCGACCGCCACGATCGACCACGCCTGGGCCACCCGGTTGAACTTCTCGTAGTGCATGGCCCAGCCCTCGCGCTTGGGGACGCGGATCTCGACGAGCAGCTCCCCCTCCTCCAGCGCGGTGGTGAGGTAGTCGACGAAGAACTCCGCGGCGGGAACGGTGCGGCGACCGGACAGCCCGGCGATGACGAACTCGGCGTCCAGGGCCAGGGCCACCGCCGGCAGGTCACCGGCGGGGTCGGCGTGCGCCAGGGCCCCGCCGAAGGTGCCGCGGTGGCGCACCTGCCGGTCGGCGACCGTCTCGGTCGCCTCGGCGATCAGCGGCGCGTACCGCGCGATGAGCGGGTCGGAGAGGACGTCGGAGTGCGTCGTCATGGCGCCGACGACGATGGCGTCCCCCTCCTCCCGGACGCCCCGCAGCTCGGCGACCTTCGTCAGGTCGACGACCGTCTCCGGTGCGGCCAGCCGCAGCCGCATGACCGGGATCAGCGACTGCCCGCCGGCGAGGATCTTCACGTCCTCCCCGCCGGTGGCCACCGCCTGCAGCGCCTCGTCGATCGTGGACGGGCGGGCGTACGCGAACGGCGCGGGAATCATCGGTCCCCTCCCAGCGAGGAAGCGTCGGTGGCGACACCGGCGGTGGTCTCGGTCTGCGCCCCGCCGTAGGCGTTCGTCCCGGCGGTGGCGCGGCCGCCGCCGTCCCCGCCCTGGTGGATGGCGCGCCACACCCGTTCCGGCGTCAGTGGCATGAGGATGTCGGACACCCCCAGGTGCCGGACGGCGTCCAGTGCGGCGTTGACCACGGCGGGGGTGGACGCGATGCAGCCGGCCTCGCCGACGCCCTTGGCGCCGATGGGGTTGCCCGGCGCCGCGTGCACGGTGTTGCCGGTGTCGAAGTGCGGCAGGTCGGCCGCCGACGGAACCAGGTAGTCGACGAAGGTGCCGGTGGTCAGGTTGCCGTCGGCGTCGTAGACCGCCTCCTCGTAGAGGGCCTGCGCGATGCCCTGGGCCAGGCCGCCGTGCATCTGCCCCTCCACGATCAGCGGGTTCACGACCACGCCGATGTCGTCCACCGACGCGTACTTGCGGATCGTGACCATGCCCGTCTCGGTGTCGACCTCCATCGCGCACAGGTGCGTGCCGTGCGGGTAGGAGAAGTTCACCGGGTCGAACGTCGCCTCACCGTCGATCGACGGCTCCATGCCCTCCGGGAAGTTGTGCGCGGCGAACGTGGCCAGCGCGATCTCCTGGATGGACAGGCCCGTGCCCGGCGTCCCCCGCACCGAGAAGCTGCCGTTGGCGAAGTCGAGGTCGTCCTCGTTGGCCTCCAGCAGGTGTGCGGCCACCCGGCGCGCCTTGGCGAGGACCTTGTCCGCGGCCTTCATCACGGCGGCGCCACCGACGACCAGCGAGCGCGAGCCGTAGGTGTCCATGCCGCGCGTGGAGATGGCGGTGTCACCGTGCAGGACCTCGACGTCCTCGAACGGGACCCCGAGGGAGTCGGCGACCAGCTGGCTCCACGCCGTCTCGTGACCCTGACCGTGTGGGGTGCTCCCGGTGACCACCTCGACCTTGCCCGTGGGCAGCATCCGGATCGAGGCGTTCTCCCAGCCGCCGGCGCCGTAGGAGAGCGAGCCCAGCACCCGCGACGGGGCCAGGCCGCACATCTCGGTGAACGTGGAGATGCCGATGCCCAGCTGGACGGGGTCGCCGGACTCCCGCCGCCGCTGCTGCTCGGCGCGCAGCTCGTCGTAGCCGAGCAGCTCCAGCGCCTGCTGGGTGGCCTGCTCGTAGTCGCCGCTGTCGTACTCGAGCCCCGCGGCCGTGGTGAAGGGGAACTCCTCGGCGTTGATCCAGTTCTTGCGGCGCAGCTCCAGCGGATCCATCCCGAGCTCGACGGCGAGCTCGTCCATGATCCGCTCGATGGCGAACGTCGCCTCCGGCCGTCCGGCGCCGCGGTAGGCGTCGGTGGGCACCTTGTTGGTGAAGATGCCCCGGCAGTCGAACCGGTAGGCCGGGAACTTGTAGATGCCGACGTACATGAAGGCGCCGAGCACCGGGACACCCGGGCTGACCAGCCGCAGGTAGGCACCCATGTCGGAGAGGATCCGGCAGCGCAGGCCCTTGAGGTTGCCCTCGCGGTCGGCCGCGATGTCGATGTACTGGATCTGGTCGCGACCGTGGTGCGCCGACATCAGCGACTCGCTGCGGGTCTCGGTCCACTTGACCGGCTTGCCCAGCCGGCGGGCCACCAGCAGGCAGAGCACCTCCTCGGGCGTCACCTGGAGCTTTCCGCCGAAGCCGCCGCCCACGTCGGGGGCGATGACGCGCAGCTTGTGCTCCGGGACGCCGGTGACCATCGCCAGCATGACGCGCAGGATGTGCGGGATCTGGGTGGACGACCACAGGGTGTAGTTGTCGCCCTGCGGCTGGACGACCACCGACCTCGGTTCCATGAACGCGGGGATCAGCCGCTGCTGGACGAACCGGCGGCTGACGACGACCTCGGCGTCGGCGAAGGCCTGCTCGGTGTCGGCCCCCGTGCCGGCCTCACCGGCGTCGAAGACGAAGTTGAAGCTCTCGTTCGACTCCAGGTGGTCGTGGCACAGCGAGGGGTTCTGGGCCGTCGCCTCCTCCATGTCCAGGACGACGGGCAGGAGGTCGTAGTCGACGTCGACGAGCTCGACGGCGTCCTGCGCCGCGGTCTTGCTCCGGGCCACGATCACCGCGACCGCCTCGCCGACGTGGTTGACCTCGTCAACGGCGACCGACGGGTGGCCGGGATTGACCATGTCGGGGGTCACCGGCCAGGCGCACGGGATCGAGCCCTGCTCGTCCTTGAAGTCCTGCCCGGTGAAGACGGCGATGACGTTCGGCGACTGCTGTGCGGCGCTGACGTCGACGTTGGTGATCTTCGCGTGGGCCACGGGGCTACGGACGACCGCGAGGTGCAGCATTCCGGGCAGGACCATGTTGTCGGTCCAGGTGGTCTTGCCGGTGATCAGCCGGGCGTCCTCCTTGCGGCGACGCGCCTTGCCGATCTCCTTCTGCGGTGCGTCAGCGGTGGTCGGCTCCTCGACGAGGGTCATGACTGCGCTCCGAGGGTGTCGGCGGCATCGGTCCGGCCGTGCATCTCACCGGCGGCCTGCTGCACCGCGCGGACGATGTTCTGGTAGCCGGTGCACCGGCAGAGGTTGCCCTCGATCCCCTCGCGGACCTCGTCCTCGCTCGGGTCGGGGTTGTCGTTCACCAGGTCGATCGAGGCCATGATCATCCCGGGGGTGCAGAACCCGCACTGCAGCCCGTGCATCTCGTGGAAGGCCTTCTGCATCGGGTGCAGGGTGCCGTTCGACGAGATGCCCTCGATCGTGGTGACCTCGCTGCCGTCGGCCTGGACGGCGAAGACGGTGCAGCTCTTCACGGCCTCACCGTCGAGGTGGACGGTGCAGGCGCCGCAGTTGCTGGTGTCGCAGCCGACGACGGTGCCGACCTTTCCGAGCTGCTCCCGCAGGTAGTGGACGAGAAGCGTCCGCGGTTCGACGTCGTCGCTGTAGTCCGCGCCGTCGACCCGCACAGAAATCTGGGTCACTGCCCCTCCGCTCTGAGGTGTGGCACCGGTCACTGCCGGAGTGTCAGAGCGGAGTCTGTCAACGGAGCGGCCACTTAGCCAGACCTGCTCCGCCATTCGTTGGGTCCGGACCGTCCCGTTTGGACCATGGAGTCAGGAATGCCCGGGATTCCGGGCCGATCCGGGTCGCCGACCCGGCCCGGCACTCAGCGGGCAACGTTGCACGGTGGTTGCAGGTCAGGCCGCAGGGACGCGCTGGATCGCCGCCGCGCCGAACGCCGCCGTGCGGGCGGCGGCCTCCCCGGCGCGGTGCCGCAGAACCGCCGAGACCGCGAGCGGCAGCAGGCCGGCCGCGGCGAGCCCGGCCCCGACCGCGCTGGGCGCGCGGTAGCCGAGGCCCGCGGCGATGACCAGCCCGCCGAACCAGGCGCCGAGGGCGTTGGCCAGGTTGAGCGCCGAGTGGTTCAGCGCGGCCCCCAGCATCTGGGCCTCCCCCGCGGTCTCCATCAGCCGCAACTGCAGCAGGATCGCCAGCGTCGAGCCGCTCACCGACACGAGGAAGACCCCGGCCACCAGACCGGGGGCCCACGGCGCCGCCAGCGCCGTCGCGGCGAGCAGCGCCATCAGCGCGACGAGGGAGCCGGCCACCGAGCGGAACAGCGACCAGTCGCCCAGCCGCCCGGCGAGCGCCGTCCCGATGACCCCGCCGATGCCGTAGACGAGCAGCACCACCGGCAGCGTGCCGCGGGAGAGCCCGGCGACGTCGGTGACGACCGGGGCGATGTAGCTGTAGAGCGCGAACAGGCCGCCGAAGCCGACCACGCCGATCCCCAGGGTCAGCAGCACCTGCGGGCGGCGCAGCGCGCCCAGCTCACCGCGGACCGTGGCCTCGGGCCGGCCCGGCTGCGAGGGGACGACGGCGAGTACGGCGGCCACGGTGGCCGCCGCCAGGACGACCACCAGCCAGTACGCCGTCCGCCAGCCGGCCGCCTGGCCCAGCCAGGTCGCGGCCGGGACGCCGGCGACCAGCGCGACGGACAGGCCGAGCATCACCGAGCTGACCGCGCGCCCCCGGAGCCGCGGGGCGACCAGGGAGGCGGCCACCAGCGAGGCGACGCCGAAGTAAGCGCCGTGCGGCAGCCCGGCCAGCAGGCGGGCGACCAGCAGCGTCCGGTAGCCGGGCGCCAGGGCGGTGAGCACGTTGCCCACCAGGAACGCCCCCATCAGCCCGACCAGCAGGGCGCGCCGCGGGAGGCGGGCACTCAGCGCCGCGATCACCGGGGCACCGATGACGACGCCGACGGCGTAGGCGGAGATGACGTGGCCGGCCGTGGGGATGTCCACACCCACGCCGTCGGCGATGTCGGGCAGCAGGCCCATGGTCACGAACTCGGTGGTGCCGATCGCGAACCCACCGAGCGCGAGCGCGACGATCGCGACCACGGTCCGGACCGTGCTCGGGGACGGGGCATCGACGGAGGAGGGCACGGAGGGGGGCGCTGCACTCACTCGGACTGCCAAGTGCCCGCCGGTGGCCGGCATTCCCGTGCCCGGCGAGTCCGGGTCAGCGGGACCGGTGGCCTCGCCGCAGACGCATCAGATGCTCGGCCGCGGCGGCCCGGCGCGCGGAACCGGCCGGCAGGCACTCCAGGCAGGCCTGCCAGACCAGCACGTCGTCGTGAGCCTCGGGCAGCCGGGCGTAGCGCAGGAGCAGTTCGGGGCGGCGGCTGCGCAGGACCGCCTGGCGGAGCAGCGCGGCCACCCGCTCGCGGGCCACGGCGACCCCCGGCGCGCGGGAGCCGGGCAGCACCGCACCGGGATAGCGCTCCAGCGCCTCGCCGACGGCGCCCCGCGCCAGCAGCCGGCGGACCCGGTCGAGGTCGGTGTCCAGCCGCCCGAGCAGCCGGTAGGGGCGAGAGGCCACGAGGTCGCCCCCCACCAGGCGGCGCAGCCGGGAGAGTTCCGCGCGCACGGTGACCTCCGCCGCCTCGCCGGGATGGCACTCGGCGGCCAGCTGCACCGCCGTCCGCCCCTCCCCCGCGACAGCGGCCTCGGCCAGCAGGAGCAGCAGCTCGGAGTGCCGCAGCGAGAGCTCCACCGGGCCGGCCGGCAGGGTGAGCCGGGCCCGCTCCCGGCCGAGCACCTCCAGCCGCGGGGCCGGCCGCTGCTGGAGCGGCGGCGGACGGTGGCTCGCGCGCCGCTGCAGCTGTTCCCGGTGCTGCCAGCGCAGCTCGGACTCCACTGCCGCGACCGTCGCCCGCACCAGCGTGAGCATGTGCGGGCTGGCCACGTGGTCACCGCCGGTCACGTCGATCGAGCCGAGCAGCGTGCCCGTGACCGGATCGTGCACGGGCGCCGCCGAGCAGCTCCACGGCTGGGCTGTGCGCCGGTAGTGCTCGCTGCCGTAGATCTGCACGGAGTGGTCGACGGCGAGCGCCGTCCCCATGGCATTGGTACCCGCGATGTCCTCGCCCCAGCGGGCACCTTCGACGAAGTGGATGCCGGCAGCGCGGCTGCGCAGCCGGTGGTCCCCCTCGACCCAGAGCATGCGCCCGGACGCGTCGGTGACCGCGACGATCATCCGGTCGTCCTCGGCGTCCTCGACCAGCAGGCGGCGGATCACCGGCATCACCGGCGCGAGCGGATGGGCCGCGCGGTAGGTCAGCAGCTCGTCGTCCACCAGCTCGACCGGCGGCGCAACTCCGTCGGGATCGACCCCGCTCCCGAGCGACCGCCGCCAGGAGTCCACGATCACCGACCGGACGGTGTCGTCGGGCAGCCCGCAGCCGGTGATCAGGCGTTCGTGGGCAGCACGCAACCGGCGGATGTGGTCCGGGCCCGGCCGCCCCGCCGGGAGCGCCAGCCACGGATTCACAGCCGTGGGCATCGGAGGCTCCGCGGACGGTGGCTCATGTCACGCCCATCGTGGCTGGTCCGGGCGGATTCCACCAGTACCAGCGATCGGCGAGGACCTCCGGGTGCGACGGCCTCAGTGCGGGGGAACGGCCAGGTCGTCGGCGCCGGGCTCCGGCAGCTGCCACGGGCGCACCACGACGACGAGCACGCCGATGGCCAGGCCCAGCGCCGAGACGACGACGACGCCGATGGCCACCGCGTCGTTGCCGAGCAGCCCCACCACCGGCGAGACGACGGCACCCACACCGAACTGGATGGCCCCCAGCAGGGCCGCGGCGGTACCGGCGGCGTCGCCGTGCCGGGAGAGGGCGAGCGCCGGCGCGTTGGGCAGGGCCAGACCGCAGGCGAAGAGCACCGCCCACAGGGAACCGGCGACGGCGGGGAGCCCCCCGGTCCCCGTGCCGGCGAGGACCACGAGCGCGGCACCGGCCGCGGCGCCGAGCACGGTGCCGGCCACCAGCAGCTGCTGCGGCGACCAGCGGCGGAGCAGCACGGGGTTGAGCTGGGTGGCCGCGATCAGCCAGACGGCCCCCGCGCCGAAGAGGAGGCCGAACTGCTGCTCGTCGAGGCCGAACTGGCCCTGGTAGACGAAGGCGGACCCCGAGACGTAGCTGAACAGCCCGGCCATCGTCAGGCCGGCCACCAGCACCAGGCCGACGTAGGTGCGGTCGCGGAAGAGGCTGCGGTAGCCCCGCAGGGTGCCCACGACCCCGCTGCCCTGCCGTCGCTCAGGGGGCAGCGTCTCCGGGAGGACGCGGTAGCCGACCACGATCATCAGCACGCCGTACACGGCCAGGACGGCGAAGATCCCCCGCCACGAGGTGAAGCGCAGCAGCTCCCCGCCGAGGGTGGGCGCGAGCACCGGCGCGGCGCCGAGGACGAGGAACAGCCGGGAGAGCATCGTCGCCGCGGCCCGCCCGTCGTAGAGGTCGCGGACGATGGCGATGGCGATCACCGCGCCGGCCGCCGTCCCGACGCCCTGCAGGACGCGCAGGCCGCCGAGGACGGCCAGGTTCGGGGCGACGACCACCAGGAGCGACGCGAGCACGTGCAGCGCGGTGCCGGCCAGCAGCGGCCGGCGCCGGCCGTACCGGTCCGACAGCGGGCCGAGCACGAGCTGTCCCAGGGCCAGGCCGACCAGCGTGCCGGTCAGCGTGAGCTGCACCGCCGCCGACGTCGTCTCCAGCTCACCGGTGATGGTCGGCAGCGCCGGCAGGTACATGTCGATGGTGAGCGGGCCGATGGCGACGAACCCGCCGAGCACCAGCGCCGTCCGGGCCGTGCCCGGTCGGGGGACGGCGGGCGGCGGGGCGGGCGGCGCGGCGGGCGCGGCGACGGGGCGGTGCTGGAGTGTGGTCACGGGTCCCTCGTTCGAGCTGGACGACGCGGTGACCGACGCTGGCCGTGCCGCAGTACGAGGAGGACAAGTGCTCCCGTTCCGGCCTCATTCCGCCGCGGCGGCAACCGGCGGAGTGTTCATCCGCACGTTCCCCGGTGGACGCGCGGGCAGGAGCGCCGCCGGGCTGCCGGCCCGGAGGGCGCCCCACCAGAGGCCGGCGCCGTAGGCGAGGTCGTCCAGCCGGCGGGCGAGGCCGAAACGGACCGGTCCTCCCCGCCCGCGGTGCGGCCACCACGCCGCCGCGGCGTCGGCCACGGCCGTCGCGAGCACCCACCGCCGGGCCCGCCGGGACAGCACCGCCGCGACCAGCGCCACGGGCCAGTGGTGCCGGGTTCCCGAGCGGGCCAGCGCCCGTCCGGACGCGCCCGCGCCCCGGGCGACGAGAAGGGCGGCGAACCCCACCGGCGGGCGCTCCCCCGGCGCGGCGAGCCGGGGGGCGAGTCGGGCGGTGGAGATCCCGAGGATCCCCAGCGCGGCGATCCGGCACCACCGCCGTCCCGACAGCACGAGCGCCCAGGCCAGCGCCGTCTCCGGGGCGATGACGACCGGTGCGACCGCGCTGCCGTGGCGGGCGGCGAGCAGGGCGGCGCCGGTGCCGTAGAACGCCCGCCGGCGCAGCCACCCGGCCGTGGTCGCCGGGTGCTCGTGGGCCACCGCAGCCGCGGGCTCGTAGCGGACCCGCCACCCGGCTGCGTTCAGCCGCCAGACCAGGTCGACGTCCTCCGCGACCCGCATCGTCTCGTCGAAGCCGGACCCCAGGGCACCCCGTCGGACGAGCAGCGCGGCGCTGGGCACGTAGGAGACCGCCGACCCGGGCCGCACCGCGGCCGCCCGCGGGCCCATGTCGAGGGCACCGACGGCAGCCTCGTAGCCGGCGAACCAGCCCGCGCCCCCCTCCAGCGGCACGATCCGCGGGGCGACGGCGGCCAGCCGCGGGTCCGCCAGGTGCGGCCGGAGCCGGGCCAGCCAGCCGGGACGCGGGACGACGTCGGAGTCGAGGAAGGCGACGAACGGCGTGGCCGCCGCGGCCAGGCCCGCGTTCCGGGCGGCCGCGGGACCGCGCGCGGCGGGATGGCGGAGCACCTGCGCCCCGGGCGCGCGGACCGGGACGGCCGAGCCGTCGTCCACCACGACCACCGGCAGGCCCGCCGTCCCCGGATCGGCGCGCAGCGCCGCCAGCAGCCGGCGCAGCGCCGCGGGCCGGTCCCTGACCGGGACGACGACCGTGACGTCGTCCGCGGCCCGTGCGGGCAGCTCGGGACGGGCCAGGCCGGCGTCCAGCAGCCGGGCGGCGAGGGCCGCGGTCGTCGCGTCCCGCACCACCAGCCGGCCGTCGACGAGCAGCGTCCGGGCACGCGGGGCCAGCCGGACCAGGCGCAGCGGCGAGCCCCCGAGCAGCGCCGCACCGCCGTCCCTCGCGCGGGTCCGCTCGTCGAGCCGCACCACGAACCCGTCGGGCAGCCTCCCCTCGGGAGCGGACGGCGTCACGGGCCGATGGTCTCAGGCCGGGACCGGCGCTCCCCGCTCGACCGCGGGGGTCGAGGCCGGGACGGCGCCCCGGAAACCACGGGCCACGAGGTACACCGCCAGGGACATCTCCCACGCGAACACCGGGAGCGCGGCGAGCGTGCCGGGCAGGGACACCTGGTCGTAGAGCCCGGCGAGCACCGCGGTCGCCGAGACGAAGATGAGCGGTCCGGCGACGAGGCCGAGCGCGGGGATCCAGCGGGGGACGAGCCCGGAGCGGAGCAGGAGCCAGGCCAGGAGGACCGTGTTCACCCCGAGCGCGACGTTCGGGCCGAACAGGAACGTCCAGTCGTGCAGGGCCACCAGCGCCCGGCCGGTGGCGACCAGCGCGCCGTCGTCGGCGCCGGCCACGCCGTCGCGCAGGGTGAGGACCGCCAGCAGGGCGAGGATGCCGATGACGATGAGCGTGGCCTCCAGCAGCCGCCCGCAGACGTACCCCAGGGCGAAGCCGGAGTGCCGGTGACGGAGGACCGGGTACAGGGTGATGGCAGTACCGGCGACGGAGACGGCCACGAGGATCTCGAGGAAGGCGCCGAGCCGGATGCCTGCGTCCGAGCCCGTCCCGAGCACGTAGGACCCGTCGCCGAGCACCGGCTGGTAGAGCGCCAGTGCGGCCATCGCGGGGAACGCCGCGACCAGGAAGAACACCCCGGTCACCGTCGCCGTGCGCCTGGAGTCGATCATCGCAGGTCTCCGATCGTCGTCGCGGGTGTACGGCGTACACCTCATCGCCGCGGACGGTAGGTGTACGGTGTACACCTGTCAAGGAGGGTGGATGGCGGACAGTGGCCCGGAGGGGCGTCGTACCCCGCTGAGCCGCGATCGGGTGCTCCGCAGCGCGGTGGCGCTGGCCGACGCCTCGGGCATCGACGCGGTCAGCATGCGCGGGCTCGCCCAGGAGCTCGGGGTCGTCCCGATGGCGCTCTACAAGCACGTGAGCGGCAAGGAGCAGGTGATCGACGGGATGGTCGACCTGGTCATCGGCGAGTTCGAGCCGCCGGATCCCGCCCTGGACTGGCGGGGCGCCGTCCGTTCCCGCGTCCTCTCGGCCCGGCGGGCCGTGCTGCGACACCCGTGGGCACGGCAGGCGATCGAGTCCCGCACCCACCGCTCGCCCACCGTGCTGGGCTACATGGACGCCGTGGCGGGCACGTTCATCGCCGGCGGGTTCTCCCCCGACCTCACCCACCACCTCATGCACGCGCTCGGCAACCGGATCTGGGGATTCACCCCGGAACTGTTCGCGGAGGCGCCCGATCCCGACCGCGGCGCCGATCCTCCGACGGTCGAGGCGCAGCAGGCGATGGCGCGGGAGTTCGCCGAGCGGTACCCGCACATCCTGGCCATCGCGACCGCCGCGACAGGGGGTGACCTGTCCCGCGTGGGCCAGGGGTGCGACGAGCAGTTCGAGTTCGAGTTCGCCCTCGACCTGCTCCTGGACGGCGCCGACCGCCTCCGCCGGGACGGCTGGAGCTCGCTCCACCGCCGACCCCGCCCCGACCGGTGACCACCCGCCGGAGTGTGGTTAGGTCAGCCTTACCTGTTCGTCCGGAGGAGTTCCCATGCCCACCCGTCCCACGCTCCGCGGCGCCGCCCTGCTGGCCGCCACCGCCCTCCTCGTCGCCGGGTGCGGCTCGGACGACAGCGACGGCGGCACCGGCGCCGCGGGCGGCGGCGGGTCCACCGGGTCCTCGGGCGCCTTCCCCGTCACCGTCGGCACCGCGTTCGGCGACGTGACCGTCGAGGAGGAACCGGCGCGCGTCGTGGCGCTCGGCTGGGGCGACGCCGAGACCGCCCTGGCACTCGGCGTCCAGCCGGTCGGCGCCAGCGACTGGCTGGCCTTCGGCGGCGAGGGCGTGGGCCCGTGGCTCGAGGGCGAGTACGACGAGGCGCCCGAGCTCATCGAGACCCTCGAGCCCAGCTACGAGGCGATCGCCGCGCTGGAGCCCGACCTCATCCTCGACACCAAGGGCCCCGGCGACGAGGACCGGCACGAGGCGCTGAGCCGGATCGCCCCCACGATCAGCCAGCCGGAGGGCGTCGACCCGTACCAGATCGGCTGGGAGCAGCAGCTGGACGTGGTCGGCCAGGCGCTGGGCCGCACCGACCGGGCCGAGGAGTTGGCCGCGGAGGTCGAGGAGGCCTTCGCCACCGCCCGCGAGGAGCACCCGGAGTTCGAGGGCACCGAGGTCGCCGTCGGGGCCTACACCGCCGAGGGGTGGGGCGCCTACGTCCGCGGCGACGCCCGGGTGGACTTCATGGAGTCCCTCGGCTTCGTCAACAAGCCGGAGATCCAGGACCTGGCCGGCGAGAACTTCTTCGTCGAGGTCAGCGACGAGCAGCTCAACCTGCTCGACGCCCCGCTCACCGTCGTCTTCCCGATCTTCGTGGACGCCGCCGAGATCACCTCGAGCCCCCTCTGGACGACGCTGGGCTCGGTGCAGCAGGGCAACGCCGTCGTCCTCGAGGACTCGGACCTGCTGAACGCGTTCTCCAGCGGCACGGCCCCGGGGATCCTCTACGCGATCGACAACGCCGTCCCGGAGTTCGCCGCCGCACTGGGCGACTGACCCGCCGCACCGGTCCTCAGGTCAGGCGGCCGGTGGGGTCCACCGACCAGGCGCGGGCCGCCGCGACGAGGCGGTCGGCCAGCTCCGCCAGCAGCGCCGCCCCCTCCTCGGCGGAGGCGCCGGCGGGGTCGCCCAGCACGCCGGTCGGGCTGACCCCGCGAACTCCCTCCGCCCGCAGTCGCGGGAGCAGGTCGCCGATCGGCGCCGTCTCCCCCGCCACCGCGCGCTCCTCCCGCACCTCAGCAGGTTCCACGTGCAACATCAGTGACGTCTCGGTGCGCCCGGCGTGGGCGTCCCCGCCCCGCACCCCGCAGGGGAACCAGGCGACGTCCCGGCCCTCGGAGCGCAGCAGCGGGACGGCGGCCCGGAGCGCGTCGAGGTTCCCGCCGTGCCCGTTCACGATCAGCACCCGGCCGGCCCAGCGCCCGGCGGACCGGCCGTACTCGACGAGCAGGCCGGTGAGCGCCGCGGTGCCGATGGAGATCGTTCCGGGGAAGCCCTCGTGCTCACCGCTCGCCCCGTAGGCCAGGGCGGGCGCCAGGAGCGCGTCGTCCAGCGATCCGACGGCCCCCTCCGCGACGGCGCAGGCGACCGACGTGTCCGTGCCCAGCGGCAGGTGGTGGCCGTGCTGTTCCACCGCCCCCAGCGGGACGACGAGCAGCGGCGCGTCGGGCAGCTCCGGCCACCGGGCTCCGGCGAGGGGCCGGACTCCCTGCCCACCTTCAGGGCGCCTCACTCGGTGGTCCGGAACACCCGAGCTGCCAGCGAGATCAGGCCGAGGGTGATCACCGCGACCGCGAGCAGCTGCACCCCCACGGGCACCGCCCAGCCGAACCAGGTCAGGTGCGGCAGCAGCCGCTCCTGCTCGACCGCGGTCAGCGACAGGTGGTCGAGGGTGAAGTGCCGCATCGGCTGGACGACGTAGGTCAGCGGGTTGAGCCGGGTGAGCACGCTGAGCCAGTCGGGAAGGTTCGCGATCGGGAACAACGACCCCGACAGGAACATCATCGGCATGATCAGCAGCTGGCTGACCGGCATCGCCGCCTGGATCGTCTTGATCCGCGTCGACAGCAGCACGCCCAGGGCGGTCAGCAGCAGCGCCCCGAGGAACAGGCAGCCGATCAGCGCGAGGATCAGCCCCGGCGCGTACGGGATGCCGACGGTGCCGAGCAGGGCCAGCAGCACCAGGCTCTGCACCGTGGCCACGATGGCGCCGCCGAAGCACTTGCCCCAGATGATCGAGGCGCGGGAGATCGGCGCCACCATCATCTCGCGCAGGAAGCCGAACTCCCGGTCCCATACCAGCGAGATGCCGGCGAATGCGGCCGTGAACAGCACCGACGTCGCGAGCACGCCGGGGTAGAGGAACGTCCGGAAGCTGACGTCGCCGCCGGTGTCGACGATGCTGCCCAGCCCCGTGCCCATCACGAAGATGAACAGCACCGGCTGCAGCAGCATGGTCACCATGCGGGCCTTGTCCTGCCGGAGGCGCAGCAGCTCCCTCCGGGTGACCACCCAGGCGGCCCGCAACTGGTGGGACATGTCGCTGCGGACCTCGGGCAGCAGGTCGACCGGCCCTGCGGCGTCGGGGCGGGCCGTGGTGTCGCGGGACGCCATGTCATCGCCTCCCGGCGAACGGGTTCACGGAGCCCTGGGGCCCCTCGGAGTCACGGATGGTGCGGCCGGTGTAGGTCATGAAGACGTCGTCCAGGCTGGGCCGGGTGACGGTCACGGAGTGGATGTGCACGCCCAGCTCGGTGAACAGCCGTGGGACGACCTGGGCACCCTCGGGGACCGCGATCGTCACCTGCCCCTCGTGGACCCCCGCCTCGACGCCGAGCCGCTCGCGGATGCGGGCGATGGCGAGCTCGTCGTCGTCGGTGCGCAGGGCGATCCGGTCGGTGCCGATGCTGGACTTCAGCGCCTCGGGAGTGTCCTCCACCGCGATCTCGCCGTGGTCCATGATCGCGATCCGGTCGCAGTGCTCGGCCTCGTCCATGTAGTGCGTGGTGACGAAGACGGTGATCTCGGTGCGCTGGCGGAGGTCGTGCAGGTAGTCCCAGATCGCCGCGCGGGTCTGCGGGTCCAGCCCGATCGTGGGCTCGTCGAGGAACAGCACCTGCGGGGCGTGCACCAGGCCGCGGGCGATCTCCAGGCGGCGCTTCATGCCACCGGAGAACTTCATGACGACGTCCGAGCGGCGGTCGGCCAGCGCCACCATCTCCAGTACCTCGGCGATCCGGCGCTCGGCGTCGGCCCGGCCCAGCCCGTAGAGGTCGGCGTGGAACCGCAGGTTCTGCTCGGCGGTCAGCTGCAGGTCCAGGGTCTGCTGCTGGAAGACCAGGCCGATGCGGCGACGCACCTGGTCCCGCTGGGTGACGACGTCGTAGCCCGCGACCCGGGCCGAGCCGGACGTGGGGTTGCGGATGGTGCAGAGCATCTCGATGGTCGTCGACTTGCCCGCTCCATTGGGCCCGAGGAAACCGTAGGTCTGCCCGGCCTCCACGCGCAGGTCGATGCCCTTGACCGCCTCGACCTGGTGATCGCCGGACTTGTACGTCTTGGTGAGCGCGGCGACCTCGATCGCCGCCCCTCTAACGGTGTTAGACACGCGGGACAATGTCCTCTAACACCGTTAGGGTGTCAAGCGTGTTTCCCGAGAATGCCACCGAGCGGGCGCCGGTGTCCCGCGACTCCGTGGTGGACGCCGCCCTCGGGCTGCTCGCGGAGGGCGGGCTCGAGGCCGTCTCGTTCCGGCGGATCGCGAAGGTGCTCGGGGTGTCCGGACCCACGCTGTACTGGCACGTCGACAACAAGCGCCAGCTGATGGACCTCATGGCGGAGGAGCTCGTGCGCCGGACCGGCGGCGCCTACGCCGGGCCGGAGCCCGGGCAGCCGTGGTGGGAATGGCTGCGGGACGTCGCCGAGCGGATGTTCGACGCCGTGGTGTCCACCCGCGACGCCCCGCGGGTGCTGGCCGGCAACCGGCCCAGCCCGGAGTCCTTCGCCCACATCGAAGGCGTCCTGCGGGTCCTCGTCGACGCCGGCATGACACCGGGCGAGGCGCAGCAGACCCTCTTCACCATCGGCGCCTACGTCATCGGCAGCGCCACGGAGTGGCAGGCCGAGGCCGAGCGGGCGTCGATCCAGCCGCTCCCGGATGCCGGTGACGAGCGGGCGAACGCCTTCCGGGCCCAGGTGCTCGCCGACAAACCGCTGCTCCTGGCCGCGATCGACGAGCGCCTCGGCGACACGGACACCGCCGCCTTCGGGTTCGGCCTGGGGTTGCTGATCGACGGCCTCCGGGCCCGGTACGTGCCTCCGGGCTGAACGGGTGTCGGCAGACCGGACGTGGGCACTGCACACCCCATGAGCGACGACCAGACGTGCAAGGTGGCCGAACTGCTGAAGGGTGAGCGCTTCGGCTTCCTCACCACGATCCGCCGGGACGGCACGCTGACCAGCCGCCCCATGACGCTGCAGGAGGTCGAGTTCGACGGCGACCTGTGGTTCTTCGCCGAGCGGGGCTCGCACCCGGTCGAGCACGTCCTCGCCTCGCCGCAGGTGAACGTCGGGGTCGGCTCGGGCGGCTCCTGGGTCTCGCTCACCGGCGACGCCGAGGTGGTGGAGGACGCGGCGAAGAAGCGGGAGCTGTGGAACGGCGCCGTCGAGGCGTGGTTCCCGCAGGGGCCGGACGACGGCAGCGTGGTGCTGATCAAGGTGCACGCCGACTCCGCCGAGTACTGGGACGCACCCGGCGGCCGGCTCTCCACGGCGTTCAGCTTCGTGAAGGCGAAGGTCACCGGCGAGCGGATCGACGCCGGGGAGAACGAGAAGGTCGACCTGCCCTAGCCGGTGCCCTCGGGTGTCAGGCGATCGGGCTGCCCTGCAGTCGCTCGATCGCCGGCGCGTGAGCCTGAGCCGGGATCCGCGCCCCGACGAGGTGAGCCCCCGCGCGGGCGGCCGGCTCCGGCCTGGCGAACAGGTAGCCCTGCGCCGAGCCGCAGTCGAGGTCGGCGAGCGCCCGTCGCTGCCCCTCGGTCTCCACGCCCTCGGCCACGACGTCGAGGCCCAGTGTGCGAGCGAGCTCGACGATCGAGGTGATGAGGGTGACCGCCGAACGGCCCAGCGGCAGGTCGGTGACGAAGCTCCGGTCGATCTTGATGATGTCCGCGGGCAGGTGCCGCAGGTAGGACAACCCCGAGAAGCCGGTGCCGAAGTCGTCGATGGCGATCCGGATGCCCAGGGCGCGCAGCGAACCCAGCTGCGCCACCACGGCGTCCATGTTGCGGACGAGGACTCCCTCGGTGACCTCGAGCGTCAGCTGATCGGCGGGGAAGCCGGTCTCCGCCAGCGCCGCCACGACGTCGGCGGTGACGTCGCCGTCCTGGAACTGGCGCGGGGAGAGGTTCACGGCCATGCGGAGCGGATCGCCGGTCTCGGCCGTCCAGGCCGCACCCTGGCGCAGCGCCTCGTGCAGCACCCACCGGCCGATGCCGGTGATCGCCCCGGTCTCCTCGGCCAGGGGGATGAACTCGACCGGCGGCACCAGGCCGCGCTCGGGATGGTTCCAGCGCACCAGCGCCTCGAAGCCGGTGGTCCGGCCGTCGGTCAGGCGGACGGTCGGCTGGTAGTGGACCTCCAGCTGGCCGGCGTCGACGGCGCTCTCGAGGTCCTGCGCCAGCCCCGCCCGGCGGCGGGCGGCCTCGGCCATCCCGTCGGCGTAGACGACGAGGCGGTTCTTGCCCTGGGCCTTGGCGAGGTACATGGCGAGGTCGGCATTGCGCAGCAGCGCGCCGGCCGTGCGGTCGGTGGAGTCCGCGGAGACGGCGACGCCGACGCTGCCGTGCACGGTGACCATCCCGTCGGAGAGCGGGACCGGGAGCGACAGCGCCACGAGCGCGCGCTCACCCACCGCGCGGGCGACCTCGGCACCACCGTCGACCACGATGGCGAACTCGTCGCCACCGACCCGCGCGACGGCATCGCCCGGCCGGATGCAGCCCCGCAGCCGCTCGGCCAGCACGAGCAGGAGCTCGTCACCGGACGCGTGCCCGCGGCTGTCGTTGACCGCCTTGAAGTCGTCGAGGTCGATGAACAGGAGGCTCACCGCCCCACCCCGGGCCAGCAGGCGGTGGGTGATCTCCTCCAGCAGCGTCCGGTTGGCCAGGCCGGTCAGCGGGTCACTGAGCACCTGGTCCTCGTTCAGCCGCCAGGAGGCGAGGTGGGCGATGCTGGCGGCGAGCACGAAGGCGGCATGGATGCCGGCCCAGACCCAGGGATCGTGCCGGGCATCGTGGCTGAACACCGCGTGCGGGTACATGGTGCCGAAGACGCCGTGGTGGACGACCACGACGACGAGGGCGATGCCGTACGGGATCCAGTCCTGGTACAGCGAGACGACGCCGATGATCACGAAGAAGACGAAGTGCGCCTCGGTGACGCCGCTCCAGAGGTGCACCAGGGCGACGGAGGCGGCCAGGAGACTCGCCGTCGTCGCGGCGGCGCGCGCTTTGCGGCCCAGCCGGGGGACCACGGCCGGGACCACCGGGCCTGCGACGGCGGCGAGGACGGCGACGGCGGCCGGCTGACCGCCCCCCTGCAGCCACGCGACGAGCACCAGCAGACCCGCGGAGACCAGGCAGAGCCGGACGATGGCGCGGTGCCGCCGCTCCCAGACGGCCTCGGGCAGCAGGCGACCCTCGGGCAGCAGTCCGGCCAGCCGGTCGCACAGGCGGAGGATCACCCCCGGGCCATCGGCCGATCTGCCCCGCCGCTGAAGCGTGCTCCCCCTTCCGGGGTGGGTCAGCGCAGGTCGAGCCCGGCCAGCGGCGACTCGTCGCAGATCTTGCTCGGGATGGACGGGATGCCGAGCAGCGTGGGCTGGCCGCGGACGGGGCCCTTGTGCGAGTGGTCGACGGAGCTGCGGGGGGTGACCAGGTCGAGGTCGCGGGCGGCCAGCGCCGTCTCCCCGTACCCCTGGACGCACTCGGGGTCGGGGCCGTCCAGCGGGAGACCGGTGAAGAACTTCGCCGCCATGCAGCCGCCCCGGCAGGCGTCGAAGTGCGCGCACTTCGTGCACGCGCCGCCGGTCTGCGGGTTGCGCAGGTCGGCGAAGAGCTCGGAGGACTGCCACACCCGCTGGAAGCCGCCCTCGTCGCGGACGTTGCCGGCCAGGAAGTTCTCGTGGATCGCGAACGGGCAGGCGTAGACGTCGCCGACCGGGTCGATCAGGCAGACCACCCGGCCGGCGCCGCAGAGGTTGAGGCCCGGGAGGGACTCCCCCAGCGCCGAGAGGTGGAAGAACGAGTCACCGGTGAGCACCTGGTCACCGTTGGCCAGCAGCCAGGCGTACAGCTCCCGCTGCTGGGCCTGCGTCGGGTGCAGCCGGTCCCAGACGTCGGCTCCGCGGCCCGACGGGCGGAAGCGGGTGATCCGCAGCTGCGCGCCGTAGCGGTCGGTCAGCGCCTTGAAGTCGTCGAGCTGCCCGGCGTTCTCCCGGGTGACGACGACGGAGACCTTGAAGTCCTTCATCCCGGCCTCGGCCAGGTTCTCCAGGGCCCGCGTGGCGGTGGCGAAGGAGCCGGTGCCACGGACGGCGTCGTTGACCTCGGCCGTGGCCCCGTCCAGGGAGATCTGGACGTCGACGTAGTCGGTGCGGGCCAGCTGCTGCGCCCGAGCCTTGTCGAGCTTGATGCCGTTGGTGGAGAACTTGACGCCGACGTCGTGGCCGATGGCGTAGTCGAGCAGGTGCCAGAAGTCGGGGCGCACCGTGGGTTCGCCACCGCCGACGTTGACGTAGAAGACCTGCATCCGCTGCAGCTCGTCGATGACCGCCTCGGCCTCGGCGGTGGACAGCTCGCGCGGGTCCCGCCGCCCCGAGGAGGACAGGCAGTGCACGCACGCCAGGTTGCAGGCGTAGGTGAGCTCCCACGTCAGGCAGATCGGGGCGTCCAGCCCGTACTCGAACTGGTCGACCAGCCGGCCGCCTACCGGGCGATCGCTGCGGGCGGGCAGAACGGCGGTCATGCGGTCCTTCTCTCGATCATCTGGGAACGGGCGAGATCGGCGAGCGCCTTCACGTAGGCCGGCCGCTGGGCCTCGGTCACGCCACAGGCCACCAATGTGGCCGTCGCGGTGGGGTGGTCGGCCAGCGACTCCACGACCGCGACCAGCGTCCTCGACTTCAGGAAGGAGAGCTTCCGGTTGCCGAAGTGGTAGACCAGCGCGCCGAACGGCTCGGGCCGCAGCGCGACCGAGCGGGCCTTCTGCCAGGGCGCCGACGCGTCGAACTCCACGGCGGGCGGTGCCGCAGCGGGGGACATCACCGACCGTCGGTCAGTAGACGCCGCACATGCCGTCGATGGAGACCTCTTCCACCAGCGACTCCTCGACCACCGTCTCCTCGACTGCGGGGGTCTCGTTCTCGACGTCCTGGACGGGCTCGGGCATGGCGTCTCCTGGTGAACTGGGTCACGGACAGATGCCGTTCACGGTAATGGCACCCGGTGCCACCGACAACACCGGCGGGCGACTACCGCCCTGCCCGGCCCCGCGGGCGGCACCGACCGGCGAAGATGGGGCGGTGAGCGAGACGGCGGTGGCTGCCCAGCCGCGGGACGGCGCCCGGAGCCGGGCCGAGCGGGCGGCCCTGGACCTGTTCACCTCCCGCGGCTTCGAGCACGTGACGAGCGACGAGGTCGCCGATTCGGCGGGGATCAGCCGGCGCACGTTCTTCCGCTACTTCGCCACCAAGGCCGACGCGGTGTGGGGGGACTTCGCCGGCCACGTGGCACGCCTGGAGCAGTTGCTCACCGCGACGGGCGACGCCGGGCCGGTGCTCGCCACGGTGTGCGCCGCCTACGTCGAGGTCAACGACTACCCGGACGCCGAGCTGCCGCTGCTGCGCGAGCGCATGCAGCTGATCCTGGCCGAGCCGGCGCTGCTCGCGCACTCCCAGCTGCGCTTCGCCGAGGTGGACCTGGTCGTCGCGCGGTACGTCGCGCGACGCACGGGGGACACCCCTACGGCACTGGTGCCGCGCCTGGTGGCCGCGACCACCCGCGCCGCCGCCACGACGGCGTTCGAGGCCTGGCTCACCGACGCGCGCACCCCGCTGACCCAGTACCTGCACCAGGCCTTCGACGAGATGGCGGCCGGGTTCCCCGGCCTGCGCCGCTGACCCGCACCCACCCCCCGATGGCCGCGCTCGGCGATCCGGCGCAGCCCATGTGGCGGCCGTCTCACCGCCCGGACTAGCATGGCACTGAGTGCCACCGGCCGTCGAGGGCCGGCCACGAGCCCGCGGAACGGGCTCCCGAGGAGGTCTGACGATGGCAAGTACCTGGTTCGAATCCGTCGCCGAGGCGCAGCGCCGGGCGAGGAAGCGGCTGCCCAAGGGCGTGTACGGCGCGCTGGTGGCCGGCTCCGAACGCGGGCTGACCGTCGAGGACAACCTGGCCGCCTTCGCCGAGCTCGGCTTCGCCCCGCACACCGCCGGTCTGGCCAACGAGCGGAACACGGCCGTCACGGTCATGGGCCAGTCCCTGTCGATGCCGGTGCTGATCAGCCCGACCGGCGTGCAGGCCGTGCACCCCGACGGCGAGGTCGCCGTCGCCCGCGCCGCGGCCGCCCGCGGGGTGGCGATGGGGCTGTCCTCGTTCGCCAGCAAGCCGATCGAGGAGGTCGTCGCGGCCAACCCGCAGACCTTCTTCCAGATGTACTGGGTCGGCACGCGCGAGGAGATGCTGGCCCGCATGGACCGCGCCAGGCGGGCCGGCGCCGTGGGCATGATCGCCACCCTCGACTGGTCGTTCGCCTACGGCCGCGACTGGGGGAGCCCCTTCATCCCGGAGAAGATCGACTTCGAGGCGGCCCGCCGGTACGCGCCGCAGGTGCTGGTCAAGCCCCGCTGGCTGCTCGACTTCGCGAGGACCGGGAAGATCCCCGACCTCACCGTGCCGAACATGGTGGCGAACCCCGGCGACCCGGCGCCGACCTTCTTCGGGGCCTACGGGATGTGGATGCAGTCGCCGATGCCGACCTGGGAGGACGTCGCCTGGCTGCGCGAGCAGTGGGACGGCCCGTTCATGCTCAAGGGCGTCATGCGGGTCGACGACGCCAAGCGCGCCGTCGACGCCGGCGTCACGGCCATCTCGGTCTCCAACCACGGCGGCAACAACCTGGACGGCACTCCTGCGTCGATCCGCGCGCTGCCGTCGGTCGCCGCGGCCGTGGGCGACCAGGTCGACGTGCTCCTGGACGGCGGCATCCGCCGCGGTGGCGACGTCGCCAAGGCCCTGGCCCTGGGAGCGAAGGCCGTGATGATCGGCCGGGCCTACCTGTGGGGCCTCGGGGCCAACGGCCAGGCCGGCGTGGAGAACGTCCTCGACCTGCTCCGCGACGGGCTCGGTTCGGCGATGACCGGCCTCGGCCGCGCGGACGTCTCCGCGCTCAGCCGCGACGACCTGGTCATCCCCGAGGGCTTCGAACGCCGGCTCGGGGACGTCGCCGTCGCCAACGCCCTGCTGGGCACCTCGCCGGCCCGCGCGCGCAGCCGGGAGGCCTGACCCGCGACGCATCCTCGGTCCCGCGGGCGGGCCTGGGAGCCGGGGGCCCGGCAGCCCGTCAGGCGCGGCCGACGGTACTGAGCAGGTCCTCGAGCTGGGCTGCGGCAGCGTGCAGGTCCCGGACGACCGCCACCTGCCGCTTCTTCGTCATCCGGCTGGAGGGCGCGGAGGCATTGATCGCGGCAATGCTGGCCCCGCGGTGGTCACGGACGACCACCGCCACGGAGATGATGTCCTCGGCCACCCGGTGGTTGATCGCGTACCCGCGCTCCCGAACCTCGGCCAGCTCGGCATCGAGCTCGGCACGATCGGCCGAGGTGAGCCCCTCTCCGTTGCCCGACCCGTCCAGCGAGAAGATCTCGTCGAGCTGCTGGGCGGTGAACGAGGCGAGGATCGCCTTGCCGGTCGCCGTCCGGTGGGCAGGGAGGAGCTGACCCGTCCGGTCGGCGACCCGCAACGGCTGGCCGCTCTCGGCTGCGGCCAGGTACCGGATCTTGCCCCCCTCCAGCTGCGCCAGGTGCACGGTCTCGTCGGTCTTCCTGGCCAGATCGGAGAGGATCGGACGGGCGTACGTACGGATGTCGAGGTTGCGCACGGCCGCCAGCCCCAGGTCCAGCAGCGCCGATCCGGCCACGTAGGTGCCCATGCCGTCCTCCTGCCGGACGAAGCCGTGGTGGACGAGCATCGCGAGCAGCCGGTGAGCAGTGGAGGGGGCGATGTCCAGAGCCACAGCGATCCCCGACAACCGCAGTCGCGGCTGGTCGCGCAGCATCAACACCAGGCGCAGCGCGTTGTCGACCGACGAAATCGGGTACGACGGGCCGGCCTTGGTGCCGTTGCTCACCGTCTCAGGCATCTGATGATCCTAGTCGCCGCATTCGCCTTCCCGCTCCGCATCGAGCCCCCGGCCTGCACGTCCGACTGCCGGTTCAGGTGAGCTGGGCCGGGAGCGCGACATTGATGGTCTTGACCTCCGTGAAACTGAGGAGCTCGTCGAGCCCCTCCTCCGACCCGGTACCGCTCTCCTTCCGGCCGCCGAAACCGGTACCGGGGAAGTGGGTCGAGTTCCCGTTGATCCAGACGTATCCGGCCTGAACGGCGCGCGCCGCCACCAGGCCCCGGTTCAGGTCGTTGGTCCAGATGGAGGCGGTCAACCCATAGTCGACGCCGTTCGCGAGGGCGAACAAGTCGTCGACGTCGGACCACCGGCTGACCGCCAGCACCGGGCCGAAGACCTCGCTCCGGAACAGGCGCATCTCGGGGGTCACGTCGGCGAAGACAGTGGGCTGGAGCCAGAACCCACGCTCGAACTGCGCACCGCCAGGGCGCCGCCCCCCCGTCATCAGCCGAGCGCCGTCCTCCTCCGCCGCCGCGACGTGGCCGATCACGTTCTGCAGGTGCCGGGCGTTGTTGAGCGGGCCCATGTCGGTGTCGTCGCGCGTGGGGTCACCCAGGCGCAGGGCCGAGACCTTCTCGACCACCCGGGCCAGGACGTCCTCGTAGAGGTCCTCGTGGAGGAGCAGCCGGCTGGTCGAGCCGCACGACTGACCCTGGTGGCCGAAGTTCATGCCGGCGACCGCGGCCGTGGCGACCTTCTCGGGATCGGCGTCGGGGAACACGATCATCGGGTTCTTGCCGCCCAGTTCCAGCGAGACGTGCTTGACCGCGGACTCCGCGGCCTGCCGCTGGATGGCCCGGCCGGTCGGGACCGACCCGATGAACGTGAGCCGCTTGACGCGAGGGTGCCGGACCAGCGCTGCCCCCGCGACGATGCCCGTGCCGGTCACGATGTTGACCACTCCGGGCGGGAAGATCTCCGCGCACAGCTCGGCCAGCACGGTCGTCGACAGCGGCGCCTCCTCCGAGGGCTTCAGCACCACGGTGTTGCCGGCGACGAGCGGCGCGGCCAGCCGGGAGGCGGCGAAGTAGAACGGGTGATTGAAGGCGAGGATGCGCCCCACCACCCCGTAGGGCTCGCGCACCGAGAAGTGCAGCCCGGTCGGCGACGACGGGACGGTCTCACCCTTGATCTCCAGGGCCAGACCGGCGAAGTACTCCAGCAGGTCCGTGGCCATGGTGACGTCACGGACCATGCGGCGCCGGGTGTTCCCGGTGTCGCGGACCTCCAGCTCGAGCAGCTCGTCCGCCCGGTCCAGCGCGCGGCGGGCGAGTTCCCGCACCAGGCGGGCCCGCTCCAGCGCCGGCGTCGCCGCCCATGCCGGCGCGGCGCGGTCGGCGGCGAGAACCGCCTGCTCGACGTCCTCCGCCGTCGCCTCCGGGACCCGGCCGAGCACCTCCTCGTTGCTGGGGTCGATGGCGGTCAGCCATCCGCCGCCGGCGCTCGCGCAGAGCTTGCCGTCGATCAGCATCAGCCGATCCGGCGCACCGCTACCAGGTGTGGCGGTGGGGGGCATGTCGCATCTCCTCGGTGGGGGGCGGGCGGGGGAAGGGTGCGGGGGTGCTGGTTCACACGTGCGGGTCGATGAGCGGCTTCAGGACACCGCGCTTCATCGACTGCATGGCGTCGGTGACCCCGTCCAGCCCGACGGGCGCGGTCACGAGCGCGTCCCAGTCGACGGAGTCCCGGGTCTGGCGGAGGAAGTCCAGGGCCTTCCAGTAGTGGCCCGCGTGGGCCGAGAGGACGCCCCGGACGGTGAGCTGCTTGCGGACGAGCAGACTCGGGTCCATCGTGAGGTCGACCGCGCTGGTCTGCCCGGCGACGCCGTACCGGCCGCCCGGCCGGAGCAGGTCCAGGCCCTCCCCGAAGGCCGACCGTGCGCCGGAGAGCTCCAGCACGACATCGGCGCCGCGCCCGTCCGGGGTCAGCCGGCGCACTGCCTCGTCACGCTCCCGCGGGTCCGGCAGGTGCTCCACCGACACGGTCCCGGTCGCCCCGTAGGCCGTCGCGAGCTCGAGCCGGCCGTCGGGAGCGCCGATCACGACAACGGTGCCCACCCCGAGGGAGCGGAGCATCGCCGTCGCGTAGAGGCCCAGCGGTCCTGCTCCCTGGACGACCACGCACTCGTGGGGCTGGATAGTCCCCACCTGCTCCAGCACGTGCACGACGGTGCGCAGGGCGCAACTCGCCGGGGCGGCCCAGGCGTCCGGCACCTCGTCGGGGACCCGGACCCGGCCCGACCCCGGGAAGACGTAGCAGTACTCCGCGAAGCCCCCGGTCAGGTGGGGGAAGGCGGAGGCGGGCAGCCGTCCGTAGCTCCGGCGGCCCGAGCAGAGCGAGGGCTGACGCTCGATCGTGCAGTAGAAGCACTGCCCGCACGGCGCGTGCGTCCACACCACCCGGTCACCGACCTCCACCGGCCGGCCGAGCGAGTCGGTGCGCGGGCCGTCGCCGAAGGCGACGATCTCCCCCACCATCTCGTGGCCCATCACCTGCGGCAGGTTCGCGGCGCTCGCAGTGAAGGCCCCGCCGTCCCAGATGTGCACATCGGTGCCGCACACCGATGCCATGGTGACGCGCACCAGGAGCGCTCCCGGCTCGAGTTCCGCGGGCACGGGGACGTCCTCGACGGCAACTGGCCGGCCGAACGCGCGCAGCAGCGCCGCGCGGCTCGATGACGGGATACGCACGCAGTGGTCCTCTCGGGTGAGCACGGGCGGTGGCGCCCCGACGGACCTCCTCCCGCCCGCGGGTGACGACGGGAGGAGGCCTGGTGGCGGGCGACCTCAGACGAAGATGGAGAGGTTCTTCGCCAGGAGGACGGACTGGTCGAGCAGCAGCTCCCGTCGCACGACGTGCCAGGAATCACCGACCTGGCGCAGCCGGTCCTTGCGCCGGCCGACCAGGAAGTCGGTCTCGTCCGCCACCCGGTTCCGGTACACCAGGAAGCGGCAGCTCACCGCGACCTCGGGCAGCTCGACGGCGTCGAGCCGGATGTTGGTCACCAGGTGCGAGATCCGGGACACCGGTTCCTCCGCCCAGTGGAGGCCCGTGTTCAGCTGGTCGACGCGGAGGGACATCGTCTCCTTGCCTTCGTCGAACCAGCAGATTTCCCGGCCGGCACGCGTCTCCTCACGCGCATCCGTCTCCCCGAAGGCGACGTTCATCCGGAGCGGCACCGAGTACTGGTAGTCCTCGGCGAGCATGTCCAGCCACTCCGTGTACCGCCGCTCGTCGAGCAGATCGGCCTCCCGGTACAGGAATTCGGACACGCTCTCGCGCAGGAGCATCCGCTCGAGCAGGGCCTCGTCTATCGGCATGGCAGTCCTTTCGTGGAGTGGTGGTGGTCCTACTGCGCGGGGGGGCCGTCGACGACGTCGACGGCGTCGAGGACCTTGACGCCCTCGGCGACGTCGGTGACGACGGCATCGCGTTCCGTGGCGCGGTCGTCGACCCGGGCGAGCTCGGTGAGCTCCGGCCACGAGAGGTTGTCGACGAACTCCGCCCAGCGCCGGTAGAAGGCGCGGGCGTTGACCTCGCCGGCGATGGCGTGGTGCGAGTGCACGGAGCCGTCCAGGTCACTGGCGGTCTCCTGACCGAGCCCCTGCTGGTAGTTGTAGGGATAGCGCCGGGCGACGACGCCCCGGCTGGCCTCGGTGGCGTAGTCCCAGTTCTCCATGTCGTCCTGCTCGGTCATCCCGGCCGGACCCGCGTAGCGCATGTAGTAGTGACGCAGCCAGTCGCGCACCTTCTCGGGCGCGGACTTGTCCACCAGGTACCAGCGCCACACCTCGGTCTCGGTGGGGCTGATCGGGTGCGCGACCAGGATGGTCCGCGGAAAGCCCGCGGCGAAGGACATGTTCGGGAAGAGCGTCGCCGGACCCCGGCCGCCCAGCAGCCGCCCCTCCGCCTGCAGCTTCTCCTTGCGCTTCTCCCATGCGGCGACGAAGTACTCGTCGAGCTCGGCCTCCTCGAACTCCGGGTACGGGATCTCGTAGGCGAGGTTGTCCGACGCACCGTGCCCGCGCCGGAAGGAGGTCTTCATCCGGCCCTTCGAGAATCCACCCTCGTTCTGACGCTCGCCGTGACGCCGCTTGCCCTTCCCGCCCGGGCCGATGCCGACGGCCTCGACCGAGGCGTGGGTGGAGGCGCCGTGGTAGGTGTCGCCGAGGAAGTTCTCCGAGACGAACTTCCAGTTCGACCGGATCCGCCACTTGTGCACGCCGCGGAAGGCCTCGGTGCCGCCCTCGGTGCCGTCGAAGGCGTCGGCCAGGTTGTCCAGCCACCAGTGGAAGTCACCGACGTACTCGTCGAACGACGGCGCCTCCGGGTCCCAGTTGGCGAAGACCAGGCCTTTGTAGTTGTGCACCTGGGCGGCGCGCACCAGCCCCCACTTCTCCCGCTCCAGGTTGGTGCCGTACGCCGCCTTCTGCTGCGGGACACCGTGCAGCGCGCCGGGAGTGTCGACCAGCGAGCCGTCGATCGAGTACGACCAGGCGTGATAGGGGCAGGTGAACTGGAGGGTGTTGCCCTCGTCGTAGCGGCAGACGCGCATGCCTCGGTGCCGGCACGAGTTCAGCAGGACGTTCAGCTCGCCCTTGTCGTCCCGGGTCAGCAGGACGGGGTCGGCCCCCATCCACGAGGAGAAGAAGTCCCCGGGCTCGGGCACCTGCGTGGCGTGGCCGACGAACAACCAGGCCCGCGGGAACAGGTTCTCCAGCTCGTTCTTGAAGATCTGCTCGTCGATGAAGATCTCGCGGCTGATCTCGCCGTTCTTGACGTCGACCAGGTTCCGCACCTGCGGAGCACCGGTACGGGTGGGCTCTTCGACTGTCGTCACTTGCTCGTCCTCCTCTGTCGGGGGGTGGTCATGTCGGGATCGGGTGGGACGGGGATGCGCGGGGCCGCGGGGTCAGCCGACCGGAACGGGGGTGGCCGCGGTGGCGAGGGCGGACAGCCGGCCGGTGACCTGCGCGAGGTCCTCCCCCCGCTCCCAGGCCTGGCGGCAGGCCACGACGGCGCGCGGCCAGCCGAGGACGACGGCGGCCGAGAAGCCGCCGTCGCGGGAGTAGAGCGCGACGTCCTTCTCCCCGGCCGACGTGGTGCAGCGCAGGAAGCTCACCCGGTCGTCGGGGTGGATGCGCCCGACCATCTGGATCTTCAGACCGTGCTGGTCGGACCAGAAGTACGGCGCCTTCACGTGCGGACGCAGCTCGTCGGGGTGCAGCAGGTTGTGCGCCACGAGGTTGGCCTGCTCGACCGCGTTGGTCCAGTGCTCCACGAGGCGGTGCTCCCCGCTGCGCACGTCGAACCAGCGCGCGACGTCACCGACGGCGTACACGTCCGGCGCGCCGGATGCACGGCAGTACTCGTCGGTCAGCACGCCGCGGTCGAGGTCGAGACCGGAGTCCTCCAGCCACCGCGTGGCCGGGACCACACCGATGCCCACCACGACGGTCGCCGCCGGCAGCCGCCGGCCGTCGGCCAGGTGCACGACACCGGTGCCGTCGGCCAGCGACTCCACCCGGGCGACCGCCGCCGAGCCCAGGACCGAGACCCCCGCGTCGGCGTGCAGCCGGCCGATCCGAGCGGCCACCTCGGAGCCGAGAGCCCGGGCGAACGGCTCCGGGAGCGCCTCGACGATCGTGACCTCCAGCCCCAGCTGCCGGGCACTGGAGGCCACCTCTGCACCGATGAAACCGCTGCCCACGACGACGACGGGACCACCACGGGAGAACTGCGCCCGGATGGCCTCGCTGTCCCGCAGTTCGCGAACGGTCCGGACCAGCGAGCCTTCGGGGGCCGGGATGCTCCGGGGGTGCGCGCCCGTGGCCAGCACGACGGCGTCGTAGGCCACCGGCTCGCCGTCGGACAGGATCACCTGCTTGCCGACCGGGTCCAGCCGCGCCGCGGCGCGGCCCAGCACCGGCGTCAGGCCGTCGCCCGCCCAGCCGCCGGGACCGAGCAGCGGGATGTCGCCGGCGCTCTGGTCGCCCACGAGCACCTGCTTGGACAGCGGGGGCTTGTCGTAGGGCGCGACATCCTCCGCGCCGACGAGCACCACCTCGCCGGTATGGCCCGCGGCCCGGAGGGCCTGCCCGGTCCGGATCCCACCGACCGAGCTGCCGACGACGACGACCCGGCCGGGGATCCGGTCAGCCGTCATGATCGGCCAGCCAGACGGCCTGCACCGGGCAGCTGCGCACCGCGGCGCCGGACTTCTCCAGCTCGGCCTCGTCCACGGAGGTCCGCAGCAGGACGACCAGGCCGTCGTCGTCCAGGTCGAAGTGCTCCGGGTCCAGGTCGACACAGTTGCCGTAGCCCTGGCACTTGCCCACGTCCGCCTTGATCTGCATGAGGTCGATCTCCGTACTCGTCCGGCACTGGGGGTCTGCGGCAGTGATGCGCCGCTGATCAGCGGCCTGTGCGACGCCGGCCGAGGCCGAAACCCGCACGTTGTGCAAATGGTCTGTCCAATATACCGTAAGAGTGGCCGCGGTCACTGTCAACCGTGCAGCCGGACATCCCGTCGTCGTGGAGAGGAGCCGCCGCATGGCCGGAGCGCCGCAGGAGGGCGGAGGCGCCGCCCGCCGGGACGCGGTCGCCAGCCTGGCCGGGGCGGTGATCTTCGCCGTCGGACTCGGCATCGCCAGCGTCGCCGTGCCGCTGCTGGCGCTGCGGGTCGGCTATTCGGCCCCCGAGGTCGGGATCCTCGTCGCACTGTCCGCGGCGTCCCAGATGGGCACGCGGATCTTCATGGGCGCGATGATGCGACACCTGCCCGACAAGGTCTTCGTCGTCGTGGCGGCCGCCTCCCTCGCGGCGTCCTGCGGAGTCCTGGTGCTCTCGACCACGTGGCTGCTCTTCGCGGTGTCCCAGCTGCTCCAGGGCCTGGCCCGGGCCTTCTTCTGGACCGGCACGCAGACCCACGCCGTCCGCATGTCCGATTCCGCGGTCGGCGCGCTCGCGCGGGTCAACCTGGCCTCCGGCCTGGGGCAGATCGCCGGCCCACTGATGGCCGGGCTGCTCATCACCCGGTCGCCGCAACTGGCACTGGGGGTAGCCGCGGCCGTCAGCGCGCTGGGCGTGTTCAGCGCCCTGCTGCTCACCCGGCTCGCCCCCTTCGCCGCGCGCAGCAAGGACCGCAGCCGGGTCCAGGTCTGGCGGCGCCCGGGGGTGGACGTCGCCTGCTGGGCCGGCGCCAGTGCCGGTGCCTGGCGCGGGCTGCTCGGGTCCTACGTCCCGGTGGCCCTGGAGCACGCCCGGCAGAGCTCGACGACGATCGGCGCCCTCGTGGCCGTGGCCAACGGCGCCCAGGTGGCCGGCAGCGCGGTCGCGGGCCGGCTGCGCGGCGCCGGGCTGCGCCTGTCCCTGGTGCTGGGCGTCCTCGCCAGCGGCATCGGCATCGCGGTGGTCGGGCCGCTCGCCGGCGCGGCTGTGCTCTGCGCCGTCGCGCTGTGCGTCTCGGGGATCGGGGCGGGCGCGCTGCAGACGGTGGGTCCCGCCGTCGCCACCGACGCCGTCCACCCCGAGGAACGCGGCGAGGCGATCGCGTCGGCGGGCACGTTCCGGGCGGCGGCCCTCCTGCTGGCGCCGTTCGCCGTCGCGGGCCTGGTGACCGTCATTCCGCTCAGTGCCGCCATTCTCACCGCCGGGCTGCTCATCACCGCTCCTGCGGTGGGCGTGGGCCGGCTCCGCCCGGCGGGCTGACCCCCGTGCCCACCAGGAAGGGACACTTGTCACCTGCGAGTCCGGTCCGTCCGGGTGCAGTAGCGTCCGCGCTGGATGAGAGGAGACGGGCCGTGAGTGAAGGCTCCGCCCCATCCAACGCCGGGTTGTTCCAGCCGGTCGCGGTCGGACGCATCTCGCAGGCGATCGTCGACCAGGTACGAGCGCTGATCCGCACCGGCGAGCTGGCCATCGGCGCCCGGCTGCCGTCCGAGCGGGAGCTCTGCGAGAGGTTCGGGGTCAGCCGGGTGACCGTGCGGGAGGCCTTGCGGGTGCTCGAGGCGAACGGCCTGATCGAGATCCGCGTCGGCTCACGGGGTGGCGCTTTCGTGACCGCTCCCACGACCGGGCGGATCGGCGAGGGAATCACCGATCTGCTCAGCATGTCCGCGCTGTCGGCGGCCGAGGTGACCGAGGCCCGCGTCGTGTTCGAGCTGGGCGTCGTGCCCCTGGTGTGCGAGCGCGCCACCGACGAGGAACTCGACGAGTTGATGGCGCTGTGCGACGAGGCGGCGCGGGCGCGGGAGGGAGGGACCTACACGGTGACGATGTCCTTCGACTTCCATCTCCGGGTCGCGGCCGCGGCGCACAATCCCGCACTGGTCATGCTCATGCGCTCGTTGCGCGAGCCTGTGCTGATGTCCCTGCGCGAGGCGCAGCACGAGGGCCGCCAGGGCGTCGCGGAGCACCGCACGTTCGTCGAGGCCGTCCGGGCCCGCGACGCCGACCGCGCGCAGCGGGTCATGGCCGAGCATCTCCAGCGGACCGCCCGCCGCGTCGCCGGGCGCTGAGCCGGCTGGCCGCCGGGGACGGACCGAGGCCCGATCCCCGGCGGTGAGTCAGAGAGGGTCCGCCAGGCCGGCGAGCTGCAGCCTGCTCACGTTGTACGCCCAGACCTGCGCATCGTTGAACGCCGAGCCGAGGTCGGGCATGGCGCTGACGTCCTCCGCGGACAGCTCGGGCGGCGTCGTCCCGAAACTGTTGGCCTGCAGCGTCATCCGGGCCAGCGCGTCGAGGTTCAGTGCGCGGACGACGGCCTGCTCCACGGAGTCACCCGTAGCGACGATGCCGTGCCCCCGCAGGATGCACACGGACCGGTCGCCCAGGGCCCGTGCCACGTCCTGCCCCAGCTCCGGCCGGTTGATGAGCACACCGCGCGGATAGGTCGGGACACCTTCCTGGGCCATCCGCATGGCGGGGATGTTGTACGCGCCCACGATCGGGCGCAGGGGCAGACCGGCCAGGTCGGCGGCGACGACCGCCGGCGGGTGCACGTGCACCACGGCCTGGACGTCCGGCCGGGCCCGGAGGATCTCCGTGTGGATGGGCAGCTCGTTCGGGGCCGAGAAGCCGACCGGCATCTCGCTCTCGCCGTCGAGGGAGACCGCATGCACGTCGTCGGATCCAGTGAAGAGCAGCCCCCGCTCCTGGGGGCCCCGGCAGCGCACGAGGAGCTCGTCGCCTGCGGTGCGGACGCTGATGTGCCCCAGGATGTCCTCGGCCAGGCCGCGGTAGGCCAGCACCCGGCAGCCCAGGGCGACGAGGTCGCCGAGGTCCGACGTCGTGCCGAGGCCGGGAACCGTCCGGTCGGTGATGGTCACGGTCACGCTCCTGTTCGTGGGGGCATCGCCCGCAGTGCCTGAAGAAGTGCGGAGCTCTCCGGATAAGGACGCTCGCGGTAGGGGGTGCCCCCGGCGGTGACGAAGAAGTCGACGGCTGCCGACAGCAGCCGGCTGCGGACGCCCGCGTCGGCGGCCATGGCCTCGGCGAGGGCGAGATCCTTCTCGATCGTGCTCGCCGGGGCGTGGGTGGCGATACCCGCGGCATCGCCCCGGAAGAACTTGGCAGCCGTGGAGAAGCCGGAGTCCGACCCGCTGGACTCCTCGATGGCCGTGGCCACCGTCTCGGCGTCCAGCCCGAGGGCCGCACCCACGAGCAGGGCCTCGGCGGAAGCGAGGTACCAGCTGTACTTCACCTGCTGATTGAGCAGTTTGACCGCGTAGCCCGCCCCGCGCCGGCCACAGTGGACGATGACCCGGGACACGGCTGCGAGGACCTCCTCGTCCGCGCCGAGCACGCCCGGCCGGCCACCGACCAGGACGGTCATGTGCGGCGCCTTCCGGCTCACGGGGCAGTCGACGAACCGGCGACCGGCGGCGTCGAATGCCGAGCCGAGTTCCTCGGCCAGGTCCGGGCCGCAGGTGGACATGTCGAGCATCGCCGCGCCCCGCCGCAGGCCCGCCAGGACACCGTCGGCAGGATCCAGCGCCACCGCGCGAACCTGGTCCGGGCCGGGCAGGAACGTGAGGACGACGTCGCTGGCGGCGGCCAGCTCCCGCGGGCCGGCCGCTGCCTCTGCCCCCTTGGCCACCATGGCGGCCACCGGGTCGGGCCGGATGTCGTAGCAGCGCACGGGCCATCCGGCGCCGAGCAGGGACTCGGTCAGGGCGATTCCCATGCCGCCGAGACCGATGACTCCCACCTGTCTCACGACGCTTCCTCCCGACCAAGCCAGCAGAAACGTTTTCTGCCGTGCGGACTGTACGTGGCGCTCATCACGATGGACAAGGGACCACCCGGGCCAGCTGTTCACGCTCAGAACCACGTCCGCGCCTCGGAACACCCGGCTTGACAAAGAACTCATTTCTGCTCGACCATCCGTGCCGGACGTGATGCACAGCACGTCAGGCCGCAGGGGTCGAGAACCGGACACCATCACCGTCCGGGTCGACGCCTCTGCATCCCCACCCCGGTTGGCCGACTCGGTCATGCGGACCACTACGTCCCCTGGAGCTTCCGTGGGCGAGGCACTCCTCGACAGCCTGTCGCAGGTTCTGCAACTGCAGACCCTCGGCCTGATGCTGCTCGGCGTCGCGATCGGCTTCGTCGTCGGCATCCTGCCCGGCCTCGGCGGCCCGGTGACGCTGGCGCTGATGCTGCCCTTCACGTTCGGCATGGAGCCGGTCGAGGCCTTCGCCTTCCTGCTCGGGATGCTGGTGGTCACCTCCACGACCGGCGACATCACCTCCGTCCTCTTCGGCATCCCGGGCGAGGCGACCTCGGCGGCCGCCACACTCGACGGGTACCCCCTCACGCGGCGCGGACAGGGCGGCCGGGCCCTCGGGGCGGTGCTCTTCAGCTCCGCCCTGGGATCGGTGTTCGGCGCGTTCGTCCTCGCCGCGATGGTGCCGGTCATCCGCCCGGTCGTCCTGGCCCTGAGCGCCCCCGAATTCTTCATGCTCACCCTCGTAGGGCTGACGTTCGTGGTGGCGCTGTCGGGCAAGAAGGTGCTAAAGGGCCTGCTCATGGCCGCCCTGGGCCTGCTGGTGGCCCTCATCGGGATCGACTCCCAGGAGGGGATCCCCCGCTACACGATGGACGAGATCTACCTGTGGGACGGCATCCCGTTGGTTCCGCTCGTGGTCGGCCTCTTCGGTGGAGCCGAGGTCCTGCAGCTGATGCTCAGCCGCAGCAGCATCGCCGGCGGTGCCGGCGAGATGCCGAAGCGGATCACCGGCATCGGCGAGGGCATTCGCGACACACTGCGCCACTGGCCGGTCGTCCTGCGGGCCAGCGCCATCGGCTCCACGATCGGCATGATCCCGGGCCTCGGCGGTTCGGTGGCCCAGTTCATCGCCTACGGCCAGGCCCGGCAGTCGTCCAAGAACCCCGAGCAGTTCGGCAAGGGGGCGATCGACGGCGTCATCGCCTCCGGCGCGGTCAACAACGCGAAGGACGGCGGCTCGCTCGTTCCCACCATCGCCTTCGGCATCCCCGGCGGAGCGGCCACCGCCGTGCTGCTGAGCGCCTTCCTGATCGCCGGACTCGACCCGGGCCCGGAGATGCTCACCACCGAGCTCGACGTCACCTACTCCATGGTGTGGATCGTCGTCCTGGCCAACATCGTCGCCGTCGCGGCCGCCTTCGCGTTCCTCCGCCCGCTCACCCGGCTGACCTTCATCTCAGGCCCGCTCCTGGTGCCCTTCCTCCTGCTCCTGCTGGGGCTGGGCGCCTACAGCTCCAGCAACTCCTTCGGCGACGTCCTCGTCATGCTGGTGGCCGCGGCGATCGGCGTGGCCTGCATCCGCTGGGACTGGCCGCGCGTGCCCTTCCTGCTGGCCGTGGTCCTCGGCGGCATCGCCGAGCGCTACCTGTTCGTCTCCTATTCGCTGTTCGGGTGGGACTGGCTCCTCCGCCCGACGGTCATCGGCCTGGCCGTGGTGCTCCTCCTCGTCTTCGTGGTCCCCGCGCTCCGGCGTCGCCAGGCCCGTTCCCGGAACGCCCCCGTCGCCGAGGAGGTCCGTTCGTGACCACGCCCGAGACCCCGACCGACACCGCGAACCCGGCCGCGGCCGAGCGCCGGACCGAGCGCCGGCTGCCGGTGGCCGACATCGTCATCAGCCTCGGCCTGGCCGCGCTGTTCGGCAACGCCTTCTGGATCGCGACGGAGTGGTCGGTCAGGGCGGGGCTGTTCCCGCGCATGGTCACCGGTGTCGGCCTGGCGCTGGCCCTGCTGCACGTGGTGATCCTGCTCCTGCGCGCCCGAACCCCCGTGCCGGTCGTCGAGGAGCGGGTGGATGCAGACGACGAGGCCGAGGGCGACGTCGAGTACGTCTTCGCCCACGCCGGTGGCCGCGCCTGGGCCGGTTCGCTGGCGTGGGTCGCCGCCTTCTTCGTCGGGCTGTACGTCGCCGGGCTCTTCGTCGTCGCACCGCTGTTCGCTCTGACCTACCTGCGGTTCTCCGTCCGCAGGCCCTGGGTGTTCAGCGTCGCCTACGCGGCCGTGATCCTCGCCGTGCTGTACCTCGCGTTCGAGGTGGCGTTGCAGCTGCCGGTGCCGCCCGGGCTCTTCCTCTGACCCCCGTCCACCGGCGTGCCCGGTGGACGGCATGCACAGCCGCACGACGCCGATGGACCGACGCCCGCTCCGGCGGTCCCACTCCACCGGCCAGCACCAGCATCCGCACTGCCACCCGAGCCAAGGAGAACGTCATGACCCACAGGCCGTTGACCGCTCTGCGCCGCACCGGCGGAGCCGTCGTGCTCGTCGCCGCCCTCGCCGCCTGCGGGCAGGACGCCGACGCGACCGGGGACGCCGCGGCCGCGAAGTTCTACGAGGGCGAGAATCTCGACTTCGTGGTTCCCTACGACGCCGGTGGCGGCTACGACGTCTACGCCCGCGCCATGGCGCCCTACCTGGGCGAGTGTCTCGGGGCCGAGGTCGTCGTCCGCAACGAGCCCGGTGCCGGAAGCCTGCTCGCCACCAACACGACGGCCAAGGCCGGGCCGGACGAGCGCCGGATCCAGATCACCAACTCGGTCGGCACGACCAGCGCGCAGATCGCGGGCGCCGACGGCGTCATGTTCGACATGTCGGAGTTCTCGATCATCGGTCGGGTGGCGACCGCTCCGGACACCGTCGCCGTGGCCACCGACGGGCGGCTGACCTCGTTCCAGGACATGATCGACTCCGAGGAGACGGTCCGCTTCGCCGCCACCGGCCCCGGCAGCAACGAGTACATCGCGGCCAGCGTGCTGTCGGCCATCTACGGCTTCCCGATCGAGGTCGTCACCGGCTTCGGCGGTTCGGGTGAGGCCCGCCTGGCGGTCATCGCCGGTAACGCCGACGCCCACGCCAGCACCTGGGACAGCGTGCTCGGCCCGGTGGAGAGCGGCGAGGTCGAGGCCGTCGTCGTGGCCAGCGACGAGCCGGTGGAACTGCTTCCCGACACGCCGGTCGTGACCGACTTCGTCCCCGAGTCCGACGAGGGCAAGGAGCTGCTCGACGACCTGGTGGCGCTCGAGACCCTCGGCCGCGGGCTGGTGGCGCCCCCCGGCCTCCCGGAGGACCAGCTGGCCGAGCTCCGTGAGGGCTTCGAGTGCGCCACCAGCAACGAGGACCTGATCCAGGAGCTGGACCAGCAGCAGCGCCCGATCGACGTCCTGACCGGCGACGAGTACCTGGAGCTGCTCGAGTCCGTCCTCGACACCTCGCCGGAGTTCGCCGCGGTGCTGAAGGACTCCTTCTGAGTTGAGACACGGCGGGTGCCGGCGCTCTCGTCGCCGGCACCCGCCGCACTGTCCTCCCGTTCCCCCGGCCGGCGCCCCCTCCCGGCCCTCGCCACCCTGAGGTGCTGTCCATGTCGTCGACGACGGAGGCTCTCGACGCGTTCGAGGACCACTGCTGGCGGGACGTCGTCCCGGCCGAAACCCTGGAGGTCTACCGCGCCTACCGGCGCGAGACCCGGATCGTCGGCCGTCCCGCGGTGCTGGCCGTCGACCTGTTCAGCGGCGTGTTCCCCGACGGGCCAGTGTCACTGGCCGAGGCCGTCGCCCGGAACCCGCGCAGCTGCGGCCCCGCTGCCTGGGCCGCGCGGGCGCCGATCGCCGCCCTGCTCGACCACGCCCGCAGCCGTGACGTCCCGGTTCTGTTCAGCACGCAGGACCCCGAGACCTCCCGCGCGACCCACCGCCCCCCGTCGTCGCGCGATGCAGCGGACCTGGCTCTCGACCCCGCCTTCGGGCCCCGTTCCGGCGAGCTCCTGGTCCCGAAGCGGCGCGCCAGCGTCTTCTTCGAGACCGGCCTGGCCGAGCACCTGACCCGGCTGCGGATCGACACGCTGGTCCTCTCCGGGGAGACCACGAGCGGTTGTGTCCGGGCGACAGCGGTCGACGCCTACTCCCACGGCCTGCACGTGGTCGTGGTCGAGGAGGCGGTGTTCGATCGGAGCCCCCTCAGCCACAAGGTCAGCCTCTTCGACCTGCACCACAAGTACGCCGACGTCATGACGCTCGCGCAGTTCGAGGAGGCCCTCGACGCCGCCCTGCCGAGCACCCCGGCGAGCCAGGCTCACCGGTCCGCACAGCACTGACGCCGTCGCCGACGGCGTGATCCCACGAGTCCAGGGAGCGAATACCGCGTGTTCACCGACATCCTCGTCGCACTCAAGGAGAACCAGCCACACCAGCCCCTGCTGGAGCTGGCGAAGAAGGTGGCGCCCAGCCCGGCGCGCGTGCATCTGGTCACCCTGGTGCGGGTCGGGACGGACGACGACGAGCTCCAGCGGCTCAGGCGGACGGAGCGGAGCCTCGGCCAGCTGGTCGAGTCCCTGGCGGCCGAGGGCTACGACGCGTCCTACGAGGCCGGCATCGTGGCCGTCAGCGCGGCGGTGGACCTGGTCCGGATCGCCGGGACGCGCGAGGTCGAGCTGATGGTCATCGGGCTCGCCAAGCGCACGCGGGTGGGCAAGGCCCTGATGGGCAGCGACGCCCAGCGGATCCTGCTCAGCGCCGACTGCCCCGTCCTGGTCAAGCAGCTGCACGGGATGTAGCCGCCCGACTCCGGGCCGTACAGTCCCGACCAGAGCCGAGGGGCACTCCGCCATCCACGCCACACTGCCCGCGCAGGGCACCGAACGGGTCCGGGAGGATCGTGCTCTCGCGCTCGGACACCTCGGCCGACCGGCGGCGTGCCCGCCGTCGGGGAGCTCGCCGTCCGACGACCGCGCCGTCCCGGTTCGGACGACACCGGGCCGTCGACCTGGGGCCACGCCTGGTGCTCCCCCTCTGCGCCGGCGCAGTGCTGAACCCGGTCAACTCCACGGTGATCGCCACCGCGTTGTCACCGATCGGCAGCGATCTCGGCGTCGGCTCCGCGGCGACGGCATGGCTGGTGGCGGTCATGTACCTGGCGAGCGCGATCGGCCAGCCGGTCGCCGGCCGGCTGGCCGACCAGTTCGGCCCGCGCCGGGTGTTCCTCGCCGGCGGCATGCTGGTGGCGACGGCCGGCGTGCTGGGTGCGCTGGCGCCGACCTTCGCGTGGCTGGTGGCCTCGCGTGCCCTGGTCGGTCTCGGCACCGGCGCGGCGTATCCGGCGGCGATCGCGATGCTCCGGGAGCAGGCCGACCGGCTGGGTGTGCCCACCCCGCCCCGCACCCTGGGCCTGCTCAGCACGGTGAGCCTGGTGACGCTCACCGTCGGCCCTCCGCTGGGTGGTGTCCTCGTGGACACGATCGGGTGGCGGGCCGTGTTCGCGATCAACGTGCCGCTCGGCCTGGCCGTCACCGCCCTGGGCTTCCTCCTGCTCCCGCGCTCACGACCACGGGTCCGGACGGTGGCGGCATGGCGGCTGCTCGACCTGCCGGGGACCGCGCTCTTCGGCGGAGCTGTCGCTCTCTTCCTGCTGATCACGATGGAGCTGCCGCGTCCGCCGGTCCAGGTCCTGCTCGGATTCGCGGCCTGCGTCGTGCTCCTCGTCCTGGTCGAGCTCCGAGCGCGAACGCCGTTCATCGATCTCCGCATGCTCGCCTCGAACCCCGCTCTGGTCATCGCCTATCTGCGGGTCTTCGTCACCTTCCTCGTCGTCTACGGGGTGCTCTTCGGGCTCACCCCGTGGCTCCAGGACAGCCGTGGGCTCTCCGCGAGCACGGCCGGGCTGGTGCTCCTGGGCATGTCCGCGGTCGCGGCGACCGCATCCTTCGTCGGGGTCCGCGGTCGCCGCCTGATCGGGCCGCTGCTCGTGGGGGCGCTCGGTCTGCTCGCCGGAAGCGCGGGGATGCTCCTGCTGCACGCCGACTCCCCGATCGCCCTGCTCGTGCTGGTCTCAGCGGTGTTCGGCCTGCCGAACGGTCTCGGTCTCGTCGCGAACCAGGTGCTCGTCTACCGGGCGGCGCCCGCCGACCAGGTGGGTGCCGCTGCGGGCCTGTTCCGTACGGCGCAGTACACCGGCGCGATGACGGCCACGGGCGTGGTCGCCCTCGCCTACGTCGACGGCGCCAGTGACTCCGGGCTCCAGCTTCTCGGCTGGGTGTCCGTCGGGACCGGAGCCCTCCTGATCGTGCTCACGGTCGCCGATCGGGGCCTTCGCCGGCACATCCGGGAATGACGCCGGCGCCCGCGCGCGGCACGGATCAGACGAGGGCGGTGCCGATGAGGCCGGTGCGCGTGACGAGGGCGGCCAGCTCCGCCTCGTCGAGCCCGTCGGTGCCCTCGGGGCGGCGGGGCAGGACCATGTAGCGGGACTCGGCGCTGGCGTCCCAGACGGTGATCCGGACGTCGGCAGGCAGGTCCACGCCGAACTCCGCCAGGATGCCGCGCGGGTCCCGGACGACCCGGGCCCGGTAGGCATCGCTCTTGTACCAGCTCGGCGAGGGGCCCAGCAGCGCTGTCGGGTAGCAGGAGCAGAGGGTGCAGACCACGACGTGGTGCTCCTCGGCAGTGTTGGCCACCACCTTCAGGCGCAGTTCGGAAGCGCCCCCGCCCATGGAGAGCGCCAGTTCCCGGATGGCCGAGTTCGCATCGGTGAGCAGTCGTTCGCGAAAGGCCGGATCGGTCCATGCCCGCGCCACGATGCGGGCACCGTTGAGCGGGGTACCGCCGGCGAGCAGGTCGTCGATGCGACGGTCGACCTCGCCGGGAGCGATCACGCCGTGCCGTTCCAGCAGGCTCTCGATGTGCCGGACCCGCTCGGCGATCGCGGCGCTGGGATGGTGGCCGCTCATCGTGCTGCCGTTCCCAGCGGCTCGAGGTAGTCCTGCCACAGCTCGACGGTGACCGCGTGGTCGCCGCTCCCGAACAGGTCGCCGGCGCGGAAGCGGACGTGGTAGACCGGCTGCGGCTCGCCCGGCAGCCCGCGCGCCCGGTCCTCGGCCAGAGGGTGGTCACCGGCCCGTTCCACGATCTCGCCCACCGCACCGCGGGCGTAGCGGGGAAGGCGCGTGTGCCCGGCTGGATCCAGCGTTCTCGTGCGGACCCGGTCGCCCGGAGAGAAGCTCTCACTCATCGGCGGGTCCCCGCTGGGCCGTGGCATCCTGCCCGCCGGCCACCTCATCGGGCGTGAGGACCCCCTTCTCCACCAGCAACGTGGAGACGGCGGCGAACCATCGCTCGTAGTAGGACGCAGCCAGGTACTCCGCCGGCGGCATCCGCTCGATGGCGTCCCGGAACTCGTCCCGGTTGTAGACGCCCTGGCGGATCAGCAACGCGTTCAGCGCGTGCAGGTGGGCCTCCCAGTCGGCGTGGAAGGGCGGCTCGTCGGGCTCCACCACCACCGCGGAGAAGCCGACCATGCCGCCGATGTCGTTGATCCGGCTCACATCACCTTTCTACCGCCCGTCGGCGTGCGCGGACGCACCAGGTCGGACGCCGCTGCGCGACCACTGCCGATGAGCCGGCGGCCGGCGGCCGCGGCGACGATCCGGTCGGGGCGCACCAGCACCGAGCCTCCTCGGAGCCACCGGTCCAGCTCGGCCGACGTCACCTCCCCCGGCCCGTCGCCGGTCCGCAGGACACGGGGCTCCGGAGCGCCGCGGAGGGTCGGGAGCGGGCCCCCGGCGGACAGCACCACCCAGCCCTGGCCGAGGACGTCGTCCAGCCGGCAGGGGCGCCCGTCGACGAGCACCTCCGGCTGCGGGACCAGCGTGCCGGCCAGTCGGCGGCCCGCCCGGCCGCGACGCTCGACCAGGGGCCCGCGCCGCAGCGGCGGGGTCCGGCTGTCGGTCGCCAGCCGGGCCACGGCGGGGATCCGCCGGACGGCGGCCAGCACAGCGCGGCGGAGGACGTCGCCACCCCGTCCGCCGCCGGTCATGAGCCCGCCGAGCAGCTGGGCCACCCGGACCAGCGCGCGGGCGTGCGGCTCGCGCTCGGCCTGGTAGGTGTCCAGCAGCGCGTCGTCGTCGCCCTCCAGGACCGCGGCGAGCTTCCAGGCCAGCTGGTGGGCGTCGCGCAAGCCCGACCCGAGCCCCTGGCCGATGAACGGCGGGGACAGGTGCGCGGCGTCGCCGGCCAGCAGCACCCGCCCGTGCCGCCAGCGGTCGGCCACCTGCGCCCGGAAGGTGTACTCCACCGCCCGCACGACCTCGACGGCAGCCGGGTCGACCGGCGCCAGCAGGTCGGCGAGCCGGTCGGGCGTGGTCGCGTCCTCGACCGTCTCGCCGGGTGCCAGCCGGGCCTCCCAGCGGTACCGGTCGCCGGTGACCGGCATGAAGGTCGCAGGACGCCGCGCGTCGCACACCTGGTGCGCCCCCGGCCAGACCGGCAGCGCGACCGGTGAACGGACGTCGAGCACCAGCCATCGGTCGGCCGGTCCCAGGTCCCGCATCGAGGCCCCGATGAGGTCGCGCACGGTGCTGTTCGCGCCGTCGCACCCGAGCACGGCGACCGCCCGGACGGACCGGTCCGGCCCGCCGTCGGGCGCCCGGACCGTGACGGTGACCCCACCCTCGGCCTGGCCGAGCCCGGACACCTCCGCCCCCCGCTCCACGGTGATGCGCGGGTGGGCTGCGGCTTCGTGGGCGAGCACCTCCTCCAGGTCCGGCTGGTGGATCAGCGAGCCCTGTGGCCAGCCGTGCACCCCGGCGTCCGGGTGGCGGGCGAACTCCGCCAGGACCCGGTGCGTGCGGTCGAGCAGCCGCAGGCCGGCCAGCGGCCGGGACCGGGCCAGGACGGCGTCGGCCACGCCCGCCGCCTGCAGCACGCGGAACACCTCGTCGTCCAGGTGCACCGCCCGCGGCAGCGGATAGGGCTCCGGGTGCTTCTCCAGCACCAGCACGTCGATCCCCCGCCGGGCGAGCAGCAGCGCCGCCGTCAACCCCACGGGCCCGGCGCCGACCACGACCACCGGGACGCCGGACACCTCGCCATCCTCGCCGAGGGCCGCCGTGCGTTGCATCGCGGAGGGGTGAACGTTGCATGCCCTTCCGTCGATGTGATGTGCGCCATACGGTGCGCCTCAGGCGTACGCGTTCGCGCACGCCCGAGCAGCCCTCAACGAGGAGGCACCTGTGCCCGTGAACACCCGCGGCGCGATCATGCGCTCCGCCCCCGGCCAGTGGGAGGTCACCGACCTGGTCGTCGACGACCCGCGGAGCGGGGAGCTCCAGGTCAAGCTGGCCGCCTCCGGGCTGTGCCACTCGGACGACCACGTGGCGACCGGCGACATCCCGGTCGGCCACTACCCGTTCCTCGGCGGCCACGAGGGCGCCGGCGTGGTCACCGCCGTGGGCCCGAACACCCCCGGCTTCGCCGAGGGCGACCACGTGGTCTTCTCCTTCCTCCCCGGCTGCGGCCGCTGCCGGTACTGCGCCAACGGCCAGCAGTACATCTGCGACTCCGGCGCCAACCTCCTCATGGGCTCCCGCTGGGACGACGCGGAGAGCTTCCGCGTCCAGACCTCCGACGGCACCGACGTCGGCCAGATGTGCGGGCTCGGCACCTTCGCCGAGGTGACGACGGTCGACGTCCGCTCGACGGTCAAGATCCCCGACGACATCCCGCTCGACGTCGCCTGCCTGGTCGGCTGCGGCGTCGGCACCGGCTGGGGGACGGCGGTGCAGGCGGGTGAGGTCCGCCCGGGCGACACGGTGATCGTCATGGGGGTCGGCGGCATCGGCATCAACGCGGTCCAGGGGGCGGCGCACGCCGGCGCCAGCCACGTCGTCGCCGTCGACCCGGTGGCCTTCAAGCGCGAGAAGGCGATGGAACTGGGCGCCACCCATGCCTTCGAGAGCATCGAGGAGGCCGCGGAGTTCGGCCGCAGCGTCACCAACGGGCAGGGCGCGGACAAGGTGCTGATCACCGTCGGCGTGCTCAAGGGCGAGCACGTGGCCCAGGCGGTCGAGGCGATCGGCAAGGGCGGGCGCGTCGTCATCACCGGCCTCGGCGACCTGACCGACGTGGGCATCCCGATCAACCCCAGCATGCTGGCGCTGTTCACCAAGGAGATCCGCGGGGCGCTGTTCGGGGACCAGAACCCCAGCGCCGACATGCTGAAGATGCTGCGGCTCTACCAGGAGGGCAAGATCAAGCTCGACGAGCTGATCACCAAGCGGTACAAGCTGGACGACATCAACCAGGGGTACGCGGACCTGCACGCGGGCACGAACCTCCGCGGCGTGATCATCTACGACTGAAGAAGGGCCACCCCTCCCCCCACGCCTCGCGGGCTCGGCGCGGGCCCCCGAGGGATGGCCGTTCCAGAACGTGACTGTCCGGGGTGTCACCGGTCGCGGTGGCACCCCGGATCTGCCTGTGAGCAGGAGGATCGGTGAACACCACCCGCACGGCCGGGCACCTGGACGTCGGCGGGATGGTGCGGCTGGCCCGCGACCGCGTGGTCGCCCGCATCCGGGAGGCCGAGGTGGTCGCGGCCGCGCTCTCGGCCGGCCGCAACGTCGTCCTCGAGGGCCCGCCCGGCACGGGCAAGACGACGTTGCTGCGCTCGCTGGCCGACGGTGCCGGCGCCCCACTGGTCCTCGTGGAGGGCAACGCCGAGCTCACCCCCACCCGCCTGGTCGGCCACCACGACGCCTCGCGGGTGCTCACCGAGGACTACCGGCCGGAGAACTTCGTCCCCGGACCGCTGACCCGGGCGATGACGGAGGGCGCGCTCCTCTACGTCGAGGAGTTCAACCGGGTCCCCGAGGAGACGATGAACGTCCTGCTCGGCGTCCTGTCCGAACGCGAGATGCACGTCCCCCGGTTCGGCCGGGTGACCGCCCGGCCGACCTTCCGGCTGGTCGCCGCGATGAACCCGTTCGACGCGGTCGGCACCGCCCGGGTCACGCCGGCGCTCTACGACCGGTCGTGCCGGGTCGCCATGGGCTACCAGGACGAGGCGGCCGAACTCGCCGTCGTCAGCACGGTCACCGACGGGCCGCGAGACCTCGTCGCCCGGGCGGTGCGCGCGGTCCGGATCACCCGCGACCACCCGGAGCTGCGGATCGGGGCCTCGGTGCGCGGCGCGATCGACACCGTGCTGATCGCGGTCGAGCTCGGCACCGTGCGGGACACCGCGCCGCTGGAGGAGACGACCGGCCTGGACGCCGCGCTCGCCGCGCTGACCGGGAAGGTGACCCGGGGGGACGGCGTCGCCCGCCCGGTCGAGGACGTCGTCACCGACATCTGGCGGCGGGCGGGTGAGGAGCTGGGAAAAGCCTGACGCCCGAGGCGCCCGATCCGGGGCCCGGGCCGCCGGGGCCCACGGGGCCGGGGACCGAGCCGCCCGGCGGGTCGCCGCCGAAGGTGGTCAGCGATCCCGCCGAGGTCGAGGAGCTGCTCCGCTCCCACGGCGCCCGGCGGGCGAGCCGCGACCAGCTCTCCCGCAGCAATCCGGACTTCGACGCGGTCTCGCCGCAGGCCGGCGAGCTCGACGCCGCGGCCGTGGCCGACCTCGCCGCCCGCGACCCCGACGCGGCGGCCCGGGTACTGGCCGCCGCCGCCCGGGCGTTCGACCCGGCGCTCCGTGCCGCCGCGCGGACGCTGGCCGCCCGCCTGCCCGTCGGCACTCCGCGCAGCGGGACGCCGGACCGCGCCGGCACCAGCCGGATGGTGACGCGGCAGGAGTCCACGGGCTCCGACATCGACCTCGACGCGACCCTGGCCGCGCGCGGCGCCGAGCCGCACTGGCGCGCCGAGCACCTGCACACCCGCGGCTGGCGGTCCACCGGCCGGGCCGTCGTGCTGCTGGTCGACGCCTCCGGCTCGGTCGCCGGCGACGAGCTGGCCACCGCCGTCCTGACCGCCTCGGCGCTGGTGCAGCGGATGCGGCCGGGCGACGAACTGGCCGTCGTCGCGTTCTGGTCGCGGGCCGTGGTGCTGCGCCCGCTCTCCGCCGACCCCCGGGTCGACCTCGTCGTCGACCGGCTCTGCGACCTGCGGGGCGGCGGCACCACCGACCTCGAGCTGGCCCTGCGCACGGCCGCGGCGCAGCTCGCCCGTGCCCGGGCGGCCGACCGGCAGGTGCTGCTGCTGTCGGACGGGCTGCCCACCGAGAGCCCCGACCCGGTGGGCGCCGCCTCCGAGCTGGCCCGCATCCCCGCCCGGCTGCAGGTGCTGGCCCTCTCCGCCGAGGAGGGGGCGCGCGCCTCCTGCGCGGCCCTGGCGGCGGCCGGCGGCGGGCGGGTCGCCGCCCTGCACCGGCCGAGCCAGGCGCCGTCCGCGGTGCGGGAGCTGCTTGGCTGACTGCGCGGCCGACCGGGTCGTCAGCCGCCCATGAGGTCGTTGAGGTCCAGCGCGTCCTCGGGAGCGCTGATCTCCTCCGTCTCACCGAACCGGCTGAACGTGATCGTGCCGGTGCCCTCGCCGGTCATCTCCAGCGGGTAGGCCTCGTCGGAGTCGGCGACGGTGAGCGAGCTGCCGTCCTCCTGCTCGACGACGACGACGTCCTCGCCGTCGAGCTCGTCGCTGCGGACCTCGTCCTGGACGGGGCTCTCGGGGTTGCGCAGCTGGTCGACGAAGCCGGCCAGGGAGAACTCCTGGAACTCGCCGGCCGCCTCGTCGGGCAGGATCACCCACTGGTCCTCGAAGAGGGCCGACATCTCCTCGGGCAGGCCCGAGGCCGCCCAGAACTCCGGGGTGCCCTTGATGTAGAGGGTGCCGTCGACGCCCAGGAGCTCCATCTCCGCCCCGTCCATCGACAGCGTGCCGGTGAGGTCGTCCCCCTGCAGGTGCAGGTCGACCTCGCCCTCCTGGCCGTCCTGGTCGACGGCGCCGGCGATGTGCACCGAGCCGGCCTCCTCGAGGGCGTCGGCGGCGGCGGTCACGACCTCGCTGCCGGTCTTGCCCTCCAGCGGGCTGCCCCCGCAGGCGGTCAGCAGGAGGGCGGTGGCGGCGAAGGCCGCGGTGAGCTGGGGAGCGCGCATGGCAGAGGTCCTCCGGACCGGTTCCCGGAACTGAGTGGTCCGGCCTCGGACATCCTGCGGCCCGCGCCCGCGCTCCCCGGGCTGGCCGGGGCTCACGGCGTGTCGCCTGCCTCCGCGTGTCGGCCCCGCACCGGGCGGACGGCGACCCCGGCGCGCGCCGGGTCCAGAGGGACGGCGCTGCGCAGCAGCGCGGGCCCGACCCGGAGGGCGCCGTTCCCGAGCGGGGCGCAGCGGATGCCGCCGCGCCCGCGCATGCCACGGTGCGCTCCCGGCGCCAGCGCCACGTCCATCCACGCGCAGGGGTTGGCCGGCCGGCGTAGCGGTGCACCGGCGCGGCGAGCAGGCCGACGATCTCCACCTCGTAGCGGTACGGCCCCGTCCAGGGGCCCGCCGCGAGCCTGCGAGTGGTGGGGAGGACGGGGTCCTTTCTCAGCGGTCGGCCGTGCGGTGGATCGGGCCCTCGATCCCGGCCAGCCGCTCCCCCGTGCCGCCCCACCGGCCGGCGATGATCTCGGCCGCGATGGAGACCGCGGTCTCCTCCGGCGTCCGCGCACCGAGGTCGAGGCCGATCGGAGAGGACAGCCGCGCGATCTCCTGCTCGCCCAGACCGGCCTCGCGCAGCCGCGCCTCGCGCTCCTCGTGGGTGCGCCGCGAGCCCATGGCCCCCACGTAGGCGACCGGGATGCGCAGCGCGACCTCCAGCAGCGGGACGTCGAACTTGGGGTCGTGGGTCAGCACGCAGAGCACCGTGCGCTCGTCGATGCGGCCGGCGTCCACCTCGGCCTGCAGGTAGCGGTGCGGCCACTCGACGATCACCTCGTGGGCGTCGGGGAACCGCTTGGGGGTGGCGAACACCGGCCGGGCGTCGCAGACGGTCACCCGGTAGCCGAGGAAGGCACCCACCCGCGCGACGGCCGCGGCGAAGTCGATCGCGCCGAAGACCACCATGCGGGCCGGGGGAGCGAAGGAGTTCACGAACAGCGTCAGGTCGTCCCCGCGGCGCTCGCCGTCGTGGCCCACGTGCAGGAGGCCGGTGCGGCCGGCCACGAGCATCCCGCGGGCGTCGGCGGCGACGGCGTCGTCCAGCCGTTGCAGGCCGAGCGTGCCCGACGCCCGGTCGGGCCACAGCACCAGCCGCCGGCCGAGCCGGTCGTCGGGGCCCTTGACCACGGTGACCACGGCGACCGGCTCATGCCGGGCCACCGATTCGGCCACCTCGCCGAGCTCCGGGAAGGACTCCCGCGAGATCGACTCGACGAAGACGTCGAGGATGCCGCCGCAGGTCAGCCCGACGGCGAACGCGTCGTCGTCGCTGACCCCGTAGCGCTCCAGCGTCGGCACGCCGGTCTCGACGGCGTCCTTGGCCTCCTCGTAGACCGCGCCCTCGACGCAGCCGCCGGAGACGCTGCCCACCGCCGTGCCGTCGGGGCCGACGAGCATCGAGGCGCCGGCCGGCCGCGGCGCGGACCGCCAGGTGCCGACCACCGTGCCCATGCCGACGGTCTCCCCCGCCTGCCACCAGCCGACCAGGTCCTCAAGGACGTCACGCATGGAACGGCTCCTTCCGCCGGGATCGAGCTGCTCGTTCAGGCATGCTGGATCACTCCCGTCAGCTCCTCGAACGCGGCCATGCTGTGCCCCGAGACGAAGTGGTCGACCGACGGCAGCGCCGCCTGCATCCCGCCGGTGAGCGGCTCGTACCCCGACCGCCCCTTGTGCGGGTTCACCCACACCACGGCGTGCGCGAGGCGTCGCAGCCTGGCCATCTGCTCGCCCAGCAGCTCCGTCCCGCCCCGCTCCCACCCGTCGCTGCACACGATCACGACCGCCCCGCGGGCGGTGCCGCGCTGCCCCCACCGGTCCAGGAACGCCTTGAGCACCTCGCCCAGCCGGGTGCCGCCGGACCAGTCGGGGATGGCCGAACCGCTGGCGGCCAGCGCCCGGTCGGGGTCGCGCAGCCGCATCTCCCGGGTCACCCGGGTCAGCCGCGTCCCGATGGTGAACACCTCGGTGGACGACGGCCGCGCCCGGACCGCGGCGTGCGCGAAGCGCAGCAGGGCGTCGGCGTAGGGCGCCATCGACCCGGAGACGTCGACCAGCAGGACGACGCGCCGCGGACGGTCCTGCCTGCGGTGGTGCAGCAGCCGGGTGACCTCGCCCCCGCTGCGCAGCGCCCGCCGGACGGTCCGCGCCTGGTGGACCGCGCCCTGCGCGTTCGGGCGGCGTCGCCGGGACGGGCGCACGGGGGTCGCCGGCGCCAGGAGGGCGAACAGCCGCCGCAGGTGCGCGCGCTCGGCCGGGGTCAGCTCCGCCACGTCCCGGTGGCGCAGCACCTCGTCGGCGCTGGCCTGCACGGCGAGGTCGGGCGCCTCGGTCTCCTCGTCGCCGCCGTCCCCCGGGCCCTCCTCCAGCGGGGCCGATGCCGCGAGCTGGATCTCCGGCTGCCCGGCCGTCCGCGGCGCGCGCGGCCGCTCACCGGAGAAGTACACGGCGAAGGCGGCGTCGTAGCGGTCCAGGTCGTCGGGGCCGCTGCAGAGGGTCAGCCGGCCGGCCCAGTAGACGGCGCCGGGGTCGAGGACGTCGAGCGAGCCCAGCGCCTGGAGCATCGCCTCGACGCGGTCCGGTGACGCCGGCACCCCGGCGTGCCGCAGCGTCCGGGCGAACCCGAGCACCGTGTCGACCACATCCCGGTGAGGTGCTGGAACGGCCCCGTCCAGAGGCTCGCCGCGAGCCTGCGAGCGGTGAGGGGGACGGGGTCCTTCATCAGCCACCGAAGATCGCCCCCTTGGCCAGGGACTGCACCCGTTCGGTGTCCTCGCGGTACTTGAGCACCGCGCCCAGGGTGCGGGCCGCCAGGTCCGGGTCGAGGTCCCGGGCGCCGAGCGTGTGCAGCGCGGTGGCCCAGTCCATCGATTCCGCGATGCCCGGCGGCTTGAGCAGGTCCAGGGTGCGCAGCGTCGCCGTCGCCCGGGCCACCTCGCGGGCCAGCTGCTCGGTGACGTCCGGCAGCCGGCGGCGCAGGATGGCCACCTCGCGGTCGAAGTCGGGGTGCTGCAGCCAGTGGTAGAGGCACCGGCGCTTGAGGGCGTCGTGCACCTCGCGGGTGCGGTTGGAGGTGAGGACGACGAGCGGCGGCGTCGTGGCCCGCACCGTGCCGAGCTCCGGGATGGAGATGGTGAAGTCCGACAGCACCTCGAGCAGGAATGCCTCGAACTCGTCGTCGGCCCGGTCCACCTCATCGACCAGGAGCACGCTGGGCGAGTCCTCGAGGGCCTGCAGCAGCGGGCGGGCGAGCAGGAACCGCCGGTCGTAGAGCGAGGCCTCCAGCGACTCGGTGTCGGTGGTGGCGTGCGCGGCCTCGGCGGCCCGCAGGTGCAGCAGCTGGCGGCCGAAGTCCCAGTCGTAGAGGGCCTGGCTGGCCTCGAGGCCCTCGTAGCACTGCAGCCGGTAGATCGGCCGACCGGTGATCTGCGCCAGCGCGTGGGCCAGCGCGGTCTTGCCGACGCCCGCCTCGCCCTCGAGGAACAGCGGCCGGTGCATGACCAGCGCCAGGTAGGCGGCGGTCGCCAGCCCCTCGTCGGGCAGGTAGCCGGTGCGCTCGAGGGCAGCCGCCAGCTCGTCCGGGCCGGGAAATCCGGCGGGGTCGGCGGCGATCGGCGCGACGGTGGGCTCGCTCACACCCCCGAGCATCTCACCTGCATGGAGAACGGCGGCCGGCCGAGTCCCGTCCTCGGCCGGCCGCCGCCGTCTGGGGCTCCCGTCAGGAGCCGTTGCTCACCTGCGGCCGTCGCGGTCGCGGGTGTCGCCGTCGACCTCGATCTCTTCCTTGCGCAGCCCCTCGCTCACCTGGGTCTGCTCGGTGACCTCGGTCTTGTCCAGGCGGACGCGCTCGACCGGCACGGCCTCCTTCTCGACGACCGGGGTCTCGGCGTGGAGCACGACCTCGTGCTCCTCCTCGGAGATGGCCGGCCCGTCCATGGCCTTGCCGGCGTTGGCCTCCGTGATGGGCTCGCGCTCGAGGCGCACCTCCTCGTGCGACGTGGGCACGGTCTCGGTGACGTTCTCGGTGACGACGTACTTGCGCAGCCGGGCGCGGCCGACCTCCTGCGAGCGGGTGCCCACGTTGAGGCGCTCCTCCGACAGCGTCATGGCGTCGTCGGTGGTCGGACCGGAGGTGTCGTGGCCGACGGTGCCGGTCTCGGTGCGGCCGGTGTCGGCCATCCCGGTCCCGGCGACCCCGGTCGTGGTCTCCGTCGTCGTCATGGGCTGCGCCATGTCGGTGCCGGTGCCCATGCCGTAGTAGCGGTACAGCTCCTGCTCCTCCTGCGGGGAGAGGTGCCCGTCGGTGTCGATCTTCGGCGCGTCCTTCACCCGGTCCTTGCTCACCGGTACGCGGACGCCGTCGTCGGTGAGGTTCGCGTCGCGGATCGGGACGAACGACTCCTTGGTGCCGAACATGCCGGTGCGCACGGTGACCCACTCGGGCTGGCCGGTCTCGTCGTCGAGGTAGACCTCCGAGGCCGAGCCGATCTTCTCGCCGGACTCGTCGTAGACGTCCTGGCCGATCACGCGGCTGATGGTGTCGGTACCGATCATCGTCGTTGCGCTCCTATCTCTGCACGAGGTTGGTGCGGTCACGTCCATGGGTGACCGACACCGGGGAGGCGAAACGATCTCGACCGTTCCGCCACGCCCGGGCGCGGGATCGCTCCCCGGGGGTCAGCGCGTGACGTTCCGACACGGCTACCGCTCCCGACGGGCCGTGGTCCCTGGTCACGACGACGCGGGGAGCGCACCGACCGCACCGATTGCCGGATGCAACTGTCGTTCGGGGTCGACCACGCTGCGTGACGGGAGCCGGGTCGCGGCGTGTCGCGGGTGCGCTCCGTCGGCGCGCCTGCCCCTTGCGGGCGGCACCGCGTGCATAGCGTCGGGAGGTGCCTCCCCGCTCGCCGTACGACAACCTCGTCCACCCGCGCACGGTCAAGAAGCCGGTCCCCCAGGTCGAGGCGGAGAAGGACCTCGTCGTCGAGGACCCGAGCTCCGGCTTCGTGGGCGCCGTGGTGCGCTGCGAGAAGGACGTCGTCCACCTCGAGGACCGCTTCGGCCGGACCCGCGGCTATCCACTGGGCCCCGGCTTCTGGGTGGACGGCCGGCCGGTGGTCCTGGTGCGCCCGAAGCACGCGACCCCCTCGGCGCCGACGCGCAGCGCCTCGGGCTCCACCTACGTGGCCAACGCCCGCGCCCGGGTCGCCCGCGAAGGGCGCATCTACGTCGAGGGCAAGCACGACGCGGAGCTGGTCGAGAAGGTCTGGGGCCACGACCTGCGGATCGAGGGCGTCGTCGTCGAGCCGCTGCACGGCGTGGACGACCTGCCCGGCATCGTGCGGGAGTTCCGCCCCGCCTCGGGCCGGCGCCTCGGCGTCCTGGTCGACCACCTGGTGCGCGGATCGAAGGAGTCCCGGATCGCCGAGCAGATCACCGGCGACCACGCCCTCGTCGTCGGCCACCCGTTCATCGACATCTGGCAGGCCGTGAAGCCGTCGGTCGTCGGGATCAAGGCCTGGCCGACCGTGCCGAAGGGCGAGGACTGGAAGACCGGCGTCTGCCGCCGGCTGGGCTGGGAGGACGACACCGGCTACGTGTGGGCGCAGCGCATCCTCGCCCGCGTGCGCACCTGGACCGACCTGGAGCCGACCCTCATCGGCCGGGTCGAGGAGCTCATCGACTTCGTCACGACCGACTGACCGCCCATCCATGATCAGGTTCCCTGATCATGGCGCGTCCTCCCCCGCCGCCCACCGTGGGGGAGGAGGCCGCGCGGTGAGGGAGGACGTCGCTCGGCTCACCCGGACAGCCGCCGGGCCATCGGCAGCCGCGAGCGGACGACGATCCCGGTGACCGCCACGGCCAGCAGCGGGACGCCGACGCCGACGGCCCCCAGCACGTCCCACGGGATGTCGAGCACCGGGTCCGCGCCGCCGCCGTAGTCGGTGCTGGTGAGCGGCACGGCCACCGCGATGCCGGGTGCCAGCCCGACGGCCACCCCGAGGAGCGCTCCCCCGCCACCGACGACCACCGCCGAGGCCATGGCCATGGACCGGCGGGTGCGCGGCGAGGCGCCCACCGCGGCGAGGGTGGCGAAGTCCGGCCGGGCATCGGTGAGCGCCAGGCCGGTGGCGGTGAGCGTGGCGATGAGCACGAGAGCACCGCCGACACCGACCAGGATCAGCCGGGGAAGGGCGAGGCTGTCCTGCCAGCCGCGCTCGACCTGGATCCCGCCCTCGCCGCCGGCGACGGCGCCCAGGGCCTCGTCGATCCGCCGCTCCTCGGCCTCGGTCACCGGGTCGTCGGGGCCGCCGGTCAGCACGGCCGTCGTCCCCACGGGCAGCGGGAGCTCCCCGGCCAGCGACGGCGGGACGACGACGAGCGCCGGCACGTCCACGCCCCGCGCCCCGGCCTCGGGCAGGGGCACCTGGACCGCCGGCAGCTGCACCGTCTCCGGCTCCGACGCCGGCGAGCGGGACACGGTGTGGCCACCCTGGAGGTCGAACCGGACGCCGACCAGGGTCAGCCGCCCCGCGTCGTCCACGGCGCCCGCCCCGAACACCGCGGCGCGCCCGGAGTCGAGGGCGTCGTACACCTCGTCCGGCAGCTCGGTGGTGCTCGCCGCCCGCAGGGCCACCGGGTCGGCGACCAGCAGCTCCCCCGTCGTCGTCAGCACCGAGGTCGCGTCCCGCGGGTACCAGCGGCAGTCGAGGGCGTCGCCGGTGCACCCGTCCGCCAGGGCGAACACCTCGTCCTGCGTGCCCGTGTTCGTCCAGACGTTGCCCTGCAGCCGGTGCACCGGTCGGCCGGGCGACTCGCGGGCCAGGACGGACACCACGGCATCCCAGTCCGCCTCCGTCATCTGCCCGTTCCCGTAGAGCTGGCCGGCGCCCAGCGGTGCCGCGGCGACGTAGTCCCGCCGCGCCTGGGCGCTGTCGCTCGCGCTGCCGATCGCCAGTGCGGTGACGCCGGCGACGGTGGCCATCACCGCCGCGACCGCCGGTGCGGTTCGGCTGCGGTTGCGGGTCGCGTCGCGCACGGCCAGCCGGCCGGAGACCGGCAGCCACCGCGCCAGCGGGGCGAGCAGGCCGACCAGCCACGGCGTGGCCACCACGATGCCGACGACCAGCAGCACCGCACCACCGGCGACGGCCAGTTCCGCGCCTCGGGCGCCCAGGACGACGAGGGCCAGCCCGGCGGCGGCCAGCACCAGGCCGGCCAGCGGCGAGCGCCAGGACGTGCGCACCTGGCCGCGCCGCCCGGCCAGGGCGTCCACGACCTCGGTGCGGGCCGCCTGGCGCGCCGGGAACCAGGCGGCGGCGAGGCCCGCCACCAGGCCCACCCCCACGGTGAGGAGCACGTCGACGACCGGCACCTCGAACGGACCGAACACCAGGTCGCTGCGGGCCTCGAGCACCGGGACGGCGGCCGCGGCCAGCCCGATGCCGGCGGCCGCGCCGAGCACCGCCGCGCCACCGCCGAGCACCACCCCGTTGGCGAGGATGATCCGGCGCAGGTCCCCGGCCGAGCCGCCGGCGGCACCGACCAGCGCGAGGTCGCGGCGCTGCCGGCGGACGCCGACGGCGAACGCCGGGCCGGCGAGCAGCACCACCTCCAGGACGAGGGACGCCACGACGAGCGAGAGCACCGCGGTCTCGGCCGCGCCGTTCCCGCCGTCGCGGTAGCCCACGTCAGCCGCCGGCAGCCAGGCCGACTCCGGTGGCGGGTCGGCGGCCACCGCGCGGGACAGCACCGCCAGCCCCTGCTCGTTGAGCGCCTGCACGGCCGGCCAGTCGAGGCCGCCGGGCACGGTCGCGTAGAACCGGCTCCGCGGATCGCCGAGAAGCCCGGCGTCCGCCGCGGGCAGCACCACGAACTCGCCCGAGCGCTCCGGCCACCGGACCACGCCGACCACCTCGGCCGGCACGTCGTCCCGGGTGAGCCGGGCCTCCTCCCCCAGGCCGCTGCCGCGCTCCACCACCTGCCGGGTCACCGCGATCTCGCCGGCGCGCTCGGGCAGCCGGCCCTCCAGCAGCTCGAACCGGCCCTCGGTCATCGGGTCCGCGGTGTCCTCGGCGTAGCCGTCGACGCGGGCGTAGCCCCCGTCGGTGCCGAGGTAGAGCCAGCCGGTCACGCTCTCGACCACGCGCGCAGCGTCCGGCAGCGCCCCGGCCACCTCCTCGGCGGTCCACGGCGGATCCGCGGGCGCGGCCTTCGCCCACACGACGCCGGTGGCCGGGTCGACGGAGATGGCCTCCCGGGACTCACCGCTGATCCGCACGTCGGCGCCGCCCAGCGCCGCGGGCAGGGCCTCGGCCGCGTCCACCTCCGAGGTCCGGTACAGCGTGTCGCCGCCGGTGATGGCCAGGACCGGCAGGCCGACCATGAGGAGGACGAGCAGCGTCCGGCCCTTGTGCCGCAGGGCGTCGCGGCGGGCGATCCGCAGCGCCAGGCGCCAGCGCGGGAGCCGGCTCACGCCCCACCGCCCGCGGCGAGCAGCGTCTCCGCCCCGGCGGCCGGGCCGCTCTGGTCCACCACGACGCCGTCCCGGAGGAACACCACGCGGTCGGCCCAGGCCGCGTGCCGCGCCTCGTGCGTGACCAGGACTCCGGCGGCACCGGCCTCGCAGCGGGCCCGGAGGATCCGCAGCACCTCCTCACCGGTGGTGGAGTCCAGCGCACCGGTGGGCTCGTCGGCCAGCAGCAGCCGGCGCGGGCCGACCAGCGCGCGGGCGATGGCCACCCGCTGCTGCTGCCCCCCGGACATCTCGTCGGGGAACCGCCCGGCCAGCGCCCCCATCCCCACCTCGTCGAGCGCCTCCCGGGCGGCACGCCGCGCCATGCTGCCGCGGGTCCCGTCCAGCTCGAGCGGCAGCGACACGTTCTCCAGCGCCGACAGGGAGGGCAGCAGGTTGAGGTCCTGGAAGACGTAGCCCACGCTGCGCCGGCGCACCGCCGCGACCTGGGCCGCCGACAGGGTGGCGAGATCCCGGTCCTCGACGAGCACCCGGCCCGACGTCGGGCTGTCCAGCCCGCCCGCGACGTGCAGCAGGGTCGACTTGCCCGACCCCGAGGGCCCCATCACCGCGACCAGCTCGCCGGCGTGCACCGCCAGGTCCACCCCCCGCAGCGCGTGCACGGTCTCGCCGCCCTGCACGTGGTCGCGGGTCACGCCGGCGAGCAGCAGCACCGGGGCGCTCATCGCCGGGCCGCCGGACCGGTCGGGGCCGACGACGTCTCGACGGCGGTGTTCTGCGGGCGGCGGGCCGCGGCCCGGGCTACCCGCGCCTCGCAGTGGTCCAGCCAGCGGATCTCGGCCTCCGCGCGGAAGACCATCGAGTCCAGGACCAGCGACCAGGCCAGGTCGTCCTCGGCCGCGCGGACCTTGAGCCGGGTGAACTCCTGCATCGCGGTCATCGTCGAGGTGCGCTGGGTCTGCACCACCGAGAGGACGTCGACCCCCGGAGTGGTGACCGCCAGCGCCAGCTTGATGGCGAGCTCGTCACGGGGTGCCGCCTTCTGGTTCACCGGCGAGCCGAACCAGGCCCGGACCTCGTCGCGGCCCTGGTCGGTGAGCCGGTAGGCGATCCGTCCCTCGGTATCCGGGACGCCGTCCTGGGCGACGAGCCCGTCGCGCTCGAGCCGGGCGAGGGTCGTGTAGACCTGCCCGACGTTCAGCGGCCAGGTCGCGCCCGTCGCCGCGTCGAACTCCGCGCGCAACTGGTAGCCGTGGCTGGGTCCGCGCTCGAGGAGGGCCAGCAGGCCGTGTCGGATGGACATGGATACGGAGTATGCATACTCCGTATCCATGTGCCAAGTTCCGCAACCGGCGCGTCTTGCACATGGCCAAACCACCTGTCATTGTCTCAATCACTTGAGTCAATGAGGCAGTGGAGGCATCGTGGCACTCATCCCGCTGGGCGTGCTGGTGGTCGCCGTCCTCGCGGTCGCGGCAGGCACGGCGCTGGCCCGCCGGTCACCACCGAGCCGCGAGACCTCGGTCGCGGCCGCCCGGGCGCACGCCGTCCACGCGTCCGTGGCCGCGATCCTCCTGGCGGCGACGGCGGCCGGCTACGTCGGCACCGCGGGCCTGGGCAACCACTCGCCCGGGGGTCTCGGCATCACGGCACTGCTGGTGCCGGTCACCTTCGGCGTGGTCCACACCCTCGTCCTGGCGGTCGGCGAGCTCACCTGGCCCCGGCCGCAGGGCGGGGTCCGGCGCGCCCGGCTGGTCCGTCGCGGGCTGCTGGACGCCGCGCCGGCCTGGCTCGTGCGGGCCGGCCAGGTGGCGGGCGCCCTCGCCGGGCTCGTGCTCGTCGGTGGCGCGCTGCTGGCCGACGCCGACGGTCGCAGCATCACCCGCGCGGTCTCCGACGGCGCCGGGGCGGCCAGCGCCACCGCCAGCCCGTTCCCCGGCCTCTTCTACGGGACCCCCGCCGCGGTCGGCCTGCTCGTCCTCGCCGCCCTCACGGCTGCCGCGCTGTGGATCGTGGCGAACCGGCCGGCCGTGGCGACGACGGACGACGGCATCGAGACCGCACTCCGCCGGGCGTCGGCCCACCGGGTCCTGCGGGTGGCCGTGGCGGTTCCGCTGGTGGTCAGCGGCGGGCTGCTGTTCGTCGGGGGCGGCGCGCTGCACTCGGTGGCCACGAGCAGCCTCGGCTCCGGCCTCCTCGGCGGTATCGGCGTGGCCGGCTCCCTGCTCGGCGGGGCGGCGATGGTGTGCGGTGTGGCCGTCGCGTCCACCCGTGCGCCCGGTGTCCCGGCGGACGCGCCGCTGGTCCGGGCCGGCTGACCGACGGTGGCGCTCGACATCGCCGTCGACGTGCACTCGGCCACGCCGCCGTACGAGCAGATCCGGAGCCAGATCGCCGCCTACGTGCACAGCGGCCTGCTCGCCGACGGCGCGCGGCTGCCCACGATGCGGGCGCTGGCGGCCGACCTCGGCGTGGCCACCGGCACCGTGGCCCGCGCCTACGGCGAGCTGGAGGCCGCCGGCCTGGTGGCCAGCCGCCGCCGGACCGGCACCGTCGTCAGCCGGTCCGAGCCGCGGCCCGCCGAGGAGGAGATCCGGCGGGCCGCGACGCGGCTCGCCGTCCAGGCCCGGGACGCGGGCCTGGACGGCGAGGACGTGCTGGCGATCGTGCGGGCGGCGCTGCTCCGGGCCGCGGCAGGCCAGACGACGCCGGAAGCGCGGGCCCGCGATCAGCCCGGGATGTAGTTGAACGAGTCGGGATCGGGTCCGGTGCGCTCGCCCCGGTCCAGGCCGGTGATCGCGGCCATGTCCTCGGTGCCCAGCTCGAAGTCGAAGAGCGCGAAGTTCTGCTCGATCCGCTCACGGGTCACCGACTTCGGGAAGACCACGTCGCCGCGCTGGACGTGCCAGCGCAGCACGACCTGGGCCGGCGTCCGCCCCAGCCGCTCGGCGATCGCGGTGATCGCCGGGTCACCGAGCACCTTGCCCTGGGCGATGGGCGACCACGCCTCGGTGACGATCTCGTGGTCGGCGTCGAACGCCCGCACGTCGTCCTGCGCGAGGTAGGGGTGCACCTCGATCTGGTTCACCGCCGGCCGGGTCCCGGACTCGGCGAACAGCCGCCGCAGGTGGTGCGGGTTGAAGTTCGAGACGCCGATGGCGCGGCAGCGGCCGCTGGCGTAGATCTCCTCCATCGCCTTCCACGTCTCCACGTAGTCGACGTCGATGCCCGGCAGCGGCCAGTGGATGAGGAACAGGTCGAGCTGCTCGAAGCCCAGCGCCTCGAGCGTGCCGTCGAAGGCGCGCAGCGCGTCGTCCCGGCGGTGGAAGCCGTTGTTCAGCTTGCTGGTCACGAAGATCTCGCTCCGGTCGATGCCGGACTTCGCGACCGCCTCGCCGACGCCCTTCTCGTTGCCGTACATCTGCGCGGTGTCGATGTGCCGGTAACCGACCTCGAGGGCGGTGCCGACGACGTCGGCGGTGTCCTCGGGCGGGACCTGGTAGACGCCGAACCCGAGCTGCGGGATCTCGACGCCGTTGTTCAGGGCGATCGTGGGGACGTGGGTCATGGACTGTCCTTTCGGGTCGGGGTGGGGTCGCCGCCGAGCGATCGGTGCCGGCGATCGGTCGTGCGCGATCGACCCTGCCCGCGACCTACCCCGTCGCGTCGTCCTGAACCAGCGGACGGTGATCGGGGGCCGCATCGGCCGGTGACCGCAGGAACACCGCGCCGGCCAGCGCGAGGAGCGCCGCCAGCCCGGCCGCCCCTGCCGGGACGGCGAAGGCACGTTCGGCACCCCACGCGTCCACGGCCGCACCGGCGACCGCCGAGCCCACGGTGACCCCGAGCGTCAGCCCGGTGATCGTCCAGGCCAGGGACTCGGTCAGCACGCCGGGGGCGACCCGCGACTCGACCAGCGACGTCCCCGACACCAGCACCGGCGCGATGGTCAGGCCGGCGAGGAACCCGCAGCCGATCAGCACCGGAAGCGACCCCACGCCCCACAGCAGCTGGGCGGCCAGCCCGAAGGCGACCGCCGTCCCGACGAACCGGGCGGCGAGCGTGCCCGGCAGCCGGGCGAGCCCGTAGGCGAGCCCGGCCACCAGGCTCCCGGCGGCGAAGACGGCGAGCACCGCGCCCGCCAGGGCCGGCTTCCCCTGCTCCTCGGCGAAGCCGATGACGACGACGTCGATGCCGCCGAAGACCGTGCCCACGCCCAGGTAGGTGACGACGACGACGAGCAGCGTGGGCGTGAGCGCGGCGAGCCGACGCGTCGGCGCGGCCGCGTCGACCGGGTGCAGCGGCGGCTCCGTGGCGGGTTGCGCGGCCAGCCAGAGCCCGCCCACCACGCCGAAGAAGACGCCGGTGAGGAAGCCGACGGGGGGCGCGATCAGCGTGGCCAGCAGGGTCACCAGCGGGGGCCCGAGGACGAACACGACCTCGTCGGCGACCGCCTCGAAGGCGTAGGCCGTCTGCCGCCCGGCCGGGTCCAGCACGGCCGACCACCGCGCCCGGACCATCGAGCCGACGTTCGGGCCGCTGGCGCCGGCCAGCGCGGCCAGCAGGAACCAGCTCCAGCGGGGGCCACCGGCCACGACCGACGCGACGAAGGCGATGCCGGAGAGCGCGAACGCGGTCATGGCCACCCGCAGCACCCGGCCCTGGCCGCGGCGGTCCATCGCCCGCGCCCACTGCGGGCCGGCCAGGCCGTAGCAGAGCGCGAGGGTGCCGGAGACGGCGCCGGCGAGGCCGTAGCTGCCGGTCTCGCCCTCCACCAGCAGGACGGCGCCGAGCCCCAGCATGGGAGCCGGCAGCCGCCCCACCCAGCCGGCGAAGGAGAACGCGGCGGCGCCGGGGACGGCGAACAGGCGGGCGTAGGGACTGAAGACGGTGCGGGGCGACACGGTGTTCTCGCGCTCTCTGGCCACAGGCGAGTGCGGGGTGGTCCTCCGCCGGTCTCTCGGGTGGCGGCGCGAGCCTAGCGGCGGATGCCGACTTCCCCACCCCATTACTCGTCCGGCGCTACTACATTCGGCCCATGACCAGCAGCCCGCTGCCCGATCCCTGGGTGCGCCCTCCCGAGGCGGCCGCCCCCGGCACCGGCGGGCTGGTCGACCGGCACGGCCGGGTCGCCACCGACCTCCGGGTGTCCCTGACCGACCGCTGCAACCTGCGGTGCACGTACTGCATGCCGCCCGAGGGGCTGGACTGGCTGCCCAAGGTCGAGGTGCTGACCGACGAGGAGATCGTCCGGCTGGTGCGCATCGGCGTGGAGCAGCTCGGCATCGAGGAGGTCCGGTTCACCGGCGGCGAGCCGCTGCTGCGGCCCGGCCTCGTGGGCATCGTGGCCGGCGCCACCGCCCTGTCGCCGCGGCCCGAGGTCAGCCTCACGACCAACGCGATCGGCCTGGCCCGGGTGGCGCCGGCGCTGGCCGCGGCCGGGCTGGACCGGATCAACGTCAGCCTCGACACCGTCGACCGCGACCGGTTCAAGCAGCTCACCCACCGCGACCGCTTCGACGACGTGATCGCCGGCATGGCCGCCGCCCACGCCGCGGGCCTCACGCCGGTCAAGGTCAACGCCGTGCTGCTGCGCGGGATGAACGAGGAGGACGCCGTCCCGCTGCTGGACTTCTGCCTCGAGCACGGCTACCAGCTGCGCTTCATCGAGCAGATGCCGCTGGACGCCCACCACGCCTGGACCCGCGGCGAGATGGTCACCGCCGAGGACATCCTCGAGCGGCTGACGGCGGCGCACACCCTCACCCCGGACACCGAGGACCGCGGGTCGGCCCCGGCCGAGCGCTGGCTGGTCGACGGCGGCCCGGCGACGGTCGGCGTGATCGCCTCGGTGACGCGGTCCTTCTGCGGCTCCTGCGACCGCACCCGGCTGACCGCGGACGGCCAGATCCGCAACTGCCTGTTCGCCCGCGAGGAGTCCGACCTGCGGACCCCGATGCGCGAGGGCGCGACCGACCAGGAGCTGGCCGACCGCTGGCGGGTCGCCACCCTCGGGAAGCTGCCGGGGCACGGGATCGACGACCCCAGCTTCCTGCAGCCCGCCCGCCCGATGTCGGCGATCGGCGGCTGAGGTGTCCACCCACCCCACCACCCCGGCGACGACGGTGACGGTCCGGTACTTCGCCGGAGCGCGGGCGGCCTCCGGCGTCGACACCGAGACACGGGAGGCGGCCCGCCTCGACGAGCTGGTCGACCAGCTCGTCGACGCCCACGGCGAGCGGCTGGAGCGGGTCCTGACGGCCTGCTCCTTCCTGGTGGACGGAACCACCACGCGCGACCGGTCGTTGGCTCTGTCACCCGGAGCGGTGGTCGACGTGCTGCCGCCCTTCGCCGGAGGCTGACAGGTCCGGGAGCATCGCAGCGAGGAACGAGTGAGGAGCGGACCGGACCGCGGAAGCCGACCAGAGCTCCGGCGGGTGACCGCCCGCCTGCCTGCGGAAGGATGAGGCCATGAGCATCTTCGACAAGGTCAGGGCCAAGGCAGAGGAACTGCTGGGGCGGGCCGAGCAGGTCTACGGGGAGTCGCACGGCGATGCCGCGGCCACCACCGCCGGCGAGTCGCACGTCATCGAGGCCGAGGCCGAGGAGGAGGAGCTCGAGCGCGAGGACCGGCGCCGGGACGACGACGGTCTCGCGGGAGCCCGCTGAGCTCCCGCGCCGGGGGTCGGCCCGGGGTTGGCCCGCCGCGGCCCGGGGAATAACGACCGGCATGGTTCCGGTCGGATTCGCCGACGTCGCCCCGTGGCCGGACTGGTGTGCGGCCGCCGAGGGAGCGCTCGCCTTCCTGGCCGAGCACGTGGGCTGGGACATCTGGATGGTGACCCAGGTGGTCGACGACCGCCAGGTCGTGCTGCTCGCGCACCCCTACGAAGCGGTCCGTCCGGGCATCGAGCTGCCGTGGGAGAAGAGCTTCTGCCGCCAGATGATCGAGGGCAACGCCCCGCGGCTGGCCACGGTCACCGCCGCCGTCCCGGCGTACGCTTCCCGGTCGACCGGGGCGCTGAGCACCGTCTCCGCGTACGTGGGCGTCCCCCTGGTCCGCGCGGACGGCACGCTGTTCGGCACCCTGTGCGGCGTGGCCTCCCGCGCCAAGCCCCGCAGCGCCGCCCGCGAGATGTCCGTCGTGGAGGCCGCGGCCCGGATGCTCAGCACGCTGATGGCCGCCGGGTGGGACCCGCCGCCGCTGCCCGACGACCCGAACGGCTGAGCCCCGCGTCGCGCCTGGCGCACGCCGTCCCGGTGCGGTCTGATCGACGGGTGCGAGCCGAGCAGCTGACCGACGCGGTCGCGGTCCACGGTGAGGGCCCGGTCTGGTGGCCGGACGGCAGCGGGCTGCGCTGGGTGGACATGCTCGCCGGTGACGTCCTCTCCCTCGGCGGGGACGGGGCGGTGCACCGCAGGCACGTCGGGGACGTCGCGGCGGTCCTCCGACCCCGCCGAGGGGGTGGTGCGGTGCTCGCGGTGGAGCGGGGCTTCGCCCTCGAGGACGCGGACGGAACGGTCCGGCCCCTCGACCCGGTGTGGCGCGACCCCGGCGTCCGGATGAACGACGGGGCGTGCGACCCCGACGGCCGGTTCTGGGCCGGGTCGATGGCCTACGACCAGGCGCCGGGCGCCGCCGCCATGTACCGGCTGGACCCCGACGGCAGCGTGCGGCAGGTCTTCGGCGACCTCACCGTCTCCAACGGGCTGGACTGGAGCCCGGACGGCACGCTGGCCTACTACGCCGACACCTCGACGCACCGCGTCGACGTCTTCGACTACGACCGGGACGGCGGGCTGACCGGACGGCGCCCGTTCGTGACCCTCGACGACGACGCCAACCCCGACGGGCTGACGGTGGACAGCGAGGGCGGGGTCTGGGTGGCCCTCTACGGCGCGGGTTCGGTGCACCGGTACGACGCGACGGGCCGGCTGGACGCCGTGGTGGAGGTGCCCACGGCGCAGGTGACCGCCTGCACGCTGGGCGGGCCGGAGCTCGACCAGCTGTTCATCACCACGTCCCGCGAGGGCATGGACGACGGCGAGGACCCGCTGGCCGGTGCGCTGTTCGGCGTCGGGGTCGGCGTGCGGGGGCAGCCGGTCCGGGCGTTCGGCGGCTGATCCCCTACGGGCAGGCCACCCACTCCTCCTCGCCGTCGGTGAAGACCTGCCGCTTCCAGATCGGCAGCCGCTTCTTCACCTCGTCGACGAGCTCGGCGCAGGCGGCGAACGCCTGACCGCGGTGGGCGGCGCTGACGGCGCAGGCCAGCGCGATGTCGCCGATGCCGAGCAGCCCGATCCGGTGCGAGACGGCGACGGCCTGCACGTCGGGCCGGGCCGCGAACTCCTCGGCCAGCTCGGTGATCACGTCGGCCGCCGTCGGGTGGCCCACGTACTCCAGCTCGGTCACCGAGCGGCCACCGTCGTGGTCGCGGACGACGCCGGCGAAGGAGACGACCGCGCCGGCCGCCTTGTCGGCGACGGCGTCCTCGTGCTCGGCGACGGACAGCGGGGCGTCGACGACCTGGGCGATCACGGCGCCGAAGGTACTCCGGACGGCGGGACGTCGAGGTCGGTCGGGTCGGCCAGGCCGGTGCAGTCGACCTCGGTGACCTCGTGCGCGGCCAGGTAGCGGCGGGCGCCCTCGTCGCCGGTCGCCGTCTCGACCACCCCGGCCCAGTGGTCGCGGCCGATCAGCACCGGGTGCGCGCGGACCCCGTCGTAGGTGGCGACGGCGAGGGCGTCGGGAGCCGCGTGCCCGGCCAGGCGGGCGAGCGCGTCGGTCGTGATGCCGGGCATGTCGACCAGCAGGAGCAGGGCGGCGTCGACCCTCCCCGGCCAGCCGCGCAGCCCGTCGAGGCCGGTGCGCAGCGAGGACGCCATGCCGGTCTCCCAGTCCTTGTTCGCCAGCACCGTGGCGCCGTCGAGATCGGCCTGGCGCCAGACGTCGACCGCCCGGGCGCCGAGCACCACCAGCACCGGGTCGCAGACCGTGCCGGCCGTCCGCACCGCGCGCTCGACCAGCAGGCTGCCCTCGTACTCGACCAGGGCCTTGGGCATCCCGTACCGCCGGCCTCCCCCGGCGGCGAGGACGACGGCGGCGAGGACCGGTGCACTCATCCCCCCACCCTCTCAGGGCCCCCGCGATGATCAGGTTCCCTGGTCGTAGGGCGTCCTCCCTCACGTCCTGCGGGAAGGGAGGACGCTCCATGATCAGGGAGGCTGATCATGGCGGGGCAGGCCGGCCGGAGCGGGGCGTCAGCGGGCGTAGACGGCGACCTCGGAGGCCTTCACGGTCGCCCACACCTCGGCACCCGGCACCAGGCCCAGCTCGGTGAAGGCGGTCCCGGTGACGTCGGCGACCAGCGGCACCTCGCCGTCGAGCTCGCACCGGACCGTCGCCCCGTGCGGGGTGGCGCCCACCAGCCGGGCCGGCCACACGTTGCGCGGGCTGCCCTCCGGACGGGCCAGGTACAGCGCCACCGACTCCGGCCGGACGGCGGCGAACACCGGCCCCGTCGCCTCCTCCGCCACGGCGACCGCTCCCCCGGCGTCCAGCCGCACCGTCGTCCCCTCCGCCGTGCCCGCGAGCAGCGAGAGACCGACCAGCCGGGCCACGTAGTCCGTCCGCGGCCGCCGGCTCACCTCGTCGGGCGGGCCGGTCTGGACGACGCGCCCCTCCTCGACGACGACGACGCGGTCGGCCAGTGCCATCGCGTCGACCGGGTCGTGGGTGACCAGCACCGTGCTGCCGCCGAAGCCCGCCAGGTGCCGCCGGAGCTCGGCCCGCACGACCAGCCGGGTGCGGGCGTCCAGGGCCGACAGCGGCTCGTCCAGGAGCAGCACCGCGGGGTCGCCCACCAGCGCCCGGGCCAGCGCCACCCGCTGCGCCTGCCCCCCGGACAGCTGCCCCGGCCGCCGGTCGCCGAGGCCGGCCAGGCCCACCCGCTCCAGCCACGTCGTCGCCGCCGCCCGGCGCTCGGCCTTCCCGACGCCGCGGGCGCGCAGCCCGAACGCCACGTTCTCCGCCACGCTCAGGTGCGGGAACAGCAGGGCGTCCTGGAAGACGACGCCCAGCGGCCGCCGGTGCGCGGGCAGGTGCGTCCCGGTGCGGACGTCGTCCCAGACGGAACCGTCGACGGCGACGCGCCCGTCGTCGGGCGCCAGCAGCCCGGCCAGCACCCGCAGGAGCGTGGACTTGCCGGCCCCGTTGGGCCCCAGGACGGCGAGCACCTCGCCGTCGGCGACCTCGACCGGCACGTCGAGCGCGAGGGAGCCGCGGCGGACGCCGACGCGTGCGGAGAGGCTCACCCGGCGGCCCGGCCCAGCCAGCGGTCGCGCAGCAGCAGCAGGGTGCCGAGCGAGACGGCCAGCAGCACCAGGGAGAGCACGATCGCCGCCTCCGGCTCCCGCTGCAGCGCCAGGTAGACGGCGAGCGGCATCGTCTGCGTCGTCCCCGGGAAGTTGCCGGCGAAGGTGATCGTGGCGCCGAACTCGCCCAGCGCCCTCGCCCAGCACAGCACCGCGCCGGCGGCCACCCCCGGCGCCACCAGGGGCAGGGTCACGCGCCGGAACGTCGTCCACCGGTCGGCGCCGAGGGTGGCCGCGACGTCCTCGAAGCGCGCGTCCGCGGCCCGCAGCGCCCCCTCGACGCTGACCACCAGGAACGGCATGGCCACGAACGTCTGGGAGAGGACGACGGCGGTGGTGGTGAACGGGATGGTGATGCCGAAGGCGTCGTCGAGCCAGCTGCCGACGATCCCCTGCCGGCCGAACACGAGGAACAGCGCGACGCCGCCGACGACCGGGGGGAGCACGAGCGGGACCGTGACCAGCGCCCGGAGCACGCTGCGGCCGCGGATGCGGGACCGTGCCAGCACCCAGGCCAGCGGCACGCCCAGCACCAGCGACAGCAGCGTCGCGACGGTGGCCGAGACCAGCGACAGCCGCAGCGCCTCACCGACCCCAGGAGCCGAGAGCTGCTCCCCCAGGGACGACCACGGCGCGCGCACGAGCAGCCCCACCAGCGGCAGGACGAGGAACGCGACGCCCACCGTCGCGGGCACGAGCAGGGGAACCGGGATCCGCGGGTCCCTGGCGGTCCGTCTCACGGCGGTGGCTGGAATCCTGCGGCCGCCAGCGCCTGCTGCCCGGCCTCGGAGAGGACCAGGTCGACGAACGCCCGCGCGGCCGCCGGGTTCGGCGCGTCCTCGAGGACACCGATCGGGTAGGAGTTGACCGCCCGCGAGCTCTCCTCGAAGGCGTAGGCGAGGATCTCGTCCCCGGCGGCGTGCACGTCGGAGACGTAGACCAGTCCGGCGTCCACCTCCCCGAGCTGCACCTTCGTCAGCACGGAGCGGACGTCGTCGTCGTAGGTGTCCGGCGCGTCGCGCAGACCGGCGGCGGCGAGCACCTCGGCCGCGGCGGCGCCGCACGGCACCTCGGGGGCGCAGACCGCCACGGTCATCTCCGCCGTGATCAGGTCGGCCAGGGACGGGATGCCCGCGCGTCCTTCCGGCGGCATGATGCCCTCCGGATTGTCGAGGGGAACGGCCAGCATCAGCGGATTGCGGGCGAAGACGTCGCTGTCGGTGACCAGGCCGTCGTCCTCGAGCCGGGCCATCTGGGCCTCGTCGGCGGACGCGAAGACGTCGGCGGGGGCGCCCTGGGCCAGCTGGGCGGCCAGCGCGGAGCTGCCGGCGTAGTTGATGCGAACCTCCAGCTGCGGGTTCGCGACCTCCAGCCGGGTCTCCAGCTCGGTGAAGACGTCGGTCAGCGACGCCGCGGCGAAGACCGTCAGGGTGCCGGTCAGCCCGGGGTCGCCCGCCCACTCGCCCGGCTCCTCCTCGGCGACGCCCGGCGGTGCATCCCTCCCCTCGCCGGTGCAGCCGACCAGGCCGGCGAGGGCGACCAGGCCGGCGAGGGTGAGCAGGCGGACCGCCCGCGGTCCGCCGGGCCGGGGGCTCACGGGACGTCCACGCTGACCTGGGTGGCCTTGACGGTGGCGACGGCGCGGACGCCGACCTCCAGGCCCAGGTCGTCGGCCGCCTCGCGGGACATGAGCGAGACCAGCCGGAACGGTCCCGCCTGGATCTCGACCTGGGCCATCACGGTGTCGCGGACGACGCGGGTCACGATGCCGGCGAGCCGGTTGCGGGCCGACGAGGGCGTCGTACCTGGCTCGGGGGCGTCGCGGAGCTGGGTGGCGACCCGGGCCAGGTCGGCCCCGTCGACGAGCGCGGGCCCGCCGGCGTCACGGTGGGCGGGGAGCCGGTCGCCGTCGATCCACCGGCGGACGGTGTCGTCGCTCACGCCGAGCAGGGCGGCGGCTTCGGCGATGCGGTAGCTGGGTGGCACGCTGCGCCACGCTAGTGCCGCGGATGCGGACGATCAACGGGCGCGCTTCTCCGCATCCGCGGAGATCGACCGTCCAGCACGGCCGCCCTGTGGACGGCGACGCGTCGTCCACAGGAGCCTCGGCCCGCCGTCGGACGGAGCGGGCACGATGCCGGACGTGATCGACGACGCCTGGCTCTCCGACCTCCTGCGGCACCGCGGCGGCATGCTCACCGATGGCGGCGTGGTGGCCGAGCTGGCGGAGACGCTGGCCGGGCACCACGTCCCCCCGGAGGCCGGCGGCCTCACGACCCGGACGTTGCTCGACGCCCTGGACGAGGCCTGGGAGCGCGGCTGGCAGCCTTCCGACGTCGTGCACACCACCAGGAAGGACGCGGCGGCGGGCTCGGTGCCCCTGCTGGTGGGCCTCATCGCCGAGCACGGCCGGCGGACGGACGCGGTGCACCGGGCGCCGGACGAATGGGTGGTCCAGCTGCGTGACCTCGGCGCCCTGCGCGAGGGGGACGGCGCGGTGGTGGCCGGCTGGCTCCGGAGCGGGCGCCGGTCCCCCGCCGAGGCGTGGCGGATCGTGCTGCACCTGATCGGGTTGCTGCGCACCGCCGCGCGGATCGACGTGCTGGTGCCACCGCCGTCCCGATGGGGTGCCGCCCGCCCCCGGCCGTCCGGCGGCGCGGTCGCCGCCGAGGACGACCGCGCCCTGCGTCGCATCCGCGGGCTGCTGGCCAAGGCGGAGTCGACGGAGTTCGCCGACGAGGCGGAGGCGCTGACCGCGAAGGCGCAGGAGCTGATGACCCGGCACGCGGTCGACGCGGCGCTCCTCTCCCCCGGCCGCCCGGGGGGCGCGGACGTGCGGACCCGGCGCGTGCACGTGGCCGACCCGTACGTGCGCGCCAAGATGCAGCTCCTGGCGGCGGTCGCCGAGGCCAACGACGTCCGCCTGGTCTGGTACCAGGGCGTGGGCATCGCCAACCTCGTCGGCGTCCGGGCCGACCTCGACGCGGTCGAGCTGCTGTTCACCTCGCTGCTGCTGCAGGTGGCCCAGGCCCTCTCCGTGGCGGAACGGCCAGGTGGAGGCTCCGCCGTGCGGACGTTCCGGCGGGCGTTCCTGCTCGGTTACGCCCAGCGGATCGGTGAGCGGCTGCAGTCCGCCCGACGGCAGGCGACCGCGGAGGCGGCAGCCGAACGCGGCGTCGACCTCCTGCCCGTGCTCCGCACCCGGCAGGAGGCGGTCGAGACGGCGGTGGCGGAACTCTTCCCCCGGGTGCGTCCGAGCCGCAGCCGGGCATCGGTCGACGCCGGCGGCTGGTACGCCGGGCGCTCGGCGGCCGAGCGCGCCGACGTCGCCCCGCGGCGCTCGACACTCGACTGAGCCGTGGAGAACCGTTCCCGCGGGGTCGTCGGGAGGCCCGGCCGCGGGGTGAGGGAGGCCGCACTCGCGTCCGGTTTGTCGATCACGGGCGCCGGGGAGACGCTCCCGGTGCCTGCTCCCTCCCTGAAGGGCGACGACGTCGGCAACCCCGCCGGCGCCTCGACGTCCGTCCGCACCCGCCGCATCCGCGAGTTCGCCCGGGACGTCCTCGGCTTCCCGACCTTCCGCCCCGGGCAGGAGGAGGCCATGCAGGCCGTCGTCGCCGGGCGGGACACGCTGGCCGTCCTCCCCTCGGGCGCCGGCAAGACCGCCGTCTACCAGGTGGCCGGCCACCTCCTCGCCGGTCCGGTGGTCGTCGTCTCCCCCCTCATCGCCCTGCAGCGCGACCAGGTCGACCGGCTCGACGAGCTGGGCGAGGACGCCGGCAACGACGTGGGTACCGCCGCACAGCTCAACTCGAGCCTGTCGGCCGGTGACCAGCGGGAGGTGCTCGAGGAGGTGGGTGACGGATCGGTCCGCTACCTCTTCCTGGCTCCGGAGCAATTGGCCAAGCCCGAGGTCGTGGACGCGATCGCCGAGGCCGGACCGGCGCTGTTCGTCGTCGACGAGGCCCACTGCGTCTCCGCCTGGGGCCACGACTTCCGGCCCGAGTACCTGCGGCTCGGCGGGGTGATCGAGCAGCTCGGCCACCCGACGGTCCTGGCCCTGACCGCGACGGCGGCCCCGCCCGTCCGGGCCGAGATCGTCGAGCGGCTGGGGATGCGCGACCCCGAGGTGATCGTCGCCGGGTTCGACCGACCGGAGATCCGGCTCGAGGTGGCCCCGTTCGCCGACGAGCACGGCAAGGACCAGGCGGTCGTCGACCGGGTGCTGGGCGAGATCGGGGACGGGCGCGGCCCCGGCATCGTCTACAGCGCCACCCGCAAGGGCACCGAGCAGGTGGCGGCCGCGCTCGTCGACCACGGCCTCCGCTCCCGGGCCTACCACGCGGGACTGAGCCGAGCCGGGCGCGAGGACACCCAGCGCGCCTGGATGGACGACGAGCTCGACGTCGTCGTCGCCACCACGGCGTTCGGCATGGGCATCGACAAGCCGGGCACGCGGTTCGTCATCCACGCCGAACCCGCCGACTCCCTCGACAGCTACTACCAGGAGATCGGCCGCGCCGGACGCGACGGACGGCCCGCCCTGGCCCTGCTGGTGTACCGCCAGGAGGACCTGGGCCTGCGGCGGTTCTTCGCCGCCGGGACCCCGGCCGAGGAGGAGCTGCAGCAGGTGGCCGGCCTGGTCCAGGCCGCTGCCGCGGCCGGCATCGCCGACGGGGTCGACGTCCGTGCCCTCCGCGAGGAGACCGGGCTCGGCGCCACCACGCTCGCCCGCGACCTCAATCTCCTGGCGCAGGTCGAGGCGGTCGTGCTGGACGAGGAGGGCGGCGCCCACCCCGCGCCGGCGGCCCCGTCGCCGGCGCAGGCCGCCGCGGCCGCCCGCGGGCTGGCCGAGCAGCACGAACGCATGGACCAGAGCCGGGTGGAGATGATGCGCGGCTACGCCGAGACCACCGACTGCCGACGCCAGTTCCTGCTCGGCTACTTCGGCGAGCAGCTGGACCGGCCGTGCGGGAACTGCGACACCTGCGAGGACGGGACCGCCTACGAGGACGCCGGCCCGGCCGACGACACCCCCTTCCCGGTGGGCACGCCGGTCGAGCACCGCGAGTGGGGCCCGGGCGCGGTGATGCGGGTCGAGGACGACCGGCTGGTGGTCCTGTTCGAGGAGGTCGGCTACAAGACGCTCGGCCTGGCCGCCGTCGTCGAGCACGACCTGCTGACCACCCGCGGCTGAGCCGCCCGCCGCTTCGAGCTGCGGTTACCGCCTCGGGGCTTGATCATCGGGACGAGAACGGGTCGACGCCTGGAACCGACGGGCCGGGACCCAGGAGAAGGGGAGCACGCGTGAAGGTGCTGGGCATCAATGCGATCTACCACGACCCGGCGGCGGCGCTCGTCGTCGACGGCCGGATCGTCGCCGCCGCGGAGGAGGAGCGCTTCAGCCGCCGCAAGCACGGCAAGCGGCCGCTGCCGTGGAGCGCATGGGAGCTGCCCGAGCTGTCGGCGGCCTGGTGCCTGGCCGAGGCCGGCATCTCCCCCGAGGACCTCGACGCGGTCGCCTACTCCTTCGACCCCGCGCTGATGGGCACGCCGGAGGAGTCCGGGCTGGACGACCCCGGCGACGTGATGCGCAAGATGTACGCGGAGAAGGCGCCGGAATTCCTCGCCCACGCCCTGCCCGGCCTCGACCCGGCGAAGGTCCGCTTCGTCAAGCACCACGTCGCGCACGCCGCCTCGGCCGGACTGGCCGCCCCGGCGCGGGACAACTCGGTCCTCGTCCTCGACGGCCGCGGCGAGGCGCACAGCCACCTCGCCGGACGCTACGTCGACGGCCGGCTGGAGATCCTGGCCGGCCAGGCGCTGCCGCACTCCCTCGGGCTGCTCTACGAGGACCTCACCGACCACCTGGGCTTCCTGCGCAGCAGCGACGAGTTCAAGGTCATGGCGATGGCCTCCTACGGCAAACCGCGGTTCGCCGGGGAGCTCGCCGAGCTGATCGTCGCCACCGAGGACGGCGGGTTCCGCACCCCGAAGATCGACTTCTCCGAGTTCGCGCCCCGGCTGGGCAAGGGCGACGACTGGACCGAGGACCACGCCGACCTCGCCGCCAGCGTCCAGCAGCGCACCGAGGAGGTGCTGCTCGACCTCGCCCGCTGGCTGCACGAGCGCACCGGCGACCGCACCCTCACCCTCGCCGGCGGCGTCGCCCTCAACTGCGTCGCCAACACCCGCATCTTCGCCGAGACGCCGTTCGAGGAGGTCTGGGTGCAGCCGGCGGCCGGCGACGCCGGCACGGCGCTGGGCAGCGCCCTGCACGTCGCCCGCGGGCTGGACGAGACGACCGAGCCGATGCCGGGCGCCGACCTCGGCCGCGGCTGGTCCGACGAGGAGATCGAGCGGTACCTGACGACGGCGGCGATCGAGTACGAACGGCCTCGCGACGTCGCCGACACCGTGGCGCAGGTGCTGGCGGACAACGGGATCGTCGCCTGGTTCCAGGGCCGCAGCGAGTACGGTCCCCGTGCGCTCGGGCACCGCTCGCTGCTCGCGCACCCCGGCCACGAGGCCAACCTCGAGCGGATGAACGACGTGAAGGGCCGGGAGCAGTTCCGCCCGGTGGCCCCGATGGTCCTGGCCGAGCGGGCGCCGGAGATCTTCAGCCGGGGTCCGATCCCGTCGCGCTACATGCTGTTCGTGCACGACGTCGCCCCCGAGTGGCGGCACCGGATCCCCACGGTCACCCACGTGGACGGGACGGCGCGGATCCAGACCGTCGACCGCACCGAGGAGCCGCTCGTCGCCCGCATGCTGGAGTGCTTCGAGCGGCGCACCGGGTTGCCGGTCGTCGTGAACACCAGCCTGAACACCGCCGGCCGGCCGATGGTCGACGACCCCCGGGACGCACTGGAGTGCTTCGGGTCCGCGCCGGTCGACCTGCTCGCCATCGGCCCGTTCGTCGTCCGGAGGAGGAAGCCGACGCTCGCCTGACCCCCGCCCGGCCACCGGATGACGGTTCGGCAACGCCGTCCCCCGTACGGAGGACGGCGGTGAATCGACCGCGCCCGGGTGGGTACCGGAACGACGCACCCCGTCGAGACACCGGCGGGGCTCGTGTTCGGGAGGACATCATGGCGACGAACGACAACGCGGCAGGTCGGGGCAAGTCCGTCCCGGAGATCCTGGGACTGGCCTTCGGGGCCATCTACCTGCTGATCGGCATCATCGGCTTCTTCATCACCGGCTTCGACGACTTCTTCGCCCACGACACCGGCGAGACGCTGCTCGGCTTCGAGATCAACGGCATGCACAACGTCGTGCACATCGTGATCGGCGCCGCCGGTCTGGCGCTGAGCAACACGCTGTCCGGTGCACGGACCTACGGCTGGCTGCTGGCCGTCGGGTACGGCGCCGCGTTCGTCTACGGCCTGTTCGCCGTCGGCGAGACGTGGGACTTCCTCAGCCTCAACTGGGCGGACAACTGGCTGCACCTGGGCACGGTCATCGTGGGTCTGGTGATCGCGCTGATGCCGGTGCGCAACGCCGTCGACAACCGGCGCTGAGCCGGCGCGGGCCCGCCCGCACCGGCCGGCCCCAGCGGAGCCGGGTCGCATCCCTCCGGGGAGCGGCCCGGCTCCGCCGTCTTCCGGGCACCGGCCGGAAGGAGCAGACTGGGCCCACCGGCGGGGGACCCGAGCCCCGTCCGAGACGCCAGGGACCGCGCGATGGACGACGCGACGGATCGGCCGCACGGCAGGCAGGGGGACGGTGATCCCGCCCTGCGGGCCCTGGCCGCCGAGCTGGCCCGGGACGATCCGGCGCTGGCCGCGCTGCTGGGCGGACCGGCCCCCGCCCCCCGGCGCGGCGTCGTCCGCACGGTCCTCGTCCTCCTCGTCGTCGCGCCCCTCGTGGTGCTCGCGCTCGTGCGGGCCCCGACGGTGACCACCGGCGTCCTCGGGTTCCTGCTCGTCCTCGCCGCCCCGCTCGGGGTCTGCTGGTTGTGCGCCGACGACGCGGACGACGCCGGGTCCCCCGGACCGACCTGACCCCGCACCGGCGGTCGGGGACCCCGGTGCGACGCCGGTCACGTCCGGCGTTACCTTGCGGACATGGACTTCGCTCTCTCCGCCAAGGCCGAGGACGTCTGCGCCCGTGCATGGGACTTCATGCGCGAGCACGTGTTCCCCGCGGAGGCCGTCTACGACGCCTGGCGGGCCGAGCGCGGCCACGACAACCACGAGCACCCGCCCGTGCTGGAGGAGCTCAAGGCCGAGGCGCGCAAGCGCGGCCTGTGGAACCTCTTCCACCACGAGCTCGGAGGGCTGTCCAACCTCGAGTACGCCTCCGTCGCCGAGATCACCGGCTGGTCGCCGACGATCGCCCCCGAGGCGATGAACGTCGGTGCGCCCGACACGGGCAACATGGAGACGCTCATGCTCTTCGGCACCGAGGAGCAGAAGCAGCGGTGGTTGCAGCCCCTGCTCGAGGGGGAGATCCGCTCCGGCTTCGCGATGACCGAACCCGACGTCGCATCGTCGGACGCCCGCAACATCCAGACGGTGATCGTCCGCGACGGCGACGAGTACGTGATCAACGGCCGCAAGTGGTGGACCTCGGGTGCCGCCGACGAGCGCTGCCAGATCTTCATCCTCATGGGCAAGACCGACCCCGACGGCCCGCCGCACCGCCAGCAGTCGATGATCCTGGTCCCCCGTGACACGCCGGGGGTGGAGATCGTCCGCCACCTGCCGGTGTTCGGCTACCAGGACCAGCACGGCCACTCGGAGATCGTCTTCAAGGACGTTCGCGTGCCGGTGACCAACATCCTGGCCGGCGAGGGCGACGGCTTCATGATCGCCCAGGCGCGGCTCGGCCCCGGCCGGATCCACCACTGCATGCGGGCCATCGGCATGGCCGAGCGGGCCCTGGCCCTGATGGTGGACCGCGCGAAGAGCCGGGTGGCGTTCGGGCAGGCGCTGGCGCAGCAGGGGACCGTGCGCGAGGCGATCGCGCTGTCCCGGATGGAGATCGACCAGGCCCGCCTCTACGTGCTGAAGACCGCCGACCTCATCGACAAGTACGGCGCCAAGGGGGCCCGCACCGAGATCTCGGCGATCAAGGTCGCCGCGCCGAAGGTGGCCCTCGACGTCATCGACCGCGCGATCCAGGTGCACGGTGGCATGGGCGTCAGCAACGACACGGTCCTCGCGCGCTTCTACGCCAGCGCCCGCACGCTGCGGATCGTCGACGGCCCCGACGCGGTGCACATCCGCGGCGTGGCCAAGGAGGAGCTGGCCCGGGAGCGGCCCTTCATCGGCTGATCGAGGGCCCGCCCGCGCACGGGCGCCGGCGGGGCCCGGGGGCCACCGGGGTGCCGGGCCCGGCTGCGCGGGAGGCCTCCGTCAGGGCGCGATCGTCCCGCCGAACCCCCCGCCGGCCAACTTCGCCATGAGCTGGGTGCGGTCGAGGCCGAGTGCGTCGAGCGCGTCCCCGTCCCGGTCGGTGTCCACCTCGTCGGGGAGCTCGCGCTCCGCCCGGTCCGCGGTGTCGTTGTCGCCCTCGGTGCGCAGCACGCGCACCAGTTCCTGCTTGTCCAGCTTCACGGGGTCTCCTCCGTACGTCTCGGGTCCCCGCGAGTGTGGTGCGCGTCACGCCCGGCCGCAAACGGCGTCGCACCGGAACCGGCCCGGATCACGATCGGGTCACGGGGGCGTTCGCCCTGGCACCGGCACGGCGTCATGGACAGTGACGACGGGGGGAGGCCCAGTGGGCGCGACGGACGGCCGGGACGACACCGCCTTCGAGGCGTTCGTCGCCGCACGGTCGGCGGACCTGCTCCGCACGGCCGTGCTGCTGACGCGCGACCGCGGGCACGCGGAGGACCTGCTGCAGACCGCGCTGGTGAAGGCCTACCGCCGGTGGAACCGGATCGAGGGCGACCCGTACCCCTACGTCCGCCGGGTGCTCGTGACCAGTGCGGCGAGCTGGTGGCGGCTGCGCAGCACGCAGGAGATCGTCTCGCTGCCCGCCTCCGACCCGGCGACGCCGGACGCCACCGCCGCCGTCGACGAGAGAGAGCGGATGGCCGAGGCCCTGGCCACTCTCCCGCCGCGGATGCGCGCCGTCCTCGTGCTCCGCTACACCGAGGACCTGAGCGAAGCCGGCACCGCCGAGCTGCTCGGGTGCTCGGTGCACACCGTCCGGAGCCAGACGGTCCGCGGTCTCGCGCGGCTGCGCGCCCTTCTGGGTGCTCCCGGACCGTCCACCGTCCTCGTCCCCCACCCGCTCCACCACACCGGCGAGGAGAGCTGACGTGACGATCTCCGATTCCGAGCTCGAGGCCGGCCTGCGGTCCCTGCGCACCCGCGCCGACGGGATCGCGCCACCACCGGCCGACCTGGCGCAGCGGACCCGCGAGCGCCACCGCACCCAGCGCCGCGCCCGGGCGTCCTGGGCTGCGGGCGGGTTCGCCGCGCTGCTCGTGCTCGTCGGGGTGCCCGTCGTGTCGGCCGTGGCACTCGGCGGGGGCACGACCGGGATCGCGGCCACGTCCACCGCGGCACCACCGGATCAGGTGAGCTCGCTCGCGGCACTCCCGACGCGCGGCTCGCTCGCCGGTGACGCGGACTGGCTCGACGCCGCGAGGGAGTTCTCCTGGGAGTACGCCGCGACGGAGTCCGACCCGCTGTCCGGCTCCTCGGCCCCGGTGTCCGGGCCCCCTCTGGACACCCGGGTGGTGGCCTTCGCCGGGGACGTACCGGGGGCACGGGTGGCCCTCGTCCTGGGCCTGACCGGCCGGCCGCTCGCGGCCTGGTTCGTCGGCCCGGTCGGCGCCGCACCGGACCAGATGGTCCTCGCCGCGCCGCCGGGCGAGACGACGTGGCGGCACCCCCTGGCCCTCATGGACGCACCGGACCCCGCGTCGGACAGCGCGACGCTCGTGGTCGTGGCCTGGCCCGGGGACGAGGTCGAGCTGCTGACCGGCCGCGCGGTGAGCGCCGACGGCGAGACCGCCGAGCGGCGCATCCCGGTCCCGACGACGGACGGCGCGGGTGCGATCAGCACTCCCGGGCCGCCCGGCTGGCACCCCGAGACGCAGCTGTGGGTCCAGCAGGCCGCCGGCTCCTACAACCCGCAGCTGACCGTCACCGATCGCGCGCTCGCCCGGGAGCGACCCCTACCGGACGTGGCCGACCCCCGCGGCCTGCGCGGTTCGGTCCGCGACCAGGACGTGCGTGCGGCGGTCGAGGCCCTGGCCGGGTACTACGGTGTGCCGGCCGCCGACCTGACGCCCACCCTGCTGGCCGGAGCCCCGGTCAGCGGCGGATCCCGCTCGACGGTCGTCCTCGTCGGCGTCACCTTCCCGTCGGGGGCCACGACGGCGGCACAGGTGATCGTCTGGGGCGACGACGACGCACCGTCCGGGTTGGCGTCGCAGGTCGCACTCACCGCGGTCGGACCGGCGGGAACCGACCTGCTCGACCGGGTCTTCGTCGTGCCGTCGTCCGTGCCCGGCGCGATCCTGCTGACCGTCAGCGGGCCGGCCGACGCCGTCCTGGCCGAGGCCTACAGCCCCGACGGCACACTGATCATGCGGTTGCCGCTCACCGAGGGAGCCGGTACGGCGGCGGCCGCCGCCAACCCGGGTGACGCCACGGTTCGCTTCTTCGACCGGGCCGGATCCCTCGTGGCGGAGTCAGCGCTCACCGAACCGGTGAACGGGTGACGGGTCAGGCCGTGCCCGAGCGCCGGACCAGGAAGGCCCCCACGCCGGCGAGCACGAGGCCCAGCACCAGCTGGGCCACCCCGACGGCGACGGAGCCGCTGGCGAACCACGTGGGCGAGGACACGAGCAGGACGAGCGCGATCCCGAGGACGAGCAGGCCCACCAGGCGCTCGCGGCGGGCGTTGCGCGACACGGGGGCGCCAGGGGCCGGATCGGTCATCCCCCCAGCCTGCCAAACGCGGTGATCACAGCGGGCACGCCATGACGATCTCGTCCCGGTCGTCGCCGGGCGCGACCCGGATCGCGCCGGGCAGCCGGCCCACCTCCGCGTAGCCCAGCCCGCGGTAGAACGCGTCGACGCCGGTGCCACCGCGGGCGGTCAGGTGCAGGAACTCCCACCCCCGGTCGCGGGCGATCCGGTGCACGCCGTCCATCAGCACCCGGCCCAGCCCCCGGCCCTGCAGGGTCGGGTGCACCTGCACCCGCAGCACCGTCCCCCAGTGCCGGCGCAGCGGGCTCAGCGATCCGACGACGCTGGCGAACCCCGCCGTCGCGCCTTCCACGGTGAGCAGGGCGAGCACGTCCCGGCCGGAGGAGACACCCTCCAGCAGCCTGTCGAGCAGGGGGACGACGTCGTCCTCGGTGACCGGCGGCACGAAGCCGACCGCCCCGCCGGCGTTCGTGACGTCGGTCCAGCAGGTCAGCAGCTCCTGGCGCAGGACGGCGTCGACCTCGGACACGGCACGGACCTCGGCACTCACGCCGCCCATCCTCCCGCGAGGCGTCCGCACCCCGCGCACGACCTCCCGGGCCCGGGGCCTCAGGGTCTTGTCATGCAAGCAGAGACTTGCCTATGGTGACGTCGTGGGCGATGTGTTCAAGGCCCTCGCGGACCCGACCCGGCGAGCGATCCTCGACGAACTCCAGGAGCGGAACGGCCAGACCCTGTTCGAGGTGTGCACCAGGCTGATCAGCAGGCACGGCCTGACCTCGTCCCGGCAGGCGGTCTCCCAGCACCTGGACGTCCTCGAGGCCGCAGGGCTGGTGCGGACCCGCCGCGAGGGTCGCTACAAGTTCCACGACCTGGACACCTCGCCACTGCGGGCCATCACCGACCGATGGCAGCTGCCCACCGACTGAGGAGAACTGTCATGCGGATCAACCTGGCCAGCATCCACGTCGACGACCAGCAGAAGGCGCTGCGCTTCTACACCGAGGTGCTCGGCTTCCGGAAGAAGACAGACATCCCGATGGGTGAGCACAGCTGGCTGACCGTCGTCTCCCCCGAGGAGCCCGAGGGCGTGGAGCTCGTCCTCGAGCCCAGCGACCACCCGGCCGTGCGGCCGTACAAGGAGGCACTGGTGGCCGACGGCATCCCGTTCACCTCCTTCGCCGTCGCCGACGTGCAGGCGGAGTTCGACCGGCTCACGAAGCTGGGCGTCACCTTCACCCAGGAGCCGGCGTCGATGGGACTGGTGACCACCGCCGTCCTCGACGACACCTGCGGGAACCTCATCCAGCTCGCGGCGATGAACGACGCCGTGGCCTGACCGGCCGGGTCAGCCCGCGGCTGCCCGCCGGGTCCGCTCCTCGGGCCAGCGGGCGACGGCGTCGGCGAGCACCTCGTGCAGGAAGGCGAGGAACTCCCGGGTCTCGGCCAGCCGCCGCCCACCGGGACGATCGGCGCCGAGGATGTCGACCCCGGCCGCCACGACGTCCTCGAACCGCTGGAGCGCCGCGAGCTCCGCGCCGGTGAAACGGACCCAGAGGTTCCCGTCGTCGAGGACGTAGAGGTCGCTGCGCGTCCCGGGCTCGCGCTCCCGGACGAGGAGGCCGATCTGCACCAGCTGGCGCACGGCCCCGCTGATCGCCGCCGGGCTCACCTGCAACCCCTCGGCGAGCTCGGCGGCGGTGTACCGGTCGGCGTCGTCGGCCAGGGCGTAGGCGAACACCCGCGCCGGCATGGGGGCCATCCCGGACTCGCGCAGGACCAGGGCGAACCGCTCGACGAAGCGGAGCAGCGTCGCGCGCTCCTCCTGCGTCAGGTCCACGCTGGTCACGCCGCCAGGATACCGGAGGCATCGCTGATGCAATGACGTTCACAACTTTGTGAAAGAAGTGTAGGTTCAGCCGACGTGACCACAGCCATCTCCGTCTCCGGCCTGGTGAAGACCTTCGGCGCCACCCGCGCCCTGGACGGCCTCGACCTCGAGGTCGCCACGGGTGAGGTGCACGGGTTCCTGGGCCCGAACGGCTCCGGGAAGTCCACGACCATCCGCGTGCTGCTGGGCCTGCTGCGCCCCGACGGCGGCCGGAGCGAGCTGCTCGGCGGCGATCCCTGGCGCGACGCCGTCGCGCTGCACCGCCGGCTCGCCTACGTGCCGGGCGACGTGACCCTGTGGCCGAGCATCAGCGGCGGCGAGGCCATCGACCTGATCGGCGCGCTGCGCGGTGGTCTCGACCCGCGGCGCCGCGCCGAACTGCTCGAACGCTTCGACCTCGACCCGCGGAAGAAGGCGCGCACCTACTCCAAGGGCAACCGGCAGAAGGTCGCCCTCGTGGCGGCGCTGGCCTCCGACGCCGAGCTCCTCGTCCTCGACGAGCCCACCTCGGGGCTGGACCCGCTCATGGAGGCGGTGTTCCAGGAGTGCATCCGCGAGGTGCGCGCCGAGGGCCGCACGGTGCTCCTGTCCAGCCACATCCTCGCCGAGGCCGAGGCCCTCTGCGACCGGGTGAGCATCATCCGGCTCGGCCGCACCGTGCAGAGCGGCACCCTGGCCGAGCTGCGCCACCTCACCCGGATGTCCATGGTCGTGGAGACCGAGCGCCCGGCCGACGGCGTCGGCGCGCTCCCGGGGGTGCACGACCTGCGGCACGACGACGGCCGGGTGTCCTTCGACGTCGACACCGACGCGCTGGACGGCGTGCTCCGGCACCTCGCCGGCCTGGGGGTGCGCGGCCTGACGAGCACCCCACCGACGCTGGAGGAGCTGTTCCTGCGCCACTACGGCGACGAGCTCGCCGAGGACGGCGTGCCGGTCGCGCAGGAGGCGGGGCGGCCATGAGCAGCGGGTCGGGCACGCTGACCGGGACCGGCCGGCTCTTCCGCTTCGCCCTGCGGCGGGACCGGCTACGGCTGCCGGTCTGGATCGCCGTCGGCACCTTCATGGTCGTCACGCAGTCGGTCTCCAGCCAGGCCCTCTACGACACCGCCGCCGACCTGGCCGCCTACCGGGCGTCGGTCGGCAGCAACGCGGCGACCATCGCGCTGGCCGGCCCCCCGGTCGGGCTGGACACCGTGGCCGGTGCCGTGGCCTTCGAGATCTCCGCGACCGTCATGCTGATCGCCGCGCTCATGGCGATGTTCACCGTCACCCGGCACACCCGCGCGGACGAGGAGGCCGGCCGCACGGAACTGCTGCGCTCGGCGCGCGTCGGCCGGCACGCGCCCCTGCTGGCCGCCGTCCTCCTCGCGGCGCTGGCATGCGTCGTCCTGGCGCTGACCATCGGTGTGGCCACGACGGCGTCGGGGCTGCCGGCCCCGGGGTCCTTCGTGCTGGGCGCCTCGGTGGCCGCGTGCGGTCTGGTGTTCACCGGGGTCACCGCCGTCGCCGTGCAGGCCACCGGCCACACCCGCGGGGTCTACGGCCTGGTCGGGGGCCTGTTCGCGGTCGCGTTCGTACTGCGGGCCATCGGCGACATCGAGGGCAACTGGGTGGTGTGGACCTCGCCGGTCGGGTGGGCGCAGGCCACGCACCCCTTCAGCGACGACGCCGTCGCCCCGCTGCTGCTGTGCCTCGTCGTGGCCGCGGGCCTCGTCGTCGCTGGCTTCGCGCTGCTCGATCGCCGGGACCTGGGCTCGGGGCTCGTCCAGCCGCGCCCCGGGCGGCCCACCGCCCGGCGGGGCCTGCTCTCCCCGCTCGGGCTGGCCGTCCGGCTGCACCGCGGAGCGCTGATCGCGTGGACGGCGGGGCTGGCGCTGCTGGGGGTGGTGTACGGCGCGCTGGCCGAGTCCGTCGAGACGCTCATCGGCGAGAACGAGCAGGCGCTGGCCATGTTCGGGAACCCGGACGTCGACCAGCTCGTCGACGCCTACCTCGGCACGACGTTCGCCATCACCGCGCTGCTCGCCTCGGCCTACGCGGTGTCGGCCGTGCTCCGGGCCAGGGCCGAGGAGTCGGGCGACCGGGCCGAGGTGCTGCTCGCCACCGGCACCAGCCGGGCCGCCTGGCTGGGCAGCCACGTCGCCGTCGCCCTGGCGGGCTCGGCGCTGGCGATCACCGCATCCGGGCTGACCACCGGGCTGGTGCGCGTCGCGCAGACCGGGGAGGCAGCCGCTCTCGGCCGGATGGTCGGGGCCGCGGTGTCCTACGTGCCGGCCATCTGGGTCGTGGCCGGGGTGGCCGTCGCCCTGTTCGGCCTGCTCCCCCGTCTGGCGACGACGGTGGCGTGGACGGCGGTGGGCCTGTTCCTGCTGATCACGATGTTCGCCGAGTCGTTCGACTGGCCGGGTTGGGTCGGCGACCTCTCCCCGATCAACTGGATCCCCACGCTGCCGCTCGAGGAGTGGACACTCGCCCCCCTCGTGGGGCTGGCCGCCGTCGCCGTGGCCCTCCTGGCCGCCGGCTTCGGCGGCTTCCGGCGACGCGACATCGCCCTGGGCTGACCGTCGCGGGTCGCGCCGTCAGTCGTCGCGGGTCGGCGGCTGACCCTCCGCCCGGGCGGCCGCGGCCTGCTGCGGGTCGTACGCGCAGGCGTCCCCGAGGTCGGCCACCGGGTCGTCGGCCGTCGGCTCCTCGGTTCCCGGCCCGTCGGCCGGCCCGGCCGGCTCGCTCGGGAGCGCCGGCTCCTCCGCGGGGTCGGCCGGCGGCGTCGCGCCACCGGGCGGCGGAGCGGGGGCGATCGCCTCGTCGACGATCTCCCGGATCCGGTCGTAGTCCGGATAGGCGGGGTCGATGACGGAAGGATCGAAGACGACGCTGGTGATCGAGGCGTCCTGGACGAGCAAGGCCAGGTCGACGAAGTCGTCGAGCGCCGACCTCGGGATGTCGGTGCTGATGATGTCCTGCGTCGTGGCGGCGAGCCGCTGGTACTGCCGGAGCAGGGTCATCGGGTCGGCGGCGTCGATGATCGCCTGGATGGTGCACCGCTGGCGCGCCATCCGGTCGTAGTCGGACATGCCGAACCGGCCACGGGCGAAGTCGAGCGCCCGGGCGCCGTCCAGATGCTGGTCCGGCCCCGGGGCGATGTAGGCGTCGGGGAAGATGCCCAGGCTCGGCTCGCCGCCGATGGGCACGTAGTAGTTGACGTTCACCGTGATGCCGCCGAGGGCGTCGATCAGCCGGCTGAAGCCCTCGAGGTTGACCAGGACGTAGTAGTCGATGGAGAGGCCGAGCGCCTCGCCGACGCCGAGCTTGAGGAAGTCGGCGCCGGGGTCGTCGGTCGGGCCCAGGATGCCGGGGTACCACTCCGGCCCGGTGCGGTAGACGGCGTTGAGCAGGCTGTCGGACTCGTTCGCGCCCTCGAACCCGTCGGGGTAGACGTCCGCCAGGGGGCTGTCCTCCGGGAAGGGCAGGTCCTGGAGGTTGCGGGGCAGGCTGAACAGCACCGTGTCCCCGGTGTCGGTGTCGATGCTGGCCACGATGACGGTGTCGGTGCGGACGCCCTCGCGCCCCACCCCACCGTCGCCGCCGAGCAGCAGGACGTTGACCCGTTCCTTGTCGCCGAAGGGATCCGGGGTCTCCTCGACCGTGGCGGAGTCGCCGTCGTCGAACACGCCCGCGATGAGGTCCCGCTGGGTGAGGGCGAGCTGACCCGCCCAGACCGCGGGCACCGCGACCGCCGCGACGAGCACGGTGGCCACCAGCGCGCCGAGCGCGCGGCGTCGCCGGGAGAAGAGCAGCACGACCCCCGCGACCACCACCGCGGCCCAGAGCAGGGCGATGAGGCCCACGCCCGCCACGATCCACAGCAGTTGGTCGGTGTCGACGGCCGCCTGCAACGCCGTCCGCCGGCCCCCGGTCGCCAGCCACACCGCACCGCCCGCGAGGGCCAGCAGGACCACGAGGGTGACCGCGCCGAGGACCCGGCGGCCCGCGGCGAGGAACGCCGTGCCGGGCAGGATCGCGTTCAGCACGGACAGGCCGATGGCGGAGCCCGTGCTCCGCTCGCGACGGTCCGCGGCGGCTGGGGTCCGGCGCGCTCCGGACCCCTGTCGTGGGACGTCCGGAGGGGAGCCGGGACCGCCGCTCATGCGTCGCCCCCGCTCCTGCGCTGCCCGGCCATGCCCCCATGATCGCACCGCCGGCAGATCGGAGCGTCCCGTGGACGGGCGAGGGCGGCCGCGACGGCGCACCGGCCGATGGTCCGACGACGGGTAGCCCGGGGCCGGGCGGGGCACTCCTCGCAGAGCACGACCGAAGGTTCCGCGGCGTAGGTTACGTCTGCGTAGGTCGAGTCGACCCGGAGGTCCCGATGCCCCAGACACCCCCGCAGGCAGCCGTGCTGACCGAGCTCGAGCCCGTGGTCGCGGAGAACCTCGACCGCCACATCAGGATGGCCAAGGAGTGGCATCCGCACGACTACGTGCCGTGGGACGAGGGCCGGAACTTCGCCTTCCTCGGCGGTGAGGACTGGTCGCCCGAGCAGAGCCGGCTGGACGAGACCGCCAAGGCCGCGATGTTCGTGAACCTGCTCACCGAGGACAACCTGCCGAGCTACCACCGCGAGATCGCCACCCGCTTCGGGCGGGACGGCGCCTGGGGCCAGTGGGTGGGCCGCTGGACGGCGGAGGAGGGGCGGCACGGCGTCGCGCTGCGCGACTACCTCGTGGTCACCCGCGGCGTCGACCCGGTCGAGCTGGAGCGGGCGCGGATGGACTACATGACCACCGGCTACGACTCCGGGGACAAGACGCCGCTGGAGGCCGTCGCCTACGTCTCCTTCCAGGAGCTGGCCACCCGCGTCTCGCACCGCAACACCGGGCGGGCCACCGGGGACCCGGTCGCGGACAAGCTGCTGGCCCGCATCGCCACCGACGAGAACCTGCACATGATCTTCTACCGGAACCTCGTCACCGCGGCGTTCGACATCGACCCGGACGAGATGATGAAGGCCGTCGCCACCGAGGTGATGAACTTCGAGATGCCCGGCGCGAACATGGCGAACTTCCGGAAGAACTCGACCATCATCGCCAAGGCCGGCATCTACGACCTGCGCCTGCACCACGACGAGGTGGTCGCCCCGATCCTGCGGACCTGGAAGGTCTTCGAACGCAGCGACCTCGGTCCCGAGGGGGAGCAGGCCCGCGAGCAGCTGGCCACCTTCCTGGCCGGCCTCGACGCCCAGGCGACCAAGTTCGTCGAGAGCCGCGAGCGGTTGCGCGCCCGCATGGCCGCCAAGGGGGAGACCCCCGTCCAGGTGTGAGAGTCCGAGCGGGGGCCCGGAGGGTTCCCCGAGGACTGTCACGTCTCGAGCGACGAGCGGGGGCCCGCAGGGCTCCCCGAGAAGCGAAGGTCCGCCGGGGCTCGTCGCAGAGCGAGAGGCACGTGGCCGCGGTATCGGCCGGCTGCGTCGAGCGTGTCCGTCGCGCCTGCCCGGAGACCCTGCGGGCCTCCACTCGGCACGACAGGACACCATGACCTCATGCGCCTGGCGACCTGGAACGTGAACTCGATCCGCTCCCGCGCCGACCGGGTGGCCGCCTTCCTGGATCGTTCCGACGTCGACGTGCTGGCGCTGCAGGAGACCAAGTGCCGGGACGACCAGTTCCCGGAGATGGTCTTCAGCGCGCTGGGCTACGAGGTCGCGCACGTGGGTCACTCGCAGTGGAACGGGGTCGCGATCCTGTCCCGCGTCGGCATCGACGACGTCGAGGTCGGTTTCCCCGGCATGCCGTCCTGGTCGGCGAAGGACGGCGTCGCGCCCGCTCCCGAGGCACGCGCCCTCGGCGCCACCTGCGGCGGTGTGCGGGTGTGGAGCCTGTACGTGCCCAACGGCCGGACGCTGGCCGACCCGCACCTGCAGTACAAGCTGGACTGGCTCGCGGCCCTGCGGACCGCGGGGGCCGGCTGGCTGGCCGACGCCCCCGACATCCCGGTCGCGCTCGTCGGTGACTGGAACATCGCCCCCGAGGACGACGACGTCTGGGACATGGCCGTGTTCGCGCACTCGACGCACGTGTCGCCACCCGAGCGGGCGGCGTTCCGTGCGGTCGTCGACGCCGGGTACACCGACGTGGTCCGCCCGTACACCCCGGGGCCGGGCGTCTACACCTACTGGGACTACACGCAGCTGCGCTTCCCGCGACGCGAGGGCATGCGGATCGATTTCGTGCTGGGCAACCCCGCGCTGGCCGCCCGGGTGACCGGCGCCCGCATCGACCGCGAGGAGCGCAAGGGCAAGGGCGCCAGCGACCACGCCCCGGTGGTCGTCGACCTCGCGGACCTGCCGTGCTGATCCTGCTTCCCCCCTCGGAGACCAAGGCGCCGGGCGGCGACGGCCCGCCGCTCGATCTGGGCGTGCTGACCGCGCCCGAGCTCACCGAGGTGCGGACCGAGGTCGTCGAGGCGGTGGGAAAGCTCGCCGGTGACGTCCCTGCCTCCCGCGCCGCCCTCGGCCTCTCCCCGCGGCAGGACGCCGAGATCGCCCGCAACGCCGAGCTGTGGACCGGCCCCACCCGGCCGGCGCTGGAGCGCTACACCGGGGTCCTCTACGAAGCCCTGGACGTCGGCTCGATGACCCGCGCCCAGCGCGCCCGGGCCGGACGCCGGCTGGCCGTCGGTTCGGCCCTGTTCGGGCTGGTCGCAGGGGACGACCCCATCCCGGCCTACCGGCTCTCCGCCGGGTCGGCCCTCCCGGGCCTGCCGACCCTGCGCACGCTGTGGCGGCCGGCGCTCGCCCCCGTCCTGGCCGCCGTCGAGGACCTGGTCGTCGATCTGCGCAGCGGCTCCTACGCCGCGCTCGCCCCCGCACCGGGTGCGGTGACCCTCGACGTGCTCAGCGAACGCCCGGACGGCAGCCGCTCGGTGGTCAGCCACTTCAACAAGGCGCACAAGGGCCGGGTCGCCCGGCTGCTCGCCTCGTCCACCGCGGAGCCGGGTGACGTGGTGGGCCTGCGGAGGCTGCTGAGGCGGGCGGGGTTGCACGTGGAACATGACGGCGGGCCGGCCCTGACGCTCGTCGTCCCTGCTCCCTGACGCCGTCCGGCCACGTCCGGGCCGTGACCTTCCCCGCGGTTGGTTGCGTCCAACGGATCCGGCGTGCAATAACTGTGCCGACAGGGGTGCGGGTCCAACCACCGGCCGGTACTTCTCGCACACCTCGGTTGCGCCGGGGCGGAAGGGCGATGTGGACCGAACGGCAGACCGGACGCTCGCCGGGTACCCGGAATCCGGCGCGCGGGCGGCCGCGGAGCTGCGCCGCGATCCCGCCCGGTCGGACGAGGCGCGGCGGCTGCGGCCCGCGACCCGTGGGAGCAACGCCCTGGACCGGCTGTCCGAGCTCGCCGGCCGGCTGCTCGGGACGCCCGGCACCCAGATCTCGCTGCTGACCGACGTCCAGCTGGTCGCCGCCGGTGCGGGTCTGCCCGCCGGTGTCGTGGGCAGCGAGGGCCCTCTCGAGGAGTCGCTCTGCACGGTGACGGCGGCGGGCACCGGCCCGCTCGTCGTCGCCGATGCGCGGACCGACGACCGGGTGCGCGAGCTGCCGCCGGTGACCTCCGGTCAGGTCGGCGCGTACCTCGGCACCCCGCTGACCACGTCGGGGGGCCTCCCCATCGGGGCGCTCTGCGTGTTCGGCCCGGACCCCCGCGCGTGGTCGGAGTCCGACATCGCCACCCTGCGCCAGCTGGCCGATTCGGCCGTCACCGAGCTGGAGCTCTCCGCTCTCGTCCAGCAGTACGAGAACGACCGGCTGCGCTGGGGACTGGCGATCGACGCGGCCGGCATCGGCACGTTCGACTGGGACCTGACCAGCGGGCGGCTGTCCTGGGACGACCAGCTGATCACCATGTTCGGGTACGACACCGCGACGTTCGAGCAGACCATCGAGGCGTTCAACGCGCGGCTGCACCCCGACGACCTCGAGCGGGTCACCGAGGCCCTCCAGCAGTGCATCGCGACCGTCGGCGAGTACGACGCCGAGTACCGGGTGGTCCGCCCCGACGGCGAGACCCGCTGGGTGCACGCCCGCGGGCGGGCCCTCGCGGGTGCCACCGGCGCGGCGGTGCGCGTCCTGGGCGCCGCCTACGACACCACCGGCGCCCGCGAGGGGGCCGCCCTGGTCACCCGCGTGCTCGAGGCCATGCCCGCGGGCTTCTACAGCCTCGACCGCGAGTGGCGGTTCACCCACGTCAACGCGGAGGGTGAGCGGCTGCTGGCCAGCACCCGGGACGACCTGCTCGGCCGGGTCATCTGGGAGGCCTTCCCCGCGGCGGTCAACAGCGTCTTCGAGGACAGCTACCGCAACGCCGTCCGCACCGGGGAGCCGGTGTCGTTCGACGCGTACTACCCCGCCCCGCTCGACGGCTGGTACGAGCTGCGCGCCTGGCCGACACCGGACGGCCTCTCCGTGTACTTCCTCGAGGTCACCGAGCGGCGGCGGATGCAGGACCGGGCAGAGCGCTCGGCACGCCGGCTCGCACTCCTGGCCCAGGTCAGCACCGAGCTCGCCGGCACCCTGGACGCGCCGGCCACCGTCGGCCACCTCCCCCGGGTCGTCGTCCCGGCCCTGGCCGACTTCTGCATCGTCACCCTCGTCGACCCCGACGGCAGGCCCCGCGACGTCGCGTCGTGGCACACCGACCCGGCGTCGCGCCCGGTGCTGGAGCGGTACGCCGCGGTGCGGCTGGACGCGATGCCGACCGTGTCCCCGGTCGCCCGGGTGCTGGTCAGCGGGGAGTCGATCCGGGAGCGCAGCGAGACCGTGCGGGACATGCTCCCCTCCGGCGAGGCCCAGGACCTGGTGCGGCTGCTCGATCCGCACAGCGCCGTGGTGCTCCCGATGCGCGGCCGCGGACGCATCCTGGGCCTGCTGACCCTCTACTTCCGGCCCGGGACGGCGGTCGCCGAGGAGGACCTGGCCACCGCCCAGGACGTCGCCGACCGCGCCGGCCTGGCCCTGGACAACGCCCGGCTCTACACCGCACAGCAGCAGCTGGCCGAGGGGCTGCAGCGCAGCCTGCTCACCGAGCCACCGGAGCCCGACCACGCGGAGATCGCCGTCCGGTACCTGCCCGCGGCCGAGGCCGCCCGCGTCGGCGGGGACTGGTACGACGCCTTCCTGCAGCCCGGCGGCAGCACGATGCTCGTCATCGGCGACGTCGTCGGCCACGACACGGAGGCCGCCGCGGCCATGGGGCAGCTGCGCGGCCTGCTCCGCGGGATCGCGACGTACAGCGACGCCGGCCCGGTGGAGGTGCTCCGCGGGCTGGACGCCTCCATGTCCACGTTGCGCACGAGGACGCTGGCGACCGCGGCGATCGCCCGGTTCGAGCAGACCCCCGACGAGTTGCGCCGGGGCGTCACGCGGATGCGCTGGGCGAACGCCGGCCACCTCCCGCCCCTGGTGGTCAACCCGGACGGGAGCGTGGCCGAGCTCGCCAGCTGGCGCGGCGACCTGCTGCTCGGCGTGGACGCCGAGGCCAACCGGCGGGAGTCGGTGGTCACGCTGGACCGGGGCGCGACCGTGCTGCTCTACACCGACGGCCTCATCGAGCGCCGGGACGCCGACCTGGACGCCGGCCTGGTCCGGCTGCGGGACGCGCTGATCGAGCTGGCCGACCTGCCGCTGCAGGAGATGCTCGACGAGCTGCTCGAGCGCCTCGTGCACGGCCGCCCCGAGGACGACGTCGCGCTGGTCGCCGTCCGGCTGCACCCGCAGGACCGCCCCCGGCCGCCCGAGGCCGGCCCGACCGTGGTCCCGCCGGGCTTCTGACGCCCCCTGACAGGGGTCCTCTCAGGCCTTGTCGCGGCGGACGGTGGCCTTCCGGCCCTTGATCATCGTGGCCTTGAGGGCACCGATCACCTCGTTCGCCGCCGGCTCCGGCACCTCCACCAGCGCGAACCGCTGGTGGATCTCGATGGCGCCGATGTCGCGTCCGGTCAGCCCGGTCTCCCCGGTGATCGCCCCCACGAGGTCGCCCGGCCGGATCCCCGCCTCGCGGCCCAGGCCCACGAACAGCCGCGCCGCCGGGCCACCCGCCGACCGCCGCGGCTTCCCCCCGGCGTCCCGCCCGCTGCCGGCGCGGGGCGCCTTGCCGGAGTCGGGGCGGAAGCCGACCTGCGGGATCTCCTCGTCGTCGTCGGCCGCTCCCCCGGCCTCGTGGGCCAGCTTCACCGCGGCGAGGGCGACCTCCATGAGGTCGAACTCGTCGGCGAGCGTCTCGACGACGACGCGGAAACGGTCCAGGTCGTCGCTCAGCAGGCTCTCCCGCAGCGCACCTCGGGTGAGGTCGAGCTGCCGGGCGCGCAGGTCGGCGACGGTCGGCACGGTCTGCACCGAGATCGGGCTGCCGGCGACCCGCTCGATCGTCTTGAGCATCCGGTGCTCGCGCGGCTCGGCGAGGGTGATCGCCACGCCCTCCCGCCCGGCCCGGCCCACCCGCCCGATGCGGTGCACGTACGACTCCGGCGCCGACGGGACGTCGTAGTTGACGACGTGGGTCAGCTGGTCGATGTCCAGACCCCGCGCGGCGACGTCGGTGGCGACCAGCAGGTCCGCCGTCCCCCCGCGCAGTCGGCCCATCACCCGGTCGCGCTGCTCCTGGCTCATCCCGCCGTGCAGCGCCTCGGCGCGGTAGCCGCGGCCGTTGAGGGTCTCGGTGAGCGAGTCGACCTCCTCGCGGGTGCGGCAGAACACGATCGCCGCCGTCGGCGCCTCGATGTCCAGGATCCGGCCGAGCGCCGCGGGCTTGGCCGCCCGCGGCACGACGTAGGCGGTCTGGCGCACCCGCGGCGCCTCCCCCGCCGCCGCCTTCTCCCGGGCGATGGTGATCCGCACGGGGTCGGACAGGTGCCGCCGGGCCAGGGAGTCCAGCCGCCGGGGCATCGTGGCGGAGAACAGCACGGTCTGCCGCTGCTCCGGCGTCTCGTCGAGGATCGCCTCCAGGTCCTCGGCGAAGCCCATGTCCAGCATCTCGTCGGCCTCGTCGAGGACCACGGTGGCCACCTCGCCCAGCTGCAGGCTCCCGCGGTTGAGCAGGTCCAGCGCCCGTCCCGGCGTCGCGACGACGACGTCGACCCCGTGCTCGAGGCTGCGCAGCTGCCGCACGATCGGCGCGCCGCCGTACACGGGGAGGACGCGGGCACCGAGGTCCTTGCCGTAGCGGTGCAGCGCCTCCGACACCTGGACGGCGAGCTCGCGGGTGGGCACCAGCACGAGCGCGGCCGGCGGCCGGTCCCGGCGGTGCGCGGTCAGGTGCTGCAGCACCGGCAGCGCGAACGCGGCGGTCTTCCCGGTGCCGGTGGCGGCCTGACCCAGCAGGTCCCGGCCGCCGACCAGGGGCGGGATGGCCTCCGCCTGGATCGGTGTGGGCTCCTCGTAGCCCAGCGCGCCCAGCGCCGCCAGCAGCTCCGGGCGCAGCCCCAGGTCCTCGAAGGTCGGGCCGTCCCCGCTGGTGTCTCGTTCGCCGTCCATCGCGCTCCATCGTTCCCCGGACGTCCTCGCCCCGCGCAGGCGGCCCCGTGGACAGACCCCGGTGCGCGGGCACATGCTCCCGCTGACGCGCCGGAGGAGGATGACCGCATGCACCCCACTCGCATCATCGCCGACCTCAGGGTGGCCGACCTCGAGGCGGCAAAGGGCTTCTACACCGGCTTCCTCGGCCTGAGCACCGAGGAGTTCACCCTGGGCTGGATGGCGCGCTACACGTCTCCGGAGACCGGCGCGCACCTCCAGCTCGTGACCCGCGACGCCACGGCGCCCGAGGACCCCGTCATCTCGGTGACGACGGACGACGTCGACGGCGCCCACGCGGAGGCGGTGGAGCTCGGCTACGAGATCGTGCACCCCCTCACCACGGAGCCGTGGGGTGTGCGCCGGTTCTTCGTCCGGGCCCCGGACGGCACGGTGATCAACGTGGTCGGCCACCCGGGCCCGGGAACGGGCAGGTCATGACACGGTGCGGTCCGTCCGGGAGGGCATGACAGGCTCGGCGGGTGAGCGACGACCTGTGCTTCCGACCGGCCACCGAGCTGGCCGCGCTGCTGCGCACCCGCGAGATCTCCGCCCGCGAGCTGCTCGACGCCCACCTGACGCGCATCGAGCGGCTGGACCCGGGCGTGAACGCCGTGGTCACCCTCGACGCCGAGGGTGCGCGCGCCGCGGCCGACGCCGCGGACGCGGCCCTGGCGGCGGGGCGGCCCGTCGGCCCGCTGCACGGCCTGCCGATCGCGCACAAGGACACCCACGCCACCGGCGGCATGCGGACGACGTGGGGCTCACCCCTGCACGCCGACACGGTGCCGGAGCGCGACGAGCTGGTCGTCGCCCGCTCCGTCGCGGCCGGCGCGATCCGCGTCGGGAAGACCAACGTGCCGGAGTTCGCCGCCGGGTCGCACACGTTCAACCCGCTGTTCGGGGCCACGCACAACCCCTACCGGCACGGCCTGTCGGCGGGCGGGTCCTCGGGTGGCGCGGCCGCGGCGCTGGCCGCCGGCTTCGTGCCGCTGGCCGAGGGCAGCGACATGGGCGGGTCGCTGCGCAACCCGGCCGCCTTCTGCAACGTGGTCGGACTGCGGCCGACGCCCGGCCGGGTGCCCACCTGGCCGGCGCCGATGGCCTGGTCGCAGCTGTCGGTGCAGGGCCCCATGGGGCGCACCGTCGCCGACGTGGCGCTGCAGCTGTCCGTGCTCGCCGGGCCCGACCGCCGGGTGCCGATCTCCCTCGCGGACGACCCGGCCGGTTTCGTCGCCCCCCTCCTCGAGCGGCTGGACGGGCTCCGGGTTGCCTGGGCGCCCGACCTGGGCGGCCGGGTGACCGTCGACCCGGCGATCACGGCCGTGCTGGCGCCGTCCGTGGGCGTCCTGGAGTCCCTCGGCGCGACGGTGGAGGAGGCCTGCCCCGATCTCTCCGGCGCGGACGAGGTGTTCGGGACGCTGCGGGCCTGGCTGTTCGACTCGTCGTTCAGCGACCTCGCCGCCCGCCACCCGGACCAGGTCAAGGAGTCGATCCGCTGGAACGCGGCGAAGGGGGCGGCGCTGACCGGCCGCGACCTCGCGCGGACCGAGCAGCTGCACACGACGCTCTACGAGCGGATGGTCACCTTCTTCGAGCGGTACGACGTGCTGCTCGCCCCGACGACGCAGGTCCTGCCGTTCCCCGTGGAGATCGAGTACCCCACCGAGATCGCCGGCGTCCACCAGGACAACTACCTGGAGTGGATGCGCTCCTGCACCGTCATCTCCGCGACCGGCTGCCCGGCGCTGTCGGTGCCGGGCGGGTTCACGGAGGACGGCCTGCCGGTCGGCCTGCAGATCATCGGGGCACCGCGGGCGGACCGGCGCGTGCTGGAGGTGGGGCACGCCTTCGAGCAGGCCACCCGCTTCGGCGAGCGCCGTCCCGCTCTCTGACGTCGCCTACCGCTCTCTAGCGGCCCGGCTAGAGAGCAGTAGGCGAGCCGAGAAGACTGGTGGACAGGCGTGATCCGCAGGGGATGACGTCACGAGCATCGCACCGCCGAGTCATGCGAACTCGTGGCGATCAGCCGCTGATGGCCACGAGTTCGCATGAGTCGAGTTCGCCTCACTCAGGACCGTCGGAGCCAGCCGGGCGCCGCCGCAACGACACTCGACGGTGTCCGCCCTCCTCGTACGGACGCCGCCGCAACGACACTCGACGGCGTCCTCCCTCGCCGTAGCGCGTCCTCCCCCACCGCCCACCGTGCGGGAGGACGCTCGATGATCAGGTTCCCTGATCGTGGCCGGGGAGGGGGCCGTCGGAGCCGGCGGGGTAGTCGCGCAGCGGGGCCTCGCCCGCCGCCCAGGCCGCGAGGATCGGCTCGACGATCCGCCAGGACTCCTCCGCCTCGACGTCGCTGATCGACAGGGCCGCGTCGCCGGCCAGCATCTCGCGCAGCAGCAGCCCGTACGCCGAGAGCCCGGCCGGGGGCAGCGCGATGTCCAGGACCCGCCGCTCCAGGTCGAAGGGGTCGCCGGCGCCGTTGAGGTTGACCTCCAGCGCGATGCCGTCGGGGTCCAGGCGCATGCGCAGCACGTCGGGCTCGGGGTCCTCATCGGTGAACGCCAGGTGCGGCACCGGCCGGAACCGGAGCACGATCTCCCGCCGGTCGGCGCCGAGCGCCTTCCCGCTGCGCAGCCGGAACGGGACCCCCGACCACCGCCAGTTGTCCACGGTCACGGTGAACTCGGCGTAGGTCTCGGTCTCCCGGTCCGGGTCGACCCCGTCCTCGGTGGCGTAGTCCGGCAGGTCGCGGTCGCCGACGCGGCCGGCGGTGTAGCGGCCCCGGACGGTGCCCGTGGCCACGTCGGCGGGCGGCTGGACGGCCCGCAGCACGTCGCCCTTGCGGGCGGCCAGGCCGGCGGCGTCGACGGCCAGCGGCGGCTCCATCGCCACGAGGGCGAGCAGCTGGAGCAGGTGGTTCTGCAGCATGTCGCGCAGCGCACCGGCCGTGTCGTAGTAGCCGGCCCGCCCCTCGAGCCCCAGCGTCTCGTCGAACACGATCTCCACCGACTCGACGTGCGCGGCGTTCCACACCGGTTCGAACAGCCGGTTGGCGAAGCGCAGGCCCAGGACGTTGAGGACGGTCTGCTTGGCCAGGAAGTGGTCGGTGCGGAAGACGGCGTCCTCGGGCGCCATCCCGTGCAGGATGCGGTTCAGCTCGCGCGCGTCCGCCCCGTCGCGGCCGAACGGCTTCTCCACGGCCACGATGCCGCCCTCCGGCAGGCCCACCTCGGCCAGCGCCTCGAGGGTCGGCCGGAAGACGGTGTTCGGCAGCGCCAGGTAGACCACCGGCACGTCCTCGACCCGGTCGAGGGCCCGCCGCAGGTCCCCGGCCACGGTGACGTCGCCGCGGACGTAGCCGAGCCGGCGGACGACCCGCTCCCGGGTCTGCTCGGGGACGTGCGCCGCGTGCGCGTCCAGCCGGCGGCGCGCCCAGTCCCGGTACTCCTCGTCGGTCCAGTCCTCCCGGCTCACCGCGAGGACGTCGACCTCTCCGTCGAGGACACCGGCCTCGAACAGCTCGGCCAGTCCCGGCAGCAGCAGCCGGCCGGTGAGGTCACCGCTCCCCCCGAGGACGACGAACGACCGCGTCATGCCTGCCTCCTCTCCGCCTGGGCCAGGTTCCACCCGCTCGTGACGACCCCCACGTGGCTGAACGCCTGGGGGAAGTTCCCGAGGAAGGCCCCCGTCGCGGGGTCGATCTCCTCGGCCAGCAGCCCCAGCTCGTTGGCCCGCCCGCACAGCGAGTCGTACAGGGCGTGCGCCTCGTCCAGCCGCCCCTGGCCGGTCAGGTTGTCCACCAGCCAGAAGCTGCACAGCAGGAACGCACCCTCACCGCCGGACAGCCCGTCGGGCGACTCGGTGTGCAGGTAGCGGTAGAGCAGCCCGTCGCCGGCGTCGAGGTGCCGGCGCACCGCCTCCGTCGTCGCCACCATGCGCGGGTCGTCGGCCGGGACGATCCGGCGCAGGGGCAGGGTCAGCAGCGCCCCGTCGAGCCCCCCGCCGTTGCGCTCCCCCGCCGGCGCCAGGTGCTCGGTGAACGTGCCGCGCCCGGGGTCCCAGGCCTCCTCCAGGAGGGTGGCCCGGATCCGGTCGGCCGCCTCCCGCCACCGCTGCGCCGGATGCGGGAGTCCCCCCTGCTGGGCGATCCGCAGGGCGCGGTCCACGGCCACGTGGCACAGCGCCACGGAGTAGGTGAAGGGCCGGCCGGCGTCGCGGATCTCCCAGATGCCGTTGTCCGGCGTCCGCCAGTTGGCGATCGCCTGCTCGGTGAGGTCGCAGAGCGCCCGCCAGAGCGGCTCGCCCACCACTCCCCCGGCCCGCACCCACTGGTAGGCGACGTCCAGGAGCTCGCCGTAGACGTCGTGCTGCACCTGCCGCGCGGCCCCGTTCCCCCACCGGACCGGCCCGGAGCCGCGGTACCCGGACAGCGCGAGGTCCTGCCACTCCATCCCCGGACGGCGCCCGTCCAGCGTGTAGACGATGCTGGTCCGCTCGTCCCGCTCGACGTTGCGCAGCGTCCAGGCCAGGAACGAGTCGGCCTCCTCCCGCATCCCGATCCGGCGCAGCGCGTAGGTGGTGAACGCGGCGTCCCGGACCCAGGTGTAGCGGTAGTCCCAGTTGCGCTCGCCGCCGATGCCCTCCGGCAGCGACGAGGTGGCCGCGGCCATCACCGCGCCGGTCGAGGCGTGGTCCAGGAGCTTCAGCGTCAGCGCCGAGCGGCGGACGAGCTCCCGCTGCGGACCGGCGTAGTCGATGTTCCCGGCCCAGGCCCGCCAGGCTGCGGCCGTCTGGTCGATCAGCCGCTCGGGAGCGGTGCGGGCCCGGGTGTGGGTCTGACCCGACCACTGCAGGGTGAGGGTCAGGTGCTCGCCCTCGCGCAGCCGGACCCTGGTCCGGAGCGAGCCGTCGCGGCCCACCTCGAGGTCGTAGGAGCACCACAGGTAGAGCTCCAGCTCGGGGTCGGCGGGCCAGCGCAGCCGCCAGGCGCCCAGTTCCGGCCGCACCTGCACGCCGTCCCACGGGATCAGCCGGACGTCGACCTCGACGCTGCCGGACACCGCGCGCGCGACCCGCAGCAGCTCGCCGCGGCCGGAGGGCACCTGCTCCCCCAGGTCCGCCCCCGACCGCAGGGTCATGCAGTCGGTCAGCTCCAGGCGGCCGTCGGGCCCCTGCAGGTCGGTGACGAGGACGCCGGTGTCCTCCAGGTAGTGCTGCGCCGCGGCCTGCAGGCCCACCGGCGTGACGTCGAGGCTGCCGCCGCGTTCGGCGTCGAGCAGGCCGGCCACGAACGGGCGGCTGTCGAAGTCGGGCAGGCACAGCCAGGGGATCGTCCCGTCCCGGCCGACCAGGGCGCAGGTCGCGCCGTCGCCGATCAGCCCGTGGTCCTCGATGGGCAGGTATCCGTCGGTTCGGACGAGCGGGCGCAGCGGCAAGAGAGATCCTCGGCTGGACGACAGGGGACCGTTGCGCCATGCCCCCGTCCGGGCCGGAGAACCCCCTCAGGCATGACGGTCCGATGAACGTGCACGTCGCCGGGGGGAGTGGCGTCCACCAGAGTGGTGTTTGACCGGCCCGGTGAGGGGCGTTGACGTAGACGTGTAGGCGGCCACCGCGTGATCTTCTTGGAGACCTTCCACAGTCCTTCAGGAGAGCCACGCGATGACCGCTCCGAGCAGTATCGACCCTGCCCACTTCCTGCACGAGCAGCTGGCCCAGGCCTCACCGGACCTGCTGCGCCAGATGCTCACGACCTTCATCGACACGCTGATGAGTGCCGAGGCTGACGCGGTCTGCGGCGCCGATTACGGGGCCCGCAGCAGCGAGCGGATCAACGTCCGCAACGGCTACCGGCCCCGGGAGTTCGACACCCGCGCGGGCACCCTGGAGGTGGC
>NZ_FOND01000040.1 GCF_900112815.1 Blastococcus tunisiensis
ACCCGGCCTCCGCCCACCCCCACAGCCGGACCCCGACCCACCACCGGACGACCACCCCGACGAACCCGACGACGACCCGCCACCGTTCTGAACGGCGCTGTCCCGTGTCGATGTGAACCGTCCTGGAACTGGTGGAGGCTCTGATCTCACAAGGAGACTGAGCTCGTGGCTGCACCCCGCAAGTTCGACGAGGAGACCCGCGCCCGTGCCGTGCGGATGTATCAGGACCGCATCCGAGATCTGGACGAGCCGAAGCGGACCGCCCGCCGCCAGGTCGGCGCGATCTTGGGCATCAACCCCGAGACATTGCGCAACTGGATCGAGCGTCAGGAGATCGACTCCGGCGCCCGGCCCGGCGTCACGACCGAGGCCGCCGATGAGCTGAAGGCGCTGCGTCGGGAGGTCGCCGAGCTGCGGCGGGCGAACGAAATCCTCAAGACCGCGTCGGCGTTTTTCGCAGCGGCGGAGCTCGACCGCCGACTGCGGTGATCTGCGACTACATCGCCGCGTTCAGGGACCGTTTTGGGGTCGAGCCGATCTGTCAGGTGCTGTCTGAGCACGGAATGAAGATCGCCCCGAGCACCTACTACCAGCGCGCCGCCGCACCGGTGTCTGCCGCGGAGTTGGCCGACGCCTACGCCGCGAACACCCTCGTCTGCCTGCACCGGGCCAACCGGCGGGTCTATGGGGTGCGCAAGCTCTGGCACACCGCCCGCCGCGCCGGTCACGGCTGGGGCCGGGACCAGGTCGGGCGGCTGATGGACCTGGCCGGTATCGACGGCGTGCGCCGCGGCCGGCACTCCACGATCACCACGACGCGGGAGCAGAGCGCGCCGCGGCACCCGGATCTGATCGACCGGGCCTGGGCAACCCCGACGCGGCCGGACCAGTGGTGGGTCGCTGACTTCACCTACGTCTGGACGCTGGCCGGCTTCGTCTACGTCTCCTTCGTCACCGACGTCTACTCCCGCCGAATCATGGGCTGGCGGGTCAGCACGTCGAAGACGACGCCGCTGGTCAGCTCCGCGCTGGAGCAGGCGCTGTTCACCCGCCGCCGCGGCAACGCCGCCTTCACCGCCACCGGCCTGGTCCATCACTCCGATGCCGGGTCGCAGTACACGTCGCTGGCATTCACCGAGGCGCTGCTCGACGCCGGGATCGCCGGCTCCATCGGCTCGGTCGGTGACGCCCTGGACAACGCCCTGATGGAGTCCACCATCGGCCTGTTCAAGACCGAGCTCATCGACCGTCAGCGGTCCTGGACCGGCCGCGCCGACGTCGAGCGGGAAACCGCCGCCTGGGTCCACTGGTTCAACACCGACCGGCTGCACTCCTCGATCGACTACCGCCCGCCGGTGGAGTTCGAAGAGCTCTACCGTCACACCACAACCACCCCCGCCCTCGAGGTGGCCTAAATCGAGCGTCCGTCAGATCCAGGACGGTTCAATGCATCGGCCTGGCGTGAGTCGAAGTGCCGAGGCGTCGAGTGAATGACGGGTCTACGTGCCGAGGCGTCGAGGGGGCGCGGTGTCGAGGGGGCGCGGTGTCGAGGGGGCGCGG
>NZ_FOND01000028.1 GCF_900112815.1 Blastococcus tunisiensis
GCAGTGGCAGGACCGGCGTCCGCAGGGGGAGCGCCCGCAGCGTTCCGGCGCGCCCCGGTCCGACCGGCCGACCGGTGACCGGCCGCAGTGGCAGGACCGGCGCACGCAGCGCGGCGGCCCCGGGGATGGCGCCGGCCACGAGCGTTCCGAAGGGTCCCGGAATGCCCGCGGGCAATGGCAGCAGCGCACGGAGCGCAACGGTCCGCACGGCAGCAGTCCGACCGGTGACCGGCCGCAGTGGCAGGACCGCCGGCCCCAGGGAGACCGCCCGGACCGCACCGCCGCGCCACGAGGCGGCGGTGGCTGGCGTGAGCGGCGGCCCACCGACGACCGGCGCGGCGCGCCGGCCCGCGGTGCTGGCCGACCGACCGCTCCCGGCCGGCCGGCGGGCGCCGGTGAGGAGCGCCGTCCACCGCTCCCGCCCGGCCCGGCCATCCCGGACTGGGTCGACGTCCGGGACCTGGACCCGGCGGTGCGGAACGCGCTGCGGGGCATGGACCCGCGGAACGTCGAGCGGGTGGCCGCCCACCTCGTCGCCGCGGGCACCCTCGTGGACGACGACCCCGCCGCCGCCCTGGCACACGCGCGTGCCGCCCGGGACCGCGCCTCCCGCGTCGCCGCGGTCCGTGAGGCCGTGGGGGTCGCCGCCTACCACGCCGAGGACTACGCCGAGGCGGCTCGTGAGCTGCGCGCCTACCGCCGGATGAGCGGGGACGAGGGCTACCGCGCCGTCCTGGCCGACTGCGAGCGCGCTCTCGGGCGCCCGGAGGTGGCGCTGCGGCTCGTGGCGGAGGCGCTCGCCGACGCCCCGGATGCGCAGGAGACCGCGGAGCTGCGGATCGTGGAGTCCGGCGCCCGGCTCGATCTCGGGGAGACCCCAGCGGCCCGGCTCGTGCTCGAGGCGGCCCTCGGCACACCGCTGGAACCGGCGACCCTCCAGGCCGGGGACGAGGCCCGGCTCAGGCTGGCCACCGCATATGCCGATCTCCTGGAGCTCCAGGGCGAGACGGAGCGGGCGATGGAGTGGCTCGTCGCCATCGCCGCCGCGGACGCCGACGGCGTCACCGGAGCCGTGGACCGCCTCGGCATCGAGTTCACCGACCTGGAGGACGAGTTCGTCGACGCTGCCGACGGCGACGGCGACGGCTCCGGGAACGAGGGCTCCGGGAACGACGGCTCGGCGAACGACGAGGACTCGGTGGACGTCGAGGACTCCCTGGACGAGGACGGCGGTACGGCCGGCGTCGAGCAGGTCGCCGACGAGCCCGCGAGCTTCCCGGCTGCCGCGCCACCGGAGGTCGTGGAATCGCTCCCCGAGGACGACCACGGACTCGGCCGCAGCTTCGACGAGGACGTCGAGGCCGAGGTGGCCGAGCTCCTGGGGGAGGTGGATCCGCCGTCGGCCGGCGCCGACCAGGACGGGGCCCACCCGTCGGGCACCGACGGCTGACATGCCGGGCCTCGTCGTCCACACCGCCCGGCGGCGTCCACAGATGCCGCCGGGGGGTGGGTGGGGGGCCGTGATCGGCGCAGGCTCTCCGCATGAGCGTGGCCGTGATCGACCGCAACGACGTGGTGCTCCGGGGGCGCCTGTCCGCCCCCGCCGAGATCCGGACGCTGCCCAGCGGTGATCCGCTGCTGACCTTCCGGCTCGTGGTCCGCCGGCCCGAGCCGCGGGCGCGCGGGCAGTCGGTGGACGTGCTCACCTGCATCACCTACGACCGAGGACTGCAGCGGCGTGCGGCGATGTGGCAGCCCGGCGATGTCATCGAGGTCGAGGGCGCCCTGCAGCGGAGGTTCTGGCGCACCGGCAGCGGCACGGCCTCGGTCTGCGAGGTCAACTGCCGGAGGGGCCGCAAGGTGCCCCGTTCGGGCGCCGCCGGCGGCGAGCGGACCGCGTGAAGGCCGCTCAGTCCGCCAGCGGACGCATGACCAGGCCGGTTCGTGGCTTCGGCACGAAGAGCGTGGACTTGCGCGGCATGCGGGCGCCGGCCCGGGCCACCGCCGCCACATCGGCGGGCGAGGGTGGGCGCAGCAGCAGAGCCACTCCGGCCCGCTCCGCGGCGACCCGGAGGGCCTCCTCGACGCTGTGCGCGATCAGCACCGAGTCCGGGTCGTCCGCACGCCGCCACAGGTGCGCCAGGAGGCCGTGGTGGGCCAGGACCACGTCCAGGCCCCGCCAGGCGGGCGGCGCCTCCGGCGGCACGGTGGTGAGGACGTCGCCGGTGGGGTGGGACAGGTGCACCAGCCGCTGCCCGTCGCTCACCAAGAAGCCGGTCTGCTCCGGATCGGCCGCCCATCGCCGGACGTCGTCGGCGAGCGACGAGCCACCGGCGGGCAGCTCGGTGAGACGGAAACCGGCGGCGGCGGCGTGGAGTGCCGCGTCCAGGTCGAGGCCGGGGACGACGCGGTGGATGGCATCGACCCGCAGCCCGCCGGGACCCATCGGGGTCACCAGGGCGAGGACGCTGCCAGGCCCTCCGCCGGTGCTGCGCTGGTGGGCGCGAGCGGCGGCGAACCGGTGGTGGCCGTCGGCGATGACCGCCTCGGTGCGGGCCAGGGCACCGATGACGCCGCCGATCGTCCGGCGGTCGGTCACCCGCCACAGCCGGTGCCGGACCCCGTCGACGTCCTGGACCACGAGGTCCGGCCGACCGCGGCGCATCTCCCCGGTCAGCGCCGCGACCTCCGGGTCGGGGTCGTGGGCGAGGACGATGGGCTCGAGATCGGTCGCGGTGGCCGACAACAGGGCCCGTCGTCCCTCCACCGCACGTGGATAGGTGTCCTCGTGCGGCAGGACCGCAGTGGATCCTGGCGGCGGCAGCGCGACCGCCCCCAGCCACCCCACGGTGGCCGGGCCGTCGCCGGCCGGCTGCAGCTCGTAGAGCCACAACGCCGGTTCGGCGTCGCGGACCAGCACGCGGTCCTGCTGCCATCGGCCCAGCGTCGCGGCGGCGAGCTCGGCCGAGCGCTGGACGGCGTCGCCCTCGCCGGGGTCCTGGCCGTCGCCCGGCCCGGTGAGCGGCAGGATCAGCCGGACGACGTTGTGCGGGTCGCTCGCGGCCAGCCGGCGCCTGCCGGCCGGCGTCACCAGGTCGTAGGCTGGCGAACTCACCCGGGCGAGGTGCTCGGGGTCCTGGTGCCGATAGGTGAGGGCGCGGAAGGGACGGACGTCGAGGCCCGTCGCCGACGCGGACGACCGGGACGACGACTGGGGCACGTGGTCGATCGTAGGAGCGCGGCGCCAAGCGCCCGGCACCAGCCGCCGGTCAGGGGCCGTCCCCGGACCCGGGCCGGGTCTGGCACGACGAGGGAGGTGGCACGCGTGTCGGAGTCCGCACCCGACGGCGGCGTCTACGAGTGGTACCAGCGCGGTAGCCAACTCCTGCGCGAGGGCCACCCCGCCGCAGCCGCCACGCTCCTGGGCCGCGCCTCGGCGACGGAACCGGACTCGCGCAGCATCCTGGAGGCGCTGGCGCGCGCACAGTACGACGCGGGCCGCTACGAGGAGGCCGTCATCAGCTTCACCAGGCTCGCATCCACCAGTCCCACCGACGACTACGCGCACTTCGGCCTCGGGCTGGCCGCCAGCCGGGCCGGGGAACTCCGGCTGGCCGCCGAGCACCTCGCCCTGGCGGTCGCCATGCGTCCCGACCTCGGCCACTACGCGCGGGCGCTGCGCGGGGTCCGGGCCCGGCAGGCGGCCGGGCCCGCATGAGCGCCGACGCCGCTCCGCTGCTCGCCGGCAGCAGCGCCCCGCCCGCGCAGGTCCACGACGTGGCCCTGCTCGACCTGGACGGGGTGGTCTACGTCGGCCCCGAGGCCGTCCCGGGGGTCCCGGAGGCCCTGCACGAGGCCCGGCGGGTGGGGATGCGCCTCGGGTTCGTCACCAACAACGCCGCCCGGACGCCCGAGCAGGTGGCCGCCCACCTGAGCGAGCTCGGCGTCCCCGCCGAGGCCGACGACGTCATCACCAGTTCCCAGGCAGCGGCCACGGTGGTCGCGGACCTGCTCGGCGCCGGCGCGCGGGTGCTGCCCGTCGGCGGCCCCGGGGTGTCGGCCGCGCTCGACGCCGCCGGCCTGGTCGTGGTCGGGCGGGCCGAGGACCGGCCGGCCGCCGTCGTGCAGGGGTACGGCCGCGAGGTGGGCTGGGCGGACCTCGCCGAAGCCGTGGTCGCCATCCGGAACGGGGCTCGGCACGTCGCCACGAACGCCGATGCCACGATCCCCTCTCCACGCGGCCCCCTCCCGGGCAACGGGGCGATGGTGGGCGTGGTCGCGGACGTCACCGGTCAGGCCCCGCTGGTCACCGGCAAGCCGGATCCGGCCATGCACGCCGAGTGCCTGCGCCGGACCGACGCGCGCCGGCCGCTGGTCGTCGGTGACCGGCTGGACACCGACATCGAGGGCGCTCGGCGCGCCGGTGCGGCGAGCCTGCTGGTGCTGACCGGCGTGACCGACGCGGCCGTCCTGCTCGCGGCCGCCCCCGACCGGCGCCCCGACCTCCTGGCCGAGGACTGCACCGGACTGCTACGGGCCCACCCGTCGGTGGTCCCGGACGGACCGTCCTGGCGGTGCGGCACGTGGACGGCGCACCCCGGCGAGGGCGAGGACGTGCTCGTCCTGGAGACGGGACAGGGCGCGCCCACCGGCGACGACGGGCTCGACGGGCTGCGGGCGCTCTGCGCGGCGCACTGGGCGCGGCACCCCGCGGACGCCGCGGCCCCCCGAATCGTGGCCGCCGGCGCCCCGGCGGAGGCGGCGCTGCACCGCTGGGGACTCCCGGCGGCCGGTCCCGACCGTGGCCGGCGCGCCTAGAGCAGCTTGCGCAGCCGCAACAGGTCGCGCAGGCCCGCCTCCAGCTTGACCCGTCCGCTCGCCCACGCCTGACCGAAGTGCAGGTCGCCGGCGACCATGGCCACGAGGTCGTCGCTGTTCATCGTCAGCCGGATGTCCGCCTTCGGCACCGCCGGCCCGTGCGGCAGCACGTGCAGGTCGCGGACGGCGCCGGAGCTCAGCCGCCCCAGCACCACCTCGTCGAGGTCGGTCAGCCGGCAGGAGAGGCTGCGGTCCAGACCCTCGGCGGCCGGGCTCCGGGCCAGGTCACCGAGGATGCTCCGGAGCGCCGTCATGCACTGATCCATCGTCGCCACGCGGGCGTTCCTCCAAGGCTGCACGGGTCCGGTCCGGTCGCGAGACGTTACCGCCTCCGTTCGTCCGCCCGTGCCCGTCGCCCGTGGCCGGTAACCTCGCCAGCGACGAGAACCGGCCCAGCGGGACACCGCGGGTGGGTGCCACTCCACCGGAAGGCAGGGCGATGACCGAGCCGAGCACGCCGCGACCCGTTCCCGGTCCGCCGCGCCCCGGTCCGCGTCCCGCCGAACCCGGCCCGGCGGACGGGACCGTGCCGGGGACGGCCGCCGTCGACGCGTTCGGCGACCTCGGCGGGCGGCCCATCGCCGAGCACGTGGCGGTCTTCGAGGCCGAGCACGCCCGGCTCGAACGCGAGCTCGGCACGATCGACCAGCTCTGATGGCCCGCCGCAGCCGGCTCGATGCCGAGCTCGTGCGGCGGGGCCTGGCCCGGTCCCGCGAGCACGCCGTCGCCCTCATCGCCGAGGGACGCGTCGCCGTCTCCGGCCAGGCCGCCACCAAGCCGGCGACCGGCGTCGAGGCGGCCACCCCCGTCGTGGTCCGCACGGATCCCGACCAGCCGAGCTGGGTCTCCCGCGGCGCGCACAAGCTGCTCGGCGCGCTCGAGGCGTTCGAGGTCCCCGTCGAGGGACGTCGTGCACTCGACGCAGGCGCCTCCACGGGCGGATTCACCGAGGTGCTGCTGAGCCGGGGCGCGGCCGAGGTCGTCGCCGTGGACGTGGGCTACGGCGAGCTGGCCTGGTCGCTGCGCACCGACGAGCGGGTCCGGGTCCTCGAGCGCACCAACGTCCGCACTCTCGCGCCCGAGGCGATCGACGGGCCGGTGGACCTGGTGGTCGCCGATCTCTCGTTCATCTCCCTGCGGCTCGTCCTGCCCGCCCTCGTCGCCTGCGCGACCGACGACGCCGACCTGCTGCCCATGGTGAAGCCCCAGTTCGAGGTGGGACGGGAGCGCCTGGGCGCCGGGGGCGTGGTCCGCGACCCCGAGCACCGGGTCGGGGCCGTCCTCGAGGTGGCCGCCGCGGCCGCCGCGCTGGGCTGGGGGACCGCCGGCGTGGTGGCCAGTCCGCTGCCCGGTCCGGCCGGCAACGTCGAGTTCTTCCTCCGCCTGCGCCGGGACGCCCCCGCTCCGCAGGAGGACGACGTCCGCCGGGCGGTCCGGGAGGGGCCGTCGTGAACCGCGGCGCGACCCACCGCAGGAACCGCACCGCGTCGCGAGCACGGCCGATCAGCGCCAGCGAGGAGAACACGTGAACCAGCCCCGACCGGGCGCGCCCGACCCGCAGGAGCCCCGCCGGGTCCTCCTGACCGTGCACACGGGCCGGAGCGACATCGTCGACCTCGCCCGTACCTCGGCCGCCCGGCTGATCGCGGCGGGGATCGTCGTCCGCGTGCTGGCCGATGAGGCCGAGGACCTCGACATCGCCGGCGCCGAGGTCGTCTCGGCCGACGCCGAGGCGGCCGGCGGCACGGAGATCGTGATGGTCTTCGGCGGGGACGGCACGTTCCTGCGGGCGGCGGAGCTGGCCCGGTACACCGACGCCGCGCTGATGGGGGTCAACCTCGGCCGGGTCGGCTTCCTGGCCGAGACCGAGCCGGAGGCGGTGGAGGAGACCCTGCTGGCGATCGAGCGGTGCGAGTACTCCGTGGAGGAGCGCCTCGCGCTGCAGGTCGACGTGCTCGACGGCCGGGGCACCGTCGTCGGCGGCACCTGGGCGCTCAACGAGGTCTCCGTCGAGAAGGCCCAGCGCTCGCGGGTCCTCGACGTCGTCCTCGCCATCGACGGCCGGCCGTTGACCAGCTTCGGGTGCGACGGCGTCCTGTGCGCCACCCCGACCGGCTCGACGGCCTACGCCTTCTCCGCCGGCGGTCCGGTGGTCTGGCCCGACGTCGAGGCCCTGCTGCTGGTCCCGAGCAACGCGCACGCCCTGTTCGCCCGCCCGCTGGTCACCTCGCCGGATTCGGTTCTCACCGTCGCCGTCCCGGCCGACGGCAACCGGTCGCGGGTGTCGGCCGACGGACGGCGCATGGTGGAGGTGCCCGACGGCGGGCGGGTCGACGTCCGCCGCGCCGACCGGCCGGTGCGGATCGCCCGCGTGCACGTGTCCACCTTCGGCGACCGGCTGGTGGCGAAGTTCGGGCTGCCCGTGCGCGGCTTCCGGGACGCCCGCCACGCCGGCCCGGGCCACGAGCTCTTCACCAGCCGCACGGTGCTCGACCACGACGTCGTGGCGAACCCCGCCGACGCCGACGTCACCGCCCCGACGGAGGTGCCAGGTGCCGGCCCGCACGACCGCGACTGACGACGGGCCTCCCGTCGCCACACCCCGCACCGGCACCCGGCGCGGGACCCGGCAGGATGGCCGACCGAGCACGTCCCCCGGCCGGCTGACCGAGCTGCGGATCCGCGGGCTGGGCTCGATCGACGACGCCACCCTGGAGCTCGGCACCGGCCTCACGGTGGTCACCGGTGAGACGGGCGCCGGCAAGACCATGGTGGTCACCGGGCTGACCCTGCTGTTCGGCGGCCGGGCCGATCCGGGCCGGGTCCGCGCCGGCGGCAAGGCCGGGGTGGAGGGACGCCTGGTGCTCCCGCCGGAGTCCCCGGCCTGGGCGCGGGCCGCCGACGCCGGCGCCGACCCCGACGACGACGGCAGCCTCATCCTGGCCCGCACGGTCAGCGCCGAGGGCCGCTCCCGCGCCTTCCTGGGCGGCCGCAGCGTGCCCGTGGGCGTGGTCGCGGAGCTGGCCGAGGGGCTGCTCGCGGTCCACGGGCAGACCGACCAGCTGCGGCTGTCCCGACCGGCGGAACAGCGGCGGGCCCTCGACCGCTATGCCGGCGCCGCCCACCTGGCGCTGCTCGACCGCTACCGCGAGGCGCACCAGCGGTGGCGTTCGCTGGCGGCCGACCTCGAGCGCCGGCACAGCCAGGCGCGGGAGCTGGCGCAGACCGCCGACGTCCTGCGCCACGGCCTCGAGGAGATCGCGGCCGTGGCCCCGGAGGCCGGCGAGGACGAGGCGCTCGACACCCAGGCAAAGCGGCTGGCCGACGCCGACGCGCTGCGCGCCGCGGCCGACGAGGCGCGGATGGCCCTGGTCGGCGACGTGACGGGGGACCTCGGCGGCGGCGAGCTGCCCCAGGACGCGACCGCCGCGCTGGCCATCGCCGAGCGGGCCCTGGCGGGCTCCGACGACCCCGCCCTCGTCCTCCTCGCGCAGGACCTCGCCGACGCCGTCGCCGTGGTGTCCGACGTGTCCGTGCAGCTGGCCGGGTACGTCGCCGACCTCGACGCCGACCCCGCACGGCTGGCCGAGGTCCTCGACCGGCGAGCCACCATCACCGCCCTCGTGCGCAAGTACGCCGGGCCGGGGGAGGGGCTGGCCGGCGTGCTCGCCTGGGCCGAGGACGCCGCCGGGCGGCTGGCCGCGCTCGACGTGTCCGACGAGGCGCTGGAGGCGCTCGCGGCGGCCCGCGACGCCGCCCGTGCCGAGGTGGACGACCTCGGTGCGCAGCTGTCCGCCGGCCGGCGCGCCGCCGCCGAGGGGTTCGCGGCGGAGGTGGGCGCCGAGCTGGCCGGGCTGGCCATGAAGAGCGCCCGCGTCTCCTTCGCCGTGGACAGCCACCCCGACGACCCCGGCGCCGAGGGCATCGACGAGGTCGCCCTGCTCCTCGCCCCGCACCCCGGTGCCCCGCCCCGGCCGGTGCACAAGGGTGCGTCCGGCGGTGAGCTGTCCCGGGTGATGCTCGCCATCGAGGTCGTGTTCGCCGGCGCCGACCCGGTCCCGGTCATGGTGTTCGACGAGGTCGACGCGGGGGTCGGCGGCCAGGCGGCCGGCGAGATCGGCCGGCGGCTGGCCCGGCTGGCCCGCGACCACCAGGTCGTCGTGGTCACCCACCTGGCGCAGGTGGCCGCCTTCGCCGACACGCACCTGGTCGTCGACAAGTCCCCGGACACCGCGGCGGGGGTCACCGCGACCGACATCCGGGTGGTCGAGGGGGAGGACCGCGTCCGGGAGATGGCCCGGCTGCTGTCCGGGCTCGGGAACAGCGACACCGGGCAGGCGCACGCGCGGGAACTGCTGGCGGTCGCGGCGGCCGGGCGCGGCTGAACGGCGCCGCGCGTGTGGCGCAGGACACGGACGGGTGAGCAGGGGCGTGACCGGCCCGACCGCGGGGTAGGCGGGCGGGCGTGACCTGCTTCTCCTCCGCCGACGAGTCGGCCCACTACGGATTCTCGGTGTGCATGCTCCTGGAGCAGTACCGCGCCCCGCTGGGATGGGAGGCGGAAGGGGTCGTCGAGCTGGGGACCGGTGATGCCACCGCCATCGCCGACGTGGTGCGGTCGCTGCCCGGCCTCCGGGTGTCCAGCTTCGACATCAGCGCCACCTCGGTCGAGACCGCCCGCGCGAACATCGCCGCCCGCGGCGTGGCCGACCGCTACACCGTGGAGCTGGGGGACTTCTTCGACCAGGCCGACGCCGCCGGTGGGCCGTCGGTGTCCACGGTCATCTCCAACCCGCCCTACATCCCTGCGCCGGACGGCGACATCCTGATGCCCGAGCTCTGGGGCGGCGTGCACGGCAACGATCTCGTCCTCCGCCTGCTCAAGGCGGGCTACGACAACGTGATCACCGCCGTGGCCAGCTACTCCGATCCCGCGGAGACCATCCGCACCGCGGCGGACCTGGGCTACCGCGTCGCGAACTTCCTCGCGATGGGCCTGGACTACGGCGCGTACAGCGGGGAGCCGAAGGTGCAGCGGCACATCCGCCGGATGTGCGGGGAGGGCCGCGGCTGGGCGGGCGAGGACGGGTACATGGTCGCCATCGCCCTGTTCACCCGGAGCCCCGACGTCCCCGGCGACCGCGCCGACCAGCTCCTCGCCGCCCTCCAGGTGTCCTGACGAGCGGGGGCCCGGAGGGCTCCCGACGATCAGCGTGACTTCGCGTAGCCCGCCAGGCCGAACTGCAGGAGCGAGAGCCCCCGTCGGCCCTGGCGGCGCAGCTCCGCGGCCAGTTCGGGGCCGTGCACACCCGCCAGCACGCGGTCGCGGGCGAGCTCCAGCAGGGAGGCGTACAGGCCGAGGACGGCGTGCGCGGCCAGCCACGGCTCCACCTGGCCGCGCCGCGCGCCGGTCTCCTCGGCGATCAGCGCGGCCAGGGCGTCGGTCAGCTCGCCCAGGATCTCCCGCTCGCGCGCCTGCAGCGTCCGGCTGCCCCGGATGATGCGGGCCATCCGGCGCACCCCCGAGGCGGCCTCGGGAGAGCCCAGCAGGCTGACCGCCCCGACGACGAAGCTGCCCGCGGCCGCGGACACCGACTCACCGGCCGGCCGACGGCGGACGGCGTCCAGCAGGGCGGCCCGCATCGGCGGGTCGGCGTCGAAGACCAGCCCCTCCTTGACCGGGAAGTGGTTGAAGACCGTCTTCTCCACGACACCGGCCCGGCGGGCGATCTCCAGCACGCTGACCGCGTCGAAGCCCCGCTCGGCGAACAGCTCGGCGGCGGCGTCGACGATCCTCGCCCGTGTCTCCTGGCGCTTCTGTTCCCGGACCCCGGGCCCCTGCTCCGCCGAGCGGCGGCGCCGGGGCGGGGTGGCGGGCGCGGCAACCGGCTCCGGCTGGGCGGCGTGCTGGGTCTCGACCGGGGCCGCGACCTCGCGGGCGACCGACGGAACCGCCCGGATGGTCGCCCCGACCGCGGCTGCCGGAGCGGCGTCGTCCCCGGACGGCGGTCCGGGCAGGGGGGTGGGTCGGGGCAGGGCGTGGGCCACTCCAGTCACACGGGCAACGCTAGTCACGACTCGGTAACGGTCCCGCTCAGGCGGCCGCGGGGGCGGACCGGGCGTGTCGCTCCGCCCGAAGTGTCGGACACGGTGCGTGACTGACAGGTCGCACAGGCGCGTCGGACGACCGGTGCCTCCGGGCGTCGTGACAGCATCGGGGTCATGCGCATCGGCACCCTTCGGCGCGGCCGGGGACAGGACACCGGGCCAGGTGTCTCCGGCACCGTCCGACTGGACCGCCGGACGAAGAACCTGACCAAGCGGCTGCAGCCCGGCGACATCGCGGTGATCGACCACGTGGACATCGACCGGGTCAGCGCCGACGCGCTGGTCGGGTGCAAGGTGTCCGCGGTGGTCAACGCCGCGCCCAGCATCTCCGGCCGCTATCCCAACCTCGGGCCCGAGATCCTCATCAACGCCGGCATCCCGCTGCTCGACGACGTCGGCAAGGACGTGTTCGCCCGCATCAAGGAGGGGGCCCACCTCCGGCTCGACGGCAACCAGCTGGTCACCGGCGAGGGCGAGGTCGTCGCCGAGGGCCGGGTGCACGACCGGCCGTCCGTCGCCATGGCGATGGCCGAGGCCAAGGCGGGCCTGTCCACGCAGCTGGAGGCCTTCGCCACCAACACGATGGAGTACATGAAGCGGGAGCGCGCGCTCCTGCTCGACGGGGTCGGCGTGCCCGACGTCGCCACCCGGATCGAGGGCCGGCACGTGCTGGTCGTCGTCCGTGGCTACGACTACAAGGAGGACCTGGCCGCCCTCCGCGCCTACATCCGCGACTACCGGCCGGTGCTGATCGGCGTCGACGGCGGCGCCGACGCGCTGCGCGAGGCCGGGTACCAGCCGGACATGATCGTCGGCGACATGGACTCGGTGAGCGACGACTCGCTCACCTGCGGGGCCGAGGTGGTGGTGCACGCCTACGCCGACGGCCGCGCTCCGGGCCTCGCCCGCGTGCAGGACCTCGGTGTGGAGGCGATCACCTTCCCGGCGTCGGCGACCAGCGAGGACATCGCCATGCTGCTGGCCGACGAGAAGGGCGCCACGCTGATCGTCGCGGTCGGCACGCACGCCACCCTGGTCGAGTTCCTCGACAAGGGCCGCGGCGGGATGGCCTCCACCTTCCTCACCCGGCTCCGCCTGGGCGGCAAGCTCGTCGACGCCAAGGGCGTGAGCCGGCTGTACCGCAGCCGCATCTCCACGGCCGCGCTGGTGGTCCTCGTGCTCGCCGCGTTCCTCGCGATCGGCTCGGCCCTCGCGGTGTCCGCGGCCGGCCGCCTCTACCTCGACCTCCTGCTCGACCAATGGAACAGCTTCGTGTTCTGGTTGGAGAACCTCTTCTCGTGATCGACTTCCGCTACCACCTGGTCTCGCTGATCGCCGTCTTCCTGGCGGTCGCGCTGGGCATCGTCATCGGGACGACGGCGCTCAACGAGCCGATCCTGACCGACCTCGAGCGCCAGGTGAGCGCGCTCACGGAGGACAAGCGCTCCCTCGAGGACCAGACCCAGCGGCTGCAGACGCAGCTGGACACCACCGAGGCCTTCGAGCAGGCCGTCGGCCCCGCCCTGGTCAACGGCACCCTGGAGGGGCAGCGCGTGCTGCTCGTCAGCACCAACGAGGACGTCGCGCCCGAGACCGTCGAGCAGGTGACGGCGCTGGTCGGCGAGGCCGGCGGCAGCGTGAGCGGGACGCTCTCGGTGCTCCCGGCCTACAGCGATCCGTCCACCGCGGCCAGCCTGCAGAGCTACGCCACCGGTGGCGGGCTGCCCGCGGGCATCGAGCTGCCCCCGACGGACGACGCCGGGCAACTCGTCGGCAGCCTCCTGGCGCAGGTGCTCATGGTGCCCGCCGAGGGGGCGGAGCCGGACGCGGCCGCGGCCTCCTCCGTCCTGTCCGGGCTCAGCTCGCTCGAGGTGCTCTCGGCCGACCGCGACACCGTCGCGCCGGCCGACTACGCGATCGTGCTGACCCAGGACGCCTTCACCGGCGAGGGCGCCGCCGACCGCAACGCGACCCTCATGGAGCTCGTCGCCGCGCTGGACGACGCCGGCTCGGGTGCCGTGGTCGCCGGTGACGCCGCATCCGCGGGGGAGAACGGCCTGGTCGGCGCGATCCGCGCCGATCCCGACCTCTCGGCGTCGGTCTCCACCGTGGACAACGTCCCCACCGCGGCCGGCCGGATCAGCGCCGTCCTGGCACTGAGCGCCGAGGCCGAGGGCACCTCCGGCACGTACGGGACCGCCGAGGGCACCCAGCCGGTGCCCCCGGTCCCCGCCGCCGTCCCGTGAGCGGTCCGGTCGGCACGTCCGTGCGGTGGACGCTGCCGTTGGCGCTGGCCGGTGCGGGCGCCGCGCGGGCGGCACTGGCGGGGGCGGCCGCCCTCGACCGGCGGCCCGGCGGCCGGCCCTGGCGGCGGACGAACTTCGCCGGCCGGCCGGTGACGCTGCTGGGCGGACCCGCGCTCGCCCTCTCCGCGACCGCGTCCGCGGTGCTCGGCGCACCCGCCGGGACGCGGGCGGCGGCCGCGGTCGTCGGGACCGTGTCGGGCCTGGTCGGGGCCTACGACGACCTCGCCGGCGCCCGGCCGGAGCAGGCCCGCGACAAGGGGCTCGCCGGCCACCTCCGGGCGCTGCGGGCCGGCCGGGTCTCGGCCGGGGCGGTGAAGGTGGCCGGGATCGGGGCGGCCGCGGCCACGGCCGCCGTGCTCACCCGCCGCGGCACCGGCGCGGCTGCGTTCGTCGACGGCGTGCTCACCACCGGGCTCGTGGCCGGGACGGCGAACCTGGTGAACCTGCTCGACCTGCGACCGGGACGGGCCGGCAAGGCCGGCGTGCTCACCGCCGCGGCGTCCCTGCGGGGCCCGGCCGGTGCGCTCGTCGCCGGCCCCCTCGGCGCCACGCTCGCGGTGCTCCCGGCGGACCTGGGGGAGCGGGTCATGCTCGGCGACTCCGGCGCCAACGCCCTGGGCGCGCTGCTCGGGCTGCGCCTGGCCGGCATCCCGGCCCGCGGGGCACGGACCGGCCTGCTGGCCGCCGTGGTGGCGCTGACCCTGGCCAGCGAGAAGGTCAGCTTCACGAAGGTCATCGAGGCCACCCCGGGACTGCGCGAACTGGACCGCCTCGGCCGCCGGGCGCCGTGAACCGCCGCACGGTCGCGCAGGGTGTCGCCGGGGCCGCGGCCCTGATCGCCGTCCTCACCCTGCTGGCCCGCATGGCCGGCTTCGGCCGCACGCTGGTCTTCACCAACACCGTCGGGGCCGACAGCACCGGCGACGCCTACCAGGCCGCCAACACCGTGCCGAACATCGTCTTCGAGGTGGTCGCCGGCGGGGCGCTGGCCAGCCTCGTGGTCCCGATGCTGGCCGGCGGCATCGCCGCGGGGAACGCCGAGCAGGTGCGCCGGACGGCGTCGGCGCTGCTGGGCTGGACGCTGCTGGTGCTGACGCCCCTGGCCGTCGCGATCGCCGTGCTGGCCGAGCCCATCGCCCGCCTGTTTCTGGGCGGGGAGAACGAGGCGGAGGTGGCGCTGGCCGCCCGCTTCCTGCTGGTGTTCGCCCCGCAGGTGGTGCTCTACGGCATCGGCATCGTCCTGACCGGCATCCTGCAGGCCCACCGGCGCTTCGCCGGGCCGGCGATCGCCCCGCTGCTGTCCAGCGTCGTGGTCGCGGGCGCCTACCTCACCTTCGCCGCGATCGGCGGGGCAGGGGAGATCGAGGACCTGTCGCGGCCCGCCGAGCTGGTGCTCGGGGTCGGCACGACGCTCGGCGTGGTGGCGCTGAGCCTGAGCCTGCTGGTCCCCATGCGCCGGTTGCGGCTGGGGATCCGCCCGTCGCTGCGCTTCCCCGTCGGCGCCGCTCCGCGGGTCCGGCGGCTGGCCGTCGCCGGCGTCCTCACCCTCGCCGGGCAGCAGCTGGTGGCCGCCGTCGCCATCCGGCTGGCCGCCGGCGGCCCGGACGGCACCCAGGTCGTGTACGCCGCCGGCCTCACCCTCTTCCTGGTCCCGTGGGCGGCCCTGGCCGTCCCGCTGGCCACCTCGGCCTACCCCGGGCTCAGCGAGCGGGCCGACTCCGGCGACGCGGAGGGGTACCGCCGGGCGCTGGCCCCGGTCGCGGTCCTCGTCGTCGTCGCGGCGACCGTGGCGGCGGCCCTGCTGGTCGTCGTCGCGGGCCCCATGGCCCGCATCTTCCTGTCCGCCGAGACCGACGACGCCGTCGGTGCGCTCCGGGACACGATCATCGCCTTCGCGCCGGGCCTGCCGGGGTACGCCCTCGTCGCCCTGCTCACCCGCGCCCTGTACGCACGGGGGCTCTGGAAGCCGCCGACGGTGTGCGTGGTGAGCGGGTGGCTGCTCGCCGTCGTCGCCGACGTCGTCCTCGCCCGCGTCCTGCCGGTGGAGGACCGCGGGCTGGCGCTCGGGGCGGGGCACAGCATCGGGGTGCTCGTGGCCGGGTTCGCCCTCCTGGTCGCCGTCTCCCGCGCCGCCGGCCCCGGGGCGCTGTCCGGTCTTCCCCGGGCCGCCGGAGCCGCACTGGCCGGGTCCGCGCTGGGCGCCGGGCTGGGCCTGCTGGGCACGCGGGCGATGGGCGCCGACCCGGTGCCCGGTGGGCTGGGGACCGCGGTCGGCGGCGGCGTGGCCGGGGCGGGGATCGTGCTGGTCATCGCGGTCACCGTCATGATGGGGACGGCACGGCGGCCCCTGACCGAGGCGTGGGCTGCGCTCCGGGCACCCGACCGCCCGGTGCTCGCGACGGACCGACAGGAGGTGCACGGTGACTGAGCGCCTCCCCCTGTCCGGCCGTTCCGTCGTCGAGGTGCTCGCCACGAGCACCGGCGGTGTGGGCAGCCACGTCGCGACCATCGCCCCGGCGATCCGGGCCGCCGGGGCCACCGTGCGGGTCTGCGGTGCACCGGCGACGGAGGAGCTCTTCGGCTTCACCGCCACCGGCGCCGAGTTCCGGCCGGTCGGCATCTCCGGCGGCCTCGACCCCCTCGCCGACGGCCGGGCGGTGCTCCAGCTCCGGCGGGCGATCGGGGGAGCGCACCTGCTGCACGCCCACGGCCTCCGGGCCGGGCTCGTCGCCGCGGCGGCCCGGCGGATCTCGGGAGACCGCAGCCGGCCGCTGGTCCTCACCCTCCACAACGCCCTCCAGGAGGACTCCGGCCCCAGGCAGCGCCTCCTCCGGGCGATCGAGGGGACGACGATCCGCGCCGCCGACCTCGTCCTCGCCGTCTCCGGCGACCTCGCGGACAACGCCCGCCGGCTCGGCGCCCGGGACGTCCGCGTGGTGCCCGCGCTCGCCCCGCCGCGCCCACCGGCCGAGCGCTCCCGCGACGAGGTCCGGGCGGAGCTCGGTCTCGACGCCGGACGCCCGCTCGTCGTGGCCGTGGGCCGGCTGCACCCGCAGAAGGGCTACGACGTCCTGCTCGACGCCGTGGCGCGCTGGGAAGCCGACGGGCGGCTGCGGCCGGCACCGCTGGTGGCCGTCGCCGGCGACGGCCCGCTCGAGGACCAGCTCGCCGACCGGATCCGTGCCCAGCGCCTGCCCGTGCTGCTGCTCGGCCGCAGGTCCGACGTCGCCGACCTGCTCGCCGCCGCCGACCTGTGCGTCCTGCCCTCGCGCTGGGAGGGCAGCCCCTTCACCGGGCAGGAGGCGCTCCGCGCGGGCACGCCACTGGTCGCCACCCGCGCGGGCGGCATGCCCGACCTCTTCGGCGACGCCGCCGCGTTCGTGCCCGTCGGCGACGCGGGCGCCCTCGCCGACGCCGTCGTCCAGGTCCTCACCGACCCGGTGCGCGCCGCCGAGCTGTCCGCGGCCGGGCCCCGGCAGGCCGCCGGCTGGCCGGACGAGGAGGCGGCCGGCCGGACGATCGTCGCCGTCTACCGCGAGCTCCTCGGTGCCCCCGGGCAGGAGGACGGCCCGCCATGAGGCCGGCCGCCCGCGCCGCGGTGCTGCTGGCCGCCCTGCTGGCACTGCTGGCAGTCCTGGCCGGCCCCGCCGCCGCCCGGAGCGACAGCGGCACGGGGGAGGACCGGGCGGCGGACTCGGTGGTGGTCGTCGGCGTGCCGGGGCTGACCTGGGCCGACATCGACCCCGTCGGCACGCCGGAGCTGTGGGCCCTGGCGCAGGAGTCCTCGATCGGCGCCCTCTCCGTCCGCGCCGCCCGCGGGACGACCTGCGTCCTCGACGGCTGGGCCACGCTGGGTGCCGGCAACCGGACCCGCGTACCCGGACCCGACGACGGTCTGCCCCCGGTGCCGCTGCCGACCGTCCCGCTGACCGGTGACGAGGCCGCGCCCGCGACGCCGGTGCCCGGAGCGGACGGCGAGCCGGCGCCCGAGCCCCAGCTGTACACCTCGCTGTCCTACTGCGGGCTGCAGGAACGCACCGCCAGCGTGGCGCTGGAGGACCCGCTGGCCACCGTGGAGCGCACGGCGGCCGATCCGGGCACCCGCCGCTTCGGTGCCGAGCCCGCGGCGCTGGGTGAGCAGGTGGGCTGCGCGACCGTCAGCGGCCGGGCCGCGACGCTCGCGGTCGCCGCACCCGGGGTGGAGCTCACCCGGCCCGCGTCGCTGCCGTCGGACCCGGGACAGCTCGCCGAGGTCCTGGGGCAGTGCCCGCTCACCCTCGTCTCGCTCGACCAGCTGACCGCCGCCGGGCGGCCCGGGGTCGAGAAGACCGACGACGGCACCGACCCCGAGCCGCGCGCGTCGGCGCTGGCCCGGATCGACCGCGCGGTCGGCGAGCTGCGCGCCGCGATCGCGCCGCGGTCGGAGGAGACGCTGCTGCTGCTGGCCGGGATCTCCGAGGTCAACGACGGCCGCCCGCAGCTGCACGTCGGCATGGCCTCGGGACCGGGCTTCGGTTCCGGCTGGCTGACGTCGTCGAGCACCGGGCGGGCCCCGTACGTCCAGCTCATCGACGTGGCACCGACCGCGCTGCGGGCGCTGGGGCTGGAGCGCCCGCCGTCGATGAACGGGCAGCCGATGCGCTCGGTGGGGGAGCGGCCGGCCCTGGAGACGGCGGTGGAGCTGCTGCGCGAGGCGAACACGGCCGCGACGGTGCACCACCGCAACGTCGGCAACTTCTTCTGGGTCGTGGTGTTCGTCTCCGCGCTCGTCGTCGCGCTGGGCATCGTCCTGCTGGGCGGCTGGCAGCGTCGCCCGGCACCGAGGTCCCCGGGACCCCGGGCGCGGGCGCTGCTGCGGCTGCTGGCCCTGGTGGCGGGCGCCCTGCCGGTGGCCACCTACCTCGCCGGCCTCGTTCCCTGGGAGCGCTCCGGCTCGCCCCTGCCCGCCCTGGTGCTCGCCGTCGTCGCCGCGGACCTGGCGGTGGTCGCGCTGGCCCTCGCCGGCCCGTGGCGGCGTGCCCGGCTCGGCCCCGCGCTGGTCGTCGTCGCCGTCACCCTGCTCACGCTGCTGCTCGACGTGCTCACCGGGTCGTCGCTCGAGCTCAACGGGCTGCTCGGGTACGACGCCATCGTCGCCGGCCGGTTCACCGGGTACGGCAACCTCAGCTTCGGCCTGCTCGCGGTGAGCGCGCTGCTCGTCACCGCCGCGGTGGCGGCCGCCGCGGGCCGGCGCGCCGGGCCGGGTCGGGCCCGGGCGGTCACCGCCGCCACGGTCCTCGGCATCGGGCTGGTCACCGTCGCCGTCATCGGGGCGCCGTCCCTGGGCCGCGACTTCGGCGGGGTGCTGTCGGCGATGCCCGGGTTCCTGCTCCTGGCGATGCTGCTGGCCCGGGTCCGGGTGACCCTCGCGCGGTTCGCCGCCATCCTGGTCGTCGCCGCGCTGGCGGTCGGCACGGTCGCCGTCCTGGACTGGACCGGCCCGCCCGACGAGCGCAGCCACCTGGGCCGGTTCGTCGAGCAGGTGCTCACCGGCGAGGCGTGGACGGTGGTCAGCCGGAAGGCGTCGGCCAACATCGACATCCTGCTGGGCAGCCCGCTGGCCTGGATGCTGCCGGTCGCCCTCGTCGCGGCGGTCTGGCTGCTGCGCCCCGGTGGGCTGCTGCGGGGCGGAGCGGGGCTGCCGGCCGGCGACGCCGCCGTCCTCCGCGCCGGCCTGGTCGCCGGAGCGCTGAGCCTGGCGCTGGGCGCCGCGGTCAACGACTCGGGAGTGGCCCTGCCGGCCACCGCCGCCGCGCTGCTCGTGCCGCTGCTGGTCTGGCTGGCCGCCGGACGCGGCGGGACGGGCACCCCGTCGGAGGAGTCGGCGGGTGGCGCGCCCCACTCGGGGCCGGTCGAGGGACCGGACCGTGTTACGGTCGTCTCCCGTGGATCGACCGTCGGGAACCCCTGAATCCCTCGCCTCACGTGGCCTTCTGCACAACTCCCAGCCGACGAAGTTCGTCTTCGTCACCGGCGGGGTCGTGTCCTCGCTCGGCAAGGGGCTGACAGCGAGTTCGCTCGGTGCCCTGCTGTCCAGCCGGGGGCTGCGGGTCACGATGCAGAAGCTGGACCCCTACCTCAACGTGGACCCGGGGACGATGAACCCGTTCCAGCACGGCGAGGTCTTCGTCACCGAGGACGGCGCCGAGACCGACCTGGACGTCGGTCACTACGAGCGCTTCCTCGACATCGACCTCTCCGGGCGGGCCAACGTCACCACCGGCCAGGTCTACTCCGAGGTGATCGCCAAGGAGCGTCGCGGCGAGTACCTCGGCGACACCGTGCAGGTGATCCCGCACATCACCAACGAGATCAAGTCCCGCATCATGGCCGGCGCGGACGGCCCGGAGCGGGTCGACGTCGTCATCACCGAGGTGGGCGGCACGGTCGGCGACATCGAGTCGCTGCCCTTCCTGGAGGCCGCCCGGCAGGTGCGGCACGAGATCGGCCGGGACAACTGCTTCTTCCTGCACATCTCGCTGGTGCCCTACATCGCGCCGTCCGGTGAGCTGAAGACCAAGCCGACCCAGCACTCGGTCGCCGCCCTGCGCAACATCGGCATCCAGCCCGACGCCGTCGTCTGCCGCTCCGACCGCGAGATCCCGGCCGGGCTCAAGCGCAAGATCAGCCTGATGTGCGACGTCGACGCCGAGGGGGTCATCTCCTGCGCGGACGCCCCGTCGATCTACGACATCCCCAAGGTGCTGCACCGCGAGGGGCTGGACGCCTACGTCGTCCGCCGGCTCGGCCTGCCCTTCCGGGACGTCGACTGGACCGTGTGGGGGGACCTGCTCGACCGGGTCCACGCCCCCAAGGAGACGGTCACCATCGCGCTGGTCGGCAAGTACATCGACCTGCCCGACGCCTACCTCTCGGTCACCGAGGCGCTGCGGGCCGGCGGGTTCGCGCACCGCAGCCGGGTGCAGATCCGCTGGGTGCCGTCGGACGACTGCGAGACGCACGAGGGGGCGGAGAAGGCCCTGGCCGGGGTGGACGGCGTCTGCATCCCCGGCGGGTTCGGCGTCCGGGGCATCGAGGGCAAGCTCGGTGCGCTGACCTACACCCGCATCAACGGCATCCCGACCCTGGGCCTCTGCCTGGGCCTGCAGTGCATGGTCATCGAGTACGCCCGGCAGGTCGCGGGCCTGGAGCACGCCAACTCGGCGGAGTTCGACCCGGAGACCCCCGACGCGGTGATCGCGACCATGGCCAGCCAGGTCGACGTCATCGCCGGCGAGCGCGACCTCGGCGGCACCATGCGGCTGGGCAGCTACCCCGCGACGCTGCAGAAGGGCTCGGTGACGGCGGGCGCGTACGGGTCCACCGAGATCACCGAGCGGCACCGGCACCGCTACGAGGTGGCCAACGCCTACCGGGACCGGCTCACCGAGGCCGGCCTGGTGTTCTCCGGGACGTCGCCGGACGGGCTGCTGGTGGAGTTCGCCGAGCTGCCGCACGAGACGCACCCCTTCTACGTCGGCACCCAGGCGCACCCCGAGCTCAAGAGCCGCCCGACCCGGCCGCACCCGCTGTTCGCGGCGTTCGTGCAGGCGGCGATCGACTACCAGGAGGCGGCCCGGCTCCCGGTCACGTTCGACGAGGCGGAGAAGGTCGGGATCTGATGCCCCACGAGTTCCGGGTGCTCGCCAGCGAGCCCGTCTACGAGGGGCGGGTCATCGCGCTGCGCCGGGACACCGTGGCCATGCCGGGGGGCGGGGACAGCGTCCGCGAGGTCGTGTCCCACCCCGGGGCCGTCGCCGTCGTGGCGCTGGACGACGAGGACCGCGTCGTCCTGCTCCGCCAGTACCGCCACCCGGTCGGCCGGCACCTCTGGGAGCTGCCGGCCGGGCTGCGCGACGCCGACGGGGAGCCGCCGCTGGAGACGGCGAAGCGCGAGCTGGCCGAGGAGGTCATGCTGCGCGCGGACCGCTGGTCGTTGCTGACCGAGGTCTACAACTCGCCGGGATTCTGCGACGAGCTGGTGCTGGTGTACCTCGCCGAGGGGCTGGCCGAGGTGGCCCGCCCCGACGGCTTCGTCGTGGAGCACGAGGAGCGGGACATGACCGTCGAGCGGGTCCCGCTCGCCGACGCGGTCCAGCGGGTGTTCGACGGGGACATCCGCAACTCCTCCGCCGTCACCGGGATCCTGGCCGCGGCCCAGGTCCGCAGCGGATCCCCGCGGGTGCGCCCGGCCGACGCGAGCTGAGCTGTTCGCCACCCGTCAGCTCTGGGGATCGGTCGCAGGCGCAGGCGAGCGCTGAACTTCGGGTGATTCCCATCCTGGCGGTGTGGGCGAGGGCATTGGTGTTGAGGAAGACAGTTGTGTAGCTGCCGAAGTGGCAGGCTGAGGGGATGGTGAGAATCGGGGCAGTGAAACTGCCCGCGAGCAAGAAGAAGCTCTCCGAGCTAGGCCAGCGGCTGGCTTCCGAGACCCTCCTTCCCGGTGACCAGGAGCTTTATGTCGCTCTCCTTGACACCTATGACCGGGTGCAGCAGGCGACTAGAACGGTCATCGAAGGTGTCGACTGGGGTCCCTTGCTCAGTGGTCCCCTTGACGTGACCGGGCGCACGAAAACGCTGGACACGCTTGTCCAGAAGCTCAGACGGTCGCCCGCAACGAAGCTTCCCTACGTCAGGGACATCGCTGGGGTTCGGGTGGTCGGAGATTTCCCGTTGGTCGTGCAAACTGCACTCGCCACCAGGTTGCTCACGGCCTTCGACGAGCCAGACGGAGTCCTCATCGATCGTGTCGCGCAGCCCGTCTCCGGCTATCGGGCGATTCATATCGTCGTCCGAATCGACGGAATTCCGGTTGAGGTGCAGATTCGCACTCGCCTGCAGCACGTGTGGGCTGAAATCTACGAGCGTGTGGCTGACCGCTGGGGTCGACAGATCAGATATGGGGACCCGCCGGACCCTGAGCCGCTTCCGCGCGAGGACGGTCTAACCCGGCAAGAAATCGTCGGCTTCTTGCAGAGACTCTCGCTCGAAGAGATCGCTGAATGCGAGCGCGCCGGCATCCTGTCATTCGCAGTCTCCGAGGCCCTCCGCCCCGGCAGTGTCGGTGCGGCAGTTCGGCCCGTCCTAGGTCTTGAGTCCGACCTCGAGAAGTTGGCGGAGGACCGGCTGACGGAGTGGCGGACTACGTCATCCGAGGTCGTCGACCGAGTGCAGGAGGTCGGAGCGGCTCTCGAGGACACCCTGCTCAAGGTGGGGGAGTTGCTGGACGAAGAAGAACCAGACCACGAAATTGCGTCTAGCCTGGAGGGACCATGAGCAGCTTCCTGATCCGCTACGACCGCCGTACTGGCGCCGTCGACGTCACCGAGTACCAGGGGGAACGCGGCCGGGTGATGGCGCTTGCGGGTCGGGTTGAGGCTGAACTCAACCGTGACGGACGGGATCTGGAGGTTGTCGTTCTGTCTGCGGGCTCCCTCGAGGAGCTCAAGCGCACGCACGGCCGCTACTTTCGCTCAGCTCGTGAACTGATCGCAGGCCTCACCGAAGGCAGCTCTCCGGTTCGAACAGCGTAATGACTACGGCTGAAACCGATGAGCGCGCAGCGCTCCAGCTAGCGATCAGCTGATCGGACTGCTCGGCTGGGGGTGTGAGCTAGAGGGCATGTGATCGGTCAGCGTTGGGGCGCCTGGCCGTTGCACGAGCGATCCCTCGGCTGGGCTGTCGTCAGGAGCCGCATTTAGCTCGCGTGGGCCCGTCGCCGGGAAGCCGTAGGCCGAGCCGGTGCAGCTCCACGGCCGCCAGTGCACGCACGGCGGCCGGGTCGCCGGCGTGCCAGGCCGCCCCCGTGCCGGCCGGTAGCGCGGCGAGCCGGGGGAGTGGCGCGGTGGCGAGCGCCCGGGCCGCGAGCAGGTGCAGGTCGGGTGTCCCGTCCAGCAGCGTCCGCGCGGCGGTCGCCTCCTGCACCCAGCCCAGTCGCCACGGCAGCCAGCGCAGCAGCGCCCAGCCGACCGGCAGGGCCACCAGGACGACGGCCAGGACCGCGGCGAGCGTGCCGACGGCGTCCTGCGCGGCCTGCCCGGCGCCCGACACCGACGCCCCCGCGTCGGCCAGGGCGTCGAAGGGCGCGGAGAGCTCGTCGCCCACCAGCGGCACGTCCCGGGCGGCGCCCGACGCCGACCCCATGTTCCCGGCCACCGACCGGCCCAGGTCCTCGACCGCCAGGCCCGGCGCGGCGAGCACGAGCACCGCGCCGTGGACCGCGCGGGCGACCAGGACCCAGAGGAGCACCCAGGCCAGCAGGCCGGCGTCGGCAGCCACCTGGCGGGTGCGCTGGGCCGGCGGGTGCGCGTAGAGCTGCATCGCTGCATCCTCGGTCGCGGGCGTCCAGCGCGCAGCGAGGCGGCGGGTCACGGCCCCACCGGGACACCGGCTGCCCCTGTCGCGACCGGGACCCCGATTCGCGGAATCGGCGGGCACGGGCCGGGGAGAACGGGTCCGCGTGCCTAGACTCCGGCCGAGGCGTGCCCCGACCGGGCCGCCCACGCCGCGGGACGGTCCCGTCACCCTCGGGTGGCCGCACCCGCCACGGACAGGGAGTCGAGCATGCGGGTCGGGGTCCCCCGAGAGGTCAAGAACCGCGAGTACCGGGTGGCGCTCACCCCGGCCGGCGTCACGGAACTCGTGCGCGGCGGGCACGAGGTGCTCGTCGAACGCGGCGCGGGGGAGGGGTCCTCCATCCCCGACGCCGACTTCGTGGCCGCCGGTGCGCAGCTCCGGGCCACCGCCGACGACGTCTGGGGCGAGGCGGACCTGCTGCTCAAGGTGAAAGAACCCGTCGCCGAGGAGTACGGCCGCATGCGGGCCGACCAGACGCTGTTCACCTACCTGCACCTGGCCGCCTCGCGGGAGTGCACCGACGCCCTCGTCGCCTCCGGCACCACCGCGATCGCCTACGAGACCGTGCAGGGGGCCGACGGCGCGCTGCCGCTGCTGGCCCCGATGTCCGAGGTCGCCGGCCGGATGGCGCCGCAGGTGGGCGCGCACAGCCTCGAGCGGGCCCACGGCGGCCGCGGCATCCTGCTCGGCGGGGTGTCCGGGGTCTACGCCGGCAAGGTCGTCGTGATCGGCGCCGGTGTCTCCGGCATGAACGCCGCCGCCATCGCCCTGGGCATGCAGGCCGAGGTCATCGTCCTGGACCGCGACATGGAGAAGCTGCGCGCCGCGGACCGCATCTACCGGGGGCACCTGCAGACCGTCGCCTCCAACGCCTACGAGCTGGAACGGGCGGTGCTCGACGCCGACCTGGTGATCGGTGCGGTGCTGGTCCCCGGCGCCAAGGCACCCACGCTGATCAGCAACGAGCTGGTGTCGCGGATGAAGCCTGGGTCGGTCCTGGTCGACATCGCCGTGGACCAGGGCGGCTGCTTCGAGGACACCCGGCCGACGACGCACGACGAGCCGACGTACCGGGTGCACGACTCGGTCTTCTACTGCGTGGCGAACATGCCCGGCGCCGTCCCCAACACCTCCACCCACGCCCTGACCAACGTGACGCTGCCCTACGTCATGGCGCTGGCCGACGAGGGGACCCCGGCCGCCGTCGGCAACCATCCGGGCCTGGCCCACGGCGTCAACGTCGTCGCGGGGCAGGTGGTGCTGCCGGAGGTCGCGGAGGCCCACGGGATGACGGCCGTCCCGCTCCGGGAGGTCCTGCCCTGACGACAGCGACGGGAGCATCGCAGCGAGGAACGAGCGAGGAGCGGACCGGCGCGCGGAGTCGGGGCGGGGAGAAGAGCCTGACGAGCACCCTGGACGCCGGGCCCGGCATCGACCGGGTCGTGACGGGCTACCTGGACCACCTCACCGTCGAGCGCGGGCTGGCGGCCAACACCATCGCCTCCTACCGGCGGGACCTGCGCCGGTACGCCGACTACCTGGCCGCCGCCGGCGTCCGCGGGCTGGGCGAGATCGCCGAGTCCGACGTCTCCGGCTTCCTGTCCGCCCTGCGCCGGGGCGACGACGACCACCCGCCCCTGTCGGCGACCTCGGCGGCCCGGGCGGTGGTCGCCGTCCGGGGGCTGCACCGGTTCGCGCTGCTGGACGGGATCGTGGCCGACGACGTGGCGCACGAGGTGCGGCCCCCGACCCCGGCGCGACGACTGCCCAAGGCGATCCCGGTCGAGTCGGTGGAGGCCCTGATCGGGGCGGCGGGCGCCCTGGAGGGGCCGCGGGGGCTGCGCGACCGCGCCCTGCTGGAGGTGCTCTACGGCACCGGCGCCCGCATCTCCGAGGCCGTGGGGATGGCCGTCGACGACCTCGATCGCGCGCAGGCGTCGGTCCGGCTGGCGGGCAAGGGCGGCAAGGAGCGCGTCGTCCCCGTCGGCAGCTACGCGCTGCGGGCGGTCGAGGACTACCTGGTGCGGGCCCGTCCGGCCCTCGCGGCCGAGGGGCGCGGCGGGGTCCGGGGTGGTGCGCTGTTCCTCAACGCGCGGGGCGGTCCGCTCTCCCGGCAGAGCGCCTGGGCGATCCTGCGGACGGCCGCCGAACGCGCCGGGCTGGATTCTGCGACGGTCTCGCCGCACACGCTGCGGCACTCCTTCGCGACCCACCTGCTCGACGGCGGGGCCGACGTCCGCGTGGTCCAGGAGCTGCTCGGCCATGCCTCGGTGACGACCACGCAGGTGTACACGCTGGTGACCGTGGACCGCCTCCGCGAGGTGTACGCCACGAGCCATCCGAGGGCCCTGACCTGACACGTCCGCCGGGCCCGGATTGGCAGGTTCTGGACCCGGTTCGGCTTGAGCGGTCACACGCGTAGTCAGTAATCGCCATGTCGACAAGTGGTCCGGCGTGCCTACGGAGGAACCTTCGCCACCCTTCGTAGCGTCTTCATCACCCGAGCGGGCAGGACGGCTGACCGCACCCGGATCGACCGGGATCGGGCACGAGGTGGAGGCAACAAGACCCATGGCTATCCGAGCGGACGCGGCCTCTGCCGTCGCGCGCCCGCACGACAGCGGCCCCGAGATGGGGGCGATCTCCCGGCAGGACCCGGCCAAGGCGCGCCAGCGCCCCCTGCCGGATCCCAAGCCCCTCACGGAGCACGGGCCCGCCCGGATCGTCGCGATGTGCAACCAGAAGGGCGGCGTCGGCAAGACGACGTCGACCATCAACCTGGGCGCCGCGCTGACCGAGTTCGGCCGGCGCGTGCTGCTCATCGACCTGGACCCGCAGGGTGCCCTGTCGGTCGGGCTGGGCATCCCCGCCCAGACCATGGACCGGACGATCTACAACGCCCTGATGGAGCGGAAGACCACGCTGGCCGACGTGCGCGTGCCGACCGACATCCCGGGGCTGGACCTGGTGCCCAGCAACATCGACCTCTCCGCGGCCGAGGTGCAACTGGTCAGCGAGGTCGCCCGGGAGCAGACGCTGCTGCGGGTGCTCGCCGACGTGCGCGACGACTACGACTACATCCTGATCGACTGCCAGCCCTCCCTGGGGCTGCTGACGGTCAACGCGCTCACCGCCGCCCAGGGGGTGATCATCCCGCTGGAGTGCGAGTTCTTCTCCCTCCGCGGCGTGGCCCTGCTGGTGGACACGATCGACAAGGTCAAGGAGCGGCTGAACCCGTCGCTGGAGATCTCCGGGATCCTCGCGACCATGTACGACTCGCGGACCGTGCACTGCCGCGAGGTCTTCAGCCGGGTCGTCGAGGCCTTCGACGACGTGGTCTTCCAGACCGTCATCCAGCGCACCGTGCGGTTCCCGGAGACCACGGTCGCCGGCCAGCCGATCACCACGTGGGCCCCCACGTCGTCGGGCGCCGCGGCGTACCGCGACCTCGCCAAGGAGGTGCTTGCTCTGTGATCGAGCTCGCGAGATCACTCATGGGTGCAGCGACTCCCGTCGGTCAGTCGACGAGCGCCGGCGAGCAGGTGTCGGCATGACACGTCGACCGGTCCTGCCCGGGGCGTCGGAGCTGTTCCGCCGCACCGACTCCGCTCCCGCGGCCCCCGAGGTGACCGAGCTCCCGAGCCTCAGCTCGACCGTCAGCTCCCCGTCGCTGCGGGGCGCCGCCCGGCAGGCCGAGGAGGTGCCCGGTACGCCCCTCACGCTCGTCCCGGGTGGCGCCACCACCCAGGGCGACGAGCTCGCCGGCTTCCGCGGCGCACCCTCGCCGGCCCCGACGCTGCAGCCGCACGTCCCCACCCGGGGGCGGCCGGTCCGCCGGACCGAGCGGGCCAAGCACGACGAGAAGATCACCGTCTACATCTCCGCCGACGAGCTGCTCGCCCTCGAGACGGCGCGGCTGACCCTGCGTGGGCAGCACGGCCTGGCCGCCGACCGCGGCCGGATCGTCCGCGAGGCGATCTCGGTCCTGCTGGCCGACCTCGGCGAGCGGGGCGACGAGTCGGTCCTGGTGCGCCGGCTGAGAGGCCAGTGAGGGCGGGACGCATACCCTCGCGTCCGTGAGCAGCGAGACCGGCGCGGCACCGGAGGCCGCTGTGCCCTCCGGGGCCGCGCCGGCGCGTTTCACCGTCCGGCTCACCAACTTCGAGGGCCCGTTCGACCTGCTGCTGCAGCTGATCGGCAAGCACAAGCTCGACGTCACCGAGATCGCGCTGTCGACGGTCACCGACGAGTTCATCGCCCACCTTCGGGCCCTGGGTGACCAGCTCGACCTCGACCAGGCCAGCGAGTTCCTGGTCGTGGCCTCCACGCTCCTCGACCTCAAGGCCGCCCGTCTCCTGCCGGCCGCCGACGTCGACGACGAGGAGGACCTGGAGCTGCTGGAGGCGCGCGACCTGCTGTTCGCCCGGCTGCTGCAGTACAAGGCCTACAAGCAGGCGGCCCGCTTCCTGCGGGAGCGGGAGGCCGAGGCCGCGCACCGCCACCCGCGGTCGGCCGCGCTGGAGCCGAGGTTCGCCGACCTGGTGCCCGAGGTGGTCCTCGACCTGAGCTCCGTGCAGTTCGCGGCCCTGGCCGCACGGGTGCTCACGCCGAAGGCACCGGAGCTGGTGAGCGTCTCGCACCTGCACGCCCCGCCGGTGAGCGTCGCCGAGCAGCTGCTGGCGGTCCGCAACCACCTGGTGCGCGCGGGGACGGCGACCTTCCGGGCGCTCACCGCCGACTGCGGGCACACCCTCGAGGTGGTGGCACGCTTCCTCGCGCTGCTGGAGCTCTACCGGCAGCAGCGGGTCGTGTTCGAGCAGCTGACCCCGCTCGGGGAACTGCACGTGCGCTGGACCGGGGGCACCGTCCCGGCCGACGGCGGCCATGACGACGGCCAGGACGACGGCGCGGGCACCGGCGTCGGGGATGCTGACCGGGGACCGGACGTGGACGAGGAGTACGGGTGACCAGCGAGGAGGGACCGGTGGACCAGGACGTCCCGGAGGGCGGCGGTCCCCGCCAGGAGCCGGCGCCGATCTCGTGGGAGGCGCTGGCCGCGGAGCTGGCCGCCACCCGGGAGCTGGCGCAGGACCGGGGGGAGGAGGACCCGACCGCCTGGGACGCCGTCGCCGCGGAGCTGGCCGCGCGGGTCGCCGACCAGCCGGTGGAGACGCCGGAGCCACCCCCGCTGCCGCCGGTGCCGGAGCCGGCAGCAGCCGATCCGGCTCCGCCGCAGGACCCCACACCGGCCGACGTCCGGGTGGGGGAACCTGCGCCCGGTGGACCCGTGGCCGACCAGCCCGAGCTGCTCGACCCCGAGGAGCTGCAGGGCGGGCTCGAGGCGCTGCTGTTCGTCATGGACGACCCGGTGGACGAGGAGACGCTCGCCACCGCGCTGCGCTGCCCCGTCCCGCAGGTCCGGACGGGGCTGGCCGCGCTCGCCGAGGACTACGACCGGCGGCGCTCCGGGCTCCAGCTGCGGCGGGTGGGGGAGGCCTGGCGGCTCTACACCCGCGAGGAGCACGCCCCCGTCGTGGAGCGCTACCTGGTCGACGGCCAGCGCAGCCGGCTGACCCAGGCCGCTCTGGAGACCCTCGCCGTGATCGCCTACCGCCAGCCGGTCACCCGCGCCCGGGTCTCGGCGATCCGCGGCGTCGGGGTGGACGGCGTCATGCGCACCCTGCTCACCCGCGGCCTGGTGCACGAGGTCGGCAGCGACCCCGACAGCGGTGGCGGTCTCTACGCCACCACGCCGCTGTTCCTGGAGCGGCTCGGCCTGGCGAGCCTGGCCGAGCTGCCCGAGCTCGCGCCCTTCCTCCCGGAGACCGCCGCGATGCTCGACGAGCACCCGGACAGCTGACTCACCGCTGCGGCGCGCAGCGGGCCGCGAACGTCGCGATGTCGGCGGCCAGCCGGGCCGGCTGCTCCTCCAGGACCAGGTGCCCGGTGCCGGGGTACTCGATCCACTCGGCGCCGGGGACGGCCGCGACGAGCGCGACGGTCTCGCCCCGCCCCACGAGCTCGTCCCGCCCGCCGCTGACGACCAGGGTCGGGGCGGTGACCGTGCCCGCCTCCGTGGGCGGCCGGGAGGTGGTCAACCCCGCGAAGGTCGCCCGCCAGACGGCGGCCGGCAGCCGGAGCGCATCCTCGACCATGAGGTCGACGTACCAGCCGGGCAGCAGGTCCAGGTCGGTCAGGCCGCCCTGGAACCGCCGCACCCACGCCGGGTCCACCGGATCGCGCAGGGCCTCGACCTCGTCGGCGAACGGCGGCCGGCCGCGCAGGTCCCGCGGGGCGCCGGCCAGCACGAGCCCCGCCACCCGGTCCGGCGCGTCGACGGCGACCTGCTGCGCGACGTAGCCGCCGCTGGAGGCGCCCACCAGCACGGCCGGCGGCAGGTCCAGGGCGTCGAGCAGCGCCACCACGTCCGCCGCGAGGGTGACGACGTCGTAGCCGGCCGGCGGCCGGTCGGCGTCCCCGTGACCGCGGAGGTCGGCTGCGACGACGTGCAGGTGCCCGGGCAGGTGCGGCAGCAGCGCGGCGAAGGAACGGCGGGAGGCGGCCCAGGAGTGCAGCAGCACCAGGGACGGGGCGCCGTCCGGGGCGCCGCGCTGGTCGACGGCGGTCGTGATCCCGGTGGCCAGCCGGAGCCGGCGCCCGCGATGGCCGGGCTGCATGACCCGACGCTAGACCCGGGACCGCGACGCCACGGCGATGATCGCCGAGGAGGCGAGGAACGCCGCGACCCCCAGCCCGAGCGACACCTGGCGGAGGACGTCGGAGGTGGCGTAGGGGTCGAGCAGCAGGAACGCGGCCAGGCAGGCGATCGAGAGGACCGCGAGCGCCGCGGCGACCCGGTCCGGCGTCCGGCTCCCTCCGGGGCGGCCGGTGCGGAGGGAGACCAGCAGGGTGATCGAGGCGCCGGCGCTCACCGGCAGGGCGAGCAGCGCGACGAGGCCGGCACCGATGTCGGCGCCGTCGTCCGGGTCGCCGGTGAGCACGGCCACGAGGAAGAGCAGCCAGAGCAGGGCCGCCACGGCGGCGAGGGCCAGCCCGACGGTGCGTGTCCGGTTCACCGGCCCAGCCTGCCTGCTGCACGCCGGTCCGCCGTGGTGGCCGGGTCACCCGGACGGGAGAGGTGGACGCGGACCCGCGTCCCGGACGGTGGGAGACTGCACGGTGATGAACGCCGTACCCGACGACTCCGACCCGAACGACGAGCGCAGCACCGACGCCGGCGAGGGGTGGTCGGAGGACATGGAACTGGCCCCGGTCCACCCCGGGGACCGCCCGACGGCCGTCCCGGAGGACGAGCGCGAGGGGGAGCGGCTGCAGAAGGTGCTCGCGCGCGCCGGGGTCGGCTCACGGCGGGTCTGCGAGGACATGATCGAGGCCGGCCGGATCAGCGTGAACGGGGCCGTCGTCGGCGTCCAGGGCATGCGGGTCGACCCCGCCCGGGACCGGATCGCCGTCGACGGGGTCCGCATCGAGGTCCGCGACGACCGGGTCACCTACGCGATGAACAAGCCCCCGGGCGTCATCACCGCGATGAGCGACGACCGCAACCGCACCTGCGTCGGGGACATGGTCGGCGACCTGGCCAAGGGACTGGTGCACATCGGCCGGCTGGACCAGGACACCGAGGGGCTGCTGCTGCTCACCAACGACGGGGAGCTCGCCCACCGGCTGGCCCACCCCTCCTACGAGGTCCGCAAGACCTACCTGGCGCAGGTGTCGGGGTCGGTGCCCCGGGACCTCGCCCGCCGGCTCCGGTCGGGGGTCGAGCTGGAGGACGGGCCGGTGAAGGTCGACGCGTTCCGCGTGGTCGACACCCACGCCGGGCAGTCGGTCGTCGAGGTCGTCCTGCACGAGGGGCGCAAGCACATCGTGCGGCGCCTGCTGGCGCACGTCGGCCTGCCGGTCTCCCGGCTGACCCGCACCGCCGTCGGGCCGATCCAGTTGCAGCGGATGCGCTCGGGCTCCATCCGCCGGCTGTCCAAGGAGGAGCTGGGCACGCTGCAGGAGCTCGTCGGCCTCTAGGCCCTCCTGCAGGTGGTCCGCCCCCCGGTGACGGTGCCGGACCGCCCGCGTCAGGCCGGGGTGACCTCCACCGGGGTGGTCAGCACCCGCTCCGGGCCGACCACGCGGTCCGGTCCGGTCAGCCGCACGCAGGCGGACAGCCGCAGGTCCTCGCTGGAGGACCCGACGCGGAACGCCAGCTCGCCGGCCTCGACCACCCGCTGCAGGTCCCGGCCGGTGAACGACGTCCGGTCGGTGTGCACCGAGAAGCGCACCTCCGCCGAGGCGTCGGCGGCCAGGTCCACGCGGGCGAAGCCGATCAGCTGGCGGACCGGCCGGACCACGCTGGCCACCGGGTCCTCCAGGTACAGCTGCACCACCTCCGACCCGGCCCGCCCACCGGTGTTGGCCACCGTGCAGGCGATCTCCAGCCGGCCGTCGGTGGGCACCTCGGCCGGCTGCCCGCCGGCGGGGGCGTCGTCGATCCGCAGGTCGGTGTAGTCGAACCGGGTGTAGCTCAGCCCGTGGCCGAACGGGAAGGCCGGGGTCGGGTCGGCCGAGCTGATGTCGCTGCGCCGGGCGAGCGCGGGCCCCAGGTACGTGGCGGGCGAGCCACCGGGGGTGCGCGGCACCTGCACGGGCAGCCGCCCGGAGGGGTTCACCCGGCCGCTGAGGACCCCGGCGACGGCACCGGCCCCCTCCTCGCCCGGGAAGAACGCCTGCACGACCGCCGCGGCCCGGTCGACGACGGCGCCCAGCGCGTACGGCCGCCCGGTGAGCAGCACCACGACGACCGGCGTCCCGGTCTCCAGCAGGGCCTCCAGCAGATCGGCCTGCGCGCCGGGCAGCCGCAGGTCGTCCGCGTCGCACCCCTCGCCGGAGGTGCCGCGGCCGAAGAGGCCCGCCCGGTCACCGAGCACGGCGAGGCAGACGTCGGCCCCGCGGGCCACCCGGACGGCGTCGGCGATCCCGCTGTGGTCGACCTCCTGCACCGGGCAGCCCGGTGCGGCGTCCACCAGGGCGTCGGGGAACTCGGTCCGGACCGCCTCCAGGACGGTGGCCAGGTCCACGCCCACGGGCATCTCGGGGTGGTGCGCCCCCGCGTGGTTGGGGAAGGCGTAGCAGCCCATCAGGGACAGGACGTCGTCGGCGCACGGGCCCACGACGGCCAGCCGGGCGGGCCGGCTCAGCGGGAGCAGCCCGGACCGGTTGTCCAGCAGGACGACCGACCGCTCGGCGAGCGACCGGGCCAGCTCGCGCATGGCCGGCGGGTCGAGGTCGATCACCCGGCCCTCGCGCAGCGCCGGCGGCTCGGGGTCCCAGCCGGCGTCGAGCAGCCCGAGCTCGCCCTTCTGCAGCAGGACGCGCTCGACGGACCGGTCGAGGACGGACATGGGCACCCGGCCGGAGCGGACGAGGTCGAGCAGGGGCTCGCCGTAGCAGCGGACCGTCGGCAGCTCGACGTCGATCCCGGCGGTCAGCGCGAGCGCCGCGGCCTCGCCGGGTGAGGCAGCCAGCCCCTGCGTGGTCTCCAGGAAGGAGACCGCGAAGTAGTCGGCGACCACGACGCCGTCGAACCCCAGCCGGCCGCGCAGCAGGTCGGTCAGCAGCGCCGGGTCCGCAGCGGGGGCCACCCCGTCGACGGCGGCGTAGGAGTTCATCACCGACCGCGCCCCGCCCTCGCGCAGGGCGGTCTCGAACGGCGGCAGCACGACGTCGGCGAACTCCCGGGGGCCGAGGTGGACCGGTGCGTGGTTGCGGCCGGCGCCGGAGGCGGAGTAGCCGGCGAAGTGCTTCAGCGTGGCGACGATGCCGGCGCCCTCCAGGCCGCGCGTGTAGGCGGCACCCAGGACCGAGACGAGGTAGGGGTCCTCGCCGATGGTCTCCTCGGTCCGGCCCCAGCGGTAGTCGAAGGTGACGTCCAGGACGGGGGAGAGGCCCTGGTGGACCCCGACCGAGCGCATGGAGCGGCCGATGCCGGCCGCCATGGCCTCCACGGTGCCGGGGTCGAAGGAGGCGCCCCACGCCAGCGGGGTGGGGAACACGGTGGCCTGCCAGGCGGCGAAGCCGGTGAGGCACTCCTCGTGCGCGATCGCCGGGATGCCCAGGCGGGAGTTCGCCACCAGGTCGCGCTGGGTCTGGGCCAGCACGCGGGCCCCGGTCTCCGGCTCGACGGGGACCGTGCCGAACATCCGGGTGAGCTGGCCCAGGCCCGGCTTGGTCAGCTCCTCCCAGGGCGGCAGGGGCTCGGCGAAGTCGTGCTGGTTGGGGGCGACCTCGTCGCCGTCCCCGATGGAGGTCCACACCCCGTACAGCTGGGCGACCTTCTCCTCGACGGTCATCGCGTCCAGGAGCGCGCGTACCCGCTCCGGCAGCGGGCGGGCGGGGTCCCGCCAGGGGGCCCCGGCGGCGGGGTCGGCCGGCTCGGAGGGGTGCGGGCTCCGGGGGCTGGCCGCAGGCTCGATCACGGAAGGAACTCCTCGACAGGTGGGAGCGGTCAGCGAGGACGCGCGGTGGAGGCCCGGGGGACCAGGTGGGTGGCGAGCTCGAGGCGCTGGGTGTCGAGCGCGTCGCCGTTGATCAGGCGGTGCAGGATGCGGCCGGCCATGCGGCCCATGTCGGCCAGTGGCTGGCGGACCGTGGTCAGCGGCGGCGAGGACCACCGCGCCATCGGCAGGTCGTCGAACCCGACCACGCTGAGGTCGCCGGGGACGGAGAGCCCGGCCTGGCGGGCGGCCTCCATGACGCCGAAGGCCTGCTCGTCGCTGCCGGCGAAGACGGCGGTCGGGGGGTCGGGCAGCTCGAGCAGGGCGCGCGCCTGATCGTAGCCGCCCTCGTGGTGGAAGTTCCCGTGCCGGACGAGGTCGGGGTCCACGCCGATGCCGGCCCGCTCCAGGGCGGCCCGGTAGCCGTCGATGCGGGCCCGGCTGCACAGGAAGTCCTCCGGCCCGCCGATCACGGCGATCCGGCGGTGCCCCAGTTCCACGAGGTGCTCGGTGGCCGAGAGCCCGCCGGCCCAGTTGGTGGCGCCCACGCTCGGGACGTCCTGCCCCGGCATGTCCACCGGATCGATCACCACGACCGGCAGGTGCGAGCTGCCGAGCCGGCGCTGGTCCGCGGCGGTCAGGTGCGAGGTGACCACGAGGGCACCGCGCCGGCCGCCGTCGATCAGCCCCTGCACCCAGTCGGCCCCGGGGGACCGGGCCAGGGTGGTGACGACGACGTCGAGGCCGCTCTCGGTGACCCCGCGCAGGATCTCGACGGCCCAGGGGCTGTCCAGGGCGGTGAACACGACGTCGACCAGCGGGGTCTCCCGCGCCAGGGTCTTGCGGGCGACCGGGACGTAGTTGTGCTCCTCCAGCAGCTGCTGGACGAGGGCCCGGGTCGCGGGGGAGACGTCCTGACGGCCGTTGACGACCTTGGAGACGGTCGGCAGCGAGACGCCGGCCGCCGCCGCGATGCTGGCCAGGGTCGGCCGACCGAGCTGCTGGGACGCCACCGTCGTCCTCCCCTTCCCGTGAAGTACCGGCCCCCGCGGGCCGGACGTGCCCTGGATCACGCCGAGGGCCGCGTCACGGTATCGAAAGTTTCGGGATTCCGATAGCCCGGCGCGCTGCGGACGATAGGGTCGGCTCCGGCACCGACGTCAACCCCAATCGTTATGTTCCAGGCCACGGGCCCTCGTTGACACCAATGGTGACCCGGCTTACATTCTCGCAACTGCTCGAAACTTTCGGTGTTCAACGACGAGACAGGAAGGTGGCGGTGGGGATGTCCTCCCGGCGTCTGACCCGTTCGGCCTGGCAGGCCGGCGCACTCCTCATGGCAGGCACTCTGGTCGCCTGCGGCTCCTCCGGGCCCAGTGGCGGCGGCGGCGGGGGAGGTGACGGCGGCACCGGTCAGGTGTGGGCACTGGAGGACGGTGCGCTGAACCCGATCGAGGAGGCCTCGATCGAGCGCTTCAACGAGGGCTCCGACGCCGGCGAGCTGGAGCTGGCCACGTTCGGCAACGACCCGTACAAGCAGCGCCTGCGCGTCGCCATCGGCTCGCCCAATGCCCCGGACCTGTTCTTCAACTGGGGCGGCGGCAACCTGAAGGAGTACGTCGACGCCGGTGAGGTCGAGGACCTCACCTCGCTGCTCGACGAGAACCCGGAGCTGCGCGACGCCTTCCTGCCCAGCGTGCTCGCCGGCGCCGAGCTGGACGGCAAGAACTACGGCCTGCCGATGCGCGGCATGCAGCCGGTGATGATGTTCTACAACGACGCGGTCCTCGAGTCCGCCGGCGTGGAGGTGCCCGAGACCTGGGACGACCTGCTCGCCGCGGTCGACGCCCTCAAGGCCGCAGGGGTCACGCCGATCGCACTGGCCGGCACCCAGGCGTGGACCGAGCTGATGTGGATCGAGTACATCCTCGACCGCGTCGGCGGCCCGGAGGTCTTCCAGGCCATCCGGGACGGCGAGGAGGGCGCCTGGGAGGACCCGGCCGTCCTCGAGGCCCTGACGATGCTGCGCGAGCTCATCGACCGCGGCGCGTTCGGCAACGACTTCGCGTCGGTCGGCTACGACGTCGGCGGCGCGTCGACGATCCTGGCCCAGGGCGGTGCGGGGTTCCACCTCATGGGCTCGTGGGAGTACACCAACCAGCTCAACGACAGCCCCGAGTTCGTCGAGGCCGGAGACCTGGGCTGGGCCACGTTCCCGGCGATCGAGGGTGGCGAGGGCGACCCGTCCAACCTCGTGGGCAACGTGTCGAACTTCTACTCGCTCACCAGCTCCTCGGAGAACAAGGAGGCGGCCCGCGAGTACCTGGCGACCGCGCTGACCGACGACGAGTACATCTCCGACCTCATCGCGGCCGGCGACGTGCCGCCGGTGCAGGGTGTCCGGGACCAGCTGGCCGAGACCGAGAACGGTGACTACGCGACGTTCATCTACGACGCGACGGTCGACGCGGACAACTTCCAGCTGTCCTGGGACCAGGACCTGCCGGCCGACGAGGCCACCGAGATGTTGACCCAGCTGGAGCAGCTGTTCCTCGGCAACCAGACGCCGCAGGGCTTCGTCGACGCGATGTCGGCCCTCTGACCGGCATCGGCTAGTACGGCATGCACGGCGCAGCGCAGCAGACCAGGACAGGGGCAGCACCGATGGCGGTCACCCGGCAGGACCGGCCCTCCGGCTGGTACCTGGCACCCGCACTGACGTTCTTCGGAGCGTTCGCGGTGCTGCCCATGGTCCTGGTCGTGTACCTCAGCTTCACGTCCTGGGACGGCTTCGGTACGCCGGAGCTGTCCGGGGTGGGGAACTGGGAACGCCTGATGGACGACGGTCGGGCGTGGGACTCGCTGTGGCTGACGCTGGTGTTCATGGTGCTCACCTGGCTCGTCCAGACCCCGATCGCACTGCTGATCGGGGTCTGGGCGGCCGGGCGCCAGCGCAACCGGGCGGTCCTCAGCTCGCTGTTCTTCCTGCCGCTGCTGCTGTCCACCGCGGCGATCGCGCTGCTGTGGGCGGCCGTCCTCGACCCCAACTTCGGCGTGACGCAGCGGCTGCCGTTCCTCGGCGACTTCAACTTCCTCGGCAACACCGAGCTGGTGGTCTACACGGTGGTGTGGGTGATCAGCTGGCAGTACGTGCCCTTCCACACCCTGCTCTACCAAGCCGCCGCCCGGCAGGTGCCGCAGAGCCTGTACGAGGCGGCGACGCTGGACGGGGCGGGGCGCTACCGGCAGTTCTTCACGATCACGCTGCCGCTGGTGAAGTACACGATCATCACCTCGACGGTGCTGATGCTCGTCGGCTCGGTGACGACCTTCGACACGATCCTCATCCTCACCGGCGGCGGGCCCGGGACCGCGACCCGCATCCTGCCGCTGCACATGTACATCACCGGGTTCAGCGGGTACGAGTTCGGCTACGCCAGCGCCGTCGCGGTGCTGCTGCTGCTCCTGGGCGCCGGTCTCTCCCTCGCCGTCACCCAGGCCACCGGGTTCCGGAAGATGCAGAGCCAGCAGGAGGGCATGTGAGCGACCGGGCGCCCCTGGGCGGGAACAGCGGAACGGACGGCCGCTCGGGTGCGGTGGACGTGCGGACGGCCGAGGCGCCGCCCTCGCCGATCGCCCCGGTCCCGGAGGTGCCCGAACGCCAGCGGCGGCGGGTCTGGAAGCGACGCCGGGGCACCGGCCGGCCGAACGTGCTAGCGGGCGTGCTGGCCACGATCTGGCTGATCGTCGTCGCCGTCCCGCTGTACTTCCTGGTGTCGGCGAGCTTCCGCACCCGGGCCGACTACCTGTCCGACAACCCGCTGGCCCCGCCGCCGGAGCCGACGCTGGAGAACTACGCGACGGTCCTCACCGGCGACTTCCCGACCTACCTGCTCAACACGCTGATCGTCACGATCGCGACGATCGCCATCGTGGTCGCGCTCACCGTGCCGGCCGCCTACGCCGTGGCGCGCAACGCGGGCAGGATCGTGCAGCGCGGCTTCTCGCTCATGCTCGTCGGGCTGGCCATCCCGGCGCAGGCGGCGATCATCCCCGTCTACCTGATGATCACCCAGCTGCGCCTGTACGACACCCTCTTGGCGATCATCCTGCCGACGGCGGCGTTCGCGATGCCGGTGGCGCTCCTGGTCATGACCAACAGCCTGCGCGACATCCCCCGCGAGCTGTACGAGGCGCAGACCCTCGACGGCGCCGGACCGTTCAAGGCGCTGCGCCACCTGGTGCTCCCGCTGGCCAAGCCGGCCATCACCACCGTGGCGGTGTTCACCTCGCTCACCGCCTGGAACGGCTTCCTGTTCCCCCTGGTGCTGACCCAGTCCGTCGACACCCGCGTGCTCACCCTCGGCCTCTGGGACTACCAGGGCCAGTTCGGGACGAACGTGCCCGCGCTGCTGGCCGCCGTGACGCTCTCGGTCATCCCGATCTTCGTCCTGTACCTGTTCGGTCGCCGGTACCTGCTCAGCGGCCTGACCGCCGGTGCCGGCAAGTAGCCCGGCCCGCCCCGTCGAGAGGAACCCCATGGCGTCCGTCACCTACGAGCACGTGAGCTGCGTCTACCCCGGCGCCGACCGTCCCGCCGTGGACAAGCTGCAACTCCACGTCGAGGACGGCGAGTTCCTCGTGCTCGTCGGGCCGTCCGGCTGCGGCAAGTCCACGTCGCTGCGGATGCTGGCGGGTCTGGAGGACGTCACGGACGGGCGGATCCTGATCGGGGACCGGGACGTCACCGACGTGCCGCCGAAGGACCGCGACATCGCGATGGTGTTCCAGAACTACGCGCTGTACCCGCACATGAGCGTGGCCGACAACATGGGCTTCGCGCTCAGGATGGCCGGCCTCGGCAAGGCGGAGATCGCCGAGCGGGTGCGCGAGGCCGCCAAGCTCCTGGACCTGGAGGACTACCTCGACCGCAAGCCCAAGGCGCTGTCGGGCGGGCAGCGGCAGCGGGTGGCGATGGGCCGGGCGATCGTCCGGCAGCCGCAGGTGTTCCTGATGGACGAGCCGCTGTCCAACCTCGACGCCAAGCTGCGGGTGCAGACCCGCACCCAGATCGCCCAGCTGCAGCGCCGGCTGGGCATCACCACCGTGTACGTGACCCACGACCAGGTCGAGGCCATGACCATGGGCGACCGGGTGTGCGTGCTCAAGGACGGGCTGCTCATGCAGGTGGGCAAGCCGCGCGAGCTCTACGACCGCCCCACGAACGTGTTCGTCGCGGGCTTCATCGGCTCACCGGCGATGAACCTGTTCACCATGCCCGTGGCCGACGGCGGCGTCGTCCTGGGTGACGTGGTCTACCCCGTGGAGCGCACGGTGCTGGGGCAGGCGAGCGACTCCTCGGTGGTCCTCGGCGTCCGGCCCGAGGACCTGGACATCGCCGAGCACGGCCTGCCCATCGAGGTCGACGTCGTCGAGGAGCTCGGGGCCGACGCCTACGTCTACGGCCGCACCAAGCAGGGCGACGCCGAGCACCAGATCACCGCCCGTGTCGACGGCCGCCGTCCCCCCGAGCGCGGCTCGGTCATCCACGTCACCCCGCGACAGGGCCACGTGCACCTGTTCGACGTCGCCAGCGGCGAGCGACTGGGCGACTGACCCGCACGGGGGAGGGCGGTGGCGGAGGCTCCCTAGACTCGCTCGAAGGGCCCGGCGATCCGGGCACTGCAATCGATCGAGGAGAAGTGCATGGCCGTCCGAGCCATCCGGGGTGCGACGCAGGTCGACGCCGACGACCGGGAGCAGGTGCTCGAGGCCACCCGCGAGCTGGTCAGCGCGGTGATGGAGCGCAACCGGCTCGACCGGGACGACGTGATCAGCATCCTGTTCACGGCGACGCCGGACCTGGTCTCGGAGTTCCCGGCGCTGGCCGCCCGCGAGCTCGGCTTCGGTGACGTGCCGCTGATGTGCGCCTCGGAGATCGCCGTCCCGCACGCCCTGCCCCGGGTGCTGCGGTTGATGGCGCACGTGGAGAGCGATGCGCCGCGCAGCGAGATCCAGCACGTGTACCTGCGCGGCGCCGTCGCCCTGCGCAAGGACATCGCCCAGTGAGCGAGCGCCAGCGAGCGGACACCACTGGGCTGGGCGATCGCGCAGTGACCGGCGGGTTCACCGGCCAGATCACCCTCGACGGGCCCTCCGGCACGGGCAAGTCCAGCGTGGCCCGAGGCGTCGCGGCGCGGCTGGGCGCGGCCTACCTGGACACCGGGGCCATGTACCGGGCGGCCACCGTCGCCGTCCTGGACGCGGGGGTCGGTCTGGACGACGAGATCGCCGTGGCGCGTGCCGTCACCGGCGCCCGGATCGAGGTCGGCACCGACGCGGGGACGGAGGTGGTCCGCGTCGACGGCGTCGACGTGGCCGAGCGCATCCGCGGTGCCGAGGTGACGCGCGCGGTGTCGCCCGTGTCCGCCGTCCCGGCCGTCCGCCGGCACCTGGTCGCGCAGCAGCGGGACCTGGTCGCCGAGGCCGACGCCGTGGTGGTCGAGGGCCGCGACATCGGCACCGTCGTCCTCCCGGACGCGACCCTCAAGATCTACCTGACCGCGGCGCCCGAGGTCCGTGCCCAGCGGCGGGCCGGTCAGCTCGGGGTGACCGATCCCGACAAGATCGCCGCTCTGGCGCAGGACCTGCGCCGCCGCGACGAGTACGACAGCAGCCGGGCCGACAGCCCGCTGCGACCGGCGGCGGACGCCGTCGTCGTGGACAGCACCGACCTCGACCAGCAGGGCGTCGTCGCCAGGATCGTGGAGCTCGCGGCGTCGACCGTCGGGGCAGGGGAGCGGGCATGAGCGAGGACCAGAGCGGGCCGCTGCCCGTCGTCGCGATCGTGGGCCGGCCCAACGTCGGCAAGTCGACGCTGGTCAACCGGTTCCTCGGCCGGCGTGCCGCCGTCGTCCAGGACGTCCCCGGCGTCACCCGCGACCGGATCAGCTACGAGGCGCTGTGGAACGGCAAGCGGTTCACCGTCGTCGACACCGGCGGCTGGGACCCGAAGGCGGCCGGGCTGGGCGGGGCGATCAGCCGCCAGGCCGAGTACGCCATGAAGACCGCCGACGTCATCGTCTTCGTCGTCGACAGCCAGGTCGGGGCCACCGACACCGACCTCGCCGCCGCGCGCATCCTCCGGCGCAGCGACCGCCCGGTGATCCTGGTGGCCAACAAGGTCGACGACGAGCGCAGCGAGGCCAACGTCGCCGAGCTCTGGTCGCTGGGCATGGGGGAGCCGCAGCCGGTGAGCGCCCTGCACGGCCGCTCCAGCGGCGACCTGCTCGACCTCGTGCTTGAGGCGATGCCCGATGCGCCCCGGGAGCAGGAGGAGGAGGGCGGCCCGCGCCGGGTGGCGCTGGTCGGCCGGCCGAACGTCGGCAAGTCCAGCCTGATCAACCGGCTGGCCAAGGAGGAGCGCTCGGTCGTCGACTCCGTCGCCGGGACGACGGTGGACCCGGTGGACTCGATCGTCACCCTCGGCGGCGAGGAGTGGAAGTTCGTCGACACCGCCGGCCTGCGCCGCAAGGTCAACACCGCCAGCGGCATGGAGTACTACGCCAGCCTGCGCACCGAGGCCGCGATCCAGGCCGCCGAGGTGGCCGTCGTCCTCCTGGCCGCCGACGAGGTGATCAGCGAGCAGGACCAGCGGGTGATCAGCCAGGTCGTCGACGCCGGCCGCGCGCTGGTGATCGCGATCAACAAGTGGGACACCCTCGACGAGGACCGGCACTACCAGCTGGAGAAGGAGATCGAGCGCGAGCTGGCCCGGGTGCGCTGGGCGACCCGCGTGAACATCTCGGCCAGCACCGGGCGCGGCGTGAACAAGCTCGCCGGCCACCTGCGTGCCGCGCTGGCGTCGTGGGAGTCGCGGGTGCCGACGGCGGAGCTCAACACCTTCGTCCGGGCGCTGGTCCAGGAGACGCCGCCGCCGGCGCGCGGCGGGCGGGCGCCGAAGATCAAGTACGTGACCCAGGCCGACGTCCGGCCGCCGCGGTTCGTGGTCTTCTCCACCGGCTTCCTGGAGGCCGGGTACCGCCGGTTCCTCGAGCGCAAGCTGCGCGAGCGCTGGGGCTTCGAGGGCACGCCGATCGAGGTGTCGGTCAAGGTCCGCGAGGGCCGGGGGAGCGACCGGCCGAAGGGCTGAGACGGGTCGCCCGTCACTGCCCGGGGCGGACGTCCTGGGTGGTGTCCCGGTCGCTCCGTGGCGTGGGCACCAGCGCGGCCTCCCTGCCGGAACGGCGGGCGTACCCCGGCTCGTCCCGGCGCTGGGCGAGGCTGCTCGGCCACCACATGTGCCGGCCGACGTCGAGGTTCAGCGCGGTGACGAGGACGGACCGGACGACGATGGTGTCGGGGAGCACCCCGAGCGCGACCGCGATGCCCAGCTGGGTGAGGAAGGTCAGCGGCAGCGTGCCGAGCACCGAGAAGGTCGCCGCCAGGACGAACCCGGCGGACGTGATCACCCCACCGGTGGCCGCCAGCCCGATCAGTGCCGCCCGCCGGGTGCCGTGGTCGAACGCCTCCTCCCGCACCCGGGTCATCAGGAAGATGTTGTAGTCGATGCCGAGCGCGACGAGGAACACGAAGACGAACAGCGGGAAGGAGCTGTCGGTCGCGCTGACGTCGAGCGCCCAGTCGAAGATGAGCGCACTGATCCCGAGCGCGGCGCCGAAGGAGAGCACCACGGTCGCGACGAGGATCAGCGGCGCGACCAGGGCCCGCAGCAGCACGCCCAGCACGGCCAGCACCACGAGCATGATCAGCGGGATGATCACCTGGTTGTCGCGCTGGCTGGCGGTCTGGACGTCGAGGTTGATGGCGGTGTTGCCGCCCACCAGTGCCTCGCCGTCCCCCACCTCGTCGAGCTCCGAGCGGAGCGAGCGGACGGTGTCGTAGGCGGTGTCGCTGTCGCCGGCGTCCGCCAGCGACGCCTCGATCAGTGCCTGATCGCCGGTGACGCGAGGCTCCTCGACCTCGCCGACGCCGTCGTTCGCGGCCACCGCGCTCGCCACCTCGTCGGCCGTGTCGGCGCCGGTGAGGACGTACACCGGGTTGCCCGCGGCGGCGGGGAAGTGTTCCAGCGCGACCTGCTCGCCGGCGACTGACTCGGGGGTCCCGCGGAACGAGTCGGCCTGGGTGAGGCCTTTCGCGTTGAGGCCGAACAGGCCGAGGCAGGCCACCAGCAGCAGCCCGCTCGTGACCACCCAGACCACCCGGGGGCGTGGCTGGATCATGCTCCCGACCCGCGACCACACGCCGGTGGCGCTCGGCTCGGGGCTGCCCAGGGCCGGGCGCACCGGCCAGAACACCCAGCGCCCGCAGATGACCAGCAACGCCGGGAGCAGGGTCATGAGCACCACGAGGGTCACGCCGACGCCGATGGCGGCGACCGGTCCCAGGCCACGGGTGGAGTTCATGTCCGCGGCCAGCAGGCACAGCATCCCGAGGATCACCGTGCCGCCGCTGGCCAGCACCGCCGGCCCGGCGCGGTGGACCGCCTCCGTCATGGCCTCGTGCCGGTCGCCGTGCAGCCGCAGTTCCTCGCGGTAGCGGGCGACGAGCAGCAACGCGTAGTCGGTGCCGGCGCCGACGACGAGGACGGTGAGGATGCTCGCGCTCTGGGCGTTGACGGTGAGGTCGGCGTACCGGGCGAGCAGGTAGATGAGCGCCTGCGAGCAGAAGAGCGCGACCACCGCCGAGAAGATCGGCAGGATCCAGAGGACCGGGCTGCGGTAGGTGAACAGCAGGATGAGGATGACGACGCCCAGGGCCGCGAAGAGCAGCGTGCCGTCGATGCCCTCGAAGGCCTCCGACGAGTCCGCCGCCTGGCCCGCGGGTCCGGCGACGTAGACGTCCAGCCCGTCCGGTGCGTCCGCCGCCTCCGTGCGCAGGTCCTCGGCCAGCGGCGCGATCGCCTCCCATCCGTCGGGCCCGCCGTTCAGCGGCACGACGAGCTGGGCCGCCTGCCCGTCCTCGGAGGGGATCGGCCCGACGACCTCGCCGTCCAGGCCGTCCATGCGGCTGAAGGCCGCAGCGTCCTGCGCGACGGCGTCCAGGTCCGCTGCGGTGAGTCCGTCGGCCCGCTCGTAGACGACGACGGCGGGGACGACGTCGGGGTCGGAGCCGAGGGCGACCTGCTGCTCGAGGGCGAGCGTCGACTCCGCGTCGCCGGGCAGCCAGGACGAGATCTCGTTCTCCTGCTGGTCGGTGAGGCCCGCGGCCAGGGGGGCGGCGAGCGCCGCCAGCACCAGCCAGAGGACGAGGACGACCCACTTCAGCCGTGGATGGCTCACGCGCGACGCGAACGACCTGCCCATGATGAGACCTCCGGCACCCCGGTCGATGCCTGCTCGGCGATGGCGAGATCCGCGCGCATGACGCTAGCCACGGGTCTCGACGGCTGTCATTGCGTTAAGACGCGGCAGGGCCGCAGAACTGAGCGGGGGCCGCGCGAGACGCGCCGGAGGGTGCGGTAATCTGCCGGGGCGGCCATCGCGCCACCCGGAGATGTCCGGGCGGGCCGACGGCGCGCGGGCTGTAGCGCAGCTTGGTAGCGCACTTGACTGGGGGTCAAGGGGTCGCAGGTTCAAATCCTGTCAGCCCGACAGAGCAGGGCCAGGGGCCGTCCGGAGGAGTTCCGGGCGGCCCCGACTGCTGTCCCGGCGACGTCTCCTTCGCGCTGCGCCGCCCGGACGTCGATGATCGTGGGGTGGACGTGCGGGAGGTCGCCGAGGAGCTCTACGGACTGCCGCCCGAGGAGTTCATCGCCGTCCGCGACGCCCGGCGGAAGGAGACGCGCACCGACGGTGACCGGGACCTGGCCCGGCGTCGTGGAGGGAGGGGTCCTGACGGACTCCTCCCTCCTCGCGCCTGCGACGGGGCCGCCTGCGAGGGTGGGACGCATGCGGGTTCTCGTGGCCGGATGGTTCAGCTTCGACGAGGTCATCGCCACGATCGGCGACGAGCTCGGCGCCGACACGGTCGCCGACTGGCTGACCGATCTCGGCGTCCCCTTCGACGTCGCTGAGGCGCCCTACCTGGGGACCGGCGTGGACTGGCGCGAGGTCGATCCGGCCGACTACACCCACCTGGTCTTCGTCAGCGGCCCGGTCAGCGACGAGCCGCTGCTCCGCGAGCTCTGTGCCGCGTTCGAGGGCTCGCAGCGGTGGGCGATCAACGTCTCGGTCGTCGACGGGATCGGCCGGGGGCTGTTCCACCAGGTGTGGGAGCGGGACGCCCCGGACGTCGCCCGCCCGGACCTCGCCATCGAGCGCCCGGACGGGCGCGGCGAGGACGGCCGGGAGCGGCCGGTGGTCGCCGTGGCCTTCGCGCCCGCACAGGGGGAGTACGGCGACCGCAGCCGGTCCGAGCAGGTCCGCGAACACCTCGAGGAGTGGCTGGCCTCCCGCCGGCTCCCCTGGTTCGAGCTCACCATGGACCTGTACGAGAAGCCCCACCGCCGGGAGCCGGACCAGGTGGAGGCGCTGATCCGGCGGGCCGACGTCGTCCTCAGCATGCGCCTGCACGCGCTCGTCCTGGGCCTGAAGCACGGCAGGCCGGTGATCGCCGTCGACGCCGTCGCGGGCGGTGCCAAGGTCACGGCCCAGGCCGGAGCCCTCGGCTGGCCCGTCGTGCTGGCCGGGGAGGACCTCACGGCCGGAGCGTTGGACGCGGCGCTGGACCGCTGCCTGTCCGGGGACGCCGCGGATGCGGTCGCCGCCGCGGTGGACCGGGGGACCGCGGGCAACGCCATCGCCCGGGACTGGCTCAGCCGGCAGCTGCGGAGCTGACCCCGGGGAGAGGGCGGTGCGCGCGGCGGAGAACCGGTCCGCCAGCTCCCTGGTCACCGGGCGTCGGGCCGCCAGCGCCGCCGGCAACCGGCGGACCAGTCCGGCGAGGGCCGACCGTGCCGACGGATCGGTGATCGCCCGCACCGCCGGCCGCGCCGTTCCGGACCTGGCGTGTTCGGCGTCTCGTCGGTCGCGGTGCTCTCCTCACCGGGGTCACCGGAGGGACACGCTCGCCCTCTCCCGTCGGTCGGTCGCTCGTGCAGGCCGGGTGTCGGTCACCGGGCCTCGCGCGGGCGGTGACGGTCCCGGACCCACCCGTCGCGACGGCCGCCGCGCGCGGGTTCCGGGGCGATGGCCTCCGGCTCGGCTCTCCTACGAGGACCGCGGTGACCCGGGCACGTAGGGTCGCAGGGGTGGTGGGCACCCCTGCCACCTGCGCGTCAGGCAGCCGGCGCGTCGAGCGCGACGGGTTCTGCGTGGACACTCGGCACGGTCCCGAAGCAGGGACGACCGACGTCTCGTCCCGGCGGGCCGAGCGACCCGGCCGGGCCGCGACGGCGGCCGGAACGCGCCCGGCGGACTCGGCCCCGACTGAGCGCCGGGAGACCCTGCGGGGAGTCGGTCGCGCGTTCGGCGGCGCACTGCTCTTCGCACTGCCGATGCTGATGACCATGGAACTGTGGCGGTTGGGCCACACGGTCGACCGGTGGCGGCTCGCGCTCCTGGTGGTGGCGACCGCTCTCCTCGTCCTCGGACTGGTCCGGATCGTCGGGGCAGGGACCGGTGGCACCGGGTTCACCGGCCACCTGGTCGACACCGGCATCGCACTCCTCGTCGCGGCCGTCGCAGCGGCGGTCGTGCTCACCGTGCTGGCCGTCGTGAACCCGGTCCGTGACTGGCACGACGCCGTGTCGGTCATCGCCATCGAGACCCTGCCCGCCGCGATCGGTGCCTCCTACGCGCGCAGCCAACTGGGGGAGGGGAGCCACAAGGGCGAGGTGTCCGGATACCCGCACGAGCTGTTCCTCATGGCCGCAGGCGCGGTCGTCCTCGCCGCCAACATCGCGCCGACGGAGGAGGTCGTGCTGCTGGCGGCCATGATGAGCGAGTTCCACACCGTCGCGTTGATCCTGGTGAGCGTCGCGATGATGCACGCATTCGTCTACTCGGTGGGCTTCAAAGGACAGGAGAACGCCGACCGCCCCGTGCGTGCCTTCCTGACGCTGACCGTCGTGGGCTACGTCATCGCGATGGCGATCTCGGCCTACGTGCTCTGGACGTTCGGCCGCTTCGACGGGGCGGGCCTCGCCGCGGCCGTGTCCGAGACGGTCGTCCTCGCGCTCCCTGCCAGCCTCGGCGCCGCCGCGGCGCGTCTGATCCTGTGAGGAGGAGAACCCGGATGAGCCGATCGCAGGACGGCGGATCCCGGCCGCACCCGGCGGCCGACGCCAGCAGGGGGGAGTACCTCCTGGGCGGGCTGGGGAGCGTGCTCATCGTCGCCCTGCTGGCCTTCCTGACCTACCAGGCCCTGACGCCCCGAGAGTCCGGACCGGAGCTGACGGTGACCGTGACGTCGATCGAACCGGCCCCAGCGGGCCATGCCGTCCACTTCCGGGTCCTCAACAGCGGCGGCCGGACGGCCGAGCAGGTGCACGTCTCCGGAACGCTCACCCGTGGTGGGCAGCAGGTCGGGGAGTCCACGGCCACGGTGGCCTACGTCCCGCCGGAGAGCCGGCGGGACGGGGTGCTCCTCTTCTCCCGCGACCCGCGGGACGGCGACCTGGCGGTCGCCGCAACCGGCTACGTCCTGCCCTGACCGCTCCCCGGCCGTGCCGGGGGACCGTCCTGGAGCAGCGTCCGGACGCGCCAAGAACCGTTATCCCCAACACCGACGCGGAGCGGCGAAGGGCGGCTGACGGCAGCAGCAACCACGGGACCCGGTCGGTGCAGACAGGTCGGGGGCGACACCGATGCGTCCGGTCAGCCCGGGGCGAGCCGGGCGCACTCCGGGCAGGGGTCGGGCGAACCGAGCCCCCGGGGACCGCTCCACTTTCCCTGGACCACGCCGACCGAGGTGCCGCAGATCGCCGCCCACGGCGCCGGCAGGTCCGCCGTCTCGGCGAGCACGGCGTGCGCCCGCCCGGTGCTCTGGTCCCGCCCGGCCGCGTGGTCGCTGCTGCTCATGCCTCCATGATCGCGCGGACCGCCGAGCACCGTGGCGCCGCCGCTGCCGGAGCCTCCAGGCGGTAGGACCGTGGAAATCGCCCTACGAGGCGGTCGCCGGCTGCGTCACCGCGCCGTCCCCCGTCGGCGTGGGGGCGACGGCGTCCTCCGGCGTCCCCTCCGCGGCCGGGGAACCGGGGGCCGCCGGGTGCAGGCGGAGGTACTCGAGCACGCGGTACGTCACCGCCATCAGTGGGACGGCCAGCAGCGCGCCGGCCACGCCCAGCAGCAGGCCGCCGGCCGTCACGGCGACGAGGATCGCCGCCGGGTGCAGGTGCAGGGCCCGGCCCATGATGAGCGGCTGCAGCAGGTTGCCCTCCACCTGCTGCACCACGAGGACGACGACCAGGATGATGATCGCGTCGGTCATGTCGTTCGTGACCAGGGTGACCAGCACCGCCACCGCTCCGCTGACCGTGGCGCCGAGCAGCGGGACGAAGGCGCCCACGAACGTCAGCAGGGTCAGCGAGAGCCACAGCGGCACGCCGAGGATGAGCAGGGCGGCGCCGATGCCGACGGCATCGATGAGCGCGACGACCACGACCCCGCGCACGTAGTGGGCGAGCGTGTCCCACGCCGACCGTCCGGCGCCGTCGACCTGCGCGCGCCGCCGGTCCGGGACCCGCTCGAGCAGCCACGCCCACATCCCGGCGCCGTCCTTGAGGAAGAAGAAGACGAGGAAGGCGACCAGGATCAGCCCACCGAGGACGTACAGGCCCATGCGGGCACCGTCGGTCGGCGTGGGGCTGGCCTCGTAGATCCAGGTGACGATCTCGTTGCGGATGTCGGAGACCTGCTCGGGATCGAGGCCGAGCGGGCCCTCGATCGCCCAGACGCGGATGCGGTCGATCCCCGCGGCCAGTGGCCGGGTGAGGTCCTGCATCGTCGAGGCGGCCCGGAATCCGACGAGGAACCCGATGCCCAGGAGGACGGTGGCCAGGGTGAGGACCGCCAGCAGTGCGGACAACGCCGCCGGCAGGCCGGCCCGCCGCAGCGCTCCGGAGATGGGGGACGTCAGGGCGGCGAGGAGCACCGCCAGGGCGACGGTGAAGGTGATCAACGGCAGCCGCAGGAGCAGCCAGAACACCAGCCAGCCGATCGCAGCCAGGGCGAGGACAGCACCGCTCACGGCCATCGTGCGCACCGTCCACGGCGGCACGGTGGGCAGGCCCGGTCGCCGTCCCGTGCCGGCCGGGACCGGCGGCTCCGGATCTCCGCTCACGGTGCCGTGCCGTTCGACGCGCGAATTCCTGCCATGCACGGCTCCTGCCTCCCTCTTCCCGGCCCGGGGACGGGCCGCGCAGCGACGGACGCAGTCTCCCGGTGGTCTGCGTCGGCCGACGTACCGGGCGGCCGGTCGTCATCGTCGCCCGGGGGCTCCATGCCCTCGCGCCGTCCCCGACCGGCGACGGCGGCGAAGATGTCAGCCGATCGTCATGCACCACCTCCCGGTGCCAGTACGGCAACACGTGGGCGGGAATGTGGGACATCACCAAGGGAGTCGAGACTCTGACGCACCGGCCCGGTCAGAGATCTCACTGGCCGGCGTGTGCGCTGACGCCCACTTCTGGGCCCTTGGGTTCTAGGGGTCGTCGCAACACCTCGATGAGACGAGGTGGCCTCGATGGCTGGAACCGTGCAAGTGCCGAAGCAGGTCCATCGTCGGTTCTGGCGGCTGGTCGCCGCTGGAAGCTCGACCGAGAATGCCGCTGCTGCCGTCGGCGTGGGTGGTGCCACCGGTCGCAGGTGGTTCGCCGAGGCTGGTGGCATGACGCCGATGAGTCTGGTCGAGCCCCGTGGCCGCTATCTGTCGTTCGCCGAGCGGGAGGAGATCGCCCTGGATCGGGCGGCCGGCCTGGGCGTGCGAGAAATAGCCCGGCGGCTGGGGCGCAGCCCGTCAACGATCAGCCGGGAGATCGCCGGCGGCTGCCTGAACCGCCGGCCGCGCGGCCGCTACCGGGCCTCGGTCGCCCAGGCCCGCGCCGAGGCACGGGCCCGTCGACCGAAGCCGGCCAAGCTGGTTCTGCACCCGCGACTGCGCGACTGGGTGGCCGACAAGCTCGAAAACCTG
>NZ_FOND01000007.1 GCF_900112815.1 Blastococcus tunisiensis
CCGCACTGCCGGCCCAGCTGCGCCGCTCCCTGGCCTGGGACCAGGGCCTGGAGATGCGCAACCACAAGAAGATCAGCATCGCCGCGGACTTGCCGATCTACTTCTGCGACCCGCACAGCCCCTGGCAGCGCGGCACCAACGAGAACACCAACGGACTGCTCCGCCAGTACCTGCCCAAAGGCACCGACCTCTCGGTGCACAGCGCCGAAGACCTCGCCGCCATCGCCGCCGAGCTCAACGATCGACCACGCAAGACCCTCGGCTGGCTCAAGCCCGACGAGGTCATCGGCCCACTACTGTCAGGCGATCAAACCGCGGGTGCTGCGTCCGCCCCTTGAATCCGCCGAACCTGATCGTGGCGCGTCCACCCTCACGGCCTGCGGTGGGGGAGGACGCGCTCCGGTGGGGGAGGACGGGGTCCCGGGCGCCCAACCCGGTCAGGGGCGGGTAGGACGGAGCGGCCGGCGTCCGGGCCGGGTGGGACGGAGCCGCCGGCGTCAGGGGCGGTGGACGGAGCCCTCGAGCTGCACGCCGGCGGTGCGGAGCTGCTCCAGCGCCGCCTCGGTGCTCGCCTCGGCGACCCCGGCGGTCAGCGGCAGCAGCACGCGGGTCGTGAAACCGTTCCCGACGGCGTCCAGCGCCGTGGCCCGCACGCAGTGGTCGGTGGCGATCCCGACGACGTCGACGGCGTCGACCCCGCGCTCGCGCAGCCAGTCGGCGAGGGCGACGTCCCCGGCCCGCCCCTCGAAGCCGGAGTAGGCCGCGGCGTACTCGCCCTTGTCGAAGACCGCCTCGAGCGGGCCGCGGTCCAGCGCCGGGTGCAGCTCGACGCCGCCGGTGCCCACGACGCAGTGCGGCGGCCAGGTCTCCAGGAAGTCCGGCTGCTCGGCGAAGTGGTGCCCGGGATCGATGTGGTGGTCCCGCGTGGCGACGACGTGGTCGTAGCCGTGGGCGCCGGCCAGCAGCTCGGAGACCGCCCCCGCCACGGCGGCGCCGCCGGCCACGGCCAGGCTGCCGCCCTCGCAGAAGTCGTTCTGCACGTCCACGACGATCAGTGCACGGGTCATGGGGAACAGTCTCCTCCGCGGCCCCGGACCGGGACGCTCAGGACGGGACCGTCTCCAGCGCCGGCTCCCCCCGCGACAGCGCCCAGGCCTCCTGGGGCAGCGCCTGGCGGACCCGCTCGTGGTGGGCCCGCGCGCGGGCGAGGGCGTCCGCGGGGCTGAGCTCCTCGCAGAGCCGGCCGCCCCGGACCAGGGGGACGACGAGGTCGCGGTCACCGGCCCGCGGGGACACCGGAGCGCTGCTGACCACCTCGGCGGTGGCGATCCCGTCGGCGCCGTGCCGGCGGACGGCGTGCTTGCGGCCGCCCACCGAGCGCTTGCCCTCGGATCGCTTGACCACCTGCACGCCGTCCCGCTCGACGAGCTTGTAGACCATGCCCGCGGTGGGGGCGCCCGAGCCGGTCACCAGCGAGGTGCCGATGCCGTAGCGGTCCACCGGCGCGGCCATGAGCCCGGAGATCGCGTACTCGTCCAGGTCGCTGGTCACCACGATGCGGGTGCCCGTGGCGTCGAGGGAGTCCAGCAGCTCCCGGGCGTGGGTGGCCAGCGTCGGCAGGTCCCCGGAGTCCAGCCGGATCCCACCGAGCCCGGGGCCCGCCACCTCGACCGCCGTCCGGATGCCCTGGTCCACGTCGTAGGTGTCCACGAGCAGCGTCGTCCCCGGCCCGAGGGCGTCCACCTGGGCCTGGAAGGCCGACCGCTCGTCGTCGTGCAGCAGGGTGAAGGCGTGCGCGCTGGTGCCCGACGTCGGGACGCCGTAGCGCCGGCCGGCCTCCAGGTTGGAGGTGGAGGCGAAGCCGACCAGGTGGGCGGCGCGGGCCGCGGCGACCGCGGCCTCCTCGTGCGTGCGCCGCGAGCCCATCTCGATGCACGGCCGCTCGCAGGCGGCGGCCACCATGCGGGCGGCGGCCGAGGCGATCGCGCTGTCGTGGTTGAGCACCGACAGCGCCAGGGTCTCCAGCAGCACCCCCTCGGCGAACGGGGCGCGGACGGTGAGGACCGGGGAGCCGGGGAAGAAGAGCTCGCCCTCCGCGTAGCCGTCGACGTCCCCGGAGAACCGGTAGGCGGCCAGCCAGTCGAGCAGCCGCTCGTCGGTGAGCCCCTGCGCGCGCACGGCGGCGAGCTCGTCGTCCCCGAACCGGAAGTGCGGCAGCGCCTCCAGGAGCCGGCCGGTGCCGGCCAGCACGCCGTAGCGGCGGCCGTGCGGCAGCCGGCGGGCGAAGACCTCGAACACGCAGTCCCGGTCGGCGGTGCCGTCGGCGAGCGCCGCGGCGACCATCGTCAGCTCGTAGCGGTCGGTGAAGAGCGCGGGTGCCGGCGGGGGAGTGAGTCCGGTGTCCACAACCATGATCGGGGAGCGTAGGCGGGCGGGGGGACCCGGGCAGATCGGCGTCCTAAGGTGGTCCCGTGGCCGGACCTCTCGCTCCCTCGTGGACGCCGGAGACCACGGACGAGGAACTGGGCGACCTCGACCGTCCGTGGGTGACGATCGTGTGGAACGACCCGGTCAACCTCATGACCTACGTGACCTTCGTGCTGCAGGAGCTGTTCGGCTACGACGAGCCGACGGCGACGACGCTGATGCTGCAGGTGCACCACGAGGGCAGGGCCGTCGTCAGCTCCGGCCCCCGGGAGCGGATGGAGCACGACACCAGCCGGCTGCACGCCTACGGGCTGTGGGCCAGTTTCCAGAGGGAGTCGTGAAACCGTTCCGGACCGCCCGCGGGGGCGACGTCGTGGCACGCCTGGAGCCGGCGGAGGCGGGCATCGTGGCCCTGCTGCTCGACCAGCTGGAGCAGCTGCTGGCGGCCGACGCGGACGACGTGGGCGGCGACCCCGTCATCGCCCGGCTGTTCCCCGAGGGCCATCGCGGCGAACCCGAGCTCGCGGCCGACTACCGGGAGCTCACCGAGGCCTCGCTGCGCAGCGACAAGTCCGACGACCTGGCGATGGTGCGCGCCACGCTGCCGGAAGCCGGCGGGGAGGTCCGGCTGGACGCCGACCAGGCCGCGGCCTGGCTGCGCACGTCCAACGACCTGCGGCTGGCACTGGGCACCCGCCTCGACATCTCCGAGGACACCGAGCCGCCGGAGGAGATCGACGGCGAGGAGGACCAGCAGCTGGCTGTCTACTACTGGCTCACCGCGCTGCAGGGCTCGCTCGTCGACGCGCTGGTCGCCGGACGCGGCGGCCGAAGCTGAGCACGACGAGCAGGCTCAGGAGCACGTCGAGGCCGAAGAAGACGTAGACCATGCCGTGCAGCTGGACGTCGACGACGGCCGCGCCGATCGCCGACACCAGGATCACCGCGGAGAGGGCCAGCACCACCAGCAGCACCAGCGCGCGCAGGCCGAGCAGCAGGGCGTAGGAGAGCCGGTCGGCCGGTTCGTCGACGCTGTAGCCGGGGCGTCTCGGCAGGCCCCGGGCGCCCAGCGCCAGCGCGGGCACGGGGAACACGAGCACCCCGAGGGCCACCAGGATCTTCACCAGCACGTCACGCAACGTATCGGCTGCCGTCATGCGGCCCTGCTCCAGGGGCCGACCGGGCGCCCCGTCCCGAGGTTCGGCTCGGGCCGGCGAGGGGTGAAGAGGACGGGGTCGGTCCACGGTCGGAGGGCGGCAGGGCCCGTCCACTAGACTGCCGGGCGTGCTGCGCATCGACCGCGCGACCTACGACGCCATCGTGGCCCACGCCCGGGAGGACCACCCGGACGAGGCCTGTGGCGTCGTCGCGGGCCCCGAGGGCAGCGACCGCCCCGAGCGCTTCATCCCGATGCTGAACGCCGCCCGGTCGCCCACCTTCTACGAGTTCGACTCCGGCGACCTGCTGAAGCTCTACCGCGACATGGACGACCGCGACGAGGTCCCGGTCGTCATCTACCACTCGCACACGGCCACCGAGGCCTATCCCTCGCGCACGGACATCAGCTACGCCTCCGAGCCCGAGGCGCACTACGTGCTGGTCTCGACGCGGCACCACGAGCAGCAGACCGGCCTGGTCGACGACGAGGTCGAGTTCCGCAGCTTCCGGATCCTCGACGGCGAGGTGCGCGAGGAAGAGGTGGAGATCGTCGAGTCCTACCTCTTCGGGCACACCCCGACGACCGTCGTCTACGACTGAACGACGACCCTCCTGCCCGCACCGCGGCAGGAGGGCCCACCGCCGCGCGGAATCCCCGGCGGCGACCGGGCGTTGGCCCGATCAGACGCACGAACGCTGCCGTAGCGCGGCGCCCAGACATCCCGAGCTCGCGAGGAGAACCACCCCCATGGCCATCGAGGTCCGCATCCCCACGATCCTGCGCACCCACACCGGCGGCAACAAGACCGTCGAGGGCAGCGGTGCCACGCTCGGCGCGCTCGTCGACGACCTCGACAGCCAGCACCCGGGCATCAAGAACCGCCTCGTCACCGAGGAGGGCAAGCTGCACCGCTTCGTCAACGTCTACGTGAACGACGAGGACGTGCGATTCACCGGCGCCCTGGACACCCAGGTCAAGGACGGCGACTCGGTCACCATCCTCCCGGCGGTCGCCGGCGGCTGCTGAGCCCGCCGCCCCCGATCCCGTCCCCGTCCCGGAAGAGCTCTGATGGCCCGCTTCGCCTCCCTCGTCGACTCCCTCGGCGGCACCCCGCTCGTGGGGCTGCCGAACCTGTCGCCGACCCCTGACGTCCGGCTGTGGGCCAAGCTCGAGGACCACAACCCGACGGGCTCCATCAAGGACCGCGCCGCCATCGCGATGATCGAGGCGGCGGAGAAGGACGGCTCGCTGCAGCCCGGCGCGACGATCCTGGAGCCGACCAGCGGCAACACCGGGATCTCCCTGGCCATGGTCGCCAAGCAGCGTGGCTACAAGCTGGTCTGCGTCATGCCGGAGAACACGTCGGTCGAGCGGCGCCAGCTGCTGGAGATGTTCGGTGCCCGGATCATCTTCTCGCCGGCCGCCGGTGGCTCGAACCAGGCCGTCGCCGTCGCGAAGGGGCTCGCGGCCGAGCACGAGGACTGGGTGATGCTGTACCAGTACGGCAACCCGGCCAACGCGCAGGCGCACTACGACGGCACCGGCCCCGAGATCCTGGCGGACCTGCCGTCGATCACCCACTTCGTGGCCGGACTGGGGACGACGGGCACGCTCATGGGCGTCTCCCGGTTCCTGCGGGAGACCAAGCCCGACGTCCAGGTGATCGCCGCCGAGCCGCGCTACGGGGAGCTCGTCTACGGCCTGCGCAACATCGACGAGGGGTTCATCCCGGAGCTCTACGACCCCTCCCTGCTGGACTCCCGTTTCTCGGTCGGGCCGGAGGACGCCATCCACCGCACCCGTCAGCTGGTGGAGCGGGAGGGCATCTTCGCCGGCATCTCGACCGGGGCGATCCTGCACGCCGCGCTCGGCATCGCCGACAAGGAGGTCGCGGCCGGCCGGCACGCCGACATCGTGTTCATCGTCTGCGACGGCGGCTGGAAGTACCTCTCCACCGGCGCCTACGCCGGATCGCTGGAGGACGCCACCGCCTCCCTCGAGGGCCAGCTCTGGGCCTGAGAAAGTCGAAGGACCCCGTCCCTCTCACCACTCGCAGGCTCGTGGCGAGCCTCCGGACGGGGCCTGACCCCCACGCCTTGCAGGCTCGGCGCGGGCCCCTGAAGGATGGCCGCTCCATCACGTCACCAGGCTCGCGGCGGGGCCCTGGGAGGGGGCCGCTCCGGGATGCCGCCTGGACGACGGAGCGTCAGCACCGGCCGCTAGCCTCGGGCCCGATGAGGATCGTGCGGGTGGGAGAGCGCAGCGGTGCCGGCCGGCCGGGAGGCGCCGCGTGAGGCTCACCGTCGTCGGCTGCTCGGGCAGCGCTCCGGGGCCGAAGTCGCCCGCGTCCTGCTACCTCGTCGAGCACGACGGGTTCCGGCTGCTGCTCGATCTCGGCAACGGCGCCTTCGGTGCCCTGCAGGGCCTTGCCGACCCCGATTCGGTCGACGCCGTCTTCCTGTCCCACCTGCACGCCGACCACTGCCTCGACATCGCCCCCTTCGTCGTGTGGCACCGGTACTCGGGGCGGGCGACGCGGAGCACGGTGCCGCTGTACGCACCGGTCGCCGCCGAGCGGCGGCTCGCCCTGGCCTACGACGCCGACGGCGAAGGCGTCACCGACGTCTTCGACTTCGTCCCGGTGGGGCCGGGCTCGTTCCCGCTCGGCCCGTTCGAGGTCACGCTGGTCCGCACCGCGCACCCCATCGAGTGCTACGCGATCCGGCTCGACGTGGGCGGGAGGTCGTTGGTCTACACCGGTGACACGGGTCCGTGCGAGCCGGTCGTCGAGCTGGCCCGTGGAGCCGACGTGCTGCTCGCCGAGGCGGCGCACCCGCCGGGCCCGGACCTGCCGGCGGGCCTGCACCTCACCGGCCGCGAGGCCGGTGAGCACGCCGCGGCCGCCGGGGTCGGCCGGCTGCTGCTCACCCACATCCCCGCCTGGGTGGACGAGATCGGGCAGCTCTTCGCCGCCAGCGCCGTCTTCTCCGAGACGGAGCTGGCGCGGCCCGGCGCCACCTACGACATCTGAGGGCCGCTTGCCGCCCGGGCGAGCAACCGGCACGGTGGGCCACGTGGTGGACGAGGAGCGCGACGGCGTCCCGCTGAGCAGCCTGGACGCCCCGCTGGGCGACGGGCTGGGGGTGACGAAGCGGGCGCTGGTCGACTACGCCGACGCCGTCGCCGCCCGGCTGGTACCCGTGCTGGCCGGGCGGCCGCTGTCGGTGAAACGCGTGCGGCCGGGTCAGGCGCCGTTCATGCAGCGCAACGTGAGCAAGGGCGCGCCCGACTGGGTGCGGACGGCGCCGGTGTGGTCGGAGGGTTCCCACCGGGAGATCCACCAGGTGCTCTGCGACGACCGGCGCACCCTGCTGTGGCTGGCGAACCAGCGGGCCGTCGAGCTGCACGTCCCCTTCTTCCGCGTCGGCGGACCGGGGCCGACCGGGCTGGTCCTCGACCTCGACCCGCCCGAGGGCGCGGACTTCCCGGTGGTCGTGGCCGCCGCGCGCCTGGTCCGGCAGGCCCTCGACGACTGCGGGCTGGCGGGCGCGGTCAAGACCAGTGGCTCCAAGGGCGTGCACGTCGTCGTCCCCGTGGACGGGTCGTCCTTCGAGGACGTCGCCGCCGCGACCCGGGCCCTGGCCGCCCGCACCGCCGCGCTGGACCCGGAGCTCGCCACCACCGCCTACCTCCGGGAGGACCGCGGCGGCCGAGTCTTCGTCGACTCGACGCGCTCGGGTCAGGGCACGATCGTCGCCGCGTACAGCCCGCGCATCCGTCCGGGCCTCCCGGTGTCGTTCCCGGTGCGGTGGTCGGAGCTGGACGGCGTGCGTCCCGGCGACTTCACGGTCGCGACGGCGCCCGCGCTGCTCGGGGACGGCGACCCGTGGGCGGAGTCGCTGCCCGGACCGCAGGAGCTGCCGGCCGACCTGGTCGCCGAGGGGCACACCATCCCGATCGCGCGGGTGCAGGCGATGCACGAGGGGAAGCGGCGCAAGCGGGCGGCCACCGCGGAACAGGCGGCAGGTGGAGCGGAGCGGGACGCGTAGACCACCGCGGGCCGGCCGGCCCGCGGCGATCCACACCCGGGCGCGGGATCCACAGGTGGCCGGCCGCACGGTCGTCCTGTCGGACCTCCGGCGGATCGTGGCCCGCATGACGAGCGATCCGCAGACCATCGCCTGGCTCGACCAGGAGGACGCCCACCTCGCGCGGACCATCCGCGCGCACCGCTGGGCCGTGCAGTACGTCGGGGCGGGGGAGGAGCCCGGCGAGCCGGCCTTCGCCTACACGATCGGCCTCTACGGGCTCGGGCACCCGGAGCTCGTCCTGGTCGGGCTCGGGCACGACAACGCGCACGGCATCCTCGACCGGGTCGCCGGCATGGTCGCCGAGGGGCGCGACCTGCTCGTGGGGGAGCTGCTGACCTTGCCGGACTGGGGCGGGCGGATCGTCGTCGAGACGCTGCCCGACCCGGGGGTCGTGGTGCTGGCCGCCAACCGCTTCTACGAGCGCCCGGCCGAGTACTCGGTGCCGGCCTACCAGCTCACCTGGAGCCACGCCGACGGCACGTTCCCCTGGGACGAGGACTACCCCTGCGGGCCCGACTGCCAGCCCCGGCCGGGGACGTGGCGGGCGTGACTCCTAGTCGATGCCGAGGTCCCGCATCAGCTTGGCGACGTGGCCGGTCGCCTTGACGTTGTAGGAGGCCTGCTCGATCCGGCCCTCGGCGTCGATGATGAAGGTCGAGCGGATCACGCCCACGACCTCCTTGCCGTAGAGCTTCTTCGGCCCGTAGGCGCCGTAGGCCCGCAGGACGGCCTTGTCCGGGTCGGAGACCAGCGTGATGCCGAGGTCCTCCTTCTCCCGGAAGCGCAGCAGCTTCTCCGGCTCGTCGGGGGAGATCCCGACGATCTCCAGGCCGGCCTCGGCGAGATCGCCGGCCGCGGCGGTGAAGTCGACCGCCTGCGTGGTGCAGCCCGGCGTCAGCGCGGCCGGGTAGCAGTAGACGATCACTCGGCGGCCGCGGTAGCCGGCGAGCGACACCGGCCTGCCGTCGGCGTCGGGAAGGGTGAACTCCGGCGCCGGGTCACCGGGGGAGAGGCGGGCGGGGGCCGTACCCGTCGCGCTGTCGGTCTCGCTCATGCCCGGCATCCTGCCGTGTCCACCTCCCGGACGGGTACCGGGGGCGGCGCGCACGGCTCAACCGGCCAGGAACGAGAACCGGACGTGCCGGGTGTGGTTGTCCACGTTCGTGTCCACCAGGCAGATGCGCTGCCAGGTGCCCAGCTGCATCAGGCCCTCGAGCACCGGGACGGTGGCGTGTGGCGGTACGAACGCCGGCAGCACGTGGTCGCGGCCGTGGCCGGCGCTGCCGTGCCGGTGCCGCCAGCGGTCGTCGCGCGGCAGGAGCTCGTCGAGCTGGGACAGCAGGTCGTCGTCGCTGCCCGAGCCGGTCTCCAGGATGGCGATGCCGGCGGTGGCGTGCGGCACGAAGACCTGGAGCAGCCCGTCGGCCTCCTCCTTGACGAAGTCGGCGCACTCCTCGGTGAGGTCGACCACCACGGGGACGCCGCCGGTCCGGACGGCGCGCAGTTCCGATCGCATGGCAGCGATCCTGGCGGGCCGGGGGCGGGCATGCACGGCGACGGACCGGGAGAGGCGGACCACTACCCTCGGTGCCCGTGACCGAGCGCGCAAGGTCACGCATGAGCAGAGCACCCAGGGCACCTGCCCGACGAGCGCCAGCGAGGAGAACATGTGACCCGCCCCGACGGCCGCAGCGCCGACCAGCTCCGCCCGGTGACCATCACCCGCAACTGGCTCGACCACGCGGAAGGCTCCGTGCTCGTCGAGTTCGGCCGGACCCGCGTGCTGTGCGCGGCCAGCGTCACCGAGGGCGTGCCCCGCTGGCGCAAGGGCTCGGGACTGGGGTGGGTGACCGCCGAGTACTCGATGCTGCCGCGTGCCACCCACACCCGCAGCGACCGCGAGTCCGTCAAGGGGCGCATCGGCGGGCGCACCCACGAGATCAGCCGGCTCATCGGCCGATCGCTGCGCGCCTCGATCGACCTGGCGGCCCTTGGGGAGAACAGCATCGCCATCGACTGCGACGTCCTGCAGGCCGACGGCGGCACCCGGACGGCGGCGATCACCGGCGCCTACGTCGCCCTGGCCGACGCCGTCTCCTGGCTGGGCGAGCGCAAGAAGCTGGCCCGCCCGACGGCGATCGGGCAGTCGGTCGCCGCGGTGAGCGTCGGCGTCATCGACGGCGAGCCGCGCCTCGACCTCGCCTACGAGGAGGACGTGACGGCCGGGACCGACATGAACGTCGTCTGCACCGGGGACGGGAACTTCGTCGAGGTGCAGGGCACCGCCGAGGGCGCGGTCTTCGACCGCAAGACGCTCGACGCGCTGCTGGACCTCGCCGTCGCCGGATGCGCGGAGCTGACCCGGCTGCAGGCCGACGCACTCGCCCGATGACGCGGCTGCTCCTGGCCACCCGCAACGCGGGCAAGCTCGCCGAGCTGCAGCGGTTGCTGGAGACGGCGGTCCCCGGCGTGGAGGTGATCGGCCTGCGGGACGTGCCGGACTACCCGGAGGCGCCCGAGACCGGCGCGACGTTCGCCGACAACGCGCTGCTCAAGGCACGTGAGGCGGTCCGGCACACCGGGCTGCCCGCCGTCGCCGACGACTCGGGGCTGGCCGTCGATGCGCTGGGCGGGATGCCGGGGGTGCTGTCGGCGCGCTGGTCGGGCCGGCACGGCGACGACGAGGCGAACACCGCGCTCCTCCTGGGCCAGATCGCCGACGTGCCCGACGAGCGTCGCGGCGGGGCGTTCGTCTGTGCCGCCGCGCTGGTGACGCCGGACGGCACGGAGCGCGTGATCGAACGGCAGTGGCGGGGTCGGATCGTCCGCGCGAAGCGCGGGAGCAACGGCTTCGGCTACGACCCGGTCTTCGTCCCCGAGGGGCTCGACCTCACCTCGGCCGAGCTGAGCCCGGCCGACAAGGATGCGCGCAGCCACCGCGGCCAGGCGTTCGCGGCCATGGTGCCGGTGCTGGCCGAGGTCCTCGCCCGCTGAGCTCGGGCGGGTCAGGCCTCGCCGGTGCCGAGGCTGAACCAGTCCACCGCGGCGAGCTCGTCGCGGAGGCGGTCGTGGACGGGCAGCCGGCCGTCCCACTCGGGCTCGGCGTGCCGGCCGACGCGCAGCAGGTCCTCGGGCGTGGCGATCCGGACGATGCCGGGGGCCTCGGTGGCGCTGTGGCGTCCGGTGCCGGGCACGCGCTGCGCCGGGGGCGCCGACACCACGGCGGCGCGGGCGATCCCGGCGGGCAGCCGGCGGGCGGAGGAGGCGCGGTAGGTCATACCGACAACGTCGGAGCGGCCGCCCCCGGGCCGGAGTGGTCGGCCCCCGGACCCACCCCTTACGGGGGAGACGACGACCGCCAGGCGGCCGCCCGTCCCTCGTACATGTAGCCGGCCGCCTTCGGTGCCGCCGGCTCGTACCAGGTGGTGCGCTCGGTGACCGTCAACGGCGAGGCGGCGAGCGACCCGTCCACGTCGTTGTCCAGGACGCACCCGGACACCACCCGGTTGAGCCGGTTGCCCCGGCGCTGCCAGCGGGCGACGCCGGGATCGGGGGCCAGGCCGTGCTCGACGAAGTGCAGGGCCGCACCCGGCTTCAGCACCCGGGCCACCTCGGCCAGCGCCGCGCGGACGTCCGGGATGCCGCAGAGCACCCAGGTGCAGAGCGCGGCGTCGAAGCGGTCGTCGGGCAGGTCGAGCGCCTGGGCGTCGTCCCCGGCGACGACGACCGGCACGGGGGAGGCGTCCCGGCGCTCCTGCGACAGGCGCAGCGCCGTGGCCGACGGCTCGACGGCCCACACGCCCGTGACCGCCGCCGGGAGGTGCGGCTGGTTGAGGCCGGACCCGTACCCGATCTCGAGCACGTCACCGGTCAGCCCGGCGCAGACCCGCTCCCGCGTCGCACCGGTGATCCGGTCGTTGAGCGCCCAGGTGTGCAGCCGGGGCCGGAGGTGGCGGCCGTAGAAGCTCATCGGCCGAGGATCCACCGCCGTGCTCCCAGATGGAATGGTCGCGCCGCCGGCGGGGGCGGGGTGGCCACGAGGCCGCCCATCCAGGTCAGAGGTATCTGGGGTCCCGGGCCGCCAGGTGACGGGCGAGGAGCTCGGTCCCGTCGTCGGGCCGGACGCAGACTCCTTGAACGAGGAGCCGGAGCTGGCTGGGGCGCCGGCGCCGGTCACGGATCGCCCCGGTGAGTTCGACGAGATCGCGAGGATCTGCCGTCTGGTGCACCTGGCCCTGTCGCTGCGCCCGCACCCACAGGTCCACGAACGTGCGGTCGAAGGCGGCCTTGGGTCCCTTGATGGCCACGTCCGGCAGTCGCCCGACGCGGATGCCTGCCGACTCGATGAACGCGTCGTCCGCCGTCACCATCCGAGAGAACGTGTCCACCAGCAGCACGATCCGGGAGAGCACGGCGTCGTCCGTGGCCGGGCAGCGAGCGAGCCCGTGCATGGTGACCCAGCGGTGCACCGACACCGCATCGATCAGGGTTCCCTTGTCGGGGAAGTGGCGGTACAGCGTGCTCACGCCCACCCCCGCGCGGTCCGCGATGCTCCGGACGCCCACCCCGGTCCCCTCCGCCGCCACCGCATCGCGTGCCGCCCGCAGCAGGCGCGACACGTTCTCCGCAGCGTCACTCCGCGTCATGCGTCCCGCTCCGTTCCATCGACCGACGTCCCAGGAAACTGGGATGTTAAGCGCGACTTGTTCCCGCTTGGCTGCACCCGCCCGTCTCCGGTCCAACACTCACCGCTGTGACCGTGACCGACGACACCTCCGTGCCGGCCGGTGACCGTCGGACGACGGGCCGGACCGTGACGTCGAGGCGATCCGGCACGCCCGCGAGGAGCCTGCGGCGCGTCGGTGCGCGAGTTCCTGGATGGGTGCCTGCGCCGTGCCGGCCCGCCCTCGACCGCGAGAGGGGTGGCCGCTAGTGGAGTCCCTCGTCACCCTGGGGCTGTCGACCCTCAGCCTGTTCGGGTTCTACGCCCTCCTGGCTCTGGGAATGGGCCTGGTCTTCGGTCAGCTCGGCGTCGTCAACGTGGCGCACGGCGAGTTCGTGATGGTCGGCGCGTACGCCATGTACGCCTTCGACGCCGTTCCCTTCCCGCTGCGGGTGCTGGTCGCGGTCGTGCTCGGCGTCGCGCTCTCGCTGCTCACCGAGCGGGCCATCCTGCGCAAGCTGTACGTCCGCGGGATGCTCGCCACCCTGCTGGCGATGTGGGGACTGGCCATCGTCCTGCGCCAGCTGGCCGAGGCGGTGTTCGGTGCCACCCCGCGGTCGGTCGCGTCGCCGGTCCAGGGCAGCGTCGAGGTCCTGGGCGTCCAGTACCCGGCCTACCGGCTGGTGGTGGCCCTCGTCTCCCTCGCCGTCGTCGCGGTCGCGCTGATCGTCGTCTACCGCACCTCCCTGGGGCTGAAGCTGCGCGCGTCGATCGACAACCGCGACATGGCCGCCGTCCTGGGCATCCCCCCGCGGCTCATGATCGCGGGGACGTTCGCCGTCGGAACGACGCTGGCAGTCCTGGCCGGCGCCCTCCAGAGCCCCGTGCTCGGCCTGACGCCGGGGCTCGGGGTCGCCTTCCTCGCCCCGGCCTTCTTCGCGGTCCTCGTCGTCCGCCCGGGATCGCTCGCCGGTCCGGTCATGGGCGCGCTGGTGGTCGCCCTGCTCTCCTCGCTCCTGCGGCGCTACTTGACCGAGACCGTCGCCGACCTGTTCTTCTTCGCCGCCCTCGTCGTTCTGATCGCCGTCCGCCCCGCGGGCCTGTCATGGAGGTTGCCCCGATGGTCGTCCACACGTTCGAAGCAGCCGGCGTGATCCGCCGCCGACGGCTGGCCGTCGCCGGCGCGAGTGCGCTGCTGCTGGCGCTGTCCGCCTGCGGTGGCTCGGTCGGCGGCGGTGACTCGGCCGAGGGGGGCGACGAGCAGGGTCCCGTGAAGATCGGCATGCTGGCGCCGATCACCGGGCCCGCAGCTCCGGAGGGGATCGCGCTCCAGCGCGGGTTCGACCTGGCCATCGAGCACATCAACGACGCCGGCGGGGTCTTCGGCCAGCCGGTGGAGGTCGTGTTCATCGACGACCAGGCGGATCCGGCCACGGCGACGCAGGCGGCGCAGCGGCTCGTCCAGCAGGAGGACGTCGACTACATCTTCGGGACGATCACCGATGACACCACGATCGCCGCCGCCAACGTGGCCGAGCAGGCCGGCGTCCCGATGTCCCAGGCGATCGCCACCGCACTCGACTTCTGCAGCCCGCACTTCTGGCCGTTCGGCGAGACGCCGACTCAGCTGCTCACCGACCTCGTGCCGCGGATGGTGGAGGAGTTCGGCCCCAACGTCGCGCTCGTCGGGAACGACTACGTCTTTCCCCGCACGTACCACGAGGTGTCCCGGCAGCTGATCGAGGAGGCCGGTGGCACGGTCGTGGCCGAGGAGTACGCGCCGCTGGGTACCTCCGACTGGCAGCCGGTCATCAACCGGCTGGGCAGCGCCGCTCCGGACTGGATCCTGTCGGCGGTCGTCGGCGGGGACGCGGTGTCGTTCGTCCAGCAGGCCGACCAGTTCGGGCTGCTCGAGAATCGCGGTCTGACCGGGGTGTCGGTGGACCAGCAGTTCTACCCGGCCCTCGGCGCGCTCCTCGACGGCCGTAACCAGGTCGTGCGGTACTCCGACCAGCTGCCCGGCGACGTGAACGAGCAGTTCGTCGCGGACTACCGCGCCGCCTACGGCACCGAGGACCCCATCCCCGGCGTCGCGGGCAACGCCTACGACGGCATGCGGTTCATCGCCGAGGCCTTCGAGCAGGCCGGGTCCACGGACGCCGACGCCGTGAGCGCGGAGATCGCGGAGCTGGAGTTCGAGGGCCTGGGCGGGGAGATGACGTTCGACCCGGACAACCACGTCGCCCTGGCGCCGATGTACCTGACCCGCATCGACGGCGGCGCCTACGCCATCGAGGAGGAGCTCGGCGTGATCTCCGACGACCAGGTCAAGGACTGCGGGTGATCGCAGCGCTCCGACGGCGGGTGGGGCGGGGGCACGCACTGGCTCTGGTCGGTGCAGCCCTCGCCCTGGCCGCCGCTCCCTTCCTGCTGCTGCCCTATCCGCTGACCCTGCTGACGCTGGCGCTGGTGTACGGGCTCTTCGCGTTCGGGCTCGACATCGCGTGGGGACGCGCCGGTGTCGTGAGCATCGGGCACGCCGCCTTCTTCGGCCTGGGCGCCTACGGGGCAGCCATCGCCTCGGCACGGGACATCCCGGTGCTGCTCGGCGTCGCGGGCGGTGTCGTCGCCGCACTGGTGCTGGCGCTGGTCATCGGGCTGGCGGGGCTCGGGCGCAGGGCGCTGGCGTCCACGATGGCGGTCCTGACCCTGGCGCTCACCCTGGCCGTGAGCCAGGGCGCCCGGTCGTGGACGGGGCTGACCAACGGGAGCAACGGCCTCGTGGTGCTCTCCGACAGCGGCGTCGTCGGCACCTACTACCGGACGGCCGGGATCGTGCTGGGCACGGTGGTCGTGGTCTGGCTGATCGTCCTGCGCGGCAGCCTGGGGCGGCGGTTCGTCGCGATCCGGCTGAACCAGCAGCGGGCCGAGCACCTGGGCATCGACCCCTGGCGCACCAAGCTGATCGCGCTGCTGATCAGCGCGGGGATCAGCGCGCTGGCCGGCGCCGTCGCCGCGCCGGTGATCGGCCTGATCTCGCCCTCGATCAGCGGGATCGTGATGTCCACGGAGGTCCTGGTCTGGCTGGCCGTGGGTGGTCTGGGCACCATCACCGGCGCGTTCCTGGGTGCCGGCCTGGTGACCATCGGGAACCAGTTGCTCGGCGACGTCATCGGCAGCTGGTACCTGCTGATGATGGGCGTGCTCTTCCTGCTCGTCGTCCGGTTCGCGCCCGAGGGTCTGGTCGGGGTGGTCCGCTCGGTGATCCGGCGGCCGCTGCGGGAGAAGGCCGCGGGCGGCGCGGTGCTGGCCGGGACGGGAGCACCCCCACCCGACCGCTCCACCGCGACCGCAGGGGGACCGGTGCTCCGCGCTCGCGATGTGGAGAAGGACTTCGGGCCGGTTCCGGTCATCCAGGGCATCGACCTGGACGTCGCCGCCGGGGAGGTCGTCTGCCTCATCGGGCCCAACGGAGCCGGCAAGACGACCTTCCTCGCCGTCCTGGCGGGGGAGCACGTCCCCGAGCGGGGAAGGGTCTGGATCGCCGGACGGGACGTCACCGCCCGGCCCGCCCACGAGCGGGCCCGGATGGGCCTGGGGCGGATGTTCCAGATCCCCAGCGTCTTCCTGGAGCTGACCCCGGCCCAGAACCTGGCCCTCGCCCGCGCGGAGGGCGTCCACCCTCCGGCGCCGCTCGCCCTCTACGACCGCTTCACCTCGACCGACGACATGCTGGCCAAGGACCTGCCGCTGGCCGACCGCAGGGCGCTGGAACTGGCGATGGCGCTGAGCTGGGGGCCGGAGATCCTCCTGCTCGACGAGCCCGCGGCCGGGCTGTCCCACGAGGACTCCGTCGCCCTGGCGCGGACCCTTCGCGAGGTGGCCGAGCGCACCGGCTGCACCCTCGTGGCGGTCGAGCACGACATGGAGATCGTCCGGGAACTGGCGGACCGGGTGGTGGTCCTGGCCGACGGCCGGATCCTGGTGGAGGGCTCGATGGACGAGGTCTCCGCCCACGACGAGGTGCGCCGTGCCTACCTGGGAGTGGCGTGATGCTCGAGCTCGCCGGCCTGAGTGGCGGCTACCGGGACGCCCGGGTGGTCAACGACCTCGATCTGCGGATACGACCCGGTGAGGTGGTGGGCCTGCTCGGGCGCAACGGCGTCGGCAAGACCACCCTGCTGAAGACCGTGTTCGGTCTGTGCCGCCTCTTCTCCGGAGAGGTCCGGGTGGACGGCCGGGCGGTACGGCCCGGCCGCCCGGAGCTGCTGGCCCGCGCCGGCTTCAGCCTGATGCCCGACGACCGGGGCGTGTTCCCCAGCCTCACCGTGGAGCAGAACCTCCGCCTGGCCGCGCGCCGGGACTACGACCCACCCGTCGACGTCCGGTCGGTCTACCCCTTGCTCGCCGATCGGGCCGACCAGCTCGCCGGCACGCTGAGCGGTGGCCAGAAGCAGCAGCTCGGCCTGGCGCGGGCGATGCTGGCCGGCTCGCGGCTGATCGCCGTCGACGAGTTCTCGCAGGGGCTCCAGCCCTCGGTGGTGGACGAGTCCCTCACCGCTCTGCAGGCGCTGGCCGCCTCCGGGGTGGCCGTCCTCGTCGTGGAGCAGGGGCCCGAGATCCCCCTCCGGTTCTGCGACCGGATCCTCGTCATGGTCAAGGGCGGCATCGTCCTCGACGCCTCCGCTGCCGACCTCCGGGCCGATCCGTCCCGGCTGACCGATCTGCTCGTGGTCGGTTGAGCCGCCCGGCGCTTCTCGGCCGACCCCATCCACCGACCCAGGGAGAGACGCCACCCATGCCCGCAGGCCCACGACCGTTCCCGCCTGAATCCCTCCGGCACGCCGCCGCGGGTGCCCGGCTCGAACTGACCGACGACCGGCTCGAGGAGGTCGGCCAGCTGCTCACGGACACGTACGCCCTCATCGACCTGATCGACGACGTGCCGCTGGGGGAGACTCCGCCGGCCACCGCCTTCGACGCCCGCTGGGAGGCCTGACCGTGGAGGCCTTCGAGCTGCCCCTCGCGACGGCGGCAGCGGAGATCTCGGCCCGCCGGCTCTCTCCGGTGGAGCTCATCGACTCCGTGCTGCGGCGCATCGAGAACACAGAGCCCGAGATCAACGCCTTCGCCCACGTCTGCGGGGACCGGGCACGCGAGCAGGCCGCGGTGGCCGAGAAGGAGATCGCCGCGGGCCGGTACCGCGGACCACTGCACGGGATCCCGCTCGGTGTGAAGGACCTCTACGACACCGCCGGGATCCCCTCGACCTCCAGCTCCGAGGTGCGTGCCGAGCACGTACCGGATGCCGACGCGGTGGCCGTGCAGCGGCTGGTGGACGCCGGGATGGTGATGGTCGGCAAGACCCACACCCACGAGTTCGCCTACGGCGGCCGGACCCACACCACGCGCAACCCGTGGGACACCGACCGGATCCCCGGCGGGTCCAGCGGCGGCTCCGGGGCGGCCCTGGCGGCCGGCTCCTGCATGGTCGGGATGGGCACCGACACCGCCGGGTCGATCCGGATCCCGGCGAACCTGTGCGGCACGGTCGGTCTCAAGCCCACCTACGGCCGGACCTCTCGTCGTGGCGTGGCCTCCCTGTCGTGGTCCCTCGACCACGTCGGGCCGCTCACGCGCAACGTGGTCGACTGCGCGCACGTCCTCCGGGTGCTCGCCGGCCACGATCCGCTGGACCCGGCCTCCGTCGACGTCGCGGTCCCCGACTACGCGGCCGGGCTGACCGGCGATGTGCGCGGCCTGCGGATCGGGGTTCCCACCAACTTCTTCTTCGACCACGTCCAGGAGGACGTGGAGGCCTCGGTTCGGGCGGGGATCGAGGTGCTGGTCGGACTGGGCGCCGAGGTGCGCGAGGTGACGATCCCGTACGCCGACCAGGTGCTGGCGGCGGAGTGGGGCATCGTCATGCCCGAGGCAGCGGCTTACCACGAGGAGTCGCTCCGGACGAAGGCCGAGCTCTTCCGGCCCGACACCCGGATCAAGCTCGAAGTGGGCGCCCTGATCCTGGCCACCGACTACATCAAGGCACTGCGGATCCGCACGCTCATGCAGCGGGCCTGGAGGAAGCTGTTCGACGACGTCGACGTCGTGGTGGCCCCTGTGCAGCCGTTCCCCGCCCCGCTGGTCGACGACATGGAGGTGACCTGGCCCGACGGGACCGTCGAGCCGGTGGACCTCGCCATGGTGCGGCTCACGTCCCCGGCCAACCTGACCGGCCTGCCCACCCTCGCGCTGCCGACCGGGTTCGACGTCGACGGGCTGCCTCTCGGGATGCAGGTGACCGGTCGTCCCTTCGACGAGGCGACCCTGCTCAACCTCGGGACGGCCTACGAGAGGGCCACCGATGTCGTCGGCCGGATCGCCCCGGTGGCCCGAGCAGACGCCCCGGCCTGACCCGGCCCGCGCGGGTGCCGCCGGGTTCCGATCGGCCGAGGACGCCTCTCCGAGGTCTCACCGGGAACCGTCGGACGGCAGCCGCGCCGGGCCGGTGCGGGCTCCTCCCGCCGTCGCGAGGGTGCCCTGGGCCAGCAGGGCCCCGACGAGGACGCCGAGCGCGTTCATGAGCCAGTCGTTGGTGTCGCAGGCCCGGCCGATGGCGGGCACTGCCGCCTGCAGCCCCTCGATCGCGGCGGAGGCGCCGACCGCCGCAGCCATCACGAGCAGCGGCCGGCGGGCGGCCAGCGTGGCGAACAGCACCGGCGGGACGAAGAGCGCCACGTTGGCCAGCAGTTCCACCCTCGTCAGCGTGGGGAGGGCGAACTGGACGGTGCACGCGGCGTCCCGGCCGCTCTGCCCGCCGGGGGAGAGGGTGAGCGCCAGGACCACGAGCGCCGACAGCCCGGTGAGCGCCCACAGCAGCCGGCACCCGACGACCCCGCCGCGCAGACCGGCGTGGCCGATGCCGACGCAGGCGAGCGCGACCAGGCCGAAGGCCACCGGGACGAGCGCCGAGTGGTCCAGCGGGACGTCGGTGATCATGGCGCGCCGAGCCTAGGTCGCCGCCCGTGGCGACCCCGTGCGGCGTGCCGGACGGCACGACGCTGCGTGCCGGAGTCGAACCGGCACGCACCAAGGCGCCGGGTCCATGGGGTGCTCAGGTGACCTGACCACCTCGAGATGGACCCGGCGATCGAGCGGCTGACCTGCGGAAGCGGGCTCGCCTTCTCCACCGGTCGAACAGTGTGCGCTGACCGGCAGTTCCTCCCCCGAGAAGTGCTTGTCCGCGCACAACGTTCCAGGGGTCGACACCTGTCCGACATGGCCGCATCGGAGGGCGACGCTCCAGCCTCGGGCTCTGACCAGGTGCTTCGGTCACGTGCGGGAGGCGGGAGTCGAACCCGCACGCCCGAAGGCACCAGATCCTAAGTCTGGCGTGGCTGCCGTTACACCACTCCCGCTCCGCGCAGCAGTCTAGGAGCCGCCCGACCGGGTGTCGCCGCCCTTCCCGGGCGAGCTGGACCGGGCGGCGTCTGGCAGGCTGACGCCGTGCCTCGCGACCCACGACAGATCCAGCTGGAGATCGACGCCGCCCGCGAGTCGCTGGCTGCGACCCTCGACCAGCTGACGTACCGGAGCAGCCCGACGCGCCTCAAGGCCAAGGGCAGGCTCGCGGTCCAGCAGTTCCTGCAGACGCCCGCCGGGCAGGCCACGGTCGCCGCCGTCGGGCTGCTGGTGACCGTCGTGGTCGTCCAGAAGATCCGGCACCGCAACGACTGATCCGGTGCGCCCGCGTCCCGACCCGGTGGGACCAGGGCAGGAGTCCGTCTGGGACTACCCGCGGCCACCGTCGGCCGAGGTGAGCCCGAAGCGGGTCGTCGTGGAGCTGGGCGGCCGCGTGCTGGCCGACACCGTGCGCGCGGTCCGCGTCTGCGAGACCAGTCACCCGCCGGTCTACTACGTCCCGCGCGAGGACGTCGCCGACGGCGTGCTGGAGCGGTCGACGGGCAGCTCCTGGTGCGAGTGGAAGGGTGCGGCGACCTACTGGGACGCCGTGGTCGACGGCCGTCGTGTCCCCGCGGTGGGCTGGTCCTACGAGGACCCGACCCCCGGCTTCGCGCACCTGCGCGGCGCGGTGGCGTTCTACCCGGACCGCATCGATCGGGCGACCGTCGACGGCGAGCAGGTCCGCCCGCAGACCGGTGGCTTCTACGGCGGCTGGATCACCGACGAGATCGTCGGGCCGTTCAAGGGCGACCCGGGCACACGGGGCTGGTGACGACCCGCCGGCGCGGCGGTCAGCCGGCGGCGATGCTGCGGACGAGCGGCAGGACGACGGTGTCGAGCACCTCGTCGGCGAAGGCATCGTCCACCTCGCGCCCGGTGAGCAGCCAGCGCTGCACGAGCACCGCGCTCGGCACCTCCGCGACGACCGAGGTGCCGACCCCGGCGGGGACCTCCCCGCGCTGCTCCGCCCGCGCCCACAGCTCGTCGAACGCCTGACGCCAGACGGCCAGCGGGCCCTCCTGGAACGCGGTGGCCAGGGCCGGCTGGTGCGGCACGGTCGACAGCAGCGACAGCGTGGCCGCACCGGTGGGGCCGGTGATGACCGAGACCAGCGAGTGCATCATCGCCCGCAGGTCGCCCTCGAGGGAGCCGGTGTCGGGCGGCGTGGCCTCGGCCCGGTTGAGGTAGGAGATGGTGTCCACCACCAGGTCCTGCTTGGTCCGCCAGCGCCGGTAGATGGTGGCCTTGCCGACGCCGGCCTCCGACGCGACGGCGTCCATGGTGAGCGAGCCGTAGCCGACATCGGCCAGCAACCGCAGGATGGCGGCGCGGATGACGCCGTCGCGGCTGGGGTCGCGGGGGCGGCCACCCCGGCTCGGGCGGACGACGTCGGCGGAGGGGGCGGCGATCATGAAGCTGACCTTAGACAATAAACCTGGCAACGTTCCAGAACTTGAGTGTCGCTTTCCTGGCGATCACCCGCACGGGCCCTGCGCGCCTGCCCGTCCGGGCCCACGCGGTGAGTCATCCTGCGGGCGTGGGAACCATCTGCGGCGGTGTCTGTGGATGCCGCCAGAACTGGCCGCTGCCGGGGCCCGCCACCCGCGCCCTGCTGGCCACCTCCGTCGGCCACGTGCTGCCCACCGTCTCGCGCCTGGCCAAGGGGATGGGGCTGGCCGTCTCCTCGGCGCCGCAGCTGGTCGACATCGCCGACGAGCGCGGGGGGCGTCGCCTGGAGACGCTCTTCCACCGGCTGGCCCGTGAGCTCACCGCCGCCGAGACCGAGGCCGTGCGCGTGGTCACCGACCCGCCGGCGGGCGGCGCCGCGCTGACCGTCCGGCTTCTGACCGCCCCCACGCTCGCCGTGGAGCTCGCCCGCCGCGGGGTGACCGTCGAGGTCGGGGTGCTGGCCGAGGCGGAGCTCTGGTCGGTCTACCAGCCCATCGTCTCTTTGGCCGACCGCTCGGAGGTCGCCCACGAGGCGCTGCTGCGCGGGTACGTCGACGGCCGCGAGGTCGGTGGTGGGGACCTGTTCTTCGTCGCCGAGCAGGCCGGCTGGCTGGACCGCCTCGACCGGATCGGCCGCGAGTCGGCGATCACCGGCGCGGCCGGGTGGCTGGGCCGCAGCGACCTGTTCATCAACGTCCACCCGACGTCGATCTACCGGCCGCAGGTCTGCCTGGCCAGCACGGAGCGGGCCGCGCACGACGCGGGGATCGCACCGGGACAGCTGGTGGTCGAGGTCGTCGAGTCGCACGCCATCGCCGACCGCGGGCACCTGGTGTCGGTGCTGGAGCACTACCGCTCGCTCGGCTGGCGGGTCGCTCTGGACCACGTCGCCGCCGGCTGGTCGAGCCTGTCGCTGCTGGCCGCCGTCCGGCCGGAGGTGGTCAAGCTGGACAAGGGGCTGGTGCAGGAGCTCCCGGACGCGGGCGCCCGCACCGTGCTGCGCGCCCTGGTCGACCTGGCCCACCAGCTGGGCGCGGTGGTCGTCGCCGAGGGCGTCGAGACCGAGCAGCTGGCCGACGAGGTGGCCGACCTCGGCGCCGACCTCGGTCAGGGCTGGCTCTTCGGCCGGCCGGTCCGCCCCGACCCGCCGGTCGAGGAGCTCGAGGGGCGCTGGCAGCCGGTCGTCCCCGCGCGGCGCTGACGCCCCTGGCGCCGGCTGCCCGGGACGCTCAGGTGCAGCCGGTGTTCCAGCCGGTCAGGGCGGGCCAGCTGTGCTCGGTGCCGAGGACCCCGTACCGGCCGGTGGCCAGGGGGAACAGCGCGCCGGCCTCCGGGCCGAGCCCCAGCCAGCGGGCGGTCAGGATCCGCAGCACGTGGCCGTGCGCGACCAGCGCGACGTCGCCGTCGTCGAGCAGCGGTCGGACCCGGTCCAGCACCCGGTCCACGCGCGCGGCGACCTGGGCCAGTGACTCGCCCGGCGTGTCCCCCGGCACGGTGCCGTCGGCCCACAGCGACCAGGCCCGGCCGAGATCGGCGCTGATCTCCTTCGTCGTCCGGCCCTCGTGCCCGCCGTAGTCGACCTCGACCAGGTCCGGCTCGATGCGGGTGTCGACGGATCCGTCGAGCAGCCCGGCCAGCTCGGCGGTGCGCCGCGCCCGGGCCAGCGGGCTCACGAAGGCGTGCGCCAGCTGCCGGTCGGCCAGCACCGGCCGCAGCCGCCGGCCGTCCTCCTCCCCGTCGGGGAGCAGGGGGAGATCGGTCGCCCCCGTGTGCTGCCCGCTGCGGCTCCACTCCGTCGCCCCGTGCCGGACGACCACCACCTCGCCCATCGGGGACCTCCTCGGTCAGCAGTGGCGCCGGTCACATCGCGTGGCGCCGGGAAGACTGTCCCCGGCTGCTGCGCTGGCCGGAGGGAACCCCCGGAAGCATTCCGCCCCGGGCCGACCACGTCCAGGAGGACCCATGACCACGGTCGCAGCCACCGACACCTTCTCCATCGGCGGGGACCTCCCCGTCCACCGCCTCGGCTACGGCGCCATGCAGCTGCCCGGGCCCGGTGTGTGGGGCGAGCCCGCCGACCGGGACGGCGCTCTGCGGGTCGTCCGGGCCGCCGTGGAGCAGGGCGTCGACTTCATCGACACCGCCGACTCCTACGGACCGTTCGTCAGCGAGCAGATCATCGCCGAGGCCCTGCACCCCTACCCGGAGAACCTGGTCATCGGCACCAAGGCCGGCCTCACCCGCCAGGGTCCCGGCATCTGGACCCCGGTCGGCCGCCCGGCCTACCTGCAGCAGCAGGTCGAGCTGTCCCTGCGCCACCTGCAGGTCGAGCGGATCGACCTCATCCAGCTGCACCGCATCGACGCCGACGTCCCGCTCGCCGACCAGCTCGGCGCCTTCAAGGAACTGCAGGAGCAGGGCAAGGTCCGCCACATCGGCGTCTCCGAGGTCTCCGTGGAGGAGCTGAAGGCCGCCCGCGAGATCGTGGACGTGGTCAGCGTGCAGAACCTCTACAACCTGACCAACCGGCAGAGCCAGGACGTGCTGGACTACGCGACCGCCGAGGGCATCGCGTTCATCCCGTGGTTCCCCATCGCGACCGGCGACCTGGCAGCGCCCGACAGCCCGGTGGCCGACATCGCCCGCGAGCTGGACGCGACGCCGTCCCAGGTCGCCCTCGCCTGGCTGCTGCAGAAGTCCCCGGTCGTGCTCCCCATCCCCGGCACCAAGTCGGTCGACCACCTCACCGAGAACCTGGGGGCCGCTCGGCTGACCCTGTCGGCCGAGGACATGACCCGGCTGGACGCCCTCGCCTGAGCTCAGCGACCGTGACCGGCGGCCACCAGGTCGCCGGTCACGGTCGTGCCCCCGGGCGCCGGTGACCCGGCCGGAGCTGCCGGACGTGCCGTCGCGGCGACCGCCACGCCGTCCAGCTGCAGCTCACCGGCCAGGTTCGCCATGCCGATCAGCCGGCGGGTACCCGGCTGCGCACCCACGAGCCGGCAGGCCCGCCCCGCCGCGGCCAGCTCCCGGGTGAACCGGGCGAGGGCGTGCAGGCCGGAGCAGTCCCAGAAGCGCACGCTGCCGAGGTCGACCACGACCTGGCGCGTCCCCAGCCCCCCGGCCTGGCCGAGGACGTCGGCCACGAACGGCGTCGTCGACAGGTCGGCGTCCCCGGTGAACCGCACGACGACCTGGTCGGGCGCCGGGACGAGCGCGGCGTTCAGCTGGGGCACGAGGCCTCCGGGTACGAGGTGCGTCGTCCACCGAGCGGTTCCGGTGGCGGCTCCGACACTAGGTCGTCCACCCGCGCTTCTCAACGCAGAGCGACCGGACGGTTGCGTGAAGTTCCGATTTCCGGGCCGCGACCGCTGGGAGACCCCGGACGCCGGACCCGAGCCCGGACGCGACACCATGGCCGCGTGGACGCTGATGACTTCCGCCAGATCCGGGACGCCGTGCGCCAGCTGGTCCGCGGGTCCGTCGTCCCCCGCGAGGAGGAGATCGAGGACTCCGACCGCATCCCCGACGACCTCCGGGCCCGGGCCGCGGACATGGGCCTGTTCGGCTACGCCCTCCCGGAGGAGTACGGCGGCCTCGGGGTCAGCATGACCGAGGACGTCGCGCTGGCCATGGAGTTCGGCTACACGACCCCCGCCTTCCGCTCGCTGTTCGGCACGAACAACGGCATCGCCGGGCAGGTGATCGCCAAGTTCGGCACCGACGCGCAGCAGGCGGCGTACCTGCCCCGGCTGGCCGCGGGCGAGCTGATCGGCTCCTTCGCCCTCACCGAGGCCGAGGCCGGCTCCGACCCGGCCGGGCTGCGGACGACGGCCCGCCGCGACGGTGACCAGTGGGTGATCGACGGCAGCAAGCGCTACATCACCAACGCACCGATCGCCGACCTGTTCGTCGTCTTCGCCCGCAGCAACCCCGACGAGCGGGGCGGGCGCGGCATCTCCAGCTTCGTCGTCGAGACCACCACGCCCGGTGTCACCGTCGGCCCCAAGGACGCCAAGATGGGCCAGGCCGGGGCCTGGACCGCCGAGGTGTTCTTCGACGACGTGCGCGTGCCCGCCGAGGCGCTCATCGGCGAGGAGGGGCGCGGGTACGCCAAGGCCCTGACCGTGCTCTCCCGCGGCCGCCTGCACATCGCGGCGCTGTGCGTCGGCATGGCGCAGCGGGTGCTCGACGAATCGGTCGCCTATGCGGCCACGGCCCAGCAGGGCGGGGCGCCGATCGGCCGGTTCCAGCTGGTGCAGGCACTGATCGCCGACATGCACGCCGAGCTGCTCGCCGGCCGCAGCCTCGTCCGGGAGGTGGCCGCCCGGTACGACAGCGGCGAGGACATGTCGATCGGCCCGTCGTCGGCCAAGCTCTTCTGCACCGAGATGGTCGGCCGGGCCACCGACGCGGCGGTCCAGGTGCACGGCGGAATGGGCTACCTGCGCACCACACCGGTCGAGCGCTTCTACCGCGACGCCCGGCTGTTCCGGCTCTACGAGGGGACCAGTGAGGTGCAGCGGGTGATCATCGGCAGCGGGCTGCTGCGCGAGGCCGGCATGCAGCGTGGGTGAGGACCCGGCCGCCCCCCACCGCTCGCACGCTGGCGGCGGGCCCCTGCCGGAGGGCCGACCGACCTCGGAAGAGGGACCGTCGTCGCGGGAGGAGCGGCGCGCGGCCGTCGGTGACCTGGGCGCGGCGCTGCGCGAGCTCGTGGACGCCGCCGTCCGCACCGAGGTGCCGGTCGGGGAGCTGGCCGCCGTCGCCGCCACCGCACGGACGCTGGCCGAGCGGCTGCGGGCCGACACCCGCGGCCTGCACGACGTCGCCGCGGTCGACGACCCGGACACCGGTGAGCGGTGGTACAGCCCGGTCTACGGGCCGGGCAATCCCGTGGCTCCACCGATGGCCGCCGAGAGCACCCCGGACGGCCGCGCGACCGGCCGGGTCACCCTCGGCAAGCCGCACGAGGGTCCGCCGGGCCTGGTCCACGGCGGCGTCGTCGCCACGCTCCTGGACCACGTGCTCGCCCGGGCCGTGCGGGCCGCCGGGCGGGGCGGGCTGACCGCGACGCTGACGGTCACCTACCGGCGGCCGGTGCAGCTCGGCGTCGCCCTGCTGGCCATCGCGGAGGTCGGCACGACCGAGGGCCGACGGACCACCGCGAGCGCCCGTCTGGTCGCCGCCGACGACCCGGGCACCACCCTCGCCGAGGCCGAGGGGCTGTTCGTCGCGCTCCGCCCCGAGCGCGCGGCGGCCGTCTTCGCCCCCACGGGGCGGGACGTCGCCGCCTGGACGACCCGCAGCTGACCCGGGGTCAGCCCGCCCCCCGGCCCGGCGTGTTCGCGGGGTCGCCGGACGGGTCGAGGGACGCCCCGCCCGCCGGGTCCAGCAGCGGCCCGGGTGCGCCCTCGCCGCGGCCCAGCGCCGCGACGAACTGGGCCAGCACCTCGTCGCTGCGGTGTGCCGGCGTCCAGTCCAGCAGCGTCCGGGCCCGCGTGGTGTCCAGCGCGGGCACCCCGGTGCCGATGTCGAGCCAGCCCGGCTCGGTGGGGACGACGTGCGCAGCGAAGGCGGCGTGCAGGCCGGCCCGCAGCAGGGCGGCGGGGACCGGTACCCGCACGGTGCCGAGCGCCCGGGCGATGCCGGCGGAGTCCAGCACGGGGGCGGCGGCGAGGTTGAACGGGCCGGTGGCGCGGCGGTCCAGCATCCGTGCCAGCGCATCGGCGACGTCGTCGGCGTGGATGAACGACACCGCCACGGTCGGCAGCGGGAGCGGGAGTCGCCTGGCCACCGCGCCGGGGAGAAGCCGGGCCGCGCCCAGCAGCCACGGCCCCAGGAAGTAGCGGCCGATCTCGCTGGCGGCCTCGGGCTGCAGGATGAGCGTGGGGCGGGCGACGGCGAGCGTGGTGTCCGGGTACCGCGCCAGCACCTCGCGGACCACCCGCTCGGCCTCGGACTTGTCCCGGCTGTACTGGGCGCTCGGGATGCCCGTCGTCGGCCAGTCCTCGGCGACCTCCCGCCCGACCGCGCCGGCGGCGTAGGCGCCGATGGAGGACATGTGCACGACCTGGCGCACCCCGGCCGCGCCGGCCGCGCGCACCACCCGGCGGGTGCCCTCGACGTTGACCCGCCGGAGGTCGTCCGGCCGGCGCCCGGGCTGCAACGCCCAGGCCAGGTGGACCACGGCGTCGACCCCGTCCAGGAAGCCGGGCAGCACCTCCTCGCTCGCGGCCTCCCCGAGGTCGGCGAGGTGCCACCGGACGCGCGAGTACGGCTCGGTGTCCGGGGGCCGGCGCCGGGCCAGGCCGCGCACCTCGGCGACGCCGGAGCCCGGGTCGGTGAGACGACGCAGCAGCGCGGTGCCGACGTTGCCGGAGGCGCCGGTGACGGCGACCCGCAGCCCGTCGAGCCGGCCGGGGGAGAGATCGGGCATGGCCTGCCGCTACCCGCTCGGCCCCCGGCGAACCGGTCTCCCCGGGATCAGGACGCGGTGGCCGGCGCCGCCGCCGCGGCCTCGGACGGTCCGGCCTCGCCGGGTCGCGGCCGGAGCCCCAGGGAGACCACGGCCAGGAGCAGCATGCCGGCGGCGCCCGCGAGCAGGGCGGCGGGGAGCCCGGCAGAACCCGCCAGCCGGGGGAGCAGGAGGTTGCCGAGGATCCCGCCCACCATCAGCGCGAGCGACGACGCCGAGACGGTCGTCGACCGCTGCGCGGACGTCGTCCGGTCGTGCAGGAGCCGCTTCCGCGAGGGCCAGGCGGCGCCGTTGAGCAGGTAGAACGCCGAGTACGCCACGGCGGCGACGACGACACCGGGCGCCACGGCGACCGCGGCGATCGTCGCGGCGGCGAGCACCGAGGTGACGGCGCTGACCAGGACCACCGACCCGCCCGCGGCCCGCCCGACCGCCGGCGCGAGCAGTGAGCCGACCGCCGCGGCGGCGAAGGAGATCGCGGTGACGATCCCGAAGGTCGCCGACCCCAGCTCGGGGGAGCCGGCGAGGTCGGCGAAGTGCAGGGGGCCCAGCAGTTCGAGCGAGGAGAGGACCACACCGACGAGGAGGGAGACAGTCAGCAGCAGGCGGAGCAGCCGCTCGTGCCGGACCAGCCGCACGGTCGCCGAGACGACGAGCGGCACCTCCCGGACGCCGGACCGCAGCGCGGCGAGGCCGGACGTCGCGGGCCGGCGCACCGGCACTACGAGGAGCAGCACGGCGGTCACGTGCAGCAGGGCGACGACGGCTGCGAGCAGCAGGGGGGCGGCGAGGGCCGCCGCGCCGCTGCGGTCGAGCAGCAGCGGCAGCACGCCGCCCAGCACCGCGCCGACGCACAGCCCGGCGCCGTCCGCCGCACCGGCCTGGGCCAGCCCCCGGGTGACGTCGGCGGTGGGGTCCTCGGCCCGGGTGGCGTCGACGTACCAGGCCTCGAGCGGCCCGGAGTCGAGGGCGCGGGCCACCCCCTTCAGCGCCCACGCGGCGGAGAAGAGGAGGACGGAGTCGGCGACCGCCAGCGTCAGGAGCCCGGCCGTCGTGAACAGGCCGGAGAGGGCCAGCACCGGCCGGTGGCCGATGGCGTCGGCGAGCCCGCCGGTGGGCAGCTCGAGCACCAGCGTGACCGCGCCGTAGACCGCCACGGTGACGCCGATCTCGGTCGGGGTGAGGCCGCGGGCGGTGGCCAGCAGCACCGACACGGGGACGGCGATGCCGGCCGGCAGCCAGCGCAGCGCGGTCAGCCCGACGAAGCGCCGGCGCGCCCGGTCCGGGGTCAGGGCGGCCCTCACAGCGGGTAGTCCCGGAGCGGGAAGAGGTCCAGCAGCACGTGCACCAGCGGCTGGTCCGGTTCCTCCTGGGTGTCCCGCCAGCGCTGGACGACGGCGTTCAGCTCGCCGGCCAGCTCGCCGGCCCGCGCCGGGGACAGCCGGAGGGCCCAGTCGTTGAGCGAGCTGGCCGCGCGCCAGTCGTCGTCGAGGTCCTCCCGCTCGGTGGCGAAGGCGGCGAGCATCCGGCGCTGGTGCGCCACGATCCGGTCGCTGAGCTCGTCGACGACCTCCCGTCCGCCGGGCTGGGCGAGCAGCTCCTCGCTGCTCCAGCGGGTGCTGCGGTGCATCGCCCGCCACCACCGTTCCCGGCCGGTGCCCTCGCCGGGCACCTCCTCGACGAACCCGAACCCCGCCAGCTGGCGCAGGTGGTAGCTGGTCGCGCCGCTGCTCTCGCCGAGCCGGTCGGCGAGCCTGCTCGCGGTCGACGGACCGTCGCTGCGCAGTGCCGCCAGCAGGCTCATGCGGAGGGGGTGCGCGAGGGCGCGGAGGGCGCGGACGTCGTGGACGTCGATGGCCTGGCCGGGAGGCGGCGGAGTCGCCATACCGCCCACGCTAGCAATGCAAAGGAACCTTTGCAAAGCCTTCTTTGCATGTGATCAACCGAGCGCGAGCCCCCGTTCCGCCAGCGCGGTCCGGAGGACGGCGACCGCTTTCGGTCCGACCCCGTGCAGGCGGAGCAGCTCTGCCGCCGGCACGCCGTCGAGCCGGTCGAGGTCGGTGTGGCCGGCCGCCAGGAGCGCGGCGGTGGCCGGCCGGCCGATGGCGGACGGGAGTCCCCGTGGTGCGGTCATCGCCGCGCTCACCCCGGCCCGAGGCGAGCGGCGCCGGCCGGACCGGGGGTGGGGGTGGGCTCCTTCAGCTCGACGAAGAGCACGTGCGTCGGGGTGTCCCCGATGTTCTCCCCGCTGTGCACCTGCGCCGGCAGCCACCCGGTGAACCCTGCCGGCATGTCCACGTCTCGGGATGCGTCCCCGGACCGCAGCCGCCGCCGGAACGCGCTCAGGGTGTGCATGACGCTGTCCGGATGCTGGTGCGGCGTCGTGGCGTCACCGGGGTGGTCGGTGTACTCCAGGACGCGCACGCGGTCGTTCTCGTAGACGACCGCGTAGTGCTGGGGGTTGCTCTGCACCGGGTCCAGGCTCATGGCCGTCACTGTCCACCGGGGGCCGCACCGTGACCAGGCTCCCCGATGCGGGTCAGGCCGCGCGGGCGGGGATCGCCACGACGTCGTCCAGGGCCTGGCCGCGCCGCTCGGGCAGCCACCGGGTGGCCAGGGCGCCGAGGGTGAAGAAGGCGGCGAGCACGCCGAAGACCAGGCCGGTGCCCCCGGCGTCCTGGAGGGGCGGCACGGCCAGCGGTGCCGCGATGGACGCCAGCCGGCCGAAACCCGCCGCCGCGCCGGCTCCCGTGGCCCGCAGGACCGTCGGGTAGACCTCCGGCGTCACCGCGTAGAGGGCGCCCCACGCGCCGAGGTTGAAGAAGGACAGCACCATGCCGGTGACCAGGACGGCGGTGTCGCCGGCGGCCGCGGCGAACAGCCCGGCACCCACGGCCGAGCCGGCGAGGAACGTCGTCAGCGTGGCCCGGCGTCCCCAGGTCTCGATGAGCCAGGCGGCCACGGCGTACCCCGGCAGCTGGGCGAGCGTGATGACCAGCGTGTAGCCGAAGGACCGGACCAGCGAGAAGCCGTTCGCGACCAGCAGGGTCGGCAGCCAGATGAAGGCGCCGTAGTAGGCGAAGTTGATGCTGAACCAGACCACCCACAGCGCCGCCGTGCGGATCCGCGTGCCCACCGCCCAGAGCGCACCCGGCCCCGGGGTGGGCACCGGCCGGGACAGCGGCGACTCGACCGGGTCCACTCCGGCGGCCCGCTCGAAGCGGCGGACGGCGGCCTCGGCCTCCTCCACCCGGCCGCGGGTCTCCAGGAAGCGCACCGACTCGGGCAGCCCCCACCGGACGACGACGGCGTACAACGCCGGGACGGCGCCGATGGCCAGCGCCCAGCGCCAGCCGTCGTCGCTGCGCGGGACGACGAAGAAGCCGATCAGCGCCGCCAGCGTCCAGCCGACCGCCCAGAACGCCTCGAGCAGTACGACCACGCGTCCGCGCACGCGGGCCGGCGCGAACTCGCTGACCAGCGTGGAGGCCACCGGGAGCTCCGCCCCGAGGCCCAGGCCGATGAGGAAGCGGAACACCAGCAGCGCACCGACCGACCAGGACAGCGCTGCGGCACCGGTGGCCACCCCGAAGATCAGCAGCGTGACGGCGAAGACCTGCCGCCGTCCGAACCGGTCGGCCAGCAGCCCGCCGAGGGTCGCGCCCAGCGCCATCCCGGCGAAACCGATCGAGGCGATCCAGGACAGCTCGGTGCCGGTGAGCTGCCACTGCACCGCCAGAGCCGCCATGACGAAGGAGATGAGCCCGACGTCCATGGCGTCGAGCGCCCAGCCGAGCCCGGAGCCGACGACCAGGCGCCCGTGCTCCCGGGTGACGGGCAGCCGGTCGAGCCGTTCGGCCCGGGTGAGCGGGCCGCCGGTCTCCGTCATGGTCGCTGCGCGGTGCGGACGTGGGCGGTGACCAGCTCCGCGACCCGGTCGGGGGCCAGCTCGGGGATCCAGTGCGGCAGGTCCTCCAGCACCTCCAGCCGGTAGGGGCCGGTCACGAACCCGGCGGTGGCCTCGGTGGCGGCCCGGCCGAGGAAAGCGTCGCCGGTGCTCCAGAGGTGCAGCGTCGGCACCCGTACCCGCCCCACCGGGTCGCGCCCGCTCCAGGGCAGGGCCCGGTACCAGCCCAGCGCCGCCGACAGGGCGCCCGGTTGGCGCATGCGGCTCACGTAGCGGTCGACGACGTCCTCGGGGAGGCCGCCGCTGCGCAGCAGCCGGCGCAGCGCCGCGCCGTTGCCGGCGAGCAGCAGGCGCTCGGGCACGACCGGCAGCTGGAACAGCCCGATGTAGGTCGAGCGCAGCGCCTGGTCGCTGGTCACCACGGCCCGCGCCATCGCGGCCGGGTGCGGCACCGAGATCGCGGTCAACGTGCGTACCCGCTCGGGGTGCCAGGCGCCCAGGGCCCAGGCGACGATGCCACCCCAGTCGTGGCCGACGACGTGGGCGCTCCCCAGGCCGGCGGCGTCGAGCAGGGCGAGGACGTCGGCGGTCGTCTCCCGCAGGCGGTAGCGCCTGCGGCCCCGGGGGCGGGCCATGGGGGAGTAGCCGCGCTGGTGCGGCGCGAGGGTCCGGAGCCCGTGCTGGTGCAACGCGGGGACGACCCGGTCCCAGGCGGTCGCGTCCTGCGGGAAGCCGTGCAGCAGGACGACGGGCTCGCCGTCGGGAGGCCCGGCGTCGAGGACGTCGAAGGTCATGCCGTCGCGGCGGAAGCTGTCCACCACGCGACTGTGCCCCTCGTGCGCCCCGATCCATGCATCGGGGTGCGCGGTGCTCGTCGCCCGCCGTGCGGGCGGTGCGGTCCTCGGTCGGGGAGGATGGGTCCATGGCGTCCGAGGAGCTGATCGTGCTGGTCGACGACGAGGGGCGGTCGATCGGCACCATGCCGAAGCCGCTGGTCCACCACGGCGAGACCCCGCTGCACCGGGCCTTCTCGGCCTACCTCTTCGACGAGGCCGGACGCCTGCTCATCACCCGCCGCGCCGTGGACAAGGCGACGTTCCCCGGGATGTGGACCAACACCGTGTGCGGGCACCCGGGGCCGGATGAGGACGACGCCGGCGCGATCGCCCGGCGCGCGCGGTTCGAGCTCGGCCTCGGGGTGGCCGACATCCGGCCGGCGCTGCCCGGCTACCGCTACCGCGCGGAGTTCCGCGGCGTCGTGGAGAACGAGATCTGCCCGGTCTACCTGGGCCGCTTCACCGGTTCGCCGGCGCCCGAGGTGTCGGAGGTGGCGGAGTGGGAGGTGCTGGACTGGGCCGCCTTCCGCCGCAGGCAGGAGACGGAGGGTGACGCCTGGTCACCGTGGTGCCGCGAGCAGGCCCGGCTGATCGAGGAGGCCGGGCTGGTGCCGTCGGCCTGACGGTCACGCGCTGGCGAGCTCGTCCGCCGGATCGCACCGGGGCATCCCCGCCGGCAGCGCGCGGAGGTCCCCCCGGATCCGCGACGCCGAGATGATCGCGCTGGCCGCATCGGCCTCGACGGGCCGCGAGAACAGGAAACCCTGGGCGATGTCGCAGCCGAGCGAGGCGACGGTCTCCGACTGCTGCACCGTCTCCACGCCCTCGGCCACGGTGAGCAGGCCCAGGGTGCCGGCGAGCTCCACGATCGCGCGGGTGATGACGTCGTCGTGGGCGTCGCGCCCCAGCCCGTCGACGAACTCCCGGGCCACCTTCAGCATGTCGATGGGGAAACGGCGCAGGTAGGCCAGGGACGAGTACCCGGTGCCGAAGTCGTCGATGGCGATCCGGACGCCGAGGTCCTTCAGCAGCCACAGGGTGGCCGCCGCCGTCTCGCGGTCCTGCATGAGCACCGTCTCGGTGATCTCCAGGATCAGGCGGTGCGGCTCGAGCCCGGAGCCGGCCAGCGCTGCCCGCACCTGGTCGACGATGCGGTCGTCGGCCACCTGGCGCGCGGACAGGTTGACCGTCACCAGGAGGTCGTCCCGGTCCGGGGACTCGGCCACCCAGCGGGCGGCCTGCCGGCAGGCGTCGTTGAGCACCTGCTCGCCGATGCCGATGATGAGCCCGGTCTCCTCGGCGAGGTCGATGAACCGGTCCGGCGTGCGCAGCCCGTCGACCGGGTGCTGCCAGCGGACCAGGGCCTCGGCGCCGACGGGGCGGCCGGTGCGCAGGTCGATGAGCGGCTGGTAGACGGTGCGCAGCTGGCCGGCCTCGATCGCGTGCGCCAGTTCGGCGGTGGTGTCCTTCCGGGTGGAGGTGGTGCTGTCCAGGCCGGGCTCGTAGAGCACGAAGTCGTTGCCGGCCGAGCGCTTGGCCGCGTACATCGCGACGTCGGCGTGCCGGACGAGGGTGTCGGCGTCGGGGAGGCCGGCCTCGCCCAGGGCGACGCCGATGCTGGCGCCCACGGTGGTCACGACGTCGTCGCCCAGCAGCACCGGGACCTCGAGCTGCTCGCGGATCCGCTGGATCACCCGGGTCACGCCGAACCGGTCGATCGGGCCGGTGAGCAGGACGACGAACTCGTCGCCACCGAGCCGGGCCGCGGTGTCGGCCGGGCGCAGGCAGCCGCGCAGGCGGTCGGCGACGGTGCGCAGGAGGACGTCCCCGGCCTCGTGGCCGTAGGTGTCGTTGACCGGCTTGAAGCCGTCGAGGTCCAGGTAGAGGACGGCCGGCCACACGTCGCTGCAACCGGCCGCGTCGACGGCCTGCCGGGCCCGGTCGAGGAAGAGGGTGCGGTTGGGCAGCCCGGTCAGCGGGTCGTGCAGGGCCTGGTGCCGCAGCTGCTCCTTGAGGTCGGTGACCTGGCGGAGGTTCTCCTCCAGCCGGCCGCGCTCGAGCGAGGTGGCGACGTGCCGGGCGAAGGTCTCCAGCAGGGCGAGGTCGCGGGAGGTGAAGGTGGTGACGTCGCCGATGCGGCCGCCGACGAGCAGCAGCCCGTGCACCCGGTCCTCCGTGCGCAGCGCCGCGGCGACGGCGTCCTTGAGACCGTGGCCGGCGGCGTAGCTGTCCAGCGGCGCGCCGCGGCCGGTGCCGGTGCGGGTGGTCAGGGCACCCGATGCCGTGGCCAGACGCAGCAGGCGGTGGTGGTCCTCGGGGTCGTCGAGGGCGGCCATGACGACCGGCTCGGTGCCTTCACGGCTCCGGCTGACGGTGGCGCCCTCGCGGCCGGTCGGGCCGAGGAGCACCAGTTCGGCCATCTCGGCCCGGAAGGCCGACCGCACGGAGTCGAGGAAGTCGCCGAGCGCCTCCTGGGTGTCGCCGGCGTGCAGCAGCGAGGTGACCTCGTGCAGCAGGCGCAGGTTGTCCTGCTGCTCCTTCGCGCCGGTGTAGGCGCGGTAGGCGACGAGGATGAGCAGGGTCGGCAGGGACAGCAGCGCCAGGGACGCCGGGTCGTTGACGACCGTGCGGGCGACCACCAGCCCCATGCCGGCCGAGCCCAGCGCGAACGGGACGGAGAGGCCGAGCAGCTCCACGAGCTTCCGCGTGTCGACGCGGTTCTCGAGGATGGTCATGATGCCGAAGATGCAGAGGTCCGCGGTGAGCGTCGCGGTCAGGACCGCGGCCAGCGCGGCCACCCAGTCGAGCTGCTGGCCGAGCACGCCGGACAAGGTGTGGAAGACGATCAGCGCCATGGCCGCGCCCAGGGCGAGCTCGGCGACGTTGAAGGCCAGCTTCAGCCCGCGCTGACGCCGGTGCAGGACCAGGGCCGCGCCCGATCCGAGCGCCATCGCCGTCACGAGCTGGGTGGGGGTGGCCAGGAAGAGCCCGACGGCGAGGACGAGGTCGCCCATCGAGAAGCTGTGGGCGTCCCGCTTCCACTGCCAGTGGACGACGAGCACCTCGCCCACGGCGAAGGCGGCCGCCCAGAGCACCCACGGCAGGTTCAGGGCCGTGGGGGCTCCGGGAAGCGGGCGGACGACGATGACGAACAGCGCCACCGCGGCCACTGCCACGGTCGCAGTGAGCAGCACGATCCGCTGGGACGGGGTGAGCCGGCCCAGGACATTGGTCTGCACGGCGTCGGCGCCGTTCGTCATCGTCGTCATCAGGTCACGCCCAGCCCGAGCCGGACCACGTGACGCCGGACCAGGTGACCCCGGACCACGTGACGCCGGACCAGGTGACCCCGGACCAGGTCACGCCGGACCAGGTGACCCCGGACCACGTGACGCCGGACCACGTGACGCCGGACCAGGTCACGCCGGACCAGGTCACGCCGGACCAGGTCACGCCGGACCAGGTGACCCCGGACCACGTGACGCCGGCCAGCTCGGCCTGCTCGACGACCGCGGCCTGCTCCTCGACGGGCATCTCGGCGATCACCGCGGCCTGCTGCGCGGCCGGCAGCTCCTCGATGACCTCGACCTGCTCCTCGACGGGCATCTCGGCGATGACCTCGACGGTCTCCTTGGCGCCCTCCTCGACGACCTCGGTGACGCCCTCGGCGATCGACTCGGCGGTGGAGTCCTCGATGGACTCGCCCGTCACGTCGACCTCACCGGTGACGGCCTCGCCGTCGACCTCGACGATCACCGACCCACGGGCCTCGTCCAGCGAGCCCGCACCGGTGGAACGCGCGTGCGTCTGCACGGCGTTCTCCGGCGTGGCGGTGTTCATCGCGGTGGCCAGGTCGATCAGACCCGCACCCTGCTGGGCAGCCGTCGCGCCGGGGATGGACTTGGCCGTCCCCGTGAGCAGGGCCTTGACCTCGTCCGGCGTGATCTCCGGACGCTGGTCGATCAGCAGCGCCGCGGCGCCCGAGACGACAGCCGCCGCCTGCGAGGTGCCGCTGCCCCGGAACAGCTTCTCCCCCTGGCGCGCACCCGGAGCCGTCTGGTCCAGGTACGAGTTCGGGCTGCGGAGGCTGACCACGCGCTCGCCGGGGGCGAGCACGTCGGGGTTGCGGGTGCCGTCGCCGTTGTTCGAGAACGAGGAGACGACGTCGTCGGCGGTGTCGGCCGTGCCGTTGGCGTTGTTGCTGCCGACGGCGATGACGTAGGGGTCGGTGGCCGGGTTGTTGACCTTGCCGAGGCCCTCGTTCCCGACGGCGACGACGACCACGACACCCGCGTGCCACGCCTGCTCGGCCGCGTAGGCCAGCGGGTCGAGCTGGTAGCTCTGCACGCCGTCGGTGCCGAACGACATGTTCAGCACGCGCACGTTCAGCCCGTTGTCGTCCCCGTGCTCGACGACCCAGTCGATGGCGGCGATGGCCTGCGAGACGTCGGTGTGCCCCAGCGCGTCAGCGACCTTGATGCTGACGATGCGGGCGTCCGGCGCCATGCCGACGTAGTTGCTCGAGTCGCCGGAGTACGGAGCGGCAGCGGCGTCGTCCCGGCCGGCGATGATGCCGGCCATGTGGGTGCCGTGACCGTTCGTGTCCAGGTTCTCCAGCGGGGTCCCGACCTCGAAGGAGAGGTCCGGGCCGAAGACCAGCTTGCCGGGCGCGGTGAAGCCGTCGACCGGGACGGCGCCCGAGTCGATGACCGCCACGTCGACGCCCTCGCCGGTGAAGCCCGCGTCCCACATCGCCGAGGCACCGGTGACCTCGTTGGCGATCGTGTGGAGCGAGCCGGGCTGCGCCGCCTGCCCCTGGACGTCGGTGCTCTGCAGGGCGAGGCTCGCGTTCTCGCTGACCGACCGGACGCCGGCGACGCCGCGGAGCGCGCCGATCCGGTCAGCCGGGACCTGGGCGGTGAACCCGCCGATGATCCCGAGCTGGCGCGTGACCGAGCCACCGAACGCCGACACCGCCCGCTCGGGGGCGTCCCCCGAACCGGCGGCCTCGCGCACGATGACCGACACCGGGTCGGCCGACGACGTCAGCGTGGCCGCGGACGCGGTAGCGGGGCCGGTGAGCCCTGCCGCCACGAGCGATGCCACGGCGACGGTCATCGCCCGCTTGGCGTGCATGGGTACCCCGCCCCAGGTGACGCCGTGACTCGGCGCCTCTGGAGGGTGTCCATGCAGGTTGCTGCTGCTCATTCCGTACACCTCCTTGGTTGTTCCGCACTTCCATGTGTGTGCGTCGTCCCTTCGGCAGGACGGCGGAGGTGCTGAACCACCGGAGGACGTCGGTGGAGCCGTTCCACTCACTCGGGTGACGTGTTGCAGCGAGGCGTACACGTCCGGTGAGGGCTTTCCGCACGGGCGGCGGCGTCCCGGGCGCGCTCGGCAGCGGGGCGGCGCGTCCTCCGAGTGGCAGCCGGACAGCGCCGGGCGGCCCGCCTACGGTCCGGCTGCATGGAGCGACGACGGTTCCTGCTCGCCCTCGCCGCGGGGCTGGCCGGCGCGGCGGTGGCGCGGGGGCCGGCCGCTCCGGAGCCGCCCGCCCCGGTGGCGGCGCCGGCGCCGCCACCGCCCGCTCCGGCGAGGGCTGCGCCACGGCGTCCCCTGCCGCCCACCGGGGTGGTGGAGGGCCTGCCCGGCCACGGCAACGCGCTGGCGCTCACGATCGACGACGGCACCAGCACCGAGGTCGTGGCCGCGTTCGCCACCTTCGCCGCCGAGAGCGGGACCCGGCTGACGTTCTTCCCCAACGGCCGCTACCGGTCCTGGTCGGACAACGCCGCACTCCTGCGGCCCCTGGTGGAGTCCGGTCAGGTGGCACTGGGCAACCACACGTGGTCCCACCCCGACCTCCGGACGCTGGACGACCGGGAGGTCGCCGACGAGATCGGCCGCAACCGGGACTTCCTGCGCACGGTCTTCGGCGTCCGCGACAGCCCGTTCTTCCGGCCGCCGTTCGGGTTCCGGGACGAGCGCATCGACCGGATCGCCGCCGACCAGGGGCACCCGACCGTCGTCCTCTGGGACGGCACGCTGGCCGATTCCCGGGTCCTGACGGCGGAGGAGCTGATGGCCGCCGCCCGGCAGTGGTGCACCGCCCAGCGGATCGTCGTCGGCCACGCCAACCACGCCACCGTCACCACGGTCTACGGCGAGCTGCTCGCCCTGATCGCCGAGCGCGGACTGCGCACCGTCACCCTCGCCGACGTCTGGGCGACCCCCGCCCAGCGACTGCGGGGCAGCGTCGCGGCCGGTCGCGCGCGCACGTCCTGACCCGATGCCGCCGACCTGCGGCCCGCCGCAATGTCGGACAGGCTGTGGGGGACGGGCAGTGGGGGACGTGGGAGCGACCGGGAGCGGAGGCGGGATGACGGACGAGGGTGCCCTGAAGGGCCGGGTGGCGCTGGTGACCGGCGCGGCCAGCGGGCTGGGCCGGGCGACCGCGGTGGCGCTGGCGGAGGCGGGGGCGCACGTCGTCGTCGCGGACATCGACGCCCGGGGCAGCGACGAGACGCGGACGAGCGTGACCGACGCCGGTGGGTCGGCCGAGGTCGTGCCCCTCGACGTGACCGACGACGAGAACCGGCGCGCGGTGATCGGCGACCTCTTCGACCGGCACGGCGACGCGTTCGACGTCCTGGTGAACGTCGCCGGCATCGACCGGCCGGGCTACATCACCGACATCGACCTCGACGACTACCGCCGCGTCCAGGCGGTGAACTGCGAGGGCCCCGTCTTCCTCACCAGCGAGTTCACCAAGCGGGTGCAGCACCTGCCCGAGGGCCGGACCGCCGACGTGGTGCACGTCGTGTCCCTGTCGGCCATCACGTCGGGCAGCGGGGCGATCGCCTACAACGGCTCGAAGGCCGGGTTCCTGAACGCCACCCGCTGCATCCAGCGGGAACTGCGCGAGAAGGCGGTCCGGCTGCCCGACGGTTCCGAGCGCCCCTTCCCGTGCCGCGTGCAGGCCGTCATCCCGGCGGCGATGGACACCCCGATGATGGCGCAGTGGGGGATCCCGTCCCACCTGATGATGCCGCCGTCGGCGGTCGCGGAGATGGTCCGCACCCTCGTGTCGCTGCACCCGACGAGCTTCGTGCCGGAGATGCAGATCGTGCCCCGGCTCGAGCCGAACTTCCCCCGGTGAGCCGGGGCGAGGAGGAGACCGCCATGAGCATGGCCGGACCGCACGGGAGCGACCCCGACACCGGCATGGCCTCCGGCTCGGACGCCGGCAGCGCCGGGAGCCACCTCGGGCCCGGTGACCTGGCACCCGACGAGGAGCGGCTGCTGGCCGCCCTGGAGCGCGACGCCCGCGGGCTGCGCGAGCCCTCGGTGGAGGAGTCGCTGCTGCAGCTGCGGGCCGCCGAGGACGAGGGCCCGCTGCCCGGCCGGGGCGGCCCGCCCGACGACGGGCTGACGCCGCGGTTCAGCGCCCCGGAGCTGGGCGACTGACCGGTCGGGGGCCTTCCCCGGTGGTCGCGGAGGGGCTCGCCGGGCGGCACCAGTCGGCCAGGGCCCGGAACGTCGCGCGGGCGGAGTCCACCACGGCCCCCTCGTCCCCGCCGGCGTCGACGCGGGCACGGGTGACCCGCCGGAACGCCGCCCACATGGCCCCGGTGTCGCCGCCGTAGGGCGAGAAGGCGCGGATCCGCACGTCGGCCAGGCGGGGGAGGGACGCCAGGTGCCGGTCGATGACCACACCCCCGAGCGTCGAGCCCTCCAGCACGTAGAGCCGGCCCAGGGCCGTGTCGGTGGAGCCGACGTCGGGCAGCTGCGGCCCGGCGCCCGCCGGCGTCCCGCCCAGGGCGACCAGATCGGCGGCGAAGAGCCCGGCCCGCCGGCGGCGCGGCCAGTCGGCGGCCGCGGCGTCGTCCGGGAACCGCCCGGCCCACCGGTCCAGGCCCTCCTCGGCGGCGACCCAGAACCCGTGCATCCGCGCCAGGACCGTGGTCAGCCGACCGCGCTGCAGGTCCGGGTCGAGCAGGTCCAGCGTCCGCTCCACGTCCTCGTGCTGCTCGGCCGTCCCGGTCCGCAACCTGCGCAGCACGTCGCCCCCGGCGCCCGCAGCGCTTCTCCCCGACCCCATCCGGCCGAGCGTAGGTGAGGGGGGAGCGGCCGTCCGGACCGGTCGATCAGCGCCCGGCGGCCAGCCGGGCGGCGCGCAGCGAGGTGTGCAGCAGCAGGCGGGCGCCACCGTCGGCGAGGTCCAGTCCGGTGAGCGCCTCGATGCGGGACAGCCGGTAGTAGAGCGTCTGCCGGTGGATCCGCAGCGCCGTGGCGGCCCGGGAGGCGCTGCCGGCGCAGTCGAGGAACACCTCGGCGGTCCCGGAGAGCACCGCGTCGGCGAGCAGGGGAGCGACGGCCGGATCGGGGCCGGCCAGTTCGGTGACCGGCCGCCAGGCGCCCAGCTCCGCCCAGTGGGCCACCGGGGAGAGGGCGGGCACCGCGCGCGCGACCCGCGCCGCCGCCTGCGCCTGCGTCCACTGGCCGGGCAGGCCGGCGACCCCGGCGCGCACCTGGGAGACCCCGGCGGTGCTGCCGCGGGGGAGCCCGGCCAGCGCGCCTGCGGCGAGCGCACCCGCGGGGCGGAGGTCTCCCGCCCGGTTCAGCGGGACCAGCGCGGCGGCCACCGGGCCTGCGGCGTCGTCGAGCACCGCGGTGACGGCACCGGCCCGCGGTCGCCGCCAGTGCGCGGGCAGGCCCTCGGGGCCGGGCACCAGCGCCACCAGCACGAGCGGGAGCTCGTCGCCGAGGGCCGCGGCGAGCGTGCGCAGGCCCTGGTCCCGGGTGGCGGGATCGAGCGCCTCGGCCAGCGGCCGGCCGAGGTCGTCCTCGGACCCGGGACGCTCGGCGAGCAGCCGGCCGGCCTCCGCGGCGAGGCCGACGGCCGCCGCGAGCGCCGGGTCGCCGACGTCGGCCGGGTCGATCCGGCCGCCGTCGAGCAGCCAGAGGTAGCCGTGGGTCCGGCCGTCGTGGCGTACCGGGATCACCAGCCGGGTGAGGATGCCGGCCGCCGGATCGGCCGGGGTGCGCAGCGGTCCCTCGGCGGCGGCGATGCCGAACGTCTCGAACCACGCCCGGGTGGGTGGCGGGGACCCGCGGGTCAGGATCGACCGCGTGCGGACGGCGTCCATCGTCCCCGCGGCCGTGTCGTCGTGCGCGCAGAACGCGAGCAGCGTGAAGTCGGCGTCCTCGAGGGTGACCGGGGCGGCCAGGACGCGCGAGACCTCGTCGACGAGCTCCTGCAGGTCGTCCCGCATGCGCCCCCCTCCCGGCCCCGGCGACGCCGCACGTCGCGCTGTACATCTGTATGAGAGCACGGGCCGAGGTTCCGGACATCTGTCCCTGGCCCTCCGGGGCAGGGGTGCCTAGCGTCGTGGCTGTCCGACGTGCCGCCCCCAGGAGGTCCCGTGGTCCTGCAGAAGACTCTCCTGGCGGCCTCCCGCCGACCCGGTCTGCGCCGGATGGTCACCGGGAACTCCGCGACCCGTCGCGTGGTCGACCGGTTCGTCGCGGGGGAGACGCTGGACGACGCGCTCTCCGCCGTCGAGGCACTGGCCGCCGACGGCGTCCGGGTGACGCTCGACCACCTCGGTGAGGACGTCACCACCCGCACCGGCGCCGAGCACTCCCGCGACGCCTACCTCGCCGCCCTGGAGGGGCTGGCCCGGCTCGGCCTGGGCGACCGTGCCGAGGTGTCGGTGAAGCTGTCGGCCTTCGGCCAGGCGCTGCCCGGCGGCCACGACATCGCCCTGGAGCTCGTCCGCCCGGTGGTGGAGGCGGCGACCGCGGCCGGCACCACGGTCACCCTCGACATGGAGGACCACCGCACGGTCGACTCCACGCTCGCCGTCCTCGCCGAGCTGCGCACCCAGCACCCCGGCACGGGGGCGGTCCTGCAGGCGATGCTCTTCCGCACCGAGGACGACGCCAAGGCGCTGGCCGTGCCCGGCTCGCGGGTGCGCCTGGTCAAGGGGGCGTACAACGAGCCGCCGGAGGTCGCGCACCGCGCGCGGAAGGACGTCGACGCCGCCTACGCGCGCTGCCTGGAGATCCTCATGGCCGGCCCGGGCTACCCGATGGTCGGCTCGCACGACCCGTCGATGGTGACCCGCGCGCACGAGCTGGCCGCCCAGCACTCGCGGGCCGCCGACAGCTGGGAGGTGCAGATGCTCTACGGCATCCGCCCCGACGAGCAGCGCCGGCTGGCCGCCGCCGGCACGCGCGTGCGTGCCTACGTCCCCTACGGCGTCGACTGGTACGCGTACTTCGTGCGCCGGTTGGCGGAGCGCCCGGCCAACGTCGGCTTCTTCCTCCGTTCCCTGCTCACCCGCTCCTGATCCACCCAATCCTGAGAGGTCCGATCATGGACGCCGTCACCCGAGTCCCGGCCCCCCGCAACGAGCCCGTCCTCAGCTACGCACCCGGCTCGGCCGAGCGCGCCGAGCTGCAGGCCCGGCTGAAGGAGCTGGCCGCCGAGCCGATCGAGCTCACCAGCACCATCGGCGGCCGCCGGCGGATGGCCGCCGGCGAGCCGTTCGACGTCGTCCAGCCGCACCGGCACGCCGCCGTCCTGGGCACCTCGGCGCACGCCACCCACGCCGACGCGCAGGACGCCGTCCGCTGCGCGAAGGAGGCCGCGCCGGGCTGGGCGGAGCTCTCCTTCGACGACCGCGCCGCGGTGTTCCTCAAGGCCGCCGACCTGCTGTCCGGGCCGTGGCGGCAGACCCTCAACGCCGCGACGATGCTCGGGCAGAGCAAGACCGCGTTCCAGGCCGAGATCGACGCGGCCTGCGAGCTGATCGACTTCTGGCGCTTCAACGTGCACTTCGCCCGGCAGATCCTGGCCGAGCAGCCGGAGTCCTCGCCCGGTGTCTGGAACCGCACCGACCACCGCCCGCTCGAGGGCTTCGTCTACGCGATCACGCCGTTCAACTTCACCGCGATCGCCGGCAACCTGCCCACCGCACCGGCGCTCATGGGCAACACCGTCGTCTGGAAGCCCTCGCCCACCCAGCAGTTCGCCGCGCACCTGATCATGCGCCTGCTCGAGGCGGCCGGGCTGCCCGACGGCGTCATCAACATGGTGACCGGTGACGGCATCCCGGTGTCGGAGGTGGCCCTGGCCGACCGCGACCTCGCCGGCATCCACTTCACCGGGTCCACGCCGGTGTTCCAGCACCTGTGGCGGACCGTCGGGGAGAACATCTCGAACTACCGCGGCTACCCGCGCATCGTGGGGGAGACCGGCGGCAAGGACTTCATCGTCGCCCACCCCTCCGCCGACGTCGACGTGCTGAGGACCGCCATGGTCCGCGGCGCCTTCGAGTTCCAGGGGCAGAAGTGCTCGGCGGCCTCCCGCGCCTACGTCCCGCGCAGCGTGTGGTCACGGCTGCGCGACGACCTGGTCGCCACCACCGAGTCGCTGGAGCAGGGCGACGTCACCGACTTCTCGAACTTCATGGGCGCCGTCATCGACCGGAAGTCGTTCTCCAAGCTGTCCGGTGTGCTGGACCGGGTGGCCGACGACGACGCGCTCACCGTCGTCGCCGGGGGCACCGCCGACGACAGCGAGGGCTTCTTCGTGCGGCCGACGATCATCGAGGGCACCGACCCCGGGCACGAGGTGTTCAGCACCGAGTACTTCGGGCCGGTGCTCGCGGTGCACGTCTACGACGACGCCGAGTACGACGCGGTGCTGACCCAGATGGAGTCGGTGGCCCCGTACGCCCTCACCGGCGCCGTCATCGCCCAGGACCGGGCTGCCATCGCCCACGCGCAGCGCTTCCTCCGCCACGCCGCCGGCAACTTCTACGTCAACGACAAGCCCACCGGCGCCGTCGTCGGCCAGCAGCCCTTCGGCGGCGGGCGGGCCTCGGGGACCAACGACAAGGCCGGCGCCCCGCAGAACCTGCAGCGCTGGACGAGCACCCGGTCGATCAAGGAGACGTTCGCCCCCGCGACCGGGCACCGCTACCCGCACATGGACTGACCCGAGCCCCTACCAGGTGCCCTGACCCCGCGCCCCGGCCAGGGCACCTGACCCCGCGCCGGGATCAGGTGCCCTGATCGTGGCGCGTCCTCCCTCCCGGTGGGCGGTGGGGGAGGACGCGCTGCGGTGAGGGAGGACGGCGGTCAGGTCCCCGCGGGCCAGCGGACGTCGCCGTCCACCACCACGGCGCCGTCGGCGGGGCGGTGCGGGGTCAGCCGGCCGTCGGGCATCAGGTGCGTGACCGGCACGCCCCGGCCCAGGACGGCGACGTCGGCAATCAGCCGCCGGTGACAGCGCCACCACACGCTCTCGCTGCACATGACGGCGACGGTCGTCCCGGCGGCCTCGGCGAGCACCTCGTCGAGGGCGGCGGCGAACTCCGGCGAGCGGGTGTGCGCGGCGTACGCGGCGAACTGGGCGACGGTCCACCAGCCGTCCTCGACCGGCTCGCCCCGAGGCAGCCGCCGCCGGCCGCCGAGCCGTTCCTCCCAGCGGTAGCCCACCCCACGGTCGGGCAGCCACCGCTCCAGGGACTCGCGTGCCACGTCCGGGTTGTTCCGGCTGGCAGGGAAGCGGCGGACGTCGACGAGGCGGCGCACCCCGGCCCCGGTGAGCCGGTCCCCGAGAGCCCCGCGGTCCTGCGGGCCGTGGCCGACGGTGAGCAGCGGCATCGTCCCTGCCTACCCGGTCGCCGGACGGCGCGTCCAGCGGCCCCGGCGGCGCGGGCGGCGCACGGTCCTTTGACATGCTTCCGGAGTGAGCGGGGGAACGGTGGACGCGCGGACGTCGCTGTGGCGCGGACGCGGCATGCAGGCGCTGATCGGGGTCACGGTGCTGGGCTTCGCCAGCTACTGCCTGACGCTGGCCTCGCTCCCGGTGTACGCGGTCACCGGCGGCGCGGCCGAGAGCACCGCCGGCGTCGTCACCGCCGTCTTCCTGGTGGTGACCATCGCCGTCCAGGCCGCCATCCCGGCGCTGACCACCCGGTTCGGCGTCGGACCGGTCCTCGTGGCGGGGCTGCTCGCCATGGGCGTCCCCTCGCCCCTCTACGTCCTGGACGACGGCGTCGTGTGGATCTCGGCGCTGTCGGCGGTCCGCGGAGCCGGGTTCGCCGTCCTCACCGTCCTCGGGGCCACGCTGGCCGCACAGGTGGCCCCGGTGGCGCGCCGCGGGGAGTCGATCGGCCTCTACGGCCTGGCGATCGCCGTCCCGAACCTGGTCGCCGTCCCGGCCGGTGTCGCCCTGGTGCTCGGCGACCAGGTGGGCTGGCTGTCCTGGCTGGCCGCGTCGCCGGTGCTCGGCATCCCGCTGGTGCCGCTGCTGGTGCGGTCGGTCGGCCCGCAGCCGGGGCCCGGGCCGGCCGGCACCCACCGCGCGGCCGTGCTGGCCGCCCTCGCGCCGTCGGCGGTGCTCTTCCTGGTCACGATGGCCGGCGGCGGCGTGGTGACGTTCCTGCCCATCGAGCGGCCCGACGGCGTCCTCGCCACCGTGGCCCTGCTCGTCTTCGGCATCACCGGGGCGATCACCCGCTGGCGGGCGGGCGCGCTGTCCGACCGGCTCGGCACCCGCCTGCTGCTGCCCCTGGCGCTGGCCGTGGCCGCCGTCGGGCTGGTGGTGACCGGGATCGGGCTCGGCACCGGGGACACCTGGGTGCTCGTCGGGGCGGCGGTGTTCGGGGCGGGCTTCGGCGCGACGCAGAACCTCACCCTCGTGGCCGCGTTCGTCCGGGCCGGCGAGGGCGGGACGACGACGGCCAGCGCCATGTGGAACGCCTCGTTCGACGCCGGCACCGCCACCGGGGCGCTGGCCCTGGGGTTCCTCGCCGCCGGGATCGGGCTGGACTGGACCTACGTGCTGGTCGCGGCGCTGCTGGCGGCGGCGCTGCCGTTGGCCTCGGCCGCTGCCCGGGTCGGGTCGTCCGTCCCGCAGGCGCGTCAGTCGTCGGCGGGATCGGGGTAGCGGGTGCTGCGGTACCGGCGCCAGCCGAAGAACCCAACCGCGAACATCCAGGCGCCGGCCGTGGTGAGCGCGGCGACCAGGCCCCAGAGGCGCCCGAAAGCACCCAGCTGCTGCAGTGCCCACGTGCTGCCGAGTGCACGGCACCCGTCCGGGCCCTCGTCGTAGACGCTGCAGTCCTTCGCGTCGCGCACGTCCTCGGACGCCTCCTCGACCGACGGTGCGTCGGGGTCCTCGGGGGCCGGGACCACGAGGTCGGGATTCCCGGCCAGCCACACCTCGAAGGTGCGGAGCATCGCCGCATGCCCGCGCTCGTTCGGGTGCAGGCTGTTGTGCGACCAGTTCATCGGGTTGAACCGCTGCTCGGGTGTCCCCTTCACCGATCGCAGGCCGATGAAGTTGATCCCGGGGCGACCGTCGTTGCGTGGATCGCACAGCTGCAGGTGGGCGTCCCGGAGCGAGTCGCGCATCCCCGACAGGTAGTAGAAGCCCGCCTCGGCCGCGGCCGCACGGACGCGGCCGTTGAGCGCGTTGAGGAACTGGGTGATGAACGTGCGTTCGTCGCTGCTCAGGGCGATCTCGTCGCACTGCACCGTGCGCCCGGAGCGGTCCTCGGCCGCGAGGGGGGACGGGTGGGGGATCGCGACGACCGGGACGCCGGGAAAGGCGTCGCGCACGTCCGCATAGGTCCGCCGCAGCTCCCGCTCGACCTCGTCGAGCCCCGCCATCCAGACGTCCCGCTCGTCGTTGCAGTCGCCCGGTGCCACGCACATCTGGCCGATGACACCGAAGCCCGCGTCGTTGCCGCCGATGCTGATGACCACCAGCGCGGGCTCGTAGTCGCCCTCGTGGGCGCGGTACTGGGCGAGCTGGGTGTCCACGTCGCCGACGTCATCCAGGGGGTCGGGGACGTCCTCCTGCTCCTCCCGCCCAGGTGCCAGTGGGGCGGCGTCGGCAGCGCGGACGTTGTAGGTGCGGGCGCCCGAGCAGGCGAGCAGGGCCACGCCGTCGAACTCCGGGCTCTGTCCGGCGAGAGCCGCCCACGCGCTGGGGGCGCGGCGGCAGGCGTTGCCACCCCCGTCGTCCGTGCCCTCGTAGAAGGTCCCGGCGCCCTCCCCGGACATGTAGGAGTCGCCGAGCGCGACCAGGACCTCGTCGCCGCCGGCCGGTGACCGGGGACCGGAGGACTGCTGAGGCGTGACTCCCATGAGCGCGACGAGGGCGAGCACGACGACGATGTCCGCCTGCGTCGAGGAGGCGAGCGCGACCACGAGGAGGGCGAGTGCGGCCACCGCGAGCAGCGCCCACGCCGAGCGAGCGAAGAGGAGCGTGGCACCGGCCGTGAGCGCCAGGACCGCCGCGCCCCCGACCACGGCGGCCCGCCGGCGCGACGCCTGGTCGGGTCGCTGCAGCCGGCGGATGGCCGTCTCCGAGGCGATGGCGACGCCGGCCGGGAGGTAGACCACGGCGACGAGCGCGAGGACGGCGACGACCGGCAGCGGCGCCCGGCCGAGAGCGACGCACAGCCCGATGCCGGCCACCAGGCCCGCCGCCGTCATCAGCGGAGCCACGAACCTGCGGGTGACGGCCTCCGCCCGCAGCCGGGCGATCATGAGCCCGACGAACAGGTAGAAGGCCAGCACGGCGACGAGGAGGAACGTCCCCCAGGGCAGGTCGGGCAGCCACGCCCAGCCGATGAGGGCGGTGGCCGCGCACGCCACCGTCAGGAGGGCGAATCCGGCGAGCCACCGGCCGCCGAGCACCCAGGCCTCGCCGTCCAGCGAGTCCGCGTACTGGCCGCGCACCCATACCGTGGCCAGGACGGCGAACAGCACGAACACGACGACCACCAGGGCGGGCGGCGCTCCTCCGCGGGCCGTCACGAGCAGGAGCGCCAGGCCGGCGAGGAAGGCCGTCGTCCGGCGTGACTGGAGCCGGCTGTGGCGTCCTGCCCCGGCGGCGGCACCGGCGCGACCGGGGACCGACGCCCCGCCTGTCCCGGCCTTCCGGCCGTCGGCACCTGACATGGGTCCCCCTCGGCCCGGCCCCCGCGAGTCGGCGCGCGGAGCGCACGCTAGGACCCGGGTCGCCCGCGGACAAGACGTTCCGCTGCCGCGCCGCGCCGGCCGGACCGGCGGTCAGCCGGGGACGTGCCCCGCCGGGTCGGTGTCCCGGTTCTCGGCCGCGGCGCGGGCGGCCGTCCAGGCCTGGTCCGCGGCCGAGACGCGCTCGGTGATCGCCTGCTGCGAACGGAGCAGCAGGATCTCCTCACCGGCCCGGCGCAGCCAGGTCCGGAGGCCCTCGGGGTCGCTGCGGTGCGCGTCGCGCAGCGCACCCAGCCGGAGCTGGCGGGTGTTGGCCTGCGCGCGCTGCGCGGGGGGCAGTGACCGCGCCTCGGCACGGGCGACGGCGGTCAGGCCGGCGCCCAGGAACACCAGGTCGCGCACCTCGGAAAGGCTCCCGAGCAACGCGTCGGCGGCCGGCTCGTCGGCGGAGAGGAGCGTTAGGAGCTGGTCGGCGCGCCGGGCCCCGACGGCCAGCGGATCGAGAGAGTTCACGGCCCCACTGTGCCCGACGGCGGAGCGGCGACCCGGCGCCCCAGGTGCCGGCGGGGCACGATGTTCTGCCTGAGGGCCGGACTGGCGCCGACGTTCGACTGCGGGGGATCGTGGGGAAAGATGTTGCTCTGGCAGCGGCTGCAGTGGTCATTGGAGTGGTCGCGTTCCTGCTGACGCGAACCGTCGGTCTCGAGGCTGCTGACCGCTGGGCCAGCGTCATCGGAGCCACCGCCGCTGTCATGGTGGCAATCTTCGGGCTCCTTAGCCGTTGGTTCGCTCACCGTTCGGCCACGGTGACGACTGTCGACCGCGACGCTGCCCGGGACGACGTCCTTGGCGTGGTGCACGCGCGGCGCGTGCAGCTCCAGTCAAGGCTCGTCGACCTGAGCTCACCGCTGCCGGTGCCGTGGTCCCTGGCTAGCAGTCCGGATCAGGAACAGGGGAACGATGCCTACCTGCCGTCCCAGGGTGTCGTGAAGGACCTAGCGGAGGCGTTGGCGACCGACCCTCCTCGTGGGCTCGTAATCCTGGGCGACCGAGGTGCCGGTAAGAGCACCGTGGCGGATCTGGCGCTGATCCGCGCGGACGCTCGCTCGGAGGGCGGGATTTCGCCGAAGCCGGTGCCATTCCGGATCCACATAAGCTCCTGGGATCCGCGGGAGGATCTCGTCTCCTGGGCGGGTCGCCAGATCCGGTACGCCTGCAGCCAGGCAGATGTCGAGGTGCGCGGCGGTGCACGGGTGATCCGGTCGCTCATCGAACGCGGCGATATTCTCCTGGTCCTCGACGGATTCGACGAGTTCCCCGAGACGTATGGACACGTCGCGTTGGAACGGATCAGGACGGCGGGGCTCAAGAGCTTCATCCTTCTCAGTCGGCCGGACGCGTATTTTCGCGCTGGCTCCGGACTGGATCTAGTCGCGGACGTGGTCGTGCTGGGCCCGTTGAGCAGGCAGGCAGCGAGTCACGAACTCAGTCGGGGAACCGCTCCTCATGGTGCGGAGCTGTGGCCCGCGGTTGCGCACCGTGTTCTGACAGAACCTGAGTCGGTGGTCGGGACCGTGCTGCGCTGGCCACTCTTCCTTTGGTTGGCCGTCCGTTTGCGCTCGGAGGGACTACCTCCACCACTCGCCCTCGAGAACAACAGCTATGCGCCGGAGGCCGTGGAAGGCGCCCTGCTCGAAGGTATGGTCATCGCGGCGTACGGCCACGGCTTCCGCGGTCGATCGGCGAGTGACCTGCTCCGGGCCCGGCGCTACTTCCGGACGCTCAGCAAGGCGATGGCCGCTCGGGGACGGGAGGACTTCGTCTGGTGGGACCTCGAGGCGGTGATCCCGTGGGGGATTCAGGCGGCAGTCGGCGGCTCGCTCACGTATGCGTTCGTGCACATTTGCCTCGAACGTGGGCTCGGCTGGAATGCCGGGGCGTCCACGCTCGCCTTGCTCGCCACGCTGATCCTGGCCAGCACGGCCGCTTCTCGTGCTCCTCGGGGCAGCCGCTGGCGGGGGCCGGTGTGGCGGGTAGCGATGGCGACGGCCTTCGCGGTTCCCGTCGTGTCGGTCCTCGAAGGTGGCGGGCCCGTTTGGAACCGGCTCGTACAGGGCTTCTGGATCGGACTGGCGGCTGCACTGCTGCTCCTGCTGCTCGCCTCGGTTGCCAGCGTCGCCTCCGATGACTGGCGCCCCGCGGCTCGATGGCTGGCGGGTAGAGGGGCGCCTGGGACACCTCGTGGTGTCGGCTGGCATTTCACCTTCCCGAAAGTGGTGGTTCCCGCCGTTCTGGGACTGTTGCTCGACGCGTTGACGACTGAGGCCTCCGCCTGGGGCTGGGGGTTGGCAATGTTCGCGTTGGTGACCGTCCTGGGGTCGGCGGCAGCGTGCTTTGGCAGGCCGGTTTCGATCGCGCCGTCGGATCGGCCCGCCACAGCGGTGAGGTCGAATCTCCTTTTCGCCTTCGTGGCCAGTCTGCTTTGGTGCACCGCGTTCCTCGCGCCGACGCTCCTCTTTTCGATGTCGCAAGCATGGTCGTCGGGTCGTTCCTTCGCGTGGCCGGAGGAGATGGGGGTCGGCTTGCCGCCATGGTTGGTCGGCATTGTCATTGCCCTGGTGATCTTCATCGGGCTGGGAGCGCTCTGCTCCGTGGTCGGTTTGACGGTCTGCAGCGCTGGCCGGTTCCTTGTCGCGGGGTCGGTCCTGGCCCTGGTGGGCCGGTGGCCTTGGCCGACTGCGACCTTCCGCTTCCTCCGGACCGCCCACACGCGCGGAATCCTCAGGCAGGTCGGTCCCGCCCACACCTTCGCGCATGTGGCTTTCCGCGAGACCGTCGCTGGCCCCTGACCGCGCCACAGTGCCCCGGCCGCGCGGCCGGGGCAAAGGGCGGGGTCGCCGGTCAGGCGTCGCGGCGCCGGAAGGTGAGGTACCCGACCAGCAGGACCGCCGCGACCTCGCCGGCGAACACCGCGAAACCGACCCACGGGTCGAGCAGGTTAGGGTTGAACGACACCGGCGCGGCGACGGCGGACCCGGCGTTGCCCGGCATGAGCTTGCCGGCCCACTCGCCCCAGGCGTCGGGCAGCAGGAACACCATGTTGCCGACGACGAAGACCAGCGCGAGGACGGCCGACAGCGCTGCCGCGGTGTGCCGGACGAGGAGCCCCACGCCGGCCGCGAGCAGGCCCAGCCCCGCCATGTAGAGGCCGCTGCCGATCATCGAGCGGAGCACCCCGTCGTCGCTCAGGGCGATGCCGATGCCCTCGTTCTCGAAGAACCAGTTGCCCCCGAAGTACCCGGCGAACGCGGTGACGGTGCCGGCGACGAACAGCGTCCCGGCGAGCACGAGCCCCTTGGCGGCGAGGACCGCACCGCGGCGCGGCGTCGCGGCCAGCGTCGCCCGGATCATGCCGGTGCCGTACTCGCTCGTGACGGCCAGCGTGCCGAGCACGACCGCGGTGATCTGGGCGAAGGTCATGCCGAAGGTGATGAACGAGCCGGGGTTCTCGTCGGCCCCGCTGCTGGCCAGCCACTCGGCGTTGGTCGCGCAGAGCAGCACGGTCAGGCCCGCGCCGAGGACGAACAGCATCACGGTCGCCCACATGGTGGAGCGGACGGTCCAGAACTTGATCCACTCGGCCTGCAGCGTCTGGCCGAAGCCGGGCCGGCGGGTGCCGGGCACGTTGCGCCTCGGGTCGAGGTCGACGGTCTGCGAGAGCTCGGTGACGGTCATGCGGGGATCCCGGCGGTCGTGGTGGCAGCGGAGGAGTGGGCGGAGTACTCCACGCTGTCGGCGGTCAAGGTCATGAAGGCGTCCTCGAGGGAGGACCGGACGAGGGTGAGCTCGTGGAGGAGCAGGCCGCTCTTCCCCACCAGCTCACCGATGGCGGCGGCGTCCAGCCCCTGGACCCGGAGCTCCTCGTCGTGGACGGCGACCTCCAGCCCCTGACGGAGCAGCAGACCGGCGACCTCGCCGCGCTGCGGGCTGGCCACCCGCACGTAGGAGGTGGCGTGCTCGGCGATGAACTGCGTCATCGAGCAGTCGGCCAGGATCCGGCCCCGGCCGACGACGACGAGGTGGTCGGCGGTCAGCGCCATCTCCGACATCAGGTGGCTCGAGATGAACACCGTCCGCCCCTGGGCAGCCAGCTCGCGGGCCAGGTTCCGGACCCAGCGGATGCCCTCGGGGTCCAGGCCGTTGACCGGCTCGTCGAGGACGACGACCGGCGGGTCGCCCAGCAGCGCGACGGCGATGCCGAGCCGCTGGCCCATGCCGAGGGAGAACTTGCCGACCCGCTTGTCCGCCACGGCGGTCAGGCCCACCAGGTCGAGCACCTCGTCGACCCGCGCCCGGGGGATGCCGTTGCTGGCGGCCATCCAGCGCAGGTGGTCGCGGGCCGAGCGGCCCGGGTGCAGGGCCCGCGCCTCGAGCAGCGCACCGACCTCGCGCAGCGGCGCGGGGTAGTCGGCGTAGCGGCGGCCGTTGACGGTGGCGCTGCCGGAGGTGGGCCGGTCGAGGCCGAGGAGCATCCGCATCGTCGTCGACTTGCCGGCGCCGTTGGGGCCGAGGAAGCCGGTGACCCGGCCGGGCTCGACGGTGAACGTGATCCCGTCGACGGCGGGCTTGGCGCCGTAGATCTTGGTCAGTCCGCGGGCGACGATCATCGGATCGGCCCGTCGGCGTGCGCTGGAGGAGTCATGACAGGAACCCTGTCGGCCGGGCCCGTCCCGGTACATCGGGGAGCGCCCTGAACGAACCCTGAACGGACCCCGACCGGCGTTCAGGCGGTGCGGGGGCGTTCCCCCTGGTCGCGCAGCAGCCGCCGCAGCGCCCGGGCCGCGGCCTGCCCCGCCCGGTTGGCGCCGATCGTGCTCGCCGACGGGCCGTAGCCGACCAGGTGGACGCGCGGCTCGCCGGCCACCTGCGTGCCGTCCATGCGGATGCCGCCGCCGGGTGCGCGCAGCCGCAACGGGGCCAGGTGCTGCACGGCGGCCCGGAAGCCGGTGGCCCAGAGGATCGCGTCGGCGGGCTGGAACCGGCCCTCGTCGCCGTCCCCGGAGTCCCAGGCCACCCCGTCCTCGGTCAGGCGGTCGAACATCGGCAGCCGCGCGAAGACCCCGCGGGCGCGCCCCTCCCGGATGTAGGGGGTGGACACCAGCAGCCCGGTGAGGCCGACGACGCTGCCGGGGCTGCGTCCCTCGCGCACCGCCGCCTCGACCTTCGCGACCACCTCGCGGCCGACGTCCTCGTCGAAGGGGCCCTCCCGCCAGACCGGCGGCCGGCGGGTCACCCAGGTCGTCGACGCGACCGTGGAGATCTCGCCGAGCAGCTGGGTGGCCGAGGCGCCACCGCCGACGACGACGACGTGCCGGCCGGCGAACTCGGCGGGGTCGCGGTAGTCCACGGTGTGCAGCTGGCGGCCGCGGAAGAGCTCCTGCCCGGGGTAGCGGGGCACGAAGGGACGGGTCCAGGTGCCGGTGGCGTTGACGATCGCGCGCGCCGTCCAGTCGCCGGCATCGGTCTCCACGCGGAAGCGGTCCCCGGCGGCGCGGTGGACGGCGCGCACCCGGACGGGGCGGTGGACGGGCAGGTCGAAGTGCCGCTCGTACTCGGCGAAGTAGGCGGGGACCGACGCCACGGCGGGGGTCGTCGCCTCCGGCTGCTCGAACGGGAGGCCGGGGAGGTCGTGGACGCGGTGCGTCGTCGCCAGGGTGAGCGACGGCCAGCGGTGCTGCCACGCGCCGCCCGGGGCGTCGTCGGCGTCGAGGACGACGAAGCCGCTGCCCGGGTCGAATCCCTGCCGCGCCAGCGCCCACGCCGTCGACAACCCGGCCTGCCCGCCGCCGATGACGACGACGTCGACGTCCCGGTCAGCCCTCACGGTGGCGTGAACGCCGGGGCCGCGCCGCGGCTTCCCGGGGCCGGACGACGCGGCGCAGCTCCAGCCACAGCCAGCCGGCCAGGGCCGCCGGGACCGCGACGAAGGCGGCGAGCGCGGGCACGGAGCCGAACGTGGACCCCAGCCAGGCCAGCAGCAGCGGCGTGCCGAAGCCGATGTAGGCGAAGGCGTAGAAGGCGCTGTTCATCGCGCCCCGGGTGGCCGGCGGCGCCAGCCGGGCGGTGAGCGTGAGCCCGGCGGTCAGGCACAGACCACCGCCGGCCCCCAGCAGCACCGCGGCGGGCAGCAGGAACGGCTCGGACCCCAGGACGACGGCGACCACCCCGACGGCCTGGCCGGCCGCGCCGAGGGCCATGCCCAGGGGCGCTCCGCGGTCCACGCTGCGTCCCACGCGGGCGGCGACCGCGCTGGCGCCCAGGGCGAGCCCGCCCAGGAGGCCGGCGTACGCGACGCCGACGCCGTCCGGGACCACGAGCAGCGGCAGCAGGGTCGCCGCGACCGCCGGGAAGGCGAACACCCCCAGCGCCGTGGGAGCCAGCAGCGCGCGGAACGGCCGCCGGGCCTCCGGCGGGAGCCCGAGGTGCATCAGCCGGGCCGGCCGGCGCTCGTGCACGGTCTCGGGGACCAGCCCCAGCGCGGCCAGCCCGGCCACCAGGACGGCGACGTGCACCAGGTAGGGCAGCGCGGTCGGCGCCGGGCCGTACTGGGCCAGCACCCCGCTCATGGCCGGGGCGATCGCGAAGCCGAGGGACGTCGACACCGCACCGCGGGTGGCCGCCGACTGCTGGCGGTCCGGGCCGGCGAGCTCCTGCAGCCAGGCGTTCGCGACCGAGAACACCACGCCGGACACCGCGCCCTGCAGCAGCCGGCCGGCGTAGAGGAGCGGCAGGCTCTCCGCGGCGGGGATGAACAGCAGGGACACCAGCCCGGCGACGATCCCGAACGGCAGGACGAGCGCCCGCCGGCCGAACCGGTCCGACGCGGCGCCGGAGACGCTGAGGGCCAGGATCAGCCCGATCGCGTAGCAGCCGAAGATGGCGGTGAGCTCGGCCTCGGAGAGGTCCAGCGTGTCCTGGTAGACCAGCAGCAGCGGCGTGGGCACGTTGGTGCCCAGGGCCACCGAGAACAGGGCGAAGGTCAGGGCGTCCAGTTGACGCCGGGCGGGGTCCCGGCGAGCCGTCGCCGTCCGCACCGGGGGCACGCTACCGGCCCGGGCGGCGCAGGTCGACGCGTCGCTCCGGGCGCGGAATCCGGGTCGCCGGGCCAAGATCGACGGCAGACCGGCGACGGGAGGGCGCGTGAACCTGGAGAAGGTGGTCTTCGGGTTCTTCGTCGTGCTCGCCGCCACGCTGAACTTCGGGTTCTTCCTGGGCGACATGGACGACCCCAACATGCACGACCGCTACGAGCTGTTCGCGGCCGTGGTGGTCAACCTGATCGCCACGGTGCTGAAGTTCGGGGACCGGACCCAGGTCGGTGCGGTCCACCTGGCCACCAGCCTGGTCGCCGACCTGCAGCTGATCGCCGCCTCGCTGGTGCTCGGCTACGCGCTGTACGTCTCCACCGAGGGGCTGACGGCCGGGGCCATGTCCAGCGTCGTCTCGCTGTCCGGGGGCGCGCTGCTGGCCAACATCATCTCCGTCGTGCTGCTCGTGGTGGAGACGGTCTCCTTCCACCGCGGCTGACCGGGGCGCGCCGTGGGCAACCCGCTGCTGGTCTTCTGGAAGAACATCTTCGGTCAGGACGCCGACGACCGGCGGATCCGCCGGTCCGCCCTCCGCGTCGCCGCCCGCTCGGCCGCGCAGGCCTCGGCCGCGATCTTCCTGATCCTGCGGCGGATGCGGGCCCCGCTGATCGTGCTGATCGTCATCTTCTCCGTCAGCGTCCTCGGCCTGACCCTCATCCCGGGGCGGGACGCCGACGGCGATCCGGTCCGGATGGGCTTCTTCGACGCCTTCTACTTCATGAGCTACACGGCGACGACGATCGGCTTCGGGGAGATCCCGCACACGTTCACCTACAACCAGCGGATGTGGGTGACCATCACGATCTACCTCTCGGTGATCGCCGGGGCCTACGCCATCGGCTCCCTCCTGGCGCTCGTCCAGGACCGGGCCTTCCGCTCGGCGCTGGCGCTGCAGCACTTCCGCCGGAAGGTCGGGCGGCTGCGGGAGCCGTTCCTCCTGATCGCCGGCTACGGCCGGACCGGCGAGCTGCTCGGCCACTCCTTCGACGCGCTCGGCCGGCGGTTCGTCGTCCTCGACCACGACCCCGAGCGCATCGACGGCCTGGAGCTGGACTCCTACCACGCCGACGTGCCGGGCCTGACCGCCGACGCCCGCGACCCCGGGCACCTCGCCGTCGCCGGGCTCGGGCACTCCTGCTGCGAGGCGGTCGTGGCGCTCACCGACGACGAGGAGGCCAACCTCACGATCGTCATGGCCGCCGCCCTGCTGCGCCCGGAGCTGCCGGTCATCGCCCGGGTCACGTCGCGGGCGATCGCCGAACGGATGCAGGAGTTCGGCGACCCGAGCACCGTCAACGCCTTCGACCGGTTCGGCGACCACCTGCGTCTCGCACTGCGGGCCCCGGCCTCCTACCAGCTGATGACCTGGCTGGAGAGCGGTCCGGGCGCGGCGCTGCCGGAGCGCGGGGTGCCTCCGCGCAGCGGTCGCTGGATCGTCTGCGGCTACGGCCGGCTCGGGCGGGAGCTGACCGCCGACCTCCGCGCCGAGGGCCTCGAGGTCACCGTCATCGAGTCCGGGGGCGCGCCGGTCGAGGACGACGCCGACGTGCTCGTGGCCGACGGCTCCGATCCCGAGGTGCTGGCCCTGGCGGACGTCGAGCACGCGGTCGGGCTGGTCGCCGGCACCGACAACGACACCACCAACCTCTCGCTCGTGGCCGCGGCGCGACGCAGCAACCCCCGGCTCTTCCTCGCCGCCCGCCAGAACCACACGGCCAGCGCCCCGCTGTTCGCCGCGATGAAGGTCCACGCGCTGCTCGTGCCCGCCGAGGTGATCGCCCACGAGGTGTACGCGCAGCTGTCCACCCCGCTGCTGTGGCGCTTCCTCCGCCAGCTCCCGGCCAAGGAGGACGCGTGGGCGGCCGACATCGTCGACCGGCTGACGTCGCTGTGCGGTTCGCACCTCCAGACGCTGTGGAAGGTCCGCCTCACCGCGCAGGAGGCGCCGGCGCTGGAGTCGTGGCTGGCGTCGGGGGAGGCGCGGCTGGGCGACCTCCTGCGCAACCCGGAGAACCGGGACGAGCCGTTGCACGCGATGGCGCTCCTGGTGCTGCAGGCGGGAGAGGCCGCGCTCGCCCCGGACGCCGACCACGTGCTGCGCCCGGGCGACGAGCTGCTCCTCGCCGGCCGGGCGGTGGCCCGGCGGGCGCTGGACCGGACCCTCGTCGTGGACGGCGTCCTCGAGTACGTCGTCACCGGGCGACGGGTGCCGGCCAGCTGGATCTGGCGCCGGCTGTCGCGGTCGGGCCGGTGAGCCCGGTCATGCGGGGGTGCCGTGCAGCGAGATCATCCGGTCGATGACCTCGTGCCAGGCCGCCTGCACGCCCGCCGGCTGGTCGCTGACCAGCGAGGCCACGGCTGCGGCCGTGCTCCGGCCCTCGCTGACGACGGCGGCGAAACCCAGTCGGAAGAGGAGGTCCCGGATCAGGTCGAGGCCGAGGCCGGCGTCGACCAGGGGACGGATGATCCATTCGTGCTGCTGCGGTGACATCGGACCCACGCAGCCTCTTCGCGTGCAGGGTCGGATCCGGATGCCCGGAACGACGGAGCGGCCCGATCCTGGTGGATCGGGCCGCTCCGCTGCTGGTGCGCCATCAGGGACTCGAACCCCGAACCCGCTGATTAAGAGTCCCAGCATTTGGACGGCATTGAACTTCGATGGCAGGTTCGTGAAAGTGCAGGTAAGAAGCGTACTGGCCGTTTGGCGGCGTTGATCATCATCGGACGATGTTGGTAGTTTTCTATGGGTAAACTATGGCTGAGGGCCGTAAACTATGGGCGCTGAGAGCGCTTCCGTGGCGCGACTTCACCTCAGGAGGCCCTTCGTGGGACGACCGCACCTGGAGCTCGGGACGCACGGCCGCGTCCGGATCTATCGGCAGCCCTCGGGATACCGGGCGACATGTCTCTTCCGGGACTGGGACGGGGTGACTCGGCAGATCGAGCGACAGGCCACGACCAAGGGCGCCGCCGAGCGGGCCTTGGCCGTGGCGCTACGAGATCGCGGGCGGTCGGGGGGTGCCTTCGGGATTACGCTGGAGACCAAGGTCGCCGACGTCGCGGAGAAGTGGTTCAGCGAGCTTGAGGGCAAGAGCCCGTCGACCATGCAGGCCTACCGCGATCGGCTCGACCGCCAGGTGCTGCCCGCGTTGGGCGGCGTGCGATTGCGGGAGGTCACCGTCGGGCTGTTGGATCGTCACCTCACGACCGTCAGAGCAACCCATGGCCCGGCACTGGCCAAGATGACGAAGTCCGTCCTCAGCGGCATCTGCTCACTGGCCTGTCGCCACGACGCGTTGCAGTCCAATCCCTGCCGGGACGTGGCCCGTATTCCCAGCAGCCCACGGCATACGCCTCGCTCGCTTACGGTGGTCGAGGTCAAGGCCGTGCGGGCGTGGCTCAGCGGGGATGCGAGGGCGAGTGAACGAGACTTGCCGGAGCTGGTGGCGTTCATGGTGGCCACGGGCCTGCGCATCGGCGAAGCCTGTGCCATCACCTGGTCCGACGTCGACCTCGACGCCAGCACCGTGACAGTCAGCGGGACGGTGCTCCGCGTCAAGGGTCAGGGACTGGTCATCAGTCGACCCAAGTCGGCAGCGGGGGAGCGGGTGCTCGAACTGCCCAGCTGGTGTGTCGAGATGTTGCGACGGCGCGAGGCCTCGACCGGGCCGGTCTTCCCCGCGCCGCGGAGTCGAAAGCTTCGCGATCCCAGCAACACCCGCCGGGCCCTCCGCGAGGCCTTTCTTCAGATGGGAATGCCGGGGGTCACGTCCCACGCCTTCCGCAAGACCGTGGCCACGCTCATGGACGAGGCTGGCCTGTCCGCAAGGAGCGCGGCCGACCAGTTGGGGCACGCCAAGCCGTCGATTACGCAAGACGTCTACTACGGGCGCAAGCGGCGAGCCACGGGAGCGGCGCAGGTTCTCGAACAGTTGGCCTGAGACGGTCGTCCGCTTGCTGTTGAACGGGTTGCGATGCGCAAGCCATGACCGGCGTGCCCAACCGACGCCGTTATTCGGCCGCTGAGCCCGCCGCGAGCGGCCGTGAGGCTTGATGCGCTGCGCGAGCAGGCCCGCGGCGGCTGCTGACGTATGACGCCGGGCGAGCGCGCTGGCGCACTGCGCGAACGCTCCGGAGGAGCACACAGGCCGGAGCCCGGCGCCGCTCGAAGCTGTTGACAGCATCCTCCGGTTTTTCTCCTGTTTGCGTGAAATCGCGAGCCCGGGAGTGGCACACAGCGCCCTAGAGAGAGCCGAACGCGACTGGAGAAAGACAGGAGAAGTGCCGGCAGGCTCGGCATGCGAGGCCGAAGCACGCGCGGTCCGCGTTGCTTCCAGGTCGCCTTCGACGACACCCCGCTGCGACTGCATGGAGGGCCTTGGCTGTGAACGATGAGATCGCACCGATCGTGGCGGCGGAGCTGCTCACCCTCAACGAGGCAGCCGCCATTCTCCGAGCTCCAGTCGCCACGCTGCGCTACTGGCGGCATCTGGGTGTCGGGCCGGACGGCTTTCGCCTGGGTCGACGTGTGGTGTACCGGCGGCAGGACGTGGACCGCTGGGTGGCTGAGCAACAGCACGCGCAGGCCTTGGGCCGATAGCCACTCTTGCCCGGCCGTAATCCGGAGGGGGGCACCCTCAACGAAGTAGCTCCGCTTCCGCGGCGGAGAGCGCAGCGGGCGGAACATGGCTAGTCCCTGCCAAGCTCCTCCGGGATGGCGAAGGGACGGTCGCGAGGACTGCCACAACCGGGGGACGCCGAGTACCCGGTGTTTCCCGTGCGCACCGAGCAGTCCGGACCTCGACGGTCTGGGGCTCGGTGACGTCGTCGAAGAAAGTGCAGCACCCAAGACGGCGCGCGCTCGCGGGACAGGGGCAGCGCTTGCCGAACTTCGTTCCTTGACCGCATGTGTCGCCTGGGGATCGTCCCCGAATCGGTCGGGGGAAGATCCACCACAGCCTCGGTGGAGCGCGCCATTACTGCTCGTCGTCCGTGCCCGCCGCGTGGCCACACCAGGCCGAACGGGACCGGCAGCGTCCGCGTCCAGCGGGGCCGATCCAGGAAGTGTGGCCGGCGGCCTCGATGCCGGGTGCGACGACCTCGTCCCCATCGAACCGGGCCGCCGCGCCGCGTCCCAGTTCGCCGCCGACGCCTGGATCTATCGTCAGGGCATGCGCGTGGGCTCCCCGAAGAACTGCGCTTAGATGCACTGGACATTGGGATGCCGCGCGGACCCGAGGGCTTTTGAGCCGCGGGTTGAGGGTTCGATCCCCTCGGGGCCCACCGTCTTCACCGGGGCGTTTGTCTCTCGCTGGTTCGTCGGCGAGGGGTCGCGCCCACACGGCGCACACACGCGTCTCCGCGGCGGCCCGCGTTGCGGCGTCCATGCGGTCCGCGAGCGCCGTGAGGTCGTCGAAGAGGCCGGAGTAGACGTCCAGCGTCATGGCCGCCGAGGCGTGGCCCAGCATCCGCTGGACACTCTTGACGGTGGCACCGCTGGCCACTGCGAGCGAGGCGGCGGTGTGCCGGAGGTCGTGGGGCGTGACGTTGGCCAGACCAGCCGCCCGTGAGGCCGGGTCGAAGACGGCCCGACGCCAGTTCCTCAGTCGGAGCACCGTCCCGCTGGCCGTGGTCATGAGCAGGTCCTCGCCGTGCTTGCCCTCGCAGCGCCGGGCCAGCAGCTCGGCCAGTGCCGCGGGAAGGGGCACAGTCCGCTGTTGATGAGTCTTCGGCGTACCGAACTCCAGCCGGCCGCCAACCTCGGTGACGGCCTCTGCGATGGTGAGCCTCCGCCGCAGGAAGTCGATGCGGCGGATGCGCAGGGCGGCCATCTCGCCGAAGCGCAGCCCGGTGTACGCCAGCAGCCGCACCGCATCGCTGTCATCACCTGCGGCGACGGCGAGCCGCTCGACCTCATCGGTCCCGGGTGCCGATCCCTGTGTCAGCAGTTCCGCCGTTCACACCGCTATGTCGGCGTGAGTGACGTCGGCGAGCCGGTACTGACCCCATGTTGGGAGGACGTGCGTCCGCAGCAAATTGCCGTACCGATACCGCGTGCTCGGCTTCACGCCAGTCTGCGAGGCCAGCCATCGACCGGACCACTCCTGGACGGTGATCCGACCTCGGACGGGACTGGTGCCGTCCACGTTTGCGTGACCATGGCTGACGTGGCCTCATCGAGCCAGCGCTGCGCATCTACCTTCCGCGTGAATCGCTTCTCGTGCTGACGGGCGCCTGGGGCGTGATACCGGGCGCGATAACGGGTTGAGCCGTCGCTGAGCGTGATGCGGGTGATCGAGCCGTCCATTAGGATCTCCGTAGCGAGGCATGCCCTTCCAGCGTGCCGCATGGGTCTGACAACGGGGCGGGCCTCGTCATCCGGGACATGGTCTTCACCAGATGCTTCAGTTGCACGGAAGGGCCTACAGCATCCCCTGCACCTTGATCAGCTTCTGTAACGAGGAAGACAGCGGCTGCGCGGTGGATGTCGAATAGCTTCGCGACGTTTGACCGTTAACGATGTTCGGCGGAACACCGGCTTGACCTGGATTTTCATAGTTTGATAACGACGGCTGAGCATGGCCGCTTTTTGCCGTCTTGCGGACTCATTGCGGAGTTGGATCGCGGGGATCTCAATGATGCCGGTTCCGACAGTCGCCCGTGGCCCCCTTATTGTGGGGGTGAGATGTGGGTGCTCAAGTCCTGACCGCCTTCTGGGTTCGCTCGGATTACCGTCCACGTCCGGTCAGGATGCAGGCAACCGCCAGAGCGACGGTCGCCGCACCGACGATCGCCCCTGTCCCGGACAGTTGGACATCGGTGTCACAACCACCAGGAGGTCCGCCGGCCGGTCCCACGGTGCAGGCTTCGACCGCCTGGCCGCCCAGGTACGCGCCGAGCAGCGCGCCCAGGATCAGCGCCAGCACCAATCCCGCGCCCGACGTCATGCGTCTCCTAACGGCGTTGCGAAGGATCTTGAGGCGTTTGCGTCCCCGGCGGCTGGTGGAATCTCGCATCAGCACCTAGCCTCCGGCGTCGTCTTCGCACGGCGACGCTGGCCGACGCCGAGTGCCGCAGTCGCTGATTGTCTGTGCCGGACCGCTCGTGACGCCAGCCCAGGCCTCGCTATCTCACCCTCACCGTAAGGGGGGCCCATGGCACAGTCGGCGTGCGCTGGCATGCAGCGTCTGCGAGTGCTCGATGCGTCTGTAGGGGTGACGGACAGCCGACGGGAGCCTGCGCGTGACATTCGAGGAGTTCGTGGCCGGCCACGGGCAGTCCTTGCTGCGGCTGGCGTTCGTCCTGACCGGTGACCGGCACCTGGCCGAGGACATCACCCAGACGGCGCTGGCCGACGCCTTTCGGCACTGGGGGAAGGTGACCGCGGCCGGTCTACCGGACGCCTACGTGCGGCGGATGCTGGTCAACGCGCACCTGAGCTGGCGGCGGCGCCGGTGGACGACGGAGCGCCCCGCCGAGCCGATCGACACGGCGGCCGCCGGGAGCGACCCGGCCGACACAGTCGCCGCGCGGGATTCCATCCGGGTGCTGCTGGCCGGGCTGGCGCCGCGGGCCTGGACGGTGTTGGTGCTGCGGTACTACGCCGACATGGACGACGCCGGGATCGCCCAGGCCATGGGCGTCAGCGAGAGCTCCGTGCGTGCGACGGCGTCGCGTGCCCTGGCGGGCCTGCGTGGTGCAGCCGCCCTGGTGGACGTGGAGGAGATCCGATGAGCAGCCCGACCGAGCAGCAGTTGCGCGACCTGCTCGCCACCGAGGCCGCAGCCGCCCCCCGGGCTGTCGGCCTGGCCGAGGGCGCGCTGCGGAAGGTGCGGCACCGGCGGCGCGCCCGGACGGCCTGGGCTACCGGCCTCGTGGCCGTGGCCGCCGTGAGCACGGGGCTGCTGACCATCGAGGGGTTCGGGCCACGGCCGGAGGAGTCAGCGGTCGCCGCATCCGTCGAATCGACCGGCGAGCGATCTCCGACGAGCAGCGACCAGGCGCCGAATCCGGCGGGAGCTCCGGTCGACGGAGCGGCGGAGTGCGTCGAGGAGTACTCGCCCGCGGCGGTGACCGGGCGGGCGTTCGCCTTCGACGGCACCGTCGTGGCGATCGGGCCGGCGCGCAGCAACCGGCCCGGCGTGGAGCTGGAGCTCTCGGGCGTGACTTTCCGGGTGCACACCTGGTTCCGCGGCGGATCCGGCGACACCGTGACCGTGGACCTGGACACACCGCGCGGGACGCTCTCCTCCGCCGAGCCGTCTGTGCCGACCTACGAGATCGGCACCCGCCTGCTCGTGTCGGGCGAACCACGCTGGGGCGGAGCGCCGTTGGATGCCCCGATCGCGTCGAGCTGCGGCTTTACCCGTTCCTACGACGCCCAGACTGCAGCCGAGTGGTCGGCCGCGACCGACTGAGGAGGAGCGATGCCCGGATCCGCGTGGAGCTTCCGTGTGCTGGCTGCTGCGGCGGCGGCAACGGCACTGACCGCGTGCGGCAGCGCCGGCGTCATCCCACAGGTACTTCGCGGGGACGTGGTCCCGCTGTCGGCCGGAACCCTGACGGCGCGCGACGTCGCCTCTGCGCAGACGGCGTTCGGCGTCGACCTGCTGCGCGCGGTGTGCGAGCAGGCCGCCGGCGAGAACGTTCTGATCTCGCCGACCTCGGCGGCGGAGGCCCTGAGCCTGCTGTACCCGGCCGGCCGCGGGCAGACCGCCGAAGCGATGCGAGCCCTTCTGCACCTGCCGGAGTGGTCGTCCGAGGTCGTCGCGGCGATGGGTGACCACACCCGCGCGCTCGACCGCCTCCGCTACGACGGCGACCCGGACGACGAGGACGCGCCGAACTCCCTGCAGATGAGCAACCGGCTCTGGACCGCCCTCGGCCTGGAACCGGACCCGCGCTACCTCGACGGCATCGCGACGGCGTTCGACGCGGACGTGCGGGCACTGGACTTCGCCGGCGATCCCGGCGGGGCGACCGACCGGATCAACACGACGGTCGCCGAGGACACCCGCGGCATCATCGAGAAGCTGTTCGATGAGCCGCTGGACGACGACACGGTCGCCGTCCTCACGAACGCGCTGCACCTGAAGGCGCGGTGGGCCGATCCGTTCACCGACACGCAGCCGCACCCCTTCGCGGCGCCGTCCGGCGAGGTGACCGTCGACATGATGAGCGGCGCGACCGGGAGCATGCGAGTCGCCGACGGCTGGCAGGCGGTGGAACTGCCCTACCGCGACGGCACCCTGGCCGCCATCGCCGTCCTGCCGCCGGAGGGCACGGCTCCCTGCGCGATCGATACCGCGGGGCTGGCCGGCCTGGCTGCCGCACAGTCCCGGCCGATGGGCGTGCGGCTGCCGACGATGAGGATCGAGCAATCCCACCACCTGCTCGAAGTCCTGGCCACTCTCGGCCTGCCGATCGAGGGCGACTATTCCGCGCTCGGCCAGGACGATCTGGCCATCTCCCAGGTCGTCCAGAAGTCGTTCCTGGAAGTGGACGAGGACGGCACGGAGGCCGCCGCCGCGACCGGTGTCGCGGTGGAGGCGACCTCCCTCGTGGTGGGAGCGCAGAAGGTCGTGACCTTCGACCGACCGTTCCTGTTCCTGCTCACCGACACCGAGACGCACTCGCCGCTGTTCATCACCGTCGTCAACGACCCGTCGGCCTGATCGATCAGCTGAAACCGGCCAGCGCGATACGCGGTGCACGGACGCGCGCCGCGGCCCGACCCTCGCGTGCCGACACAAGCGGGAAAACGTGCACCGGCCCCTCGCACGCACGGTCAGCTCCAGCTCGGCGCCCTCGGCCGCGGCATACTCGCGCAGCAGGAAGGCGTCGGGCAGGCAAAATCACGCGGGTGCCCACGTAAACGTCCATCGGCGCACGGACGCTCGATCGCGGTTGCCGGCATGGTCTAGCAGGTCTCCGACGGGTGGGCGCTGCCGCTGGTGCTGGCCCAGGTCCTCCCCGAATGCGAGGTGTGGACCGACCGCTAGGACTGGCGCGCCGTCATCCCCGACATCATCCGAACTGGTTCGCCGACCCGGGGATGAACCCGAGACAGGCCTCCTGACCTGCGACAGCACTGCAGGACGCTCTTGATCACGAATGGGTCGGAACGGACATCTTGCCGCCGGCAGCCACGAACACCACCACACCGCCCTCGACCCCGACCCCGACAGCGTCCCGCACCTGGGCGACCGCCTACCGCCGCTGATGCCCTGGCCCCAGCCGAACCACCCGTGAACCATCACGGAAGGGCCCGGCGACCGGTGCGGGGAGGCTTGCTTCACCAGCCCCTTATGCCGAGGGTGGAACGGGGGCCGCGGGCCTGTGTCAGGTGGGGGCTGAGACGACTGCTCGCCGAGGCATGGCGTGCCGCGTCGACGCCCCGGCTGCCCCCACCGATATGCTCAGGGCGCCGTGGCTGCCTCCTGAGCACGCGCTCGCCACACTTTCTCGGCGTGTAAGCCGATCACGCGGTGGCGGCCTTGCATTGCGGTTGGCCGCTGCCGCATACCCCTCTGGTGAATGCAACCTCTCGCTGTGAGTTGAATCACAGTTCACCCGGGTGGGCCGCCCTACCGAGGGGTAGCCCCTACCTTTTCGTGGGACGGCGCCGCCTCCAGGGGCAGTGGAGACGGCGCCGCCACAATAAGGTCTACTCCCAAATTCATACAACAGCGCTGAGTCTCGCCATGGAATGTCGATCGAGGCCTTCCCCGGCGGTTGCCCGGGAGCAGCCACGGGGATGCCGTCATGCCCAGCTACCGCCTCCTGGCCGGATGCACCACGGTTCTTGAGGTCTTCGACGTGGAGGATGACCGCCAGGCGATCGACTACGCCCGCCAACTCTCGGTCGACTTCCCATGGGAGCCGCGGACCTTTCAGACCCGGTGGGGCTACTTTTTGCTCGAACGGCGAGACGGGTATCTCTGGCAGATGCTGTTCGCCTGGGTGCCGCAGGGCCAGAGCGCGAAGTGTCCTGAGCGGCCTGAGCGTGGGTCGTAGTGGATGCGGCTACTTGTGCGCTCGGGCCGACGTGTCCGGGTCAAGTCCGCTCTCGTAGCGGCAGTTGCTGCCTGGAGTCTCTGGGCAGGCTCAGGGATGCGGGGACTCGGGGGCGGGGGGCTGGCGTGCTGCACTCCGGCCGGGGCATCGCTGTGACCGGTGGCGGTTGGATCCGACAGCGTCAGGGGCGCTTCGCCGGTAGGCCGCGGGGTGATCGGTCATCACCTGATCGGCCCGACCCTCCGGTGGAAAATCAGGCTTGGGCCGGTGGGTGGAGCGGTAGCCGACGATCTGGCAGCGGTGAGCTGGTCCTCGAGGAACCAGTGGTGGGGGTGCCGTCCGTAGTTGTCAAGGGGCACCCAGAGGACCTGCCCTGGGTTTCTCATCGTTTCGATGAAGCCGGACTCGTGAGACCGGAGATATGTGACGTGGCCAGGCGTGAGGATGTCCAGGCGGGCGCACGTGCGGTTCAATTCCTGACGGCTGGTGGCCGCGGCGACAAAAACCAGCAGCTTGTGAATGGAGGGCTCGTATCCCCACCATGACCAAACGCGGAGCGCCCGGGGAGTGACTGCACCGGCCTGTCTGTGCTCGGCACCTGGCGGAGTGTTATCGGCCTGTACGGTCCCGTCACTTGTGACGCTCATGTCCCCGAAATCGGTTACACCGACCGCCACCTAAAGTGAAGGCAAGACAACTCACTCTATTGAGAGGCCTTTCGTGGATGGTGACCCGATGAACAACTCCGCCTTGCTGGATGCCGGTTGGGGCAGCGCACGCCACTCCGCCGATCGTGGCCACAGGCCGCGCCTGGTGGTGGCGGGTCTGCGGTGATCACATGGATATTGCAACTACCACCCCCGTACGGTTAATCATTAACGGGGCCGCTATGCCTCCCACTCGAATGGGTGCACGCCACCGCCACTCGCTCAAGGCCGCCGTTAACGCGTCGATATGGTGAAAGTGATCGTTGGCCGGAGGGGATTCCAGGTACGCCGCATTCTTATGTCGCGGCTGCTTCTGCTCGTTGTCATCACCCTGGTTCTGGGCGCCATGGCCTGGCTGATACAGGGACTCGAATCCCGGGGCCAGGAACGCGCCGACGCCCAGGGCGCGACGACCGCCGAGGTCATCGCCGCCACCGTCGTCCGCCCCCGTCTCGGCGCGAGTGACCTCGCCAGAGGACAGTTGTCCGCCGAGGACCTCACTGGGCTGCGTGATGACGTCGATCAGCTGCGCGATGATGGTCAGTTGTTGGGCCTGCGTGTGTGGAGCCTGGACGGCACTCCCCTGTTCGACGGGTCCCCGGCCTCCGGCGCCCTCCAGCCCTCGGACAGCGACCTTGTGCGTGCCCGGCAGGGGAAGTTGTGGGCGGCGTCCGGGCAGGCCGCGGACGGGCAATCCCAGCTGCGGGTCTATCTCCCCCTGTCGACCGCGGAGCAGAACGCGGGCTCGCGCGGGGCGCTGGTCCAGGTGGTGCTCCCGCACGGGGACCTCACCGCGGCCGCGCAGGACCGACTGCTGCGCCAGCAGGCATCGGTCGTCGTGATCTTCGGGCTGGTCATCGTCGGCTTGGTGTGGTTGCGACACCGCCTGCTGCGGCGGGAGCGGCACGCCCGCCACGACCCCCTCACTGGGCTGCTGAACCGCCGAGCCCTGTACGAGGACGCCCGGGGTCTGCTGGCCAAGGCGAGTTTCAAGCGTCCGCTGGCGTTTCTCCTTCTCGACCTGAGCGAGTTCAAGTCCGTCAACGACACTCTGGGTCACACCGCCGGGGACCTGCTGCTGCAGCGCGTGGCCGCCACTCTGCAGGCTGCGGTGCGGCCGGAGGATCTGGTGGTCCGCCTCGGTGGGGACGAGTTCGGTGTTCTGCTGGCCCACCTGCCTGACACCGCAGCGGCGCAGGGCCGGGCCGAGCAGCTGCTCCGCCGGCTGCGGGAGGCCCCTTTCACCGTGGAGGGTGTCGACCTGTCCGTCGACGCCAGCATCGGCGTGGCGCTGGCCCCCGAACACGGCAGAACGCTGCCCGAGCTGCTGCAGCGCGCCGACGTCGCCATGTATCAGGCCAAGCGCAGCCGCCGCGGCACCGCGGTCTATGACCCGAGGACCGACCAGCACACCGTCGGGCAGCTGGCCATGGTCACCGACCTGCGCCGGGCACTGGACAACGACGAGTTCGTGCTGCACTACCAGCCCAAGGTGTCCCTCCGGGACATGCAGGTCACCAGCGTGGAAGCGCTGGTGCGCTGGCGACACCCCACCCGCGGGCTGCTGCCGCCGGGGGAGTTCCTTCCGGTGCTGGAACGCAGCGGACTGATGCAGCCGCTGACCCGCTGGGTGCTACGCCAGGCTATACAGCAGGCCGCCAGCTGGCGGCGGGCCGGCATGCCACTGCAGGTCGCGGTCAACATCAGCCCCCGCAGTCTCCTGCAGGACGACCTGCCCGCCCGAGTCCTGGCCGCGCTGCTGGCGGCCGAGCTGCCGGCGTCACTGCTGCAGCTGGAGATCACCGAGACGGCGGTGATGACCAACCCCGAACGCGCCGCCTTCGTCCTGACCCAGCTCCAGAGTCGGGGCGTCGAGGTCGCCATCGACGACTTCGGCGCCGGCTACACCAGCCTCGCGTTCCTCCGCATCCTGCCCATCACCGCGCTGAAGATCGACCGCAGCCTGATCAAAGACATGCTCGACCAGGAGGCGGACGAGGCGGTCACCTCGGCAGTGACCGACCTGGCCCACCGGCTCGGCTTCAGCGTGATCGCCGAAGGCGTCGAATCCCTGGCGCTGCTCGACCGGCTCGCCGCCCTGGGCTGTGACCAGGTGCAGGGGTACGTCATCAGCGCGCCGCTGCCTCCCGCCGCCCTCGAAGGCTGGCTCGCCGACTGGCAGGCCCGCAGAAGCACGCCCGTCGAGACCGCTGCGGCCTCATAGGCGCCTCATCAAGTATTCAGCGCCTCTTGTGCGGGAAGGGCTCAAGGTGTCACCCCGAATGGCCGACATACTCAGAGTGGAGCTTCGCGGGCGCCTGACACCCCTCCTCGGGGGTGCCGCCCGGCATGTCGCGCGTCGCGGCCGCGATGCATGGCACTCACGCAAGCCGATCTGGATGCCGAAGCTTCGGCGTGCAGGCAAGACGGTGGCGGCGGCGGCGGCGATAGCGGCACTGCTCACCCTCGGCGTGACGGGACAGCTCAGCAGGCAGCTGGCTGGTGCGTCCCCACTCGCCTCCGGACCCGTGGCGGAGACCGAAGGCAGGAGCGCATTCGTTCCCCTACCGTCCCCGTGGGATGTCGCCATTGACAAGGTCCGCGACGTGGCTCCGGCTATCTCGCGGCCACACATCGGCTTCGTGCCACTGGGCGATCTGTCGCTCACCCCGGAGCCCGACGCTGACACCGGTGGGGCGTCGCGGGCAACGACGGCGGGTCAGAGCGGTCAACCGCAGCTCATGAGCACTCCGTCCGCTCTTGCCGTGGCGGTGGCCGTGGCGGTGGCAGTCGGCGTCGGCGTGGTGCGGCGGATGCGTCGGGAAGGCAAGGATCGGACCTCCCCCGGCGACGTCGATCTCGCCGCGGACGCATCGGACATGGACGCGCCGACGCGAGACCCGAAAAGCGCGGTCACAAACCAGAGCCGGTCACCTGCCGACGGGAACACAAGTGGACAACAGGTACCCCGGCCCCCAGTCGACCCACGTCGCGACGAGAATGGTGACGGCCAATCCCGGCAGGTGCCCGAGGCCGCAGGCCTCACCACGCAAGCGGTCGCATCGGCGGCGACGGGCGAGAGACCCGGCAGTGCCGCAACTGCTGCTCAGGAGAGCGCCCGCACCGGCACCTTGCCAAGCAGGCGGACCCAGCCGACGCCTCAGGTAAGAACACGGGTGCGCGCAGAAGACTCGTCCAGCCGCATCGTGCTGTTCACCGCAACGAAATGGTAGGGGTCAAGCGCCCGACGCGCGGGCCGCGCCGTCGGCATCCGGGTGACCTGGGTTCGCACCCGCGAATGGCAGTCGGTCCCCGTGCGGGCTTGCGCCTCAGCCCAGTCAAGTTTCAGGGCTGAGCCGCGAGGCGCCCCAACGGACCCGGCCCCATGTCGGCGGTGACGTCCGGCCCGATTCGCGACGAGCGATACTTCGGCGAACAACTAAACAATGCCCACCAGAGGCATTTCGCTCGCGCCCCGGAGACTGTTGCGCAAGACACCCAACTATTGCTTCAGTTTCCCGCAATATGCGCCGATGTGCCAGGAGAAATGGAACTGTACAGGTCGAGCGAGGGAGCCTCGAGTGATTGTCAGCTGCCGGGCGAGGACGCCAGCCACCGACCTGCAGGTGGTCGCCGGTGTGTCGGACGTCCTAGACCGCCGGGCCGCGCTGAAGCGGCCGCCGACCACACTGGTCGTCTCTGATGCCATCGCCCTCGGGATCGCGGGACTCTTCAGCAGCGCGACCCCGTCCGGCCGCGTGCTCGAGCACTTCTACAGGCGCGGCTCGATAGACGGCGCTGACCTGATCGAAGCGGCACGAGTCGAGCAAGGCTTCGCCTCACCCGAGGGACATGCGGCGCTGCACTGCCTCATCGGGTGGATACGGAGTCGCGTGAATGGTCAGATCGACTGAGGGTGCGTGCCGGCGGCCACTGGAGCGGGTCGAGCAGCTCGATCTCCTCGTTGAGCTGCTCGGCCGCGCGCTCGGAGACGCTCCGGACCCCGCCGCACTCCTCAGTGTCGCCCACGCACTCCCATGTGAGAGCCTGCTCCACCTCGGCTACTTGACTCTCGGGAGCCAGCACGGTCACCACCCCGGAGCCCGCATGTCCGTCATCCACAACGCAGCCGACAATCCGGTCAGGGTACCGCTCACCTCGCGGGCCAACTCGTCACTGTCCTGCTGCACCTGGCCACATGGGGACGAGCACCGCACGACGACGGTCCGTCCCTCCGTGGGGGCCCGTCGTCGGCAAGCCGGACGACGAGGGTCCGGCCGTGGTCAACCGCCGGGCAGGCCTTCGGGCCTCCGCAGCCGCTCAGCATCAGGGCGACAGTGGTGCCGACTGCTGCAACCGCCAGCGCGGTCATGGCCGCAGATCCCCTATGGGCGATTTCAGCGCGAATGCAATGCTCCTCCACCGCGTTCGGTCCACCAGTCACCCATTGGCGGACTACCCGAGCATCCCACCGCAGCGAACGGTGCCGCACGCGCCGTCATGGCGCACCTCCGTGGGCGGAGCCGGCGCCTACCTCGGGGCGGTCACGGTGCTGCTGGTGTCGCTGGCGATCGCGGACGGCGGCCTGCTTCCCCGGCTCGGCCGGGCACTGGAGGACGAAGTCGGCATCGAGCTGCACACAGCTCCCGGGGTGTTTGCTGTGATCAGCGGTGTCTCTTTAGCTCACCGCGATGTCGACCATGTCCTGCTGGCTCGGGCTGGCTGCTTCGCCGTGGAGGTCAAGGCCACCTTCGGTCGCCGCCGACGCCTGGACGAAGTGCCGGAGCTACCCGGCAAGCTCGCCCAGGCCCGCGACGGTGCGCGGCTGATCGAACGCCTGCTGGCCAGCCGCGGCGCGCCACTGCAGGTAACGCCGGTGCTCATCCTCACAGGCTCAGGAGCCCCTGACATAATCTTGGCTGAACGGCACGATGACGTACTCCTCATCGCCCTCCGCAACGGCCACGCCTGGCGATCGCAGCTCGCTGGCCTCGAGCCCATCATCGACGAAGCGGCCGCCCAAGTTGCTGCCTAAGAGCTGCTGACCTACCGAAGGCAGCGAACCGACTACGAGCTGACCCACAGCCGCTGAGGCGCACACGTCGAGCGGGTCATGTACCGAGAAAGAGCTGACTCACGATGTTGTCCCGCAGACGGATCCGCTTGCGGGACACCGATTGGTTAGGCCCTTTTGTGAGGCCGCATCAATGAAGGGTCTCGGTCGTTGTGTAGACCGTGCAGTTTCTTAGAGGCTTGGTCGTCGTTGGGTCTTCGCTCATCGTGGGCTGGTTCTTCGCGCTGGCATGGGGAGGCGGTAGTGGGACGATGTGCGTCGACCGCGTCGATGGGCGATCGACCTGCACGTCCTTTTGGAATTTGAACTGGGGTGCCGGCGCAGCAGCTGCGGTTGTGTGCGCTCTCCTACTCGCCCTCGCTATACGAGCCAGGCGCCGTCAACGGCGAGGCCTTCCTAAGAGGTGTCCACATCGTCCGGATGCGCTGGGGATCGATCATCCAGATCGACGCCAATGAGGACTCGCAGGCCGTCACCGAACTGCTACGCGAACTCGCCGCGCACGGGGTTGATGAAGCCCCGCCGCCCGCCATCGTGGGCTGAAGCGCTCACCAGTCACGACGTCAGCAGTCCCGGTGCCCGGTCGCTCTCGGTGTGGTCCTGGTGCTGCTACGAGCCGGGTTCACAACGGGATCTCGTCTTCTCCGTGGCCACCTACAGCCGTGGTGAAGTCGGCTGGGTATGCCGCCGGGCGCGGCTGCCGAGGCCGCCGTTCCGGTCCCGCCTGTGGCCGGGTGAACCCGGTTTTGCGAAGGCCATGTCGCAGCCCCTCGCAATGATCTGGATGCCACTGGATCAGTTCGCGCGGGGGGCCGACTGCTGGTTCGCCGAGGATGAGCTCGTCACCCTCTGGTGATACCCCCAAGCCCTGACTTCGTCGTTCTCGACCTGCAACTGCCCGACCGGCACGGCATCTCGCTGGCTGCTGAGCTGGCGACGCTGGTTCCCGATGCGCCATCCCCTTGCGGTCATCGCCCTTCGGCTGGAGATAGCGCGGGAGGTTAGTTCATCCGGACCTCGGTGAGGCTGGAGGGGGGCTGCCGGTCCGCGACCAGCGCTGCGGTGACGGCTGGGATGCCCCGGCTACTTGCGTCATCGACTGTGGGGTGTCAGCTGGCGCGCCGCCGGAGACGCCGGTAACCCGGTGCCTACAGTGCGCCTATGTCTCGCCATGCAGCACAGCCGGCCGTCGCGGCGCAGACGAAGCCCGCGGGCATCGAGTTGTTACATGGTGGGGCGTGGCTGCCGGCCTCCATCCTGAGCTGGCGTACCGACGACGACGGCTCATGCCGTGTACTGGTTCGTCTGGGTGTCGACGGGGGCGACCAGACGGCCTGGAAGGACGCGGGTTCGCTGCGAACGCCGCAGCCGGCCGACGAGGAGGAGACGCAGCGCATGAGCGCAGTCGGTCGCCCCGGCTGCCCGCCGCCGCACGCCCCTCAGCGCTTGGCGCTCGAGGCCGAGGTCCCAGGCCAGCAGGAGGTGACCATGCGCCTGCCTCTGTCGATCGCGGTGCCGCTGTCCCGCGGTGGCCGCAGGGACGCAACGCCGGGCCGGTAGCGTGCGGTGTGGACACTGTTTTATCGGCAGGCGCACAGCGGTCCTCAACGCGACGGGGCGAAGAGGGCGCCGTGCCGCGGCGGGCGACGGTCATGTCCTGCACAGGGAGCCGCCGACGCTCGGCTTCGCCGCCGGGACACCGCGTGGCTGTGGTTGACAGCGGCTGTCGGCCGCTGTCACCGTCCTCATCGTTACATCGCTGTGATTCGCGCCGTCATGACGTTGGGCGGCGCGCCGGGGCCGGCGCCGGGAGGGGGCTGGGTACCCCGATCGGGTGACCCCCGGTTGGGGGAACGGGTGTCGCCACCGATAACCCCGTTACCAGGGTCCGATGAGGTGAGGGGTGAGGGAGCTGTGTCGTGGCAGCTGAGCGCGGTGGGCGGCGGCGTGATCGCCGTGGCCTACTTTGCGATCTCCGTGGCGGTGTTCGCTCCGCTGGCCCGCAGTCGGCAGCTGCGGTCCAACCGGCTGGGGACAGCGACCGGGCTGATCTTCTTCTCCTGCGCCGTGGGCCACGCCCTGCACGTGGTCCATCTGCTGCCGTTGCCCGGCGCGGATGCGCACGAGCTGCATGCGGTACAAGCCAGCTGGGGCTGGCACGACACCCTCTGGGCGGTGGTGACGGCCGCGGTCGCCGTCTATTACTGGTCGCTGCGCCGCACGTACGGCGCGCTGCTGAGCGGTGCGGCCCTGTTCGCCGACCTCAAGGAGAAGGAAGCCGCGCTCGCCGCCAACCAGCAGCTGCTCATCGAGCGCACCGCTGCGCTCGACGCGCTGGCGGTCTCTGAGGGCAGGTTCCGGTCGGCGTTCGCCGACGCTCCCACCGGGATGGCGCTGGTGAGCCTGGCGCCGGACAATCTGGGCCGGTTCACCGAGACCAACGCTGCCCTGGGTCGCATCGTCGGCCGGTCGGCATCCCGGCTCGAGCGGCTCGTGCTCGATGAGCTCGCCCACCCGGAGGATCGGGCCGCGTTGCGCACCGCGCTGGAGCAGCTGGCCGCCGGCGAGGTGGCCCACCACCTGGTCCAGCAGCGGTATGTGCACGCCAACGGCGGCGTGATTTGGGCCGACACCAGCGTCTCGGTTGTGCGGGACAGCGCCGGGTGGCCGGTGCACGGGGTGCTGCAGCTGGTCGACGTGACCGGGCGCCGCCAGGCCGAGGAGCTGCTGGCCCACCACGCCCTGCACGACGGGCTGACCGGTCTGCCCAACCGGCGCCTGCTGGCCGACCGGCTGGACCAGGCGCTGACCCGCGCCCGCCGGCACCGGACCTCGGTCGCGGTCCTCTTCGTCGACATCGACCGGTTCAAGACGGTGAACGACTCCGCCGGCCACAGCACCGGGGACGCCCTGCTGCGGATCGCCGCCGAGCGGCTGTCCGGGCACCTGCGCGCCACCGACAGCGCCGCCCGCTTCGGCGGCGACGAGTTCGTGGTGATCTGCGAGGAAATCGGCGGCGAGCACGAGCTGCTGGTGGTCGCCGAGCGGCTGCTGGCGGCCATGGCCGAGCCCTTCCGGGTCGGCGACCAGGAGTTCGCCCTCGGCGGAAGCATCGGGATCGCGGTCTCGCTCGCCGGGCAGGACAGCGCCGAGGCGTTGCTCCGCGACGCCGACCTGGCCATGTACGAGGCCAAGGACCGCGGCCGCAGCGGCTACGTGGTCTTCGACGCCGCCCTGCGCGGCGCGCTGGAGGAGCGCCAGCAGACCGAGGCCGACCTGCGCATGGCCATCGACGGCGGCCAGCTGCGCCTGCTCTACCAGCCCGTGGTCGACGTCCGATCCGGGAAGATGACCGGGGTTGAGGCCCTCGTGCGCTGGGAGCATCCCACCCGCGGCCTGCTCGGGCCCGACGCGTTCATCGCCGTGGCCGAGGACACCGGGCTGATCGTCGACGTCGGGCGCTGGGTGCTGCACGAGGCGTGCCGGCAGCTGGCCGACTGGCGCGCCATCCCCGGCGCGTCGTTGACCATGGCGGTCAACGTCTCGGCCCGCCAGCTGTGTGACCCCGGCTTCCCGGGCGTCGTCACCGCCATCCTGGCCGAGACGGAAGTGGATCCGGACGCCGTCTGCCTGGAGCTCACCGAGACGGCCCTGCTCGACGCGACCGAGGCCACCATCGCCACCCTGGAGGCTCTGCACAGGCTCGGCGTCCGCCTGGCCCTGGACGACTTCGGCACCGGCTTCTCCTCCCTCACCTTCCTCAAGCGCTTCCCCATCGACGTGGTGAAGGTCGACCGGTCCTTCGTCCGCGACGTCGCCGCCGATCCCGACGACGCCGCCATCGTCGCCGCCGTGGCCAAGCTCGGCCGCTCCCTGCACCTGGAGACCGTGGCCGAAGGTGTCGAGACCGCCGAGCAGCTGGCCGTCATCCGACGGCTGGGCTGCCGGAGCTTCCAGGGCTACCTGTTCTCCCCGCCCCGGCCGGCAGCCGACATCCCCGCTCTCCTGCCGTCCCCCCGCCGCAGCCGGGAGCGGACGGAGGCGCCGGTCATCACGGCCTCCCCGACCGCCTCGGTGCCCTAGCGAGACCTCCCGGCATGCAGACCGGGACGATCTGGGAGCCGCTGCCCTCCACTGCGATGCGGCAAGACCGCAGCCGGCACAGGCAGAGCTGACGACCACGGACGGGACGCCGCTGAGCGTGGCGGGCTGCCGGGCGCTGGCCAGCTTGGGCGCTGGCTCGCTGGTCTGCCCGGAGTGCATGTCCGATTGCGACTGCTCGACCGGCGGCCGCGACAACAGGTGGCTCAGCAGGACTTCTCCGCGCGTCCTCCCGTCCCGGGCGTCAAGGACGCTGTGACGGCCAGTGAGCGGTCACCTGGGAGACGTGCCCCGCTGCGGACGGCCCGCCGCGGTCGGCTGGATCGACGACCTCGCGGTCCGAGTTCCACTGCCCGAACGGCTGCGAGTCACCAGCGCCTAGACTCCGAATTGTTCGGGGCGGCGACGACGTCGCTGCGATCGATCCCTGGGCGTAACAGGTTCGCCTCGCCGGGACAGGGGCCGTGGGACGTCGGTAGCTCAGCCGTGAACCGAGTCACCCATAGTCGTGCTCCTCCCCTCCGACCGGCTCCGTCCTAAGCGTCCGAGCCGAGGTGCCCCGTACCGGATGGCCATAGTCTCGTTGGATGTTCGAGCGGTTCACCGATCGGGCGCGGCGCAGCCTCGTGCTCGCACAGGAGGAGTCGCGTACCCGCGGCCACCGGGAGATCGATGTCGGCCACCTCCTCCTCGGGGCGCTGGAGGCCCACCGGATTCCCGCAGTTGGCGCCGAGCGCCTCGCGGCGCTGCGGCGGGCAGCCGAGGAGAGTCTGACGGGGCAGCGGCGGCAGCGCCGCGGGCGCGCCGGGTACATCCCGTTCACCGCCGCGGTGCAGACGGCGCTGGCGCGCACCGGACAGATCGCGGCCGACCAGGGCCGCACCTCCATCATGGTGGCCGATGTCCTGCTCGCCGTCCTGGAGCAGCCGCCGCTCCCCGCGCTGATCGAACGGGAAGGCCTCGACCTGCCGGCCGTCGCCGGCGAGATACCGGCACCACTGAAAGAGTCGATGCCCGACGACACCGCCCACGGTCAGGACGCGGACGAGCCGATCGTCGTACCTCGGCCCGTCCCGGGCCATCGGGGCGGTGGCCGTTTCTTCGGACGGCGCAGCTGAACGCGGTCGGCTGGAGCGCACTGGGCGGGACCGTCCTCTCCTCCGCCGCGATGTCGCGAGTTGCCTTGCATGACACGAGCTGGCCAATCGTCGTTCGGATCGGCGTGGGTCCTATCGTCGTCCTGGTTGTCCTCGTCACACTCGACCGCCGGAAGTGGCGAGCCATAAAGACGCACCTCTCGTTCAGCGACGACGTGGACCACACCCGCTCGGTAGCCGAGCAGATGGTCACCCAAGGGCTGCCGGTGACGTTCGAGGACCGAGACGGTAGGCCGGAGATCCGCTACAGCAACCGGTACGCCCGGCGGGTACATGCTGCCGTCGAACGTCTGATGGTCACCCCCGCAGTCCTGACGCCCGCGTCGGACCGTCAGTGGGCTGGCTCACTCACTGCCCGTCAAAGGCCGGCCCAATGGAGGAACCTTTAGCGGACTCGTCCCTGGTCGTGGTGGCGGCTACAGCTCGGCCCTGACCTGCGGTGCCCGTATGACCCGTCCGCTGGTGGATCCCGGGACACGGGGGGTCTACGGGCCGTGCTGGGGGTAAACGACCCCCTGCCTCACCGTTCCACGCCGGTGGGTCGGTCACGGTCCTTGCTGAGGGACGGTGGTGCGTCATGAACGTCGGAGCGCCGGTCTGTAGTGGAGTCCGTGGACGGGTAGCCCTGCCGGATGGATGATGGGACCGCTGGCTCTCGCGTCGCCTTCGATGTGGGTGAAAGGTCATCAGCGGTGGTGCGCCTTCCCACTTGGGCGTGCCCAGCGGGGTCTAGTCCCCGGGCGTGGTCGGCGTTCAGGACGGCTTGGTGGACGCTTCCCGGTGGTGTCTGGAGCGCAGCGGTGACCCGGTCGGCGTGGTGCAGCCATCGGGTCGGTGGCAGCGCAGCGATGATCTCGGCAGCGGCGCGGATGGTCGCTGCGGCCCCTGCGGGATCGGCGGGCGTAGCGGTGATCGCACGGTCGATGAGGTGTTCGGCGAGGCTGCCGGACTCATCCAGCAACTCGCGGAGCGCACCTGCCCCGCCGGTGCTCAGGATGTCGGCAGGGTCCGACCCCTCGGCCAGGGATAGTCGGCGGGGGTCGTCGCCGCGGGCGGCGAGCTGCCAGTACGAGCGTTCGGCTGATTGCTCTCCGGCGGTGTCGGCGTCGGTTGCGACGACGATGCCGGACAGCCCGCTAAGGTAGGGGAGCAGTTGGTCGGCTTGCCGGTCGGTGAACGCGGTTCCCAGGGTGGCGACGCCGACGTAGGTGCCATCGCCGGCGAGGGTGGCCGCGATCGCGTCCAGTGGTCCCTCGACGAGCACGGGGACGGCGCCGGCGGCCAGCGCATCGCCGCCTTCGTGCAGGCCGAACAGCTGTGCGCCCTTGCTGAACAGATCGGTGCCGGCAGTGTTCAGGTACTTCGGTCCGGCATCGTCGCGGGCTGGATTGCGGCGGCCGATGAAGCCGTGTACCGCGCCGTCGGGGCCGTGGATGGGGAAGGTGAGTCGGTCGCGGAACCGGTCGATGACGCGGCCGGTGCGCGCTTGGACGCCGAGTCCGGCGGCCAGGATCTCCTCGTCGGTGGCGCCGCCGGCGCGTAGATGGCGGGTGAGCGTGGTCCAGCCGGCGGGCGCGTAGCCGGGGCTGAATCGCGCATCGCCGGTCAGGTCGGTAGCGAGCCGCCCCTGCAGGTAGCCCGGCGCCCAGGAGGCGGAGTAGCGGTCGGCGAAGTACTCGGCTGCCTGCTGATTCAGCTCGACCAAGCGCTGACGGCTGACGGTGGCCGTGGCCCAGAAGTGTTCCTCGAGCAGATAGTCGGCAGGGTCCGACTCGTCTGCGGTCTCGTTCCCGGTGAAGGGGTCGGGCGTCACGTACGTGAGGCCACCGGCGCGGGTCGCGGTGTTGTTCTCCGTGTCGGGAGGCACGCGGTCGTAGTCGGGGTCGAACGGCGGCTCCACGTCCACGTCGAGCGCCGCGATCGGCCCCCGGTCGATCGCCGTCGCCGTCCCGGGATCGGCTGCGGGGGCCAGCAGGTGCACGTCGTCGGGAGGTCGCAGGTCGGCCGGCAGAGGTTCGTCGACCGGGACGGGGGCGGGGTCGGTGAGCATCGAGACCCGGAAGACCAGACTGGCGGCCAGATCGCCCGGTGGCATCCGTGGGCGACCGCGTTGGGGAAGGCCGGTGGCCGCTGCGGTGATCAGCTCGGCCGGATCCCAGCCGCCGCGGGTCCCGGTGGCGACCGCGGCGACCAGGGCCGGCCAGGCCGGGTCGGCCACCACCCGCTGTGCGCGCTCGGGCGTCAGCGCGTCCCCGAGCGCGGCGATCCAGGCCGGCTGCAGCGGGGCAGTGTCGAGTCCTTTGCTGGTGAGAGCAGCGGGGGACAGGTGTGCCGACAGCCGCCACCACAGGGCCGCGGCGGGCAGGTCGTCGGGCAGCGGTCGCTCGCCGGTCACGGCGATCAGCAGGCTGGCGACGTCGACTCCGGCACGGTCGGCGGTGGTGAGCCGATCGACCAGGTCGGTCCAGTGCTCATCGCGGGTGATCCGTGGGTCGACGCTGTCGGCCACCGCTGCCCAGGAGCGCGCTGCCGGGCTCGCCGCTCCCAGCACAGTCGTCGCGCCGGCGTCCAGCCGGCGTTGCTGTCGCCGCTCGGCGGCCGCAAGCTGTGGGGGACCGGTGGGTCGCCGGTCAGCCGGAGGGACGCCAGTCGCGGCCCGCCACACCGCGAGCTGTCCCCGCAGCTCCGCATGTTCTGTTTCGGCCAGCCGTGCCGCCCAGGCCGGTGCCGTGGTCGGCGTCCAGGCCACCGCTTCCTCGATGACTCGGCCGGCGTGGCTCGTGATCTGCCCGGCGCGGGCGGAGAGGTAGGGCCCCCACTGCGGGTGGCCGGCCAGCGATGCCGGGATCGCCGGTAGCCAGGGCAACGGACCAGCGTGCCCACCCTGACCGCTGGTGGGATCCAGGCGCCAGTCCAACACGGCAGCCGGATCGGCGGCGCTGTCCAGCTCGCGGACGCCGGCCGCCTGCCGCAGCGCGGTGACCGGGTCGTGGCCGGCGACGGCGAGCAGCGCCAGGCGGTCACGCAGGGTCGGCCACGCCGGCGACTGGCTGAGTCCGCACCGTACCTGTTCGGCGGCGGCGTCCAGCTTGGCGATGCCCTCTGGACCGAGTTCGGTTTCGGCGGCGACACCGAGGGCGTCCCGGTAGCGGGCCGCGGCGTCGTGCAGCCTAGTTGCGGGGTTGGTGAGGTCGCGGCCGGTGCTCGCCGCGGAACGCGGCGCTCCGTCGCGGGCAAGGGCCGTGGTGAGCAGGTCGGTGGCGGTGGGTGGCCGGACTGCGTGCGGGGTGATGATGGCGTGCGGGTCGCCGTCTCCGGCGGTGGTGACGTACAGGTGGTTGGCGCCGCGGCCGCGGGTCATCGCCACGTACAGCAGCTGCCGAGTCTCGGTACCGGTGACCACGGTGTGGCAGGTGTCGGCGGTGATTCCTTGGGCGCCGTGCACCGTGGAGGCGTATCCGAGCCCCACGTGCTCCCGTACGTAGGCGGCGGGCAAGGTGACCCGGCGGCCGGTGCCGGTGTGCGCAGCGGTGACGGCACCGCTGCGGTGCACCGTGGTCACGGTCCACCGGTCCCCGTTCTTCACCCAGTCCGTGCGGGTGATGGGCAAGGTTCGGTCGTTGCGTCGGCTGACCAGCAGGTCTCCGGTGCTGGCCCGGTTGCCGTCTGCGAGTTCTACCTCCCGGCCGCCGGGCGCGCCGGTCGCGGTGAGTCGGTCGGCGCGGGCGCGGGCGTTCAACCCGGCCACCAGTTCCCGTGTGGGGGCGAGCATCACCGCGTTCACACCGGCGGCGTGGTCCGCAGCCCACGCGGCGTAGGCCTGGTCGGCGGCGGTCGCCTCGTCACCGACGTGCACCCGACCGTGGTCGAGATAGAAGCCCAATCCGGCCGTCTCCCCGGCCCGGATCGCGAGGGTCGCGGCACCTTCGGAAGGGTCGTGGAAGCGGGTCAGCTGGGAGAGGGTGGTCGCGCCGTGGGTGTCGGCGATGTCGCGCAGCGCCCCGCCTGCGGCGACCGAAGCGAGTTGCTGATCGTCGCCGACCAGCCGCACGCTGCCCCCGCGGGCGAGGACGAAGTCGACGGCGGTGGCGAGGTCGACGGTGCCGGCCATCCCGGCCTCATCGACGATGACCAGCGTGCCCGGGCCGATGCCGCTGATCCATCCCGGGACGGCCCCGGACAGCTGACCGTCGGTGCGTAGGTGCCAGGTGAGTTTGGCGAGGGTGTCACAGTGCCCGACCAGCTGCTGCCCGAGTCCGGCCGCGGCCACCGCGGTGGGTGCGAGACCGACCACGGTCCCGCCACCGTCGGTCCACGCCCGGGACAGCACCGCCAGGGCGGTGGTCTTCCCCGATCCCGCGGGGGCCAGTGCCAACTGCACACGAGTGCCGGAGGTGGCCAGCTGGCGCACGAGGTGGGCTTGGCCGGGGTTGAGGACGACGCCGTTGGCCGCGGACTCGAGCAGCGCCCACTCCACGGCCGCGGGCTCGGCCCGGCGGCCGTCGGTGCGCCCGGCGGCGGCCACCAGCAGGTGCTCGGCGTCCAGGATGGCCTGGGAGGTGTAGGGCTGGGAGCCGGCGACGGTGTAGACGCTGGCACCGTCGGAGCGTCGCAGTTGGGCCGGCTCCTCGACCGGATCGCGGTCGCCCAGCGGTATGGAACGGCCGGGGGACAGGGCTTCGGAGGCAAGGAGGGTGACGACGGTGTCGACGTCGCTCGGGGCGATACCGGCGCCGCGGACGACCCGCTCGGCCTCTGCCTGGACGTGCCAGAACTGCCAGCTGGCCCGCTGCCCGGAGACCGTCTCCAGCAGCCGCTCGGCCGCCTCGCGCACCCACGTATCGGTCGTCCGGGGCGGGGGAGTGGGGCGGTGCGGAGCGAGGACGCGGTGGAGCATGCGGGCGATACCGGGTGGCCCGCCGATCAGGCCGATCGCCTCCCGCCGCCACGCTTCTCGCTGCTGCCCCAGGGACCGCGGTTCGTGCTTGGTCTCCCGTGTCTCCAGCGTGGCCTGCTGCGCCAGCCCGATCGCCTCCACCGCCGTCGGCGGGCGTCCGTGATCGGCCTGGAACGCGGCCGCGAGGTCGCCGCGGCGGGCGTTGATCGCCCGCCGGCGGGCCGACCAGGTGGTCAGCAGTCGGGCGTCGACGCCGACGATCTCGCGCACCGGCCGCTTGCCCGCCTCGGTGCTGGGACGGTCGGCGAATGCGACGCCGAGGCCGGCGACCAGGTGGGCTTCGAGGCGGGTGTTGTACCGCTCGGAGGCCGCGACGTTGGCCTTGTGCAGGACTCGCCCGTCCAGCGCCAGCCACTTTCCGTCGCGGGTCTGCACCTTGTTGGACACCGCGACGTGGGTGTGCAGTTCGGGGTCCCCGGCCCGGGAGTCGCGGTGGGTGAACGTCGCTGCGATGAATCCGGTGGTCTCGACCTGCCGGATGCCGGCCGCCCCGGTGCGGGTGAAGCACGCTTCCTTTTCCAGCCAGGTCAGGGTGTCGGCGACCGCGGCCTGGTGCGCTGCCTCGACGCGCTGGGCGATCTCCCTCGGGGCCAGTGCCCAGAGGGCGGACACCGACTTCACCGGGGAGAACGTCAGGTCGTAGCCGGCGACCGCGGTGGTCGCCGGGCGGGACGCGCGGGCGATGAATCCCGACAGCTCCCGCGCATCCACCGGTGGGCGGGCGTGGACCTCGGCGAACATGGCCCGGCCGACCTCGGTGCGGATCCGGGCACGCTCGTCGGCCGGCACCGGCGCGCCTGCGGAGACCCCGGCGGCGGCGTTCACCGCCGCGAACTCGGCCGCGCAACGGGCCCGGAACCCGTCCGCGGCCGGGGCGAAGACCGGGAACGGCCGGCCCAGCGCGGCGGCGGCCGCTGCCTCCCCACGGTCTCGACCGGCGGCGGCAGCCGCCCGTTCGAGTGCGGCGGCGTTGGGATGTCGGCCGTGGCCGAACAGGGCCTGCATCTGCTCTTCACTCACCGGCTGTCCCGGCTCCACGCCCTGCAGCCCGGCCAGCCCGGCACCGGCCCATGTCCCTGGTGACTCGCCCCGCGTCGAGTAGTAGTCGCCGAGGCCGCCATGGCCTCGCTCGGTGGAATCCATCGCCGCGACCTGCCGCGTGAGGTAGGTGTAACCGTCCCCGGCCGACAGCTTATGCAGCGACATCACACCTGGATGGTAGCCGCGAAAACCATTAGTGCATGAGGTGTGTGCCGCTTTCTGGGCTGCTTCTTCGGAGGCCTTCGGAATCTGTTCTCCTGCGGTGGGAGCTTCTGTCTATGGTGGCTGCTTAATGCTTATTGGAGTCGTTGGTTGTGAACGGTCGGGGCTGATTCTAGGCACCGGGGAATTGCGACTGTTGCGCCATCGGGGCATGCATCCCGGTTCCGGGGGAGGTCCCTGATCTCGGCCGTGACGGTGACGGGCTCACCCCGGTCGCCGTGGTCGGCACGGTGGGGAGCGAGCGGCAGTGCGAGCGGGAGTGCGAGCGGGCGCCGTGCCGTGAGGAGAGCCGGCGTGCGGGTGTCCTGCCCGGCGCGGGGTCTGCCAGCACCCCGGTCACGACCCTTGTGGGTCGTGAGCTCGGTCGCCTCGGCGAGGTCCGCGTTGCCGGCGACACCCGCGTGGCCGTCGAAATTGACCCCCCTGGCGTGAACCCGCCCGGCGACAGGGGGTCCGTTTCCAGGCGACGCGGACAGACCGGGTCCCTGTCGATGAAGGCGCACGGCGGACTGGCGCCTTACGAGCCGGCCTCTCAGCTCCGGTGGCCGACAGTGGCACGCTGGGGCACCGCGACCTGACGGGGACAGGCCGCGGTGCGGTGGCGATGTTCGCAGGCCTACGTCGCCGTGGTCCAGGCCGCCACTTCCGCTCAAGCCTCGGCTGGCGAGCGGGACGCCGAAGGAGATCGAGGTGGTGCTCGCTGCGGGAAAACACACGTCTGGCTCGCCGCCGGCCCTGCCACGGGGCACTCCCGCCGTACCCAGGGACGCTCAAGAGGCCGACCGTTCGCCGTTGTCGGGACGGGCACAGACCCGTCGGATGAGGAACACGAGCCCGACTCCGACCACCGTGCCAACGACACCACCGGCAACTCCCTCGGCGTCGCCCATGCGCCCGACAATCGACCCACGCCGACCAGGACGCCGAGCGCAGCAGCCGCTTCGGTCATGTGGGTGGCCGCACGGCTCCATCGTCCCTGACGGTCACAGCAAGCGGCTCCGCGCGGGAGAGCGCAGACGGTGTGCTCCTTCGCGGGGGTGACCCAGTGCGGGAGCCGACCTGCTCAGCCAGCTGCTGCACGTGTCGGTAGTGCTCGGTGGCTGGGTCTCGGCGGCCGAGGAGCGAGGCGAGGTGTCCGAGGTACCGGGAGGTGGGGCCGAGGGTGAGTAGACCGCTGCCGGCGCCGGCGAGCTCACCGGCGGCGGGCAGAAGCCGCTCGCGAAGCCGTACCGCGGCAGCCTGCTCCCCGAGCTGGACCGCCGCCAGTGCGTGGATGCAGGTCCGGGCCTCGTACAACAGGTCCCGGGGTGAGTCCGGCACTGCGTGGAGTGCGGTCAGCGCCCCGTGTCGGTCCCCCTGCCCCAGGAGCACCAGCGGTCGGATCCACGGCTCGAACGGGCCGTAGGTTGCGTGAGTAGCCGGCCGCCCCTCCAGGACGTCGACGCTCAGCAGCGCGAGCGGCAGCAGGCCCTCCTCGAGCCCCGACATCCCCGTGCCGGTCAGCCGCGTCGCAGCCGCCCGGTAGGCCGGTCGCGCCTCGTCGAACCGCCCCAAGGCCGCTAGCTTCATCGCGGCGTACCAGGCGGTGAACACCCCGACGACGGGCAGGCCGTAATGGTTGGCGAGCTCGTCGGCCGCCGCCGCGTGCCGGTCGGCGGTGGCGAAGTCGGCCAGCGCCGAGCGTGCCTGTACGAGGATCAGGTGCCCGAGCACCTCGAAGGCGGCCAGCTCGGGGGAGCCCGACGTCACCGCGACGATCTCTTCCCCGATCCGGGCCCGTTCCGGCGCGAGCCCGGCACGCTGGAAACTTTGCAGGAACCGGCCGTTGAGCCCGGAGGCCAGCAGCGCCGGGTCGCGCAGCGCCCGCGCGATGTCCTCCGCCTCGTGCGCCGCCGCGGCACCCCGGGGCCCTTCGTCCGCCCGCCGCTCCAGCGCGATCGTGATCAGCAGCCGCGCCCGCTCCGCCCGCCGACTGGGAGGCAGCGCCGTCAGGGTCCGCTCGGCCACCTCGACCAGCCGGGTTGACAGGGCCTCGTCGTCGTTGGTGGTCCAGATCGCCGGGACGTCGGAGGCGCCGACCACGGCGGCGGTCAGCACCGGGTCGGCGAGCCGCTCCGCGGTGTCGACGGCGTCTGTCCGGAGTCGTCGGGCCTGGGCCAGGTCGCCGGTCACGGCGAGCGCCCGGATGAGGCCGGTCGTCGCCTCCAGCCGAGCGCGGGGGTCGCCGGCGCTGCGGTCGAGGGCGGTGATCACCCCATGCCACCAGGATGCCGCGGCGTGCGGCGCGGAGCGCTGCTCCGCCCTCTGGGCCGCGATGCGCGTGAAGTGGGCGACCCGGTCGGCCGGCGCTCGGCTGCCGGCCCGTAACAGGTGGGAGGCGATCGTCTCGACGTGGTCCGGCCGTACCGCCTCGAGGATCTTGGCGATGGCGGCGTGCCAGCGGGTGCGCCGCGCGCTGGGCACGTCGTCGTACAGGGTCTCCTGCACCAGTGCGTGCGAGAAGCTCAGCTGGTCGGCGTCCCGTTCGACGAGGAACCCGACCAGCAGTGCCGCTTCCACGCTCTCCAGCACCGCCTCCTCGTCCCCGGAGAGCCGGATCTGCACCTCGAGGTCGACGTCGATCCCCTGGACGGCGGCCTGCCGGAGGTGCGTGCGCGCCCTCTCCGGGAGCCGGGCCAACCGATGCCGGACGACGTCGCGCACGCCGGCCGGCACCGTCGACAGGGCTGCGTCGCCCTCCGCCTCCCGCACCCGGATCAGTTCCCGGGCGAGGAAGGGATTGCCGCCGCTGCGGGTGTGCAGGAGCCGGAGCGGCTCGGGCGCGATCTCCCGGTCGGAGAGGGACTCGACCAGTTCCCGGGTCTGGGCTTCGGTCAGCCCGCCGAGGTAGAGGCGCGTCGGCTCGGCCCGCGCCACCCGGGCCAGCGACCCAGCGAGCCCGGGAGTCACGTCGGTCGAGCGGTGTGTACCGAGGATCAGCACCCGGCCGAGGCCGCGATCGGTGGCGAGCGTGCTGAGCAGTGCGAGCGTCTCCTCGTCGGCCCAGTGCAGGTCGTCAAAGACCAACAGGACCGGACGGTCGGCGGACAGGGTGGTCAGCGCCGACGCCGCGGAGCGGTGACGATGGAACCGGGCGGCAACCGGATCGTCGGCGGAGTCCTCGGCCTCGTCGATCTCCAGCTGGTCCCGCATCTGGGCCCACGGCCAGGCGACCGGAGCGCCGGCCGACTCCGGGCTGGTGCCCCAGGCGACCCTCCACCCGGATGCGGCGAGCCGATCGGCCAGGCGCCGCGCGAGGGCGGTCTTTCCCGCGCCGGCCGCGCCGGACAGGAGCACCAGCCGCGGCGCGTCTGCCGCGGCCGTGCGCGCCGCGGCCTCGAGGGCGGCGAGCTCGTCGCCGCGGCCCACGAACGCCTCCCGCGGCGGCGCTGGTGGCGTCGGCGCAGGCGGCGCGGGGGAGAGCGCCGGGACCTGATCGAGGATGTCGGCCTCGAGGGCGCCCAGCTCCGGACCGGGGTCGACGCCGAGCTCGGTGAGCAGCATCGACCGGGCGCGACGCAGCGCGGCCAGCGCGTCGCCCTGTCGCCCCGCCTGGTACAGCGCAAGGCCCAGGAGCCGCCAGGTGCTCTCGCGCAGCGGGTGGCCGGCGACCAGCGACTCGAGTTCGGGCACCGCTTCGGCCGCCCGGCCGCTCCCGAGGAGCGCTTCGGCCCGGCGGTGCAGCGCCAGCAGCCGCAGTTCCTCGAGTCGGTTCGCTTCCGCCCTCGCCCACGGGTGCTCGGCGAACTCCGCGTACGCCGGCCCGCACCACGGCTCAAGTGCCTCGTCGAGCAGCGAGCGGGCCTCGGCGGCTCGTCCTGCGGCGAGCAGTTCGCCAGCGGAGGCGACGGCGGCCTCGAACCGTTCGGCGTCGACGTCCTCGGCGCGCAGCGCGTACCCGCCGGCGACGGTGACCAGCAGCCGGGACGGCGTCCGCGCCGGCCGGTCTGGCTCCAGGGCCCGGCGCAGCGCGCCGACGAAGGTCTGGACCGCCCCTGCGGCGCCGTCGGGCGGCTTGTCCCACAGGTCGTCGATCAGCCGGGCCAGCGAAACCGTTCGGCCCCGTGCGATGAGCAGGCGGGCCAGGACGGCGCGGTGCCGCGGGCCTTTGAGGTCGACCGGTCCGACTGCGTCTGACGCGGTGACCGGTCCGAGAACCCGGAATGTCACCGCTGGCACGCCGACCACGTTAACCGGCGCGCGCCGTCCGCTCAGTGAGTGCTGATCGCATGCTGATCGGCGTCCCCCACCGTTGTCGGGACGACATCCCCGACCCTCACGGAGTGCACCATGCCCCGCACCATTCCCGGATTCTCCCACCAGCGAATCGCCGGCGCCGACGACGTCACTCTCAACGTCGCCGTCGGGGGATCGGGCAGCCCGATCGTCCTGCTGCACGGCTTTCCGCAGACACACCTGATGTGGCGACACGTGGCCGCCGATCTGGCCGCCGACCACACCGTGATCTGCCCCGATCTGCGCGGCTACGGCGCCAGCGACAAGCCCGAGGACTCGGACGGGCAGATGTACTCCAAGCGGGCCATGGCCACCGACGTCGTCGCCGTCGCCCAGGCCCTCGGCCACGACCGGTTTGCGCTGGTGGGTCACGACCGCGGCGCCCTGGTCGCCATCCGCGCCGGACTGGACCACCCCGACGCGGTCACGCACCTGGCGTCGCTGGACGTGCTGACGAATCTCGACACGTGGGCCGTGCTGCAGGGCCGTTCCGCGACCGTGGCGTGGCATCTCTACCTGATGGCCCAGCCGGCCGGCCTCCCCGAGAACATGATCAGCGGCGCGGCGGACGAATTCTTCGGGTCTTTCCTCGACGCCTGGGCCAACGACCCCGAGGCCATGCCGGCCGACGTGCGCGCGGCCTACCTGGAGGCCTCCCGGGAGGCCATCCCTTCGATCGTCGCTGACTACCGGGCGTCGGCGAACATCGACGTCGAGCACGACCAGGCCGACCGGGAAAATGGAAACCGGCTGCGCATGCCAGTGACCGTGCTGCAGCAGGACTGGGGACCGGAACTCAGCTCGGGGGCGGCCGCCATGTGGCGCGCCTGGGCGCCCGACCTGGAGCACCGGACCGTCTCGTGCGGGCACTTTATGGCCGAGGAAGGCCCCGCGGACGTCATCAGAGCGATCCGCAGCCTGCTTACCCGGTGAGCAGGCGGCCGCCGGGACTCCGCCGCTCCTCCCGGGCGCGCGGGGTCGCGTTCGTTTCCGTGCGCCGATGACGACGGCCACGCGGTGATCCACGACCGTCCCATCGCGCAGCGACTCGTGATCGCAGTGCCCCTGGGCATGGCGGTCGGAGCGGCGACCTCGGCGGCCCGGCGGTCGCGGGGCTGACCAACGCCGTCGGCCCGTGGGCTGTGCCGCCGTTTCACGCCGGTGCGACGGGGGGCGACCGTCGGTCGGCGCCGTCCCCGGCATCGCCGCGAGCGTTCCGGAGGTCGCGGGCTACGGGTCCCCACGCCACGCGAGCGGTGACAGCGCACATGCACGAGGCGAGTCGGCGCTCACGCTTTCCTCGGTCAGTGCGTGTGACCAAGGAGCCGCGCCGACAGTTTCGTTCTTACCCGCCCCACCGGCTGTTGGGTTTCGCGTCCAACACTTGAGCGATGTACTGACCCCTGGACTGCCCAGGTGCGGTGAACTGTTCCCATACATCTGGTGGGCAAGCTGAGTATGCCCACTCCACACCGTCAGGAAATCGGACGAGGATGGTTTCCGTTTCGGGCACGTAAGCCTCGGAGATGATGCGGTTCGACCCGTCGACCGGTGTCCACTCGATCACGAGTCGGAATCGTACGCGCCTCGCCACGCCGCAATCGCTGCAGTCACGTCCGGGACTGTCGGCTCCGCCCGCCACGAGGCGAGGGAGGGATCTTCGGCTCGCGGCAGGGGCTCGGGCAGGTCTACGAGGGCCCGGGCCGGCAGCACCAGCGCTTCACCGGTGACGATGGCTTCCCCCGTCCGCAACGACGGCAATACGGCGGCCAGGCCGGCCACGCTGTCGGGCAGCGCGGCACGGATCTTCGCCTGGTCAGCCGAGTTGCTCAGCCGCAGCGCGATCAAGGTCCCGCACTGGGCCAGCGCCGTATCAGGCAGCTCGGACGGGCGTTGTGTGATCAGAACCAGCCCGATGCCGTACTTTCGCCCTTCACGGGCAATCCGGTTGACCGACTCCCGGGCGATGGGTGCCGCCGCTGCTCCGAGGTACCGGTGCGCTTCTTCGAGGACGATCAGGACAGGCCGGGGACGCCCGACGCCGGGTTGGTCGACGGGCGTGCGGACCGCTACTTCGAAGAGCAGGTTGAGGACTACCCCGATGGCCAGTTCGCTCGCCTCGGCGGGGACCCCGCTGAAGTCAAGAACCGAAACCGGGCGTTCGTCTCCCAGCCACGAAGCGAGCACGTCCACCAGCGGGTCCACACCGGCCGGATCCCCCTGGGGTTCCTGGAAGAACCTGAGGCGGGGATCGAGCAGTCCGAGGCGCAACAGCTCCGGTGTGCTGCCGAAGACGCCGTGATGGGGGCCCTTGAAGGGAGCAGCCCCGCCCTGCGAGTACGGCCGAAAGTGGGCCGGTCTCAGCTCGGCAGGGGATCCCGCGTTCTCCTCGCACGCCGTATCCGGATCTTTGGCGACCTGGCGGGTCTCGTTGTTCTCCCAGTCGAGACGATGCCAGACCCTGCGGAGGTCGAAGGGGACCGGGGTGTCGGCGGTCACGGCGGCGGGGTCCAGGCTCAACCATGAAGCTGCATCGACGAAGTCCCGGCGGGCTTGAGCGACCAGCTCCTCGAAGCGGCTGCGAAGGGTCGCGCCACCGGAAGAGCCGGCGAAGACCCGCAAGATGTCCCCGGCGGGCAGCGCCCAGTACGGCACGCGGAGACGCCGGTCGCCCGATGCCAGCACCGACCGGATCGTGGCATCGTCGCCCAGTGCTCGTGCGTACTCGCCGTGTGAGTCGATGACGACGATGTTGGCAGCGGCCCAGCCGCCGCGAGCGAAGCGCTGGAGCACGGCGCTGACGGCGCTGGTCTTGCCGGCGCCCGTCGAGCCGACGATGGCGGCGTGCCGTAGGACGAGGCGCCCGGCGTCGAGGCACACCGGTACTTCTTCGGCGGCGGCCAGCCGTCCGATGCGGAGGTGTTCGTTGTCCGCTCCCGGGAACACCGTCCGCAGGTCGTCGGCGGTGGCAAAGTGCACGGGGTCGTCGAGGCCGGGATAGGAGCCCACGCCGCGCTGGAAACGCCCCGTGGCCCGGGCTACTTCGCCGAGCAGTTGAATCTGCAGCCAGCGTTCCCCTGTCTGGACGACCTCGCCCGGGGCGGGCGCCTCCGACAGTTCGGAGATCCCGAGGAGGCTGACCTGCCCGATGAGATCCACCAGCCCCTGAGGTATGCGAACGATCGACCCGATCTGTCCGACCGGCTGCAGTCGACCCCGGTAGATGGGTGCGACACCCGCGAGGTCGGTGCTCAGGGCCACCGTCACCTGCGCGCCGAGGACGTGCCTCACGACACCGATGCAGGTTGGGTCGCGTTCAGGCATGGGCACCTTCTGCAGCCTTCGCCAGCAGGTCCGCCAGCCGGGCTTCCAGCTCCCCTTCCGGCGGCGAGCTGCGCGCCAGAAAACTGGCCAGGTGCCGGAAGTCGCCGAGTGCGAGGCGGCCGTCGCGCCACAGGTCGGCCGGGGCCTCGCTCGGCGCTTCCCAATCGGCCCGGACGCCGCCCAGGACCGCCTCCTGGGCACCTACCGCCTGCAGGTTCGGCGTCGTCAATGCCCGGTCGACCAGCTCATCGGGTATCGCGTCGAAGCACAGCGCGATCAGCTCGGAGCGTGGCCGACGCCGAGCGGCGTCGAACAACACCTCGTTGAGGTGAGCGTCACCGAAGGAGTAGCCGCTGATGATCATCAGCGTCTCCGGATGATTCAACGCCCGACGCAGTCGATCCTGGAGAACCACGAAAGGAACGCGACGGGACTCGTCGTATTTTGCGTCCGAAGGGTAGATCGCGGCCGGCTGAGCGTCAGCAACGGGTGCGCCGACCCGGACCACCTCAGCGCGTTCCCCACCTTCCCAGGCCCAGTGCACCGAGCCATGGAGTTTCCACAGCCGTACCAGGAAGGCGGGGAGCCATTCATCAGCGTCGGACGGCGCGGACTCAACGAGGTCCACACGAAACCGGGCTCGCAGCGCACCGACGAACCCGTCGAAGTACGGGACACCGAGCGCCTCGAGCGCACTCTCCAGCAACAAGTCGTAGTTGACCGTGAAGAGCTCCACCGGGAGGTGGTAGTTCGCGCGGGCCGCCCAGGCCGCGAAGCGCAAGGTCGGATCGATGTCAGCGTTGGCGATGTCGAGGGCGCTGACAACGAGCCGGCAGACCGCCAGGTCCAGGGCGCGTGCCTCGGCCGCACCGAGTCCGTCCACCGTGTCGTCGCCGCCATCCAGCAGCACGGCGATGCGACGCAGCCGACTGAGCGCGGCTTCGAGGTTACGGCCGGCAAGCTGGCTTTCGAAGGCGGTTCGCTGTTCGGGGTTGAGACCCTTCAGCACAAGTGTCTGCAGACCGGCGACATCGGGGAGCCCGCACGCGCGGGATGCCCCAGCACCGAGGAAGGCGCATACATGTCGTGATCGGGCTGCCAGCTTCGCGCTGATGCCGTTGGCGAACGGCATGACTGCGTGGCCGGTCATCGCGCCAAGTCTACGTGCGGTGCCCTGGACCACCCCTGCGCCCTCTCAGCTGTCGATCTTGCTTGACGCTGACGTGGCCGGGTGGGGAGCGCCGACGGCGGGTGGCAACTCCCGAGGTTGGGAGGGGCTCCGTCTCCAGCTCGTGGTGGGTCGGCGCCCCCAGGGGCGACCTTGAGACGGTGTGACGACGGTCCGGGGTAGCGCCTTTCCTGTTACGCGTGAGGCCGGTGGGAACCGCACGATCGAATGGCTAGAAACCGCCTCGTCTCGTATGGCACCGTGCAGGCTTGTGTGCGAACGGGGGAGCGGGGATGCGCGGAATGGTCGTGGTCGACCAGCCGGTCGAGGAGCGAGTGGTCGTCTGGCACGTGAGCGTGGGCGACGGTCTCGAGTCGTCGATGGCGGGGGCGTGGGTGCTTCCCGCCGACGACCCGAGGATTGAGGGGCTGGTCGTCGGGCGGCTGCTGGTCAGCACGCCGGGGGCCGTCGCCCGGTTCGGCTCCGGTGCGGACCTCGCCGCGCTGGCAGCCGCGATCGACGCGGAGACCGCACGGCTGGACCGGGCGTTCGCCGACCACCTGGCCACCCTGTCGCGGTCGCGGCGCAGTCTGGTCCGGCCCCGGTGGCCGTCGACCACGGAGACCGCGTCGGGTCGACACTCCGGTGACCCGTTGGCGGCGGGGACCCTCGCGCTGGCCCGCCGGGTCTCCGATCTGCTCGACGCCTGGGACGGCGTGGAGAAGGAGCGCCTGGCCCGCCCGTTCCTGATCACTTTTGGTGGCGGGAGCGCGCGCAGCTTCCCGCCAGGCTGGCCGACCACTACGAACAGCGAGGAGCCGTCATGAGCGTGGCCGTCGTGGACCTGGAGACGACCGGGGTCTATCCCAGCGTCGACCGTGTCGTGGAGATCGGCGTCGTCCTGCTCGACGACGCCGGTGAGGTGGAAGAGGAGTTCTGCACTCTCGTCGATCCGGGTCGCGACGTCGGCGCGACGTCGATCCACGGCATCCGGGCCTCGGACGTTGTCGGCGCTCCCGCCTTCGCCGAGGTGGCGCCGCACGTGTCCGCGCTGCTGTCCGGCCGGGTGGTCGTGGCCCACAACGCCCTGTTCGACCTGCGCTTCCTCGCCCGCGAGTTCGCCCGTGCCGGTCTGCCGGTGGCGCTGTCGCCGGTGCTGTGCACGATGCGGCTGGCGGGGTTCTTCGACCGGTCGTTGCGCTCGCTGGCCACCGTCTGCGAGGCGCTGTCCATCGCGCACGAGCAGGCGCACGCCGCGCTGGAGGACGCGCGGGTGACGGCGCTGGCCCTGTGCCGGCTGCGTGAGCTGTTGGGTGACGCGGTGATGGTCGACGCCGTGCTCGCCGTGGACTTCGACCCCGACGGTGCTTACCTCGGCTCCGGCGGGCTGTACCGGCGGGACTGGGCGGGCGTGCTGGCCGAGGTGTCGGCAGGCCGGCGGCCGGGCGCGGGGCCCTGCCGCAGCGTGACCCGGTCTCGGGCGGCGGCCGTCCGCCGCGACCGCGACGGCTACCTGGCCAGGCTCGTGTCGGCGATGCCGGAACTGGCGGCGGCGCCGGTGACGATGGCACCCTACCTCGGCGTGCTCGACCAGGTGCTCGAGGACCGTCTGGTCAGCGTCAGCGAGGCCGACCAGCTCGTGGGCCTGGCGGGGGAGCTCGGATGCGGGCCTGGCCACGTCCAGGCCGCACACCGCCTCTACCTCGACGCGCTGGCCACCGTCGCCCTCGCCGACGACATCGTCACCGACGCCGAGCGCCACGACCTCGACCGGGTCGCCGTCCTGCTGGGACTCGGGCCCGGCGACGTCGAGGTCGCCCTGACCATGGCCCGGTCTGGCGCGCGGGTCTCCGTCCCTCGCCGGTCTCGTGGCTTCTCCGCCGGAGACTGGATCTGCTTCACCGGCGAAATGTCTCGCCCGCGGTCGGCCTTCGAGAATGCCGCCCGCGCCGCCGGACTCCAGCCGATGAATGCCGTGTCCGGCAAGACGGACGTCCTCGTCTGCGCTTGTCCCGACTCGCAGTCGGGTAAGGCGCGGAAGGCCCGTGCGCTAGGCGTGAGGGTCATCGGCGAGGCGGTGTTCTGGGACGCCGTCGGGCACGTGAGCTGACGCTCGGCGGGAGAGTCCGGCCTCGCCGGTCTTTTCACACGGTGAGGACTACATCCACCACTCAACGGGACGTCACCTCTGCTGGCGCTGGGCCTCGAAGGCCCACCTTCTGGTCAGCGTCATCGATACGGCTAGCGATGAATCGATGGGTAGTTCCCGGACTTCTGGTCCCTGCCGGATGACCTGGTTGCGCTGTTGACGGCACTCGTCGGGGTCGACGTCGGGCCGGGAGGGAAGGCCAGCCGAGCCCTGCCGGCGTCATGAAGCACGGGCCGACTCTGGCGTCAGCTTTCCGCAGCGGTCCGATGGCGCGCTGGGCAGAAGCCTTCCTGACGGTTCTCGACCGCGAGGAGACTCACGCCGAGCGACGCGACATCGCTGGACGATCAGCGGCAGAGGGTTCGATGAACAGCTGGTGCCGTGGTCGACGAGGTCATGGCGCCGTTCCTTGGACGCCGCTGACTCGGCGCTCTCGATCGGCGTCCGTCGAGCGCGGCGCGGGGTCTAGGTGCAGTAGGCCCACACGTACTTGCGCTCGGCGGTAACGAGCCAGCCGTGGGTGGTGGTGAGCCGGGCGACCAGGAACAGCCCTAACCCGCCGAGAGCGGGATCGCGCCCTATGGCCAACTCTGGCGCGTGTTCGGGCTGCGAGTCGCTGACCTCGATCAGGAGCCCGTCGGTGGCTGCAACGACGCGCGCTCGCACCGGTGGCCCACCGTGGCGGAGTCCGTTCGACGCCAGTTCCTCGACGGCGAGGAGGAATCGCTCGCAGCGAGCGTCGTTCATCACCACCGATTCGGCGTCGACGAGGCGGCGTACGTCGGCTCGCACGAAATGCAGGTCGGCAGTCGTCGACAGCTCCCACTGCCAGCTCGGGCCGCCGAGCTGCGGGGGTGGTCGCTGTGTCCAGGTGTCGTCCATAGCCTTCAGTTCAACTTGGGCGCCGTCGGAAAAGGGCGCTGCGCTCGCCGCCCAGGGAACCAGCCGATGCCCCATCGCGCGACCCCAGCGAGCACATCGATCGATGACTGCGCGGGTCGCCGGACTGGCCGCCACGCCGAGGGCACCCGGTAGAGCGCCGGCCACAGCGGCGCAGGTTCCCTTGGATGACCTGGACAGTCAGCTCACGGCTTTCCTCTGGTGGGTCCACCACCGCGACCCTGCTGCGCCCAGTCGGCACCGGTTGCCCGGGTCAGGTTGGTGGTTCAGGTGGGACATTGGGTGGGGTGCGGTTGGGTCCGGCCTCGGCTGGGCGGGGCGCGTTCTGGGGGTGGAGGCGGACGGCGACGAGAGCGACGTCGTCTTCGGGGCGGTCGGGCAGCAGACGCGTCAGCAGGTCATCACACAGCTGGTCGAGGTCGCGGCCGGCCAGCTCGGACAGGGTGCGCCGCAGGCGCTGCAGGCCGTCGTCGAGGAGCTGGTCGCGGCGTTCGATCAGGCCGTCGGTGTAGAGGAGCACGACCGCATCCCGGTCCAGGGTGATCTCGGATTCTCGGCGTGGGGTGCCAGGCTCGACGCCGAGGAGCAGGTCGGGACCGTCGCCGGTGAGCAGATCCACCCGGCCGTCGGGATGGAGCACGATCGGCGGGGGGTGTCCGGCGTTGGACCAGCGCAGCCGGGTGACTCCGCGGCGCCGTTCGCCGGAGGTCTGCTCGAGTCGGGCGACGAGGGCGGTGGCAAGCGTGTCGACCTGCAGGGTCTGCATCACCCGGTCCGCCTGGGCAAGCAGCGCGGCGGGACGGCGGTTGGTCTGTGCGCCCAGCGTCCGCACGATCGTCCGAATCTGGCTCATGTCGGCGGCGGCGGCGACGTCGTGGCCGACGACGTCACCAATGACCAGAACGGTGGCACCACCGGGTTGCAGAAAGGCGTCGTACCAGTCCCCGCCGACCTGGGCGGCCCGCGCCGCCGCCGTGTACCGCACGACGACCTGCAGATGGTCGGGCTCGGGGGGTGCGGTCAGCAGCGATCGCTGGAGGGTCTCGGCGACGTCGCGCTGCTGGTCGAAGAGCCGACGGTTGTCCACGGCCAGCCCGGCGCGGGCGGCGGCCTCCTGTGCGGTGGCCAGGTCCTCGGCGCTGAAGTCTGGACGATGCTGCCCGGTGTACAGCGACAGCACGCCCACGGTGCGTCCCCGGGCACGGAGGGGCAGCAGGACGCCGTGTCGGGGGGCCAGCTGCGCGATGAGGTCGGCGGCCTCACCCGGGTGCAGCAGCGCCCGGACCGACCGCCCGGCGTCGGGTGGAATGCGCACCGGCCCCGACGCGGTCAGGGCACGATGCAGGTACGCGCCGGGCGTGGTCGCGGCCAAGCGGATGGCGGTGTAACGCTCGAGGAGCGGACGCATCGCCGCCTCGGCATGCCAGCTGGCGACGTCCCGCAGCCCACGGAGGAAGCCGGCGCGAGCGTGGTCGTCGACGAGGGTGACCATGCACCAGTCGGCCAGAGTCGGGACCATCAGCCTCGCCAGCCGAGTCACCGCCTGCTCGGCGTCCAGGTGTTCGGTCAGCTCGCCGGCAACCTGGCTGAGCAGTTCGGCGCGGCGTGCCGCCGCGTCCGCGGCCTGCTGCTCACTGCGGCCGGCCGTGACGTCCCAGGCCGCGCCCAACAGCCGGACGGCGGTGCCGGCCTCGTCGCACAACACCCGGCCGCGGGCCTGAATCCACCGCAGCCCCTCCTCGGCCAGCTGGATGCGGTACTCGGCCGCGTAGTCCCCACAGCTGTCGATCGCCTCCTGCAGTAGTTGCCCAACGCGAGGGAGGTCCTCCGGATGCAGCCGGGCGTTGAATCCCTCGAGGGTTTCGTCGAAGGAGTGCGCGTCGTAGCCGAACATCTCCAGCAGCCGTTCGTCCCAGCTCAGTCTGCCGGTGACCAGGTCCCAGTCGAAGGTGCCGATGCCTGCGGCGGTGACGGCCAGCTCCAGCAGGGTCCGCTGCGCGTCGCCGTCCTCGGCATCGAACTCCAGCTCGGCCTCGGCCGGCACCAGGCCGTCGGCCGTTCGTGTCCACTCGCCATGGTCCCGGCGCCCGTGCGTCACAGTCAGCTCTCCACGCCTCGTGTCGCGGGCGCCAACAGCCCGAGATAGACCCATTGTGACCGCCTAAACCCATCGGGTGATGTGACGTGCATCACAACTAGCCCTCCATGCCACTCCCGACCTCCGAGTCGTCGGAGGAGTAGCGGCCGGACCGTGTTGAGCATGGTTGAGCTGCTCATGGCTTGCTCACTGCGGTCCACGATGTAGGGCCGCCACAGGTGCCGATGGGGGCGCTGACGGCGTGGACCAGGCGGGTGCAGGGCCAGCACGTCTTGTGCTCGTGGATCCGGCCCGGCCGTAGTCTCCGCGGAGCGGCGCTGTCCCGGCTGCGTGGAGGCACCGCCGAAGCGCGGGATGACGCTCAGCCGCGCTGAGTCACGGGCTCGGCGAAGAGTTGTGCCCGGCCGCGTCCGTTGTTCTTCGCCCGGTACATGGCGGCGTCGGCCTGAGCAAGGAGTCTCTCCGGATCATCGCCGGCATGCTGGGCGAGTGCGATTCCGACGCTGACGGTGATTGCGAGGTCCAGGTGGTTCACGGTGATCGGCGTCCGGAACGCGTCGATGATGCGCTCGGCGATGGCCGATGCATGGTCGGCGTCCACGACGTGCTCGCAGAGGACGGCGATCTCGTCTCCGCCGAGGCGGGCAACGGTGTCCTCGGGGCGGAGCGCGTGGGTGACCCGTTCGCCGATCGCGCAGAGGACCTGGTCGCCGGCGTCATGCCCGTACCGGTCGTTGATCTGCTTGAACCGGTCGACGTCGAGGAACATCGCCGCCACGGGACCGGGGTGCCGTTCCAGCCGAGCCAGGGCGTGCCGGAGCCGCTCGAAGAACAGCGTTCGGTTGGCCAGCCCGGTGAGTGGGTCGTGCAGGGCCTCCCGGCGCAGCCGGTCGGCTTCCCGCGCGGCGGTGACGTCATGGACCACTGCGAGTCCCCCGACGACCTGCCCGGTCTCGTTGCGGAGGGGGGAGTAGGCGGCCGTGAACCAGCCCTGCACTCCGGTCTCGGGCACGTCGAAGTAGCGCTCCCCGGTGCCGACGTGGTCACCGCCGAGCGTGGTCCGGAAGATCCGGTCGTCGCCGGACTCCACGATGGAGGGAAAGCGTTCGAAGGCCACCTGCCCCAGGACTGCGGCGGCCGGGACACCGGTGAGCGCTTCCATTGCCGGGTTCCACAGGGTGTAGCGGAAGTCGGTGTCGAAGGCGAAGATGCAGTCCGAGGCGCTGCGGACGAGACGCTGGGAGAATTCCCGCTCGCGGTCCAGGGCGTCCTGGGTCTCTCGTTCGGTCTCCGCGAGCCGGATGCGTTCCAGGGCAATGTCCAGCAGGGTCGCCAGTGACCGCACCCGGAACAGTTCCGTCTCGCCGAAGAACGGTGTGTAGGGGCTGACCCACACCGACAGCCGGCCGGATTGAAGCTCGAAGTCCACGCGCCGGGGTGAGCCTGCGGCGCCATCAGGGTGGGTGGCCGCGCGGCCGTGCGTGCGGGCGTCGGTCACGTCGCCGTAGGCGGCCACCACGCCGTGTTCGGCGTCGGTCACTGCGGCGCCGCGGCCCCCCACAACCCGCACCAGATGAGGCAGCAGCACGTCGGTGATCTCGGCTCGGCTGGCGGCCGCCACCAGGCTCTGCACGGCCTGGTCGAGGTCGGCCTCGTCGGAGTGCCGCCAGGACGCCAGCAGGAACCGGGGAGGCGTCAGCCCGGCCCAGAACAGAACCGTGCTGAGCACGGCCAACGACTGCACCACCAGCGCCGGCCAGTCGCCGGAACCTGCCCGCGTGGTGCCGGCGGTCAGGATGGCGATGCTGAGCCCGAGCGACGCGTACGCCAACAGGCGCATGCGCCGGCGCACCAGGTTCGCCTGGCCCCGGCCGGCGACCCACAGTCGCGCCGCGACGAGGGCGGACAACGCCGTCCACAGCAATAGGGCCGCCGCGATGTACCAGATCGACCATCCCGGGGCCGGCTCACCGGCTTGTCCGAGCGGCGGCAGGGCCAGCGTGACCACGGCGAGCAGCAGGGTGGCCCCTGTCGCCGGGGCGTCGATCAACCTCGGCATCCCGGTGAAGGCGGCCGCGAAGCGGTGCAGGCAGTAGGGGAAGCAGATGAGCGCGGCGATGCGGACTTTGTGTGCCCAGGCGACCGCGGCGCCTCCGGTGTCCGGCAGCAGCAGCCCGGAGGTGGTCACCAGCGCGAGCAGGGCGAAGCTCACCGCCGCCCACTTCGCCGGCGCATCCCGACGTTGCCGCCACTGAGCCAGCGATGCCGCCGCCAGGCCGAGGAAGAGCAGCGTCGCGAGAGCGCGTAGGAGGCCGATCACCGTATCCACGTCGTGACGCGCACCTCTCTGCGCGTACCGCGCGTGTGCCCCGTCGGTCCGGGAGCCAGCTGCTGTGGGGAGCGCCCATCGGTTCCCGGAACCCGGGACGGGTGCTCGGTCGAAGCGCGACTGCCGCCCCGGAAAGAGCGAGGTGCGCTGTCAAGCTTCGTCACCCATCGTATGCGATCCGTTACGGCATTGGAATGGGTTCTGGCAATCCGGTGGTGGACTACGACGCCACCGGAGTGCCCCGGCCGCGGCGGCCGGCGCGTGCCGGTGGGAGAGCGGGATGTCCGTCACCGGCCGGGGCGGGGAAACAAGGTAGCGCTAGCAGAGTCGGCAGCCCAGCCGGCCGTCGTTGGCGCCGGGACTCCGACCCGCAGACGGGTCATCTCGCCCACTCCGGCTGACTCTGGCCACCACCGACCCTGACCCTCGCGCGATGCACGGGGGGGATGCAACAGCGGCCGGTGACAGCCCTTGTGACCAACTGCCGGTCCTTGCAGGCGGAAGCTGGATCAGGCAACAGCCTTTCGGACCGACCCCGTTGGGTGTGGCGCAGCGGAGAACAGTCGTTCAGGGGGCTGCGGACGGCTGAAGTGGTAGCCCTGGCCGTAGCTGGCTCCCAGACCGCGCAGCGTGGTGGCTTGTTCCGGGAGTTCGATGCCTTCGGCCACCAGGGTGGCTCCGACTTCGGCGGCATACCCGGCGATGGCACGGGCGACGGCCCGGCAGGCCGGGTCGGCTTGCACGTCGCGGACGAAGGCGACGTCGAGCTTGATGATGTCCGGCGTGAGCTGTGTCAGGTGTTGCAGGCTGGCGAAGCCGGCGCCGGTGTCGTCGATCGCCAGCCGCAGGCCGCGGGCCCGCAGGTCGGCGATTGCCTGGCGGATAGCCGGGTAGTCGCCGACCTCCTCGTGCTCGGTGACTTCGACGACAAGTCGGCCGGGTGCACAGGAGCGCAGCAAGTCCTGGGTGACGGGGTCCAGAAGTGCCGCGGGGGAGAGGTTGATCGACAGATAGGTGTCGCCGGGCAGTTGCGGTAGCAGGCTGAGGGCGGACCGGGCGGCGGCCTGCTCCAGGTACAGGAGCAGGCCGAGAGCTGCTGCCTTCGCGAAAACCTCGTCCGGGCGTCGCGGCGATCCGTCGCCGTCGACGAAGCGGGACAGGGCCTCGTAGCCGACGGCGCGGCCGTCGCTGAGGTCGACGATGGGCTGAAGGGCGATCGATCGGCCTTGTCCGTCGACCAGGGTGCGGAATGCCTGGCGGTCGGCTTCCCGTTCCCGGCTGAGCCGCTGTTCGGCGGCGAGACTGTGCCCGACGAGCCTGGCGACGACGGCCAGGGCTTCCAGTTGGGCGCTGCTCGGCGCGGTGATGCTGTCGGGGTGCAGGCCGCAGAGCGTTCCGTACAGAGAGCCGTCGGGCAGCCGCACCGGGACGCCGCAGTAGGCGCCGATGCCGAGTTCGGTCGTCACGGGCATGGCTGCCAGGACCGGATGCGACGCCACGTCGGGAACGGCAGGCGGGATGGCACCGTTCAGCAGCAGGGTGCAGTAGCCGTCGGCGGCTTCGTTGGTCGAGCCTTCGGCGGGAGACGGCGCGCTTCCCCCGGCATCGACTGCCGCGAAGGTCTGCACGCCGTCGGCGATGCGGGACAGAAAGGCCAGTTCCATGCCGAGCACGCCGCGAGCGGTGGACAGCAGCCGACGGATCACGGCCGACGGCTCTCCCGGCAACGTGGGTCTGTCGTCGGCCCGCTGATCGGTGAGGTGCAGACCGGCCAAGAGCTCGTCGGTAGCCCGGCCAGCCCGCAGCCGGGCTACCGCCGTGGCGCACTGCTGGGCGAGCGCCTCAATGAGGACCTGGTGTTGGGCGCTGAAGGGTGCCCGCCCCGGCGAACGCTGGAGGTAGAGGCCGCCGAGCACCTTTCCGCCGGCGGTGATCGGCACACCGATGATGGCTGGCCCGTCCGGGGTCGTCCGGTGGCCCCTCGACCGGTTGGAGCGAACCGAGCGCCCGGCGAGCACGGTCTCGATAACCTTCTCCAGGCGTGTAGGCAGATCCGGTGGACCTTCAACCACCTCCACCGCGATTGCGCTGTCGGAGCCGATCAGGTGTGCCCGTCCGGACGTCGCACCGGTCAGTTCGTGAGCGACCTGCAGGGTGCGCTCGAGGATCGCCTGCTCATCGTCGGCGTCCGCGATGGACACCGCGGCGGCGATGGCTGCGGAAGTTCTCACCCACCCGTGATCGACCGGCGGACGCAGCGCCTGCAGTTCGGAACAGCCCGATCACCCTTACGGGGCAGCATCTCCGTTGGACTGAGGAGAAGGGCCGAAGGGGGCTGGTCCGTATCGACACCGACAGTTTTGACGCGACCGCTCCGACCCATCGCTCGGAGTAGAGGGTTGGCGCGCGGCGAGGTGCAGTGACCGCCTGGCGAGGGTCGCGGCCGGGGACGGGAGGGGCAACTGGTACTCGTTCTCAGGGGGCGGTCAGCCGCGTGGGGTTGGTACGACGAGGACGGGCCGGTGGGCGTGGTGCAGGGTGGCCTTGGCGACGCTGCCGAGGAGGAGCCAGCGGCTGGCCGACCGGCCACGCCACCCGACGACGATGACTGCAGCGCCCCGGTCGGTCGCGAGCTCGGCGACGTCTCTGGTCAGTACGGCTAGGGGCGACGCTAACGCTGAGAGGCGGCGACGGGCGGCCTGATTCGAAGCTCCCCGTTCAGCGTGGGAACCGGCTTCATCCCTCATTGGCGGGAGGTGCCGCAGTCCCTGCAGCGCTTGCGTGCCGGCGCGTTCTGGTGGGCGCAGTTCTCGCAACGCCAGGTTCTTCGCTCCATCGTTTCCATGACTGCCCTCACTGTGGTTGCGACCACGACCGTGCACATTCCCGGCCGACCGTCCGTCTGCCGACTTCTCGGTCGTGACGAACGTGCGCCCTGGCCGGGGGCGCTGTCTCCAAGTCGACGGCAACGCTAGGAGCGCCCGATGGCGCTCAGGCGTCACATGAGTAACAACCGACCGACACTTCGCGAGGCGTCCCGGCCGCGGGATTCAGCGCTGCCCGGTAGAGCCGTCGGCTGAACGACCGGGTGACGGCGCGTTCTGCGCAGGGGGCAGTGGGCGCGAGAATCCAGTCACCCGACTCCAAAGAACGACGGCCTGACCAAGGAGTCATCTCAACTGGGGCCAGTTCCCGTGCGGCACTTCTCGGCCGGCGCCCGGCGCTGATCGACGCCCGGCTGGGATCGCACACGGTCCGGGACGTGCTGGAGCCGGCGGTGAGGCCGCCCGGCCCGGTGAGGGTGTCCAGGTCCGGGGTCTCGCCCCGGTCGGGCACGCGGGTCGAAGCCGTCCCAGTGGATCAGCACCACATGTTGATCAGCACCACCTGCTGTGGGGAGCGGGCGGGCGTCCTCCGATGCGCCGGCAGCTGCCGGGGGGCGACGATCCTGGCCCCGCGGCCAGCACGGTGGCGAGGCGCCCGATGACGGATTCGCCAGGGGCGTCCGCAGGGGCGGTGAAGAGATTCTCGGTCAGTGGACGGTCATTCCTCCGGCCCCCGAGGGACGGTGGGCCGGCGAGCCTGGATGCCGTGAGTGACGGGGCGGTCGACTGCCGGTCTTCCCGGTTGTGTGCGGGCGGCGAAGCGGGGATGCGCTCGCGCGGTACCGCGGGCGGGCCTGCCGGGGACGGTCGCCCCGGCCGGCCCGATTCCATGGAGGTTCAGGCGGCTTCCTGCTCCTGCGGGTCGTGGGCGAGCAGGAATGCCTGCAGGCCGGCGAGGTCGTCGGTGTTGATGTGGTCGACGCCCGCGGCGATCAGCTCGGTCCACACCGCGTCACGCTCTGGGCCGGGCATGTCCGGGGTCGCCCAGAACCGCACCCGGTATCCGTGGGCGTGTGCGGTCGCCACGATGGAGTGCAGCTTCGCCCGCTCGGCCTCGGGCATCGGGCCGACCCCGGTCCAGGTGAAGTGCCGGGTCCAGTTGTCGCTGACCAGCGGCATGAGCTCCGCGGGCAGGCCGGAGTGCAGGTCGGTCAGCCGGCCGTCGTAGCCGGCGAACCGGGTCCGCTGCGCGGCCATCTCGGCCAGGGGGCGGTTGCCGCTGATCACCGCGGTGACTGCTCGCTCCTTCATCGTGCCGTCGGTCCAGCGGGTCATGAGCTGCGGGTAGGCGCGCAGTGCCTCGTCGATCGCGGCGTAGGTGGAGGGTCCGTCGCTCTTGATGTCGATGAGCAGCTGCAGCGAGCCGTCCCAGCCGCGGTAGGTCGAGCCGCCGTTGGCGGCGAAGCGGTCGGCCAGTGGATCCAGGTAGAGCGACTGCAGGGTCACCCCAGGCTGGGTGTCCTGGAGGTCGTGCGCGACGCGCAGCTCGCCGTCCACCAGCCACACGTCGGCTTCCACGCTGGTGAATCCGTGATCGAGCGCGTCCGCCAGTGGCCGGTCGTGCTCGTAGTCGTTGTGCGCGTGGGCCCGTTCGAGGGGTTCGACGGCGGACGTCGGGGGTGCGGCGGAGGCGGGGGCGATGGCGGGGGCCGTGAGGACGGCCGCGGTGGCGACGATCAGGGGCAGGGCTCGGCGAGTGAATCTCATGGCCGAGCACGGTTCCTCCGCCGGGCGAAGCACTCGCGGACCGCCGGCGGCCTCCGGTTGAACTGTCCCTGTCCGAATCACGACGCCGGGCACGTTGGCCCAAGGTGGCGCACCCGCCTGCGCGGGACATCAGCGCGGGTGCTGGGATAGGCCCATGGCAGACGCGGCTGAACTGTGCGGGCCGGTGGCGGAACGTCTGGAGAAGGTCTTTCCGGACATGTGCCCGGTGGTAGTGGAGGCCTCGGTGCGCGTGGCACGCGGACGACTCGCCGGCGCCCGCGTCGAGCAGTTCATGCCGGTGCTGGTCGAGCGGGTCGCTGCCGACTCCCTGCGGCAGCTGTCAGATCCCGACTGGTAGACGGATCCGTTCCCCAGCGGTCGACGACCCGTACGGCCGGTTCATGCCAGCGGCAGCCCCGTCGCGGGCCGGGTCGGTCGCAGCAGCGGCCGACAGACGGACGGTCCCCTTCATGTTCGCTCAGCGCTCACCCGCCGTGCTCCGGGGAGTCAGGTTCACCGACGAGCGTGACTCTCCCGACCCGGACGGGTCCGCGCATCGGAGGAGAGGAGTTCACGCATGCCTCAGGCATCGCGCGCGACGCTCGCGGTGTGGTGGCAGCCGGCGTAGTGGTTCTGGCCGCGGCGCCGGCGGGGGCCGAAGCCCCGAACAAGTCCGGCGTGGACCCACGGCCCGGTTACGGCGCGCAGCGGTTTCGACCTGCAGGCCCACCGCGGGGGCATCGCGCTCACGGTCGAGAACACCCTGGCCGCCTTCGACCGGGCCGTGGAGCTGGGTGTGACCACCCTGGAGCTGGACGTGCAGATCACCGAGGACGGTCACGCGGTGGTCACCTACGACCGGGACCCCCAATCCGCGCAAAATGCGCGCGGACACCGTGCCCGCGTTCCCCGGCGAGCCGAGCACCCCTACGTGCCCGATGGGCGCTACATCAAGGACCTGACCCCTGCCCAGGTGCGCACCATCGACTGCGGCTCGCACACGCTGTCGGAGTTCCCCGACCAGCAGGCCAGCCCCGGCGCGCCGATTGCTGTCGGAGGTCTTCGCCCTGGCCACTGAACGGCATGCCCGCCAGGTGACGCTGGACGTGGAGACCAGGCTGGAGGCCGGCGCCCCCGAGCGGACCCCCGCCGCGGCACAGTTCGTCGAGGTCGTCGCCGGGAAGGTACGTGAGGCCGGGCTGCTGGACCAGGTCACCATCCAGTCCTTCGACTGGGTGCGCTGATGCTCATGCGCCAGGTGCAGCCTGAGCTGCCGATCGTCGCGCTGGCCAACGGGCAGCAGTTCCTGCAGGACTGGCCAGTCCGGCGCCTCACCATGGCTGGGCGCATCGACATCGACGACTTCGGCGGGGACTTGGTCGCCGGCGGCAGAACCGGCCGACCTCGCCAACTTCGCCGGGGACTACATCTACGTGTACCAGGTCGACTCGAGTTCCGTGCGCCGGCCCTACACCCCCTCCCGTCGGGTGACGATGTCGCTCAGACCCAAACGGAGGCCCTGGGCAATCCAGGTCAGAGCGCCGAGGGAGCACCGGGTGGCCGCACCAGCCTGGCTGCGTCCTGGCCCTCGATGAGCAGCGACCCTGACGTCACCGGACTGGGCATGCCGAGCCGACCGTCACGTCCTCTGGCGGGCGGTTGGTAGCCCTCCGATGGTTGCCTGCCCGTCCTGCGGCAGTGAGGTCGCTCGGTCGCGGCGCGAGTCCGTGCCGGTTTGCCCCCGTGTCGTAGGCGGCGGAGGCTAGTTCCTCGACGGTCAAGAGGAAGTTTTCTTCTCGACGACTCGTCCATGTCACCAGCAGTCGGGGGCGGCCATCGATGCGCCCGCCGTGGATGGCCCAAGCGTCGGGGTTGCAAGTCTTGTCACGTGATGAGGTCTTCGTCGCCACCGCGGTTGATGGTCAGCTCGCCGCGTTCCTCCATGGCTCGGATGGCCGCCACGACCTTGGCCTGCGCCTCCTCGACCGTGTGGGTGCGCACAGGACCGAGCAGATCCATCTCCTCATTGAGGTTCTCGGCGGCGCGTTCGGAGAGGTTCCGGACGACCTTGTCGCGGACGTCGGGCCGGACGCCCTTGAGGGCAGTGGCCAGGTCGTTGGCCTCGACCTCGCGCAGCACCTGCTGCAGGGAGCGGTCGTCGATGGTCACGATGTCTTCGAAGACGAACATCTGGTCGCGCACCTTGGCGGCCAGCTCGGGGTCGGTGGTGTCCAGCCACTCGAGGATGGAGCGCTCGGTGGGCCGCGGGGAGCGGTTGATGATTTCCACGAGGGTCTCGACGCCGCCGACGGTGGCCATGTCCTGGTGGGCGAGCAGCGAGCCCATCCGGCGGCCGAGCTCCTCCTCGACGAGGCGGACCATCTCTGGGGATGTCCGGTCCATCGTGGCGACGCGGTGGGCGACCGCGGCCTGCTGCTCGGGCGCGAAGCCGGAGAGCACCTCGGCCGACTGCGCGGCGGTGAGGTGGGCGAGGACCAGCGCGATGAGTTGGGGGTGTTCGTCCTTGAGGAAGGTGACCAGCTGACGGACGTCGGCGTTGCGCAGTGAGGAGAACGGCACCTCTCGGTAGGCGGCGTTCACCCGCGCCAGCAGGTCGTCGGCCTTGTCTTCGCCCAACCCCGCCGCAAGGATTTCGCGGGCGAACTCGACCCCGCCTCGGCCGACGAACTGCTGGGCGGTCATCAGGCCGTGGAACTCGTTCATGACGTCGTCGACGTCCCGGGGCTCGACCGACCCGAGGCGCATCAGCTCGCGGGTGATCTCCTCGACCTCGCGCGGTCGCAGCTTGGCGAGGAGGACACCGGCCTCGTCTCTGCTCAGCTGGGCGAGGAAGACCGCCGCCTTGCGCAGGCCGGAGGGCTCCGGAAGCGCCACCGCGGAGGGCGGCGCGGACCCGGCCGGTGCGGGTTCGCTGCTGAGGACGGTCACCTGGTCTTACCGAGTGCCGCTGGGATCATGCTTCCGCGCTGGGGGATGCCGGTCGTTCACGGCCATTCCTGGTGACTGGACCGAGGGGTGACGGTCGGGGGCGGGACGGCGATCCGGGTCAGTGGCAGTCGTATCGTGTGGTCCTGTCGCGACTTCGTCAGGGGCTGGACCACGTCGTCTTCGGGGGCGCGGTGGCGCCCGGCGTTGCCCGCTCGCTGACTGTCGGTTGTTCTCTCGGCGGGCGTGGCTGTACCCGTCGACGTCTCTCGGGCAGGCTCTCCGGTGTCGGCGTGGAGCCAACCGCGCGGGACGAGCTGCGGAGCTGCGTGGTCCATGTCGCTACACTATGGATGTTCGCGCCTACGCTGGGTAAAGCACGCCGTCCGCGGGCGATCCGTGCGCGGGGCCAGCTTCGGCGGTGATGGGGAAGATCGCTTCACCGGGCACTGTGCCCGTTCTCGCCGTCGAACGGCTTACGGCGCGGTGCCTGGGTGGCGACCGGAAAGGCACAAGGGATCTCCGACGCCGGGATGCGGCAGCCGGCCGGGCAGTCGAACTCGACTGCATCGTCGCCGGTCCAGCCGACGGCGGCGGCTTGCCGACAGCGGGGGCAGGTCTCCCAGGTGACTCGTTCACTCACGGCCGTCTCTGCACTCCCTGGCTCGGCCGGCCTGGCTCCGGGCGCCGCGGCGTGCCTGCGCCTGCCCACATCGCCGGCGTCAGCGCGGAGGCGGTGACGCAGGCTGAGCACACCAGTGCGCCGTCGACCAGGCCGGCCAACGCAACGTATTGGGGGATGCTGATCGGTGTCCCGTCATCGGTGGTGAGAGCGCCGTCGGTGGGCTGCTTCTCGCCGCAGTGTGAGCAGATCAGGGGCCGGTGGCCGGGGGTGGTCATCGCCGCCTCACCGCCAGCGGATGGTGTGGGCCTAAGTGCTCTGCCCCGGTCCATGCAATGGGCGCAGCGTTCAACACGGGTCCAGTCGCCTCCTCGTTAGGCGGATGGATCAAGGGGGCGGTCGGCGTTCGCGCGCCGGGCGCCCCCGCCTTGCATCCTGCGCCCCTCGACTCGCGACGCGCCAGGGGATCCAGCCTGTGCCGGCCTGATTTCCGATCGAGGCGGCATATGCGTCAGCTGTGGTGGGTCCTTGGGCGTGGCGGACGCTGGAACCGAGACGGCCGCAGCGTTGTGAGGACGGTTCCTCTCCTCGGAGGCTTCGAGGGTGCGAGGGCGGCTCCGCTGGGTCGCGCGGGATTTCACACCGAAGCGCCGCCGGCGTGGTGACTCCAGGGCGGACGTCGTCCGACGCGGCGGTAGGTCGTGAGAGGGCCACAGAGGACAGACAGGCCGTACACGACCACCACAGGCGCCGTCACCTCCTCGAGGGGCCGCCGCGCCATTCTGAGGCTTCGGCGGCGTGTGCGCGGAGCCCGCCGGAGCCGTGGACACGCTTCCGATCTGCCGTGGTATCGACGCCGGAGCGTCGGCGCCCGCAGGGCAGCCTGTTCGCAACGATTCGGGCACGCGGCATCACAGCCGGGTCGGCGGCCTCCGCAAGTCGCGCGTCTGTCACTTACGGTTCGACCACCCGCACTACGGACGGTGCGGTGGCCGGCGTGTCCCCGCGTCGGCTGTACTCAAGGATGGTGATGGATGACTGGCGCACGCAGTCTGACCAGTGGCGACCTCCTGCTCGGCGAGCTGTGTCGACCGAGCTGGTGGCTCGTCGGCGCGAGTGACGAGCAGCGGGAGAGGATTGTCGCGGGACCGTTCCGCGATCGCACCGACGCGGCGTGGGCGGCGAGCACGTGCGAGCCCGGGACAGCCAGCGGGGTGCGCCCGGCTCATGGCCTGCCTCGGCCCGACGGTGCCCTGGCTACCTGCTCGACTCCGGAAGACCGTGCCTGGCTTGGCCACGTCAGCGCGCAGATCGACCGGCTGCCGGAGGGCTGGGACGCCGACGTGGACGACGAGGATCCTCTCGTCACCCTGGTTCTCGAGATCACGGCGGCTTTGGCCGAGGCAGGGCTGCCGCTGCATGACCCGGCTGGTCCGACCGGCGGGGTGTGTCTGAGCCCGGAGCCGGTGTTTGACGCCGTCGTCGTTGCGTGGCGAGCCCATGACCGGTCCAGCCTGGACCAGCTCCTCGGGGTCGACACGGACGCCACCGTTCGGCAGATCATGACCCGAGCCGTCTGGGACCTTCTCTTGCTGCGCGGATTCGCCGTCGACCGCTTCGGCAGCGCCGGAAGCTGCGTCGTCCGACCGGGCTGACGCCGGCGCAGCTGCGCACCGACCCAGCCCCTCCCGGCTCAGGGCGGGAGGAGCTGGGTCGGGTCTACGTTCGGATCGCCGCCCACCGGGCGACGCTGACCGGACGTCGGGCCGTTTAACCTGAGAACCCCAGCAGAGCGGGTTCTGCGGTCGGCGAAGTGGTCGAGCGGTCCGTGGCCGCGGCCCAGTCGCCAGGCAGCGCCGCCGGTGATGGCTCCGGTGACGAAGTCCTTGGCATGACCGACGGCCTGGTGCGCGTCGGAACCCGTCGCCAGGGCGGCTGCCGTCGCGGAGGCGAAGGTGCAGCCAGTGCCGTGGTTGTTGCGGGTGTCGATCCTGTGCCCACGGAGTTCGTGGACCCGATCGCCGTCCCACACGACGTCGACCGCTTCTCCGGCGACGTCGGCGACTGCGTGACCGCCCTTGACCACCACGGTGGCGGGGCCGAGGGCGCCGAGCGCCCGGGCGGCCTCCCGCTGGTCGCCGAGGGTGCGGATCACGGTGTTGAGCAGCACTTCGGCCTCGCGGAGGTTGGGGGTGAACACTGCCGCGTGCGGCAGGAGTGCGGCCAGGTAGAGCCGCTCGGCCTGCGGCTCGAGCAGCCGGTCGCCGCTGGAGGAGACCATCACCGGATCGACGACCAACTCAGGCAGCCGGCCGCCGGCGGCGAGGTTGGCAACGGCCCGGACGATCTCGACGGTGGCGAGCATGCCGGTCTTGACCGCCGCGACGGGGAGGTCGTCGAGCACCGCCTCGACCTGGGCGAGGACGAAGTCGGCCGGCACCGGGTGGATAGCGCGGACGCCCTGGGTGTTCTGCGCGGTGAGCGCGGTGACCGCCGAGGTGCCGTAGACGCCGAGCGCGGCGAAGGTCTTCAGGTCGGCCTGGACGCCGGCGCCGCCGCTGGAGTCCGAGCCGGCGATGGTGAGTGCGACGGGCGGGGTCATGCGGCCGCCTCCTGCAGTGCGGTGAGGTAGGCGGGAACGGTGCCGGGGGTGCGCATGATCGGGCCCATGACGGCGACCCCGTGCGCCCCGGCGGCGAGGCAGACGGATATGTCGGCAGGTCGCACGCCGCCGAGAGCGTAGGCCGGGGGTGCTCCGGCGATCAGCGCGGCGAGTCCGGCCGCTCCGAGGGCCGGTCCGTAGCCGGGCTTGGACGCGGTCGGGAAGACCGGGGAGATCATCACGTAGTCGCACCCCTCGGCCCGCGCCGCGGCCGCCTCCTGACCGGAGTGGCAGGAGCGCCCGACCAGCCCGGGTCGCGGCCGGGGAAAGGCGTCACTGGCCGCGAGATGGACGGCGGAGGCACCCACGCACCCGGCCGCGCCGGCGTGGATTAGCAGGCCACCGGCCGGGGCGAGCACGGTGAGCAGCCGTTCGGCCAGGCGGTCGCGCTCGTCGTCGGGCAGGTCCTTCTCCCGCAGCACGACCGCCCGGGCGCCGCCGTCGACGGCGGCGGCAACCGCATCGACCAGCGGTCGGTCGCACTGCGTCCGGTCGGTCAGCACCAGCAGGCGGGGCAGGTTCACAGCTCGGCCAGGCCTTCGGTCGGGGTGGAGGCCTCAGCGTGCCACCGGCGGGGGATCCGGCCGGCGCCGCGGGCGAGCCGGCCGGCCTCGACGGCGTGTCGCATGGCCAGCGCCATCCGTTCCGGGGCGCGGGCGCGGGTCACGGCGGAGGCGAGCAGGACGGCGTCGCAGCCGAGCTCCATCGCCAGTGCCGCGTCGGAGGCCGTGCCGATGCCGGCGTCGAGCACCAGCGGCACGTCCACCGCCTCGCGCAGCAGGGCGATGTTGTGCGGGTTGCGGATGCCCAGGCCGCTGCCGATCGGCGAGCCCAGCGGCATGACGGCGGCACAGCCGGCGTCGGCGAGGCGTCGGCCGAGGATGGGGTCATCGTTGGTGTAGGCCAGCACGGTGAACCCGTCGGCCACGAGCTGGTCGGCGGCATCCAGCAGCTCCACCGCGTCGGGCAACAGGGTGGTCTCGTCGCCGATGACCTCCAGCTTCACCCACGAGGTGTCGAGCGCCTCCCGGGCCAGCTGCGCGGTGAGCACCGCCTCGCGTGCGGTCCGACAGCCGGCGGTGTTGGGCAGCTGCCGGACCCCGCACCGGTCCAGGACCTCCAGCAGCGGTCCGCCGATGACGGCCTCCATCCGGCGCAGCGCCACGGTGACCAGCTGGGTGCCCGAGGCCACGACGGCCCGCTCCAGCACCTCCAGGCTGGGTACGCCGCCGGTGCCCAGCAGCAGCCTGGACGTGAACGGCTCGCCCGCGATCGCGAACGGATCGGCGGCCTCCTGCCGGTGCAGGGCCGGAGCGACGTCGGATGTCGTCATCTGGTCATCCTCCTGCGGTCGGGGCGAGCACCTCGATGCTGTCGCCGGGAGCCAGCCTGGTCGTCTCCCACCGGCTGCGCGGCACCACCTCGCCGTTGAGCGCGACGGCGACGCGACGGTGCTCGCCACCGCCGCGCGCCGCGAGGAGCGCCGCCACGGTGGCGGCTTCCTGGACCTCGGCCGGAGCGCCGTTGACGGTCACCTGCATCTCGATCACCTCCGGAACCGGTCGACGGTGAAGGGCTCGGCGAGCTCGGGCAGGGTGCCGGTAGTCAGCAGCTCGGCGATCGCCTCGCCGGTCACCGGCGCCAGCAGCACACCGTTGCGGTAGTGGCCGGTGGCCAGCACCAGGCCGGGCAGGCCCGAGGGTCCGAGCACGGGCGCGTTGTCCGGGCTGCCGGGTCGCCACCGGGCGAGCGTCTCGACCAGCTCCAGCTCGCTGACTCCCGGAACGACGTCGATCGCGTCGTGCAGCAGGTCGTGCACGCCGCCGGCGGTGACTGCTGTGTCGAAGCCGCGGTCCTCGACGGTGGCGCCGACGACCAGGCGATCGCCGGCGTAGGGCACCAGGTAGACCTGTCGCCCCCGCACGAGCGCGCGCACGGTGCCGGCGAGCAGGCCGGCGGCGCCGCGCAGCCGCAGGATCTGGCCCTTGACCGGTCGCACGGGCAGCGGCGGCACCCCCGGCAGTGAGGCGCTGTGCGCGCCGAGGGCCAGGACGACGACGTCGCCGGTCAGTTCCTGGCCGCCGGCCAGCCGCAGCCCGGTGGCCCGCCCGCTCTCGACCCGCACCGCCTCGGTCCGTGCGCGCACCATCCGAACCCCGGCGCCCGCCGCGGCGGCCAGCATCGCCCGGTGCAGCGCCCGCGGGTCGACCGAGTGGTCGCCGGGTACGTGCAGGCCGCCGCGCACCCGCGGGCTCAGGGACGGCTCCTGGCGGCGGGACTCGCGCCCGGTCAGCCGCTCGGCGTCGAGTCCGAGCTCCTGCTGGAAGGTGTGCAGCGCGGACAGGGCGCGCATGTCGTCCTCGTCGAAGCCCACCACCAGGGTTCCGGCGGTGCGCAGCCCCACCTCGACGCCGGAGGCCTGCGCCAGCTCGGCGGCGAAGCCGGGATAGCGCTGCAGCGAGGCCCGGCACAGCTGCAGCAGCGGCTCCTCGCCGTAGGCGGCCTCGGTCACCGGCGCCAGCATCCCGGCCGCGGCGAAGGAGGCCCCGGTGCCGGAAGCCTCGTCGACGACGGTCACCGACAGTCCGCGCTGCGCGCACCGCCAGGCCACGGCCAGCCCGATCAGGCCGCCGCCGGCGACCGCGATCTCGGTCACCGGGGCGCCGACCGGGGGACGCGGGCGGCCGGCGGCGGGCCTGGTTCCGGGCGCCGCGGCCGGCCCTGCGGTGCCGCGACCAGCGCCGCCAGCAGCGCCCGGGTGACCGTTCCCGGGTCGGGTGCGTCGGACACGGCGGAGACGACGGCCACTCCGGACGCGCCGGCCGCCAGCAACGCAGGGATCCGGTCGGGGGTGATGCCGCCGATGGCGATCACCGGAACGGCGACCGCCGCCGCGACCGCCGCGATCCCGTCGACACCCAGCGGGGCCGGCAACCCGGTCTTGGTCACGGTGGAGAAGGCCGGGCCCACGCCGAGGTAGTCCGCGCCTGCCTGCACCAGCTCGGCGGCGGTCGCGGCGGTGCGCGCCGTACCTCCGAGCAGATGGTTGGGGCCGGCGATCGACCGCGCCGCGGCCACCGGCAGGTCGCCGGCGCCCAGGTGGGTGCCCGCCGCGCCGACCGCGAGCGCAATGTCGACCCGGTCGTCGACGATGCACGTCGCTCCCCGCCGCGCGCAGACCTCCGCGACCCGGGCGGCGAAGTCGTACAGCGCCAGGTCCGGGCAGAACTTCACCCGGACCTGCACGATCCGGGCGCCGGCCGCCACCGCCGCGGAGACGACACCGAGGGCGTCCCTGCCCTGACGGGCGTCGGTGAGGACGTGCAGTCCGCCGATCCGGCGGCGAACCTCCACCGCCCGGTCCGGGCCGATCGGAAGCGCGGAGCCGGTTCGGCCGGCGGCGCTCTTTCGGTGGCCTGTCACCGGAGGGCCTCGGACTGGGCGACCGGGGACCGTGCCCGGCGGCGGGCGGACAGCCCGCCGGGCAGACAGACCAGCGTGGTCAGTGCCGCGGCCACCGCGAGGCTGACCAGCGACGCGGACCAGCCGTTGGCCGGGTCGATGCCCAGGTCGGCCTGGCGGGCGGCCCACCACGACGTCCAGCCCCCGCCCGGTCCGGGAAAGAAGGTCGGCAGCGTCAGCTGGTAGGCCCCGAAACCGGTCGCCCACGCCAGGAGCAGCGCCGGGCGCGCCGGCGCGGTGTCGGACACATCCCAGCGGCCGCGCGGCAGCAGCCAGTAGGCGACCACGAAGACCCCGAGCAGCGGAACGAACACCGCGCCGATCAGGAAGAGGAAGGGTTCGTAGGCGACCAGGTCGGCCATCAGCGCCAGCCCGGTGGCAAGCACCCCGACGAGCACGGCCAGCACCCGGCGGTCCAGCCGGGCGACCACGTTCTGCGCCGACACCGCCGTGGAGTAGATGTTGGCGAACGCCTCGTCGACCTCCACCACCAGCAGCACCAGGACGGCCAGCAGCCCGAGCGGAACGGCCAGCAGCGCGTCCACGACGTCCAGACCGCCTCGTCCGTAGGCGACCAGCGCCAGCGCGCCGAGGGTGAACAGGGCGATGGTGGCGGCGCCGTAGCCAGCCGTGGCGCCCACGAACGCGTCCCGCCCGCGCCGGACGTGCCGCGTGTAGTCCGCCGCCAGTGGGAACCACGACACCGGCAGCGCGATCACGATGTCGGCCGCCGTCCAGAACGATCCAGCCCCGCCCTCGGTCACCGCCGGCAGCGGCTCGGACAACACCTGGATGTACAGGTAGACGATCGCGGCCAGCGCCGCCCACACCGCATACCGCGCCAGCACCCGCACCGCGCCCAGCGGGCGCAGCGCCATCAGCGTGGCCATCGCGCCGGCCCCCAGCACGAACGGCCAGCGCGGTGCATCCAGCGCCCGGGAGGCGGCCTCGGCGATGATCCACACCTCGAAGGCGGCCCAGCCCACGCACTGCACGAGATTGAAGGCGGTGGGCAGGAACGACGTCCGCCGACCCAGCAGCCCCCGCATCAGCACCATCGCCGGCACGCCCTCGCGAGCGCCGGCCGCCGCCCCCAGGCCCAGCAACACCGACCCGATCACCGCACCGACCACGATCGCGCCGATCGTCACCGACAGCGAGCGGTCGAAGAGGACCACGTAGGTGGCTGCCACCGGCAGCAGCAGGCTGATCCCCAGGCTGCCCCACAGCCCCGCCGTGTCCCACCGGCCCAGCGTCCGCGGCGGCGCTGGGGAGAGCGTGAGCGGTGCGTCCCCCGATGACGTGGTGGCACCCACAGCGCCGAACCTGCTCATGATCGCTCCCTACGCCGGCATTACCCGGTCAGGTTCCAGCGGTCGGCGGCACAGTCAGCCGCCCTCTCAGCCCGGTTCCTCCGAGCTCCCGCACATCGCGCCCGTAGCCTAACCGGGATGTCCGCGCTCGCCGAGCGCCCCCCCGGGTCCTGCCACCACAGCGCACAACCGGCCTGAGCAGATGCGCGGGTCCGCGATGGTCGGCGCCCCGGCTCCCGGCGAGCGAGAAGTCGCCCGTGGCCCCGGCCTTCTCCGCGGCCGCCGGTGCTGGAACGGGCACCTCGGACATCGGTGCTTCCGGGCTCAGGGCCGTCAGGCAGCCATCGCTGGTCGCCACCACGTGACCCACCGGACGATCGTCGCCCCGGGGGACGGGGGAGATGTCGACGTGGTCGCAGAGCCGGCGGCGAGCCAGAGTCCTTGCCGCCGCGGCCCGAGACGTCGGCGACCCCCTCCTCGAGGATGACTGTGCAGGCCACCCTGCCCTCGGTGCGCCTGCCCCGCCGCGTCCGACCTGCACGCGTCGGCCGGTGACCACGTCGCGCACCCGGCTCTCGGGTAGGTATTCCATGCGTGGCAGGTCCGTGGCGTAGGCGTGCGGCTGCCCGGCGCGCCTCCACCTGTCGACCGCCGCGGGAAGCCCGTCGTCCAGCCCGCTGGGGCGTCAACTTCCTCCTGCCGCCCACACCGCGTGCGGGGTGGAGTCGGTTTCCGAAGAGCTGGCAGCGCTCGTCGATGCCCCGATGGTGGCCACGGCCGAGGGCTGCGCCTCCTGGACGGTGCGCGTACGCGCCGGGCCGGACAGCCCGATCTGCTCGCGAGGTCCTCGTCGTCGGCTTCGGGGAAGGACTCATCTCGACCAGCGGCAGCCGAACGGCGGTCACGCCAGCGGCTCCCTCAGCGATCCGTCGGCGCCTGGGACCGTCCACGGGCGGCGACTGCCGCTTCCATCTGCAGTCCGGCGATGAGGAAGTGGACGAGGCGGTCGATGTCGACCGCTGCCCGGGGGCGGGAGCGCAGTCGGTCGATCAGCAGCGCGCGCAGCACCCAGCACAGAGTCTGGACAGCGTGATCCGGGATCGTCCCGTGGCACCCGGCGCGCGCAACGACCGCCGAGACGGCGCGCATCAGGGGCCGGTCGAGAGCGTCATGGACCGCGACTTCGAGCCGCGGGCTCCAGACGGCGGCACTGAGCACCGCGGCCACGACACGCTCGTCCCTGCTCGATGCGGTCCGCCACCGATGCAGCAGCGTGTGCAAATCTCGGTCGAGATCTCCGGACGGCTCGAACGCGGGAAACAGCTGTACATGCTCGAGCGCGCTGACCACCAACGCTTCCAGATCAGGAGAATCTCCGAGGGCCGGACCGGCGGCCCCCGCTCGGGCCCTGATCTCATCGGCGGTCAGGCCGGCGCAGCCCAGCTGGGCCAACGTGTCGAGCACGGCGCTGAGGACACGCCGACAGCTCGTCGACTTCCAGCTGAAGGCGTCGCTCATGCCACCTTCCTTCCCTGCCGACAGATCCCGACGGGGTGCGATGGTGTCCCCGTGCTGCCCACCGGCAGGCTAAGGATCACAGGGGGAACCCGGGGGTTCCGTCTCTTGGAGGGCGCTGGCATTCGGGATGCTCTGCCTTGAGCAGCGGTTTCTCCCATCAGCGATGTTGTCTGGCGCGGCAATCGCTCGTTAGGCTCACTCAGTGTCACCGCGTCAGCCGAGCATGCTGTCCTGGGGCGTTCCCCCGGCGGGTGCGCGACCCCGGCGACGTCGACTGGATCCCTCTCGTGACCGCGCGATTCAGGCGGCTGTCCTGGAGGTGTTGGCGCAGGTCGGCTACGCCGGACTGACCATGGATGCGGTGGCCAGGACCGCCGGCGTCAGCAAGGCGACCATCTATCGGCGCTGGTCGTCGAAGGCGGACGTGCTGGTGAGTCTCATCGATACGGCCAGCGACGAGACGCTCGTGGTCCCGGACTCCGGTTCCCTGCGGGGTGACATGGTCGAGCTGCTGACCGCGCTGGCTGAGGTGCTGGCGGGACCGGGTGGAAGCGCCAGTCGAGCGCTGATCGGTGCCATGAAAGAGGAACCGGCTCTGGAGGCAGCCTTTCGACGTGGTCCCATGGCGCGCTGGGCGGAAGCCTTCGCGACGGTCCGCGAGCGTGCCGTCGCTCGCGGCGAGTGGGTGCCGAGTGGCGCAGCGTCGTTGGCGGCCGAGGCGGGCCCGGCGATCCTGCTGCTCCGCTGGATGATCAGTGGCATGGACATCGATCAGGAACTGGCCGTGGCGGTGGTCGACGAGGTCATGATGCCGCTGCTTCGGCGGCTCTAGCATCCCCACCATCCGGTGAGTACTGGCGGTGCCGCCGGCCAACCCGCCTCGGACTGCGGCGCCAACGGCCACTGAGGAGTGCACCCCAGGGCCGCACCTGACCACGGTGGCCGCGTCGTCTGTCGGTGTCCGAGTGGACCCAACACACGCTGTCCGTTTCATGCCCATCCCATGCGCGGAAGGGCCAGAGGAGCTGCGCAGAGAGACGCACTGCAGGAGAGCCGTCGACGGGGCTCATGCTGATCGACGGCTGAACCCTGAACACCGGCTGCAGCCTGGCCTCGTCCGCATACGTTCTGCTCTACCGTAAGTACTGTGAGTGACCTCGATGGTGTGCGAGCTCAGCGGAAGGCCCAGACCCGAGCGCGGATTCTCGGGGTCGCCAGGGAGCTGTTCCAGACATGCGGCTTCGGCGACGTGACCGTCGCAGAGGTGGCCAGCACGGCTGGTGTCTCGGTGCAGACGGTCTTCAACCACTTCGCCACCAAGGAGGAGCTCGTCTTCGCCGGGCGTGTGTCCTGGGTGGAGGGGCCCGCCGAGGCGGTCCGCGCCCGGGGCCCGCAGCAGTCTGCTCTGGCGGCCTTACACAGCTACCTCATCGACTGGGTCCGGGCCGAGATCGTGGCGTCCACCACGGAGGAGCACCGCCGTTTCCTCACCACGGTCGAGGACTCACCGGCTCTCCGCGTCTACGAGCGCGAGTTGCACCACGAGGCGGTCACCCGGCTGACCGAGGCGTTGAACGAAGGGGGAGACCAGGGATGGAGAGGAGAAGGCGGCCGTCGGCGTGGAGGCGACCCGGACGATTACTCGATCATTGCGTCCCTGACCGCGTCGGTCTGGCTGGCCGCCATTCGCGCACTGCTGCTCGACCTGCGCCGTACACCTCCGCCCGTACCCGGTACCGCGGAAGTCGCCGCCGTCGTCGAGATGACCGAACGAATCCTCGATGGCTTGCGAAACGGGTCGGGCATCGCCTCCGGCGATGATGGTGTGACGGGCTGCGGTGCCCTCGCCGGGGCTGAACCGACGGACCCTCTTGCGGCGCCCCGGCAGCCGGCTGGCCGGCAGCGTTCCGCTCGGCAGATGCCATCGGTCGTGGCGGGGCCGATCACCTGACGTGACCGATCGGTCCCGGAGGAGCAGTGGCGACGAGCCCCCATCCCTCGTCGCCGGCCGGCAACTCGCTGAGGAGGCCAAGCGTCGTAGGAGCCGTCCCGCGGGCGAACTCCTCCGATCAGCGGCGGTGTTCGCACAGTCAACGTGGCCGGGGGCGCTGAGGGAAGCCGAACGAGCGACAGGCCAGCGGTGACCCCTCCTGGTCACGGTGCGCTCAGGGAGTCTGCCGCTCGTGGTCACGGTGCTGGCTCCAGGCCCGTGTAGTCAGACCGGCGAGCCCTACGGCGGCCACCGTTCCTACGACTCCACCGATCGCCCCCTCGATCCCGCCCATGACCCCGCCTAACAGGGCCACGCCGAGCAGGATGCCCAGGACGGCAGCCGCTTCGATCTTGGAGACCCGCATCGATTGATCATCTCAAACGCTTGGCTCAGCCAACGGTGGACCGCCCAAATCTCCGTTCAGCAGGGCAGCTCACAGAGGAGGAGTGTTCAGACGCCTCGCTGAGCCGCGCGGCCTCTAGACCGGTTATCGCAGGCGGCCTCTGCCGGATCATCGTGTCGACCTACATTGGTCGTGGACCCCGCGCCTCGCCACTCGTCTTGGGGCGCGGGGTTCCTGATTGACAGTGGGCCTCGTTCGCCTCGAATTGTTCCGCAACGGGGCACCCTCGGCGGTGGGCAGGGGCGACCAGCTGACGGGGTGAGGGCGAGGTTTTCGGCGAGCAGGGCCCTGGCAGGCGAGCTCAGCAGTGTCGATCACAGTCCCTCGACGGGATGGTCGGGCTGAGGGCTCAAGTGCCGCTCGGTCCGCAGGACCGACACGGCGTCCCGTTGGGTTCAGGACGTGGAATTCTGTGCTCGGGGAATCGGTGGTAGAGGGCTCCGTCGCCGGGGGGCCGGTGTCAGGGCCGCCGTGTCGATCTCATTTCGGATGCCGGCCGGCTCGAGGGTGTTGAGCAGGGCCGGGATGTTCTCCGGTGGCCGGGGCGGGGAGAACAGGTAGCCCTGGGCCAGGTGGCAGCCGAGCTCGCGGATGCAGCGGAGCTGCTCGGGGCTCTCGACGCCTTCGGCGACGGTTTCCAGGTTGAGGGAGCGTCCGAGGTTGATGACGGCGGCGACGATGGCGGCGTCGTCGGGGTCGACGGCGATGTCGCGGACGAAGGACCGGTCCACCTTGACCACGTCGATGGGGAAGCGCTTGAGGAAGGTCAGGGAGGAAAATCCGGTGCCGAAGTCGTCCAGCGCCAGGCGCACCCCGAGCCTGCGGAGGGCGTGCAAGGTGGCGATGGTGGCGTCGGTGGCGTCCAGCAGTGCCGTTTCGGTGAGTTCCAGGCACAGCGCGGCAGGGTCGGCGCCGGTGGCCGCCAGGATGTCGCCGACGACCTCGGGGAAGCGGGAGTCGCTGAGTTGGCGGGCGGAGACGTTGACCGCCACGGTCAACGCCAGGCCCGAATTGCGTTGCCAGTCCTGGAGTTGACGGCAGGCTTCGTGCAGCACCCAGGAGCCGACGGGGACAACCAGGCCGGTGTCTTCGGCCACGGGGATGAACTGGTCGGGGGAGAGCAGCCCGCGGGTGGGGTGCTGCCAGCGGACGAGTGCTTCGACTCCGGTCATCTGGCCGGTCTGGACGTCGATGACCGGCTGGTAGAGCAGGCGCAGTTCGCCGCGGTCGATGCCGCGGCGCAGGTCGGCCTCCACCTGTTGGCGCAGCTCCAGCGCCCCGCGCAGGGCGCCGTCGAAGACGACGTAGCGGGCCCGGCCCCGGTCTTTGGCCTCGTACATGGCCAGGTCGGCGTCACGGAGGAGGGCTTCGGCGCTGTCGTGGCCGCGCGCGGAGACGGCGATGCCGATGCTGGCGCCGAGCACGAACTCTTCCTCACCCACCCGGAAGGGCTCGGCCATGGCCGCCAGGAGGCGGTCGGCGATGACGAGCAGCTCGTGGTCGCCACCGATGTCCTCGCAGATGACGACGAACTCGTCGCCGCCGAACCGGGCCGCGCTGTCGGCGGCGCGCAGGTGCTTGGACAGTCGTTCGGCGGCCACCCGGAGCAGCTCGTCGCCCACGCTGTGCCCGGCGGAGTCGTTGACCGTCTTGAACTGGTCGAGGTCGACGAACAGCACCGCCACCGCGGTGCGATGCCGGCGGGCACGGGTCAATGCCTGCTCCAGCCGGTCTGCGAGCAGGCGCCGGTTGGGCAGGCCGGTCAGGCTGTCGTGCAGGGCGTGGTGGGCCAGGAGTTCCTCGGCCTGGCGCCGCCCGGTGACGTCGACCAGCTGCAGCACGCCGTGCACCGGCTGCCCGGCGGTGTCCCGTACCACCGAGATGCTGGTGTCGGCCCAGATCACCCCGCCGTTGGCGTGCACGTAGCGCTGCTGAACCAGGTGATGAGCGAGCTCCCCGGCGGCCAGCTGTTCCAGCGCCGTGCGGGTCGCCGCCCGGTCCTCGGGATGGGCGAGGTCGCCCACCTCGAGGCGGCCCAGCCGGGCGGCGGAACGGCCGGCGAGACGGCCCAGCGCGGCGTTGGTCTCCAGGAACCGGCCCAGCGCATCGGGCGCGAGGCTGACCAACGCCATCCCGGTGGGGGCGTCGGCGAAGGCGGACCGGAACCGTCCTTCGGAGACGGCCAGTGCGTCCAGCGCCGATGTGCGCTCGGCGAGCAGCTGCTGGTTGGCCGCGAGCGCCGCCTCCTTCTCCCTGAGGTCGGCGAACAGAGCAGCGCCGCCCAGCAGCGCCCCGTAGGTACGGCGCAGCGACCAGTAGTAGACGGCGACCCCCGCGGTCACCAGCATCCAGATCGTGTCGTGCCAGGGCAACCCGGCCTGCAGTACCGCAAGGTGGTGCGCATCGACCCCGGGCAGCGGCAGCAGGTGCACGGCGTGCAGACCGTGGCCGACGCCGCAGGAGAAGAAGATGAGACCGGTAGCGGTCCCCAGCCGATTGGACCGCAGCTGACCGGTGCGGGCAAGCGGGCCGAACACGGCCACGGCGATGGCGAAATAGGCCACTGCGATCACACCGCTGCCGGCTGCGCTCAGTTGCCACGCCATGATGTCCGCCCCCGCTAATGATGCAGATGGGGTGTCCCTACGATGGATTACCTGGGGCGCGCTGAGAACCGATGTGAACGGGCCCGGCGCCGTCCGCCGCCGCGAGATTCAGCGTGCCGGTCCACGTCGATGAACGGGCCAGCGCGGCGTGCGACCTTGTGCATCGTCTCGGCCGCTCAAGCACCGTGGCAGTCGGGGCGGTGAATGTCAACGATGTGACTCCACCGCGGACCTCCGTCCTGCCCCTTCTGGCACGCTGCAGTTTTGTACCGCGCCAACGGACGAGGCCGGGTGGAGCTGCACGAGACGATCTTCCTCTTCACATGAGGACTGCGGCGCATGTCCAGATCGGCCCAGCCGCTGTCGGGGATGTGGACACAGCGGCCGAGCCCACGCCAGGGCCCGGCCAGGTCTTGCTCGCCACGGTGGGCCGAGCTTCGATCAGCGTCCCTGCAGGGCGGGCGACGGAGAGCGGTTTCCCGCAGCTGAGCTTGCCTTCTAGCTGGCGACATTCGGTTCAAGTCGCGTCGTTATCGGCCGCGAAAGCGTGGGTCGCCCGATGGGTCACCAGAATGGTAAGCCAGGGTGCCGCCGGCAGGCGGGCGTGGCGGGTCGTTCATTCCTGTGAATGATCAGCAGGTGAGGCCTCCGGGAGAACCCCCTAGTGTGGGCGACGACCCCTGAGATCATGGGGCTGCCATTATGCGGTCAAGCGCCCCGCACCCGAGGAGATTCACGCATGGCTCAGAAGACGAAGGTTGTACTCGTAGACGATCTGACCGGTGAGGTACTGCCGGACGGTCAGGGTCAGACGGTCAGTTTCGCCCTGGAGGGCACGTCCTACGAGATCGATCTGAACAAGGACGACGCCGACGCGCTGCGGCAGGTGTTCCAGCGTTACGTGGCGGCCGGCCGCAAGGTCGGTCGTCAGCCCGTCGGCCGGCGCGGTGCCCGGGCCCGGGACACCGCTGTCATTCGTACTTGGGCGCGGGAGAATGGGCATAACGTCTCCGAGCGTGGCCGCATCCCGAGCGCCGTCGTGGAGGCGTACGAGGCCGCTAACTGACCTGCGCCAGTCGACGATCCGCTCCTCATCTTCCCGACCGCCGCGGTGTTATTGCTGGTCGGTGAGGCCGGTGAGGGGACCCGGGTTCTCCGGCCAGCTCCGAGGACGCTCGACGGAAAACAAGCACTGATCACGCCCCGTCGCGGGGTGTCGGGAAGCGACGGTCAGCGGCTGGCGAGCTCCGGCGTCAGCCAGGTGTGGTGGCGCCGCACCGCGCTGCCGTCGGGCAGCAGTTCGCCGTCGTCGTCGAAGAGGACCACGCCGTTGCACAGCAGGCTCCAGCCCTGCTCGGGGTGGCTGCTGGCCACGGCGGCCAGGTCGCGCGCGTCGTTGACTGCGTCGGGACAGGGTGTTGTGTGGTGGCACATCGGGATCGCATCCGTTCGGGCCGGGGGAGCGGCGTTACGCACTGTGTCGAGTCGATTACTCGATGAGGCAGAGTGTGCGCTTCGCGCCCCCTCGCGTCATGAGATGTATGTCACAGTGTCCGGCGCGTGGGGTTGTCGGCTGCCTCCATGTATCCGTGGCCGGAGGCAACACCCGATCGCGGCGCCGTCGGATTGACGGCGGATCGCCGCGGGGGCTCGCTTCCCGGTGGTCACAGCTTGGGCGCGTGGCGGTGCTGGACACCCGGCCGGAGATCCTCCTCGGCGCGGAATCGCGCAACCGGCGCACTGACCACGAAGCCCGACTGCAGTCCGGGGAATCGCTCCTGTTCTACACCGACGGGCTGGTCGAGGACGGCCGCTCCTTGATCGACGAGGGGATCGCCCGACTCGTCCGCGTGGCCACCGAAGTCGTTCACGTGACCGTCGATGAGCTGTGCGACCAGCTGCTTGAGCGCATCGTTCGGCATCGCCCGACGACGACATCGCGATCGTGGCGGTGCGATGCCACCCCGACGCCGCTAAAGACTAGCGCTTGTGCGTGCCGCCGATACTTCATTGCAGGTCGGAGGGTGTGACCCCACTTCTCGTCAGCCGTGGGCGTCGGTCCCGGCGGTGTTCCGATCCTCAGTCATCTCGACCCTGGCCGACATGTCCTGTGCTCTGCCGGGCTGAGCAGTTACACCTGCTGGGGCCGCGGGGTTGCGAGCCAGTACCTGTAGCGGCGTCGACCTTCGGTGGTCTGGATTTCCCGCTCGAGTAGTCGCGGCTCGGAGGGCCGAAAGGGAACAGGGGACCGGAACAACGGTCCGTCGAAGACGAACGTGTGGTACTCACCGAACTCCCCGCACGGGTCCATGCCTTCGGGCAGGTGGTCGATGAAGTGCCTGTCGAGTGGCACCCCGACATGACCGACGTCCAGCACGTCGGCATTGACCACCACGGTCACTGCACGCATCCCCGAAGTCAGGAACTTCTCGACGCATTCCCGGGAGGACAATCCCCACGGGGGCTCCAGCACCTCCCATGCCCAGCGGCCCGAACTGCTCTTCCTTGTGCCGGCGTACGTCAGAGCAGATCAAGTCGCCGAACGCGAAAGCATCGATACCTTCACGGCGCATCTGTACCGCAGCTGTGTTCATGACGTCCACGTATCCGTCCAAGCCCGGTCCTCGCATCGGGACCGTCTGCAACGGAATCCCGATGCGGCGTGTCTGGGCGTCGAGCAGCTCCACCGGGATCCCATGAACCGTGGACTCATCACGCCGGGGGTGGACGGTCGTCACCAGACGATCCACATGGACGTCGGCCTGGGCAAGCAGCACGGTCAGGGCGAGCGCCGAGTCCTTGCCGCCGCTCCAGTGCAACGCGGCTGTCCTCCTATCCACGTGATCGCCCCTTCGTTCGCACTACGGTCCGCACCCCGGCAGCTTCGACATCGGGCAGGTCACACAACTACAGCATCGCTTCGAGGCTCTCCGTGATCACGAGGACCCACATCGATGAGCGGCGTCGGGCTGCAGTGCGGCGGCGGCGTACCCCGCCGGCCGGCGGGTGCTTCGGCGGCCTGGTTGAGGCGCCGATAGAGCTGGTCGGGTGCATGTGGAGCCCTGTGACCGCGGGTCTTCTTCGACGATGTCGTGCCGGCCGTGCGGAGCCGTGGTCGGAATGCCGGTACCCGAACAGCTGCGCTCCGGGCACCGGCGGTGCCTCAGTCGTTCCGGTGAGCGGGTAGCGCCACAGCAACACGGCAGCTACGGTCGGCCACCGTGCCTGGCCACGATGCCTTCCCGCCCTCCCGGGCGCGAGATCAGGCGTGTCAGCGCGCTCCGGTGGGGCGCCCACGCGACCCGTCCCGTGATGACGCGATCAAGCTCGCTGCGTTGCGGGTCTTGGCAGAGGCCGGCTACTGCGGTCTGACCATGGACGCCGTCGCCGCCACGGCCGGGGTAGGCAAGGCCACCATCTACCGGCGCTGGGCGAGCAAGGGTGATCTGCTGCTGAGCGTCATCGACGATGCCACCGCCGACCAGCTGACCCGACCCGACACCGGCTGCCTGCGCGAGGATCTTCTGGTGCTTCTGAACTCCCTCGCCGAGGTCCTCGCCGGTCCGTCTGGCCGGGCGAGCCGGACCCTGCTCGGTGCACTGCACCATGAACCCACGCTGGCCGAGGTCTTCCGGCAGGGGCCGCTGGCCCGCTGGCAGGAAGCCTTCACTGAGGTCATCGACCGCGCCGTGGACCGGCGAGAGCTCCGACCGGGAACAGGCGTCTGGATGGCGGCCGAAGCCGGGCCGGGCATGCTCCTCCAGCGGTGGGCCGTGACCGGGCAGCCGCTGGACTCCGCGGTGGTCACCGTGGTCGTCGACGAGCTCCTGCTTCCGCTGCTGCGGCGATGCTGATCGCGGTGCGGCGAGTGATCTTGCCGCACGAGGGCAGGCCGGGCGGCCGTCAGCGCTGAGGGATGTCAGGCGGTACGGCGGTCCGACAGCGCGCACCCATGACGTTGAGCTGATCGCCAGATCCGGCTGCTGCACGGACATTCGCCTACGACGGCGCCCCGCGGACTCACTGCGCACTCCGACCCAAGCGCATCTCGGTCGGCCGGCAACGGGGAGGGATCGACCGCTCGGCCTCGGTCACCGGGGCCGCCCGCGCCGTTGCCAACTGCTCTTCGTTTCGCCAAGTGTGGGCACGGTTGACGAATCGATCCAATGTCATCCACAGCAGGTGCTCGGGGGAGAGCATGGCGTCGGAGTATCCGCGTTCACCGGGATGCAGGGGCCGTGCGAGTTCGGGCTTGCCGGCGCCCCACTGTCGGCAGAGATCGGCCAGGTCCGTGCGGCGGCGCACCGCCACGATGAACACCAGGTCCTCGGCCAGGGCGCTGTCATGGGCCCACCAGCACCACACCTTCACCGGTCCGGCGGCACCGTGCCGGGCCGGGGAAGCCGGTCGCGTTGCGGTCATGGTGGAAACGATCGGTACGCAGGAGCCCCGTCTGAACCGGCGGGCGCGCTGGCTGACCCCTGAGAGTGAGCACGCACAGCCGCAGCTGGCTGTGTGCACTTTGTCGGCGCTGGGAGGCTGCCTGACCAGAGGATGCGACCGGTGTGCGCGCTGATGCGCCGCCGTTGTCCCGCGGTCCTCCCACCCGGGGGGCTGGACCACGCGGTACAGCTCCGCGGATCTGGGACTGCTGCGACTTCAGTTGACACTCGTTCTGCGGGATCTTGTCCCGCGGAGAGGATGTCGCTGTGCCCAAGAAGTTCCCGCCGGAGTTCAAGCGTGACGTCGTCCGGGTCGCCCGCCGCGGCGATCTGAGCCAGGCCGAGGTCGCTGCCGACTTCGATATCTCGGTTGAGTCGGTGCGCCGCTGGGTGCGCCAAGCCGACATCGACGACGGTGTCGTCGATGGGCAGACCAGCGCCGAGCAGAACGAGCTCGTGCAGCTGCGCCGAGAAAAGCGCCGGCTGGAGATGGAGAACGAGATCCTGCGCCGTGCGGCGGCCTACTTCGCCGCCGGCAGTCTCCCAAAATGAGCTACCCGCTGGTCCGTGACCTGGCCGCCGAGGGCATTCCGGTGCGGCTGACCTGCGGGGTGCTGGACCACTCGCCCCAGGCCTACTACGCCTGGCGCTCCGCTCCGGTCAGCCAGCGCGATCTCGCCGACGCCTACCTCACCAACGCGCTCATCGACGCCCACGCCGATGACCCGGAGTTCGGCTACCGGTTCCTCGCCGACGAAGTCGCCGGCGCCGGCCTGGTTGCCGGTGAGCGGCGCATCTGGCGACTGTGTTCGGAGCAGAAGCTCTGGTCGACCACGGTGCGCAAGGGCCGGCGAGGCGCGGGCAAGACGCCTGGCCCGGCGGTGCACGACGACCACGTGCAGCGGAACTTCACCGCCCAGCGCCCCGATCAGACCTGGGTCACCGACATCACCGAGCACCCCACCGCCGAGGGCAAGCTCTACTGCTGCGCGATCAAGGACCTGTTCAGCAACCGCATCGTCGGCTACGCGATCGATGAGCGGATGACCGCGCAACTGGCCGTCACCGCGCTACGGACAGCGGTTGCGCGGCGCCAGCCAAGAGGTTTGGTGGTGGTTCACAGCGACCGCGGATCGCAGTTCCGAGCAAGATCCTTCCGAGCCGTTCTGACCGCCGCCAGGCTGCAGGGATCGATGGGCCGCGTCGCCTCCGCGGGCGACAACGCCGCGATGGAGTCCTGGCACGCGCTGCTGCAGAAGAACGTCCTGGACCGCCGCCGCTGGCGCACCCGCGACGAGCTCCACGCCGCGATCGTGTTCTGGATCGAGCACACCTACAACCGCCGATGGCGCCAGCGCGCCCTCGGCAAGCTCACTCCGGTCGAGTACGAACTCGCCTTCACCACTCAAGCCGCTGTCGCGGCATGATCCGTCCCAACCCCTGTCAACCGAAGCTGCAGCAGTCCCTCTCTCGCCACCGGTTGACCGGGGACTGCCCTGGACCGGCCTGGATCCGCTGTCTAACCTTTCGCCGGCACACCCCGCGTCCTGCCTTCGTCCTGTGCTCCGGAGGGGCCGGGCGTCCCGCCTAGCGTCGACCGCCAACGATCACCCCCAGCATGGCCAGGGCCCGCGTACTGTTCTCGGCTGCCTCCCGGCGCCGCTGGGCGAGGGCGCCCAGGAACTCGGCCACCTGCGGCTGCGCGTTCCGGCCGGCCCGGTCGGCCCGCGTGCGCAGCACGGCCGCCGACTGCCGATTCATCGCCAGCTGACGCAGCTGGTGGGTGATCTCCACGCGCATCCGACCCGATGGGCCGGGCCGTCTCGCCGGGACACCACGCGCCGCTGACGCCATGACAGATGGTGGGTCCGGCTCGCAGGCGTGTCCAGCCCGGTGGAGCAACACGCTGCACCCAGGCGCCGGACACGCCGCGTCATGTGATGTCCAGGCCCCCCACCGCTTATCGCCGGCGTGCGGGCACCCGCGGGTCAGGAGCCCCACCATCAGGGAGCGCGGGTCCAGGACCGAGCTGTGACGCAAGAGCAGAGCGTCGATCACCCGGGCTCGGTGCGCTGCGCTCGTTCGGCCGGATACGGGGAGGTGCGGGTTCACCCCGATTCTGTTTCTCGGCCACCTCTGTGTATCCGGCGCCTCCTAGCGTCACTGCCGGTGAGCCGCGGTGCGGGCGGCATTCCAGGCCAAGCACGTCGACCCGCAGCGCAGGGCGATCCCCGCCGTGCCCCAAGACGAAGGAGAGACCCGATGAGTTTCGGACCCATGGAGATCGGCTTGATCCTCCTGGCGATCCTGCTGCTGTTCGGCTACAAGAAGCTGCCGGACGCCTCTCGTTCGCTGGGCCGTTCGTTGCGCATCTTCAAGGGCGAGATGAAGGGCATGAAGGACGACGACCGCGGCAAGACCGCTGACGACGGTGTACCGGTCAGCCGGGAGATCGCCGCCCCGCTGCGAACCACGGACGTCGATGCCCGGGCGGACGGCAGCGCCGGCCGGCACGATCGCGCGCTGTCGACCGGGCCCGACGGCGCCCGCTGATCGCCGTCGACTCACCGTGAACCTCCAGGGTCGTGGGCTGCGTCGCCGTCATCGTTCCGCACGGGACGGCACGGCCACGATGACCCTCGTCGCGCACCTCACCGAACTGCGGAAGCGGGTCGGCCTGTCGCTGCTGTTCATCGTGCTGGGCACCGCACTGGCGTTCTGGTGGTACGAGCACGGGCTCGGCGAATTCATCAGGGCCCCGTACTGCGGCCTTCCGGAAGACCTTCGCTACAACGATGCCGACGGTGATTGCGGACTGCTGATCACCGATGTTTTCAGCGGGGCGCTGATCCGGCTCAAGATCAGCTTCATCGTCGGGATCGTCCTGTCGGCACCGTTCTGGCTCTTTCAGCTGTGGCGCTTCATCACGCCCGGCCTCAAGCGCAACGAGAAGCTCTACGGGGTGTGCTTCGTTGCGGCGTCCTCGGCGCTGTTCGCGCTCGGCGCCGCGCTGGCCTACGTATCCCTCGCGGCGGGGCTCCGGCTGCTGCTGGGCCTGGCCGGCGACGGCGTCATAGTCGCACTGACCGCGCAGGACTACATCGGCTTCGTCATCTCGCTGCTGCTGGCCTTCGGGGTCTCCTTCGAACTGCCTCTGATCGCGGTGATGTTGAATCTGGCCGGCGTCCTCAGCTACGCGGCGCTGTCTTCTGCGCGCCGCTGGATCGTCTTCCTGACTTTTGTCTTCGCCGCCTTCGTGACCCCGACCCAGGATCCGTTCACCATGCTGGTGATGGCCGTGCCGATGGTCGTGCTCTTCGAGGGGGCGATCCAGGTGGCCCGGCTGGTGGACAAGCGGCGCGCCCGGCGCGCGGCGATCGAGTCTTTCCACGATGTCGACGACGACGAGGCGTCCCCGCTGGAGGCTGCACCCTCGGTCCTCGATGATCAGGCAACGCACAGCGAACCGCTGCACAGCCCCTCGACCTGATCTTCCGCACCCTGGCGCGGGCCCGGTGCTGCTCAGTCCGGGGCAACGGGGCGGAGACCCAGTCGCGTCGGCGATCACCTGCATGGGCTGCCGCGATCAGGTAGCGGTCCTCGAGGTCTGCTGGTCGCGCCCCAGCGTCTGGCGCCGGGTCGCCCCGGGGGATCCGCGCGGCCCAATCTGCGAATCCTGGGGGTGACCTGGTCTCAAGCGGCGATGTTCGTCAGAGTCGGCGGGCGTTGCTGGGCGGGGTGGGAGAGCCGCGCGAGCAGTTGCGGGGCCGCCTCCAGCTCTACGGGAATGGCGCCCCGTCAGCAGCCGGTACAGGTCGCTGCGGATGTGTCTGTTTGGTGCAGTCGGACGGTCGGCGCCCGCGGACGTCTGCGCAGCTGAGTGGAACCAATCAACTAGCGCGAACAGCATTGAAACCGGCTGCAAGCTGGCGGACCTCCGTGGGACTGTGCGGATCCTGCGGGCCCTCTACCGGCATCGAATCTGCCGGTCGGCGGAAAGGCTCGGAAGGAAGCCGATTTCCGGGGGCGAGGCGGAGGAGTTGTCGCAGGTCGCGTGCGTCCTGTCCGTAGAGCCGGCCGCGCCCCGGCATCCGGAGGGGATGCCGGGGCGCGGTGGTACGGGCGGCGGCTGCAAGCGGAGGTGTTCACCTCTCGATGGGGCAGCGCCGCGGAGCTGGGCTCAGAGGGCGCCGTTCTCCCAGGGGCCGCGGATGGCGAAGCTCACGCCCGGGGTCTGGACGTTGACGAACATGACCTCGCCGTCGGGGCTGAAGCAAGCACCGGCGAACTCCGCGTCCGCTGGTGTCTGGATGTTGTTCAACGCGAAGTCGAAGATCTCGCCCCGCTCGTTGAGTCCGCGGACGTACTGGTCGCCTCCTCCGTCCTCACACAGCACCAGACCGCCGCGGGGGCTGACCGTGATGTTGTCCGGCGCGTCCAGCACCTCCCGTGACGGCGACTCGAACAGCAGGATCAGCTGCCCGCCCGAACGGCCGCGGGGTCGGTACTCCCACACCTGCCCGGCCTGGGCGTCGCCACCGCTCGTGGCGTTGAAGAAGATGCTGCCGCCGTCGTACCAGCAGCCCTCCAGACGGGCGAAAGCGGCACCACCCTGCGCGGCGCCCTGGCTGAAGACCGACTCGGTGGTGATCGCCGCCGGGTCGGGGTCAGTGATGGTCACCCACTCGACCGGCATGGGGTTGCCGATCCGGTCGCTGACGCCGGTGTAGGTCTGGAAGCCGGGCTGCCCCTTCACGGCCAGCATCTGCAGCTGCCCGCCGGCGGCGAGGTTCTGCGGATCGGTGGGCAGGAACCGGTAGAAGCCGGAGGTGTTGCCGCTGTCCTCGGTCTCGTACACGATGCCCGTCGCCGGGTCGATGGCGACGGCCTCGTGCACGAAGCGACCCATCGCCCGGTAGGGCTCCGGGTTCTCGACGACCCCTCCGTCCGCTGGCACCTCGAAGACGTAGCCGTGGTCCTGGGTGAATCCGTTCTGCCGGCCGTTGACGGTCTCCTCGCAGGTGAGCCACGAGCCCCAGGGGGTGAGACCGCCGGCGCAGTTGACCGAGGTGCCGTTGATGCTGATGAAGCTGTCGGTCAGCGCGAACTGCGCGGTGTCGAAGGTGAGCGTGGTGCACGCGCCGCCGGCCACTGGGTCGTAGGCGTTGTCGGGGTCGCCCTGGAGGCCCTCGGCCGGGCCGTAGCCGCGCTCGTGGTTGCGGACGAGACGGACCACATCGTCGTTGCCGGTGGCGAAGGTGGCCATCCCGTCGTGCCGGTCGGGTGTCGGGTAGCCGTCGGAGCCGGTCCCGGGCTTGCCGAGGGCGGCGGCGTAGGCCGCGCTGTAGCCGAAGGACGTGTATTCGAAGCCGGCTGGCAGGGTCAGCAGGGGTAGGCCGGTCGCCATGTCGTTGACCGGCGCGATGGGGCCGTAGCCGCCGTTGTTCTCGGCCTTGAGCTCCTGACCCCGGCGGCCGGGGGCGGCGAGGGCGCCATGCGCGGCAAGGGCCTGGGTGCCGCCGCCTACGAGCACGGTGCCGGCGGTGACCGCGGCGCCGCGCTGAAGGAATTTGCGGCGATCGAATGAGGTGGTCATGAAGTGCGCTCCTTGGGGAGTCCTGAGAAAGGGCGCTTCGGACGCTAGGTAGGGCGGGCAGCCGGCAGCCGGCGGGCAGGCGAATCCCAGGGAAACGGTGGACACCCCGGCTCGGGCAGCGGGGAACCTGCCCTTGTGACCGTTCGTGCCGCGTGTCGGCTGCGCTCTGTGATCGGCTGGCGGGAATGGCGCCATGCAACGCGGCGGTCAGCGGGATGATTCGTCTTCGGCAGCGGGTGCTGCGGAGGGTCGAGTTTCCCTGCTGTTCTTCTCTCGACCACGTCGGCGCCTCGCCTGGCACCTAGCGTCCGACGGGTGGCTGACTCGATGCAGGGACTCGATGGAGGGAGAACGATGACCGCTGATCCGGCGGTTGCGACGCGACAGCCCGTCGGCCTTTCGCCCCGGTGGCGGTTCCGGTCGGGCACGGCGCCTGCGTTCGGTGCGGGCGGCGGGGGCCCGCGGGTGCTGGTGGCATTCGCCAGTCGGCACGGCGCCACCCGGGAGATTGCGGCGGCGCTGGCGCGATGGCTGCCTGAGTGCCAGGACGGTCAACGTGCGGGGGTGTCCGCGGTGCTAGCGCCAGTCGAGCGAGGTCCCGATCCGGCAGCCTTCGACGCGGTGGTGCTCGGGAGTGCGCTCTACGCGGGCGAGTGGCTGAAACCGGCTCGTCGTTACGTCGGGGCCGTTGCTTCGGAACTGCGAGCCCGCCCCACGTGGTTGTTCTCCAGCGGCCTTGCCGGCGGATCCACCGCGCTGCTCCAGGACGGTGACGATGCTCGCTGGATCGGCGACTCGATCGGCGCCCTCGCTCACCGGGTATTCCCTGGCCGGGTGGAGCGGCGGGTGCTGTCCGCGGCCGAGCAGCACGCCTGGCCCGCGGGGCCGGGCGTGGCGGGCGACTTCCGGGACTGGCCGGCCGTCCGTGCCTGGGCCGGGGAGATCGCGACCCAACTGGCCGCTCGGCAGGCAGCCCCCATGGCGGGCTGAGGCCCTGTGCTGTGCCGATCACGCGAAAGGAGTGTCGGTGTTCAACTCGATCGGTTGGGGCGAGATCGTCGTCCTCGGGCTGTCCGCCCTGTTCATCTTTGGCCCGGAGCGGCTTCCGGACCTGGCGAAGGACGCCGCTGGGGGTCTGAAGCGAGTTCGGGGCGCGGTAACCGGGGTGCGGAGCCAGGTGCACGAAACTCTCGGTGACGATTTCGACCACCTACGCGACCTTGACCTCCGCAGGTACCACCCGAGGACGCTCGTGCGCGACCACCTGTTAGGCGAGGAGGACGGGGTCGCCCGCACCACGCGGAGGTAGACCGTCCGCGGTCCCCGATTCGTTCCGTCGACCGACCCGCCGAGGCCATCGTGTTCGCCTGCCATGAGCGCCTCGTGGCCGAGCACCTCGGTCGCCTGGCCGAGCTCCGGAGCGACCCGGCGAGGCTGGTACGTGACTGAGGGGGGTGCTGGAGGAATATGCCCTCATCTCGTATCACCGTGGGCGCCACGGCACCGGGGTGCTCGGCGCTCTCCTGCACCGCGGAGAGCACGTCGACCGTGAGCAGCAGCAGATCCTCAACCTGATCCGAGACCTGCTCGTAGAGGTGGCCGCGGTCAACGGACTCCGGGACGACGTAGCACCGGATGAACTCGCGAACTACTGCCTGCACGCTTTGACGGCCGCTGCGAGCCTGCCGTCCCAGGCTGTTGTCCGTCGGCTTGTTGACGTCTCGTTGGCGGAAGTCAGTCCACAGGGCTGAGAGACGCGTTGGTCAATACGCCCCCAGGTCGTCCCGTCGACTGCGCCACCGGCGGGCCCCTCGGCGGTTGCTCACCTACCGGCCCTGGTGACCCGGCAATGCCGTGGTCAGTCCGACGGCGGGCAGTCGCGCAGTGCGGACCCCTCGAACTCGGGGACGGTGCGATCCCGTGCCTCCTCGAGGGTCTCCGCCTCCCCATTCTGCTTGATGTCCTCGATCAGCCACTCCATCTCGGCAATCTCCTTCTCCTGGGCCACGATGATGTCGACGGCGAGCCGGCAGACGCGGACGTCGTCGATGTCGGCGCGCTCGGAGCGGGTGACGGCCAGCGAGTGGTGCGGGATCATCGCGCTCATCCAGTTGCGGTCGTCCACGGTGACCTGGCTGCGGTCGAGGTACACGGCGCCGCCGAACAGCAGAAGGCTAGCCACCACGATGGCGATGTTGCCCTTCACGTTCTTGTACATATTGAGCATCCAGGCCAGCATGACCAGCCCCATGGTGCCGCCCATGGTCAGTGCCATGAAGACGCGGCTCTCGCTGAAGCGGACGTGGCTCCACTCCCACGAGCTCACGAACATGACCCAGTACATGACGACCATCGCGGTCAAGATCATGGCCGCGAAGCGCAGGTACATCTTGGTCTCGTGCGACAGCTTGCCGCCGTGCTGCTGCTCGTTGCCCTCGGCGTTCTTCGGCGCAGAAGCCATGGTGGGGTTCTCCGTTATCTCGTCGGCCGGTGCGGAAGTGCTCCACGCGTCGTGCCGCCATCAGCCGGCCGGTCACCTCTCCGGCGCCTCCGCCTCGCGTGGGCGGTGGGAGGCAGGTCGCGCGACGTCCGGGACCGTGTGCGGACGGACATTGCGTCGGTGAAGCCATGCCCGGATGCCCGTACGGTCGTACGGACAAACACGAGTGGCTCGATGCTCTCGGCCGGACAATCGGAACAGGTAGCGTCGTGCCCGCCGCCCAGCCTGCAGCATGGTCGGGTCGGCGGTGTGGAGCGGGGGTGCCATGCGAGGCCGGCGGATCTGGGCGTTGCTCGCGGTGGCCGCCGTCCTGGCCACGCATGGGGTGCAGTGCATGAGCGGATCTGTCGGCTCAGCCCACGCCACCGTGGCACCGGCCGTCCCTCTCACCGTGTTCGACGGCGGCTCCACCTTGTTCCCTGACGGAACCCACCACGTCGCCGCCATCGGCGCAGACCCGACCACGCCACTCCACCCCGCTCCTGACGGCATCCCAGCCCATGGACCGGAGCTCTGGACGATCTGCCTGGTTGTGCTGTTCGCGGCGCTGGCGCTGGTCGGCGTCGCGTTGCTGTTCCGTGGGCGAGCCGCCCTTGTCGTACGAGGCCCGCCCCCCTCGCTGCGGAGGCTTCGACAGCGCTACCGGCTGCCACCTGCGCCGGATCTCTCCGCTCTCTGCCTCCTGCGGATCTAGGCCGAATGCCGCGACCCCGCCGAGCACCTGCTGGACGGGGTCGATCAGGCACCCAGATCCCATGGACAGGAGATACGCGATGACCCGCACGACAGCTCGACTCGTCCGCATCGCCGGTGGCCTGCTCGCCGGCATCGCCGTCCTCGGCGGCTGCTCCGGCGCCGCCGACGGCACCGCGGCCGACAGCACCACTTCCGCCGACAGCGCGGCGAGCGTGTCCGACCAGTTCAACGACGCCGACGTCGCCTTCGCGCAGGGCATGATCCCGCACCACGAAGGTGCCCTGATGATGGCCGAGATGGCTCTGGAGCGCGCCAGCGATCCTCGCGTGCGCGACCTGGCCGAGCGCATCCAGGCCGGTCAGGATCCGGAGATCGAGCTGATGACCGGCTGGCTGGAGGAGTGGGGAGCGCTGGTGGAGTCCAGTGGCATGGGCGGTATGGATCATGGATCCGGCGGCGGTATGGACCATCGCTCGGAGGGCATGGGGGACATGCCGGCCGCCGGTCCCGACTTCGACGTCATGTGGATGCAGTCGATGATCGAGCACCACGACGGCGCGGTGATCATGGCGCAGATCGAGATCGACGACGGTGAGAACGAGGAAGCGATCGACCTGGCTCGGCTCATCGTCGAGACGCAGAACGACGAGATCAACCAGATGCAGCAGCTGCTGAACGAGCTCGGCGGCTGAGTCGGTGCCCCCGGGGACGGCGGCCAGTCCGCCGCCCCCGTCTGTCACTGCTTCCCAAGCCACCCCCGGCCCCTCAGACAGATCCCTGGAGATTGCCGTGCACCGCCACGTCCCGCCTCGTCCCCGCCGTCCCCTCCGTACGCCGATGACCGCCAGCTCGGTGATGCCCGCACTCGTGGCTGTGCTTGCCGCGTGCTCCTCGCCGGAGCCCAGCCCCTCTGCCCCGACCGGAGCGGTTCCCGCGGGGTCGTTGCCATCGGCTCATGTCCACGGAGTCGACATCGACCCCGGAGACGGAGACGTACTGGTGGCGACTCATGGGGGTCTTCTCGAGGTGGGTGACGGCGGCCAGGTCACCCCCGTCGGCCCGGTGATCGACCTCATGGGGTTCAGCGTGGCCGGTCCCGACCGGTACCTGGCCTCCGGCCATCCCGGGCTGCGCGTCGACCTGCCGCAACCCGTCGGCCTCATCGAGTCCACCGACGGCGGCCGCACCTGGACGCCGCTGTCCCGACAGGGGCAGTCGGACTTCCACGGCTTGACCGCCAGCGACGCCGGTGTGCTCGGCTTCGACGGGGCACTGATGCGCAGCGCCGACGGTCGAGAGTGGGAACAGCTGGACATCCCGGTTGAGCCGCACTCGCTGGCAGCGTCACCGGATGGGACGCACGTGCTGGCGACAACTCAGCAGGGGCTGCTGCGTTCCGTCGATGCGGGGTCCTCGTGGTCGTCGGTGGATGGGGCGCCCGTCCTCCAGGTGGTCGATTGGGCCGACGGCGACAGCGCCGTCGGGGTGACGCTGACCGGGGTGGTGTGGTCCAGCACGGACCGGGGCGAGAGCTGGCAGGAGGCGGGGCGGCTGGACGCGGCTCCCGAAGCTGTGGCGGCGTCATCGGAAGGCGATCGGATGCGGCTCGTCGTCGTGACCACCGACGCTCTCGTCGAGTCGTCCGACGGCGGCTCGACTTTCGAGGTGCTGTTAGAGCGGTGACGCCGCTCCGGGGCGCCCGGCCGTGCTGGACCGTGGCGCCCCCGGCGGGCTCCCTGTGGGCATCCGTCAGCCGAGCGAGCTGATGAGGTCCCGGCAGGCCCGCTCGCAGCGCCGGCAGGCCTCGGCGCAGACCCGGCAGTGCTCGTGCATCGAGGCGTGGCTCTCGCACTCGTCACCGCACGCCTTGCAGGCGGCAGCGCACGCCTCGAGCACCGCCCGGGTGAGGTTGGCGTCGTAGCCGGTGTGCCGGGAGAGCACGCGGCCGGTCGTGTCGCAGATGTCGGCGCAGTCGGTGTTGCTGCGGATGCACTTGGTCAGCTCGGCGACCATGTCCTCGCTGAGACAGGCGTCGGCGCAGGCGGTGCAGGCCTGGGCGCACTCGAAGCAGGCCTCGATGCACTCGAGGAGCTTCTGCTTGTCCACTCCGCCGAGGTCCTTGGGGTAGGTGTCGAGCATCTGGGCTGCAACGGTCATGGTCGTCTCCTCGGATTTTCGGCGCTGGGCGGCTCGGATGTCGCCCGCAGTTGGCGCCGACGAATCCGCGGTACCCGCAGACCCGTACGGGTATGAGCGGCCTGGAGGTGTTTCTCGATGTCCGAACCTGACCACGCGCATCCGATCGACCCGGAACGTGTCGCGCATGCCCGCGCCCGGCTGCCGAGTCGAGAGGAGGCCGCCCAGCTGACCAGCGTGCTGAGCCTGATGGCCGACCCCACCCGAGCCCGAGTCCTGTTCGCGCTCGACATGGTCGAGGAGCTCTGCGTCGGCGACCTGGCGCTGGCCCTGGAGGCCAACGAGGACGCCGTGGGGTATGCGCTCCGGTTGTTGCGCACGGCGGGACTGGTAACCAACCGGAAGCAGGGGCGCGTCGTGTTCTACCGCCTGGCCGAAGGTTTCCCCGAGCCACTGCGGGAGCACTGCCTCCGCCAGTTGGTTGTCCTGTCAGAATCGGCGCCGGACGACGACTGACAGTTGGCGTGCCGAGGATGGCGCAGGTCGGCCACACCCGGACGGTCGTCCGGGTGATCACTGTCGTTTCCCCTGCAGTACCGGCCGTTCCCAGCCACATCTCCGTTGAGGCGGGCAGCCGGATGAGAGCGGTATGAGTGGGTTCTCATCCACGGAGTGCTTTCCCAGGTGCGCCGTTACGGTCGGATCATGCGAATCCGACGCACGATCGCGGTCCTGTTTACCCTGACGGTCCTATTCTCCGGCAGCGCCACGCTGACCGCGTGCGGCTCCGGAGTGGGAACCGACGTCATCGAGGACACGGGCAACGATGACGGGGAGAACGACCAGGACGAGGACGACCAGGACGACTGACCACGGGGCAGTCCTACCCGCGGAACGGTGTGACCGACGGAGCGAGCCCCCTGCGCGGACAGCCACCCGTTCCGATGCTCGGCCTGTCCTGTGCTTGGTAGTGCGCGCGCACCTGAACCCGTCCGCCCGGGGTTATTCCTTCGGCACGCTGCTGTCATTCGGTGCTACAAGGCCGGGCCGGCATGGTCCGGTGTGAGCGAGGCTCGGGGGAGTGCTGGAAAGCTGTAGCTGCCGGGCGGCGGTCGCCGGGTGACTGGCCAGCGGCCTGTCGATCAGGGTCCCGGCGTGGCAGGGGGCCACTTGGTCGAGTGCCCGGGCGAGGTCCGGGCCCGCTCCGAGGCTGGCGGCGTAGGAATCGGCGGCGCGTTCGCCGGCACGGCAGGCAGCGGCTTCAGCGACGGGGGAGACCGTGACGGCGATCGCCACGGTGATCAGCGTGATGAGTACGGGCACGACATGTTCGGGTGGGCGGTCTTCGCGGAGGATGTCGACGATGGCGACAACGAACGCCATCGGCATCAGCATCGTGCCGACGCCGGAGAGTGGAAGCGTGTGGCCGATGCGGATAGCGGCCCGGTAGATGCTCTGCCACGGAAGGGTCAGCCAGTCGGCGATCAGCCCGTACCGGGGGCCGCGGGTGATGTGGTGTCCCACCTCGTGCAGAGCCACGGCTACCGCCTGCTCCGGGGTCAGTCGGCCGGTGTAGAGGAGGTGCAGGAAGCCGGTGGTCACGGCGATCGAGCGCAGACCGACGGCGAACGCGTTCGGCGCCGGGGCGGTGCGGACGTACCAGTCGAGGCGGTCAGCAGCCACCTCGCAGCGGTTCTCCGCCTGCTGTTGAAGCCAGGTCAGCCACTCGGCGTCTCGGCCGGTCGGCATCCGGAACCGATAGGCAGTGCCGACCGCGAGCCGCTCGAGCGGGCGGGTCAGCAACAACACAGGGACGAGGAGCAGCCACGCGGCGACAGTCAGGAGGGTGTACGGCCCCAACCAGCTGAAGGTGACCGTCACCAGCATCGCGCTGAGCAGGATCGCTGGGGCGGCGCACAGCAGGCGCCACTCTGCGGAGTGTCGGGGAGGTTCGCAGCTGTGCTTCATGTCGGCCACCTTTGCCCTGCGTGACGTTCGGGACGACCAACGCTGCCAGCGGGCACCGACAACAATTGGGGGGAGACGTATCGAGGCTCCTCGGGGTTTGCGGCGCATGAGGACCCAGCGGTCGGGGTGATCGCGTGGGTAGACGACACGGCGACCCAGGGGAAGCCGTCGGGAGCGATGTCTCGCTGGGCCCCATGCCCAGTGTCGCGACCGGGGCGGAAGGGGTGTCCTCCTGTCGCCGAGCGGAAGGCGGGCACGACGCCTGCTATCGGAGGCACAGTCGACAGCTGAATCACACCGATGAAAGCCGCGCGTACCGGGACCTGCTGCAAGCGCCCATCGCCGTCGATAAGGTTCACGACTACCGGCGGGCATCTGACCGGGCTGGGCGATGGGGGTGCTGTGGCGCGGCCACTTCTCCGCGGTGATCGTCTCTTGGCCGCCCGGGAGGCTGTGGGCCTGACGAGGGGGGACCTGACCCTTGCGCTCGGGCTGTCCAGCCCCTCCCGGATCAGAGTGTGGGAGTCGGGCATCGAGCGGCCGAGGCCGCGGTTCGTGCCGAAACTCGCGGCAGTGTTGGGCGTCGAACCACTCCAACTGCTCGATGTCGACCCGGACGATCCGCCACTGGCGGCGTTGCGTGTGGCCGCCGGACTGGCCACGAACGAGATGGGCGCACCCGGTATGTCTGTGATGACCTACGTGCGCCTCGAAGACGGCCGGCCGGGTTCGGAGCCGACCGGCAAGGTGATCGCGTCGATCGCCGCGGTCCTTCGCATCGATGAGGCGCTGGTTCAGTCAGCCATCCGCCGCTCTCGAAGCGACCACGCCGCCGAGGCGGCCTTCAGATAACTAAACCAGCCGGTTCAGCTGGGGGTTGCGCTCACCCGGACGGATGGTAATTTCCCTTCCGAGGACCGGTCGGAGGAGGCCGCTATGGACAGCGCCAGAGTCGTGTGCCGGCGAAGCGCTGCTCTGACTCTGATCCGCACATCCCATTCCCGGGGGCCGGTGCCGGGGGCCGTGACCCCGGCGTCGGTCTGCTCGGTAGGACCACGGCGATGACAGGCCCGCGGGTAGCCGCTCGAGCACCTGCCGCTCTGGCACTGATCCTGGTTCTCTTCGGTTGTAGCGGGGGAGAGACTCCGCCGCGGGCGACGACGTCGAGCTCCGTGGCGGCACCGACCACGACCACCGCACCACCGCCGACCCCGGAGGAGTTGGCGGAGGAGGCCGCGACCACCGCCTTCACTGAGTTTCTGCGCGTGACGGACGCGGCCAGCCAAGACCCCGGAGCAAGGGATTGGGAGCCGGAGATCCGCCAGTACGCTGGTGACCCCGCTGCCTACCTCGCCGTCCAAGCAGTTCGTGACTATGCCGTCCTGGGCCTCCGGCAGGCCGGCGAGTCGCAGGTGGACGTCGAGGTCATGAGCGTGGACCTTGCCGCGCCGGAGGGGCCCACCGTGGCCATCACCGGCTGCTATGACAGTCAGAGCTCGCAGCTGGTGAAGGTCGACACCGGTGAGCCGGTTCCGCCGGGGACTCCGCCCCGGTACGTCTGGGACATCGCAGTCATCCAGTACCTGTCTGAACCGGGCGCACCGTGGCTGGTCAGCACGCTCGAGCCACGGACGGACCAACCGTGCTGACGCTGACGCGCATCGCGGGACTGGTCGCGGCCCTCCTCGCAATGAACCTCGCAGCGCCTGGCCCTGCAGCCGGGGCCCCGCCGGTCGAGTGTCAGCGGACCGATCCACGTTCGGGCATCTGCATTATCTGGGTCCCGGCCCCGTCTGGCGACGGGAACGGTGGCCGCGGAGGCGAGGATGGCTCCACTACCGGACCGGTTACTACTGGCGGCGAAGGCACCGCCGAAGACCTGAATCCCTGCACCTACGAGATTGCTGATCCGCAGCCGTGGGTGTTCGACCCGGTCTGGGCCGGTCAGACGCCGGAGAGCGGCACGATCTGGCTGATGGTCTGTCCACCGCCGCCCGGGTTCTCCCGCGATTGGGTGGCACGCATTTTCCTGCCCAATGGCGCTGACCCGCCTTCTGCTCAGCCGGTCGATCCTCAGGTGCTGGCCGAGCAGGCGATTTCGGCGATGGTGATGCATGCGCCGCAGATCGGGATGGCCCCGCCACCGGGCTCGACCGGCGGCCTGGTCGGGCTGCCGGTCTGGATGTGGACCGAGCGCGGCGAGCACATCACTGGGCCCACCCGAGAGTCGGCGTCCGCCGGTGGGGTGACGGTGACCGCGGTGGGTGAGGTCAGCCGGATCGTCTGGGACATGGGCGACGGCAACACGGTGACTTGCGGCGCCGGTACGCCCTACCCGGCCGGTTCGGACGGCGAGTCGCCGGACTGCGGCTACACCTACGCAACCGCCTCGGCCAATCACGTACCTGGCGGCGGGCCTTGGCCGATCACCGCCACCAGCACGTGGACGATCACCTGGTCCGGCGGTGGGCAGTCGGGCACAGAGGTCTTGGAGCTCTCGTCGACGGCTGAGCTCACGGTCGGGGAGCTGCACGTGCTGAATCAGGACGGCCCTTGATGGCCCGGACCCGTACCGACGACGCTCCCGCGCGGCTGGACGCCCCGGCCGAGCCACTAGGTCTCTCGAGGGCACCCGCGTTGCCCCCACCCCGGCGCCGCCGCCGGCCGGCGCTGCTCGCCCTGGCGGTCGCGATGGTGGTCCTGGGGGCGCTCGGCGCCTCCTTCGTGGCGAGCTCCCTGGGACAGACGACCTCGGTTGTCGCGCTCGCCCGCGCCGTGCCGTGGGGACAGACGCTCACCGACGCCGACGTGGTGGAGGCGCGGATCGCCGCTGACCCGGTGTTGTCACCGATTTCGTACGCCGACCGCGACGAGGTCATCGGCATGGTGGCGGCGACCGACCTGATGCCCGGGTCGCTGCTCACCCGCGAGGCGTTGAGTACCCAGCGATTCCCGCCGCCGGGGCAGCACCTGGTCGGGGTGGCGGTGACCACCGCCCAGTTGCCCGCGACCTCGTTGCGGTCCGGCGACCAGGTGCTGCTGGTGCCGATGGCCATCCAGGGCATGGCACCGGACGCTGCCGCCGCGCCGGGCACGGTTCAGGCGACGGTCGCCCACACCGGACCGGTCGGGGTCGACGGGCTTCGGGTCGTCGATGTGCTCGTGGACGACACCGACGGCGCGGATGTGGCAGCCCGGGCGGCCGCCGGTCTGGTCGTCATCGTCGTGGTACCGGGCGAGTAGGCGGGGATCCCGGTGTTGATCGCGCTGACCTCGGCGAAGGGCTCTCCGGGGGTGACCACCGGGGGGTTGGCGCTGGCACTCTCCTGGCCGCGGCGGGTGATCCTGGCCGAGCTGGACCCGGCGGGCGGCGAGGTGCTGGCAGGTTACGGCCGTGCGCAGCTACCGGTCGGCGGGCTGGGCGAGCTGGCCTTCGCCGCCCGCCGCGGCGGTCTGGGACAGCAGCTGTTCGCCCATCTGGTGCGACTGGACGGAGCAGGCAGAGCACTCCTGCTGCCTGGGCTGGTCGAGCCGGGTGCCGCGCGCGGCATCGACTGGACGCGCCTCGCGGCTGCCTTGGCCGGACTCGACGAGCAGGCAACCGACGTGCTGGCCGACTGTGGGCGGTTGCGGGCGGAGCGGTTCCCGATCCCGGTGTTGCAGCGGGCCGCCGCGGTGGTCCTGGTCACGGGTTCGACGCTGCGGGCCGTGCACGCGGCGAAGCTTTCGATCGCGGAGCTGCGGACACTGTTGCCCGAGACCCCGGCCGGTGGTGGGGCGTTGTGCGCGCTCGTGGTCGGCCCGGGGGAGCCGTACACCGCGGGCGAGGTCGGTGATGCACTGGGCATGCCGGTCGTGGGTGCGCTGCCGCGCGACCGGAAGGCGGCGCCGGTGCTGAGCGACGGCGCCCCGGCCGGCCGGCTGTTCGCCCAGTCGGCGTTGCTGCGCGCTGCGCGCACGGCCGCGGCGGACTTGGCCGAGTTCGCCGCAGCCCGGCACGACCGGCTCGCCGCGACGCCACAGCCGACCTCAGCGAGTACGGCCGGGAGCAGCCGTGGCCGCTGAGCAGATGAATGACGCAGGGGCGGCCGTTCCGGCCGAGCCCAACGGGCACGGGTCCTTGGACGCGGCGCCTGCCACCCTGGACTGGACGCTGGTTCGCCGGCTGCACGACGCGACGGCGACGGCGCTGGCGGAGGAACTCAAACGGCGACCGGCCCTGCCGGTGGCGGCACAGCAGGAACTGGCACGCACTCTCATCCAGGACGAAATCGACCAGCTGGTGCGCGAGCGGATGCGTACCGGCCAGGCCGTTCCGTCCGCGGAAGACGAGCTGGCGATCGCGGAGGCGGCGTTCGCCGCCCAGTTCGGCCTGGGCCGGCTTCAGCCCTACGTGGACGACCCGCTGGTGGAGAACATCGAGGCGCACGGCTTCGATAACGTGTGGGTCGGCTACGCCGACGGCCGTGACGTGCCCGTCGAGGCGGTCGCCGACTCCGACGAGGACCTGGTGCGGCAGCTGCAGTACATCGCCGCCCGGCTCGGCCGCTCCGAGCGGACCCTGACCCCGGCCAGCCCGCTGCTGACGATGCGGCTGCCGGACGGTTCGCGGCTGGCGGCGGTGATCGAGACCGTGCCGCGCCCGCAGCTGGTGATCCGCCGGCACCGGATCCGAAACGTGGACCTCTCCGACCTGATCGGACTGGGAGCCCTGGACCGGGCGCTCGCGGAGTTCCTGCGGGCGGCGATCCGGGCCCGGAAGAACATCGTCGTGACCGGGGGGCAGGGCGCGGGGAAGACGCTGCTGCTGCGGGCGTTGGCCAATGAGCTGCCGGTGCAGGAGAACGTGGCCACGATCGAGAAGCACTTCGAGCTGCTGCTGCACGACCTGCCCGAGCGGCATCCGCGGGTGGTCCCGTTCGAGGCCCGTGAGGGCACCGGCGAGCGCGGCCCGGACGGCCGCCGCCTCGGTGAGGTGACGCTGACCGAGCTGGTCGAGCAGGCGCTGGTGATGAACGCCAGCCGGGTGTGGCTGGGAGAGGTTCGCGGCGAAGAGGCGTGGCCGCTGATCGAGGTGATGGAGGCCGGCGAGGGCGGCTCCTGCTGCACCCTGCACGCCCGATCCGCCCACCTCGCCTTCGAACGCTTGGCCAACCTCTGTATGCGCGGCCGGGCGTCGGTCACCCCCGAGCACGCTTACCGGTCCTGTGCCGGCGCGATCGACCTGATCGTGCACATCGCCACCGTGGACGAGCGGTGGATCGGCGGACGGCGACACCGGTTCGTCAGCCAGGTCCTGGAGTGCAACGGCGTCGGCGAAGCCGGCCGCCCCGCCGTCACCGAGGTGTTCGCACCCGGCCCGGATCGTCGGGCGGTGCCCGAGCACGACCCGGTCGACCTGGCCGACTACGAGCGGGTTGGCTTCGACCCGGAGTGGCTGCGCAGCGGCCGCGGGCACTGGGCACACCCGCTGGAGACCCTCCGGTGAACGGGCTGGTGCTGCTGGCCGGAGTGTGCGGCGCGCTGATCGTCGGCGGTCTGGCGGTCGCCGTCCACGGGTGGTTCGGGACCGACGCCCCGCCGGCCGCGTGGCGACGGTCCCGTCGCTGGCGGTCGATGCTGGCGACCGGGGAGCGGAGCACGTCCAGGCAGCGGACGCTGTCCGCGGCGGCCGTCGCCGCGGCGCTGGCGGTGTGGCTCGGCTCGGGATGGCCGGTCGGTGGCGCGCTCGCCGGCCTCGCGGTGGTCGGGTTCCCGTGGTTGCTGCGGCAGTTCACCGCCGGCAACGCAGCAGTGGAGCGGCTGGAGGCGTTGCAGGAGTGGGTGCGCCGCGCCTCCGACGTGATCGCCGCCGGTGGTGGCCTGGAGCAGACCCTGATCCGGTCGGCGCGCACCGCGCCGGCGCCGATCGCCGTCGAGGTGGCGACGTTGACGGCGCGGCTGCAGGCCCGGTGGCCGACCAGCCGGGCGCTGCTGGCCTTCGCCGACGATCTCGATGACGCCGCTGGCGACCTGGTCGTCGCGGCGCTGCTGCTCGGTGCGGAGCTGCGCGGCCCCGGGCTGGCCAGGGTGCTGACCGAGCTGGCCCGGAATCTGTCCGAGGACGTCACGATGCGCCGGAAGATCGAGGCCGACCGGGCCAAGCCGCGCGCGAACGCCCGCTGGCTGCTGATGATCACCTTCGCGGCCTGTGCGGTGGCCGCGCTGAACGGCGACTACATCGCCCCCTATGGCAGTGCGGTCGGTCAGCTGGTGCTGGCCGCGATCGCGGCGATGATCGTCGGCTGCCTGCTCTGGATGCGCCGGCTCACCCAACCGGCGCTGTCCCCCCGCTTCCTGGTCAACAACGATGGGTTCAGGAAAACTGAAGGACCCGTCGTCGGGAACCTGACCGGGGATGGCCGCTGATGTTCTCGGGTCGGTCCTTGGGTTCGCGAACCGGTCGCTGTGTCGGCGTTCGCGCCGGCGAGGTCGGGGTGGTCGAGCGTCGCGGCGTAGTGCGCGGCGGTGGCCATGGTGACGCCGAAGAAGTCGCAGATGCGGCGCAGGTCTCCTCCGGTGGCGTGGGCTTCGTCGACGATGCGGTCCTGACGCAAGGCTTGGGCGGACATGCCGAGTCTGTCGGTGACCCAGGGCCGTCGCACCGGTCCGGTGGCGGTGGCGGACAGGCAGTGGATGAAGAAGTGCGGGTTCACGCTGTTCGGCCAGCGAAGGACCCGGTCGGCGAGGTAGGCGTCGAGGCGCACCTTGGCCGGCTGGGCCAGCGGGATCGTTCGGTCGGGCAGGTGCACTCGGCCGTCGCGCACGTCGGTGAGCTGCAGCGCGCAGATCTCACGGGCACGCAGTCCGTGGATGCCGACCAGGGCGGTGAGCGCGGCTCGTACCGGGTCGGGGGAGTTGAACGCCTCGCGCAGGCGGGTGGTGTCCAGCGGCAGCGGGGTGCGGCGTTCGACGTTGCCGACGCTGATGCGCGCCGTCGGGTTGACGAAGAGCACCTTGCGGCGCTTGAGGATGGTGAAGATCGAGCGCAGCGCGCCGCCGAGCGTGGCCCGGGCGGTGCCGCTGGCGGGCAGCAGAGCGAGTACGTCGGCGCGGGCAATTTCGCGCAGCGACCGGTGCCCGGCATCGGCCCACGCATGCAGGGCGGGCAGCGCCCAGCGGGTGCGGGTCTGGATGGTGACGATGCTGCGGGGGCGGCTGCGCGGCGGCGTGCTGCTGCCGCAGTGGAGGACCTCGAACCAGATCTGCAGTTCGCCGGTCATGGGTTCGGGCAGGTCGAGGATCTGCCTTTCGAACCACACCTGAACGGTGGGAGTGCGGTCGTCCTCGAGCAGGCCATTGGTGTCCAGGATCGCGAGCACTGCGCGGACGGACAGGCCGAGCGGGACGAGGTGCAGGACGTCGCTGGCCTTGATCGGCGCCGCGTCGATGCGCCGCAACGCCTGCAGCACGCGCAGTCCGATACGCGCACGAGTGGTCTGGCCCTCGGACCAGCCATGCCCTTCGGCGTGCTCGCGGGCGTGCCGGTCGAGCAGCGTGGCGAGGGCGAGACTGGGTGGCTCGCCGAACCCGTAGCGGCGAGCAGGGTCCTCGATCGGGCGGAACGCGAACAGGTCGAGCTGGTCCGGCAAGGGCGCCGGGCGGGGTTCGCGTCGCGGCGCCTCGGGGCCGGGGCGGCGGAAATCGCGCCGCGGATGCGGCCGGAAGCCGTTCTTGGACGAGGACATGTTCGCGAACATCAGCTGCTGCCCGTGCCGGTTGGCCAGGGGCACATCGATCGGCTCGTTGCGCTGGGATTGATCGCGGGTCTGCTGCCAGCACAGCCGACAGGCGAGCCGATCGTTGATCGACAGGCGCTGCCCGCAGGAGATGCAGGGCCCCTCGACCGGGTGCAGCACGCGCCAGGATTGGCAGCCGCCGCACAGCCAGTTGCGGGTGCGTCGGACACCCCAGGCCAGGCAGTCGCGGCAGGAGTCGGGCGGTTGCGGCGCGTATTGATGGCAGCGCCGACACAGCCCTCCGCTCCAGTAGTCGCCGACCGACCCGCATCGGCGGCACGGCCGCGGCCGGCCCTTGGTGCCGGGTTTGCAGTCGTAGCACCAGCGGCGGGCGTGGTAGCCCTGCGGGCGCTGCCCGCAGCGCTCACACATGGGCGCCAGGGTCACGCCGGAGGCTTGGTTCGCCGCCGTCCCGGGATCGGTTGCGCTCGGGCCTGTGAGCGGGCCGCGGCCGTCGGCTTCTTCGGTTTGCGGGCCGCGACGACCTCGGGCTCGCAGAGCAGCAGATCGCTCGGGGTGCAGCCGAGCACCGAGCAGATCACGTCCAAGTCGTCGAGGCGGATGGTCGTCGGGGTGCCGGCCCAGAGCCCGGACATCTTCCCGGCGCTGATCTCCAACCCGGCATCGGCCAGGCGGCGACGCAGCTCGGTGGACTTCCAAATACCGGCCTCGGCGGCCTTCATTCGCATGTTCCAGCGCATCGATTCAACCTTCCCGGACGGTGTCGGTGACCGCGTCGCGGTTGGCGCTGTCGGTGGTGGCGCCGAAGCGGCTCAGCACGCGGCTGTTGGCCGCGGCCCACGACTGCTCGATGTGGCCGTCGTGGACGTGGATGTACTGCGTCGTCGTGGACAGCCAGCTGTGGCCCATCACTTCCTGGATGGCCTTGAGGTTCATGCCGCGCTCGTAGAGGTGGGAGGCGCAGAAGTGCCGCAGCCCGTGCGGGCTCAACCGCCCGACCCAGTCGGGCAGCCAGACCTCGACCGCGTCGCCGAGTCCAGCGCGCAACGCTTCGGGACCGATCCGGGTGCAGTGCCCGGTCATCGAGTCCCGCCGTTCGCTGGGCAGCAGCGGCGCGGACGGGTCGTTGAAGTCGTCCCCGAACTGGTGTCGCACGTCGGTGAGCCACCACTCGAGCAGGGCGTCGACCTCGTCGATCGCCGGAACGATGCGGATCTTCGGTCCCCGGCCTCGGCTGCCCTTGCCGTGGCGCACGTGCAGTTTGCCGTGCTCTCCGAGCTCGGGATGCCAGTCGCGGATGTCGAGCATGACCGTCTCGTTGATGCGCAGCCCGATCCGGCGCCACAGCGACGCGGCGAGGTAATCGCGGGCGGCCGGCAAGTACTTGCGGGCCTCCGGCAGCGCTTCGCTCCAGGCCTCGAACAACGCGGCGACCTCGTCCGCGCGCGGCGGGATCCGCGTCGAGCCGCTGGTCATGACGTTGGCCGGCCGGTTGAACTCATCGATCGGCTGGACGACGACACGATCGAACAGCGCATGGATGTCACCGGAGTAGCGGGTGATCACGAAGTCGAAGAACCGCGCCAGTACGCCGGCCTTCCCCGCCACGGTCGACTTCGCGTTGCCTCGCTCGCGACGCAGCCACCGCAGGTAGCGGTCGGCGTCGTCGACCTCGGCGGCCCACAACGGTCGGCCGAGGAACTGGGTGAACTCGAACACCACCCCGCGCTCGTTGGCGGCCGTGTCATCGGTGATGCCCGCGGCCGCCATCGCCAGGGAGTACTGGTCGATCAGCTCCTGCTCGAAGTCCTGCTCCTCGTGTGGGCTGCGCAGACTGCGCGCCGTACCCACCGACCGCACCACGGCAAGAGACACCGAACCCCCGCTTCAAGAACCACAACCAGCTATCGGGAACCTAGCGCTTCCGTCAGTAATCTTGACCGACGGTCGCACCGGGGTGTCGCGGCCCCGATCGCCGACCACGCTGGGCCTACGGCCTCACAAGGGGAATCCGAGCTAATCGAACTCGGAGCAATCGAGACAGATACCAGACGGCGGCACGCGGGCACCGAGCGTGAGACGGCGAGCGTCGGGTGAACGGCATGCAGCTGGCGTTGGTCGGCTTCGGCGCCGTTCTCGGCCTCGGGGTGTTCCTGCTGGCCCGGGCGGTGCTGGTCATCGAGCAGCCGAGGCTGGCCGACGCGCTCGCCCGCCTCGAGGGCCGGGTCGCCCCCTCTCCGGCCGGTCCCGTCGCGGGTGACTCCTGGACCCGCGTGACCGGCCGCGCCGGAGCCTGGGCCGGCGCCCGGCTGATGAATGTCGGCGTTCCGATCCCCACCCAGGCACTGGCCCTGATCGGCTGGACGCCGGAGGGGTTTCTGCTGCGCAAGGCCGGGATGGCGGCGTTCGGGGCCGGGCTCGTGCCGGTGCTGTCCGCGGTGCTGTCGGTGGCCGGCTGGCGGCTACCGGTGGTGGTGCCGGTCGCTGGGTCGCTGGTGCTCGCGGTCGGCCTGTTCTTCGTCGTGGATCTCGTCGTCCGGGATCAGGCGAAGGAGGCGCGCGGGCAGATGCGGCGGGCGCTGTGCTCCTACCTGGAGCTGGTCAGCCTGCGCCGCGACGCCAGCGAGGGCCCGACGATCGCCCTGGAACGGGCCGCGGCGCTGGGCTCGGGCTGGGTGTTCCGCCGCATCCGGGACGCGCTGGTCGGTGCCCGGCTGGCCGGCCAACAGCCGTGGGACGGGCTTCGGAGGCTGGCAACGGACACCGGCGTCGGTGAGCTGGCCGATATCGCCGACATCGCTGTCATCGCCGCCGAGCAGGGTGCCTCGATCGCCCCGACGCTGCGGGCCCGCGCCCAGTCGCTGCGGGTGGAGTTGCTGGCGGAGGAGGAGGCGCTGGCCAACACCGCCAGCGAGAAGCTCACCGCCCCGGTGGCGCTGCTGTCCATCGCGTTCCTGCTGCTGTTCCTGTATCCCGCCCTGTCCCGACTGATGGCCAGCTGACCGGCTGACTTCGACCCGAAGGGAACTCACCATGACCTCACTGATCACCACACTGCTCGGCTTGGGTGGCGCGCTGCGAGACCGGTATCGGGCGGTGCGCGCCGAGCCCGAACGGGGCTCGGTGTCGATCGAGCAGGTGATCATCACCCTGGCGTTGCTGGGTATCGCGGTTGCGCTGGTGGCGGTGATCGCCAACGCGGTCACGTCTCGCTCGAGTCAGATCCAGTAGCCATCCACCGTGTCTAGCTGCGCGCGGTCCGGCGGCCGGGGGAGGCCGCCGGCGCCCGGCTGCCCGGTGCCCGCTCGACCGCGCGCCGGGGAGGCGGCCCGGCGGCGGCTGGCCGGGGAGCGCGGGGCCGCAGCGGTGGAGCTGGCGATCACCTTCCCGGTGATCCTGCTGGCCGTGATGACCCTGATCCAAGGCGCCCTGTGGTTCTACGCCCGGTCGGTGGCCCTCGGCGCGGCCGAAGAAGGGGCGCGGGAGGGGCGGGTTCAGCCGGCCTCGGTCGAACGGGCGCATTCCGCGGCCGAGGATTTCCTGGCCCAGACCGCGCAGGACCTGCTGGTCGGCGCCGCGGTGAACGCAACCGGGTCGCCGACCACCATCGAGGTGACCGTGTCCGGGACATCGATCAGCCTGTTCCCGGGCGTAGCTGGCTGGTCGGTCGCCCAGACCGCCGTCGGACCGGTGGAGAGGCCGAGCCGGTGACCCGCGACCTGCCGCTGGCGGAGCGGGGATCGATATCGGTGGAGCTGGCCGTACTGGCCCCCGCAGTGCTGCTGTTGCTGTCTTTCGCGATCTGGGCCGGGCGGACCCAGGTCGCCGACAACGGTGTGCAGGAGGCGGCCCGGGCGGCGGCCCGGGCGGCCTCGCTCGCCGTCGACGCCGACACCGCGGTGGCGGCGGCGACCGCGCAGGCCCAGGAAACCCTTGCCCGTCAGGACCTTCGATGCCAGCGCGTGGACGTCGATGTGGACAGCGCAGGCTTCCGTGCGCCGGTCGGCCAGTCCGGGGACGTGACCGTCGCCATCACCTGCACCGTTTCCATGACCGACCTGCTCGCCCCCGGCCTGCCCGGCTCCGTGCAGATCAGCGCATCCTTCGCCAGCCCCGTCGACGCCTACCGCGAACGATGACCTCCTCACGACGTCGCGGACGCCCACGTGGTGAGCGCGGCTCATTGAGCGTCCTGATGGCCGTCCTCGTGCCAGGACTGCTGCTGATCATCGGGCTGGCCGTCGACGGCGGCGCGAAGGTGCAGGCCACGCAACGCGCGAACGCGCTCGCTGACGAGGCTGCCCGGGCCGGCGGGCAGGCCATCGACCGCTCTGCGGCACTCGCGGGCGAGGTGCGGGTCGACACCGCGGCAGCGGTCGCCGCCGCCCAGGCCTATCTGGACCGCAGCGACGTCCGCGGCACGGTCACCGTGATCGACGCCGACACCCTGTCAGTGACCACCACCATCACCGAGCCCACGATCTTCTTCGGCCTGATCGGCATCACCACCATGACCGTCGACGGCTCCGGCACCGCCGACCTCGTCACCGACCCGGCCGTGAACTGAGGAGGGGAGCCGCATGAGTGCTCGAGTGCTGGAGGCGTGCCGCCGCGTCCTCTCGCTGCTGCTTCTGCTGGCTCTCGTGGTCGGGATCCCGGTCGCGCTGTGGGTCCTGAGCCGGGCCTATCTGCCCGATCAGTTCCCGACCTGGACGCAGGTCACCGCCGCACTGTCCGGTCCGGACACCGGAGCGGTGTTCGCCGGGTTCCTGGTGGTGGTCGGCTGGGTCGCGTGGGCGGTCTTCGCGGTATCGGTGGCGGTGGAGATCCCCGCACAGCTGCGGGGTGTGCCCGCCCCCCGCCTGCCCGGGCTGGGGTCGATGCAGCAGCTGGCGGGGCTGCTGGTCGCTGCCGTTCTCGGCGTCGGCGGTGCTCCGCTGTTGTCCTGGGTCGCAGCCCCGGCCTACGCGAGTCCTCCGCTCGTCTCCGAGCAACCCGCCGCCCCGGTCGAGGAGCCGGCAGCGACCGGCAGCTCCGTCGGGCAGGCCGGTCCGGACGCCGCGGCAGCGCCCGGGCCGCAGTACACCGTGCAGCCGCGGGACACCCTGGGCCGGATCGCAGCGCGGACCCTCGGCGACTGGGAACGGTTCGACGAGATCTTCGAACTCAATCGCGGTCGGCCGCAGCCTGACGGTCGGGAGCTGACCGACGCCCGAGTGATCCGCCCCGGCTGGGTCCTGACTCTCCCTGCCGACGCGGCGTCGCAGCCCGCTGCGGTCGCCGGCCAGGTGGTGGTCGAGTCCGGGGACACGCTGTCGGAGATCGCCGAGGAGGAGGGCCTGCCGGGGTGGCGGCCGATCTTCGTCCTGAACGCCGGCGAGCAGCAGCCGGGTGGGCGCTTGTTCACCGACCCGCACCTGATCTTCCCCGGCCAGGTGCTGGACATCCCCGGAGATCCCCAACCGGACGAGGAAGGCCCCGCCACCTCTGAGCCGGAGGCTCCGGCTCCCGCCGAGCCGTCGGTGCCGCCACCCACGACGGATGCCCCGCCGACGGAGCAGCCGGCGACGCCATCGCGAGCCGGTGACGCCGCCGAGCAGAGCACCGACCCGGGTGAGGAGTCGCCCACCGGTCTGGCGGCGACGCTGGCCGGGGGAGGAGCACTGCTGGCCGCCGGGATCGGCGCGGCGCTGCTGGTGCAGCGGCGGCAACGGCTCCGCCGCCGCCGGGCTGGCCGCATGCTGGCGCCCACCCCGCCGACGCTGATCGGTGCCGAGGCGTCGGTGCTGGTCGCGGCGTCCGCCGGCGTCGCCGACTTCACCGCGCTGGACGTGGCGCTGCGCAGCCTCGCCGTCGCCCTCTCCGACCAGCCCGGCGCCCAGTTGCCCGACGTCGTCGGCGCCCGGCTGTCTGGGCACCGGCTGGACCTGCGGCTGCACGCCCCCACGGCGTGCGGCCCGCCGCCGCCGTGGACCGCCGATGAGACCGGGTGGTGGTGGTCCCTCGACCTCGCGGCGGACATCCCTGTGGACCCGGACCGGGCACGCGGCCGCCTGGCGCCCTATCCGGGGCTGGTCAGCGTCGGCAGTGAAGGCGGGCAGCGGTGGCTGCTGGACCTGGAGCGGATCGGCATCCTGAGGCTCAGCGGCCCGCTCGAGCGGTGCGAGGATTTCGCCCGGCACCTGGCCGCGGAGCTGGCGGTCAACAGCTGGTCGGATCTGCTGCACGCGACGGTCGTCGGCTTCGGCACCGAGCTGGTCGACCTCAACCCTGAACGGCTCCGCCACGCCGAGGACCTGGTATCCGTCGTCGCGACTCTGCACGCCACGCTGCGCCAGTACACGGACGGTGCCGACACGAGGCGGGACGCTGTCCTGGACGGCCGGCTGCACGCGACGGCCGGAGACGGGTGGATGCCCGAGATTCTCCTCGTTGCTCCGGACGCGGGCGGCGGCGATCGCGACCTGGCGGTGTTGACCGCCGCCATGCACCAGCACGGTGACCGCACCCCCCTTGCCGTGGTGCTGGGCGAGGAGCCGGGCGCCCCGGCCGAGGGATGGCTGCTGACCTTGACCGACGATGGTCGCCTGCTGATCCCCGGACTGGACCTGAGCTTGCAGGCCCGGCAGCTAACCGCGCAGGAGGCAGCCGACATCGCCGCACTCCTGGCATTCGAACGCGGCGCCGACGACGCGGCAATCCCCGCTGCCGCCGGCGACCAGCCGTGGCAGACCTATACCGACGCGACCGGTGCCCTGCTCGAGAACGTCACCCTGCCGCGGGGCCCCGACCGCAACGGGGAGGGCCCGGCCGGGGTCGCCGCCGCGGCGGCGCGCGCACAGTGGACGCCGGCCGTCCCAGGCTCGGTGCTGCCGCAGGACACCGGCATCTACGTGCAGTCCTCGGCGGTCACGGTCGAGGACGTGGAGGCGCTGGCACGGCGGGCCCCGACAGACTTGAGGGACCGTGTCGAGGACGACCTTGAGCAACTGGACCGCGACCTCGCCGACTGGTGGGACCCGGACTGCAGCTGGCCGCGGCTCACGCTGCTGGGACCGATCGCCTTGCGCGCCCACGGTGACGAGACCGCAGTCGTCAAGTCGGGCCTCCGGCGCCGGTATGAAGAAGTGGTCGCCTACCTCGCCACCCGTACCCACGGTGCGACGGGGGACGAGGCGGCCGCGGCGCTGCGCCCGGACATGGCGGACCCGGTGACCGCCCGGGCGTACGTCCACCGGGTCGCGGCCGGTGCCCGCGCCTGGTTAGGGACCGATCCGGTCACCGGGGAGAAGTATCTGAGCTCCGGTCACCGCGGCGCCTATTCGCTACGCAACGTGCTGGTCGATGCCGAGCTGTTCCGCCAGCTGCGCTGCCGCGCGGGGGTGCGCGGCGGCGACGGGATCCGTGATCTGTCGGCAGCCCTCGAGCTGGTGTCGGGACTCCCGTTCGGTCAGCGGCCGTCGGGCTACGAGTGGCTGCAGGGGCTGGATCTGGCCTACACAGCGGGAGTCTGCGACGTCGCGCACCTGGTCGTCACCTCCGCACTGGCCGACGGGGATCTCGAAACGGCCCGCGCCGCCAGCCAGACGGCGCTGCTGGTGGCACCCGAGGACGAGAAGGTACTCGTCGATGCGATGTGGGTCGCGTTCCGAGACGGGAACCAAGCCGAGGGCGAGGCATTCGTCGCCCGGATCGTGGCCGTCAACGACGGTGAGGACGAGATGGACCTGCACATGAGCACGGCAGAAACGATCGCCCGAGCTCGCCGAGAGTTCGTCGCCCGCGCTTCCTAGGCAAAGTGCTCACCGCCGACGGCTGAACGAGGCGCCGCCCTCGGAAACGCGATCCCCCCTGACCACGTAGCGATCGCAATACGGGACCCGTCGCACAAGTCCTTGATGATCGCGCCGGTGGCCGCGGACAGAGTGGCGCCGGTGTGGCGGAGTTCGTGGGGTCGGACCGCCGGCAGGCCGATGGCGTTGGCGGCGCGACGAACAGTCAGTTCCAGTTGCTGTGGGGGCAATCTCCTGGCCGCGCCCTCGCTGCTGGCATCACCGGCGGCGCCACCCTCGGCGCTCTGGCTGTGCTGATCGCGCTGCCCTCGATCCCGGTTGTCCGGGTGCCCGCGGTCGCCTTCGGCGGCGCGTTGCCGCCCGCTCAGGTGGTGTACGCCTTGGTCTGGGGAGAAGGCAGCTCACCCGGGGCCATGGTGCCGGTGTGCGTGGCCATCTCGGCGTTCGCGGCGGCGCGACCGACGCAGTCATCCTCGCCGCGGAGGTCCGCACGGCCCAGGAGCTGGGCCGGCGCTCGACGTAGCACGCGCACGTGGGCGTCAGGGGGACGCGGAGCGCGTGGCTGCGACGCAGTTTGGGCCGAGGGCGTTCACGCCACCTCGGCCTTGTTAGGTTCGCCTTACCTCACCGGAGACGGAGCCGCTGTCATGGATGCTGGGACGGACACCCGGCCCCGGTTCGGTCGAGGAATGGCGTCCGACGCCGGCGGAGGGGGTTCGCACCGTCGCTTGCACCGGGGCGCGCGGGGCTGCCGGGAGGTCCGCCTGGCCTTCGCCCGGCCGGTGGCCTGTACCCGTGACCTCTAGCTAGATGGCCATGGAGCAGCTGCTGCCCACAGCCCCGTCGGCGCCGACGTCGGGACGCCGCTTGCCTGACTGGCATGGAGCGGTAGGAGATGGCATGACCGAGCGGAACAGCCATCGCGCCATCGTTGCGGCACTGGCGGCAGGGACGACCTGCCCGCTGACCCTCCAGGTGCTACCGCCGCCGCTGGCGGTAGCCGGGGCCGTCCTTGGCGGCGTGGCCACGGCCTTCCTGCTCTTCCGGACCGAGGCCGGTGGAGGAAGGAACCGACGTGGATTCCCATGAACTGGGGCTGGCCGCCCGCACAGGCTTGCACCGTGCGACCAGCGGAGCCCTGACGACGTTCCCCCGTCATGCCGCCCGACCGCACCTGACCAACGTCGCGATCAGCGCCTGCAACGACGGCAGCGCCGTTGTCCTGCTGCGGCCCGATGCACCCGCCGCCGGACATCTGCGGGCACTTCCCTTCGCCGCCGTCACGGTTGCGGCCGCCGGCTGCCCGCGGGTGACGCTGCAGGGCGGCGCACAGCGACTGCCCGACACGGACCAAGTCGGCCGGGTCGCCTACAGGGTGGAGCCCGGCACCGTGCGCATCGGCGATGACGGGATGCCGGTGCCGATCGCTGCCTACATCGCGGCCCGCCCCGCCCTGCCCGACAGTGCTCCCGCCGTGCTGGCCCACCTGCGCTGCCCACACCACGCCGAGCAGCTGGCTGCGTGCTTGCGCGCCCTGGGCCACGACGCTCGGTTCGCGGAAGCCACCGAACTCGACGGGCAGGGGATGACCGTCGTCGCGGCCGACCCCACCGGCGTCAGCCGCATCCGGCTCACGTTCCCGACCCCCATCTCCAGGCTGGAAGATCTGCCCGCGGACCTGTACGTCCTGCTGACCTGCCGATGTGGCGACCGGTCCAGGCGGGGCCGCCGGTGACACTCCCCGGTGCGCCGCTCCCCTCGGCCACTCCTTCCTGCGCCACCGGCTGGCTGCGCCGACGTTCGTCGAGGGCGGTCTGGCGGAAGGGGTCTCCCGACCTGCTCGGCAGGCCGTACGGACCGCAGTTGCCAAGAGGACGAGGATGGCCCGCAGATGATCCACGCCGTGGGCATCGGCCGAGGACCGGAGCGGGGCCGGCGCCGGCATGCCGGCGGACTGGAAAGCTAGGTGAGCGCGTCCGCGCCCGGGCTCCTCCCGGTCGTCGACGTCGACCTACCGCCGGGAGAGGGACCGCAGAGCTCGTCGAGGGACTCGACCACGTCGGCGACGAGCACGCCGACACCGTCCTGCTTGTGGCCCGCGGGCTCGGCGGACTGCCGGACGCCCGCACGGCCGAGGTGGTCGGGGTCCCCTTGGCCGCCCCGGTCAGCTCGGTCGAGGGGAGGTGTACGCCGCATTGATGGGGCTGGTCGGCGCGGCCCGATCGGCTGTTGGCACCGCCGAGCCGCTCACCTCGATCGAGCAGGAGGCCGCCGAGACGCAAGGGATGGCGACCGTGCCCGCGACGGTGGTGGCCACTCGCCTGCTCTCGCCCGAACCTGCTCGAGGTCGCCTTGGCGGGGCTGGCCCTTTGCGGTGGCGGGGCGGCGACGAGGGGACGGTGAGCAGCCGCTTCGCCGCTGCCGAACCCGGCTCGCCCGTCGCGGTGTGGGGCTGGACGGTCTGCCGCACGGCCACCCCGCGGTCGTCGTCGCCGAGACCGTGAACGCCGACCACGAGATCGTCCTCGCCGCGCAGTGCTGTGGTCATGGCAGAAACAGCCCAGTTTAGGTCAGCCTAACCAGGGGCCCTGCGCTCCTCATCAGAGCTTGTCGCGGATTTCCGGCGGAGATGTGCGCCGCCGCTGAGCGACACTCCTCGACCGCCGGTTCTGGTGAGCGACACTTCGCTCCGACGACACGGCCCTCGATCGAGACTGGAGCGAGGTCGCGCTCATCGCCGTCGGGGACGCATCCCCAGTCGTGGGGCAGCTGTGAGCCCAGCAGTGGACGGGGCTCGCCGTGTCCGCGGGCGTGACCCCGGCTCGGCACGGGCTTCCCACAAGCAGCACCTACGGGTCTTGCAAGTGACCGAGCGGCTGCTGTCGCTACTTTGTAGCTGCCATGGCTGCCACCTCGTCCCTTGAACTGCTGCACGCCGAGATCACTGCGGAGCTGGCAGCTCAGGAACGGCACGCGTCCGCCATCGACGCCAAGGCCGGCGTTCTTCTCGGCTTCGCCGGCGTCTTGGTCGGCCTCAGTGTGGGGAACCTGGACGGTTTGCCCGCCAACGTTGCCGCTGGCGCAGCAGGACTTGCCGCCTTCTTTGCGGGTTGGGCCACATTGCCCCGCTCGTTCCCGACGCTCAACGCCCGAAAGCTGCGCGACAAGTACCTCGGTGCCGAAGAGGGCTTCACACGGCTGCGCCTCTTGGACACGCGCATTGCGATCTACACCCAGACCCGCGCGATCTTGAAAGTGAAGGCGCGTCTCGTCACCGCAGCGACCTTCTTCCTTGGCTCAGCTGTGATCTTGACCGTGATTGCCGGTATCCTTGACAACCGAGGGAGGTAGAGCTGATGACTGACGCGGCCACCGCAACGCAGGCACCTGCAGCTAGCGCACCTCCGGCCTTCGAGCCTGACGTAGAGCTGATCGACCACCTTGAAGGCAACGAGCGAGCCATCAAGCGTTACCGCGACCATGCCGAGTCGCAGCGCGAGAAAGGCGCGTGAGGATCAGTCGCGTGGCATCTGAGCCCGAGCCACAGGGACCGGAGCCCATGCCGGCGGCTGCGACCCAGCCTGAGGCCGCTCCGCCGTACGAGCCCGACATCGCACTGATCGACTATCAGAAGCGGGACGGCAGTGACGGCCGCTCGATCGAGACCCGCTAAGCGCACCTTCTGACCTATCCCAGCCACGATCGCTGCGCTTCCGCGCTGACGGTCCGTGCCCAAGGTCGGCCTCAACTCGCCGGCTTGGAAGACCATCCCGAGCTAGTACCTCGCCGCCACGGAAGGCGCAACTCGCGTGGTCCTGCGCTGGCGGGGTCCAGGCGCGAGTGGCCGGAACCCAGCTCGCGGTGTTCGGCACGGTCTATGCGTCGAGCAGCGGATCGGCAAACTGGAAGGTCGCCGCGGCGCAGCGCTTCGTAGGCGAGGTGTGGGCCGAGCGCTGCGCGGAGCCGGAAGGCGTCGACGATGTTCCGTGGCAAGGGCATCGGCCACCGGTGCTGGTGATCAACGTCAGGTCGAGTCAATCTGGGGCAGTTTGCGCGCTGTCCCCCGCACAGCACGCAATGGCACCCTCCCAGCTGCATTCACCACGGCCGCTCGTCCCGCTCCCTCGTCACCGTTGCGATACGGTGCGTCACCGCATGTGGGGGAGGGGATATGAACGAAGGCAGTTCTGTGCTGGCGGTCGTCGACGCGATGGATGGCGTTCCGGTCGTCTGGTGGGTGGATCTGGGCCCACGGATCGCCGGCATATCCCGGCTGTGTGGCGCCTGGGTCGTCGACGGCGCCGATCCCGCGAGGACGCTGCAGGCGCTGACCGCGACCCGTGTGACCCTGTCCACCGTCGACGGGGAGCAGGCACTGAAGGAGCATGAGGGGGCCACCGAACGGGTGCTCGACCTAGAGGCGACCGTCACCTCGGTGGTCGCCGTCCGGGACGGGCTGCAGACCGCCTACGAGGAGGCGGCCACCACGAAGAAAAGCCTGACCCCGCCGCGGTGGTCGGCGCTGCCCGAGCCGTTGGACATCGAGGCCGCGGAGGCCGCCGCGGGTGATCCTCGGACGGCGCGCGCCCTGGGTATCGCCCGGTGGCTCAACGACCTGTGCCGGGCCTGGGACGCCGTCGAGGACGAGCGGCTGAAGCGTTCTTACATGCGTCCGCTCGGTGGCCCAGCCGAGCGGGCGCTGCCGGCCGTCATCCGGGACGCGCAACCGGGCGTCGCGGCGTGACCGGGCTGCTGCCGCCCCCCCGGCCGGCGCTGGATGACCGCACCGGTCCGGGAGCCGACGGGCTGGACTTCGTCGCGATCGACGTCGAGACCGCGAACGCCCGCCGCGGCTCCATCTGCGCGATCGGCGCGGCCGTCGTCCGCGACGGCGCCGTTGTATCCACCCACTCGTGGCTGACCCGGCCGCCGGCGGGCCTGGATCACTTCGACGGCATCAACGTCGCCCTGCACGGCATCACGCCGGACATGGTGGCCGACCAGCCGACCTTCGCCGTGCGGCTGGACCAGCTGCTCGAGGTCACCGGTGGGCTGCCGTTCGTTGCGCACAACGCCGCCTTCGACATCGGGGCGCTGCGTGAGGCCTGCGTTGCCGTCGACCGGGAGTGGCCGACCACCGATTACGCATGCTCGCTCATCATGGCCCGGCGGGCGCTGGACCTGATCTCCTATCGCCTGCCGATGGTCGCCGCTGAGTGCGGCGTGGCCCTCGCCGCCCACCACGAGGCCGGCTCGGACGCGCTGGCCTGCGCCCACGTCGTCCTGGAGATCGCCCGCCGCCGGGGTGCCGACAACCTCGGCGGTCTCCTTACCGGGCTGCAGGTGCTCACTGGGCGGCTGGAGGCCGCCGCCTGGCAAGGCTGCCGGAGCACGTCGTCCTACACGGGACCGCAGCTGCCCGACGTCGCGGCCGACGCCGACCCGGAGCACCCGCTGTACGGGCAGGTCATGGTCTTCACCGGTGCGCTGAGCATCCGCCGCCAGGATGCCTGGGACACCGTCGCTCGCTGCGGCGCCGTCGTGGAGAAGGGCGTCAACAAGCGGACGACGATGCTGGTCGTCGGCGACGGGTTCGCCGGTCATGACCCGGCGGACTTCTGGACCGGCAAGGCGGCGAAGGCGGTGCACTGGCGGGAGAAGGGCCACCGGATCGAGGTCCTCACCGAGGGCGATCTCATCGACCTCCTCGCCGAGACCCGTACCTCCGGCGTCCGGGACGTGGTGCCCGCCTGAGCCATACCGTTGCGGCAGGTGGTCTTTCCGGCAGCGCTGCAGCGCGATCAGCCGAGAAGGGCCGGGCAGTAGTGCTGCAGAAGGAGTCGGGTCAGCTGCTCCCCACGGCTGGTGATGGCGTCGAGGTTCTCGCGGCTCATCTTCTTGAAGTTCGTCCCGTACTGGTTCACCTGCTCCATCGGCACCAGACCGGGGGCGGGCATGGGCAGCCGGCGGTCCCGCATGCCCAGGTAGGCGTGAACGAAGCCTCGAATCTGTCCGGTGCTCCGAGCGGCGTGCAGCCGTGCCCGGGTGCCGTCCTGGGTCTTGCGGTAGGTGATGTCGAAGCTGCGCATCAGGCGGAACGGCAACACCCTGGCCCTGGATGCCCCCCGCTCCTGGCGGCCGGCGTCACAGGCGACGATGTAGTCGAGCGGGTACACGTGATCGCTGAAGCGCGGATTCCGGCCGGGCTCGAGCACGGACAACCCCAGGTTGTCGTACACGCCGCCGTCGGTCAGCGCGAGCCGTTGCTGCTGAGTCTGACCTCCGCGCTCGAACGTGTACGTCCTCTGCACGGCAGGGAACGCGAGTGGGAATGCGGCGCTGGCGGCGACGGCCTCCGCGACGCGGATGGGCTCGACGATGCGACCGTACGTGGAGAGGGAGCTGAGGTCGCTGCCGAACCGGACCGCGCGGGAGGTGATGAGGTCCGTGGCGGAAAGGACCGTCGAGAGCCCGGCGTACGTGACATCGGGTAGGTACTTGTCGCCGAAGGTGCAGTCGGTCAGGAGAGCGGCGAGCACGTCGGTGCGGTTCCGGCTGGGCCGCACGCGCCCGTCGGGACGGGCGGCCGCGATGAGATCGACACCCCTGCGCGCAACGCGCACCGGGGACAGGGTCCTCGTGGTGAGCTCCAACTGGAGCCCGCGTCCGAGAAGTTCGACGACCTGACCATCGAACTCCTGGAAGGTCGACGGCCCGTAGGCCCACAGCGCCGCGAGCAGGCTTCCACCGCTGATACCGCTGACCACCGTCACCTTGGACAGCACGCCGGTGTCGTGCAGAGCGCGCAGGCAGCCGAGGCCGAACGCGGTAGCGCGGAACCCGCCGCCGGACAGGGCGAGGCCGACCCGATCGGTGGTCATCGGCTCCCACCAAGCCACCGTCGCCACCACGGCACTCCGTGCGGCTCGATGGACTCCCGCACCCGGAAGTACTTGCCCGGCGGCAGAGCCGGTTGCTGCGGCGGAGGTCCGCTGGAGTCCGCACGGTGAACGACGCGCAGATACAGCTGCGGCGGCGGTGTCCGATCGGCGCCGTCCCGCCAGCCGGTCCAGGCCGGGTCATGGCCGCCCACGATCAGCATGAGGCAGCGAGGGGGCCCGCCCAACGCGGGGGTGACGAGGTTCGCCATGCCCGTCTCGTCCGTTCGGCTCGGCCTGGCCGGCCCGTCAGGGTGGGTGTGCCACATGCCCACGAACGACGTGATCTTGCCCGTTGTCCGTGCGTAGTGCTCGACCAGATCCTGGGAGCCCTCGATGCCGTGCCGGAAGTGCACCGCGCTGCACAGGCTGTCCGGGGTGGGTGGTGTGGCGTCGTCGATGTACACGACCCCGGCCGCCTCGTCGATCTGACCGAGGAGCATCCCGCCCGTTTCGATGTCCGGCCCGCGGAGGCGCGCACCACGGCGGACCTCGGCGCGGATGGTGCCAAGCGCGATCTGGCTGACCCGGACCTGGAAGGCCCCGTCGACCGTGGCCTGGACGCAGTCCTCGGGCCAGCCGATCCATGTGGTCCCCGTCGTGCCGTGCGCGTCGTCGTCCGTGGGCTCGAGCCGGATGGCCCCGGCGGCCATCGGGAGGCATGGCGCCCCCGGGAGACGGCCGGCCAGGGCATCCAGCCCCGCGCTGAGGAGGGCCGCGGCGAGCGCGGTGGACTCGACGTGGGAACCGGTGAAGGTCGGCGCTGAGCAGCCAGGCTCGGGGAGGAAGACGTCGGTCCGTGCGCTGCGCGGGTAGAGGTCGGTGGCCACGTCGGGGAGCTGGGCCGCGTGGCTGCCACGTGCGGCGATGCCCAGCCGGCGCAGCACGTCATCGCCACCGCCGGAGGCGCCGGGGCGGGAGACAGCGATAACTCCGCGACGCGCGCGGTGCCCGACCAGGACCGTCAGCAGTGCGGGCCACGTGCCCGATGTCGTCGCTCGACGCCGTTCCAGGGCGGAACGGACAGCGGCATCGGCGGTGGCGTCGATGATCAGGTCGAAGCGGTCGTCACCTTCGGCTGGTAGCCGCGACACGTAGCCGACGGCGTCCTGGCTGCCCCCGGTGACCCGGCAGCCGGGGTAGCAGTCGGGGTTGATGAGGCGCAGGCGTTCGGCGAGCACGAGGGCCTTGGGACGGCCGATGTCCCGGTCCATGTACGGCTGTCGGACGAGGATGCCGGGGGTGATAACACCGTGGTCGATGACGGTCACGTCGCTCGCGCCGGCACGCACCACCGCCTCGGCGACGGGCGCGCCCAGCGCGCCGCACCCGAGGACGAGGACACGCTGGCCTCCCAGCCAGGTGGCAGAGCTCTCCGCGTCCCGGCGCCGCGTCGTCTCCGGTCGGTCCTCGAACACGCGGGCCCAGCGCACCGGGTCTGTATCGAGCCAGTCCAGACCCAGCTGGTTGAGCCGGTCGCGGTTGTCGTGGCGCTTCCGCGACGTCGTCATCAGCTTGCCGAGCCGACCGGTGAGCTTTCCGGTGAGCAAGTCGATGCGCCAGGCGACCAGGTGAGCGACCCGTTCGCCCGGTACGACCTCGCGCGAGGGTGTACCGACGATCACCATCTGCGGCACGGCCCCGGGCCCGTGCGGCCACTCCTCGCCCTCGGGCGGGGTCGGCACACCCCGCTGCTTCGCCACCAGGACGTTGCCGTAGGCCACGCCCGCCATCAGAGCGAGCAGTTCCTCTCGAGGGAGGCCCTGCTGCTCAAGTCCGCTCAGCAGGTCGCCCCCATGGTGGGGGTACTCGAAACCGATGTCGCCGGTCAGGACCACGGCCGCCGCGGCGACCAGGTGCCTGCCGTTCGGTCCCTTCGGGGGGCCGCCGGCGGAGACGCGCTTTCGGTACTCGGACGCATCCATCCAGTTGATGACGTCGAGCCGCTCGCCGTTCCGGCTGTCCTGGGTGCACAGGGCGACCAGCAGCGCCGGCCCGTTCGTGGAGGGGCTGCGCCATGGCACCCGATCGCCGAGATCGGCCCGCACCACCAGGCTGCCCGAGGCGCCGGAGGTGTAGGCAACGGGCGGGTGCAGCGGGACGCCGTTCGCGTCGAGGGTGTCGGCGGCGGCGCGCTCGAGCCACAGCAGCAACCGGTCGACGAGACCACGCATGCCGTCGCTGGGTGCCCACTCGGTGGACGGCGCGGCGTACAGGCACAGCTGATAGCCCCACTGGACGTGCGGCGTGCCCGCCCACCGTCGGTGCCGGACCTGCACGATCGGTGGCGCGAACGGAAAGTCATCCCGGACGATGAGGAGGAACGTCTCCCGCTGGCGCAGGTGGATGCCCGGGCCTGGCTCCCGACCGTCCAGCGGAATGGACATCAAGATCTCCAGCTGCCGGGAAGCGCGGCCGTAGGTGACACGAAGCACCTCTAGTCCGCCGTGGCCGGCGGCGAGGGCCTGGAGTTGCTCGAGGGCCAGGCGCTGCCCATCGCTCCACGCGGCGGGGTCGGTCATCAGCGGCCGAAGCCGACGACTCCGGACGGTGCGGTCTGGCCGCCGCGCTGCTCCTGGACCCGCTCCCGAACCCGTGCGATTCCGGGCTGCGCCGACGGTGCAGCGCGCCCCCGCCCGCGCCAGCGCTCGGCACCGTACGCGGCGGTCGCGGCAAGGGCCGCAGCCGCCGCGACCTTCCCGAGGCGGTTCGGCGAGGGCCCGAATGCCTTCACCACACTGCGGGCGGACTCCTCGACGACTGCCGGGTCCAGCAGGCGCGCCCCCGTGGGGTCGACTTCGAAGACGATCGGCACCGGCGCTGTCGCCGAGCCGTGCTCCATCGTGCAGATGAAGTCGTCCGTGATCTCCTCGTAGCGATCTGCGGCGGCCCGATGTGGCGGATTCGCGCCGTCGGTGTCCGTCACCGGCACCGGATTGCTGCTGCTGACGATGGTCGACCACGTCTTGGCGTTCTTCTCGATCGCCTCCAGGACGTCGACCTTCAGGTCGCCGTCCACGTACATGACGGACTTGCTGCAGTGGTGCGGTGCGAGCAGGACGTCCCACGCGAGCCGCTCCGACCGACCGGCAGCCTCGCTGTAGTCGAAGATCTTCACGATCGTCTCGTAGGCCAGGTCGCCGAACAGCAGGAACTGCCCGACCCCGTCGCCGTCGATCAGAGTGACCTGCATGGCGACGGAGGTGTCGTTGCGGGTCTTCGCGCAGTCGTCCTTGAACGGTGCGTGCAAGAACGCCTCGAACCGGCCGGTGCAGTCGACGCCGTCCAGGATGGTCACCACCTGGCCAGGGCCGGACCGGTACTTGTCCGGCAGGTCGGCGTAGCCGTGGAAGTCCCCGTCCCTGTCGTGGCCGACGATCCGTACCCGGTCGCCGCTCTCGGGTTCTTCGCCCCTCTTGGCCGCGGCCCGGGTCGCGGCCACCCGGCGCTCGGCCTCATCGTGGAACGCCTGGGCGGACTCGCAGATCTCCGCAGAGGGATCGTCCTCGAGCTCACGCCACAATCGCGGCGTCGCCCACAGCTCCCCGATCGTGACTCTCGACAGCAGGTCCTCGAAGCCGCAGCAGTGGTCCTTGTCGGCGTGGGTCAGGACGAACACCGCGAGATACGGGCGCCCGTCTCGCTGCGGCAGCGCCTCGACGAGCCGGTCCACGACCGCGATCTCAGGTGTGTCGTCCTGGTCGGCCTTGGCCATGTCGCGCAGGTCGACCTGCACGACGGTCTGGTCGTCCACCACGATCGTGGTGCTGTCGCCGCTGCCGACCGGCCAGAACACGACACCGCGCTGGGTCAACATCTCTGCCATCGAGCTCTCCCGTGGATCGGGTGACCGCGCGGGCCTCCAGAGTGGGCCGGGCGGATCGGAAAGTGACGTCCGGGCCACCGTAGACACGAGGTACGACATCTAGCCGCGATCGGTGATGATCATGGCGGGCGCTGCGAGGAGGTGGGGACATCGACGGAGTGAGCGCCGGCAGCACCCGAGCATGGTTGGTGGGCAGTCCGGGCAGTCGACCTTGATGGCGCCGACTGCTCGCAGGTGATCGGCTCACCATGTCTGGGCCCACATGTCAGTGCCGCATGTGGCACACGCAGGTTGTGGGTCCTTCTTTCTCTGGACCCCGGCCGGGTCGTTTCCAGGAGAATCGGCGTTCCGCGACGTCGCGGCGCCAGCGGTGGTGGTGGTCCGGGCCGGGGCCGGCGGTGAGGGACGGGGCGGGGCGCGCGGTCGGCAGGGTCTCTCGTGTGGTGCTGTGCTCACGGGGTCCAGGTGCGAGTGGCCGGAACCCAGGTGGCGGTGTCCGGCACGGTGGATGCGTCGAGCAGCGGATCGGCGAACCGGAAGGTGGCCTCGAGCAGGTCGGCGAACTGGTCGGGCAGCCGGTCCTGCAGGTGTTGGCGGTCCCGCCACCGGCGGTAGCGGGTCTGGGCGAGTTCGGCGTACCCGTCGAGGAGCGCGCGCAGGGGCGGCAGGTCCGTGCCGCGGTGATGGGCCACGGCGAGGATGGCCTGTCGTGCGGCCTGCGCGGTGCAGCCGTGTGCGCCGGTCAGCAGGTAGATGTCGCCGAAGTCGCGCCAGCGGGTGCTCGCGGTGCCGCGCTGGGCGGCGGTGACGACCTTCTCGGCGAGCACCATGGGGATCGGGTAACCGAACAGGTCGATCTGGCCGCCCAGCAGGCGCGGGACGTGCACCCTCTCCGGCTGCGGCCAGATCGGGTCGCCGACGTTGACATCGACGTGGAAGGTCTCGTTGGCGGTCGCGAGCTGGGCGCGCAGGGTGACGCGGACCCCGCTGTACTCGTCCTCGTCTCGGATGGATTCGGCGTGCACGTTGGAGGTGTCGAACTGGAGTCCGTCGTCCTGGTCGGAGGGCAGGACGGTCTGGGCCACGTCGATGACCAGTTGGCGGATGTGGTCGATCTCCCGGGACTGGGCGAGCGCGGCGAAGTCGATGTCGGCGGTCGGGCGGCGCAGGTCGTAGGCGGCCAGCAGCACACCTCCTTTGAGGACGAGGGCGTGGACATGTGGGGAGGCGGCGAGCCGGGTGAGGAACCCTTCGAGCGCGTACAGGCGCAGGTACTCGGCGGTGGCCCGGCCGGCCTTTTTGGCTTCCGACCGCAGGTCCAGGTAGGCGCGGCCGTCGGGGGTGGCGCGGGTGGCGGAGGTGCGGCGTGGCGCGGTCACAGCAGAACCTCCAGGGCCTGCCGCAGCGACGAGGTCGCTCGGGGAAAGGACTTCGCCACGCGGAGCAGTTCGACCGGCTGTCCGCCGCGGCGCAGCCAGCGGCGCAGCGCCTCGTAGGCGAGGTCCGGGCCGAGCGCTCCGCGGAGCCGGAAGGCGTCGACGATGGTGCGTGGAGCGTTGTAGAGGCCGATCTGCGTGTCGTCGTCGAGTGCCAGTCGGTCACGGCCGATGTGAAAGGTCGTCGTCGAAAAGCTGTGCCACCGGACCGGAACGTCGACGTGCGGGTGCCACGTGCCGCGCGGCAGCGCGACGTCGTGTTCGGCCGGGATGGTGTCGGTCAGCCCGTGCTCGGCCAGCGCCGACGTCAGGCAGAGGGTGGCTTGGGGGGCTCGTTCGGCGATCGTGAGCAGGTCGAGGTCGACCAGGGGTGCGCTGGTTTGGCGGTACAGCCCATGACCGATCGCTTCGACCTCGCCGCGATCCCGCAGCCGGTACAGCTGGTGCTTGGTGAGGCCGGCCGCGCGTGCCTGTGAGTAGGTGAACGTCGCCGGAAGGTCGCCGTGGGCCATCTGACCTCCTCGGAACTAATCCATACAGACAGGGTCTAACTGTAAAGGAAAGTTCCGTCGGGTCGGAGGTGTGCGGGGTCGGCACGCGGGAGGCTCCCACCCTGTCCAGCAGAGCCGAGCGCGCGGGCCTGCGGCGGCGGTTGCCGCACTGGCAGGAGAACGATTCTCCAGTAGTCGACCATCGACCGGTGGGAAGGGTAAACCACGTCCGCCCGTGGGTCGGCTCCAGCTGTGGTGGGGACTCCGCGCCTCGCCATTCTCCGGTACTCGTGACCTGCGCGTTGTCGCCTCCGGTGCGGTTCTGCAGCCGCCGGGACGCGCCCGCGACTGAGGGAACTGAAGAAGATCTGGAGGTCGCGGTCGCATCGTCGGCGGCATGGAATTTCCAGGGGAGGACCTCCTCCGCGCTGACCGGCGAGGCGGCGTGCGATGAGCGGTGGATCGACGCCGTGCACGCCGTTGCCGTCGGGCGGGGTTCTGTCGCGTGGGCCGGTGCGGCCGATGTCGGTGGAGGCGATGCGGTCCGCGGTGATCGCGGTCCGCGCCGGTGCATTCGACGGCGCTCCGGCAGCGACGGACGTCGTGGCTCAGGTCGCGGCGACCCGCCCCACGGTTGCCCCGCCTTCGATCGGCGACCTTGGCAGAGCCGCGGTGGTGGTGCTGCCCGCCCACGCCGGCGCCGGCGCCTCGGCCGTGGCGCTGTCGGTGGCCGAGGCGCTGTCCGCGTATCGAGCGGTGCAGCTGGTGGAGTTCGCCGACCCCCACCGATCGGGCCTCGCTGCCGCGAGCAGCAGCGAGCTGGGCGTCGACGAGTCCGGGTGGCACCGAGGCCGCCGCAACCGCATCGACCTCGCTCGGCGGGTCACGGATCGCCGGTCGGTCGACGACCTTCCGGCTCCGCCATCGACCGGCACGGACCCATCCGAAGGTGACGGGTTGCTGGTGATCGACGTCGGGTGGCCGACCATGGCGATGCTGTCCGGGTCGGGGTGGACCAGGGCGCTGCAGGGCCGCGCCCGGCTTGTCGTGGTCAGCCGGGTGACCGTCCCCGCCGTCCGCCAGACCGAGCACCTCCTGGGCGTGCTCGAGGTTCCGGCGGTGGTCGCCTGCGTCGGATCGGGTCGCTGGCCGCGGATGGTGACCGCCAGCTGTGGGCCGGCACTGCGGGCGGCCCGGGCGGCCGGCCGAGTGGTGCCGGTGCCCGTCGACCGCCGGTTGGCGATCGCCGGCCTCACTCCCGACCCGTTGCCCAGGCCCGTGGCCGCGGCCGGCAGGGCGCTCGCGAGCCTGCTCGCCCTGGATCCGTCAACGGTGCCCGACCCGCCCCGCATGCCGCTCCGGGAATTCGATGATGTCCCGGGGGTGGCGCGTTGAGCGAGGACCGGCGAGGACCGGTGCCTCGCCGCCGCTGCGAGATCGTGACCGTCGTCCTGGCGGTCGTGGCGATGTTCGTGGTCCGGGTCGTGCTGGCCGGTCCGGTGTCCGCGGCGCGGGAGCTGGACGCCGCGGTGTGCCCCGAGGCGCCGCCCGGCACGCAGGCCTTCGCCGACGACGTGACCGCGTGGGCGAAGTGGGGCGTGCTGGTGCTCCTCGTGCTCGGCGCGGTGGTGTCGCTGGGCTCGATTCTGGTCGGCCGGATCTTCTCCCACCCGCACGCCTCCCGGTACGGGGCGATGGGCGTCGCCGTGGTGATCATGGTGGCGATCACCTACACGGTGATCCTGGTGATCCTGGACTCGATCACCGGCAGTGGGTGTACCTGATGGCTACCCGACGCCCGACCGTGCCAGCGCCGGTACCGCCGCCGGTGTGGGGGCGGGGCAAGTTGCTGGCGGTGCTTGCCGCGGCGGTGGTGGCCGCCCTCGGTTTGGTGACCGGGCTGGCCCTGGCCGTGGCGTATGCGCTGACTTCTCCGGATCCGTCACCTGCTGGCAGCGGACCGGTCGGACAGCCGACAGCCGACCGAGGGCCGTCGAACCGGGACACCCAGCGGGACGCGCTGGCCGATGAGCCGATGCCCAGCGCCGGTGCGGAGGCCGCACTGCCCGGCCCCGTATCGACCCGCAACCCGGGGGTGATCGAGCTGCCGCGGGCCACCGGAGCCGGCCCGGCCGGCGTCCCCACCGGGTTTCCACGGACACCGGAGGGGGCGCTCGCGCAGCTGGCGTCGATCGACGTGACCGCGATGCAGACCGGCTCCCTGGACGGCGTTCGCCGGGTCATCGAGGCCTGGGCTGCCCCGGGCGGGCCCACCGGTGAGACGTGGAGCGGGGTGCACGGCATGGCCGGCCTGCTGTCGGCGGCCGACCTGTCCGGCGCCGGCTCGCCGCAGCTGGCCATCGTGGTGCGCCCGGCCATGGGGCTGATCAAGGGCACCGTCGGCCCGGACTTTGCGGTGGTGTGCGTGGACTTCGAGTTCACCGTCACCGTGGAGGCGACGTCCCGGATCGCGATCGCCGACTGCCAGCGGATGACGTGGGCCGACGACCGGTGGCTGATCGGCCCCGGCCCGGAGCCGGCACCGGCGCCGTCGGTGTGGCCGGGCACCGACCTGGCGATCGAGGTCGGCTACCAGGACCTGCGCTATGGATGAGACCACCAGCGGCCGGCCGACCCGGGCGGGAAGCGCGACCCTCGTCCTGGGCGGCGGACTGGCGCTCTTCCTGCTGGCGGGGGTGCTGTCGGCGGGGCCGGCGTCGGCGGAGCCGGCGGTGTTGGCGTTCCCAGCGACCGGCACCCCGGCAGCCGGGGACGAACTGCCGTGTCTGCCGACCAACCCTTTCTGTGCCATCGGGGAACTGGCCGGCGCGGTCGTCACCGACGTGTGGATCAGCGCGATGACCTCGCTGTGGGAGGCGGGGTTGTGGGTCCTCGGGCTGGCGTTCTCGGTGATCGACGCCCTCACCACCCCGGACCTGTCCGCGGACGGCCCGCTGGGGGAGGTGTATCCGGTGACCTTCGGGATCGGTGCCGCCGTGGCTGCGCTGATGGCCATGGTCCAGCTCGGGTCCGCCGCGGTCCGCCGCGACGGACAGACCCTCGGGCGGGTACTGATCGGGCTGGCCCAGTTCGGGCTGGTGTGGGCCGGCTACGTCGGCGTCGCCGCACTGCTGGTCACCGGCGTCGGCGGTCTGACCACCGGTCTGCTGCGGGGCTTGCTGGAGATCGACAGCTTGGCCGCCTTCGACTCCTCGCTGAGTGTGGAGCGCGACCTCGTCAACGGCACCGTGGCCACCGTCCTCGGGATGTCATCGGTCTTCCTGCTGTTCCCCGCCGCTGCCGGCTACCTGCTGCTGATGCTGATCCGCGAAGCGGCGCTGATGCTGCTCGCGGCCACCTCGGCCATCTCCGCGGGCGGGCTACTGGCCGAGACCTCCAGCGCCTGGTTCTGGAAGAGCCTGCGCTGGTTCATCGCCGCGCTGCTGATCTCTCCGCTGGCGGTGCTCATCCTGGGCGTCGGTGTTGCCATCACCGAGGGTGTCGTCTCGGGGAACGGGAGCACCAGCTCCGAGGCCGCGATCGGAATGGCAGTGATCGGCTGCCTGCTCATCCTCATCGGCGCCGTCTGCCCGTTGATCCTGTTCCGGTTGCTGGCCTTCGTCGACCCCGGCACCTCCAGCGGGACGGCGATGCGGCAGTCGCTGGCTGCCTCCGGTGGCGTTCTGGGCGTGCTGCAGGGAGGGCGGGCACGAACCGATGCCGTGTCCGGTGGCGTCGCCGGGTCCGGAGCGGCGGCGCGAGTGACCGGTGGACGGGCGCAGGGGGAGTCGACGGCAGAGGGGGTGACCGGCGGTCGCTTCGCCGGTGCCGTGCGTGCGCTGGCTACCGGCTCGGCCCAGGTCGGTCAGCTCGCCGCCGGTGCCGCGTCGGCGGGCTCGGACCTGCTGTCCGGTGCCGGGGTCGGGCACCAGGCCCCCTACTACGGGCAGCCCGCCCCCAGCCGGGGAGCGGTCCCCGGAGGCCGCGAGCGCTCGGGAGCGCCGGTGCCGCTGACCGGAGAGGAGAGCCGACCAGCCCCTCCGCCAGCCCCGCCGCAGCCGCCGCCGCCGCCGCCTCCGCCGCCACCGCCGCGTCCGAGCGGACCGCCGCCGGACCGTGCGTCGTCCACCCAGCGGCCGGCCGACCCGCCCGCGTCGGGTGGTGCGCGTTGAGCGGGGTCCGCTACGGCGACTACTCCCGTGACGCCGCGGGCTGGTTTCTGGGGATGTCCGGCGCCCAGCTGGCGCTGGTCACCGCTGCTGGGCTGCCCGCGCTGGTGGCGTTCAACGCCCAGGCGTGGTGGTTGCTGCTCGGGTGGCTGCCGGTATGGGCGCTGGTCGCGGCGCTGCTCCTGGTGCCGGTCGGCGGCCGTCCCGCTGCCCGATGGCTCACCGACCTGTGCCTGCACGCGATCGGAGCACTGATGGGCTGGACCACGTTCCGCTCGGCCGCCGCGTCAGGGGTGGCCGAGGACCTGTCCCGGGCAGACCTGCCCGGGGTGCTGGCCGGAATCCGCAGCCACGACGGGCCGCCCTACGGGCAGCTGCTGGTCCGGCCGGTGATCGTGCAGGACCAGGCCGCCCGCACCTGGGCTGCGGTGGCCAGCATCCAGCATCCGGGGATCGGGCTGGCCGAGGCGCACGAGCGGGACCGGATGGGCGCTGGGCTTGCCGAGTTGTGCGAGATCGCCGCCCGCACCGAGCTGGTCGACGTCCTCGCGCTGCAGGTCCGCACCGTGCCCGACGACGGCGCCGAGCGCACCGCCTGGGAGCGCGCACATGTCCGGGCCGACGCCCCGGCGCTGCCGGGACAGGTCAATGCCCTGCTGGGACACGTCCTCACGCCGGCCGCGGTCCGCACCGAGGCCTTCCTCACCGTGGTGGTCGGCGAGACCAGGATCGCGCGGGCGGCGAAGGAGTGCGGCGGGGGCGTGGACGGCCGCGCCCTCGTCCTGCACGGGGTGATGGCAGAGGTGGAAGGCGCGCTGCGCGGTCCGGTCGGTTGCACGCGCGTCGCCTGGCTGGACTCAGCCGGTTTGGCCGTCGCGGTGCGCACCGGATTCGCCCCCGGGGACCGCGGGCAGCTCAGCGCCGCCGACCTGGCCGCCGCCGATGATGAACGCATCGCCACCGGGGTGCCGATGGCTGCCGCCGGGCCCACGCAGGCCCGGGCGGAGGTGCGGCACTACGTCCACGACGCGTGGACGTCGGTCACCGACACGATCCTGCTGCCCGACCAGGGCGCCGTGCTCGGGGCTCTGGCGCCGGTGCTGGTGCCGACCACGGCGGGGGAGCGGCGCAGCGTCACCGTCTTCATGTGCCCGCTGCCGCTGGCGAAGGCCACCCGGCTGGTCGGCCGCGAGGAGATGAGTGCCACCACCGGCAACGAGCTGAAGGCCCGGATGGGTTTCCGGCAGCGTGCCCGGGCCCGGCGGGACACCGCCCGCATCGGCGCCGCGGACGAGAAGCTGGCGGCCGGGCGGGCGCTGGTCCGCCCGGCAGTCGCGGCCTGCGTCACCGTCCCGTCCAGCTGGCCGGTGGCCGAGCACGGCCGCCGGCTCGCGGCCTCCATTCGGGCCGCCGGTTATGTGCCGCTGCGCCTGGACCTGGCCCAGGATTCGGGGTTCGCCGCCGCCGCCATTCCGCTCGGGATCGGCCTGCCACCCCGGCGGGGACGACGATGACCGGGTTCGGGCGCCGTCCGGTGCGCCGCGGCCGTGACATCCCGGTGTTGCTCGGCGATTTCGGCCACGACCTTCCGATCCGTGCCGCTGCACCGGCCGCACGGCCGGAACCGGATCCGTTCAGCCGGCTGGTGTCCCGCCGCGGCCCGGCCGCCCCTGGCCGCGCGGCGGCGCTGGCCCCGCTGTCGGTGTGGCGGATGACGTCGGAGCAGACGCCGGTGGTGTGGCCGCTGATCGCCGCCAGCGGGCTGCCGCCCACCGGCGCCCAGATCGGCATCGACCTGCTCTCGGGCGGGGCGTTCTACTGCGACCCGATCGGCTGGGTCACCGACGACGACATCCCCGTGACCAACCCCAACGTCGTCGTCTTCGGCAAACCGGGGCGCGGCAAGTCGGCGACGGTCAAGGCCTTCGCGCTGCGGATGCTGGCCTACGGCTACCGCGCCCTGATCCTGGGCGATACCAAGGACGAGTACGAGCCGCTGTGTCGGGCGCTCGGCGTGGAGCCGTTCGTCGTCGGGCACGGCCTGCCCGCTCGGGTCAATCCGCTGGCGTTCGGCCCGCTCGGGCACAACTGGGCGAGCCTGGCCGCCGCCGAGGCCCGGCGTCGTGAGGCGATCATGTTCGCGCGCTGGATCGTGCTGATCCGCGGGTTGGTCGGCTCTCAGCACGTGCCTTTCGGCCCGGTGGAGGAGACCGCGGTGGGGGAGGCGTTGCGGATCCTCACCGGCTACCGGAGCGGCGCCACCCGGCTGACCGAGGTGACCATCCCGCAACTGTGGGCCGCACTGGACGAGCCGACCGGCCAACTGGTCGCGATCTGCCGCTACGCCGATCGTCGGCACTTCCTGGACGCGACCCGCACGCTGCGTGACGCGCTCGGTTCCCTGGTCAAGGGCTCCCTGGCTGGGCTGTTCGACGACCACACCACCATCGACGTCGATTGGCGGGCACCGATCCAGTCGCTGTCGCTGTCCCGCCTCGAGCCGCTCGGCGACCAGGCTGTCGGTATCGCGCTGACCTGCCTGAACTCCTGGGGGCAGGCCATGCGGGAGATCGCCGATCCCGGCGACCTCCGGATCGTGATCCGCGACGAGACCTGGCGGCAGATGCGGCTGGGCGCCGAGGCGATGAAGAGCCTGGATGCGAACCTGCGGCTGTCGCGCCGCGACGCCGACGTGCAGATCCTGCTCGCCCACAAGCCCTCGGACATGCTCACCGCCGGTGACGCCACCTCCCAGGCGGTGGCCATCGCCCGTGACCTGCTGCACCTGTGCGACTGCAAGGTCCTGCACGGGCAGGACCAGGCCGTCGCTGACGAGCTCGGCACCCTGCTGGGTCTGGCTCCTCTTGCGCAGCAGGTGGTCACCGGTTGGGCGAATGCCGGCAAGGGCCGGGCGCTGTGGCTGGTCGGCGACCGGGCGTTCCAGGTGCAGACGGTGCTCACCGAACCGGAACTGCGGTTGACCTACACCAACGACGCCCTCAAAGGGTGACGGCATGGCGGGTGGAGGTGTTGCTGAGCGGTGGGTGCGACGGCGGACCCGGTTGTGGCTGTGGAAAGTCGCCGCCCCGGTGGCCATTCCGGTGATGGCCGCGGTGACGCTGCTGATTGTCCCGTTGGCCGTCATCGCCGGCGCGGAGGCCGACACCGCGGCCGGCCCAGGGCTCCGTTGCTCGGCCGGTGGCACCGGCGCCACCGTCGCCGGCATCGACCTGGACGCGGTCCAGATGGGGCAGGCGCAGACCATCGCCGACGTCGCCGCCACCCTCGGATTGGGCCCGTACGCGGCCACCGTGGCCCTGGCCACCGCCTACCAGGAGTCGCGGATCCGGATGCTGGCCAACGACGGCAGCAGCCCGGAACTGACCCGCGAGCAGGCGGCGGTCACCGCGACCAGCCTTCAGTATCCGCACGACGGGCTGGGTTCGGACCACGACAGCGTCAACGCCTTCCAGCAGCGCTGGATCGCCGGGTGGGGCACCGTCGCGCAACTGATGGACCCGGTGTACGCCGCCGAGGCCTTTTACGCCCGACTCATCGCCGTGCCGAACTGGCAGACCATTCCCCTCACTCAGGCCGCCCAGGCCGTGCAGGTATCGGCCTACGGCGACGCCTACGCCCGCTGGGCGCCCTTCGCCACCGAACTGACCGCCATGCTGTGGCCGGCCGCCGAGGCCACCGCGGCAGACCTCGGGGGACCCTCCGGCGGGGTCTGCCCCGGACTCGTGGTGCCGGCCGGGAGCTGGACCCGGCCGACCGGCGGGCTCCTCACCTCCGGCTTTGGACCCCGCTGGGGCGCGCTGCACGCCGGGGTGGACATCGCCGGGCCCCGCGACGCACCCGTCTACGCCGCCGCCGAGGGCACCGTGACCACGGCCGCGTGCACCAGCGCCTTCTGCGACCGGGACGGCGGGCTGGACGTGTCCGGCTACGGCAACCTCGTCGAGATCGACCACGGCGCCGGCGTGGCCACCCGCTACGGGCACCTGTCCCGCTACACCGTCACCGCCGGCCAGCCGGTCGCAGCCGGGGCGTTGATCGGGTATCAGGGCTCGACCGGCAACAGCACCGGCGTGCACCTGCACTACGAGACCCGCCTCGACGGCGTCCCGGTCGATCCGGTGCCGTTCATGGCCGACCGCGGCGTCGACCTGGCCGCCGATCCCGGCGGGCGGCGACGGTGACCGCCGGGGCGCGGCCGCGGGCCGATGTCGGCCCCTGGAGCTGGGAGATCCCGGCTGCCGTCGCGATGGTCTGGCTGATGGGGGCTGCGCTGCTGCTGCCCGCCGCCCGCGGTACCGCGGCGGCTGTGTTCGGCGGTGGCTGGGTGTGGCCGGCCGGGTCGGGGGCGCTGCTGGCCTCGATCGGCGGACTGCTGTCCGGGGACACCGCCGCCGGCCTGGACGCCGTCCAGGTCCTGCTGCTGCCCGGGGCGGCTGTCGTGTACGGCGTGATCGGTGCCGTGCTGATGATCTTCATCGCGGCCACTGGCGGAGCCTGGCTGGTGTGCAAGCGTCTGGGTGTCGGGGCGGGGACGGGGATGGCCACTCGATCCGAGGCCCAGACGGTTCTCGGACTTTCCCGGCTGCGCGGGGTGGCCGCGCTCATCCGGCCCGACCTGCACACCGACCCCGTCAGGTGGCGCAGCCGTCGGCGGGGTGCGGGTTTCGCTCCGGCGGCGGTCGGCTGGCGCCTGGGCCGCTCGGCCACCCCCCAGGGGGTGGAGTTGTGGGTGCCCTACGACCGGACCACCGGCGTGTATGGGCCGCAGGGTTCCGGCAAGACGCTGGACCTGCTGGTCCCGGCCCTGCTGGGCGCCCCGGGCGCGGCGCTGGTGACCTTGACCAAGGCCGAGGACCTGTTGCTCACCCTCGACGCCCGTGCCGAAGGTGGTCGCCCGGTTGCGGTGCTGGACCCGTTCGGGACCGTTCCCGGGGTGCGGGAGCTGGTGTGGGATCCGGTCGCCGGCTGCGTCGATTCTATGGTCGCCGAGCGCCGGGCCAAGGCCTTCGCCGCCGGTACCGTCGCCGGCGCGGTCAGCGGGGGTAGCGGAGACTCCGCGGCCCGGTTCTACGCCTTCGAGGCGGCCAAGGTGCTGCAGGCCTATCTTCACGCCGCGGCGCTCACCGGCCGGACGGTCGAGCACGTGCTCGAGTGGGCGGCGCATCCGCAGGCGGCCACCGAACCTGAAGACATCCTGCGCGGTCATCCGCACGCCGCACCGTTCTGGGACGGTCTGCTGCACGGTGCGCTGCACGGCGATCACCGCACCGCCGGGAACACGATCACCACCGTCCAGCAGGCGCTGAGCCTGTTCTTCCAGGCCGACATCCGCCGCCGCTGCGTGCCCGGACCGGGTCGGCCGGCCACCGACATCGCCGCGGTGATCGCCGCCGGTGGCACCCTGTACCTGCTCGGCCGCGACGACCCGTATGCCTCGGCCTCGCCGCTGATGACCGCCCTGGCCGAGCACGTCCTGGACACCGCCCTGGCGCTGGCCGGCGCCAGGGCGCATGGCCGGTTGTGCCCGTCGCTGCTGGCCTGCCTCGACGAGCTGCCCTCCACCGCGCCGCTGCCCACGTTGCGCACCCGGATGGCCAACGACCGGGCGCTGGGGATCAGCTTCGTCTACGCGGCCCAGACCTGGCGGCAGCTGGTGATCATCTACGGCGAGGACGAGGCGCGCGCCCTCTTCGGCCTGACCAACAGCATCGTCGTGTTCGGCGGCGGCAAGGACGGCGACTTCCACCGCGAGCTCTCCGACCTGCTCGGCGTCACCCGGGTGCGGCGCACCTCCTACACCTATGGCCGCGGCGGTTGGGGCCGCTCCACCCACGGCGAGGACGTCCCGGTGCTGCGCCCCGAGGAGATCCGCGGGCTCCCGCCCGGCCGGGCACTTGTCGTCGCCGAGAACGCCCCGCCGCTGATCGCGGCGTTGTCCCGCGCCATCACCGGCGAGAACGGCCGCGCGCTGCTGGCCGCCCAGGCCGCCGCCCGGGACCGGGCCGCCGCCGCCCGCAGCACCGCCCCGAGCCTGGCCGACCGGACCAGCCACGCACACGATGCCGCCGCCCGTGTCGGACTCGGCCCGACCTTCCCGGAGACTCGCGATGACTGCTGACCTGGTGCGGGTGTTTCCGCCCCCGCCGCGGTGGGTCCGCCACGCCCTCGAGCAGTCGGCCACCCCGGGTTGGGCCGAACGCGCCCGGGACACCGTGCGCATACCGGGCCGGCCGTGGGATCCCGCCGGCTGCTCGGCCCAGCTGCGCGGGCAGCTCTGGCCGTGGCTGGACGACGTCGCTGCCTGGATCAACCACGAGTACGGCTGGCAGACCGCCCATGTCGTCCCGTCCTGCTGGCCCCGGCACCCCCACCTGGTCCACGAGCTGGCGGTGCTGGCCTGTCTGCGCGCCGCGGCCGCCGAGGCGCCCGGTCCGCAGCCGCTGGAGGACTGGCACCGCTACGCCCTGCCGGGCTTCCTGGCGCGGATGACCGACCGGCTCGGGATCGGCTGCCCACCGGGCCGGCACACCGACTGGCCGGCCCGCTCCAGACACACCGAATACGCCAGTCCGGATGCCGCGGACGCCCGCAGCCAGCTGTTCGAGGCCGACGCCGGCGCATCCGGCTCGACGCCGACGCCGCGGCCGGCCCACCCGGACGCCGTCGCCCACGGCGGGCACCGCCGGGACCGGCCGGCGTTCTCCGATCCCGACGAGGAAGGAGCCTCCTGATGAGCAGCGCCCACCGAGAGCCTGCCGGTGACGGCGAGTGGGTCACCCTGATCGACGGTATCCAGTGCCCGCACCGCTGGCTGATCGAGCACACCCCACAGCTGTACGCCGCATGGCGGGACGCCGACACCCCGGAGTACCGGCGCACCGTCGCCGCCCGGATTCTGCGACTGGCGGCCTACGCCGAGAGCGAGCCACCACCGGAAGTCGAGCTGCCGGACGCGCGGGCGTGGCAGGCCGCCGCCGAGCGGATTGACCGGCGGCTGACCGAGGGCCCGGACTGGCCGCCGCTGGCTTCCGCGCTCGCCCGAGCCGCCGCCACCGGCTACGACGTCGCGGCCCGCCTCCCCGTGCTGGCCGCGATTTCCCCCCTGCCCGAGCGGCATCCGGCCCGCGAGCTGCACTGGCGGCTGCTCGATAACTGCCCGGCCGCCGCCGGACCACTGCCTCCGACCGAGCCGAGCACCGGCGGGCCGGCACCGGTCGGCCCTCCGCTCGTCCTGCCGCCCGCCACCGGACCCGGCGGCGATCGCGCCGCTGGCCCAGACCGCTGAGGACTCACCGAACAACCCGAGCCGATCCCGGCCGGGTCCACCCGAAGAAGGAGCGCCCCATGTCCGGCGAAACCACCACCACCGTCGTCGGCAACCTCACCGACGACCCCGAGCTCCACCACACCCCCGTCGGGCCCGTCGTCAGCTTCACCGTGGCCACCGCCGCCCGCGTTCTGGACCGGGCCTCGGGGGAGTGGAAGGACGGCGACCCGTTGTTCCTGCGCTGCTCGCTGTGGCACACCCCGGCCGAACACGCCGCCGCCTCGCTGCATCGGGGGGCCCGGGTGATCGTCACCGGCCGGCTCCGCCAACGCTCCTTCGAGACTCCAGGAGGGGAGAAGCGGACCGTCATCGAGCTGGCCGCCGACGAGGTCGGCGCCTCTCTGCGTTTCGCACCGACGAGAGTCCGACTTCCGCTGCGGGATGCCTCGGACGGCGTTACTCCGGCGTCGGCATGACCACGCTCCGCGGCGGCGCCATCCTCGGTTCCCACTGGTGGCCGGAGCGCAACCTGCCGCCTCCCAGGGGATCGCGGCCGCTGCCGCGTGTCCACAGCACAGCGGCTGTCCACTGATCCGTTCCGAGCCACGGGATCTCCGGCTCACGACGGCAGAGTCGAGAGTGCACCCGGCCGCGCAATCCGAAGGGATGTCTCCACATGACGGAGGTTGCACCGACCGCCCCGGCAATCGCGATCCTCAGCCGGGCCGCGTCGCTCCTCGACTCGGTTGGCGCCGACCGGACCCAGGTCGACGCCGAGGTCGCCCTGAAGTGTCTGCTCGCTGCCGCCCTGCTGGAATCCGCCGGCGGGCGGGCGGCCCGCGTCCCGCTCCTGCACGGCGACCCGCGAACCACGATCCGGGCCGCCATGACCGCCCTGTCGGAGCTGGACGAAGCGGTGTTCAGCAGGGAACCGGTGCTCGGCGCGGCCCGCGCCGCTCGCCGGGCACTGAGATTGCTCGACTGACGATGGCCACCTCACTGCAGCGGCTGCTGGACGACGTCACAGCCCGCGCAGCCGACGGCTCGGGGACGCCGACTTTCACGATCGAGGACACCGTCGGAGCGCTCGGTCATGCCGGCCGGGCGCTCCGGCGACTGGCCGGGGACGGTCTGGATGCGCGGGCCGTCTCGCGTCGGGGACGGATGGTCGCGCAATTGGGCGCGTCCTGCCAGGTCGCAGGCAGTCTGTGGCCGGCAACCGGCGGGCCGCTCACCGACCTGATGGGTGCCGCAGCCGACCTGGCCGGCCGCGAACGGCCCCCGGTGGGTCGCGCCGAGCGGCGCGCGGTCTGCGCGGAGTTCGCCGCCGCAGCCGACCAGTGCGCCCAACTGGCTCAGCGCCTGGTACCGCAGGCGACGGTCCACGAATTCGGCGAGGTTCGTCGACTGGCCGCAGCGGTCGAGCGGGATGCCCAGGCCAATCCTCCCGGGCCTGCTGCCGGCGCAGTGCTGGATCGGCTCATTCCGGTAACCAGAGTTCCGGTGGGCTTGACCGGTGCGCAGGTCGCCGCCGAAGCAGCCGCGACCCTTGTCGCCGCCATCGACCGGGCGGATCGCCAGGGCGGTCTCGCACTTCGAGAGTTCCGGGCCGTGGCCGCGGCCGCCGAACTCAGCACCCGCAACATCGCCGCCGTAGCCGCGGCGCTCCCGGGTGGCGACAATGGTCAGCCCTGGCGGTCCGCGGCCATCGCGTGGCAGGTAGCCGGCCGTGCGACCTACCTGTTCGAGGACGGTCATCGAGCGCCCCGGACCGAGGTGACCGACTGGGCGAACCTCATCCCGGACGCACTCCACCGCGACCTGGGCACAGCGGCCGGCATCGACGCGGCGAGCCTCCGCGCGCACGGCGATCTGCGGGAGCTGATCCCCGCCGTGCAGCAGGTCGCCAACCAGATCCCCGTCGTAGCCGACCAGCTGGCAGCAACCACCCTGCGCTGGGCGAAGGAGGGACGGCTCAGTGCCTCAGCCAGAGACCTGCCCCAGATGGAGGACATGCCTGAGCAGCGAATCCGTGATGTCATCGCCGGGCATCGCGTCATCGCCTCCGGCGAGGACTTCGATCCGCTGACCAGGTCCGTCACTCGCGCCGGCTCGCTGTCGACCGCACTTGCGGATGCGCTCAATCACGCTGAGCCAGCAGGTTCGCCGATGCAGCCGAACCTGGCCGCTGCCTACGCCGCTCGCACCCGCGCCCCGGGAGGGACAGAAGGTCTCGTTAGCCAGGCACGCGACGTCGAGCAAGCCATGGCCGCGAACCGGACGCCCTTCCAGTCGGTGCCACGACACCAAGAGGGCACTGCCCCCGGTGTCTGACCCATTCCCGTAGTCGGGGGGGCGGTGGCCAAGTCTGGTTCCCGACCGTGGTAGGGGAGAACGGGTGAGGAGTGTGTAAAGGCAGCGGTGAAAACCTGCTCCCGGTTGACGGGCCTTAACGAGAACCTTTACCGGGCGGGGGCTTCTGGGACAGCACGTCATGCCAGAGGATCCGGCGCCATGGCGCCGCCATGGGCCCGCCCGCTGGGTTCGCTTACCGGTGGCCTACAGGGCGCTGTGCCGGTCGTCGTTCGCTCAGCGGAACACCTCGGCGGCTTTGAGCGGGCGGCCGACGGCGAACACCCGCACCAGCCATCCGGCCGATACCGGACCGTATCCGGGGGGTGTGAAGTAGGCCATACCAGCAGGGCCGTGCCTTGGCCCATCCTCTCGATCTGTGGAGACTCAGGCCCCTTTGAACAGGGCCGAGATGGAACGGGACAAGGTCGGCTGGTGCAGCTGCGGTCGCAGCGGCCGTCAGCACCACACCCGGATCAGTTCCCTCGGTGAAGAGCCCGAGCGGTACGTCCGCAGCCGCTTCGTGTGCTTCGCGGCCGCGCCCCTCAGGCACGAGCGGGTGGAGTATGCCCGTGGATGAGACGCAGCAGATCGACAACCGCGTGTATACCGCCTGGCAGAGGACGACCTACGTGCCGCCGCTCTGTCCCGCCTGCGGCACGGCATTGATTCCGCAGTGGCTCGACGTCGAGGCCGCCGGCCCCAATCGCATGTTTCGTCTCACCTACGCCTTTTGCTGTAACAGCTGCGAGGACCGGTGAGAGAGCGTGATTCCGAGTTGCTATCCGACGGCAGCGTACCTACCGCGTCCCGGCGCAACTTTCCAGGCGCCGCGGCTTCCCCCGGGCACCGACCGAGGGGAAGGAGAGCCCGTTTCCGCCCAGAACCGCCTCACCACCGAGCAGCTGGCCGCCCTCACCCCGGGCGACTCCGTGACGATCGAGTCGGGTCTGGAGTACAACCGTCGCCGCTACGTCACCGGCACTGTCGCTCGGATCACCGAACGGCACGTCGTCGTCCGCATCGGTACCTACGTCGAGTGCTACCGGCTCCGCGACGGCATCCGGCACGGTGGCGCTGGCCGCGCCGAACTCGTCCCCCTTGGCCAGCGCCTGGACAACGACGACGAGCGCTGGGCGCGCAGGATTGACCATGCGTACCGCGAGCGGTCCCGGCACTGCGGCGACATGCACCGCCTGCAGGCGCTGCACGCGGCGATCGGCGAGGTCCTCGAGGAGTCCACCGCCGGCGTCCGCTGAGCCCTGGATTATGCCGACACGGGCACCGGTGCGGCCCAAGAGGTCATCGTCCGGAGCTGCCGCATCAACCCGCAGGGAATCCCCTGCGGGACGCCGGCGCGACAGTCGCGGCGCAGGCGGACCTCGCCGCAGCGGGTCAGATATCAGCGGCACGGCCAGGTGAATTTCCTGGTAGCCCGCATGTGGACCAGCGTGGACCCAGCGAGTACCTACCGCAGGGCGTAAGCGCCGCCTGGGACGACCCGCTCATCCCTCCGAGATGGTCGCAGCCAAGATCCAAGTTCGGACCGTTGGTCGGCCAGATTAATCGCTCGGCCGATCAACAGGGCGACGACGAACGATAACGGAAGCCATGCGGCGAACAGGAGCATCGGGACGGGCATGTCGGTACTCCTTTCAGAGAGCCGATCACCGGTGACTACCCTGGCCAAGGATCTTGAAACCGCGGATCTTGGTGCCGGTGCCTGGTCCCGTGAACGCGGCTTCGCGGGACATGAAAGTCGACCGTGGCCCTGCGGCCGGTCTACCACCGCATCGAGCCCCGGATCAGCGCCCACGTGCTGCTCTCCTGGCTGGCACTGCTGCTCATCCGGATCCCCTGCGAGACATCGTCGGATGCGTCCTTCGGGCCGCGCCAATCGCCGTAGCGGGTTCGCCGATCGAGACGTCGGAGAAGGCCACCTACGCGTCCTCGGCATCGGGACTGACGTAGACCCAGAGGAGCAGCGACTTGTCGTCGAAGTGGAGCACCAAGGACTCAACCTTGGACCAACCCTCGGACTCGTAGAGGGACATCGGTGACACCGCGTCCTGGGTGACGTCAAGAACAGCCCGCTGACCAGCAGACCGGGCGTGAGCCGTTGCATGTCGCAGGAGTCTTGCGCCAAGCCCCCGCCGCCGCGCAGACGGTGACACGAGGAGCCGCGCCAAGACAGCAAGTCGTTCTGCTGGAAGACCTGTCGCTCGCTGGGCGGCTTTGAGGGTCGGGTCCACGGCTGCGTCATGGAGGGCGACGTGACCGACCACCGCGCCATGCTCCTCTGCGACCCATGCTTCGGCTTCGTACGGTGGCGTGAGAAAGCCGCGCAGGTCGTCGGGGAGGTAGCGGGGGTACCCGTCCGTACGGTGAACATCTAGGAGCAGCGCGAGGCACTCTTCCTGGTCCGCCTTCCGCTTCTGCCTCACCCGCACGGGGCGCACGCTAGTGGCAGGGCTTCACACCGAGGCGGTCCGGTAGGCGTTCCTCTAGCGGTCGCGCCGGAGTTCGGCTTATGAACGCCTGCGGACGATGAGCACTTCGCTGCCGATGGGCCGGAATCCGGCGGCGATGAACACGCGAAATGAGCGGGCATAGCCGGGTGACACGGCAGCGAAGACCGGCTCGCCCACAGGTACCGGCCGGAACGCTGCTTGAACCAGGGCGTGGCCGTAGCCGGCGGCGAGGTGGAACGCCTCCACCGAAAGCTCGGGCCGTCCTGCCCAGCCCTTTTGCGAGCGTGACCAGCCCGTGCTCATCGCCGTGGACTCGCACGTGCTGGCGCCAGCTCGCTGCGTGCAGCACCCGTGGGTGGTCCTCCAGGTCCGCGCGCATGGGCAGCTGACCCCCGCCATTTCCGTGGCAACGAGCGTGGCGTCGACACCTTCGATAGTGCCGTGGGCGTCGGTCAGTTGCCGTAGAACCGCGGGGTTGCAGCGCGGCACCGACGCCGTCGAGAGCAAGGCCCGCGAGATCGCCTGGCAGAAGGCGATGTCGCCAGGACGGCGTGCCCGGTGAAGCGTCGGGCAACCGCGCCTGGCCGTCGTCGCCCTCGCCGCCGTCGCCCTCGCCGCCGTCGCCCTCGCCGCCGGGATGCCGATCGCGGCCCGTTTACGAGATTTTCGTCGCCTGTACGTGGGATGCGAGACACTTCCCTCGTGAAACCGCTGCTGCTCATCGCCCTGAGCGTCGATCGCATGTCGCCACCCGTGTCGGGCAGCGCCCGCGGGCGCCGCGGGTGAGCGCGCTCGTGCCGAACCTCGAGGAGTTGACCGCCGCACTCGACGACGGCTCCGACGGCGCGCGCCTCGCTGCCGCCTTCGACGTCGCCGATCTGGCGGCGGCCAGATCGGCGCTGCGCGCAGCCGTCGCCGGCTGGCAGCAGCCCGACGCCGCCAACGCAACGAGCTCCAGCGGCCCGACTGCGCGGTGAAGGCTACCTACCTGGAGATCCGCGGTTTCCGCTCCTACGGGACGGCAGCTCAGCGGCTGGATTTGAGCGCCCCCTTGGCCGTCGTTCACGCTGACAACAGCCAAGGCAAGACGAGTCTGGCTGAGGCCGTGGAGTTCCTGTTCACCGGTGCGACGACGCGTCGGCTGCTCCTCGGCGGCAGCCCCAGCGAGTTTCAAGACGCCCTGCGGAACGCCCACCTGGCAGCGACGAGTCCCGTGTACGTCGAACTCGGTCTCGATGACGGGACAGGACCGGTGCGGGTGCTCCGGCGCGAGCTCACGTGCGACTACCGGGGCGCCACCGACTGCACCAGCACGCTGACCGTCGACGGCACCCACATCCGCAGCGTGACCGAGGCCGGTCTGCCCTTGTCCGATCCACCACTGGCCGCGCCTGTTCTGCTTGAGCACACGTTGCGCTATGCGGTGTCAGCCAAGCCCGGCGATCGCAGCGATTACTTCAAGGCAGTCCTCGAGGTCGCTGACCTCGACGTCGTCCGCTCGGAGATCAATGGGCTGATTAGCGAACGCGAGGCGATGCCACGCGACCGACTGCTCCTGCTCCTCAGAGACGCCGCAGCAGTGACGACCTTCGCTACCGCCGTGGACCCGTTGCGCCGAAGCAGCGACCCGACGGTCGTCGACGCCGCTCTCCGCAGGGCTTGCCACGCCGCCGCCCCGCCGCCCATTCCGGCCGATGCCGACGAGCCCCTGCCCGAGGCGGCTACCAGACTGCGCCAGGCATTGCACAGGCGCCAAGAGCTGATGCTGCCCATCCAGGACATCGCAAGCCCGGCACCGCCCGACCCTGTCGGTGTCGGTGCCGGTGCCGGTGCCGGTGCCGGAGGCGTTGACGACGACGGCGCTCGCAACGAGCCCGCCGACCAGCTGCTGGCAGCCGTTCGCCAGTACGAAGACCGACTGCTGGCTGTCGACACCGCCGTTGCCCAGGTGCTCCCGCTGCTGCAGGCGGCGCTGCAGATCCAACGGGTGATCGGCATCGACGAGCAGCACCCGGCCGAGTGCCCGCTGTGCCTGACCCCCGACGCGCTGACCGCCGCCCGCGTCGCGTCTATCCGGGCGCAGGTCGCCGACCAGCAGCAGCTGTCCGCCGCCGGCGCACGCATGCAGGAACAGCTGCGCGGCCTGGTCGCCCAGGCGCAGGCCGTTGCAGGCAGCGTCGCCCGAGCCGTCCCGGCGGCGGCCCGCTGGCCAGCAGAGGCACGCACGGCTCGCGCCGCCGCCTCCGTCCGGCTCGGCGCCGTCGACGGTCAGCTCCAGTCGGTGCTGGTCGGCGTCGACGAACTCGCCGAACTCGCCGGCAAGGCGCGTCACGCCGAGCATCGCGGCCAACAGGCCTTGTCAGCGCTGGTGTCTGAGGCTGGGCGTCTGCACGCGCTACCAGCCGAGCACCTCGACGTCGCCGCCACCGAGCTGCGAGAGCTCACCACTGTCAGCGCGTCGGCGCGGCTGCTGCACACCGAGAACGCGTCGCGTGCCGAGACCCTCGTGGCCGTCGTCCGTCCGCAGCTCGAAGCCGGCAGCGACACCGCCGCATGGGCCTCCGTCGCCGAGCTCGCCGACCACCCCGCCGAGGTCGCAGCGGCGCTCCGGGAGCACACTCAGCGAACAGCGGCGACCGCCCGGTTGAAGCAGGCGGCCAAGCAGATCGACGCTGCCGTCCAAGCTGTCCTGGATCAGCGCCTGATGCGGATGGGTGACGAAGTGAGTCGATGGTGGGCACTGCTGCGCCCCGATGAGCTCACCGCCTTCGAGGCCATCGTTCGGCGCGGCACCGGACGCAAGTACCTCGACGTCACCGCCGCCCTGGCGCCACAGGCCGCCGTCGCCGGCGTGGTCCGGAACGCGCTCGCTGTCCTGAGCAACAGCCAGCTCAACGCGCTGGGGCTGTCCGCCTTCCTTGCCCGCTGCCAACTGCTCTCAACGCCGCTGATCGTCCTGGACGACCCGGTGCCGGGCAGCGACCGAGAGCACCGCAGCACCTTCGCCAGCGACGTCGTGGAGGCACTGCTCGACGGCGGGCAGCAGGTCCTCGTCGCCACACACGACAGTGAACTCGCTCGACACCTGCACACCAGCCACCAGCACCTCGGCGTAGACGAGTTCAAGGCGTCGCTGGTCGACCCCCGCATCGGCACACAGGTGCTGCGCACCGGCGACGACTTCGAGCGTCTGATGCTCGACGCCAAGAGCCAGATGTACTCCCCACTGGAGGCGAACCGCCGGGCCGCGGGCAATAGCCTGCGGATCGCGGCTGAGCGCTTGGCCAAGCACGTCACGGTCGCTGGTCGCCGCCGCGACGGCGACGGCACTGCTGCCGTCGCCGACTACGACAACAAGAACCTCAAGGACCTACGGACCCTGGCGAGCCAGTACGCCGTCAGGCCCAATGAACCCGGGCAGTGGCAGATGCTTGCCCGCACGCTCAACGACGCCGACCACGACACCCTTGACCCGCCCCTGCCTGCGGAGCTCAAGCAGTGCCATGCGGCACTGGCCGACCTGAAGCGCAAGCACCTGCAGAACGACGCTCTGCTTATGCGACCCTGACGGCCGCCACTGCTGCAACGTCAGGGCGACCACGACTTTGCACTGATCGCTCACCAGCCGGCTTTGGACTTCCCGGCCGAGGTCGAGCGGTCCCGTCTCGAAGGCGTGCGCCCGGTGCGCCCGGGCAGGAGCCGCCCCGCCCGCCGCCGTAGCCTTCGGCTCTCATAGCCGCGTTCGACGACGGCGCATGGCGGCGGCACCGAACAGCGCAGCCACTCCCAGCGCGGGTAACCCGATGAGGGTTCCCACGTGGCGACGGAATGTCGTACCCGATGGCTACCGTCCGCGCCGCAGCACTTTCCTGCTGTGATCGCGTCATCCCCGCGCGGTCAACCGTCACCTCGGAGGACCGATGACAGAGAGCCCGACCGTTCAGCGCCCGCTCGATCACCACGGTGGGCCTCGTCTTCGTGGCCTCGGAGCACCTCCGGAGCCGCGGGCGGACAAGGGTCGCTTCCGCTGGCTGATCGACGGACTGAAGCCGCTGGAGCTCCCCGACGCCACCTTGACTGCTCTCGCCGCGACCATGGTGGACGAAAGTGGAGGGGGAGGCTGGTCGGGCCAGCCGACCGCGGCGGACAACCCGGCCCTGCCGGCCGGCTACACCTATCTCGCCCAGTTCGTTGACCACGACATCACCTTCGATTCGACCAGCCGGCTGGACCGGGTGGATGACGCCGAGGCCGTCAGCAACTTCCGCACCCCGCGGTTCGACCTGGACAGCATCTACGGTGGCGGGCCGAAGGCGAGTCCGTACCTCTACAACAACAACGACCAGGCCCTGCTGCTGATCGACGGAGCGCCGGCAGGCCCGCGCCTGGCCGGGTTGGACCTGCCTCGCAACAGTCAGGAACGGGCGCTCATCGGAGATCCGCGCAACGACGTCCACGTCATCATCAGCCAGCTGCACCTGGCCTTCGTGGCCTTCCACAATGCCGTGGTCAGCCATGTCCGGAGCAACCCGGCACTCCGCTGGGGGGACGAGTCGGAGTTCCAGACCGCCTGTCGGCTGGTCCGCTGGCACTACCAGTGGATCGTCCTGCACGACCTGCTCCCCAGGATCGTCGGGCCAGAGACCGTCGAGGCGGTCCTGACGCGAACCGGCAAGCGCTACAAGGCCGGGCTCAAGCTGTACAACCTGCGCTTCAAGGCCCCCTACATCCCGATCGAATTCTCGGCCGCCGCCTACCGCTTCGGGCACTCCCTGGTGCGGGACTCCTACGTCCTCAACAGCAGCAATCCCAGCCCGCTGCCCCTGTTCTCCGCCGACGCGGGCGGTACCGACCTCCGGGGCTTCCGTCGACTGCCGGAACCACTGCGCATCGAGTGGGAGCGCTTCTTCCCCGGCCTGGACGGAGCGCCTGTCTCGCCCGGGACGCCGGCCTCGGGCACGCTTCAGCCGTCGATGCGACTCGACGGCCGGCTGGCGCCGTCGCTGACCCATCCGCCCGTGGACGTCGACGAGCAGCGGCGATCGATCGCCCTGCTCAATCTGTTCCGCGGCCAGGCGCTCGGACTGCCCGGCGGTCAGGACTTCGCCAACGCCGTAGGCCGCAAGGTCGGCGAGTCGGTGCACGTGCTTACATCAGACGAGCTCGGACAGCCTGGTCCGGTGCCGCTGTGGTTCTACCTCCTGCGGGAAGCCGAGGTCTTGGGCGAAGGAGCGCGGCTGGGACCAGTGGGCGCACGCGTCGTCGCCGAGGTGCTCATCGGGCTGGCGATGGACGATCCATCGAGCCTGCTGCAGGACGACACCGGGTGGACGCCCGTCCTGCCGTCGGCCACGGCGGGCCAGTTCACGATCGCCGACCTCCTGCGCTTCGCCGGAGCCGGCCCCGCCTGACCGGTGCTCGGCCGGGCGGCCCGCCCGGCCGAGCACCCCGGAGACTCAGAGGGCGTCCGACGAGGATGGAGTTGCGGCGCGTCGTCGGGGAGGCCGGCCAGGCATGGCCGCGGTTCGTGTGGCTGCCGTGCTCGGCCCGGAGCATCCTCATCGAACGGTGAGAGGTGGTGATCGGTCTGGGGTCACTGTTCCCCGACCGGGACCCCTGTACCGCGGACATGAGTACGCACGTCACGGTGGTGGAGCTGCCGCAGGGGGTCACGCCGACCAAGCGGCTGGTGGCCCGCTTCGGGAACCACGAGGTGACCATCGTGGCCGTGAGTCGCTGACCCGTCCCGCGGGGAGCCGGTCGCAGGCGCCTCCGCACTGACCGGCGGTCTCACTGGCGGGAGGCAGGGCGGTGAAGCCCGGTAGCGGTAGGTGTGGGTGCTCTCCGTGGGGTCGACTCGATGTCGACCGACGTAAAGTATGGGTTTTCTATGGGCTCGGCGCCCCGGCGTGCCGTGGCGGCGATGCCAATGGGCCTCTGACCAGGGAAGACATAGCCTTATGGTGCGCCATCAGGGACTCGAACCCCGAACCCGCTGATTAAGAGTCAGCTGCTCTGCCAATTGAGCTAATGGCGCGTGTCGCCGGAACCTGCGGGGCGACGAGGGAGAACGATACCAGCGCCGTGGCACACGACGGCCGGGCACCCGGCGTGATGCTCGACTCGGTCGTACCCGTCGTCCGGACGTGGACACTGGGAGCAGGTCCGTGGTCCGGCCATCGCCGGACGTCAGGGTTCCAGAGGAGAGGACGGCGAGGGTGCGCAGGGCAGCAGCCATGATCACCGCGGGGGCGATGATCCTCCTGGCGGGGTGCAGCGGGGACGACGCGGGCGGGCCCGCCGAGGTCTCCGCCGAGCCCGCGCCGGCGGCACAGGTGTCGCTGGCCCCGGCCGACGGCTCCGCCGACGTCCCGCCCGTGGTCCCGCTCGAGATCGCGGTGACCGACGGCGAGCTGGCCGACGTGGCGCTCGTCGACGGCGCCGGCGCGGAGATCCCGGGTGCCGTCGACGAGGGCGACGGCGCGACCCCGCCGGTCTTCACGCCCGAGGCACCGCTGGCCTACGGCACGCAGTACACCCTGACGGCGTCGGCGGTGAACGTCGACGAGGACGAGACGACGGCGTCGTCGACCTTCACCACGGTCACCCCCACGACGCTGTCCACGCCGTCCATCGGCCCGCTGGACGGGCAGACCGTCGGGGTGGGCATGCCGATCCGCGTCTGGTTCGACGACCCGGTGGCCGACAAGGCCGCCGTCGAGAGCCACCTGCAGGTGACCAGCTCGACCCCCACCGACGGGGTCTGGAGCTGGCTGAACGACGCCGAGGTGCACTTCCGGCCCTCCACCTACTGGCCGGCGAACACCGAGGTCACCCTCGACGCGAACCTCTACGGCGTCGACTTCGGCGAGGGCGTGTGGGGCGAGAAGAACCGCAGCATCAGCTTCTCGATCGGCGCCAAGCACGTCTCGGTCGCCGATGCGGCGACGCACACCATGGACGTCTACGACGGCGACCAGCTCGTGCAGAGCTACCCGATGAGCGCCGGTGGCCCGGAGTTCCCCAGCCGCAACGGCCCGCACGTGGTCACCGAGCTCAACCGCGACCGGGTGATGGACTCCAGCACCTACGGCGTGCCCGTCGACAGCCCGAACGGCTACCGGACCCCGGTCGAGTACGCCGTCCGGCTGAACAACAACGGCGAGTTCGTGCACGCCGCCCCGTGGTCGGTGGCCCAGCAGGGCAACAGCAACGTGTCGCACGGCTGCATCAACCTCTCGACCGAGCGGGCCGCCTGGTTCTACTCCTTCTCCCAGCCCGGCGACATCGTGGAGATCAAGAACTCGATCGGCCCGACCCTCTCGGCCGCCGACGGCGACATCTACGACTGGGCGATCCCGTGGGAGCAGTGGCAGGCCGGCAGCGCGCTCAAGTGAGCGGCTGATCCACCGAGGCGTTTCCGTTCCGCAGCGGCCGGGCACAAGATCGGCTCTGTCGAGGAGGCACTGCCGTGGACACCTGGCTCATCATCCTGATCGTCGCCGTCGTCATCGTGCTGCTCGTCGTGCTGGCCCTGGCCCTGTCCAGGCGCGCGCAGGGCTCCCGGGGCCGCAAGCAGGAACAGGCCCGCGAGCAGGCGCGCGAGCGCCTGCAGGAGGCCCACGTCCGCGGTGCCCAGGCGGAGAAGGAGCAGGCGCTCGCCGAGGAGCAGGCCGCCCGCGCCCGCCGGGAGCGCGCGGAGGTGGAGGAGCGCACCGCGCTGGCCGAGCAGGAGGCACGCGAACGTGCCGCGCGTGCCGGCGAGCACCGCTCGGAGGCCGACGCCCTGCGCGCCGAGGCCGAGAAGCTGGCCCCCGACGTGGTGGCCGACGGTCGCGGGCAGCACGGCACCGATCCGGCCGCCCGGCCGGCGCCCGACCGGGCCGGGCACGACGACCAGACCGGGGACGACGACCGTGCCCGGCACCGCGACGTCTCCACCCGGCCGCAGCCGACCGTGGACCCGGACCAGTCCGGCGGTGCCACCCGGGTCTGAGTCCCGCGCGGACCTCTCCCCGCCGCCGGGATCCCGCCGCTGAGTTCCGGCGCCCCGGACGGTCATCCCTCCCGTGAGGGAGCCGTCCGCGGGCACCAGGACCGCGCCGGGAGCCGTCGACCACGGCGCCGCCCGGCCCTACGGTCGCCCTCACGTCGATCCGTCGACATCGGAGGGGCGTCATGACAGACCTGCTGGCCATCGGCACGCGCAAGGGGCTGTGGCTCGCCCGCAGCGACGACGACCGCCGCACCTGGACGCTGGGGGAACCGCACCTGCTCGCCCAGGAGGTCGCCGCCGTCTCGATCGACACCCGGCGCCCGGCGCCCCGGGTGCTGGCCGGCATCCAGTACGGGCACTGGGGCCCGACGGTGATGTGGAGCGACGACCTCGGCGGGACCTGGCAGGAGACCGACCACGGCGCCATCCGGTTCCCCGAGGGGCAGGACGCGGCGCTGGCCCGGGTCTGGCAGCTGCGTCCGGACACCGCCGACCGGCCCGACGTGGTGTGGGCCGGCTGCGAGCCGCACTCGTTGTGGCGCAGCACCGACGGCGGCTGCTCCTTCGCGCTCGTCCGGGGGCTCTGGGACCACCCGCACCGGACGACCTGGGAGCCCGGCGGCGGGGGAGGGGCCGTGCACACCGTGCTGCCCGACCCCGCGACGGACAGGGTGACGGTGGCGATGAGCACCGGGGGCGTCTACGTCAGCGAGGACGGCGGCGGTGAATGGGCACCACGCAACCGGGGCATCACGGCCGGCTTCCTCCCGGACGAGCTGCCCGAGTACGGGCAGTGCGTGCACAAGGTCGCCGTCGACGCGAGCGGCCCCGACCGGCTCTACGCGCAGAACCACGGCGGTGTCTTCCGCAGCGACGACGCCGGCCGCTCCTGGACCTCCATCGCCGAGGGGCTGCCGGCCGACTTCGGCTTCCCGATCGTCTCCTCGCCGCACGCGCCGGGGACGGCCTGGGTGGTCCCGCTGGTCGCCGACATGCAGCGGGTGCCGCCGGAGGGCCGGCTCCGCGTGCACCGCACCCGCGACGCGGGGGAGACCTGGACCGAGCTGGCGGCGGGTCTCCCCGACGGGAACTGGAGCGCCGTCCTGCGGGACGCGTTCTGCGCCGACGAGCACGAGAGCACCGGCCTCTACGTCGGCACCCGGGACGGCTGCGTCTACGCCAGCGCCGACGAGGGGGAGACGTTCACGCTGGTCGCCGACCACCTGCCCGACGTCCTGACCGTCCGCGCGGCCCGGCTCCCGTGACCGTGCAGGTGGTGCTGCCCGGGGCCCTGGCGTCGCTGGCGGGCGGGCAGCGGCACCTGGACCTGGACCCGGCCGGGGGCACGCTGGCCGACGTGCTGGACGCGCTGTGCGCGGCGCACCCGCTGCTCGGCCGGCGGATCAGGGACGAGACCGGCCGCGTCCGGCGCTTCGTCAACGTCTACGTCGACGGGGACGACGTCCGGTACGGGGGTGGGCTCACCGCGCCGGTCCGGGAGGGCGCCGAGGTCCAGGTGCTGCCGTCCGTCGCAGGCGGCTGAGGAGGCAGGCCGCCCGACGGGTGTCGGGTCGCGGTCGTCTCCGACCCGCGACGAGGACATCAGGCCGACACTCGGCGACCCGGAGCGCTCAGAGGGCGGCGAGGGTGGCGCAGTTCTCGCAGAGCTGCTGCTCCTCGTAGCCCTCCGGCGGCCAGGGCTGCTGCTCGTCGACGGAGACGTAGGCACCGCAGAGCGCCTTGCGGCTCTGCCCGCTGACCCGGCCGATGGTGGCGTGCGCCGGGCCGATCTGCCGCGGCTTCAGACCCTCCGCGCCGAAGGAGCCGACCATCACCACCGCGTGGGCCGTTCCGTACGCGTAGACGCTGGTCATGTCCGACAGAGTCCGAGGGTTGCGGCCGTTCCACCAGCACCGCCGGTCACGTGTCGGCCGCATCCGTCACACCGGTCCCACCCGTCGCCGGCACCAGGGGAAACGCGCGAGAGCCCCCGGCCGGCGACGCGGACGGGGGCTCTCGGCGGGCCTTGTTCAGCCGGCGTAGATCTTCTCCACCTCGCCGGAGAACTCCTTCATGACCACCGAGCGCTTCAGCTTCAGCGACGGGGTCAGCTGGCCGCCCTCCACCGTCCACTCGACCGGGAGGATCTCGAAGGAGCGGATCGACTCGGCCTTGGAGACCTGCTTGTTGGCGGCGTCGACGGCGGCCTGGATCTCGGCGAGGACGTCGGGGTCCTCGGCCAGATCGGTCATCGGGGTGTCGGCCGGGCGTCCCCTGCCCTCCAGCCAGGCCGGCAGCGCCTCGACGTCGAGGGTGATCAGCGCACCGATGAACGGCTTGTTGTCGCCGACGACCATGCACTGGCTGACCAGGGGATGCGCCCGGATCTTGTCCTCCAGGATCGCCGGCGAGACGTTCTTGCCGCCGGAGGTGACGATGAGTTCCTTGATCCGCCCGGTGATGGTCACGTAGCCCTCGGCGTCGATCTCGCCGATGTCGCCGGTGGCGAACCAGCCGTCGTGCATGGTCTCGGCGGTCGCCGTCGGGTTGTTCCAGTAGCCGGTGAACACCTGGGGCCCGTGCACCTGGATCTCGCCGTGCTCGGCGATGCGGACGGCCGAGCCCGGCGCCGGCCGCCCCACCGTGCCGACCTTGAGGGCCTCGGGGCCGCTCACGGTGGCCGGTCCGGTGGTCTCGGTGAGGCCGTAGCCCTCGAGGATGGTCACGCCGATGCCCCGGAAGAAGTGGCCCAGCCGCTCGCCCAGCGGGGCGCCGCCGGACAGCGCGTACTCGACCTTGCCGCCCATCGCCGCCCGGAGCTTGCCGTAGACCAGGGTGTCGAACAGCTTGTGCTGCAGGTTCAGGCCCAGGCCCGGGCCGCCGGTGTCCTGCGCCTTGGACCAGGCGACGGCGACCCGCTCGGCGCGGTCGAAGATCGCGCCCTTCCCGCCGGCGTGCGCCTTCTGCCGGGCGCCGTTGTAGACCTTCTCGAACACCCGGGGGACGGCGACGAGGAACGTCGGCTGGAAGGTGCCCAGGTCGGCCAGCAGCTGGGCGAGGTCGCCGGTGTGGCCGAGGCGGGCGCCGTTCTGCACGCAGCTGACCTCGATGATCCGGGCGAAGACGTGGGCCAGCGGCAGGAACAGCAGCGAGCTGGCGTCCTCGGCGCGCATGGCCGGGATGACGGTCCCGGCGAGCTCGGCGACGTAGAGCAGGTTGCCGTGGGTGAGCTCGCAGCCCTTGGGCCGCCCGGTGGTGCCGGAGGTGTAGATGATCGTGGCCAGGGTGCCGGCGGACAGGGCGGCCCGCCGCCGGATCAGCTCGTCGCCGGGCACGTCGGTCGCGCGGGCGGCGAGGTCGTCCAGGTCGCCCGCCTCGATCTGCCAGACCTCGCGCAGCCCCGGCAGCCCGCCGCGGACCGAGTCCACCATCTCCTGGTGGGCCGCGGTCTCGACGACGACGGCCACCGCGCCGGAGTCCGCCAGGATCCACTCGGCCTGCTCGGCCGACGACGTCTCGTAGATCGGGACGGCGACGCCGCCGGCGGTCCAGATCGCGTAGTCGGCAAGCGTCCACTCGTAGCGGGTCTTGCTGAGGATGCCGACCCGGTCGCCGGCCTGGACGCCGGCGGCGATCATGCCCCGGGCCAGCGCCGACACCTGGTCGGCGAACTCCCTGCTGGTGACGGGGGTCCACCGGCCACCGACGCTGCGGCTGAAGGCCACGTGGTCCGGGGTCGTCCCGGCGTGGTCGTGCACCGCATCGGGCAGCGCCGCGGTGGTCGGGATCTCGAAGGCGGTCGGGGTGGAGTACTCCTGCACGGGGGCTCCTGTCGGTAGGCACAACGCTGTGACCTGAGTCGCGAACATACAGAACGGATGGTCTGTATGTTGAGCTTTCTGGTGCTCCTCGCGCCGCAAACGATCACGCTCCCCGGAGGGTTCCTGTGCAGTCCGCGCTCTACGAGGCCGACCACGAGGCGTTCCGCGCCATGCTGCGCGACTTCCTGGCCAAGGAGGTCGTCCCGCACCACGCGGCGTGGGAGGAGGCGGGGGTGGTCGACCGGTCGGTCTGGCTCAAGGCCGGCGAGCAGGGGCTGCTCGGCATGGACGTGCCCGAGGAGTACGGCGGCGGCGGGGTCACGGACTTCCGCTACAACGCCATCCTCTCCGCCGAGATCAGCCGGGTGGGCGCCAGCGGCCTGGGCTTCGCGCTGCAGAACGACGTCGTCGCGCCGTACCTGATCGGGCTCACGACCGAGGAGCAGAAGCGGCGCTGGCTGCCCGGGATCGTCAGCGGGGCGATCATCACCGCGATCGCCATGACCGAGCCGGGCGCCGGGTCCGACCTGCAGGGACTGCGGACCACCGCCCGCCGCGACGGTGAGGACTGGGTGCTCGACGGGTCCAAGACGTTCATCACCAACGGCATCAACGCCGACCTGGTGATCGTCGTCGCCCGCACCGACCCCGACGCCGGGGCCCGCGGCTTCTCGCTGCTCGTCGTCGAGCGGGGGATGCCCGGGTTCGAACGTGGCCGGAACCTCGACAAGGTCGGCCTCAAGGCCCAGGACACCGCGGAGCTGTTCTTCGAGGGCGTGCGGGTGCCGGCGACCAACCTGCTCGGCACCGAGGGCCACGGCTTCTTCCACCTGATGGAGAACCTGCCGCAGGAGCGGCTCTCGATCGCCGCGGGCGCCGTCGCCTCCGCCCGGATCGTGCTCGATCTGACCGTGCAGTACTGCAAGGACCGCACCGCGTTCGGCAAGCCGATCGGGAAGTTCCAGAACACCCGCTTCGAGCTCGCCGAGATGCACACCGAGGTGTCGATCGCCGAGACCTACCTCGAGAAGGCGATCACCGAGCACAACGCCGGCCGGTTCACCGCCGAGGACGCCGCCATGGCCAAGTGGTGGACGACGGAGCTGCAGAAGCGCGTGGTCGACCGGTGCCTGCAGCTGCACGGCGGCTACGGCTACATGCTCGAGTACCCGGTCGCCAAGGCCTTCCTCGACTCGCGCATCCAGACGATCTACGGCGGGACGACCGAGATCATGAAGGAGATCGTCGGCCGCTCGCTCGGCGTCTGAACCCATCCCTGCACGGACCCGAGAGGACGAGCATGAGCACCGAGGCGTTCATCTACGACGCCGTGCGCACCCCGCGCGGCAAGGGCAAGAGGACCGGAGGGCTGCACTCGGTCAAGCCGATCAGCCTGACCACCGGCCTGATCGATGCCGTCCGGGAGCGCAACCCCGGGCTCGACCCCGCGCTGGTCGACGACATCGTGCTCGGCGTCGTCTCCCCGGTCGGGGAGCAGGGCGCGGTCATCGCGCGGACGGCGGCGCTGGCCGCCGGGCTGCCCGACACGGTGGCCGGCGTGCAGATCAACCGGTTCTGCGCCAGCGGCCTGGAGGCCGTCAACCTGGCCGCGCAGAAGGTGCGCTCCGGCTTCGAGGACCTGGTGCTCGCCGGTGGCGTCGAGTCGATGTCACGGGTGCCGATGGGGTCCGACGGCGGCGCCTGGCCGATGGACCCCGAGACCGCGGCCCGTACCGGCTTCGTCCCGCAGGGCATCGGCGCGGACCTCATCGCCACCCTGGCCGGCTGGAGCCGGGAGGACGTCGACGCCTACGCCGCCGAGTCGCACGCCCGCGCCGCCAAGGCCTGGTCCAACGGCTACTTCGAGCGCTCCGTCGTCCCGGTGACCGACCGGAACGGCACCGTCGTCCTCGACACCGACGAGCTGGTCCGGCCGGGCACGACCGTCGAGTCGCTGGCCGGGCTGCCGTCGGCGTTCGCCGGCATCGGCGACATGGGCGGCTTCGACGCCGTCGCGCTGAACAAGTACCACTGGGTCGAGCGGATCGACCACGTGCACACGGCCGGGAACTCCAGCGGCATCGTCGACGGCGCCTCGCTGGTCGTCGTCGGCACCGAGGAGGCGGGTACCCGCAACGGGCTGACCCCGCGCGCCCGCATCCTGAGCACCGCCGTGTCCGGCGCGGACCCGGTGATCATGCTGACCGGCCCCGCGCCGGCGACGGTCAAGGCGCTGGCGAAGGCCGGGCTGGCCGTCGACGACATCGACCTGGTGGAGATGAACGAGGCGTTCGCCGCCGTCGTGCTGCGGTTCATGGCCGACACCGGCTTCGACCACGAGCAGGTCAACGTCAACGGCGGGGCCATCTCGATGGGCCATCCGCTGGGCGCCACCGGCGCGATGATCCTGGGCTCGCTCGTCGACGAGCTCGAGCGGCGCGACCTGCGCTACGGCCTGGCCACCCTGTGCGTCGGCGGCGGCATGGGCATCGCCACCGTCATCGAACGCGTCTGAGCGCGAGTCTGAGGAGCACCCCCGTGAGTGAGAGCACCATCCGCTGGGAGTCCGACGCCGACGGCGTCGTCACCCTCACCCTCGACGACCCCTCGTCGTCGGCGAACACCATGAACGACGCGTACGTGGCGTCGATGGGCGAGACGATCGACCGGCTGGAAGCCGAGTCGGAGTCGGTCCGCGGCGTCGTCCTGACGAGTGCGAAGAACACGTTCTTCGCCGGCGGCAACCTGGGCAGCCTCATCCAGGCGACGCCGGAGAAGACCGACGAGGTCCTCGCGCAGGTCACCCTGGTCAAGAGCCAGTTGCGCCGGCTGGAGACCCTGGGTGTCCCGGTGGCGTCGGCCATCAACGGCGCCGCGCTCGGTGGCGGCCTGGAGATCGCGCTGGCCGCCCACCACCGCGTCGTCCTCGACGACCCGAAGGTCAAGCTCGGCTTCCCCGAGGTCACCCTCGGCCTGCTGCCCGGCGGTGGCGGGGTCGTCCGCTCGGTCCGGCTGCTGGGCCTGACGACGGCGCTGCTGGAACTGCTGCTGCAGGGTCAGCAGATCCGCCCCGGCAAGGCCCTGGAGCTCGGGCTGGTGCACGACACGGCGGCCGACCGCGACGAGCTGCTCGCCAAGGCGAGGGCCTGGGTGCTGGCGAACGAGACCGCGCAGCAGCCCTGGGACGCCAAGGGCTACAAGGTGCCCGGCGGCGCCCCGTCCTCGCCGTCGCTGGCCAGCACGCTGCCCGCGTTCCCGGCGAACCTGACCAAGCAGCTCAAGGGCGCCCCCTACCCGGCGCCGTACGCGATCCTGTCGGCGGCGGTCGAGAGCCTGCAGGTCGACGTGGACACCGCGTTCACCGTCGAGGGCCGGTACTTCGTCGACCTCGTCGTCGGCCAGGTCTCGACCAACATGATCCAGGCGCTGTGGTTCGACCTGAACCGGATCAACGGCGGCTCCTCCCGGCCGGACGGCGTGGACGCCTACGCGGCCCGCAAGGTCGGTGTGCTCGGAGCCGGGATGATGGGTGCGGGCATCGCGCACGCCTTCGCCACGGTCGGCGTGGACGTCGTCCTCAAGGACGTCAGCACCGAGGCGGCCGAGAAGGGGAAGGCGCACGTCGCGGACCTCGTCGGCAAGCAGGTCTCGCGCGGGCGCATGAGCCAGGAGAAGGCCGACGCCGTCCTCGCCCGGATCAGGCCGACCGGGGACGCTGCCGACCTGGCCGGCTGCGACGTGATCGTCGAGGCCGTGTTCGAGGACACCGCGCTCAAGCACCGGGTGCTGAGCGAGGCGGAGGTCCACGCCCTGCCGGACGCGCTGCTGGCGTCCAACACCTCGACGCTGCCGATCACCGGCCTCGCCGAGGGCGTCTCGCGGCCGGCCGACGTCGTGGGCATGCACTTCTTCTCACCGGTGGACAAGATGCCGCTGGTCGAGCTGATCGTGGGCCGGGACACCTCCGACGCCGCGCTCGCGCGGGCCTACGACGTCGTCCGGCAGATCGGCAAGACGCCGATCGTCGTCCAGGACAGCCGCGGCTTCTTCACCAGCCGGGTGTTCGGCACGCTGGTGCTGGAGGGCGCCGCCCTGCTCGCCGAGGGGCTGGCGCCGATGAGCGTCGAGCGCGCGGCGCTGCAGGCCGGCTTCCCGGCCGGGCCGCTCACGCTGCTCGACGAGGTGACGCTGACCCTGCCGCTGAAGATCCGCGACGAGGCGGCCAGGGCCGGCGCGACCGACGACCACCCGGGCGTCGCCGTGCTGCGGGCGCTGGTCGAGGCCGGCCGCACCGGGAAGTCGGCGGGGAAGGGCTTCTTCGACTGGGAGCCGGAGAAGCGGGTGTGGCCGGGCCTGACCGGGCTGTTCCCGAGCAGCGACGCGGTGCCGTTCCGCGACGCCCAGGAGCGGCTGCTGTTCGCGATGGCGGTCGAGACAGCCCGGTGCGTCGAGGAGCGGGTACTGAACTCCGTCGAGGACGCCAACATCGGCTCGATCATGGGCATCGGTTTCCCGCCGCTGTACGGCGGCGTGCTCCAGTACGTCGACCAGTACCGAGGTGCTGCGGAGCCGGGTGTCGCGTCATTCGTCGCCCGGGCCGACGAGCTGGCCGACGCCTACGGGGAGCGGTTCCGCCCGCCGGCGATCCTGCTCGAGCGGGCCGTCCCGGCCGGCAGCCTGCGCGCTGCGCTGGCCGGGGCGTCGAGCTGACCAGCACCGACACCAGCAGGTCCCCGGCCCGGGAGGCCCGCCCGCCGGTCCGCCGCACCCAGGCGGAACGGCGGGCGGCCACCCGGGCCGCCCTGGTCCGGGCGACGGTGGACTGCCTGGTCGAGCTCGGCCACGCCGGGACGACGACGCAGGAGGTGCAGCGCCGCGCCGGGGTGTCCCGCGGGGCGCTGACCCACCACTTCGCCACCAAGTCCGAGCTGGTGCTCGCGGCCATGGACGAGTTGTACGAGGAGTTCAGCCGCAGCGTCCGCGAGGCCGCCGTCGACCTGCCCGAGGAGCCCGGCGCGCGGGTGCGGGCGGGCATCGAGCTGGTCTGGCAGCGGTTCCACGGGCCGTTGTTCGTCGCCGCCATGGAGCTGTGGACGGCGGCGCGCACGGATCCGGAACTGCGGGCGGCGCTGCTGCCGCACGAGCGACGGCTGGGCGTCCAGCTGCGCCGGCTGGCCACCGAGGTGTTCGGCGAGGAGGTCGCCGGGCACCCGTCGGCCGAGGCGCTCTACCAGGTGCTGCTCACCTCGATGCGCGGCCAGGCGATGACCTACGCCCTGCAGCCGGGCGCCCCCCGCACCGGCCCGCACCTGCAGCACTGGCGCACGATCATCGAGGCCTTCACGCCGCCCGCCTCCTGAGACCGCCGCACGGGAGCAGGCGCGGCGGGCCCCGCCCGGTCCGGGATCGCCCCGTCTGGGATCGTGGCGGCCGCACACCACGACGGGGGAGCGAAGGAGCGGGCCGGCGATGGCGACCACGGCGCTGCTGGTCCTCGACCTGGTCGGTACGTTCGCGTTCGCCCTCAACGGGGCGCTGATCGCCGTCCGCAGCACCCGGCTGGACATCGTCGGCGTCGTCACCCTCGGCATGATCACCGCGCTCGGCGGCGGGACGATCCGCGACGTCTTCCTCGGCGCGCTCCCGCCGGCCACGTTCGTCGACTGGCGGTACCTCGTGGTGGCCGCGGCCGGCGGGCTGATCGCCTTCTCCATCGGTCACTACCTGGAGCGGATCTACGGCGCGATCAACGTCCTGGACGCCGCCGGCCTGAGCCTGTTCGCCGTCACCGGTGCGCTCAAGGCCCTCGACCTCGGCTTCGGCCCCCTGCAGGCGGTCGTCGTCGGCGGGATCACCGGGGTCGGCGGCGGCACGCTCCGCGACGTCCTCATCCGCCAGGTGCCGGCGGTGCTCAGCAGCGGGCTGTACGCCGTCCCGGCCATCGTCGGTGCCACCGTCGTCGTCCTCGCCGACGTGGCGGACACTCGGGGCCCGGTCGCCGCCGTCGGCGCCGCCGCGGTGTGCTTCGCGATCCGCATGCTGGGGGTGCACTTCGACGTCAACGCACCGTTCCCCCCGGGACGGCCTCCGGCCGAGAGTTCCTGATCCCGGCACCGTGCGAGCTGCCGGTCAGTCCAGCAGCTCCAGGCCCAGCAGCTCGTCGACCTCGAGCACACCCAGCAGCGGCAGCCCCACGAGGAGCACGAGGACGGCGGCCCGCCCGGGGCGCGACCGGAGGACGCCGGCGTGCGGGATCGCGGCCAGCGACGCGCGGGCCTGCAGCAGGGCGAGCGTGGCCAACCCCGCCCAACCGGAGGGAGCGGGCGCGGGCGCGGCGGGCAGATCGGCGGTCAGCGGGGCGAGATCGTCCCGGAAGCGGGCGCCGTACGCGGTGCGCATGCGCTCGTCGCACTCGTCCAGGGTGAGCATGCCGCGGGCCGTCGCCTCCCGGAGGACGTGGACGACCGCCTCGCGGTCGGCGTCCGCGGCGCGGAGCGGTCGGTGCCCATCGGCCGGCGGGTGCGGCTCGGGCAGGTCGGCGGGGCGGTACGTCGCGGTCATGGTTGCTGGCTCCTCGTCGGTCGCGCGGTGGTCGGGGCAGGCGTCGGTCAGGGGTGGGGCCCGTCCGGTGGGCCGAGGGCGAGCGTGACGGTCAGGCCGCCGGGGGCGCGGTTGGTGGCGATGACCCGGCCACCGTGCGCCGTGGCGACGGCGGCCACGATGGCCAGGCCCAGCCCGGCCCCGCCCGGTTCGTGCCGGGCGTCGTCCACCCGGCTGAACCGGTCGAACAGGTCGGGCAGCCGCTCGGCCGGCACGCCGGGGCCGGTGTCGTGGACGACGATCTCCGCGCCCTCCGGGCCGGTGGCCTGCACCTCCACGTCGACGGTCCCGCCGTCGGGGGTGTGCCGCAGGGCGTTGTCGACGAGGTTGCTCACCGCCCGCTCCACCCCTGCGGGGTCGCCCCGCACGACGGCCGCCCCGCGGGTGTGCAGGTCGACGCCGCGCCGCGCGGCCAGCGACCGGAACCGGACCACCACCCGTTCCACGAGTTCGTCGAGGTCCAGGGGCCGGAAGCTCTCGAGGTGGCCGCTGTCCGCGCGGGCCAGCACGAGCAGGTCGTCGACGAGCCCGGAGAGCCGGCCCGCCTCCTCCAGGGCGGTGTCCAGCCCTGCCCGCACGTCGGGGTCGCGTGCGCGCTCGCGGGCCAGCTCGACCTCCGCGGTGAGGATGGCCAGCGGGGTGCGCAGCTCGTGGCTGGAGTCGGCGGTGAACGTGCGTTCCCTGGCCACGGCGGCGGCCAGCCGGTCGAGCATCCCGTTGAGGGTCTGCACGAGGCGGCCGACCTCGTCGAGCCGGGTCGGCGAGGACAGCCGCCGGGACAGGTCCACCGCGCTGATCGCCTGCGCCTCGGCGGTCGCCCGGCGGACCGGCCGCAGCCCACGGCGGGCGATGCCGTACCCCAGGACCCCGGCGAGCACGGTGGCCAGGCCTGCTGCGGGCACGTACCCGGCGACCAGCGCCTCCCGGGCCTCGTCCACCTCGTCGAGCTCGGCGGCGAGCACGGCGACCCGGCCGGCCTCCCCGTAGGGCACGGCCAGCGCCCGCAGCTCCTCCCCGTCGTCGACGACGGTGCGGAGCACCGCGTCCCCGGACCGGGCCCGGTCGAGGTCTGCGGGTCCGAGCAGCGGACCGTCGATGTCGTCGTCGGTGGAGCCGAGGACCCGCCCGTCGTCGCCGACGATCTGCACGAGGCGGTCGGCGAGGTCGATCTCGGCGCCGTCCCGGTCCAGCCGGTCCGCGTCGAGGTCGGCCCCGGTCGACCCGCCCGGCAGCGCCGCGGCGAGGTCGGCCAGCCGCTGGTCCACCCCGCCGCGCAGGGCGGCCCCGAGCTGGTGGTGCACGACGACGCCGACGAGGACCAGCAGGGCGGCCAGCGACGCCGCGGAGAGCAGGGCGAGCCGGACGCTGATCGGCAGCCGGGGCACGGGCCTCACCCCGCCGGGGGGACGCAGGCGATCCGGTAGCCGGCGCCGCGGACGGTCTGCACGAGGTCGACGGAGAACCGCCGGTCGATCTTGTCCCGCAGGTACTTCACGTACACGTCCACCACGTTGGACAGGCCGTCGTAGTCGAGACCCCACACCTGCTCGAGGATCTGCGCCCGCGACAGCACGTGCCCGGGGTGGCGCAGGAGGAACTCCAGCAGGGCGAACTCTCGCCGCGAGAGCTCCACCGTCTCGCCGCGGCACTGCACCAGGCGGGCCGCCGGGTCCAGCGACAGCGGACCGCACCGCAGCACGGCGGGACGGGGCGGTGCGCCACGACGCTGGAGGGCGCGCAGCCGGCCGAGCAGCTCGGTGAAGGCGAACGGCTTGACCAGGTAGTCGTCGGCCCCGGAGTCCAGCCCGTTCACCCGGTCCGGCACGGCGTCGCGTGCGGTGAGCATGAGCACCGGCGTCCACACCTGCCGGTCGCGCAGGTCCCGGCACACGGCGAAGCCGTCCATCCCCGGGAGCATCACGTCGAGGACGACGGCGTCGTAGGAACCGGACACCGCCCGAGCCAGGCCCGCCGGCCCGTCGGGGGCTGCGTCGACGGCGTGCCCGGCCTCGGTCAGGCCCCGCACGAGGACGTCGCGCATGTTCGTGGAGTCCTCGACGACCAGCACCCGCATGGAGGCAGCGTGGCACCCGGGGATGAGGGAACGATGAGACGGGCGCTCAGCTGCGCCTCATCGAACCCTCATCCGGCGCGGGGACCGTGGTCGCTCAGGTGACGGCACCGGGCCGGCACCCTCGAGGAGGGAACACTCAGATGCGTATCGGCAAGCGCGCCGTCGTCGTCACCGCGGGCACCGCGGTCGTCCTGGCCGCGGCCGGCGGGGTGGCCGTGGCCACCGTCGGTGGCGAGGAGGGCGGCGAGGACCTGACCCGCCCGGGCACGGTGGCCGTGGACGAGTCCACGCTGCCGGAGGACGACGCCGAGGAGAGCGAGGCGTTGGCCGACCTGGCCACCGTGGACGAGGCGGCGGCCGTCGATGCGGCGGTCGAGTCGGTCGGCGGTGAGGTGGTCCGCGCGGAGCTGGAGGAGGAGGACGGCTTCGTCGTGTGGGAGGTCGAGGTGCGCGGCGACGACGGGACGCTGCACGAGGTCACCATCGACGCGGGCGACGCCGGCGTCCTCGGCACGGAGGCGGAGGACGACGACACCGACGACACCGAGGACGCGGAGGACACCGACGACACGGAGGACGCGGACGGCACCGACGCCGACTGATCCCGGCCCCGGACGGGCCCCGGAGCCGGCGGGCCGCGCTCGGTGCGCGGCTCGCCGGCGGCCCGGTCAGCTCAGCATGAGCTTGGCCACGATCTCGGTCATGATCTCGTTCGTGCCGCCGCCGATGCCGAGGATCCGGCTGTCGCGGTAGTGCCGCTCGACCTCCGACTCGCGCATGTAGCCCATCCCGCCGTGCAGCTGGACGGCGGCGTCGACCACGACGTCGCACGCGGCCACGGCGGTGTTCTTCGCCATCGCCACCTGGCTGAACACGTTCTCCCCGGCCAGCCAGGAGTCGACGACCGCGCGGGTGTAGACGCGGGCGACGTCGGTCTGCCGGGCCATCTCCGCCACCTTGTGCTGCACGACCTGGCGGCTCGACAGCGGCCGGCCGAAGGTCTGCCGCTCCTTCACCCAGGCGAGCGTGAGATCCAGGCAGCGCTGGGCCGTGGCGTAGGCCTGCACCGCGAGGCTCAGCCGCTCGGCGGCGAACTGGCCCATGATCGCGTAGAAGCCCTCGTCCTCCCGGCCGATCAGGTTGGCCGCCGGCACCCGCACGCCGGTGAAGGAGACCTCCGCGGTGTCCGAGCACAGCCAGCCCATCTTCGCCAGCGGTGCGGAGACGCGCAGACCGGGCATGCCCCGCTCCAGGAGCAGCAGCGAGATGCCCCCGGCGCCGTCGCCGCCGGTCCGGACGGCGACGGTGAAGAAGTCGGCCCGGGTGGCGGAGGTGATGTAGAGCTTCGCCCCGTCGACGACGTACTCGTCCCCGTCGCGCACCGCCCGGGTGGTGATCCCGGCGACGTCGGACCCGCCCTCGGGCTCGGTGATAGCGAGGGACACGATCTTCTCCCCGGCCAGCACCGGGCGGGCGACCCGCTCGATCAGCTCGGGGTTCCCCGCCTCGATCAGGTGCGGCAGCCCGATGCCGTGGGTGAACAGCGAAGCGACCACGCCGCTGGACCCGCCGTTGCCGATGATCTCCTCGGCGACGACCCAGGTGTCGATCGCGGTGCCGCCCTCGCCGCCGGCCTCCTCGGGGAACCCGACGCCGAGCAGCCCGGCCGCGGCGGCCTTCGCGTGCAGCTCGCGGGGGAGCGCGCCGGCCTTCTCCCAGGCGGCCAGGTGCGGGGCGATCTCGGTCTCGGTGAAGCGGCGGGCCGACGCCCGCAGGGCCCTGCGCTCGTCGGTGTCCCAGGCGCTCACGTCGTTCTCCTCGAGGTTCGGCGGATGTGGTGGCGGCAACATCTTGTACGGTGCGTTTCATCTTGTACAGTCCCGCTCAAGATTCTGGCGACGGAGGGAGGGTGCGGCCATGACGGAGCAGCGGGTCTACGCCGGGATGAGCGCGGAGGAACGCACCGCCCGCCGCCGCGAGCAGTTCCTGGCCGCCGGGCTCGAGGTCTTCGCCGACCGCGGGTGGGCGGCCAGCACCGTGGCCGACGTCTGCCGGGCGGCGGCGCTGAGCCCGCGGTACTTCTACGAGCTCTTCGGCGGCCGGGAGGACCTCTTCCTCGCCGTCACCGGCCGGATCGCCGAGCAGGTCGAGGGCACGGTGCGCACCGTCGTCGCCGCGCCGGCGGCCGACCCGCAGGCACGGGCCCGCGCCGTGCTGGAGGCGCTGGCCGCGTACTTCACCGCCGATCCGCGGACCGTGCGGGTGGCGCTCATGGAGTCCCTCGCCACCGAGCAGTTCCGCGGGCACCGTCGCCGCCTGCTGGAGTCCTTCAGCGCCCTGGCCGGGAAGCTCATGCGGTCGCTGTGGGCCGACGCCTCCTCCGGGCCGGCCCTGGAGATACGTGCCGCCGTGCTCACCGGCGGGCTGGTGGAGCTGCTCATCGCGGCCGCCTCGACCCGCACGCCCGTGCCGCTGGACGACCTGCTCGACGAGCTGACCGCCCTCTACGCCGCCGCCGCGCGGCTCTGACCTGCCGAACCCAGGAGACCCGTTGCCCGACGCGACCCGCGTCCCCGTCCTGATCGGGGTCGGCCAGCTCCGTGCCAACCGCGAGCGCGCCGTCGCGGCCGCCCGCGAACCGCTGGCCCTCATGGCCGACGCGCTGGAGACGGCCGAGCGGGACGCCGGCGTCCCCGGGCTGCTGCAGCGGGCCGACACCGTCCTGGCCATCCGCGCCGCCAGCTGGGCCTACGCCGACCTCGCGGGGGCCGTCGCCGCGCGGATCGGCGCGCGCCCCCGGACGGCGCAGAACACCGCCCTCGGCGGGCACCTGCCGGCCCGCCTCCTCGAGCGGGCGGCGGCGGCGATCGCGGCCGGGGACAGCGAGGTCGCGGGGGTCGTCGGCGGTGAGGCCCAGGCCTCGGTGGGCGCGCTCGGCAAGGCGGGCGTGGACCCGGTCGCCGAGCTCGGCTGGTCGGCCGAGCCGGGGGGCCCGCCCGAACTGGACCTGGCCGAGCTGGGCACCGCCGAGCAGCTCGCCGCGGGCCTGTTCCTGCCGGCCCGGGTCTACCCGCTCTACGAGAACCGGCTGCAGGCCGACCTCGGGCTCACCCCGGAGCAGGGCGCCGCCTGGTCCGCGCGGCTCTACAGCGACTACAGCCGGATCGCGGCGGCGCACCCGGCCGCCTGGAACCGCGAGCAGCTCACCCCGGAGCAGGTCGGCACCCCCGGGCCGGGCAACCGGATGGTCTGCGAGCCCTATCCGCTGGCGATGAACGCGATGCCGCACGTCGACCAGGCCGCCGCCGTTGTCGTCACCTCCCTGGCGATCGCCCGCGCGGCCGGCGTCCCGGAGGAACGGCTGACCCACGTCCGGGGCGGGGCCGGCGCCGACGACCACCCCGATCCGCTGCGGCGCACGGGGTTCGGGCGGTCGGCCGCGCTGGCCGCCGCGCTCGACCGGGCGCGGGGGCGGACCGGGACCACGGCCGACGAGCTCGACGTGATCGACGTCTACAGCTGCTTCCCGGTGGTGCCCAAGCTCGCCGCCCTCCACCTCGGCCTGGACCGGCACGCCGTGCTCAGCGTCGCCGGCGGGCACTCCTCGTTCGGCGGGCCGCTGAACACCTACTCGCTGCACGCGATCGCCACCCTGGCGCAGCGGCTGCGCGGCACCGGCGCGACCGGTCTCGTGCACGCCAACGGCGGCTACCTCGGCTCGCAGCACGCGATCGTGCTGGCCGGCCGGCCGCACCCGGACGGCTACGTCGGTGACCCCGAGCCCGAGCGGATCGAGCACCCCGGTGCGCCGGCCCTGGTCGACCCTGCCTGCCTGGCCGCGCAGGGTGCCGACCTCGTGATCGAGACGCTCACCGTCGAGCACGGCCGGTCCGGCGGCCCGCAGCAGGCCTTCGTGGTGGGCCGGACGGTCGCGGGGGACCGCCTCGCCGTGTCCAGCGCACCCGGTGATGCCGGGACCGCGGCCGCCCTCTCCCGCACCGCGCTGCCGGACGGCGCCACCACCCACGTGGGCCGCACCGTGCGGCTGACCCTGCGCGACGGCCAGCCGGCCGTCGCCCTTCCCGGAGGTACCGCATGAGCGAACCCAGCGTCCTGACCGAGCGGATCGGCGCCGTGCTGGTCGTCACGCTCAACCGGCCGCAGGTCCGCAACGCGGTGGACGCCGACCTCGCCGGCCGGGTCGCCGACGCCCTCGAGCAGGCCGACGCCGACGCCGGCATCCGGTGCCTCGTGCTGACCGGGGCGGGGGAGAAGGCGTTCTGCGCCGACCTCGCGGCGCTGGGCCGCGGGGAGCTGCCGCTCGCGGCCGGCCGCGAGCACTACGGCTTCGCCGGGTTCGTCCGGCACCCGATCAGCACGCCGGTGGTGGCGGCGGTCAACGGGGCGGCGCAGGGCGGCGGCACCGAGCTCGTCCTCGCCAGCGACGTCGCCGTCGCCGCGGACACCGCGACCTTCGGGCTGCCGGAGATCGCCCGCGGCATCTTCGCCGCCGCGGGCGGTGTGCTGCGGCTGCCCGAGCAGCTGCCGCGCAAGGTCGCGATGCGGCTGCCCGAGCAGCTGCCGCGCAAGGTCGCGATGCGGCTCATCCTCACCGGCGAGGCGATGTCCGCCCAGGACGCGGTGCGCTGGGGGCTGGTCAACGACGTCGTCCGTGCCTCCGACGTGCTGCCGACGGCGCTCGCGCTGGCGGAGCGGATCGCGGCGAACGCCCCGCTGGCCGTGCAGGCGAGCAAGCGGCTCGCCCTGGGCATGGTCGACGGCGACCTCCCGCACGAGGCCGCCGCCTGGGAGCGCAACGAGGCCGAGATCGCCGCCGTCGGGAGGAGCGCCGACGCCATGGAGGGGATCGTCGCCTTCCTCGAGAAGCGCGACCCGACCTGGACGGCGAGCTGATGACCAGGGGGCGCCCGGCATGACCAGGATCGCGATCATCGGTTCCGGCTTCGGCGGGATCGCCGCCGCGGTGCGGCTCACGCAGGCCGGCTTCTCCGATCTCGTGCTGTTCGAGAAGAGCGACGACGTCGGCGGCGTGTGGCGGGAGAACACTTATCCCGGCGCGGCCTGCGACGTCCCCTCGCACCTGTACTCGCTCTCCTTCGCCCCCAAGGCCGACTGGTCGCGGCGGTTCGCGCCGCAGGCGGAGATCCACTCCTACCTGCGCGACGTCGCCCGCGACTTCGGCGTCCTCCGGCACATCCGGTTCGGCACCGAGGTGCTCGGGGCCGCCTTCGACGACGACACCGGCACCTGGCGGCTCGACCTGGCCGGTGGCGCCGAGCACGAGGCCGACGTCCTGATCACCGCCACCGGGCAGCTCAGCCGGCCGAGCACGCCGGCGATCGTCGGGCTCGACCGGTTCGAGGGCACGGCCTTCCACTCGGCGGAGTGGGACCACGACCACGACCTCACCGGCGAGCGGGTCGCCGTCCTCGGCACCGGGGCCAGCGCCATCCAGTTCGTCCCGGCCATCGCCCCCCGGACGCGGAGCCTCACCGTCTTCCAGCGCTCGGCGCCCTACGTGCTGGCCAAGCCCGACCGCGCCTACCGCGGGCGGGCGACGCAGGCCTTCGCCCGCGTGCCCGGCCTGCTGCGGCTGTCCCGCGAGGGCAACTACCTCTCCAACGAGCTGCGCTCCCTGGGCTTCAACACCGAGCCCCGGCTGCTGTTCGCGCACCGGGCCGCCTACCGCAGGCACCTGCGCGCGAGCGTGCCCGACCCCGTGCTGCGGGAGAAGCTGACGCCCACCGACCCCCTGGGCTGCAAGCGGATCCTGCTGAGCAACGACTGGTACGCAGCACTCCAGCTGCCGCACGTCGACGTCGTGACCGACGGGATCGCCGAGGTGCGGCCGCGCTCCGTCGTCACCGCCGACGGCACCGAGCGCGAGGTCGACACGATCATCCTGGGCACCGGTTTCGCCGCCACCGAGTTCCTCGCGCCCATGCGGATCACCGGGCGGGGTGGACGCGACCTGCACGAGCAGTGGCGGGACGGGGCCAGCGCCTACCTCGGCACCGTCGTCCCCGGGTTCCCGAACCTGTTCGTGCTCTACGGCCCGAACACCAACCTGGGCCACAACTCGATCCTGGTGATGCTCGAAGCGCAGGTCGGCTGGGTCGTGCAGGCCGTCCGGGCGCTGGCCGAGGGGCGGGTGCGCCGGCTGGAGGTCCGCCGCGACGTCGCCGAGGCCTTCGACGCGTGGGTGCAGGAGCGGGTCGGGCACACCGTCTTCGCCGGCGGCTGCCGCAGCTGGTACCTGACCGAGAGCGGTCGGAACACGCAGAACTGGCCGGCGTCCACGCTGACCTTCCGGCGCCGGTTGCGCCGCCTCCGGCTCGAGGAGTTCGAGCCGGCCCCGGTTCCCGTCGCAGGAGGCGCCCGTGCCCAGGACTGAGCACACCGACGTCGTCGTCGTCGGCAGCGGGTTCGGCGGCAGCACCGCCGCGCTCCGGCTGACCGAGAAGGGATACCGGGTCACGGTGCTGGAGGCCGGGCGCCGGTTCGCCGACGACGAGCTGCCCCGGACGTCGTGGGACCTGCGCCGCTACCTCTGGGCGCCGCAGCTCGGGTGCTACGGCGTCCAGCGGATCCACCTGCTGCCCGACGTCCTCGTCATGGCCGGGGCGGGGGTGGGGGGCGGCTCGCTGAACTACGCGAACACGCTCTACCAGCCGCCGGCGGCGTTCTTCCGGGACCCGCAGTGGGCCGGGATCACGGACTGGCAGGCCGAGCTCGCGCCCTACTACGAGCAGGCCTCGCGGATGCTCGGCGTGACCACCAACCCGACGACCACGGCCGCCGACGAGATCTTCCGCGAGGTGGCCGAGGAGATGGGCGTGGGCCACACCGTCGTCCCCACCCCCGTCGGCGTCTTCTACGGCGAGCCGGGCGTGACCGTGCCCGACCCGTTCTTCGGCGGCGCCGGCCCGGAGCGCACCGGCTGCACCGAGTGCGGCTCGTGCATGACCGGCTGCCGGGTGGGCGCCAAGAACACCCTGGTGAAGAACTACCTGCACCTGGCCGAGCGCGGCGGGGCCGTGGTGCACCCGATGACCACGGTGACCTCGGTCCGCCTCCGGCCGGACGGCGGGTACGAGGTGGAGACCCGGCGCACGGGCGCGTGGCTCGGGAAGCGCACCGTGCGCCGGTGGACCTGCGACCAGGTCGTGCTCGCGGCGGGCACCTACGGCACCCAGCGGCTGCTGCACGCCATGAAGGACGCCGGCACGCTGCCGGCGCTGTCCCCGCGCCTGGGGCACCAGACCCGCACGAACTCCGAGGCGGTGCTGGCCGCGACCGGACGCCGCGGCGGGCCCACCGACTACAGCCGTGGCGTGGCGATCACGTCCTCGTTCCACCTCGACGAGCACACCCACGTCGAGCCGGTGCGCTACGGCAGGGGCAGCAACGCGATCGGCCTCCTGCAGACCGTGCTGGTCGACGGCGGCGGCCGGCTGCCCCGCTGGCTGGCGGCGATCGGGGTGGTCCTCCGGAACCCGGCGGCGTTCGCGCGCAGCCTGTCGGTGCGCGGCTGGTCGGAGCGGACGCTGATCGCGCTGGTCATGCAGACCCGCGACAACAGCATCGTGGTCTCCGGTCGGTCGGGGCGGTGGGGCGGGAGAGTGCCCGCCAGGTTCGGCCGGCGGCTGACCAGCCGGCCCGGACCGGGGGAGCCGGTGCCCACCTGGATCCCCGGTGGCCACGAGGCGGTCCGCCGGATCGCGGCGAAGATCGGCGGCGACCCGGGCGGTGCGTTCACCGACCTGGCGAACATCCCGATGACGGCGCACTTCCTCGGTGGCTGCGCCATCGGCGCCACCCCGGAGGAGGGCGTCGTCGATCCCTACCACCGGGTGCACGGCTACCCGGGCCTGTCGGTGGTCGATGGGTCGGCGGTGTCGGCGAACCTGGGGGTCAACCCGTCGCTGACGATCACCGCACAGGCCGAGCGCGCCGCGGCGCTGTGGCCGAACACGGGGGAGACCGACCCTCGGCCGGCGCCCGGAGAGCCCTACCGCCCCGTCGCGCCGGTGCCGCCGCGGCACCCGGTCGTGCCCGCGCACGCGCACGGGGCGCTCCGGCTGCTCCCGCTGACGGTCGTGCAGCGGTCGGCAGCGGCAGACGTGGACTGACTCCACCGATTGTGCTCAACACGGCCGTGCGGATGCCGATAGCCGGAGGGTGACGACCACTCTCGCCGAGCCGACGACGCCTCGGCCCACCGGCTTCTGGGCCACCATCCCCCGCGGCGTCCAGCTGGACGAGGCGAGTTTCCGGTCCCGGCACCGGATCATCGCCGGGGTCCTGGCGGTGCACCCGCCCGTCCTGCTGGGCATCGGCTACTGGCAGCACCACACGCACGGGGTCGGGCTCTGGCTGGAGCTCGCCGGGATCGTCGCCCTGACCGTGCTCGGGTACGTGCTGCGCAGCCAGGTGCTGCGGGCGAGCGCGGTGGGCGTCGGCCTGATGCTCTCGGCCGGCACGCTGGTGCACGTCAGCGGCGGGCTGACCGACATGCACATCTGGTTCTACGCCCTGCTGGCCCTCGTCGCGCTGTACCAGTCGTGGGCGCCGTTCCTGCTCGCCGTGGCCTTCGTCGCCGTCCACCACGGCACCATGAGCCTGGTCATGCCGGAGATGGTCTACTCCACCCCGCTGGCGCTGGAGTACCCGCTGCTGTTCGCCCTGCTGCACGCGGTGTTCCTGCTCGCCGAGGCGACGTTCCTCGCCTACGGGTGGAAGTTCACCGAGGAGGCCGACCGCGGCCGCCGGGCCGAGCAGGCCCGGGCCGAGGAGCAGGCGCTGGCCCAGGCCGCCGCGCAGGGGGAGCTCGCCGACGAGCGCGCCCGAGCCGCCGAGGGCGCCGCGGCCGAGCTCGCGCAGCGGACCCAGCGCACCGCCCTGCTGGAGCACCAGCTCGCCGAGCTGGTCGACGCCGGCCGGCGGCTGGACGGCAACGTGGGGACGGCGACGTCGGTCATGGCCGGCCTGCGCGATGCGATCGCCGAGATCGCCGCCGCGGCCAGCTCCGCCACGACGACGGCCAACCAGGCCAGTGAGGGGTCCCGCGAGAGCGCGGCGACGGTCCAGCGGCTGGCGGAGACGATGGCCGAGATCGACCAGATCGCCGGCAGCATCTCCACCATCGCCGACCAGACCAACCTGCTCGCGCTCAACGCCACCATCGAGTCGGCCCGCGCCGGCGAGGCCGGTAAGGGCTTCGCCGTCGTCGCGGGCGAGGTGAAGGACCTCGCTGGGGAGACGGCCAAGGCCACCGAGCGGATCCGCCGGGTCGTCGACGCGGTGCGCGGTGACGTCGAGGCGGCCGGCGCGGCGCTGAGCGGCGTGCAGGAGGTCATCCAGGGCGTCGTCGAGGCGCAGACCACGATCGCCGCCGCCGTCGAGGAGCAGAGCGCCTCGACCGCCCAGGCCCAGGACGCCATCGTCGGCGCCTCCCACGAGGCCACCCGCATGGCGGCCGACCTGCAGCGCATCGTCGACGGGGTCTGATCGCTCGGTCCGCCGGAAGACCCTGGCGCATATACCCCCGAGGGGTATATGTTCCGGGTCGGAGGTGGACGGTCATGTCAGATCCCACGAATCGCCCCGGTCCTACCGCGGGGCCTCGGCACGTCAGCACGGCGCACGACCACGACGGCACCCACGGGCAGGGCATGCCGGTCGCGGGTGGCGGGGCCGGTCCGGGTGCGGAGGTCACCGACCCGCTGGCCGCCGCGGGACGGCCCGCGCCCGGCGAGCACCCCGGGACGCCGGAGGGCCACGGGTCCGGCCACGGTGGCCACGAGTCCGGCCACGGTGGCCACGGGTCCGGCCACGGCGGTCACGGGTCCGGCCACGGCGACCACGTGGCCATGTTCCGGCGGCTGTTCTGGATCATGCTCGTGCTCGCGGTGCCGACGGTGCTGCTCAGCGAGATGTTCGCCTCGATCGTCGGCTACCGGCTTCCTGATGTCCCGGGCCTCGAGTGGGTCGCGCCGGTGCTCGGCACCGTCGTGTACGTCTGGGGTGGGCGCCCCTTCCTCACCGGTGCGGTCGGTGAGATCAGGGTCCGTCAGCCCGGGATGATGCTGCTGATCGGCATGGCCATCACGGTGGCCTTCGTGGCCTCCTGGGGGGCCGTCCTGGGTGTGCTCTCCCACGAGCTGGACTTCTGGTGGGAGCTAACCCTGCTCGTGGTCATCATGCTGCTCGGGCACTGGCTGGAGATGCGCTCGCTGGCGCAGACGTCCTCCGCCCTGGACTCGCTGGCCGCGCTACTGCCCGACGAGGCGGAGAAGGTCGTCGGTGACCAGGTCGTCGCCGTCCCGCCGGCCGAGCTGGCCAGCGGTGACGTGGTCATCGTCCGGCCGGGCGGCCGGGTGCCGGCCGACGGGGAGGTCGTCGAGGGTACGGCCGACGTCGACGAGTCGATGATCACCGGGGAGTCGAAGCCCGTCCGGCGCGGCCCGGGCGACCCCGTGGTGGCCGGCACGGTGGCCACCGACACCGCGCTGCGGGTGCGGGTCACCGCGGTCGGGGACGACACGGCACTGGCCGGCATCCAGCGGCTCGTCGCCGAGGCGCAGTCCTCCTCGACCCGCGCCCAACTGCTCGCGGACCGGGCCGCCGGATGGCTGTTCTGGTACGCCCTCGGTGCGGCGGCGATCACCGCTGTCGTCTGGTCGGCCTACGGGGCTCCGGAGGACTCGATCACCCGCGTCGTCACCGTCCTGGTGATCGCCTGCCCGCACGCGTTGGGGCTGGCGATCCCGCTGGTGGTCTCCATCTCCACCGAGCGTGCCGCGAAGGGGGGCGTGCTGGTCAAGGACCGGGCCGCGCTCGAGCGGATGCGCACCATCGACACGGTCCTGTTCGACAAGACCGGCACGCTGACCAGGGGCGAGCCGACGGTCGAGCACGTCGTCGGCGTCGGCGTCTCGGACGACGAGGTGCTCGCGCTCGCGGCCGCTGCGGAGTCCGACAGCGAGCACCCGCTCGCCCGGGCCGTCGTCGCCGCGGCGCGGCGCCGCGGGCTCAGCATCCCGGCGGCCACGGGCTTCCGGGCGTCGGCAGCCGTCGGGGTCACGGCCACGGTCGACGGACGCACGGTGGCCGTCGGCGGCCCGCACCTGCTCGCCGAGCACCACCTGGCGCCGATGCCGGCCGCGCAACCGTGGGCGGCCGCGGGTGCGACGGTGCTGCACGTCCTCGTCGACGGCGCCGTCCTCGGGACACTCGCCCTGGCCGACGAGGTGCGGCAGGAGTCGCGGGAGGCGGTCGACGCCCTGCACGCCCTCGGGATTGAGGTCGTGATGATCACCGGCGACGCCGAACCGGTCGCGCGGGCGGTCGCGGCCGACCTCGGCATCGACCAGGTGTTCGCCGGTGTGCGCCCGGAGAACAAGAGCGAGAAGGTGGCGGAGCTGCAGCGCCAGGGCCGGACGGTGACCATGGTCGGTGACGGTGTCAACGACGCTCCCGCGCTCGCGCAGGCCGACGTCGGGATCGCCATCGGCGCGGGCACCGACGTCGCCATCGCATCGGCCGGCGTCATCCTCGCCTCCGACGATCCCCGCTCTGTGCTCTCGGTGATCGAGCTGTCCCGCGCCGGCTACCGGAAGATGACGCAGAACCTCTGGTGGGCCGCCGGCTACAACCTGGCCGCGGTGCCGCTCGCGGCCGGGGTGCTCGCCCCGGTGGGGTTCGTCCTGCCCATGGAGGTCGGCGCCCTGCTGATGTCGCTGTCCACGGTCGTCGTCGCCCTCAACGCCCAGCTCCTGCGGAGGCTCGACCTCCGCCCGGAGGCCGGTGTCGCGGCCGGCGGCGCCCGGTCGGTCCCGGCCGGACGGCAGCCGGCGGCGGCCGGGCACCGCTGAGCGGTCGGCCGCCGGGCAGGCGATGAGCCGTCCGGCGACCGGCGCCGCAGCGGCGAGCACCGACCGGCCGGGTCATCGGCGCAGCCGGTCCCCATACGCTGGCAGGCACCACGGCAGCGCCGGAAACGGCGGAGCACGGCGACAGGGAGTCGGCATGGACATCACCCGGACCGCGGAATGGCAGGCGCTCGCCGAGCACCACCGGGCGATCGAGGACCAGACCCTGCGGACGCTGTTCGCCGAGGACCCCGAGCGGGCGGCGCGGATGACGGGCCGGGTCGGCGACCTGCTCGTCGACTACTCCAAGCACCGGGTCACCGACGAGACGCTGCGCCTGCTGGTCGCGCTCGCCGCGCGTGCCGGCCTGCGCGAGCGGATCGACGCGATGTTCCGCGGGGAGCACGTCAACACCACCGAGGACCGCGCCGTGCTGCACGTGGCGCTGCGCATGCCGGCCGACGAGGACCTGGTGGTGGACGGCCAGCACGTCGTCCGCGACGTGCACGAGGTGCTCGGGCGGATGCGCTCCTTCGCCGACCGGGTGCGCTCCGGGGAATGGCGCGGGCACACCGGCCGGCCGATCCGGGCGGTGGTCAACATCGGCATCGGTGGCTCCGACCTCGGGCCGGCCATGGCCTACACGGCGCTGCGCGACCACACCGACCGGGAGCTGACCGTCCGCTTCGTCTCCAACATCGACCCGACGGACTTCGCGGAGGCCACCCGCGACCTCGACCCGGCCGAGACGCTCTTCGTGGTCAGCTCCAAGACGTTCACGACGCTGGAGACCCTGACCAACGCCGCGGTCGCCCGCGACTGGCTGCTCCGGGGCCTGGGCGTGGACGACGCCGCGGTGGCGAGGCACTTCGTGGCGGTGTCGACCAACACCGACGCCGTCCGGGATTTCGGCATCGACCCGGAGAACATGTTCGGCTTCTGGGACTGGGTCGGCGGGCGCTACTCCATGACCTCCGCCATCGGGCTGTCCCTCATGGTGGCGATCGGGCCGGAGGCTTACGACGAGCTGCTCGCCGGGTGCCACGCCGTCGACGAGCACCTCCGCACCGCCCCGCTGGAGGCCAACGTCCCGGTGCTGCTCGGGCTGCTGAACGTCTGGTACCGCAACTTCTTCGGCGCCCAGTCGCACGCGGTGCTGCCCTACAGTCAGTACCTGTCCCGGCTGCCGGCCTACCTGCAGCAGCTGACGATGGAGAGCAACGGCAAGTCCGTCCGCGCGGACGGGGAGCCGGTGCCCACCGCCACCGGCGAGGTGTACTGGGGCGAACCGGGCACCAACGGCCAGCACGCCTTCCACCAGCTGCTGCACCAGGGGACGACCCTCATCCCCGCTGACTTCATCGGTTTCGGGGAGCCGGCCCACGACATCGGCGAGATGCACGACCTGCTGATGGCGAACATGTTCGCCCAGGCCGCGGCCCTCGCCTTCGGCCGCACCGCGGAGGAGGTGGCCGCCGACGGCACGCCGCCGTCGGTGGTGCCGCACAAGGTGATGCCCGGCAACCGGCCGAGCTCGATGATCCTGGCGCCGCGGCTGACCCCGGGGGTCCTGGGGCAGCTGATCGCGCTGTACGAGCACGTGGTCCTCACCCAGGGCGTGATCTGGCAGATCGACTCCTTCGACCAGTGGGGTGTCGAGCTCGGCAAGGTGATGGCCCGCGAGCTCGCGCCGGCCCTGACCGGCGCGGAACCGGTGGCCGTGGACCAGGACGGGTCCACGGCCGCCCTGGTGGCCGAGTACCGGCGGATGCGGGGCCGGGCGACCTGAGCCCCGGCGCACGGCCGGGGGCGCGGTCCCGCCCGGGCGTGTCCCGGTGGAGATGCCGCCGCCGGGACGACGTGGTCACATAGCGCGACCCATCTCTCTCCGGACCGGGGCGGAACATGGCCGAGACCACGGGCACCCAGGAGCAGTACAACACCGTCCGGGCCATCCACCTGGCCGCCGTCGCCGCGCTCGGCGGCTTCCTGTTCGGCTACGACACGGCCGTGATCAACGGCGCCGTCGTGGCGCTGCGCGGGGACTTCGCGATGGGCGCCGGCCTCACCGGCTTCGTCGTCGCCTCGGCCCTCCTCGGTGCGGCGCTGGGCGCGTGGGGCGCGGGCCGGGTGGCCGACCGGTACGGCCGCATCCGGGTCATGTTCGGGGCCGCGGTGCTGTTCATCAGCAGCGCCTTCGGCTCCGGCCTGGCCTTCGGCCCGATCGACCTGACCGTCTGGCGGGTGGTCGGCGGCATCGCGGTGGGCGCCGCCTCGGTCATCGCGCCGGCCTACATCGCCGAGATCTCGCCGGCCCCGATCCGCGGCCGGCTCGGCTCGCTGCAGCAGCTGGCGATCGTCACCGGCATCTTCATCTCGCTGCTGGTCGACGCCCTGCTGGCCAACCTCGCGGGCGGGGCGGCCGAGGACCTGGCCTTCGGCCTGCAGGCCTGGCGCTGGATGTTCATCGCCGAGGCCCTGCCGGGCCTGGTCTACCTGGTGATGTGCCTGACCATCCCGGAGTCCCCGCGGTACCTCGTCGCCCAGGGGGAGCCGAAGGAGGCGCGCCGGGCGCTCGGCCGGGTGCTCACGGCCGGGGTGGACCACCGGATCTCCGAGATCGAGCGCACGGTGCAGGCCGAGGAGCGGCGCAAGGCGAGCTTCGCCGACCTGCGGGGGCACGTCCTCGGCCTCAAGCCGATCGTCTGGGTGGGGATCCTGCTGTCGGTCTTCCAGCAGGCCGTCGGGATCAACGTGATCTTCTACTACAGCACCGCGCTGTGGCAGCAGGTCGGCTTCAGCGAGTCCGACGCCCTCACGATCACCGTGATCACGTCCGTCACCAACATCGTGGTGACGCTGGTCGCCATCGCCACGATCGACAAGGTGGGCCGGCGGATCCTGCTGCTCGTCGGATCGGCGGGGATGGCGCTGAGCCTGGGCACGCTGGCCTGGATGTTCGGCACCGCGCCGGTGGTGGACGGCGAGCCGTTGCTCGGCGACACGGCGGGAATCGTGGCGCTGGTCGCGGCCAACCTCTTCGTCGTCTTCTTCGGGGTGTCGTGGGGCCCGGTGGTCTGGGTGCTGCTCGGCGAGATGTTCAACAACCGGATCCGCGCCGGTGCTCTCGGCCTGGCCGCGTCGGCCCAGTGGGTCAGCAACTTCGTGATCTCCCAGACGTTCCCGGTGCTGGCCGGCATCGCGCTGTCGCTGGCCTACGGGCTCTACACCGCGTTCGCCGTCCTCTCCTTCTTCTTCGTCGCGAAGTTCGTCCGGGAGACGAAGGGCCGCCAGCTGGAGGACATGGAGTAGCAGCCGGCCGGGTCCCGGCGGCCCGCCTGCCGGCCGGCGGGCCGCCCCTGACCGGCCGTCACCTGCGTACGGCGTCGGCGTGGCGGCGCACCGCGGGCCGCGCGGCCAGCTCGACGACCTCCCCGACGACCCAGACGGCGGGCGGGCGGACCGACTCCTCGCCCGGCGTCCTCGGATCGTCGAGCGTGCAGACGACGGCGTTGTCCGCGGGCAGCCGCGGACCGTCTCAGGCGAGCAGGGGTGTGCCGATGAGGATCTCGGTGCCGTCGGGGCGCCAGGTGCGCCATCGGCCGTCGGGTTGGCGTTCCACCCGGAACCCGTGGTGCACACAAGGTGCGAGTGCCGCTCGCACAGCAACGCTGAGTTCTCCAGCGACGTCTCGCCGCCGTCGATCCAGTGGACCAGGTGGTGGACGTCGCACCACTGGGTCGGGGCTCCGCAGCCGGTGAACACGCAGTGCCGGTCCCGGGCCTCGTTCGCCCGCCGCAGATGCGGGGGCACCACCCGGTGGGAGCGGCCCACGTCCAGCGGGGTGCCGTCGGGGCCGAACACGATCCGGCCGATCTGACCGTCGCAGGCCAGCCAGCGGGCGCGGGCGGCGGAGATCGTGGCGCCGGAGCCCATCCGCCCGGCACCCGGGCCGGTCGCGGGGTCGGCCAGGTCGTCGAGGTCGATGGTGACCACCACCTGCGGCTTGACCGTGCGCAGCACCGGCAGACCGCCGGCAGCCAGCAGCCGGTCGCAGAGGGCGACCAGGGCGTCGCCCTGCTGCTGGGCCCGGGACCGGTCGTCACCGGCCGGCCGGTCGGCCTGCACCAGCGACTCCACCGCCGCCTTGAACTTCTCCCCGCCCACCGCGTCGAGCTCGAACCGGCCCGAGACGCTGCCGTCGGGATGGGTGGCGATCGACATCGACCGGCCCTCCGTCGGGTCCGGCTCCGGCCCGTCCTGATCCAGCCGCGCCAGGTAGCCGTCCACGACGGCGACCAGCTCCTGGTGCCCCCCGACCACGGCGACCTGCGCGAACGCCGCATCGACCGCGGCCAGGTCGATGCCCTGGTCGGCGGCCAGCCCCAGCGCACGCGGGGTGACCGCCCGGGCCACCTCGGCCACCTGCTCGGCCGACACCCCGCCCGCGCC
>NZ_FOND01000006.1:0-65990 GCF_900112815.1 Blastococcus tunisiensis
GCGAAGAAAGCCGACGCGCTCTTCAGGATCGCGTTCGCCCGGCGCAGCTCCCGGTTCTCCCGTTCGAGCTCGGCCAGCCGAGTGGCGTCATCGGTCGTTGTCCCGGGCCGGTGCCCCTCGTCGACCTCGGCCTGGATGACCCAGTTGCGCAGCGTCTCGGGGTTGATGCCCAGCTGCTCGGCGATCCGCTTCAACGCTCCAGTCCGAGTGGCCGGGTCACGCCGGGCGTCGACCGCCAGCCGGATCGCCCGCTCACGCAGCTCGTCGGGGTACTTCCTCGGTGCCGCCATGACTCTCATCCTCACGTGGATTGAGAGCCTCCATCAAACCCGGGGCGAGACACGGTTCCCTGACGTCTCCCCCGCCGGCAAGGCACACACCGTCGCTGGGGTGGTCCCCTGCGGCCAATAGCGCCAAAGCAGCCATCCGAGTGCCGTGGCACCGCCGACGGCCAGGCCGACGACTGGCGCACCGACGAAGACCAGCATGATCGCGATACAGGCGCCGGCGACCAAGTCATGCTGTCCGCGGAATTGTCGCGCCCGCCGGTGGGTCCGGTGCCGGTTGCCTCGAACGGGTTCCTCGGCCTCGGCGTCGAAGCACTGCACCGGGTCCGTCCAGCCCTGCCGTTCGTGATGACTGAGCACGAGCCACCTCCCCTGTTGGATCGACCATGCCGGTGCAGGTGGCAGGTACACCAGGGCACGTGCCGGTCAGGTTGTGCCCGCTCGCACTGCCGACGGTCGGCAGGGGCGGGTGACCGTGGGGCCATCCGGGGGGTGGCGGAGGCGCTGCGGCGATTACGACTAGGGCGCGTCTCCTTATCCACGTAGCCAGGCAAGGATGGCGGCGAGGACAGCGCCTCCGCGGTAGATGACGGCGAGCTTGTCGTAGCGGGTTGCCAGGCCGCGCCAGTTCTTGAGTGCGTTGAAGGAGCGCTCGACGACGTTGCGGTGCTTGTAGGCCTCGGTGTCGTAGCCGACCGGCCTGCCGCCTCTGCGACCTCGGCGTTTGCGGTGTGCCTGCTGGTCACGTGGCTCGGGAATGACTGCCTGGATGCCGCGGGAACGTAGCAGGCGGCGGATCGCGCGGGAGGAGTAGGCCTTGTCGGCCAGCACCCGATCCGGTCGCGTTCGGGCGCGGCCGACGCCGTGCCGGGGAACGCGGATGGCACCGAGGATGAACGGCAGCATGGGGGCGTCGCCGGCCTGGCCGGGGCCGACCAGGACAACGAGCAGCCGACCGCGACCGTCACAAGCATGGTGCACCTTGGTCGACAGCCCGCCGCGGGAGCGGCCCAGGGCGTGGTCAGCCGGCTCGACCAGCGGATTCGTGTAGTTCGTCGATGCCCCCTGTGTTCCGCGACAGGGTCGCGGCGTGCTGGTGAGCGCGGTTGATCGTGGAGTCCACCGACACCGACCAGTCGATCTCACCCGCGGCGTCCGCGTCGGCAAGAAGCCTGGTCAGCAGCTTGTCCCAGGTTCCATCGAGACTGAACCTGCGGTGCCGCTTCCACACGGTCTGCCACGGACCGAACTCCTCGGGCAGGTCGCGCCAGGCGATCCCGGTCCGATACCGGTAGACGATCCCTTCGACCACCTGCCGGTGGTCACGGAACGGCCGCCCCACACAGCCCTCCGACGACGGCAGAACCTCCGAGATCCGCTCCCACTGGGCATCGGTCAGCACCACTCGACGCGACATGCCCCCACCATCACGCTCACCGGCGCAAGGGATTGGGAGACACGCCCTAGTGGAGAACCCGTGCCGTGGGCCGGCGGGTGCTGCCGCTCGTTCCGCTGCCGGTCAGGGGCGCGCGTCGAGTGCGGTACGGACGCGGTTGTGGCTGTCCAGCCAGGTGCGCAGCTGCGGGTGCACGTACCCCACGACGTCGAGCAGGTCGATGTAGCGGTCGATGAGGGGCTCGGAGAACAGCGGCTCGTGGTGGGCCACCCGGTTGCGCAGCACGTGCAACCGGGCGACCGGGGCCTCCAGTAGGCGCCGGTCAGATCCGGGCAGGTAGTGGAACGCGGGCCGCAAGGCCGGCCACAGGGTGGCCGTGTAGCGGCGGGCGAGCAGGAACCGCCAGAAGCCGAAGTTGAGCTCGGCGACGATCTTGCCGGGCAAGAGCGGGGCGCCGGCCCGCTGCAGCCGCTGCTTGGCTCGGGTGATGTCGTCGCGGGCGTGCTGGGCGAGCTCTCGAGCTGGGTCGTCGTACCACTGTCCGGCTCGACCCAGCCGCTGGTGACGGGCGGTCAGGGCATCGTGCAGGACGTTGCGCAGTACGACCTCGACGTGGCCGAGCACCTCCCACAGCGCGCCGGCGACCGCCGCGTTCCAGAGGTAGAGCTCGACCGCGCGGTCCAGGTCGCCACCAACGGCGCGCGCATAGGTTGCCAGCCGGGGCGCGGACAGGTGCCGTTGGACGAGCAGCGCGGTGGGTGAGGGATGGCCGATCGGCTCCGGCGCGGATCCGCCACCCGGCGGGGACGTGGACATGTCAGTCCCGCGCTCGTAGACTCGGCGGTGAAGACCCCGGAGCGATCCCTGGCCTCGGCCACATCGCCGGGGTTTCGTCTTGCTCGGGCCGCTTCTTCGACGCCCGGCGACCGTGCCACGTCCAACCGATGACGCGGGTCCGCCCCGTCATCGCCACGCGCGTCGACCCGCGCGCGGAACGGCGTCCGGGTGCGGGATCACGTCGGGCCCCCTGATGGGGCGGGGTCACCTGCCGTCCATGTGCCGCGCAGCGCCGACGGCGCGCCGGAACGGATAGGGCATGGCTGGTCAGTCCCGCACCGGCCAGGCGACCAGCGGTCCGAGCCGCACGCCGGCACCGGCGCCGGAGCCGGAGCCGGAGCGAGAGGCGTCACGGTGATCTTGGCTGCCGGCGGCGTGGGCCAGCGCGGCCAACACCAGCTCGAGCGCACGGCGGTCCAGCGCCACCGCCACGTCGGCGAGGTCGACCGGTCGCCCGTCGGCGAGGCTGACCGCCACCCGGAGCACCGCCAGCTCCTCCTGGCTGCCGTGCAGGCGTCCCTGAGCGAGAGTGGGGTCGAGCTCGGGCCATTCGATGCGCGCCCACAGCTGACCGCCGACCGGTTCGGCTTCGATCGTGACCAAGCCGGCGGCGCGCAGCCGAGCCAGCCAGTACCCGTCGTTGGTCAGCAGCAGCACGGCAGCCTCGGCCGAGTAGTCCCCGACCGCGGCCTGCAGCAGCGCCGCCTCCACATCATCGAGATCGAGGTCGGCGGCGATCGGCTCCACGCTCACCAGCGTCACTCCTTTCCTCCCCAGGTCCCGCGCTCGCGAGTGTGGCCAGCCGGTACGACATCTCCAGAGGCGGTCCACGCTGCGGCCCCGTGTGGGCGGGACGCAGCCTGGTCGTGGGGTACGTGCGGCGGCCTCATGACGCGCGGTCGAGGAACTGCCGGCGGGCGCGGTTGATGGTCTCCGACGTGCTCATGGGCAGGTCCATCTCGTCCTCACCGTCGTGGAGGGCCACGATGCGCCCGACGTAGGTCTCGGCCTCGGCGCGGTAGCCCTGGTGGAAGGCCACCCACATTGCGTCGATCAGTACCTGCTCGTCGTCCGGCGCGACGAGCAGGGCGGTGGCCGAGGCGGTTGCGGCAGCGGCCAGGTCGCCGTCGGCGAGTGCCGTGGAGACGACCTGGTGGGCGACGTCGCAGACGGCTGCGGTGAGCGTCAGGTCCAGGCCGTCCAGCCACTCGTAGCCGGCTGGACGTTGGGCGAACGGCGGGCCGGACACCAGCCGTAGAGCGGCCAGCAGGTCGGGCACGCCGCCGTCGCCGCGCACTGCGGCCCGGGCGCGCAGCTGGCGGAACAGGTCCGCGTCGACAAGCACGCCGGTCAGCGTGTAGCGGCCCCGGTGACCGGAGCTGAGGTGCTTCTGACCGGTGGCGGGGTCGGTGCCCAGCCAGGCGCGAGCGCCGGCGGCGACCCGGTGGACGTAGGCGCGGGCGCTGACGGGGTCGGTCCTGCCGCCGCGGGCCGGCTGCAGCGCGGTGGCGGCCTCGTCGGCGGTGGCTCCGTGCGGGCGGGTGGCGAGGTAGGCGACCGTCTCCTCGTAGCGGCGCCGCAACCCGGACCTGGCGACGGCCGCCTCGTCACCGTGCGCGCGCAGGGCGACCGGTCCGAGCAGGGTCAGCCGCGGCCGCGCGCAGTCCGGCGACCACCAGTCGGCGAGATCGCGGTCGAGTTGGGTGAGGTCGTCCTCGACCTCCCTGCGTACGTCGGCCGGCGCTGCAGACCCCGGAACGTCGGAAGCACCGCTGGTCGTCCACGACGTCCGCGCGCTCGTAGGAGCGCCGGTCGGCGTGGGTGGGGTCGAGTGCGGGACGGCCTCGGTGGTGGAGCCCCGTCGGAGCCGTGGGGACGGGGCGGAGGTCGGTGGTGCAGCGGTGTCCGGACCGGTCAGGTCGCCGTGGAGCGCGCCGGCGGCGTCGGTGTGCACCTGCCAGGGGCGGTCGCCGTCGGCGGCGGGAATCGGGGCGTCCTCGGAGTCGCGCTCGAAGGCCAGCAGCGTGGCGATGTCGCGGGCCTGCTGGACGGTGAGCTGTGGCGCCGGCAGCCGCAGCCCGAGTGCGGGGACGAGCAGCGCCCCGTCGTCGGTCAGCGTGAGCAGCCACTCGTCGCTGACCTGCTCCGGCTCGGCGCCGAGCACCAGGGCGACCGTTCCGCGTCGCTCGCGGGCCCGCAGGACGGCGACGGCCTCGGCCAGTGCGCCGTCCCGATCCGGCGGGGATGGGGCGAGCACGACCTGCGGCATCCAGCCGTCTCCGGCTCCGGCCCGCAGCCGCCCGTCCAGCACGTCGTCGTCGGACTCGGCGGCTTCCGCCAGACCGGCGTGCAGGCCGGCATCATCGGCGCTGTCGACCGGGCGGATCCTCCCGGGGGCCAGGTCGACCAGTTCGTCGCCGAAGCCGACGGGCGTAACGGTGAGCAGGTCCGACCAGCCGTTGACGGCCAGCTCGGCGGCCACATGCCGGGCGAAATCCTCGCGACGGTCGGCCGGTCCGGTCACGTACACCCCGCCGAGCCGTTCCACGTCCAGCAGCCAGCGGCCTGCGGTGTCGGTGCCGATGGTGACCAGAGTCGGGTACGGCGCCAGGCGGGTGCGGGCCACCTGGGGATCGACGCCGGTGTCCTGGTCGAGCCGTGCCGACCACTGGAGGCCGGTGTCGTCCGCGATCCACGGTTCCGGCGGAGGACGGTCAGCCGGAGCGTGCAGCCGCAGCTCGAGCCGGCCGCCCTGGAGTCGGGCGGCGACGACGTCAGGGAGCCGCCCGTCCGGATCGGCGGAGATCCGCACGGCGAGGCCGCGCAGCGCCAGGTCCAATGAGGCGTAGTCGGCCGTGCCCTCGTCGGCCGCCGATGCCACGACCGTCTGTGTGGCCGACTGCGTCCTCGGAAGGGGGGCCAGCCGTCGGCCGGGACGGCGGCGGCGTAGCCGCTGGCGGCGATGCGTCAGCCAGGCGGCGCCCACACCTGCCGCGAGCAGCGCCCCGCTGCCGGCGAGCACGGCCGCCAGCTCCGACGAACTCTCGGCGGCATCCCCGCCGTCGGCGTCGGCGTCGACCGCCGCCTGCTCCGATTGCTCGGGCAGGCCTTCCGGTGTCGGCGAGGCGGCCGGGGTCCGGACGGGCTCCGCTGGGGCGGCCGGCTCGTCCTCGTCCGGCGCCGGCTCGTCGGCCGGGGGTTCCGGACCGGTCGGCGGCGAAGGGTCGGCGGCCGCGGGGTCGGCCGGCGGGAGGTCGAGAACCTGCCCGGGGCGGATCAGGTCGGGGTCGGTGAATCGACCGCCGCCGGGCAGCGGTTCGCCGGCATTGAGATCGAAGATCGGCTGCCAGTGCTCCAGGCCGTGCTGCTCGGCGAGGTCGGCCAAGGTGTCGCCGGGCTGCACCGTCACCTCGCCGGCGGTCGCGCCGGCTTCGGGAAGGCGTGCGTCCGGTGGAAGGACCAGCGTCCAGCCAGGGCGGATCAGCCCCGGGTCGGTGAGGAGCGCGCCGTCGGGCTGGGGCCGGCCGCGGTTGAGCTCGAGAATCTCCTGGAACCGGGTCCAGTCGCCCAGGTAGCGGGCGGCGATGCGGCCCAGGGTATCGCGCGGGGCCACGGTGTACGTGGGACCGGCCGCTGTAGGCCCGGTCGGCCGGGTGTCCACGGGCGGTGCAGGGGCTGGCGACGGCTCCTCGTGGCCGACCGGCTGGTCGGCCACGATCGGGGGGCCGGCCAGGGCCGGAGCGGCCAGCAGCGGTCCGCTGCCGACACCGAGGACGGCAGCCACGAGCAGGCCGGCCATCTGCTGCGGCGCCGCCAGGCCGGGCAGTCGCATCGGTGGCAGGCCGCGCAGCTGGCTGGCGAGCTCGACGGCCACCGAGAGGGCGAAGCAGGCCCACGCGACCCAGCCGATGACCACGAGCAGGCCGAGGAAGAGCGCGCCGGTGTCCGGGCGGCTCAGCGCGGTGGTCACCTGTTCCCAGGAGGGCAGCTCGTCGAGCAGGTAGGCGCCGCCGAACTCCCAGAGTGCGACCGGGACGCCGGCGACCGCGGCCGCCAGCAGTACTCCGGCGATCAGCCGGCGCAGCAGCTCCTGCACTTGCGGTGGTGTGGTCATGGGCCCTCTCCCCGCGCTGGTCGGTGATCAGGTCGGCGGTCCCGGAGCCCTCCACGGTGAGGGTGGAGATCCCGATCAGGCCGAGGAAGGTCGTGGGCTCGGAGATCGTGGTGGTCACCTGCAGGGTGTCGCCGTCGACGACGGTCACCGACCCGGCCACGTCGTTGCGGTCCAGGTAGTCCTGCGCGGCGGCGACCGCAGCGGCCGGATCCACGCGGACCTGCCCGGTGAGGGCAGCGGCGACGTCGAGGGCCTGCCCGCCGGCGCGGGCGGCTTCGTCGGCGATGGCGTTGGCGCGCTGGGTGGCGGCCACCTTGGCGCCAGCGTCGACGGCCAGGCCGATGATGAGCAGCAGCCCGGGGACGAGGACGGCGAGGAAGACGCTGATCGCGCCGTGCTCGGCATCGGCGTACCGGAGCCGCTGATGGGTGCTCATCGTTCGCGGTAGGCATCGACGGGGCTGGTGAAGGACGCCTCGACGGTGACCGATCCGGGCAGGCCCGGGGCCAGCAGGTCGGCCATGCCGACCACGCAGGTGATCGACACGGTGACGTCGCCGGGCTGGCCGGGCGGGGCCTGGAAGCCGGTGGTGTCGATGTCGACGCCGGTGCTCTGGCAGCGCAGGTCCTGGGCGGCCAGGGTGCGGTCCGCCTGAGCCCCGGCCAGTGCGGCGGCGGTGAGGTCGTCCCGGGCGAGGGAGGCCTCCCGGGCGGCGGCGCGAGCTGCTTCGGCGACGGCGCCCTCGGCGATCTGGGCGCGCCCGGCGACGATCGCGAACGACAGCAGCAACAGCAGTACCGGGGCGAGCAGCGCCAGCTCGACTGACACCGATCCCTGCTCGGCGCGTGGCGGTTTCACGGGTCCGTCCGTTCCACCGGGCCGACGGCCGTCTGGGTCACCGACCATCCGGACAGGCCGGGGAAGAGGCTCAGCGAGGTGCCCGTCACGGTCACCTCGATAGTGGTCGGTGAGCCGGTCACCAGCACATCGCGTCCGGTGAGGAGGTCCTGCGCCGTCTGGTCGAGGAAGCCCTCGGCCGCGGACTCGGCACGCGCGAGGGAGACGGGTTGGACGCGCCCCTCGCGGGCGCCTTCCTGCGCCGCCCCGAGGGCGACCGAGCGGGCGTAGAACCACAGCGCGGCCTGGATCAGTGTCATCACGAGCAACAGCACCACCGGGAAGGCGACCGCCAGCTCGACCGACGCCGCGCCGCGGTCCCCGGACAGCCACCGGCCCACCCCGCGGCCCACCTGGTGGCCGCGGGTGTCGCGGCTCCGGGAGGCGGCGGAGGTGCGGGGCCGGGCGGCGGGGCGCACGGGTGGGCTACTGGATCTGGCTCGACCGGGAGGTGACCGCGTTGGCGATCACCGCCACGAGCGCGATGGCGATGCCCAGCAGCGCGAGGGTGATGATCACCTGCTCGACGGAGAGCGCACCGCGCTCGGGCTCCTCGCGGAGCTCCCGGAGCCGGTCGCGCAGGGCGCCGGCGAGGGCCATCAGGGTGGGGATGAGGGGCATCGGGTTTCCCTTCGGGGTGGGGCCAGCCGGTCAGCTGGCCATGAGTCGGGCGAGGGCGGGATAGAGGAAGAGCAGGAGGAAGGCGATAGACAGCAGCGCCACCGGAGCGGTGAGCTTCTCGCTGTCGGTGTTGGCCCGCGCCTCCTCCTCGGCCAGCAGCTGGACGCGCAGCGACTGGGCACGTGCCCGGAGCGTCGGGGCGATCGACGCGCCCTCCTGAGCGGCGACCGCCGCGATGTCGGCGACGTCGGCCAGCTCCCCGACGCCGGAGTCCGCGGCCAGCCGGCGCAGCCCCTCCCACGGCGGGTCTCCCGCGAGCCGGGCCGTGACCAGCGCATCGCTGATGCGGCCGAACACCCAGCCGTCACCGAGCGCGGCGGCACGCTCCAGCGCCATGGTGGGGCCCTCGCTGGCGTCCCGGCGAAGGCTGACCAGGTCCAGGTAGGAGCAGAGCGCCCGGCGCATCTGGCCGCGCGCCTCGGCGGCCTGGTCCCGCACGATCAGGTTGACGACGAGGAACAGGCCGGCGGCCAGCGCGAGTGACCCGGCCACCGGGACCACGACCGGCAGGCGGACGCCGGCGACGCCGAGGACGGCCGTGAGCAGCGGCACGAACGCCGCGCCGAACAGGGCCATGCCGATCTTGCGGACGGCGTACCCCGCCGGCGTCCACCCGATCAGCGCCAACGCCGATCCCGGCGCCTGCAGACCGATCGTGGGCAGCCGGGCGGCGGCCCATGCCCCGGCCCGCCCCGCCGCCTGCGCCCACCGGTCCCCCGTCTCCTCGACCGGCCGCACGGAACCGATCAGGGCGCGCCCGTCCAGGCGGGCCAGCGCGTCGGGCAGCCGCGGCTGCTCGGTGACGAGCGCGGTCCGCAGTAACAGGAACAGCCCCAGCCCGACGGCCGCGCCGCAACCAATCAGGAGCGCCTGCGCCGCGCTCACCGGGCCGGCACCTCCTCCGGATCCCGTGCCGCCCCGCCGCGCGTCGTCGGGTCGACAAGGAAGCGGACCGTCGGCGCCGCCGCCGTGAGCCGGCGCATCCACAGCAGGCAACCGACCATCAAGGCGGCGATGACGGCCAACACCAGCTGCCCGAGCGCGGTGCCGTAGGGAGCCAGGTAGTCCCCGTTCAGGGCCGCCAGCCCGGCGGCGGCGACGGTGATGAGCAGCAGCCAGCGCGCGTTGGCCCGGGGCTTGGCGCGGTCGGCCTCCACCTTGCGGCGCATGGTGACCTCCTCGGTGAGGCTGTGCGCCAGCTCGGTCAGGACCCGGGCCAGCCCCGGACCGCGCAGCTCCGCACCGAGCAGCAGGGCGGCGACCACCAGATCACCGGCGGCGTCGTCCAGGTCGTCGGCGAAGGCCAGCAGCGCACGGGACGTGGGCCAGCGCGCCTGCAGCCGGGCGGCCAACGTCGCGACCTCGACCCCGATCGGCTCCGGTGCGGTTAGACGTCGACGACGCGCCGCCCGTCCGTGCCCGGCTCCCCCGCGCGGACGACGGTGGCCGGAACGGTGACCGAAGGAGCCGTGGGTGCCGCCTGACCGTCCGTCGACAGGGGCACCAGCAGCACGTCGTCCCCGGGTCGCAGCGGCGTGACCGGCAACTGCACGGCCGGCAGTCCGATGCCGACGAGTTGTCGACCGGGCGGAGGGAGCCGCTGCTCGGTGGTCGCGTCCCGGGTGAGGAGTGTCCCGGGCAGAAGGTCGGTTGCTGCGGTTCGGCCGATGACCTGGTCGCGGTCGGTGTACGGAACCGGGGTCAGCGCCGGGTCGGCGGCGATGCGCGCCTCTACGAGATCGTCAGCGGTAATCGTCTGCCCCCAGGCGACCGGCCGAGCGACGGCGATCACCGACGTCGTCTGGCCGAGCAAAGTGGCGAGGTAGGCGGCACCGAGCGCGCCGAGCACCACCATCGCGACCGCCAGGGCCAGCAGGGCGGGGCGCCGGCGGCGTCGTGGTGGCGGCAGCACGGGAGCCTGGGGCAGTGGCGGGGGCACCCAGCCGTTGCTCTCGATGACGTCGTCGGTGGGGGCTGTCCGCATCCTGGCCATCAGCGCTCCTCGGCCTGATTGAGCACGTGGAGCTCGCCGACGAAGAGCTCGCCGGTCGAGGAAAGCTGCACCACCTCCGTGCCGGTGCGACCGCCACCGGACCAGGTGACCGTCCACGTGGTCGTAGCAGTGATCGGCCACGGTCCGCCGCCGGGGACGTGGTTGGCCGACGCGCGCTCGTAGAGGTGGCCGCAGTCCGGGGAGGAGCCGTCGGCGCCGGCTGCGTATGGCGTTCCGAGGCCGCAGGTGACGGTGGTCCCGTCGCCCATGTCCCACGCGATGCGGGAGACCACGCCGGTCGCTTCGACGGCGACCGGTCCTTCGGTAGCGGAGCGGGTGATGGGTCCCGAGACGTTCTCCGCGCGGTCGGTCCACATCCACACCGGGAGGCCGACCAGTCCGCTGGCCGACCCCTGCGGGGGTGCGGTGCGCAGCAGCGGCGGCTGCAGTTGCATGGCGGCGATGGCGCGCTGTGCGAGGACCTCGGGGTCGATGACGTCGGCCGGTGGCCCGCGACGCCAGACGATCCCGGTGGCCGTGGAACTGAGCGATCCGCCCGGGCCCACAGCACAGTTGGCGGCGTAGAGGGCACCTCCCTCCTCGGGACTGCGCCCATCCCACAACGGCGAGCCGGGAGGGGGCTGGGGGTCCATCAGCTTGAGGTAGCAGCCGCTGGACGACTCGTACCAACCGAGGTTGTCCTGGTAGCAGGGCACCGCGGCGCCGGTCGGCGAGGTGCCGGTGCCGGTGCCGGTGTCGCGGCCCGGGCCGGAACGGTCACGGGGGAACTCGGCACGGCCGGCCGGATGTCCTCGATGTAGCAGAAGCCGGAGGGCAGGCAGATCTCGTTGGGCGCGGCGGTGGCGACCGCGGTCGGGCCCTGGAGGAGGACGGCCGCCAGGACGCCGGCGGCTGCGCGCGCCCAGGAATGGGTCAGCACGTCTCGTCCTGCACGTCGACGGTGGCGACGAGCCAGCGGTCCTCGGGCGGTGGGTAAAAGACGACCGTGGCGACGGCGACGTGCGGCGGCCGCTCGGCGCTCACCACGTCACCGGTGGCCTGGTCCGTGGCGGGGAAATCTTGGGTGTCGACGCAGTCCTGGATCGTGACGGTGCGGAGGGTGCCGTCGGTGCCACCGGCGAGGTCGACGGCGACGACCTGGGGATCGTGGGCCACCTCGCCGGTGTGGGCGATACCGCGATCACGGAGAGCCGAGATCTCGAGCAGCTCGGCGGACCGATAGGGGTCTGCGGTCAGCTGCGCGTAGGGCGGCAGCCAGTCCTGCGTCGGGTCGCGGCGCGCGTCCTGGGCCAGCCGGGTCACGTCCCGGTAGACGGCCATCGCCGCGTCGGCGGCCGCCGCCTCGTCGGAGTCCATCGATGGGCCCGCGCTCGTGGGTGCCGCACTGGTCTCCGAGGTCGATGGCGCGGGCGGGGTCTGCTCCGTGGCGTCCCCGTCCGTGCCGCATGCGCCGAGCGTCAGCACCGACCCGAGAGTGGCGATGCCGAGCCGCGCCCGACCGATCGCCCGCGGCACGGTCTTGGTTGGCGAGCCCGGCGAGCTCGCCGGTCCGGTCTCCAGGGCCCGGGCGAGGCCAGCCGCCATCACACAGCGCGGCTCTGACCTGCGGATCACGGGCGCCTCCCGGGGGGCAACAGGTTGCGGGAAATTACCACCGAGGACCGTCACGAAGGGAAGCCCGAATCTCCAGTAATTCTCCGGTCAGCCCCCAGAGGGCGCCAATGGCGCGTGGTCACGGCGCGAGCGACGGATCGCGGCCTGGACGCGGGCCTCGTCCACACCCAGCAGTCCGGCCACGGCGTGGACGGCGTCCACCGTCGGCTCGGTACCGGGCCTGCCGTCCTCCAGTCGCACGTACGTCATGACGGACACACCCGGTGCGCCCATCTCGTTTGTCGCCAGGCCGGCCGCCAGCCGGAGCGCCGCCAGCGGTGGATCGTCGGGATCGACGTCGAGCAGGTGCAGCGGCTCGATCCCCACAGCGGCGGCCAGTCGGGGCACGAACCGGGGCCGCGGACGCTCGAGGCCCAGCTCCCACACGCGGACTCTTGCCGGGCTCGACAGCTCGAGGCGTTCGGCGAGGTCGTCCCGGCTCAATCCGGCGGCCTCCCGGGCGGCCTGCAGGCGGTCGCCTCGAAGCAGCGGCCGCGCCACGGCAGCCCCCCATCACCCGTTCGGTGGACACCCGTTCGTGGCGTAGAACCCTAGCGCTCACCGTGCACCCCGGTCGTACGACACCTCGTCGTCCGGTGCAGCGCGGGGTGCGAGGCCGACGAGCGTCCGTGCGCCAGGGCCGAAGACCGAACGACCTCACAAGACCGTGGCACCGGGGTGCGTCCGGTCCCTTGACCGCCTTTGGGTCCACTGGAGAAGTTCTGCAGGTTCACGGCAGAGTGCGTAGCCCCCTCCGTGCAGGGCTGGAGGAAACCCGGAGGAGGGCGGGCTCTGCGACCCCGGAGTCCCCGCGCGGCCGCCGAGGGCGTCTGCATCGCCGCGGCGACGGACCCCTGGCCGGCGCCTGTAGGCTCCGGGAATGCTGGCCCCGGTAACGGGCGACGGAGGATCGGGCGGGATCGCTGAGGACCAGGTGACCGGAGCGGGCAGGGTTTCAGCGGGGCTCGCATGGGCGGCCAACCACCTGCTGATGATGCCCCTGTCTCACCGGCTGCTCCTGGTCACCGCGAACGCGGTCGTCGTCGCTGCCGCCGGGATCAGGGCACCGCTGGGCTGGATGCTGGTGCCCATTCTGCTGGCGGTCTCCACCACGCCAGCTGTGGCGGCAGTGGTTGCCGCCTGGTCGGCCGTCCTGATCGCCTTGTCAATCGCGGTGCCCGTTGTTCCCGGGCACCAGAGCGACCCGCTGTGGCTGGCGGTCTCGGGGCTGAGCCTCGCCTCCCTGCCCGTGTTCGCGCGGTTGCATCGGCGGCGAATGGCCGCCGAGGTCACCCCGAACATCAGGCGGCTGACCCCAGAGGGGGCCCCGCGACCGGCTGTTCTCGCCCTGTCGCGGGCGGAAGCCGAGGTGGCGGCCAGTACGAAGGTCCGGGGCCTCGGCACCCGGGTGCTCCTCGGCGTCGTACAGGGAAAGACGGCTGGCCCGGCACGCGTGGCCTGGACCCTTGAGCAGGCGTTCGAGGCGATCGCCGCCCGCAGGACGGCGTCGCTTGCCGAGATCGCCGGTGCCCTCGACCAGCTGGTCGAGGGCATGGGCCCCGATGTCCACGTGGCTGCGTCCCTGGTGGAGATCTCTGCGTCCGGGCAGGTGTGGTTCCTCCGGTGCGGCGGGCCGGCGGTACTCGCTGCCCGTCAGGTCGTCGGAACGGGCGCCGTCGTCGGGGAGGGGCCCGGAGGGCTACCGCTCGGGCTCGGGGCCCCGGCCGGGGAGGAACTCGTGGAGGCCCCCGCCGGTGCGCGGCTGGCCGTGGTGACCCACGCTTTCTCGGCCGAGCACTACGACGACTACGTCGGGCAGGTCCAGGAGTCGCTGGCTGCAAGGACGCCGGAGCTCGCGGCCATCCGACTCATGCTCGGCCACGCCACCGGAGCGTCCGCGCCGGTGGTGGGCCCGGCCCTCGTCATCGAGCCCGTCACTGACTGAGCGCAGGCGGGGGTGCGGTCACCAGAATGGGGCCGTCTCGTCGGACGCGGCCGTGTCACGGTCATGCCATAGTGCTGGCCGTGGACGGAGCGGGTGATCACCCGGTGACGCCGTGACCAGGCCGGCGGCGGGGCCGCCGACCGTTTCCACGCCGCTAGCGCTCGGAGCGGTCACGGCGAATGCGGTCGTGATGGGCGCGGCCGGAGCGGTCGCGCCGATGGCCTGGCTGTTCGTGCCTGCGCTGATGTCGGTGGTCTGCCGGCCTCGGTCAGCGGCGCTGGTTTCGCTGTGGGGCTTGGCGCTGATCTGGCTGTCCGTGATCCTCCCCGTCATCCCAGGACACGACGCCGATCCTTGGGCACTGGGTGCCTCGCTGGTCTCCCTGGCCGTGCTGCCTGGCATGGCGTGGGTCCGGGTGCGTGGTCACGTCCGTCAGGTCGCCTACACCCGCAGGGGGGTCCCCGGCGTCACACCACTCACCGGCGGCAGCGGTACCCGACGGGCTGCGCTGGCCCGATCGGGCCTACCCACCGAGGTAGCCGCAGGCGTGCAGCTCCCGGACGGGGCCGTCCGGATCCTGCTCGGTGTCGTCGCCGGGCACGTGCCCGCGCCGGAGCTGCTGCGGGACCGGCTGGAGACGACGTTCTGCGACCGAGCCGTCCACGGCTCCTGGGACCTGACGCAGTCGGCGGCCGAGCTGGGCCGGCTCGTGCGTCGCTCAGGGCCGGAAGGCTACGTCGCCGCGACGCTGGTGGAGATCGATCGGGAGGGCGTTGCCCGCCTGCTGTCGTGCGGCAGCCCAAGTGCGCTGGTCCTGCCCGCCGGAGAAGAGCCGAGCGGTGACGACGGCCTCCGGGCGCTCAGCGGCAACCCGGGAGGGCCGCCGCTGGGACTGGACGGGGACCCTGTGGGCCTGATCGAGCCCTTGCCCGACGACTGTCGCATCGCCGTGGTGACGAACGCCTACGCACTCGCCCACTACGACGACTACGCCAGCGCCGCAGCCGAGAGCCTGCGCCCGGCCACCCCGGAACATGCGGCGGTGCTCCTTCTCCGGGGACCGACGGACCCCAGCCCCCGGTTCGACGGAGTGGAGACGGCGCGGGTTGTGGGCCCGGCGCTGGTCATCGGCCCCCGGCAGTAGCGCCGGCAATCTGACCGGGACAGCGCCGGAGAGTGGGTCACCGCGAGCGCTCCGACGTGGCCCCGCGCAGCCGCCGGAGAACACGCCGCCACCGATTTCCCGCGCCAGGAGGCTGCGAGTCCCCGGCTTGACGGGCGGCCGGCTCGTCCGCCCCGAGCCAGCGCGCGAGGCGACCGGCCCGGTGGACCGCTTGGAGACGGCGCTCTACCTCGCGCCGCGCCCGGGTGGGGACGATCAGCAGGAGTTGGTCACCGACGCGAAGGGTCGTGTCCCGGTCGGGCACCACCGTGTGCCCGTCCCGCACGACGAGCGACACCACCGCTTTCGGAGGCAGGCGCAGCTCCCACATCGCCACCCCGTGCAGCTTCGAGCCCGGCGGCACGGTGAACTCCACCAGGTCGGCGTCGATGGACTCCAGCGGAGCGGACTCGATCGCGACGTCGGTGGCGTCGCCGTCCGCCCCGGTCCGCAGCCACCGGGCCAGCGGCGGCAGCGTGGGCGCCTGCAGGAGCGTGAAGACGACCACCAGCACGAAGACCACGTCGAAGATCTGGCCGGCCGCCGGCATGCCGGCGCTCAACGGGATGGTCGTGAGGACGATCGGCACCGCGCCGCGCAGGCCGGCCCAGGACATGAAGGCCTGCTCCCGCCAGGGGATGCGGAACGGCGTGACGCTGAGGATCACCGAGATGGGACGGGCGAGCAGCAACAGCGCGCTCCCGACGATGAGCGCGGGCACGAGGGCGTCCGGCAGCCGCGCGGGGCTGGCCAGCAGCCCGAGCATCACGAACAGCGCGATCTGGGCGAGCCAGGCCAGGCCCTCGGCGAACCCGAGGGTGGCGTTGCGGTGCGGCAGGCGCGCGTTGCCCAGCCACAGGCCGGCCACGTAGATGGCCATGAATGAGGACGCGCCGGCCACACCGGCGGCGGCGAAGGCGAACAGGGCGATCGCCATGGTGGCGATGGGGTACAGCCCCACCGACGGCAGCGCGCTGCGGCGCTGCACGACCTCGCCGACCCGGGCGACCAGGAGACCGATGGCCGCACCGGCGGCCAGCTGGTAGAGGACCTGGCCGAAAGCCAGCAGCGGGTCGGCCTGCTCCCATCCGTCGGAGACCACCAGGGTGACGAGGATGATCACGAGCGGGTCGTTGAAGCCGGACTCCGCCTCCAGGGTCGCGCCCAGCCGTCGCCGTAGCGGCAGCCGGCGCAGCACGGAGAACACCGCCGCAGCGTCGGTGGAAGACACCACTGCCCCGAGTAGGACGGCGGTGCGCAGGTCGATCGGCAGGATCAGGTAGCTCACTGCGGCGGTGACCGCCACGCTGACCGCCACGCCCAGGGTCGCCAGCACCAGGGACGGTCCCAGGACCGGGCGGATGACCGACCAGCGGGTGGTCAGGCCACCTTCGGCCAGGATGATCCCGAGCAGCACCAGTCCGACGACCTGCGTGAGCTGTGCGTCCTCGAACTCGATGCCCAGCCCGGCCTCGCCGACGAGGAGCCCCATACCGAGGTAGATGAGCAGCGTCGGCAACCCCGCTCGGGTCGACAGCCGGACGGCCGCGACAGCGACGAGCAGCAATCCGGTCACCGCGAGCACCACGAGGTTCAGGTCGGCGACCGACACGATCCCCTCCCTCCTGGTGCTCTTCGGCGCCTCCTCGGCCAGGCCACCGGCCGCGTCTCTGCCGTCGACCGGCGGTGCTACGTGTTGGAGCCGTGGCCGTGCGGCCGGCCGTCCTGGTGCACGCCCAACGGCCTGCGCGGAACGGTCCGGACGCCGGTTCGCCACGGTGGGCGCGAACCATCTCAGCCAGTGGGGGCGGTGCGGCCCGATCCTTTCACGACAGCCTGCGGGGGCCGGGTAGCGTGCGCGCAGCGGCCCGTCACCACGGTGCGTACCGGGAGGAGGAGCGCATGCCCGCACGAACTCCCCGCCGCGACTTCTTGCGGATTCTGGTGCTCAGCTGCTTGCTGCTGCTCCTCGCCGGGTTCGCCTCCCAGCATCACGGCGCCGCGGCGCCCGGTACGGCGCGCTCAAACCCGACGGTCGCCGGCGACCCGATCGCGGTGGTCCGGACGACGGCGATCCATCCCGCCTCGTACGGGGCCCGGATGGCCGGACGTACGACGTCCGTCGCCGGTCACCGCCTCGCGCCCCTCGGGGCCGGCGGGCTGGTCGTGTCCGCCGAACGGGTGGCGTCTCTCGCCGACCGCACTCCGTGCGGTGGTCCCGGCGACCATCCGGTGGTCGTGCCGGCCGTCAGCATGCTCTCGAGCTTCCCGTCCGGCCCGGCTCGCTCCGGGTGGGTGGTCGCGAGTGCCGTCAGCGCCGCGCAGGACACGGTCCCCGCCCGGGGTCCGCCGGCAGTCTGATCGGGAGCAGGCGCGTCCGGTTCCGACCCGACCGGCCCTGCTCGAGGACCGGCCTGCACGCCAGCCGGATCACCATCCCACCTGGCGCCCGTGCCCGGCATGCCCCTCCCCCGCGACGGCTGCCCGCTCCCGGCGCCGGTGGTCGTACCCCTCCGTCATCACCCCGCGCGCCGCCTCGTCGGCACGTGCCCGCGGGGCCCTGCACTTTGGAGACGTTGCGTGTCCTCCCCTTCCCGGCGCAGCGAGAAGTCATCGGCGCCCCACGGCCGCCCCCTGTTGGTGCGCGCCCTGCTCTCGCTGGCGGTGCTGGTGGCGGCCACCGCGGCCGTGCTGACCTCGGCACCCACCCTGGGTCTGGATCTGCGCGGCGGCACCCAGATCGTGCTGGAGGCGCAGGATTCCCCGACGGTGACCGCCGACACGGAGGCCACCGACCGGGCGCTGGAGGTTCTCCGCCGCCGGGTGGACGCGCTCGGGGTGGCCGAGCCCACCCTCGTCCGGGCCGGCGAACGACGCATCGTGGTCGAGCTTCCGGGGCTGACCGAGCCGCGGGAGGCCGTGGAGGTGATCGGTCGAACCGCCCAGCTGACCTTCCACCCGGTCCTGGGCATCGCCGCCGCCGAGACGACACCGGAGGCCGACGGCACCGACCCGGCCGAGTCGGTACAGCCGGACGAGACCGGCACTCCGCTACGGCTGGGCCCCGCGGCGCTGACCGGTGAGGGCATCGACGAGGCCACGGCCGGGTTCGACGCGCAGGCCGCCGGCGGCTGGTTCGTCACCGTGGACTTCACAGGCCCAGGCCAGACCGCGTGGGAGGAGCTGACCGGGCAGGCCGCATGCGCGGCTCCCGGGGACCCCACGCGTCGGATCGCCATCGTCCTGGACGAGGAAGTCATCTCCTCCCCCCAGGTCAACCCAGGAGTCCCCTGCGGAGTGGGCATCACCGGGGGGCACCACCCAGATCACCGGGGACTTCGCCCAGGAGGAGGCGGAGGACCTCGCTGCACTCATCCAGGGCGGTGCGCTGCCCGTGCCCGTCGAGGTGATCGAGCAGCGCACCGTCGGGCCCACGCTGGGCGCGGCGGCGATCGAAGCCAGCGTGCAGGCGGTGCTCATCGGCATCGCCGCGACCGCGGTGTTCATCGTGGCGGTCTACCGGCTCATGGGTTTGCTGGCTGTGGTCGCCCTCCTCTGCTACGCGCTGATCGCCTACGCAGCCCTGCTCACGCTCGGCGCCACGATCACCCTGCCCGGCCTGGCCGGGTTCGTGCTCGCCGTCGGGATGGCCGTCGACGCCAACGTGCTGGTCTACGAGCGCGCTCGGGAAGAGTTCGCCGGCCGCGGACGGTCGCTGCGCAGTGCGGTCACCGCCGGATTCCGCCGCGCGTTGTCGGCGATCGCCGACTCCAACGTCACGACCCTGCTGGCCGCCGGACTGCTCTTCCTCCTGGCCTCCGGGCCCGTCCGTGGCTTCGGGGTCACCCTCACCGTCGGCGTGCTCGCCTCGATGTTCTCGGCCCTGGTGATCACCCGGTCGCTGGCCGAGCTCGCGGCGACCCGACCGGCGCTCGCCCGTCGGCCACACCTCACCGGCCTGCACACCCTCGGCCGGGTGCGGACCTGGCTGGCCGGCCGGAACTGGCGACTCTACGGACGGCCCCGCCGCTGGCTGGCCGCCTCGCTCCTCGTCGTCCTGCTGGCCGCGTCGGGAATCGCCGTACGCGGCCTGCAACTCGGCGTGGAGTTCACCGGCGGGCGCAGCATCCAGTACGCGACCACCACTGCCCTGGACCCGGAGACGGCCCGTCAGGCTGTGAGCACCGCCGGCTTCCCGAACGCGGTGGTGCAGGAAGCCGACGACGGTGACATCCGGATCCGCACCGGGCCGATCGACGACACCGCGCAGGAGGCGATCCGAGATGCCCTCGCGGCGGAGGCCGGAGGTGCCGAGGTGGTCAGCGATGAACTGATCGGCCCGACCCTCGGCGAGGAGTTGCGGCGCAACGCCCTCATCGCGCTCGGGGTGGCGCTCCTGGCGCAGCTGACCTACCTGGCGGTGCGGTTCCGCTGGACCTACAGCGCCGGAGCCGTGGGTGCGCTGATCGGCAACGTCGCCGTCGTCGTCGGCATGTTCGCCTGGACCGGACGGACCGCCGACGGCCTTTTCCTCGCCGCTGTCCTCACCGTCATCGGGTACTCGGTCAACGACTCCGTGGTCGTCTTCGACCGGATCCGCGAGACCCGGGTCGCTCGACGGGGACGGGCCTTCGCGGACGTCGCCGGCGACGCGGTCCTGCAGACCCTGCCCCGCACGGTGAACACCGGGGCGTCCACGCTGCTCGTCCTCCTCGCGCTGCTGGTCCTCGGCGGGGATTCGTTGGCCGACTTCGCCTTCGCGCTGGTCCTGGGCATCCTCGCCGGAACGTTCTCCACCGCTTCGGTCGCCGTCCCCCTCACCGTCGCGCTGGACCGGCGGTGGCCGCCACCCCCGCCCGGACCACCGGCCTCCGCCGCACGCCGGGGCACAGGGGTCCGTCGGGAGGACGGCGCGGTGGTTTAGCCGCCGGCATGCACGGGGCCCTCCCGCCCCGCTTGGCCCCGGTGGGCACCGATGGGAGGGTCGGTGCCGAGGACGAAGGAGCGATGCCATGCCAGATGTACGGGTCCAGGCCGAACGACTGCCGGGGATCGGCTGGCGCTACACCCTGCCGGCAGACGTGGGACGCCAGGTCGTGGTCGTGGCCGAGGACTCCGGCTCCGCCCACCTGGTCCTCGTCGACCCCCGGCTGGACGAGCCCCTGACCACGGTCCGGCTCTCAGCCGAGCACGCGGCCGTGCTCGCCGCCTTGCTGACCGGGGCACAGTTCACGCTGGAGGTGGTCCAGGACGCACGGACGGCGGCGCACGCCGACCCGCGGGAGGTCGTCGTCGAGACGGTGCGCATCCCGGACGGATCACCGGCCGTGGGCCTCGCCCCGCAGCAGGTCACCGGTCGGCTCGGGTCCGACGCCTGCCTCCTCGGGGTGATCTGCGACGCGACCCCCGAACTGATCGAGACCGACGAACGGCGTCGCGTGCAGGTCGGCGACAAGCTCGTCCTCGCCGCCCGCCGCAGTGAACTGGAGCAGCTGCGCAACACCGTGTGAGCGGCGACGCGTCACTGTGACACCGCTACCCGCATCCGGTTCGGGACCCGCTCGCCATCTCCGCACGCCGTCGCGGTCGACCATCGGAGGATCCCGACGTGTTCGAGCACGAGTTCCACACCATCGCCGCCCTGCTGGCGGTCGCCGCCGTGATCGCCGCGGCGGCGGTCAAGCTCCGCCAGCCGCTGATCATCAGCTTCATCGCCGTGGGCATCGTGGTCGGCCCCATCGGACTGGGCTGGGTCGAGGAGAACAACCAGGTAGCCCTCCTGGCCGAGCTGGGCATCGCGCTGCTGCTTTTCCTGGTCGGGCTGAAGCTCGACCCCCACCTGATCCGCACCACCGGGCCGGTGGCCGTCGCCACCGGACTCGGCCAGGTCGTCTTCACCTCGGTCGTGGGCTTCGGGCTCGGGCTGCTGCTGGGCTTGTCCCCGGTCGAGGCCGTCTACGTCGCGGTCGCGCTGACCTTCTCCAGCACGATCATCATCGTCAAGCTGTTGTCGGACAAGCGGGAGATCGACCAGCTGCACGGCCGCATCGCGGTCGGCTTCCTCATCGTCCAGGACATCGTCGTCGTGCTCGTGATGATCGTGCTCACCGCGTTCGGCACCGCGGGCGAGGGCGATGACCTGGCCGTGGACATGGCGCTGGTCCTCGGCAAGGGCGTGCTGTTCGTCGGCGGCGTCTTCGTGGCGATGCGGTTCCTGCTGCGGCCGGCGCTGGGCTGGATGTCCCGGTCGAAGGAACTCCTCGTGCTCTTCGCACTGGCCTGGGGCATCGCGCTGGCCGGCCTCGGGGACTGGCTGGGCTTCAGCATCGAGGTCGGCGCGTTCCTCGGCGGCATCTCCCTTGCTGCCACCCCCTACCGGGAGGCGATCGGGTCCCGGCTGATCAGCCTCCGGGACTTCCTGCTGCTGTTCTTCTTCATCGACCTGGGTTCCCGGCTGGACTTCGCCGACGCCGCCAGCCAGCTGGTGTCTGCCGCGGTGCTGTCGGCCTTCGTGCTGATCGGCAATCCGCTGATCGTGCTGGTGATCATGGGGTTGATGGGCTACCGGAAGCGGACGAGCTTCCTCGCTGGCCTGACCGTCGCGCAGATCAGCGAGTTCTCGCTGGTGCTCGCCGCACTCGGGCTGGGCCTGGGACACATCACCGCCGACACCGTCGGCCTGATCACCGCGGTCGGGATCGTCACCATCGCCCTGTCGACCTACATGATCCTGTACTCCGCGCCGCTCTACGCCCGGCTGGCACCACTGCTGTCGGTTTTCGAGCGCAGCCGACCTACCCACGGCGAGGAGGAAGGCGCCGCGGACCCCTCCGTAGACATGGTCGTCATCGGCGCCGGCCGCTACGGCGGCCGGCTCGTGCGGCAGCTGCTCACCCAGGAGGCCCGCGTGCTCGTGATCGACAGTGACCCGCAGGCGCTGGAGAACATCAGCCAGGACGGCGCCGAGACCCTGTACGGCGACGCCGAGGAGCCCGAGCTGATCGACGCCCTGCCCTTGCGGGGAGCGTCCTGGGTCGTCAGCACCGTGCCCGACCGATCGGTCAACCTGGCACTGCTGCACGGGCTCGACCAGACCGACTTCGCCGGCAAGGTCGCCCTCACCGCCCACAACGACCACGACGCGGAGCGGCTCGAGGCCGCGGGTGTCGACCTCGTCCTGCGGCCCTTCCACGCCGCGGCCGACAGCGGAGCCGCGCTCCTCCTCGATGACGCGCGGCCGCGGACCGGTCGCGACGGTCCGGCTCTCGGGTGAAGTCAGCCGGTCCGCCGCACGGCGATCCCGTCACTGGGCCGCGTCGACAGCTGGGGGCGCCCCGGGCTCGTCACCCTCCGCGCCGATCTGCCCGCCACGTCCCGCGCGTGGCACCAGCCGCCCGGCACGGTCGGTCGCCAGGTGGCTGGCCGACTCTCGCAGCGCCGCCGAACCTGCACTCCTCCGCCCCGCGACGACGGGGTCGAGTCACCGCTGGCGGTCCGGCGGACCCCAGTGCCGCTGGTCGTGATGTTGGTCCTCCGCGTACCGCTGCAGCACCTCGAGCGCCGGACCCCCCGTGCCGAGGAACTGGTCGTCGATCACGCGGGCGAAGTCATCGAGTGCAGTACCGAGGACATCGGCTGCGATCCGGACGTCCTGCCGCGGCGCACGTCGCCCGGCAGCGACCAGATCGACCGCAACTCCCAGCTGCGCCGGCAGCGCTGCCTCGGCGCTGCCCTCGCGGAAGTAGTAGGTCTCGGCGTACTCAGTGATGTCGACGCGGGCCTGAGCCACCTGAGCTGCGAGGCCGTCGAGCAAGGGTGCAGCCAACGTGGAGTCGGGGTCGTCGATCAGTCCGGTGGCGTGCGAGCGACCCAGCAGGGACAGCCGGGCGGCGAGGCTCCGCCGGCGGATGAGCGCTGGGTAGACCTGGAGCACCCACGTCACGGCTGCCGTGAGCAGCGCGAAGCCCAACAACGCCTGCAGCGGCACCGCGATTCTCAGCCAGGGCGCGGTCGGCAGCACGTCACCGAACCCGAGGGTGGCCACGGTGACGATTGAGACGTAGACGGCGTCCAGGAGACCCCCGCGCTCCCCCCGGTCCAACGAGGAGCTGAGGGCAAAGCCCTCCGGCATGTGCGGCGCGTAGAGCAACGCACCGCCGAAGACCAGGAGCAGCAGCCAGGTGAGGATGACTCCCGCCAGCGCCAGCGGACCGGTCAAGACGCCCGAGGCACCGGCTCGCCGCCCTCGGCGGCCCAGGCGCCAGACCAGCCGCATGACGCGGGAGCTCAGCCAGCCCTGCCCGCTGGGGTACCACAGCGTGCGGAAGATGTCCCGCAACGTCAGGACCGTCACCACCGCTCCGGCCGTCGTCACCAGCCAACCCACCCACTCCGCCATCACCCCGAGCCTGCCAGAGGACGTCCCGTCCCGCCCGTGCAGAAACGGTGATCGCTGCTGCACGCAGCGGCGCTGTGGCTGCTGTTCTTCAGCGCGCCGGCTTGGGCGCCCGGGGGCTCGGCCGGTGCCCGGTCAGCTGCGCCCAGCCGGCGATGACCTCTGCCGTCAGCTTCTGGGGAGCCGAAACCGCGGCCGCCCGCTGTTCCTCCGGCGCGGCCGTCCCGCTGCCACCGCGCTTAACAGCCATCAGCTCGGGCCGCATCCGGCCGATCCACCTGATGTCCTCGCCGAGAACCCGAACTTGAGGCTGACCTCCGGCACTTCTCCGGGGATCCTCCAGTAGCCGAAGACGAATCCGAGGCCGCCGGCCTGTCTGATGACGGCGGGCGGGCGGTGCTCCCGTTCACTGGAACGAGAGAACTTCTGGAGCCTAGTTCGCGACCGTCGGACGGCAGGCAGCAGGCAGCAGCCGCTCCAGCCGGGTTCGGGCCCGTGGCAGGGGAGCGGGACAGTTCCGGAGGATAGCGACATGGGCGATGCGCAACTGCTCCACGACGTGCTGGGCGCCGATCCCCTGCTGATGACGCCGAGGAGACGGTGCGCCTGCCCCGGGCCGGCTGTAAGACGACCATCCGTCAGAAGCCTCCGGCACGGGCGGATGCCGGTTCTCGGGCGCTTCCGATCCAGCCCGACGTCATCGCTGGTTGGGAGGGATCGCGGTGAACCTTGAGGACCTCAGGGCCAGCGGCTCCGCCGTTGTAACCATCGCGCAGGCGGCCTCGGTATTCGGTGTCGACGTCCGCACGGTGACCCGGGCCATCGAGAACGGCGAGCTGCCGGTGGTCCGGTTGGGTCGACGATTGCTAATTCCACGCCTACCCCTGTTGGCCGTCCTGGGCGTGGCAGTCGACGACGCTGTCGGAGGCCTGAACGACACCCCTGCTGGTGGCCGTTAGCCACGCACTCCATAACGATCCAGCTGATCGCAACGAGGACACCCAGCGGCCCCGTACCGACAAGTCGCCGCCCAGCCGACAACGCGTCGTCTGCGTGGGGTGGCGTACCCGTGACTGAGCTGGCCGACCGGTCGGGAGTCGGGTCTGCGAAGGATCGCCGCGTGATACTCCGCGTGATACTGCCGCCCGCGCATTCGGGGGTATCTGAATGCGAATCTGGGTTGTCTCGGCGTCTCTGACGCAAGGCAAAAGGGCAGGTCAAGGCATCATGACGTATCTAGATGCTTATCTGCGGACAGGAGTTCAAGTCCCCCCTCGGACACAGCGTCGAACCCTCGCAGTCAACAGACTGGCGGGGGTTCTTCCGTTTCCGGTCTCTACCTGGTCACTACGGCGAGAACGAGATGTCGGCCTCGTAGCCCATGCGCCGGAGCTCGTCCAGCAGCCGCTGACCCGCGCTCACGCGGTCCCGCCCGCTGAGCTGGAACAGCAGTCGCGCCGGGCCGCTCCGCGGAACCCACAACCCCGGGGCTCGAGGTTGCCCAGCGGCCGCCAGGGCAGCCGCGACGTCGTCCGGGACCTCGACAGTGCGGCGATCGGGATCGATCGGCACGGCAGGCGTAACGGTCAGCACGACCGATGTGGACACCCGCCACACCGTAGTGGCGAACGCGGCCTGCCATCGTCGTCGGCCGACCTCGGGTGCGTCATCGCCACCCGCGAACCGCACCCGCGCGCGCAGGGCCGGTGAGCAGTTGGTGGATGTGGGCCGATCGCGGAGCCTCCTTGACCGACACCCGCTCTTCTGACCACAATAATGGTCATGACGACGCAGTCTCTCGCCGCGGTCAAGGCCCACTTCAGCCAGGTGATCGACGAGGTGTCCGGCACCCATGAGCGGGTGACGATCACCAAGAACGGCAGCCCGGTTGCCGTCCTCCTCGCGGTGGAGGACTTCGAGTCCCTGATGGAGACGCTGGACATCCTCGCGGATCCCGAAGCCAGATCCGCCATCCGTCGAGCCGAGACCGAGATGGCCGGCGGTGAGATCTACGACGAGGCCCAGGTGCGGGCCGCACTGGCAGCCCGCCGGCGGTGAGCGACCCGCGGACCTACACCGTCGTCCTGTCGGCCGCGGCCAAGCGTGCCATCGAACTCGACCTCCCCGAGCCGGTCGCCGTGGCGGTCGTCGACTTCCTCTACGGCCCCCTCGCCGCGGACCCATACCGCGTCGGCAAGCCGCTGCGCTTCGAGCTCGAGGGCTACTGGTCCGCGCGACGAGGCCAGTACCGCGTCGTCTACTCCATTCGCGAGGACGAGATCCTGGTCCGGGTCGTGCGCATCTCGCATCGCGCCGACGCCTACCGCTGACCGGTTCGGGTGCACAGGCCCAGGCGTGTGTAGAAGTACACGAGGACGTCGGACGGGTGGAGATCGACATACCGCAGGACGTCGGTCCGCTCAGCGAGAACTTCTCCCCTGTTCTCGTACGCCGCGAGGAAACGGGACCGTGGTCAGTCCGCGGCCCGCGGCTCCACGGACACACCCAGGACGTCACAGATGCGATCGACGTCGGCGTCCTGTGCGATCACGGTGGCTCCACGGCGCCAAGCGACAGCGACGACCAGGCAGTCCAGCAGGCCGCGAGGGGTGACCCCGACGCGGCGACATCGCCGGTAGACGCGGGCGGCCGCATCGAAGTCGGCGACAGGATCGATCGCCAGGAGGTGACATCGCAGCAACAACCGACGGAGATCGTCCGCCCGTCGATCATCGCGTGCGCCGGCAAGCACCTCCATCAGCACCGGCTCGGTAACCGCGAGAGGCCCGTCGGAGGCGATCAACTCGGTCATCCGCCGGTCCACGGGGCTGCCCGTCGCCCGGTCGAACTCCACCCAGGCAGAAGTGTCGGCCAGGATCACGCCGCACCGCGCGGCGCACGGTCCTCCGGAACGTCCTCCATGGCTCGGGCGCCGCGCATGGCCAACGCCTCATCGCGACCCATCGGCTGGCCGGCCAGGTGGCGCAGGGCGAGGTCGACCGCCTCCGTCTTGGTCCTCACCGCGTAGCGGGTCATCACGACCTGAACCAGCTCGTCCTCGATCTCGATGTTTGTCCGCAGCCTCGCCATACACCTACTATACACCTTGGGTGTATAGTAGGTGTATGGGTAGCCGGTCCACCGACGGGCCACCCGTGTCCGAGCCCGGAGGACAGGATCACGGCGGGTCACTCGATCGTCGACGAACAGCCGGGTGCGCATGTGGCGTGTCGTCCCCTCGGCAACCGGGGCGAACCCCCACGGCCGTCAGGCCGGCGGGGGCTTCTGCTGTTCTCCGGCGTCGGCCCGTCCGCGGATGCCTCGAGGCCGGTCACGGGACGACGGCCCCGCGCGCGGCGAGGCCGCGGACCGCATGGCACGACTCTCCGAGAGTCCTACCGGCGGGCGATGGAGGCGTTGGTGCCCCGAACCTCGAGCGATCGTGGGCGGGAACGACGGGCAGGCGCAGGTCGCTCCCCCGGCGACGTCCCAGGCGACGCCGGACCACGTCACGGCGGGCGCGCCTCCGTCTGACGTGGTCCGGAGTGATGTCGAGCCGGCTCAGCCGATCGGCGCCGGCACCCGCGCGGGAGTCGCGGGAGCGGCCTCGACCTCGCCCTCCACCCGCACCACGGGGAGCAGCCGGTCGAGCCACCCCGGCAGCCACCAGTTGGCCTTGCCCAGCAGCGCCATCGTCGCCGGCACGAGCACCATGCGCACCAGTGTCGCGTCGAGCGCGATCGCGACGGCGAGCCCCAGGCCGATCATCTTGACGAACGGGTCAGGGGTCGCGACGAACGACAGGAACACCGCCGTCATGATGAGCGCTCCGGAGGTGATGACGCGGGCGCTGGACGCCAGCCCGCGCGCGACCGCCTCGACGTTGTCCCCGGTGGCGTCGTAGGCCTCTCGGATTCGCGAGACGAGGAAGACCTCGTAGTCCATCGACAGGCCGAACAGCACGGCGAAGAAGATGGCCGGCAGTGGCGAGGCGATGAGGTAGGTGCCCTCGAGCCCGATCAGGTCGCCGAGCCAGCCCCACTGGAAGACCGCGACGACGACGCCGTAGGCCGCGCCGATCGACAGCAGGTTCATGACCACGGCCTTGAGGGCGACCGTGACGGACCTGAACACCACGACCAGCAGCAGGAACGACGCGGCCAGGACCGCTCCCAGGAGCAGCGGCAGGGTCGAGCTGAGCGAGGTGTCCAGGTCGATCGCCAGGGCGGCCTGACCGGTCACGTGCACGCCGTCGGGCGCGCCGGACCGGATCCGATCCAGCGTCTGCGCCGTGGCCGGGTCGGCCGGCGCGGTAGTCGGCAGCGCCCTCAGCACGGCGGTGTCGCCGTCCGTCGAGAGCCTCGCCTCGGCGACCGAGCCGATGCCGGGGTCGGCCCCGATGCGCTCGGCGAGCAGCGGGATGTCGTCCACGCCCAGGCCGGAGCCCGAGAGGTCGGCGACGACGAGCAGCGGCGCGTTCATGCCGGGCCCGAAACCCTCGGCGAGCAGGTCGTGCGCCTGCCGGTGCGTGGCGCCCACCGGCGCGTCGCCGGCGTCGGGGAAGCCGGTCTCCATCGACAGCGCAGGCGCGGCCAGCGTCACCAGCAGCACCGACGCCACGACCAGGTACCGCCAGGGCCGCGCGGAGATGCGGTGGGACAGCCGCCACCAGACGGTCGCCTCGACGGGACGCGCAGGACGCCGCCGGCCGACCACCCGACCGGCGTCGATGCGGTCGCCGAGCAGGGACAGCAGCGCGGGAAGCAGGGTGAGCGCCGTGGCCACGGCGAACAGCACGACGAGCGACGTCGCGAGGCCGATCGACGCGAGCACGCCCATGCCGGTGAGCACGAGGGCGGCCATGGCGAGCACCACGGTGACGCCGGCGAAGAACACCGCGGTACCGGAGGTGCCCATCGCGGCCGACAGGGCCGTCGCGTTGTCCTGGCCGGCGATCCGGTTCTCGCGGTAGCGGGACACCAGGAACAGCGCGTAGTCGATGCCCACGCCCAGCCCGACCATCGCCGCGATCACGGGCCCGGAGCTGGAGACGTCCATCGCGCCGGCGAGCAAGGTGATGCCGCTGAGTCCGGCAGCCACCGCGATCAGCGCCAGCGCGATCGGCACGAGCGCGGCCACCACTGTGCCGAACGCGACGACGAGGACGACCAGCGCGACGAGGACGCCGACCGCCTCGGCGCCCGACGGCTCGGGCTCGGTGGTGAGCAACACCGCCTCACCGCCGACCTCAGCGGTGAGCCCGGCGTCGCGGGCCGGGGCGAGGGCCGCGGCGAGCGCCTCGGCCGGCTCCGGCCCGAGCTCTCCGGACGGCGCGTCCAGGACGATGTCGGCGAAGCCGATCCGCCCGTCGGGCGAGACGGCGCCGCTCGCCGAGGGCTCGGTCACCGCGGTGACGCGCTCCACCGCGCGCAGCTGGACGAGCGTCGCCTCGACGTCGTCCCGGTAGTCGGCGAGGAGCTCGCCCTCGGGCGCCGCGAACACCGCGACGGCGGACCCGACGGCCGCCTCGGGGAAGCCCTGCTCGAGCAGCTCGGTGGCGGCGGCGCTGTCGCTGCCACGCACGGTGAGGTCGTCGAGATAGGCACCGCCGAGCGCGCTCGAGAGCGCGACGACGAGCGCGGCGAGCAGGGCCCAGGCGCCGATCGTCTGCTTCGGGCGACGAGCACTCGCGGTGCCGAGGCGCCGGATCCAGCTGTTCACGGTTGCTCCAAGGAGTCGTGGGGAACGGGCACCTCGGACTGTCGGCGTCGAGCCCCGGTGCTGTCGCCCGGCGCGGGACGGGCTCGATGTGGCACCGGTCTCCCCCTGGAGGAGGAGACCGGTGCCCGCCTCCGGACCGGCGACAGCAGCGCCGGGCGCGCCTACGTTCAGCGCATGCGACCCGGCCCGTTCACGCGCTGGCCGCGAGCGGCCGACGCCGCCCTGGCCGCAGTGCTGTTCGTGCTCACGCTCCTCTTCACGACCGGGCCGGAGGACTCGTGGGTGCTGCGCGACCTCGGCGACGTCCCGCCCTGGGTCGTGCTGCTGTTCGCCGTCGGCAGCGGCGCGCTGTACTGGCGCCGCTCCGCACCTGTGGTGGTCCTCGCCGTCGTCCTCGCCGCGTGGGCGCTGACCCTCGGCAGCGGCCACGCCGACCTCGGCGGCCATGCGCTCTTCGCCCTCTACGCACTCGGGCGCTACGGGTCGGTCGAGCGGTGGGGACACGTCGGGGTCGACGTCGCGCTCGTCGTGCTCGTGCTCGACGGGTTCACCGGCGACGTCCCGTGGAGCGGGGTCGCGTTCGGCGTCGTCGTGTTCTTCGCCGTCTGGTACTCCGGACGTCGGCTGCGGCTGCGCGCCGAGCGCGCCGTGCTGCAGGAGCGTGAGCTGAGGGAGCGGGAGCGTCGCATCGTGACCGAGGAGCGCTCCCGCATCGCGCGCGAGCTGCACGACGTCGTCGCGCACCGGGTGAGCCTGATGACCGTGCAGGCCGGGGCGGCCAAGACCGTCGCGGCGGACGACCCCGTGGCAGCCGCGCGTGCGATGGGCGCGGTCGAGGAGGCCGGCCGGCAGGCGCTGGACGAGCTGCGGTACCTGCTCGGCGTGCTGCGCCCGTCCGCCGTCGCGGACGACACCGCCCCCCAGCCGGGCCTGGCCGACCTCCCCGCGCTGGTGGCGCGGATGCGCGAGGCGGGCCTGGACGTCGACCTGGACATCGACGGCGTGACCTGCGCGCTGCCCGCGCGGGTGGAGCTGTCGGCGTACCGCATCGTGCAGGAGTCCCTGACGAACGTGGTGAAGCACGCGGGCCCGGGCGCGCGCACCGGCATCCGGCTCACGACCGAGGGACAGGAACTCGTCGTCGAGGTGCGCGACGACGGCAGCGGAGCGACGTCGCTGCCCGGCGCCGGGCACGGCATCGTCGGCATGCGCGAGCGCGCGCAGCTGCTCGGCGGCTCCCTCGACGTCGGCCCGCGTCCGGACGGCGGGTTCGCCGCGCTGGCCCGCCTGCCGCTCGCCGGCGGGGCGGCATGACGATCCGGGTGGCCGTCGTCGACGACCAGGCGCTCGTGCGTGGCGCGTTCGCGATGGTGCTGAACCACCAGCCGGACATCGAGGTCGTCGCGGAGGCCGGCACCGGCGACGAGGCGGTCGACGCCGCCCGCCGGCACCGCCCCGACGTCGTGCTGATGGACATCCGCATGCCGGGGATGGACGGCCTGGAGGCCACGGCGCGCATCGTCGCCGAGCTGGGCGACGCGGTGCGGGTGCTCATCCTCACGACGTTCGAGCCGGACGAGTACGTCTACCGGGCGCTGCGCGCGGGCGCGAGCGGCTTCGTCCTCAAGGACCTGCCGCCCGAGCAGCTGGTCGTAGCCGTCCGCACGGTGGCCGACGGCGGCGCGCTGCTGGCGTCGTCCATCACCCGGCGGCTGATCGGGCGGTTCGCGGCGCAGCGCACGCCCGACACCGTCCTCGCCGGACAGCTGGAGAGCCTGACCGCCCGCGAGCGCGACGTCGTCACCGCCGTCGCGAGGGGGCGGAGCAACGCCGAGATCGCGCGCGAGCTGTACATCGGCGCGGCGACGGTGAAATCGCACGTGTCGAGCGTGCTCGCCAAGCTCGGGCTGCGCGACCGCGCCCAGGTGGTGGTGTTCGCGTACGAGGCGGGGCTCGTCGAGCCGGGCGCCTGAACGCCGGGCGACGTCAGTCGGCCCGTCCGGGCGCGCCGGGGGCTGGGTGGGCCCGGCCACGCCTCGTCGGTGCGGGGCCCCACCCGTCCGCCCCGGCCACGACGCAGGGAGCGGAGGGAGCCCTGCCGTCCATCCTGTCCGGGCGTGACGGTGGCGCCCGCTGTCGAAGCACCAGCGGAAGGAACGACCCACTGTCCGCATCCCTGGGCGCCGGTCGGCCGGAAGAGAGGTCATCAGGCAACCCACCGAAGGGATCGTCGGAGCGCCGGCGGCCACCATGACGTGCAAGGAGATCGCACCATGAGCATGACCAGCACCGACGCCGCATCCGGCTCGCGGGACATCAAGAGCCACGAGAAGACCAGCTTCGCCGACCTCGGCAAGGAGATGTGGGCCTACCTGACCGGCAAGGGCGCGGCGATCAACTACGAGTTCGTCGACATGACCGTCGAGGTCCCCCGGGAGACCGGACCGGGCGCACCCCGCGCCGTCTGGCGGCTGAACGGCACCCTGCGCATCACCACCGCCGAGAACGCCAGCCGGGGATGACCGACCCACGCGGCCCCGTCCACCTGGCCGGCGAGCTCTCGCTGGAAGTGGACGGGGCGGGCGTGCAGGTGCACGCCGACGGCGCGGACGTGCGAATCGTCGCCGAGGACGGCGGCGCCTTCGTGGCGCGGGTCCGGGAGGCGGCGACCGCCCGCAGTGGGGTGGCGCCCGGCCGCCGGGACCTGGGCGGGCTCGCCGAGGCCCTGGCCGCCTCGGGGATCACCGCGCACCTCGACTCCCCCACGCGCCCGGTGGTCGTCGCCGGTGCCGGCGTCGACTCGCCGGCCGGGGGGCTGCTGCTGGGCACCCGGCGGGTACGGCCCCGCGCGGCCGTGGTGCTCATCGCCGCCGGTGGCGGCCGCCGGTTGCTCGCCGCGGGCGCCGTAGCGGTGGTCCTGGCCGCCGTCCTCGCCCGCTTCCGCCGCTGAGGGCGTCATCGAGCTCACGTGCGGAGCCTCTCAGCCGGTGAGGCGCCGCACCGCCGTGATCGGCTGCTGCGCGCACCAGCGAGCGACTCGCAGGCCCAGGCGCCAGAGATCGGCCCACTCCGGGGGCCGGGCGGCCCCGGATCGCGGCGACGGAGGTACGGGCGGGGCGGTCTCGGGCGGCCGCGACACCAGAAGGTCAGCCGGGGAACGCCGTCCTCCACGCCGGAGCGAGGCGAACGACGGGATCTGCGGGGCGGGTGCGGACTCCTCGCCGTCCCTGCTCCCGTGTCCCACGCCACCGGACGCTAGTCGCTGGGACGCGACAGGCCGGAACGGGGGGCAGATCGGCCGGCTCCAGGGCACGCCACAGCGGCGTGTGGGTATGCCGTTCTGCCTGCTTCCAGCAGGACGGAGCGTGCAGCTCCGTGCGGCACGGGGTGCGGTCGCAGGAACCCGCCTACGACGTCGTGGTGGTCCCGCGCCGATCCGTGCTGCGCGTGCAGGACGGCCCGGCACGTCCTGACCACATCAGGACGTCTCCTGGCGGCGTGTGACGAAGTCCGGAAGAACGTGATCCGCAGTTCTCACCGGCGACGAGCGAGCGGAGAATGGGATGCGTCCCGGCACCCCGGAGCATCCACACCCCGGAGCGTCCCCGCCCACCGGAGCTCCCCATGACCCAGCGACTGCACCTCCCCCACCGTCGGACGTCCATCGCGAAGGGTCCCGAGGACCGGCCAGGCCTCGGAGCCCGCGTGTACGTGGTGCAGCGCACCGGCGCCGTGGCCGTGGCGCTGTTCCTCCTGCTGTTCGCCGTGCTGGGCTTCGCCAGCGGCCAGGCGTTCTTCTCGACCCGCGGGCAATCGGTCCTGGGGATGTCCTCCAACGGCCTGCTGTCGACCCTGTCGGTGGTCGTCGCGGTCGTGCTCCTCGCCGCCGCTGTCCGCAGTCCGCGGACGGCGTCCACGGTCATGCTCGTCCTGGGCCCGCTGTTCCTGCTGTCGGCGTTCGTCAACGCGATCGTGATCGGAACCCGCCTCAACTGGCTCGCGTTCGAGGTGAGCAACGTGATCTTCTCCGTCGTCGTCGGGCTCCCCATGCTGCTGATCGGTGCCTACGGCCGGATCGGTAGTCACCTCCCCCCGGACAGTCCGTACGCACACCCGGACACCGACGACGCAGAGGTCGTCGACGAACGCCCCAGCACACCGGAGGAGGTCGCCGCCGAGGAGGCGATGCGCGAGGCCGAGATCGCCGTCGTCCAGCACACCGCCACTCCCGACCAGCGCGCCCGTGTCGAGGCGATGGCGCACGTGCACCACCGCGCGGATCGACGGCGTGTCTGGATGGAGCTGGACGCGACGGCTCGGGACAGAGCTCGTCACGACGGGACCTCGCCGGCTCGCAGAACGACTCTCCTCCACCCGCGAGCCGGCCGGCGCGTGCCCCGACGCCGCGGCTGACGACGACGCCTCGGCGCTGCTCCGCCTGGCCACCTCGTTCGCGGGCCGGTCCGGGCCGAGGACGTCCGGGTGGACGGCGGCGGGACGCGGCACTCGAGCGCCCGGCATCGACCCGTCCCCGGGGATGGCCGACGTCGGCGGTGCGTTCCGCGTCGTCCACGGATGACACGATCTCCCCGGGGTCAACGGTTCGGCAGACCCGACTCCTCGGCCCCACGAATCCGGTCAGTCAGTGAGGACAGCGCCATGACGCAGGACCCAGGACGCACCATCTACATCGACGGGCAGTGGCGTCCGGCCGACGAGGGTGCGAGCTTCGCCGTCACGGATCCGGCCACGGGCGAGGTCATCGGGCAGGCCGCCGACGGTGGCCGGGCCGACACCGAGGCGGCGATCGCCGCTGCCGGTCGGGCGCTGCCGGCCTGGTCGGGCGCGACGGCCTACGAGCGCGCGGCCGTCCTCGCCAAGGCGGACGCCCTGATGCGCGAGCGCCGCAAGGACCTGGCCGCGCTGATGACCCGCGAACAGGGCAAGCCGCTCAAGGCCTCGATGAACGAGGTCGCGTACGCCGCGGACTTCCTCGCGTGGTTCGCCGAGGAGGCCAAGCGCATCGGCGGCGTCACGATCCCCTCGGCACGCGCCGACCAGCGGTTCGTGACGATGCGCCAGCCGGTCGGCGTGGTCGCCGCCATCACACCGTGGAACTACCCGATCTCCATGCTGACCCGCAAGCTCGCGCCGGCCATCGCGTCCGGGTGCACGTCGGTGCTCAAGCCCGCCGACCAGACCCCGCTGTGCGCGGTCGCCACGGTGCAGCTGCTCGCCGACGCAGGTGTCCCCGCCGGGGTGGTCAACCTGGTCACCACCACGCGCGCGGCCGAGGTCGGCGACGCGCTGCTGGAGTCCCCCGTGGTCCGGAAGCTGACCTTCACCGGTTCGACCGCGGTCGGGAAGATGCTGGTGGCGAAGGCCGGCGCCACCCTGAAGCGGGTGTCGGTGGAACTGGGCGGCCACGCACCGTTCATCGTCTTCGCCGACGCCGATCCCGTGCGTGCCGCCAAGGGTGCCGCGCTGGTGAAGTTCCTCAACACCGGGCAGGCGTGCATCAGCCCGAACCGCATCTACGTCCACCGCTCCGTCTACGAGACCTTCGTGGCCACGCTCGACCAGCGCATCGCGGCGTTGCGCGTGGGCAGGGGGGACACCGACGGCGTCTCCATCGGTCCGTTGATCGACGATCGTGCCGTGGCCAAGATGGAGGCCCAGGTGCTGGACGCCCGCACCAAGGGCGCCCGGGTCGTGGCGGGCGGCGAGCGCGTGCAGGTGGACGGGCTCGACGGCACGACCTTCTTCGCGCCGACGCTCCTGGCCGACGTGACGCCGGACATGCTCATCTCGTCCGAGGAGACGTTCGGGCCCATCGCCGCGGTCACGCCGTTCGACGACGAGGAGGAGGTCATCGCCCGGGCGAACGACACCGAGTACGGCCTCGCCGCCTACGTGTACACCAACGACCTGTCGACGGCGATCCGGGTGACCGAGAAGCTGCGCTTCGGGATGATCGGCGTCAACGACATCAATCCGACGTCCGCGGCTGCCCCCTTCGGCGGGGTCAAGGCGAGCGGTCTGGGACGCGAGGGCGGGTACGAGGGCATCGACGAGTACCTCGACACCAAGCTCGTCGGCATCTCCGTCTAGCGGCCGCCGGGCCGGGGCCGCCTATGGTCGCGGACGTCCATCGCCTCCGACGAGGAGCACCATGCCTGTCGTCTCACGCCTGTCGGTCACACCGGTGAAGGGCACTGCCCTCCACCAGCCGACCCGCGTCGTCATCACCGGCAACGGCGTCACGACCAACCGCCGCTTCCACCTCGTCGATGCCCGAGGACGGTTGGTCAACGGCAAGCAGCACGGGCCGCTGGTACGGATCACGGCCGAGTACGACGCCAACGAGCAGCGCCTCTCCCTGCGCATACCGGACCGTGCGCCCGTGGAAGGCCCGGCGGACCAGCGGGGTGACGCCGTGGTCACCGACTTCTACGGGCGCGACGTGGCCGGTCACCTGGTCGAGGGTCCGTGGTCGGCCGCACTGAGCGACTTCGTCGGCGAGCCGGTGCGGCTCGTGGCCGCCGACCGCCCCGGAGACGCCGTCTACGTCCACCCGGTGACGGTGGTGTCGTCCGCGACCATCGAGCACCTGCGCCGGGTCGCCCCCGGTGGTGAGGCGGTGGACCACCGTCGATTCCGGATGCTCCTCGAGCTGGACGGGTGCGAGGTGCACGAGGAGGACACGTGGGCCGGCCGGCGCGTGCAGGTCGGCCGGGCCACGGTGCGCGTCGTCGGCCCCGTCCCACGCTGCGTCGTCACGAACGAGAACCCCGAGAGCGGAGCGGTCGACTACAACACCCTCAAGGCCATCGTGCGCTACCGCGGTGAGCTCGCCACCGGCCTCGCGACACCCGTGGCACACCTGCCCGACAACGGAGCGGTCATCTTCGGCATGTACGCGACCGTGGAAGAGCCGGGGGACGTCTCGCTGGGTGATCAGGTCGAGGTCCTGGACGCCGCGGGTTCGGATCGATAGCTGCTCATCGGCCGGGGCGTGAGCCCGCCTCGGCGGTCAGCGACATCAGCGCGGCGACGGCCACGAGCAGCGGGGCCGCGAGGAGGAGGAACACCTCCGGCCGTGCGCTTGCGGTGGCCGCACCCTGGCTGACGAGCAGCGGCGCTGCCAGCCCCGCACAGCCCCACGCGGTGAACACCCGGCCGTACACCGTGGGGAACGCGCGTGGTCCGACCCGATCCGCCGTGACCGCCGGGACCAGCGCGGAGACGCCACCGTAGGCGAGGCCGATCCCGGCGAAGCCGGTGAGCACGACGGCGGGGACGGTCGACACGGCCAGGCCGCCCAGTGCGACGGCGGACAGGACGAGCGTGCTCGCCACGGCGGCCGGTCGGCCGACACGATCGGACCACCAGCCGGCCCCGACCCGCCCTGCGAGGTTCCCGGCGGCCAGCAGGGAGACAGCGGCGCCCGCAGCTCCGGCACCCAGACCCGCGGCTGACGCCAGGGGTGCCGCTGCGGAGAAGACGACGAGCCCGGGAAGGGCGCCCCCGGCGAACAGCAGCCACAGGGCGACCACGCTCCGGAAGGGGACCGGCACCCGACGCTCCGGCTGCTCGCTCCCGCGTGCCGGAGCCCGGTCGACGGGCGCCAGCACGGCGGCCAGTCCGACCAGCCCGGTGACGAGCACGGCCAGGACGGCCAGCCCGGTGCGCCAACCGACCGCCGGCAGCACGCGCGGCGCCACCAGGCCGAGCACCACCGGCCCGGCGGCGTAGGCGCCGACGACCAAGCCGCTGGCCAGCCCCCTGCGTCCCCCCGGCACGCGGGCAGCGAGCGCAACCGCGGTTCCGTACGCCAGCCCGTTGGCGGTGCCGAAGAGCAGCCCCACCCCGATCCACGGAACGCCGGCCCACCGGCCTGCGGCGGTCAGCCCGAGACCGACCCCGGCCAGGACGGCGGCCACGCCGAGCAGACGCCGGGCGCCCAGCCGCCTCAGCCCGCGTCCCACCCCCAGCAGTGCCGCGCTGAAGGCGACGAGGGCCAGCGCGAACACGCCCGAGCCGCTGCTGTCCGACGCCCCGACATCCGTCATGAGCGCTGGCGCGACGAGACTCCAGCCGAAGAGGGTGCCGACCGCCAGGTTGGCGACAGCCCCGGAGACGACGAGCCGGGCGGTCGACGGCACCGGTGCGGGCGGTCCGGCTCTCGATCCGCCCGCACCGGCAGACGTCCGACCGGTCAGGAGGTGACCGCCACCTGGCCGCGGTCCTTCCGCTGGGGTCCGTTCCCTCCGGGGCGGATGTCGGTGTCGAAGATCTCGGTCGGCAGGAACACCGAGCAGCACGCGTTCGGGATGTCCACGACGCCGCCGATGCGCCCTTCGATCGGCGAGGTGCCGAGGATCAGGTATGCCTGCTCCCCGGTGAAGCCCCACTTCTCCAGGTAGCGGATCGCGTTGAGGCACGCATTGCGGTACGCCAGGGTCGCGTCCATGTAGTAGTTGGTGTCGTCCCGGTGATCGACCGACACGCCGATGAAGGTCAGGAACTCCGAGTAGCGCGGCTCCACCCGCCCCGGGATGAAGAACGGGTTGGTGGTGACGCCGTAGGTCTCCATGCCGCCCTTGATGAGGTCGACGTGGAAGTCGATGAAGCCGCCCATCTCGATCGCGCCGCAGAAGTTGATCTCGCCGTCACCCTGGCTGAAGTGCAGGTCGCCGCCGGAGAGGAGGCCACCGTCGACGTACACCGGGTAGAAGACGCGGCTGCCACGGGTGAAGTTCTTGATGTCGTGGTTCCCACCGTTCTCCCGCGGGGGCACCGTCCGCGCGCCCTCGCGGCCGATCCTGTCGAGCAGGTCCCCGCCGGCGGTCCCCCCGAGGACGCCGTCCAGCAGGGGTGGCAGCCCCAGGGCGGGGACCCGGTCCGGATCGGTGTCGATGAGCGCCTGTTCCCGGGCGTTCCAGCGGGCCAGGAGATCGGGCGACGGCGCGGTGCCGAACAGCCCGGGGTGCGTGATGCCGGTGTACTTCACGCCCGGGACGTGCCGTGACGTGCACTCCTGGCCCCGGAAGTCCCAGACGGCCTTGTACGCATCGGGGAAGTAGTCGGTGAGGAACCCACCACCGTTGACCTTGGCGAAGATCCCCGAGTACCCCCATCCCTCACCGCAGTTGGGTCCCTCCGTCTGCGGCACGGGGCCGAGGTCGACGATGTCCACGACGAGCAGATCGCCCGGCTCGGCCCCTTCCACGGCGATGGGGCCGGACAGCATGTGGGCCACGTCCAGGTTGACGTCGCGGACGTCGTTGGCGGAGTCGTTGTTGCCGATCTGGCCGTCGGTCCACTCCTTGCACTCGACCCGGAAGGTGCTGCCGGGCTTGACCGTCACGGCGGGCGGGATGTCGGGGTGCCAGCGGTTGTGGCCGGGCACCGCCTGCTCACGCATGGACTTGCTCTGGTCGACCGTGAACACGACTTCGGGCATGGCAGGTTCCTCTCAGTGGACGCCCGGCGCGGTACCGGGTCGGGACGCGACGGTGGGAGCGGAGAGCGGCCGGCTCAGCGGCACGCAGACGGCGAGGAGCAGGAGGCCGAGGACGGCGACGACGACCGTCGTGAGCGACGTGTCCTCCCACCAGCCGGTGATGATCAGGAAGGCAGGGACGCCGGCCGTGAGCAGGCCCTCCCCCGCGGCCAGCACACCGATGGCCGGGGTCAGGTGCTCCCTGTGCAGCGCCATCAGCAGGAAGAAGGTGAACCACAGGACCGCCCAGAGCAGCCAGATGACGGCGAACGTCCGGTCCTCGACGACAGTCCAGGAGTGGATCGAGAACCCGACGGCCGCGACGGTCACGGTCAGCGAGAACCAGCCGAGGCCTTCGGCGGGGGCGCCGGTGAGCCCGTTCATGCCTACCCACAGGTAGGTGAAGCCGAAGAAGTACAGACCTGCAGCGAGCGCGATCCGCGCCGGATCACCGTCCGCGACGACGATGAGGTACGTGGGCGTGAAGACCTGCAGGGCGCCGACGAAGAGGTTCAGCGGCGCCGCACCTCGTGGGCTCACGTGGCCCAGCAACATGACGCCGTTGACGAAGAGCACGACGCCGACGTAGAGGAGCCCGACCGCGCTCACGGCTCACGACCGGGGCAGGGACGGGTAGCGCCCTCCGGAGCGCTGCGCCGCATCGACCGGAGCTGCTCCTGTCATCGGGTTCCACCGCCGGCTGCGTGGTCGTGGCGCGCCGTCCGGGATCGAGCGGACCACCTGCGGCGCCTCTGCGCTGGCGTCCGCGGCACCGATCGCGCGGTGCAGACCCGGAGCGATGGTCGCCAGGTGCGGAGCGGTGAAGACGCGGTGGGACTCCGCCGTGCAGCTCGGGCACGGATGGGTCGGGGTCAGCGAGGACATCGGCTGGATCACGTCGAAGTCCGAGCAGGACGGGCACCGGAAGACGTATGTGGCCACGATCACTCCTTCATGTCACCTGAAACATATTCAGATGGAAGGAACTGTCAAGGGGTGGGCCGAGGATCTGCCGGCGACGGGGACCCGGCCCACCTACAGGTCGGTGAGCACGTCGAAGTCGACACCGTCGGCGACCGCGAGGTGGACCGGCTGCTGCAGGTGGTTGCCCACGAAGGACACGGCTCCGCGCGGGCCGTCGTAGCCGACGCCGTCGGCGACTTCGAGCATCCGGCGCACGTCCACGCTGCCGGCGTGCTGCGCCAGCGCGGCCAGCGTCATCAGCCCCTCGTAGCAGGACTCCGCGGCATTGTTCAGCGGAGGGGCGTCCGGCCCGTGCTGAGCGACGTAGTCGGCACCGAGGTCGAGGGCCGACGCGGTGGCGAGCGAGCGGAAGTACGACGCGCAGACGAAGAGGTCCTCGGTCGCGTCCGCGCCGCTGGCCATGAGCATGTTCTCCTCCATCAGCGGGGTGAACCGGACGAGGTCGTCCTGCAGCCCCCACTGCGTGAAGGCCCGGTTGAACTCCACGGCGTCCTGTCCCACCAGGTACATGAGGACGCCCTGCGCGTCGCTGCCGCGAATCCGCTCCAGGACCTGGGCGAAGTCGCGGGTGCCCAGGGGGACGAACGCCGTCCCGGCCACCCGGAGGTCCAACCGGCGGGCGAAGAGCCGGGTGACGTCGACGGAGGCGCGCGGCCAGACGTAGTCGTCGCCGATGATGAACCACCGGCGCACGTCGCGGACGTCGCGCAGCCAGCGCAGTGCGGGCGCGACCTGCCGCGCCGGGGTCTCCCCCGAGCAGAACACCCCGGGACGGGTCTCGCCGCCTTCGTACAGCGACGTGTAGACGTAGGGGATCCGGCCGGCCGTGATCGGCGCCAGCGTCTGCCGCACGGCCGAGATGTGCCAGCCCGTGACGCCGTCGATGCCTCCGGCATCGATCAGCCGGCCGATCTCCGCGGCGATCTGCGCGGGGGGCGCGCCGCCATCGACGACCTCGACGCTCATGTCCCGGCCGAGGACGCCGGTCTGGTTGATGAGTGTCAGTGCGGTGGCCGCGACGGCCTCGCACGATGGGCCGAAGATGCCGGCAGGCCCCTGCAACGGGACGACCAGCGCGACCCGCAGGGTGCTCGCTTCCCGACCCAATGCTCTCCCTCCTTGGCGTGACGTGCACGGCGAGAAAGGCGGGGGTCCCTGACGTCTGCCACAATCGAACGCCCGAGTGGGGCATGACTATGCTCAGCTTCCCTGGTTTTGGGAAGAGCGTGCTCGGGCGGGAAGAGACGGGCATGCTGCAGGAGGACCAGGGGCGGAGCGTGTCCCACGTCGACCTCCTCCGCCGTGCGACCGCGGGCTTGTCGCAGCGCGTCGAGGGCATCGTCACCGCGGCCGATCTGACGCTGGACAACTGGCGGGTGCTGCACGCCCTCGCCGAGTGCGGGCCCCTGTCGATGAGCGATCTCGCGAGCCGCACCCGCATCACCGGCCCGACCCTCACCCGCATCGTCGACCGGCTGGTGGAGCGCGCGCTGCTCTACCGCAACGTCGACGCCGCGGACCGGCGACGCGTGCTCGTCCATGTCGCCGACCGCGGTCGGACCCTCCACCGGTCGCTGACCCCGCGGATCGCGGCGGCGGAGCGCGAAGGGCTCGCGCCCTTGTCCGAGGACGAGGCGCTCACCCTTCGCCGGCTCCTGGAACGGCTCGCCACACCCTGAACAGGGCGCGCGTCGGTCGCCCGATCCCGGCTTGCGGTCATCCGGAGCGAGCGGCAGGCTGCGGAGAAACTTCCACGTGGATGGAGTCTGCCGTGCCGGCACCGACTGATCACGAGATGTTCGACCTCGGCGACCTGCCCTTGCAGAGCGGCGCGATCCTCCGTGGGGCGCGGCTGGCGTACAAGACCTACGGAACGCTGAACGAGGACAGGTCGAACGTCATCGTCCACCCGACGTGGTTCAGCGCCTGGCACGACGCGAACGAGTGGTCGATCGGTGCGGGCAAGGCATGCGATCCGGACAGGTACTTCATCGTCGTCCCCAATCAGCTCAACAACGGGCTGTCCTCGTCGCCGAGCAACACCCCGCAGCCGTTCGACGGGCCGCACTTCCCGTCCGTCACCTTCCACGACCAGATCGAGGCGCAACATCGCCTGCTGACGCAGAAATGGGGAATCACCTCCGTCGAGCTGGTCGTCGGCTCCTCGATGGGCGCAGGGCAGACCTACCAGTGGGCGGTCAGCCATCCCGAGATGGTCCGACGTGCTGCGCCGATCGTCGGCTCGAGTCGCACGAGCGAGCACAACCAGGTGTTCCTGAAGAGCCTGCGGGCAGCTCTGACCCTCGACCCGGCGTTCCGGGCGGGCCACTACTCCCCCGGTGCCCTGCCCACGGCCGGGTTGCGCGCCTTCGCCCGGATCTATGCCGGTTGGGGCCTCTCGCAGGCGTTCTACTGGGAGCGCGAGTACCGGAAGATGGGGTTCTCATCCCTCGAGGACTTCCTCGTCGGGTTCTGGGAGGGCTTCTGGCTCGACGACCGCGACCCGAACAACCTGCTGGCCATGCTGTGGACCTGGGAACACGGCGATGTCGGGCAGACGCCCGGCTTCGGCGGGGACACCGAGGCCGCCCTGCGCTCCATCCGCTGCCCGTTGATGGCCATGCCGGCGCGTACCGATCTGTACTTCCCCCCGGAGGACGAGCAGTGGGCTTCCCGGTTCATCCCGAACGGTGAGGTCCGGGTCATCGACACGATCTGGGGTCACTTCGGTGGCCTCGGCCTCAACGAGCCCGACAACCAGTTCATCGACGAGACGCTCCGGGAGCTGCTGGACCGGCAGGTGTGAGCTACCGAGCGCCGGCGCGCGACAGACGCCGGTGCACCGCCACGATCGTGAGACGGCACCGGCCCCCTTGCTCGGTCCGGCGGGGTGGAGGAGGGCGAGCGGGTCCGGCGGGCACGAACTCCGCCACCCCCTCGCCCACGGCGACCGCCGTCATGGCCGCCAGCCCACGACCGGTTGCGGTCTCACGCGCCGTGGATCCCCCCACCCGATCGTGTCCGGCGGACGACGCGGCCAGGCTGCCCGCCGCCGGAGCGACGAGCAGACGACCGGGACCGACGCGGGAACGTCGCGAACGGTCACATCCTCGCGCCGGGCAACCGGCTCGACTGCTCGATCCAGCGACGGAGCTGGTCCTCGTCCATCTCGTCGTCCTCGTGGAGGTCGAGGTAGCGCACCTCGTCGTGCTTCGACGGCTTCGGGGGCATGGGCTCGAGGGAGGTTCCGCGGAGGAACTGGACCTGCACGTACTTCGTGTAGCAGCGGAACGACAGGAACCAGCCTTCGGCGTCCCGGCCGTAGAACGGCTGGTTCCACTTCACGGCCTTGTGCACGCCCGGGACGGTGCGCTCGACCAGACCGTCGAGGCGCTTCCCGATCGCCTGCTTCCACCCCGGCATGGCGGCGACGTAGCGCTGCACAGGGGCGTCTCCCTCGCCCTTGGGAACCTGGGGGTTGCCTCCCGAGAGCAGCCGTGGCCCGGGCGCGTCCTTCTCGTCACCGGTCATGATCCGCACGTCCTCCGCGTACTCAGCGACCGGGGGAAAGCTGCCATGCGTGGCGCCAGGCGGACAAGGTCGGATACGGCGAGACGCAACGGCGCGATCTCCCTGGCCGGCGGGCGTCGCGCGCCGCGGCGGACGCAGCGCCCGACGCGGTCGAGGACCTACGGGCGGCGCGGCCGCGGCGGCACTCGGGCATGCCGGGCACGCAGGATGGCTGTTCCCCCTCACCTGTGATCCGCCGCCGGCCATGGAACGGGGCTCAGGCACCGCCCGGGACGCCGAACCGCTGCCGGTAGGACGTGGGCGTGGTGGCGTAGGCCGCGGCGAAGTTCTGGCGGAGGGTCACGGCGCTGCCGAAGCCACAGGCGCGCGCGATCCGCTCGATCGACCAGGTCGTGGTCTCCAGCAGCCGCCGGACCTCCTCGAGGCGCTGGGTCAGGATCCACCGGGCGGGCGTGGTCCCGACCGCTTCGGTGAACCGGCGGGTGAAGTTCCGCCCGCTCATCCGGGCGTGGCCGGCCAGCTGGTCGACGGACAGGTCACGGTCGAGGTTGGCGAGCGCCCATTCCATCGTCGCCCCGATCCGGCCCCCGTCGCCCGGATCCGGCACGGGCCGCTGGACGAACTGCGCCTGGTCCCCGTCACGGTGCGGGGCCACCACAAGGTGCCGGGCCAGCGTGGTGGCCGCCGCGCTCCCGAGGCGGGTGCGGACCACGTGCAGGCAGGCGTCCAACCCGGATGCGGTCCCGGCCGAGGTGAGGACGTCGCCGTGGTCGAGGTACAGCGCAGACGCGTCGACCTGCACCGCGGCACGACGCTGCTGCAGCTGCGGTGCCGCCGCCCAGTGGGTGACGGCGCCCCGGCCGTCGAGGAGCGCGCTGTCCGAGATGGGGAACGCGCCGAGGCACAGGCCGACGACGGTCGACCCCGCGGCGTGCGCACGGCCGACGACGTCCACGAGCTCGTCGCCGGCCGGCGGGAGATCGGTGGGCCAGGAGGGCAGCACCAGGATGTCGGCGCCCGGCACCACCTCCGGCCCCGCGACGTCGTCCACGAGCAGGCCCTCGGCCGTGCGGATGCCGCGCCCGTCCTGCGTCCACACGCGGGTGCGCCAGCCGGATGCGAGGCCGAGCCGCGACACCTCGCCGAACACCAGCAGCGGCGTGGCCAGGTGGAACATCGTCATGCCGTCGAAGGCATGCACCGCGATCTCCACGCTTGTCCTGATCTCATCGTCCATCGTCCGGCCTGCCACTCACGCTACGCCGGGAGCACGCGGCAGCCTGGAGGCCGCCACCGCCGCCCACGCAGGGAGAACCAGCCATGTCCGCCCCCCGCCGCGCCCTCGTCGTCATCGACGTGCAGAACGACTACTTCGACGGGCCGCTGGAGATCCAGTACCCGCCGCGCGAGGACTCCCTGGCCCGCATCGTGAGCGCCATGGACGTCGCCGCCGAGCGCGGGCTGCCGGTCGTCGTCGTCCGGCACGAGCTCCCCGAGGGGGCGCCGGTCTTCGCAGCCGGCTCGACCGGGCAGGGGCTGCACCCGGACGTCGAGAAGCGCACGACGGACGCGTGCAAGCAGGTGACCAAGAACAAGGCCAGCGTCTTCTCCGGCACCGACCTCGCCTCCTGGATCACGGCCAACGAGGTCGACTGCCTCACGCTGGTCGGGTACATGACCAACAACTGCGTGATCGGCACCGCGGCCGCCGCCGCGGACCTGGGCATCGCCGTGGAGGTCCTCTCCGACGCCACCGGCGCCATCAGCATCGTCAACGACGCCGGCAGCGCCTCCGCCCAGCAGGTTCACGAGACGCTCATGGCGCTGCTGAACTCCAACTTCGCCGCCGTCGCCACCACGGCGACGTGGACCGGTGCCGTCGAGCAGGGTGCGGCCCTGCCGGGCAGCGACCTCGGGACGTCCGCCGTCCAGGGCCGCGCTGCCCATGGCGCCACGCAGTAGGCGACCTCTGTCAGCCCGGGCGTCCTCCGGCGGCCGCCCCCAGGGTCGCGAGGCCCGCCTGCACCAAGCCTGGGTCCCTCAGCCCTGCCGGGGCCCCAGGGCCTGGAGGCGGCGGGCGAGGAAGTCCCGCTCGACCGCGTTGCCGGTCAGCAGCACCGCCTCCTCGTAGGCGCTGCGGGCCTCGTCGACCCGGCCCAGCTTGCGGAGGAGATCCGCCCGCGCCGCCGAGAAGTATCCGTACCCGGCCAGCTGCGGTTCCCCGGACAGGACGTCGAGGGCGGCGAGCCCGGCCGCGGCCCCCTGGGCGAACCCCACGGCGACGGCGCGGTTGAGCGCGACGACCGGGGACGGCCACACCGCGGTGAGCAGGTCGTAGAGCGCGACGATCTCGCGCCAGTCGGTGTCCCCCCACGTCGGCGACTCCGCGTGGACGGCCGCGATCGCGGCCTGGAGGGCGTACCTCGTCGGCGGGCGGGCGCGCAGCGCCTCCCGGACGAGCGCCGCACCCTCGGTGATGGCGGTGCGGTCCCAGCGGGAGCGGTCCTGCTCCTCGAGCAGCAGCAGGCGGCCGCCGGGTGCCGTACGGGTCTCGCGGCGGGCGTCGGTGAGCAGCAGCAGCGCCAGCAGGCCCGCCACCGCCGGGTCGTGCGGCAGCAGCCGCCGGAGCATGCGGGCCAGCCCGACCGAGCGCTCCACCAGGTCCCGCCGGACCAGATCGGCACCGGCCGGGGTGGTGTGCCCGGTCGTGAAGAGCAGGTGCACCACGGCGAGGACGGCGTCCACCCGATCGGGCAGCTCCGCGGCGGGCGGCACCCGGTACGGGATCCGTGCGACGGCGATCTTCTTCTTCGCCCGCGTGATCCGCGCGGCCATCGTGCTCTCGCTCACCAGGAACGCGCGCGCGACCTCGGCGGTGGACAGGCCGCACACGAGCCGCAGGGTCAGCGCGACCTGCGCTGGCCGGTCGAGGGCGGGGTGGCAGCAGGTGGCGACCAGCCTGAGCCGGTCGTCCGGGATCTGGTCGGCGGGCCGGTCGTCGACCAGGTCACCGGGACCCGGCTCGACGCCGTCCTCGACCAGCAGCGGCAGGTGCCGGGTCTCCACCTTCCGGTGGCGGAGCACGTTCAGCGCCCGCCGCCGGGCCGCGGTGGTGAGCCAGGCGCCCGGACGCGACGGGATGCCACGGGTGCGCCAGTCGACGAGCGCGCCGGCGAAGGCGTCCTGGACGCACTCCTCGGCGACGTCGAGGTCGCGCGTCACGCGCACCGTCGCGGCGAGCACGAAGGCCCACTCGCGACGGTGCGCGTCGGCGACCGCGGCGGCGACGGCCGAGCTGTCGACGGCGGTCACGCGCCGGCTCCCCCGGCTCAGTCGAAGGTCATGACCGGGCGGACCTCGACCCCACCGAACCGCGCCGGGCACGACCTGGCGACGGCAAGCGCGGTGTCGAGGTCCGGCGCGTCGATCACGTAGTAGCCGCCCAGGGCCTCCTTGGTCTCGACGAACGGGCCGTCGGTGACCTCGGAACCGCCGCGCACGCTGGTGGCGGTCGGCGTCGGTTCGAGCGCCTCGCCGCCCAGCAGCTTGGCGCCCAGCCGCTCGACGCCGGAGGAGAAGGTGTCGTGCTCCTGCATCACCTCGTTCATCACCTCCGGCGTCGCGGTGGCGTAGCCGGCCTCGTCCTCGTAGATCAGGATCAGGTACTTCGACATCTGCTCACTCCCGGTTCCGGGCCCGCTGTTCGAGCCCACACCCCTACGACACGCACCCCCGGCCCGGATCGACAGCTCGTCCGAGAATTCTCTGCCGCCGTCCGCGATGCCGGTTCCGCGCGTTCTACCAGGACGGGAGCTCGCCCAGTAGCCGGTCCGGCGCGCGGACCGCCACCGATGGGGGCAGGCCGCCACCGCGCGGCAACGACTCACAGCCCGACGGCCGAGGCTGTGCCGAGCGCGATCAGCGATGCACTGAAGACCCGCTGGGTCCAGCGGACGACGACCGGCCGGAGCAGCCACGTGACGGCAGCATGGGCGAGCCAGGCGAGGCCGGAGAGCCACATCGTTGCGACACCCACGTCGACGGCGCACAGCAGCAGCGAATAGTGCAGCACCGACGCGCCGTCCGGCACGAACTGCGGGACGACGGCGAGGTAGAACACCCCGATCTTGGGACTGAGCAGGTCACTCGCCAGCCCGGCGGAGAAGGCCCGCCACCAGCCGCCTCGCGCAGGGACCTGCGGGACCGCATCGAGCCCACCGCCCGGGCGGGACCTGCTGCGCAGCTCGGTGACCAGGGGTAGCGCCCCCAGCAGGACAAGGTAGCCGGCCCCGGCCAGGAGCAACGCCGCGTACAGGGACGCCGACCGGTCGATCGCCGCGGCGAGCCCGCCCGCGGCGGCCACGCCCCACGCGAGCGTGCCGAGCGCGACCCCGGCCACCGTGGCCATGCCGAGGCGCACGCCACCCCGCACGGAACTGCGCAGGACGAGGACGTCGTCCGGACCGGGCGAGACGGACAGCAGGAGCGTCAGCGCCACGAACCCCCAGATGCCCTCCACCGGGAACCTCGATCCACGCCGACCCCGGAGCTGAGCCAGGGCGTCGCAGGGAGGAGACGCCGGCGGATCGCGGTGATACGTCCCGAGCGGCACGACGTCGTCCGGCCCGCGGCAACAGGGGCGGACCGTCGCTCAGGACGGGGGCCACCGGGGACCGTAGACCCGTCGGCCTGGCGGACCGAGCTCGGCTGGCCGCTCCCTCCCCCGACCCGGCCGTGGTGATGTCACAGCTGCAGGACGGACGCGGCCATCAGGCAGGCCGCGGCCACGGCCTCGGGATCGTGCAGATCTCCCGGATCGACCGACGCCGCCCGCGACCGCGCGCGCACCGCGGCCCCGGGGTCGGCCGCGGCGAGATCGGCGCACAGCGCAGCGACGACGACACCGGTGTCGTGCGCGTCCAGGCCGTCGAGGGCCAGGCCGTCGTGGAGCAGGATGGCCGCCTCGCGGTACACCTCCCGCGCCGCCTCGAGGTCCACCTCGGGCCGCGCCCGTGCCACCGCCTCGGCGGCGGCCAGGAACTGGTCGTACGGCGGGCCCGCGGTGCCTGGCGGCATGCCGGCACTGTCCCGGTGCGCCGGTGCCCCGGCAAGCGGATTCTCCCGCCGGTGCGCGCACCCGGATCAGCGGTAGACGACGTCGACGCTGCGGAAGGCGCCGAGCTCGTGGTCGGCGACGAAGTGCTCGTGGTCGCGACGTACGCGCGCGGCGGCCTCGTCGGCGAAGCGCAGCAGGTCGTCGACGAACAGGTCGTGCCCCCCGATCGCGTCCATGATCGCCGGCTCGATGTCGTAGTCGATCAGCCCGTTCTCGTCGGACATCGCATGGGTGTGGGCCAGGACCCCGCCGCAGATGCCGGCGTACTCCTTCCACTCCCCCGCCGACAGCGAGCCCAGGCTCATGTCGTCGCGGAACGGCGCCCGCTCGCGGACCATGAAGCTGTGGCCGTCGAAGTCGACGCTGCCGTAGAAGACGTCCCCGTTGACCAGGTGCACCCGCTGGGCGTGCCGGATGCGGTCGCCCTGCCGGTCCACCTCGAACCCCGAGGGCGGCACCAGACCGGCCAGCGCCGACCGGCGCGCCCGCTTGAACTCCAGCAGCAGGTCGTCGGTGCCGTCGGCGCGGGGGCCCTCGATGAGCACGAAGTACCGGCTCAGGCCGAGCGACGCCGTCCCCGCCCCCTTCCGCTCGGCGACGTCCTTCACCCGCATGCCGCCCGCCCGGGCGGGGACGGCGACGTCGTTCTCGCGGACGTAGCGGTCGACCAGGTCCTGGAACTCCGGTCGCCGGCTGCTGACCGGGACGAGCTCGCCGTCGGTGCGGAAGCCGCTGCCCTGCTCGTCCAGCAGCGTCTCGGCCAGCCACTCCGCCCGGCCGCGCTCCAGGACGTCGCCGATGAGCTCGGCGATCATCGGCGGCGCGTTGTCCAGCCGCAGCTGCTCGTCCTGCTCGTTCCCGTCCGTGGCGTAGGCGGCGATGCCCTCGATGTAGCCGCGGACGAACCGCTCGGCCACGGCGCGCTGCTTCTTGGGCTTGAGGCCGGATTTCTCGGCCGCCCCCAGCATGAACCCGACCACGCCGCGTTTCAGGTCCCAGGTGAACGGCGCGTAGAAGGCGTCGTCGAAGTCGTTGACCCCGAACACGGGCACGTTGTCCGAGCTCGGCATGACGCCGAACTTCCCCGGGTGCACGTCGCCGAGGGCCAGCACGGTCGGCATCCGGGCGTCCTCGCCGAGGATGTCCCGGTAGAACAGCAGGTTCGTGCCGCGGAAGAAGTGGAAGACGGAGCCGGCGAGCTTGTCGAACTTCTCCCGCGCCTCCACGTCGCTGGTGGCGATCCGGGTCTCGTGGTCCTCGCGCACCGTCTCGCGGACGTGCATCCGCCGGTCGTTGCCACGCAGCATCCGCGGCAACAGCACCATCTCGCCCCGCGCCCGGGCCTCGGCCAGCTGCCGGAAGGACTCCACCCGGGAGCCCACCGGGACCCGGCCGTCGCGTGTGCCCCGTCGGCCGCCGTCCTCCCCCTCGGCACCGCCTTCGCCACTGCCCTCGCCAGGGCCGGCCGCACCGGACTCGCGCAGGTTCGCGGCCAACTGCGTCTTGCTCATCGACGAGCGTCCACGGATGCCGGCCGCGCGGGCACGGTCCATCAGCTCGTCGCGGGTGGCGGTGCTCAGGCTGTTCGACGTCATCGACCGGCCCTACCCACGCCGGACGCGAAGTCCGGCGAACGGCCGTTACGAGCTCGTGACGGCGCATCGCGGCGGGATCCCCCGGCGGTGCCGGTGAGCCGCTGCAGAGTGCTCCGCGAGATGGTCGTTCACGGCTCCGGGCCCACCCGCGTGGGAACGAGGCCGGCAGCCGCGGCCGCGGAATCCGTGCCGTCCTCGGTCCCGCGGATCCACGCGACGAGCAGGCCGACTGCGACGACGACGTGCACCAGGCCGGCCGGGACCCACATGATCGCGCCGGCCAACTGCTGGTCGGCGAGGGGCGCGAGCCCCCAGACGTGCGTCGTCTCCCCGTAGGCGGTGTACCAGGGGCTGCGGCCGAAGGTGAGCAGCAGGGACAGCAGCGCGCTCGACATCGCCAGGCCGAAGAGCAGCAGCACGCCCAGACCGGCGGGAACTCTGGCGGCGCGGACCCCGATGACGGTGCGCCAGAACAGCACGCCGGTGAGGAGGAAGGTCGCGTGCTCGAGGGCGTGGACGGCGGTGTTCCGCACCGCGGCGTCGTAGAGGACCGCCGCGTGCCAGGCCCAGAACGTCCCCACGTGCAGCAGCCAGGCCGTTCCCGGATGCCGCAGGGCGTGCGCGACCCGGCCCAGGCGCAACCGCCGTCGCAACGGGCCGATCGCGCGGCGGACGGCCGCGGGGCTGCCACGCACCAGCCTGGCTCCGGGGGCGCTCAGGACGAGCAGCGGGGCCGCGATCAGGGTGAGCAGCAGGTGCTGGACCATGTGCGCGGACGCCAGCGCCCCCGACACGGCGTCCAGCGGTGAGAGCAGGGCGACGGCGATGGCGACGAGCGCGCCACCGAAGCACCGTGCCCGCCACCTCTCGCCGTCGACGGCACGACGACCGCGGCCGCGCAGGTAGGCCCAGAGCGCCAGCAGCAACCCGGCGACCACCACAGGGTCGGCGCTCCAGGCCGTCCACAGGGTCTCCGGGGTCAGGTGCGAGCCGTCGTGCGCGAGCGTGGCGCCCCGGCCGGCGTCCATCAGGCGCATGCCGACAGGAACAGCGCCGGCAGGCCGACGAAGAGCACGGTGACCAGCCCCAGCACGGACAGCACGAAACCGCCGAAGGCCAGCGGCTGCCGGTCGACGAGCTCCTCGCTCCCCGCCTCCCCGCGGAACCGGCGGAACGCCCGCCACCGGGCCAGGCCCCACCATGCGGTCGCCGCGCAGGCGAGGGCGGCCACCGCGGTGGCGACGAGCGTGACGACGGTGGGGACGGGAGGGTCGAACGCGTCCAGCCCGGGACCGTCCCCGGTGCAGCCGGCCTCGGCGACCAGGTAGACCAGCATGAAGTGCACGGAGCTGATCACCGGCCCGGCCAGCAGGACGGCGACGACCACCACCGCCCGGGTGTCGACCGACACGTCGACCGGGGCGGGCGTGCCCCTGCTGGACGTGGCCGCCTCGTCCGGGCGAGGAACGCGGCTCTCGGAGGAGCGGCCGGCGGTCATGTCAGGACCGGTCCCAGGTAGAGCGTGGCGAAGCCCAGCACCCAGATGACCGCCATCGCCACCCAGAACCGCGCCACGTTCGCGATCGGGGCGTGCCGCCGGTACGTGTAGGTGCCCCGGGACGCCCAGTACATGACCATCGCCAGCATGATCAGGGCGGCAGCGGCGACGAGGAGGACGAAGCCCGCCAGGGTGAAGAAGATCGAACCGTAGGCGTGCGCCGTCCACGCCACGTCGAGCCGCACCAGGTCCACGACCTGGACCGCCACCCCCGCGCCGGCCGGCACCAGCGCGGCCCACAGGCCGACGCGGAAGCCGCGCATGTCGCCCTGCGAGATCTGCCGTCGGGCGAACGGCACCCCCACCGCACTGATCGCCACGAGCGCCGCGGCCACCGAGGCCAGGCCCAGCGGTGGGTCGCCGACGCCCGGCGGCGGCCACTGCGGGTTGTCCAGGCGCAGGTAGAAGTAGCTGAGCAGCAGAGCCGAGAAGGCGACCGCGACGAACAGGATGGCGAGCAGGGTGCCGGTCCGCGCGACGATCACGCTGCCGTGCGCGTTGACCGGCACGCCGTACTCGCGCTCGAACTCGTCCTCCTCCGTCGCCGTCATCGGCGGGGGTTGCGGCCAGTTCCACGCGATCACCGACAGGACGATGATCACCGCCCCGACCGCCGCTCCCCACCGGAGCTTGACCAGCTCGCTGAGGAAGATGAGGACCACGCCGCCCGCGGTGATCAACGGCCAGATGGACGGGTTCGAGACCCGGAAGACCTCCACGGGCCGGCCGTCCGCCGTGCCGACGACCACTGCCGCCCGCCACTTCAGCGGCCACTGCCCCAGCCCGCGCACGAACCGCTCGAGCTGTGGTTCCCCCCGGTCGAGTTCGGTCTGGTCCCACAGCGGGTGCCGGCTGCGCACGATCGGCGGTTGTGTCCAGCTGTGCTGCTTGGGTGGGGACGGCAGTGCCCACTCCAGGGTGTCGGCGCCCCACGGGTTGGCGTCGGCCCGCTCACCGCGCCGGATGGTGCGGACGACGTTCCAGACGAACACCCCGATCCCCGGGACGATGATCAGCACCCCGATGGTCGAGATCAGGTTGAAGATCTCCCAGCCCTGGCCGGCCTCGTAGGTGTAGACGCGCCGCGGCATCCCCATGAGGCCGACCTGGTGCATGGGGAAGAAGGCGACGTTGACGCCGACGAACAGCAGCCAGAAGTTCCACTTGCCCAGCTTTTCGTCCAGCAGCTTCCCGGTGAACTTCGGGAACCAGTAGTACACACCGGCGAAGATCGGAAAGGCGACGCCGCCGATGAGCACGTAGTGCAGGTGCCCGACGACGAAGTAGGTGTCGTGGGCCTGCAGGTCGAAGGGCACGGAGGCGACCATCACGCCGGTGATCCCGCCGATCACGAAGATGATCAGGAAGCCGATGACGAACAGGAAGGGCGTCCGCCACACCGGCCGCCCCACCCAGATGGTGGCCAGCCAGGAGAAGAACTGGACGCCCGCCGGGATGGAGATGGCCATGCTGGCCGCGGCGAAGAAGCTGAGCACCAGCGGGGGCAGGCCGACCGCGAACATGTGGTGCGCCCACAGCGCGAAGGAGAGGAAGCCGATCGAGACCAGCGAGGCGACGAACCAGATGTAGCCGACGGGCCGGTGCCGGACGAAGACCGGGAGGATGGTGGCCACGACCCCCACCGCGGGGATGAACTGGATGTAGACCTCGGGGTGGCCGAAGATCCAGAACAGGTGCTGCCAGAGGAGCGAGCTGCCGCCGAGCTGGGGGTCGAAGAACTGGGTGCCGAACCCGCGGTCCAGCTCGAGCAGCAGGCTGCCGACGATCAGCGGCGTGAAGGCGAAGACGATCATGAACGCCATCACCAGGAACGCCCAGGCGAAGAGAGGCATCCGGGTGAGCGTCATCCCGGGGGCCCGCATCTTCAGGATGCCGATGATGATCTCCACCCCGGCCGCGATGGCCCCGACCTCCGCGACGCCGAGGCCGAGGATCCAGAAGTCGACCGCCAGGTCGGGTGAGTACTCCGGTCCGGAGAGCGGTACGTAGGCGAACCAGCCGACGTCGGGCACCAGCTGGAAGAGGGCGCTGCTGTAGTAGAGCAGGCCACCGAACAGGAACGTCCAGTACGAGAACGCGCCGAGGCGCGGGAACGGCATCTCCCGGCTGCCCAGCATGGAGGGCAGGATGAGGATCGCGAAGCCCTCGAAGATCGGCAGGATGACGAGGAACATCGTCACCGAGCCGTGGTTGGTGAACAGCTCGTTGTAGAACTGGGGTGAGACCAGCTCCTGCTCGGGGAAGGCGAGCTGCAGCCGCATGAGCAGCGAGTCGAAGCTGCCGCCCAGCAGCAGGAAGAAGAACCCGGTCAGCACCAGGCGCTTGCCGACGAGGTCGTTCTGGACGCCGGTCAGCTGTCCCCGCAGCCCGGGCGGGTCGTCCCAGATGCGGTCCAGTTCCTCGGCCGTTCCCGGGTCGGTGACCTCGGGTGTGTCGCCGCCGGGGCGGGGTGCGCCCGCGTCGGCGGTCACGAGTCGTCCCGGTCGGGGGCCGTCGGCCGCGTCCGGGGCGTGGCCGGCTCCCCCGGGGGGCTCGCAGGCGCCTTCACTGCTGTCGCTCGATCCAGGCGGCGAAGTCCGCCGGGGTCTCCGCGACGACGGTCAGCCGCATGGTCGCGTGCTCGAGCCCGCAGAACTCGGCGCACTGGGTGCCCCACTCCCCCGGCTCGTCCGCCTCGAGCACGAGCACGTTCACCCCGTCCGGCAGCATGTCCATCTTGCCGCCCAGTTCCGGCACCCAGAAGCTGTGGATCACGTCCGCGGAGGTCAGGTGGAACTCGACCGGCTGGCCGACCGGGAGGTGCAGCTCACCGACGGTGCTGACGCCTTCCGCCGGGTAGTCGACCTCGAAGAACCACTGGTGGCCGGTGACCTCGACCACCAGCGCCCCGGGTGGAGCGTCCTCCGACAGCGTCCTCATCGCGGCCACCGTGGACCCGAACACCACGACCAGGACGACGACCGGGAGCAGCACGCCGCCACCCACGATCCATCGCCGCTCCGACGGTGCCGCCTCCCCGGTACGCCCGCGCCGGAACAGGCCCACCCCCAGGAGCACGGCGAAGAGGACGAACACGGCGACACCGAGGCCGAGCATGAGCCACCACGTGTCCGCGATGGACTCCGCGTTCGGCCCCTTCGGGTCGAGGCTCCCGGTCCCCTCGCCGTTCATCGGCGGCCTGCTGCCGCGGCGCGGGCGCGGGGCACGCAGCGGGCACCCGGTGATCTCACCGACCGGATGCGGATCATGGCCCCTCCACCGTGATCGTGGCGGATCGACGGTATCGGCCCGGGGCCGCGGGAGCGACCCGGGCCGAGGGCCGTGCCGGGCCCGGACCGCCACCACCGGACGGGCGTCGCGCCCCACCCCGCGGCTCGTCCGCCGTGCGCGACGGCGTGGCGGGTCAGCCCGCGGTGCTGCCGGCCTCCGCCGCGTCCCCGGGACGGTGGGGTTCCGGGAGGAGGGCGCTGCGCAGGAAGGCGGCCACCGCGGCGAGGCTCGACGGCGTCTCGAACGCCGGGTCCTCGTGGTTGGCCCCCGCCAGCAGCAGCAGCGACGTCGGGACGCCGTCCACCTGCAGGGCCCGGTGCAGAGCTCGGCTCTGCTCCGAGGGCACCCAGCCGTCCCGGTCGCCGTGCATGAGCAGGAAGGGCGGCGCCCCGGGGTGCACGTGGGTGATCGGACTGGCCGCGGCGGCGGCCGCCGCCTGTCGCAGGGACTCGACGCCGAGCAGGCGTGCCTCGGGGGGCGGGACCATGGGCGGCCCGGTGGCGAACGAGGGCAGCGGCCCCTCCGGCACGTCGGTCTCCCGGCGGGTCAGGTCCGTGATCGGATACCAGCACACGGCGGCCTGCACCGAGCTGTCCCCCAGGTCCCGGTCGCGCTCGTCCGGGCACAGCGCCAGCAACGCGGCCAGGTGACCGCCCGCCGAGGCCCCCCACGCGCCGATCCGCTCGGCGTCCAGGGCGAGGTCCGCCGCGTTGCGGCGCAGCCACCGGACCGCCGCCCGCACGTCGTCCAGCTGGGCGGGGAACGGCGCCTCACCGCTGAACCGGTACTGGACGGCAGCGACCGCCATCCCGTTCCGGGCCATGGGCACCAGCCGTTCGGCGGCGCGGGCGGTGCGCGACCCGCGCACCCAGCCACCGCCGTGCAACCAGAGGCACAGCGGTGCCGGCCGCGTCGCCGGCAGGTAGAGGTCCAGGTGCAGCTCGACCCCCCGTTCGGTGGCGTAGACCAGGTCCGACCGCACCGTGACACCCGGGTGAGCGTCCGCCGCGGGGATGTCAGCCACCCGCGGACACCGCGACCCCGCGGACGGCGGGGATCACCTCGTCGCGGAACAGCTGCACCGAGCGCTGCGCCGTCTCCGGCGCCAGCGAGCCCCAGGCGAAGGAGCAGGCGACGTAGTTGACCTCGCCGAGCGACACGGCGTCGGACACCTGGCCGGCGACGGTCTCCGGCGAACCGGCGAACAGCTTCCCCTCGGCGAGGAGCTGGTCGACGTCCACGGGCCGGCTGCGCTGCTCGTCCCCGTGCAGCCGCCAGAGGTGGGTGAAGTTGCGGTGGTGGTCGGCGAAGGCCGGCCGGAGCAGGGCCAGCGCCTCCTCGTCGGTCGGCGCGACGACCACGTGCCGCATCAGCCCGAAGCGCGGGGTCACCCCGGGGAGGCCGTAGCGGACCTCCCCGCGCTCGCTCGCGGCCCGGAAGCGCTCGAAGAACAGCCGGCTCTGCTCCCGGACGACGTCCGTCGGTGGGGAGAAGAAGCCGAAGCCGAAGATGACGTTGTAGCCCTGCTCCCCCAGCCGCGGGATCGAGGCCGGGTTGGACGTCGGGTACCACAGCGGCGGGTGCGGCCGCTGGCGCACCGGGACGTGCAGCGGGATCGGGCCGGCGTCGCCGTTCCCACCCGGGCGCCGGAAGGCCCCCGTCTCCAGGGCCTCCAGGATGGCCGGCATCAGCGCCTCGAAGCGCTCCGCCGTCCCCGGTGGCGTGAGGCCGAACATCGCGGCCTCGTGCGGGGAGGACCCCTTGCCGACCCCGATCTCCAGCCGCCCGCCGCTGAGCTGGTCGAGCATGCCGATCTCCTGCACCAGCCGCAGCGGGTCGTAGAGCGGCACGATGAACGTGGTCGGCGCGAGCCGGATCCGCGTGGTCTCCCGGGCGGCGGCGGCCAGGAACACCGCGGGCGAGGGCGCCAGCCCCAGCGGGGTGCCGTGGTGCTCGGCGAGGTGGTAGGTGGCGAAGCCTCCCCGGTCGGCCTCGCGCAGCAGGGCCAGGCGGTCCTCGTACACCTCCCCCGCCGTCTTCCCGGGCGCGGCGTCGATCCAGTCGAAGAGGCCGAAGCCGACGTCCTGCTGGGCGTCCGGTGCCCCCGGCTGCGGCGACATCACGGCGTTCTCCTGTCCTCGGGGGCCTCCGGCCCGCGGTGTCCTCGACGGTCACGCTAGGGCCTGCGCCGACGCCTGGCGTCGACGGCCCCCGCCGAGGACCACGGCGACCGGCACGAGATGCCGGGCACGTGCCGGCCGGATGTGCGACGTTGACCGCGTGACCGGTTCCGGCGTGGCGGACGTCGCCGTCCGCCTCGCCGTGGAACTGGTGCGGATCGACAGCGTCAACCCGGGTCTCGTCCCCGGCGCGGCCGGCGAGGCCGCCGTAGTGGACCGGCTCGCCCACCGGCTCGCCGCCCGCGGCTTCGACGTGGCGGTCGTCCCCGCGGCCGGCGCGACCGGCCGGCCCAGCCTGCTCGCCACGCACCGCGGGTCGGGTGGCGGCCGCACCCTCGCACTGAACGGTCACCTGGACACCGTGGGCGTCGCCGGGATGGCCGAACCCTTCGCCGGCCGGATCGTCGGGGACCGCCTGCAGGGCCGCGGGGCGTGCGACATGAAGGGCGGCGTGGCGGCCATGGTCGCGGCGGCCGAAGCGGCGGCGGCCAGCGGTACGGCCGGCGACGTCGTCCTGGCGCTGGTCGCGGACGAGGAGCACGCGAGCGTGGGCACGGAGGCGGTGCTCGGGCGGCTCGCCGGTCGGCTGCCCGACGCCTGCCTGGTCGGCGAGCCGACGGAGCTCGACCTCGCCGTGGCGCACCGCGGGTACTCCGTCGTGGAGGTGTCGCTCACCGGGCGGGCCGCGCACTCCTCGCAGCCGGCGGACGGCGTGAACGCCGTCGTCCACCTCGGCCGGCTGCTGGCCGCCGTCGAGGCCCGCGACGCGGAGCTGGCCGCCGGCCCCGCCCACCCCGTCGTGGGGACCGGGTCGCTGATGTCGACCGTCGTCCGCGGCGGTACCTCGCCGTTCGTCCTGGCCGACGCCGCCTCCGCGGTCGTCGAGCGCCGGACCGTGCCGGGCGAGCCGGCCACCGTCGGGCTCGACGAGGTCGAGCGGATCCTCGGCGCGCTGCGCCGCGACGACCCGTGCGTCGAGGGACGCGCGGCGCTGGCGCTGGCCCGCGAGCCGTGGGAGCACGACGGCACGTCCCCCGCCGGATCCGAGCTCGCCACCGTGCTCACCGACGCCCTGGCCGGGTGCAACGGCCGCCGACCGGACGGGGTGGGGGTCCCGTACTGGATGGAGTCGGCGCTCTGGGAGGGCGCCGGCGTGCCGACCGTGGTGTGCGGACCCGCCGGCGGAGGGCTGCACGCCGCCGACGAGTGGGGCGACCTCCGGCAGCTCCGCGGCTACGCCGAGGCACTGGTGGTGGCCATCGACCGCTTCTGCCGTCCCCTCGACGCCGACAACTAGTGCCCCGGCTGCCAACGTTCGCCCCTGCGGGAGGCGTCTGCCGCGGCCGAACAATGTGCGCTGGTCAGCAGTTCCCGGAAGGGAAGCTGCCGACTTGCGCACGATGTTCCTGGGCGCGAGTGCGTGCAGGCGAAGGTTGCCCGTCGCGGTACTAGCTGCCGCCGGTCGCGCTGATCGCCTGCCGCAGATCGGCGACCAGCGCCTCCTCGCCCTCCAGCCCGACCGAGAGCCGCAGCAGACCCGGGGGGATGCCGGCGTCGAGCCGCTGCTGGGGGGTCATGGTGAAGTGCGAGGAGTTGAACGGCACGCTCGCCAGCGTCTCGACGCCCCCGAGACTCGTCGCCTCGACCGCCACCTCCAGCCGGCGCAGCACCTGCAGGACGCGCTCGTCCCCGCCGGCGAGCACGAGGCCCAGCATCGCGCCCTTCGGCCCGGGCATGACCGCGTCGGCGACCGCGCCGGCGTCCGGGTGGTCGAGCCGCCCCGGGTAGCGGACGTGCTCGATGCCGGGTTCGTCGGCCATCTTGGTGGCGACGACCTCGGCCGTCCGGCACGACTCGGCGAGCCGGACACCGAAGGTCCGCATCCCGCGCCAGGCGAGGAACGCCGCGTGCGGGTCCAGGCAGCCGCCGAAGGTGATCAGCCGCCGCTGCACCTCCTCGGCCAGCGCGCCGTCGTCGAGCGTGACGGCGCCCGCGACGACGTCGGAGTGGCCGGCCAGGAACTTCGTCGCCGACTCGACGACGACGTCGGCCCCGAGCGCGAGCGGCCGGGTGCAGAAGGGCGTGGCGAAGGTGTTGTCGACGACCAGGCGGGCGCCCGCACCGTGCGCGATCCCCGCCACGGCGGGGATGTCCATCAGCCGCAGCTGCGGGTTCGAGAGCGTCTCGCCGTAGAGGACGGCGGGCCGGTGCTCGGCGACGGCGCGCTCCCACGCGGCGGTGTCGAAGGCGTCGACGCGGATGACGGTGACCCCCAGCGCGGGCAGGTCGCGGGTCAGCAGGTCGTCGGTGTCCCCGTACACCTGGCGCGCGGCCACCAGGGTGTCCCCGCTGCGCAGGAGCGTGACCAGCGTCGTGGCGATCGCCGCCATGCCGCTGGCCGTCATCAGCGACCGCGCCGCACCGTGCAGCCGGGCGACCTCGGCCGCCGCGGCGTCGACCGTCGGGTTGCTGAACCGCGAGTACCACGTCTCGCGCAGGCCGCCGGTCCCCTGGATGTCGGCGTAGGAGGTGTCGTCGAGCTCGAACGTCGTCGTCTGGTAGATCGGCGGCACCACCGGATACGTCCGCGACGTGTGGTCCCGGCCGGGCCGGTACGCGTTCCCTGGAGCCACCTGGTCCCTCCCTGCTGTCCGCACGGCCGGGAACGGACGTCCCGGCCCGGGACGAGGCTAGCCAGCCGGCCCTGCCCCGTCCCGGCCGTCACGCGCGCGCCGTCAGGTCCCGCCGCAGCTCGTCCATGGCCTGCGCGAGGCCCACCCGCGGCGTCCAGCCCCACCGGCGCGCGCGGTCGGCGAGCAGCTGCCCGGTCCAGGCCGGCTCGTCGGTCCACTCGGGTGCGACGCCGGGCGCGTCGGTCACCGTGCCCAGGTAGTCCCGCCAGGTGGCGGGCTCGCCGGCGACGACGACCGGGGTCGTGGCGCCGGCCACGGGACCGCGCTCCGGGTCGTCGGCGGTCGCGACGGCCCCCGTGGCCAGGTCCGCCAGGAAGGCGGCCAGGTCCTCGACGTGCACCCAGGCCCAGGTCATGGCCGGGTTCGCCCGCCGCTCACCGCTGCGGACCTCCCGCGGGCGCAGCGTGTTCCAGACCGACGTGTCCCCGGGGCCCAGGATCGCCGGCGGGCGGACCAGCACGGTCGTGAGCCCGCCGACCTGCGCCAGTGCCCGGTCGGCGGCGTTCTTGGTGTCGGGGTAGTCGCCACTGCCCTCGGGGAGGAGGGCGCCGTCCTCGGCCACGTCGCCGAGGCCGGGCGAGCGGTCGTAGACCCCGGCCGTGGACACGTGCACGAGCCGGGGGACGCCGGCGTCCCGGGCGATCCGCGCGAGGGCCGCCGTGCCCTCGACGCCCACCCGGTGCTGCACCTCCCGGGGCGACCCCATCGGGTGGATCGTCGTGACGACCGCGTCGGCGCCCCCGGTCACCTCGCGGGCGAGATCGGGATCGGCGAACTCGCCCACGTGCTCGGTGACCCCGTCGAGCGCGGGTGCGCTGCCGGCACGGCGGACCACGGCCCGCACCTGCGCGGACCGGTCGACGAGGGCGCGGCACACGGCGGTGCCCACCAGCCCGTTCGCACCGGTCACCACGACGACGGGAGAGGAAGCGACCATGCCGCCACCCTGCCAGCGACCGGACGACGGCGCCCGGCGGTCAGGGGGCCACGTCCGCGGCGGTGTCGTCCTCGACGTCGACCCAGTCCAGCGTCCGCTCGACGGCCTTCCGCCATCCGGCGTGCCCCGCGGCGCGCTGGGCGTCGTCCCACTGCGGTTCCCACCGGCGGTCCTCGGCCCAGTTGTCCCGGAGCTCGTCGGTGTCCTTCCAGAACCCGCAGGCCAGGCCGGCGGCGTAGGCCGCGCCGAGCGCGGTGGTCTCGGCGACGACCGGCCGGCTGACCGGGACCCCCAGGATGTCGGCCTGCATCTGCATGCACAGCTCGTTCGCGGTGACGCCGCCGTCCACCTTCAGGACGTCGAGGTGCACCCCGGAGTCGGACTCCATGGCCTCGGCGACGTCACGGCTCTGGTAGCAGATGGACTCGAGCGTGGCCCGGCAGATGTGCCCACGGGTGTTGAACCGGGACAGCCCGACGATCGCCCCGCGGGCGTCGGAGCGCCAGTACGGCGCGAACAACCCGGAGAACGCCGGCACGAAGTAGACGCCACCGTTGTCGGGGACCTCGCGGGCCAGCACCTCGCTGTGCGCGGCGTCGCGGATGACGCCGAGCTGGTCGCGCAGCCACTGCACCGCCGACCCGGTGACGGCGATGGACCCCTCGAGCGCGTAGCGGACCGGCTCGTCGCCGAACCGGTAGCAGACGGTGGTGATCAGCCCGGCCTGCGAGCGGACCAGCTCGGTACCGGTGTTGAGCAGCAGGAAGTTGCCGGTCCCGTAGGTGTTCTTCGCCTCTCCCGGCTCGAAGCAGACCTGGCCGACCGTGGCCGCCTGCTGGTCGCCGAGGGCTGCGCTCAGGAGCACCTCACCGCCGAGCGGGCCGGCCGTGCGGCTGGTCCCGTAGCCCTGCGGGTCGGAGGAGGGCCGGATCTCGGGGAGCATCGCCCGGGGGACGCCGAAGAAGGAGAGCAGCTCGTCGTCCCAGCCGAGGGTCTCCAGGTCCATCAGCATGGTTCGCGAGGCGTTGGTGACGTCGGTGACGTGGACACCGCCGTCCGTGCCGCCGGTGAGGTTCCACAGCAGCCAGGTCTCCGTCGTCCCGAACAGCGCGTCCCCGCGCTCGGCGAGTTCCCGGACGCCGTCGACGTTCTCGAGGATCCACTGGATCTTGCCGCCGGCGAAGTACGTCGCCGGGGGCAGCCCGGCGCGGTGCCGGATGACCTCCCCCTTGCCCTCCCGCTCCAGCCGGGCGGCGATCCGGTCGGTCCGCGTGTCCTGCCAGACGATCGCGTTGTACAGGGGGCGGCCGGTGCGCCGGTCCCAGACGACCGTCGTCTCGCGCTGGTTGGTGATGCCCATCGCGGCGAGATCGGGGGCACTGATGCCCAGGCGGTTCATCGCGGTGCGGATGACGGTCTGGGTGCGTTCCCAGATCTCCACCGGATTGTGCTCCACCCAGCCGGCCTGCGGCATGAACTGCTCGTGCTCCAACTGGTAGCGGCCGACCTCCTGACCCCCGTGGTCGAACACCATGAAGCGGGTGCTGGTGGTGCCCTGGTCGACTGCGCCGATGAGGTCAGCCATCGGTGGCACTCCTTCCGTAGGTCTGCGCCGCGACGTCCCGCCGCCCCGTGCACGTGGCCCGACCCGGCGGGCCTTACCCGGGTCAGCGGTCGATGTCGATGGCCTTGAACTCCTCGGTCCGGGACCGGATGGCGACCTCCGTCGGCAGCCGCTCGATCGAGGAGGCCCCGAAGAAGCCGACCACGCCCTGCGTGCGCTGCAGGACGTAGGCGGCGTCCGCCGGCTCGGCGATGGGGCCGCCGTGGCAGAGGCACAGGATGTCCGGGTTGACCTCCCTGGCCGCGTCGGCCATCGCCTGGACCCGGGCGACGGACTCGTCGAGGGTCGGTGCGGTGGCGGCGCCGATCGAGCCCTTCGTCGTCAGGCCCAGGTGCGGGACGAGGATGTCGGCCCCCGCGTCCGCCATCTTCCGGGCCTGCTCCTCGTCGAACACGTAGGGCGCGGTGAGCAGGTCCTTCTCGTGCGCGAGGCGGATCATGTCGACCTCCAGGTCGAAGCCCATGCCGGTCTCCTCGAGGTTGGCCCGGAAGACGCCGTCGATGAGGCCCACGGTCGGGAAGTTCTGCACGCCGGTGAAGCCGAGCCGCCGGAGGTCGTCGAGGAACGGCCCCATCAGCCGGAACGGGTCGGTGCCGTTGACCCCCGCCAGGACGGGGGTGTCCCGGACGATCGGCAGCACCTCGGCGGCCATGTCCACGACGATCGCGTTGGCGTCCCCGTAGGCGAGCAGCCCGGCCAGCGAGCCGCGCCCGGCCATCCGGAACCGCCCGGAGTTGTAGATGATCAGCAGGTCGATGCCGCCGGCCTCCGCAGACTTCGCCGAGATCCCGGTGCCCGCGCCGCCACCGATGATCGGCCGGCCCGCGGCGACCTGGGCGGCGAAGCGGGCGCGTGCCGTGTGTCGGTCCATGTCAGCTCTCCTGGCGGTTGGCGGAGGGGGCTCCGGACGGGCCGGAGAGGCCCCGCCGGCGTCGGATGCGCTCGGGCTCGCGACGACCGAGTGTCGTACGACCCCCGGCGCGGCCGGCGCCGGGGGGTCGCCCGGCGTGGGTGCTCCGGCCGGCCGGGGATCAGCCGTTGCCGGGTGCGGCGACGTCGAGGATCCAGGTGACCCCGAACCTGTCGGTCAGCATGCCGGAGGCCGGTGCCCACGGGGAGGGCCCGAACGGCTCGACCACCGTGGCGCCGACGGCGAGCTTCTCCCACAGCGCGCCCACCTCGTCGACGCTCTGCCCGCGGACGGACAGGAAGAACGGCTGCGCGGTCAGGGTGACGCCGTTCTCCCGGCGGGTGGTCGGCGCCGCGCCGGCCGCGACCGTGCCCGACGTCCGGGCCTGGCCGGGGACGTCGTAGGCCATGACGCCGAACCCGTCGGCGCCCACGACCTGGCCGAACACGACGTCGCCGGCGTCCGGCAGCTCCGGCGGCATCCCCACGTCGCCGTACGTGGCGATGACCGTCCGGCCCCCGAACACCGACGCGTTGTGCTCCAGCGCCTCCCGTGCCTGGCCGTGGAAGTTCAGGTGGGCGACCGTCTGCACCGTCATGACTGCTCCTCGCTGTCGAGATCGCCGGACGTCCCGGCGCCAGGAGGAACAGTCGTCGCAGTTCAGGTCAGAGAATGTCCGGTACTCCGGGAAGAATGGCCGGCATGCCCAGGACGTCGGCACCGGTCGCCTCGCAACGGCTGCTGCGTCTGCTGTCCCTGCTCCAAGCCCGCCGTGACTGGCCGGGCCCGGTGCTCGGCGAGCGGCTTCAGGTCAGCGAGCGCACCCTCCGCCGCGACATCGACCGGCTGCGGGAGCTCGGGTACCCCATCAGCGCGGTCCGGGGGCCGGACGGCGGCTACCGGCTCGACGCGGGGAGCCACCTGCCGCCGCTGCTGTTCGACGACGAGCAGGCGGTGGCGCTGGCCGTCGCCCTGCGCACGGCCGTGGGCACGGGCGCCGGCATCGAGGAGGCGGCCGCCCGCGCGCTCGGCACCGTGCGGCAGGTGATGCCCACCCGGTTGCGCGCCCGCATCGACAGCATCCAGGTCACCCCGGTGGAGCGCGGGGGTGCCGACCCGCAGGCCGATCCCGGCGTCCTGCTCGACATCGGAGCGGCCATCCGCGCCCGGGAGGAACTGCGCTTCGACTACCGGTCCCCGGCCGAGCAGGGGCGGGAGGCGGCCGCGCGCCCGCCCCGCCAGGTGCAGCCGCACCACCTCGTCGCCCGGGGCGGCCGCTGGTACCTCGTCGGATGGGATCCCCACCGCGGGGACTGGCGCATCCACCGCGCCGACCGCGTCGTCCCCCGGACGCCGAACGGTCCGCGCTTCGTCCCCCGGGAGGTCCCCGGCGGCGACGTCGCGGCCTTCCTCGCGGCCCGGTTCCGCGGCTCCAGCGGTGAGGACTGGCCCTGCCGGGGCATGGTGGTCCTCGGCCGCCCCGCCTCGGAGGTGCTGCCCTTCGCCGGTGACGGCACGGTCGAGGAGCGCGACCCCGGGCGTTGCCTCGTCCGGCTCGGCTCCTGGTCGTGGGCCGCTCTCGCGGCGACCCTCGCCCGCTTCGACGCGGCCATCGAGGTCGTCGACCCACCCGCGCTCCGCGAGGCGTTCGCCGACCTCGCGGCCCGGGCGGCCGCCGCCGCGGCCGCACCGGCGGCCGCACCGGAGTAGTCCCGGCGGGTGCACCCGGGTGGCTGTGAAGGAAGTCGGCGACTTCCATCGTTCGAGGCGGCCGAAGGCCATGGGGTCTCAGAAGGGGATCTCCGGGCTGGAGACCGCCACCCCGCCGCCGTACACGTCATAGGTGACCGCGGTCGACCGGTCGACCCGGATCTGCATGCGCGCCCTGGCGAGCGACCCGAAGCCGACGGACAGCTTCGCGTAGCGCGATCCGTCCAGGGTCTGCTTCTGGGCGTCCTTGCCGAGGAAGCCGACGCCGTAGCGCACCTTGATGCGGGCGCCCTGCGGAGCCCGGAAGAAGGCCGTGCCCTTCGCGTTCCAGAAGCTCTCCACGGTGCGCCAGCCGCCGCTGCGCACGTCCTTCGTCCTGAGCACGTCTCCCCCTCGGGAATCGCGAACGCGTCGGCGGGGTACCTGCCCTGCATGCCGGCCGCGGACGCCGACGGCCTGCCCTCCCCTGATCCGGGAGAACAGACCGTCGTGCGTCCCTGCGGACGGATCAGCGGGTCACGCCGACACGGGTGACTGGGCCGACCGCGGCGTCGGGAACGTGAACTGCGGTCCCCACTGCTGGGGCTGCACCGTCCAGTTGTACGGGTAGCCCATCGCCACCGTCGACTTCTGCTGCCCACCCAGCGCCTGCTGGATGAGCGGCACGGCCACCGACGTGAGGATGCTGCCCAGCACACCCCAGATCTTCTCGTCCACCTCTCCGGTCTGCTGCGCCGGAGCGGTCATCGGTGCGCCGCTCTTCTGCTGCCCACCCAGCGCCTGCTGGATGAGCGGCACGGCCACCGACGTGAGAATGCTGCCCAGCACACCCCAGATCTTCTCGTCCACCTCTCCGGTCTGCTGCGCCGGAGCGGTCATCGGTGCGCCGCTCTTCTGCTGCCCACCCAGCGCCTGCTGGATGAGCGGCACGGCCACCGACGTGAGGATGCTGCCCAGCACACCCCAGATCTTCTCGTCCACCTCTCCGGTCTGCTGCGCCGGAGCGGTCATCGGTGCACCGCTCTTCTGCTGCCCGCCGAGCGCCTGCTGGATCATCGGCACGGCCACCGTGGTGGCGACGTTGACCAGGACGCTGCCCAACGCGCCCCAGAACTTCTCGTCGACCTCACCCATGGCCCCGTTCCCCGCCGGGACGGCAGGAGCGGTCATCGGTGCGCCGCTCTTCTGCTGCCCGCCCAGCACCTGCTGGATCAGCGGCACGGCCACCGACGACAGGATGCTGCCCAGGGCACC
>NZ_FOND01000006.1:66215-238905 GCF_900112815.1 Blastococcus tunisiensis
ACCTGCTGGATCAGCGGCACGGCCACCGACGACAGGATGCTGCCCAGGGCACCCCAGATCTTCTCGTCGACCTCACCCGCCGGCGCCGTCCCGGCCCCGCCGCTCTTCTGCTGCCCGTCGCCGATCAGCTCCCGGATGGTCGGGGTGATCATCGGGATGAGCCCCTCGAGCACGCTGCCGAGAGCGCTCACGAACTTCTCGTCGGCCTGGTCGCCGGCGCCGGGCGTGGCCGTGGCGGGTGCGGTGGCGGTCGGTGCGGTCATGGTCTTGTCCTTTCCCATGGTGGCCATTGCTCGCCGGATGGCATCGGCGATCACGGAGGAGAGATCCCCGCCGCCGGTCGTGCCGGCCGCCGGGGTGGAGGAGGCGCCGCCCTCGCCGAGGAAGATCGACCGCGCGGACATGCCGGGCGCGCTGGGCGGATCGAACAGCAGCGGTCGCTGCTGGAATCCCATCTGCTCCAGGCGCTTGCCCGCCTGCTCGTGCAGCTGCGCGGGGGTACCACCGGAGCCCAGGAGGGAGGTGGCCTCCCGGAGGGCGAAGCTGAAGGCCGAGAGCCCGTCGGTGTCGCTGCGCTTGGCGGAGGCGGTCTCGTTCTCCCGGCAGGCGCTCATCAGCAGGCCGTTGAGCTGAAGCTGACCCTGCTCGTCGCCCGCCGCCTTGGTCTTCCCGGCGGCGTCGGAGGTGTCGACGAAGCCCTTCTCCTCGGCCGCGGCCACGGAGTCGGTGATGGCTGCGGAACCGAACGGCTCCATCCGGGCCAGGGCGCCCTCGAGGAGGGCCTTGTTCACCGCTGCCGCCTGGCTGTCGTCGGGCGCCCACACCTTGCCCCGGACCACCTCGGCGCCCTGGCCGGTGATGAAGAACTTCTGCATGCCACCGGAGAAGCAGGAGTCGAGGACGACGGTGAGGATGCCGGGCGGGACCGACCGCGCCCGGTCGCTGAGCTCGTCGTCCTTGAAGAAGCCGTCCCGGAGGACCAGCACCTCGGTGAGCGAACCGTTCTCGGGCATCTGGAACCCGTGGCCGCTGTACATGAAGACGAGCCGGTCGTCGCTCGTCGCGCCCTGGAACAGCCGGTCGAGCTCGGTGCGGACGTTCTGGATCGTCGCCTCGGCGTCCTGCAGGGTCCGGATGCCGTCCGCCGGGAAGCCGTAGCGCTGCTCCAGGCGGCTCTTCAGGTCAGCCACGTCGGCGAGGCAGCTGTTCAGGTTGTTGCGGGGGTCTGCGTAGTCGTCGATCCCGACGAGGAGTGCTCGGAGAGCCATCAGCGGTACCTCTTCTCTAACTGTTCTCTTCCTGTCGGGCTGCACCGGCCGCCGGACCGACGCACTGCCTGGGGCGACCCTGCGCCCTGGGGCATCACGCTCGCGTCACGGGACCGTCACGGGGCCGGTGAGGAGTGCTGCGTCGCGAGCACGCGCAGCAGCGTCGCGACGACCCCACCCAGCTGCCGGCCCAGGGCGCGCAGGGCCTCGGCATCGACCGGCTCCTGCGCGGCGGCGGAGAGCAGCGGGAGGACGGGGGCGAGGACGGCGGTGAGCGCCCGGACGAACCCGTCGGGGAGCTCCCCGCTCGACGGCGCCTTGGGCAGACCGAGCAGCTGCGCCATCGCGGCCCGCGTGTCCGGCCCGACCACGCCGTCGGCGGTCAGACCGGAGGCCCGCTGGAACTGCCGGGTGGCGCGTTGCGTGGCCTGGCCGAAGATCCCGTCGACGGCGACGTCCGGGTCCTGGACCCGGTTGAGCAGTGACTGCCAGGCGGTGACCTCCGGCCCGCGGCTGCCCCGCGTCAGCAACGGCTGTGCCCCGCCGAGACCGCTCAGGAGAGCCGCGAAGACGGGCGCACGGGTCACGTCCTCCCCGCGGCAGCCCGAGGTCGGGCACACCAGCGACACCCGGCACCCCCCGGTGTCGACGAAGTCGGTCTCGCCGCGGACGAGCAGTCCCTCGACCTCGTGCGACGTCGCGTTGTAGACCGGCGACCCGGAGTTCCCCCCGTAGGTGTCGAGGTCGGCCACGAAGAAGTCCGCGGGGCCGTTGTCGCGCACGGTGGCACCCGGCGCGAACTTCGCCGGCAGGCCCGAGGGGTGGCCGATGACGTGCACCGCCTGGTGGTCGGCGATCCGGCCGGCACGCCGCACGGGCGCGACCGCGTGGTCGGTCACGGCCCGGTCGAGCCGGACCAGCGCCCAGTCGGCGCCGTCGCCGGTGAGCGCACGGCCCAGGAGGGCGGCGCCGCGGTAGACGTCCCGGCTCGGCACGGTCCCGGGCGCCGACGTGGCGGTCGCCATCCGGAAGCCGAAGACGAACCGCGTGCTCCCGACGGTCGTGTCGTCGAGGCAGTGCCCTGCGGTAGCGACGACGTCCGGGGCGACGAGCACGCCGGAGCAGAACGCCGCCACCGGCTGGTCGCCGAAGCGCTCGCCGGCGCACAGGCCCTCGGCATCGGCGAACCGCTGCGCGACGATCGTGCAGGTGCCGTCACCGTTCTCCCGGACGTGCGACTCGCGGAGCAGCGCCACCACGGCGTCGGCGTCCCGCTGCACGGCCGGATCGGTGACCTCGAAGAGGTCCCGGCGGTCGTCGACCCCGTAGACCACCTTCTGCTCGTCGAGCACGGCGGCGACGAGTTCGCCGGTCGGGATCGCGGCGAGCGGTCCGTCCGCACCGTCGGGGAGTGCCTTCAGTTCCCGCCGTCGGATCTCCGCCAGCATGGCGTCCACCCCGAGCCCCTCCGTGGGCCTGCGGCGCGTTCCCGTCTCGGTCATGGCAGCTCCCCTGTCCCTCACTCGTCGAAGACGATCGGCTGGGCGGCGGGCATGATCACGACCCGGCGCTGCTCGCCCGGGCGCTCGAGCACGAGCAGCGCCGCCGGGCCCTTGGGGCGGAACTCGAACTCCGCAGGATCGCCCTCGCGCAGGCTGCTGGTGCCGCCGCTGAGCCTGTGCACCCGGTCGGTGAACTCCTCGAGCCAGGCCGGCGCGGGGTTGAGGCCCGGGAAGGCCGCGAGGAAGGCCCGTGCCACCTGCTCGCCGGACAGGCCGGCGAATGTCGGCACCCGGCCCTCGGCCAGCGCCGCGGCCGCGTGCTCGTAGACCTCGTCGTGGCTCCCGCCGGCGACTCCCGCGGTGAGCACCTCCCAGACCCGGTCGTCGACGACACCGCTGGCCGGGAGCCCGTGCTGCAGCTGGAAGGAGACGACGGCGGCGAGGGTGGCCACGTCGAACCGGCCCGTCGGACCCGGCGACGCCCCCTGTTCCGCGGCCACACCCAGCAGGCGCTGAGCCAGCTCGACATCGGGGCCCGAGGCGCCCAGCCCCACGCGCGTCCGGCTCATCGTCGATCCGCCTCCCCGGGCCCCCGGTCGGCCCACGTCGAGGATCGGGTGCCACCGTCACCGCGGCGTCGCCGCGCCGTCACCGCGGCGCACGAGCCCCGGTGGCTCGCTCAGGGGACCGGCACGGAGAGTGTGCGCAACTGGTCGGCGCACGCCGACACGGCGTGCGCGCAGTTCCGCAGCACGGACGCCCCCGCGAAGTGCAGCCCGAACGAGCCCTCGCCCCAGGCCAGCGTCGGGGAGCCGGAGTTGCCCCCGAGCGTCGTCGCGTCGTGGCCGAAGACCCACTCCCGCGGGTCCTCGGGCAGGGTGCCGAGCGGCTGGTGCGTGTTGCCCGGCGCGAGCCGCTTCACGCCGTACCGGTGCCCGAAGAGGGTGGCGTTGACCCACCCCCAGTCCACGCCCTCGGCGAAGCCCGACGTCACCCGGGGAGGCCCGGGAAAGCCGACCACGCAGAAGGACTCCAGGTTGCCCCGCGGGCCGTCGGGGTCGGCCAGCACCGGGATGGCCGCCGGGACGACGCCGTCGTCGGTGGCCAGCGGTTCGATCCTCAGGACGGCGACGTCGAGGCGGGCGAAGCCGGGCCCGTCGATCCCCGAGGGGGTCGCCTCGACGATGCGGAAGCGGTGCGAGCGGCTGCTGCCCGTCTCGCCGACGAAGTCGATGTAGGCGCCGTCGAACACCCGCAGTCCCGTCGCGGTGCGGGCGATGAGGTGCGGAAGCCGTCGCCACAGGGCGTGCACGACGTGCAGGTTCGTCACCACGAGGCCCCGCCCGGCGTCCACGACCCAGCCCGTCCCGAAGAAGTTCCGGGACGTCGCGCCGGCCGGCTCGATCCGGCCCACCGCCCGGATCGCCGGGGTGAGCTCTCCGGCGCGTTCGGTGAGGGTGTGCTGCCACTGGCCCGCCAGCGGGTGGCCGGGGTCGACGGTGTCCTCCCGCACCGGCAGCGAGGGGCGCGTGCCGTCGGTGCGGACGATGGCCTCGAGGGCCTGGGAGTCGTCGGGGTCCAGGGGGGCGACGGGGTCCGCGTCCAGCTTGCGGGCGGTGCGGTCGACGTTGCGGAGCAGGACGTCGAGGGCCCGCCGGAACTCGCCGACGTCGACGATCTCGTCGTCCGGCATCGCCTGGAGGATCGCCTCGACCTTCCCGACGGCGTCCGCGGCGCCCGGGCCCCCGGCCGCCTCGAGGCTCGTGCTCGCCTCGTCCCTCGGGTCCAGGTCGTCCCGGACGCCGGAGACGGCCAGCCACTGCAGGTGCTCGTCCGCGTGCATCAGGACCGGACCTCCTCGCGGACCAGAGCGGTGCCGAGCCCGAGCCCCTCGCGGAGGACCGGGTTGCCCGCGACGGCCCCGAGCTCGGCCGACGCCGGGAGGGTGTGCCTCCCGGCCTCCTCGTGCTCGGAACCCGGGGGCGGCGTCACGAGCTCCCGGTGCAGCAGCAGCCAGGAGATCTCGGGGCCGTGGCGGTACCAGTCCACGGCCTCGTCCTGGGTGGCCGCGTGGCCGAGGACGTCGGTGACCAGGGACTCGACGGTCACGGCGGCGGCCTCGCGCGGGTCCGCGGGCGGCTCGACCGTCTCGCGGTCACGGCCGAGGTCGAGGTCGGCGGCCTCCAGCAGGGCGTGCGCGTCGACGATGCCCGCGCCCATGTCGAATGCGTCCCAGCCCGCCGGTCGCCGGGCCGTGGCCCCCGCCAGCCGGCGGAACATGCCCTGGAGCGTCTCGCCCCGGACCCGGGCGGCGGCGACGAGGTTGGCGCGGCCGTGGTGGGACAGCCACTGCGCCGCGACGCCGGCGGCGAGGGCCACGGCGAAGCTCGTCCCCTGGCCCTGCCCGGAGCCGTCCGGGACGGTGGCGCGGTACACGTTCTCCCCGGGGGCGGAGAGGTCGACCGCCGCGCCCCGGCAGGTGCCCCGCCACGGGCGGTCGTCGACGTCCACCCCGGCGACGGCGATGCACTCGTCGTACCGCGCCGGCCAGACGACCTGGCCCACGCAGTTGCCCGCGGCGGCCAGCACGATGACGTCGGCCCCGACCGCCCGCCGGAGCGCCCGGTGCAGGGCGAAGGAGAAGATGCCGCCGAGGCTCATGGTGATCACGTGCGCGCCGTGCTCGACGGCCCAGTCGATCGCCCTGGCCACGGACACCTGCCGGATGCGGACGACGCTGTTGATCGCCCGGATGGGCATCAGCGTGGCGCGGGGTGCAGCGCCGAGCACCACGTCCGACGCGGGTGAGAGGAGGACGCTGGCGGTGCCGGTGCCGTGCCCGGGGTTGCTGCCGTCCAAGGGGTCAGTGGCGTCCGGGTCGCCGTCGAGCACGTCGAAGCCCGCGACCAGGTCGACGCCCGCGAGCTCCGGGTGGCCGGTGATGCCCGTGTCGGGCTGGGCGACGACGGTGCCCGCCCCGCGGTCCGGCCGCTGCCGGGCCTCGGAGAGCGCCCACGCCGACGGTGCCCGGATGGCGTCCAGCGCCCACCGGGGGTTCCGGTCCAGGCCGGGGTCCCTGGGCGCCCAGCACCAGGGCGGGAAGCTGCCGAGGTCCTCCTCGGTCATCCCGCTGTCCACGAACCGCGCGGTGGGCTCCGGGTGCGTGGGTGTGGGCAGGTCCGGTTCGGCGACCTCGAGACCGAAGGCGGCCTCCAGCGCGTGGGCGGCGGAGAACGCGGCCGCCGAGTCGTCGGTGAACGTGCGGTCGGCGAGCTCCACGACGAGGACGTGGGGGTCGAGCGAGGACAACGGCTCGATGGAGGCGGGCAGCCCGGTGAGACCGGCGGTGACCCGTGCCCGGGCCGCCACGGGGTCCTCCCCGGGGCCCAGCACGAGGGCGAAGCGGGCGCGCTCGGCCTCCGTGCCCTCGTGCCGATGCGTGGTGGCAGCGCTGATCGAGTCCGTGACATCGCGGACCTCGGTGGGCTCCGGCTCAGCCATGACGGTCCTCCCCGGGTGACGACGACTGCTGCCCGCAGCTCTACCGGCCCGACGTCACCGGGGCGTCACTGCCTCGTGACGGTGCCGATCGCGTGCCCGTTGTGCGCCGGCCGCGGGATCCGGTGGAGCAGTCGGGTCATGTGCTCGCTGGGCAGGACGCCGAGCTCGTCCGCCAGCATCGCGCGCAGTGCCTCGTACGCGCGCAGTGCCTGGGACGTGTTGCCCTCGGCGAGGTGGACGCGCACGACGGTGCGGTGCGCGCTCTCGCGCAGTGGCTCCGCCCGTACCGCTGCGTAAGCCGCTTCCAGGGCATCCCCGTAGCGGCCGGCCGTCGCCAGCCGGTCGGCCAGGCACTCGAGCGCGTGCAGACGCACCTGGCAGAGGCGTTCGCGCTCCAGGAGCACCCAGTCGTCGTACCAGCCCGGCAGGAGCTCTCCGCAGAGCCCGGCGCCGGAGATCTCCACCTCCTCCAGGCCCACGGCCGGATCGCGCACCCGCCGTGCCCAGGCGTGGAGTTCGCGCACATCCACCCGGACGCCCTGGGCCAGGCAGAGCGAGCCGCCGCACACCTCGATCAGCCCGGGCGCGACCTTCTGCAGCCGCCACAGCGCCGACCGGAGGCTGCCGTTCGCGTGGTCCTCCGGTACGTCGGGCCACAGCCGCCCGGCGATCGCCGCACGCGGCGGCCGACCGGACAGGCAGAGGTGGGCCACGAGCCGCTGGACCCCCCGCGGCAGCTCGCTCCCGCCGGGTCCCGGACCGTCCTGCGCACCGGACAGGGCGAACCCGTCGATCAGCGTGATGCGGGTACGCGGCTCGACGGTCACGTAGGGCACCCCCTCGGGCACCTGCACTGCAGGAAGCGGGGTTCAGGACGTCGGAGCCGCGATGCTTCGAGCATCACGGCGCGCTGTCAACCGGTGTTGGTTCCGTGACGCACGAATTCATCGAGCCACTGACGCAGCGCATCGACAGCGTCACCTGGTGACGATGCCACCGCGACGGTGAGGTCCTCCCCCGCTCCGTCGGCGTCGACCGCGGTGAGCCGGGCGCGGAACCGGTCGTCGTCCTCGAGCCAGACGCGGATGACCAGCGCAGCGCTCCGGTCGTCGCTCACGGCCACCTGCCACCCCTGTCGGCCCCCTGCCGGCCCTGCCCCGTCCGGGGGCCATGATCGTCCCGATCCAGCGAGCGGCGCACTCCCCCGGACGGATGAGCTCCGGACAGGATGGACGCCGTCGTCGAGGACTGCGGACCTCCGGCCGCGGCGACCGCGGACGTGGTCCTGCGGTGCCCCGCGTGACCACGGGCCGCCGGAGGACTGGAGCATCGCGCGTGGAGCGTTCGAGGATCGAGGAGCTGCCGTGAGCCGCATCCTGGTGACGGGGGTCCGGGGGAAGACCGGCGTCGCGCTGGCGGACCTGCTGGCCGTCCGGGCGGGGGTCGAGGTGCTCGGCGGCAGCAGCGATCCGGGCACGGTCGCCGTCGCGGGTGTGCGGCCGGTCGACCTCTCGTGGGACCGCCCGGCCGGCTGGGCGGCGGCGACCGAGGGCGTCGAAGCCGTCTACCTCGTCCGGCCCGACCGCGCCGACGCGCCCGAGCTGATCGGCGCGTTCCTGGACGCCACCCCAGCGGGCCCCCACGTCGTCCTGCTCTCCGAGCGCGACGCCGACCAGGTCGGGACCGGCGGCTGGGCGATGCGGGCCGAGCGGGCGGTCCGTGACAGCGGCCAGAGCTGGACGATCCTGCGGCCGAGCTGGTTCATGCAGGTCTTCACCGACCCGCGCTTCTACCGCGACCAGCTCACCGGCACCGGGGAGCTGCCGTTCGCCGACGGCGGCGCGCGGGTGGCCTGGATCGACGCCCGGGACATCGCCGCGGTGGCCGAGCGGGCGCTGCTCGACGAGGGCCACGCCGGCCGGGTGCTCGAGCTGTCCGGGCCGGAGTCCCTCTCGCTGCCACGGACGGCGGAGCTGCTCTCCCGCGCCGTCGGGCGCCCGGTCGTCCACCGGCAGGTGACGGTCGAGGAGGCAGCGGCCGGCACCGAGGGGTTCGAGCGCGAGCTCACCGCACTGACCGTCGAGCGGGTCCGGGCCGGCGTCTTCGCCGGGGTGACCGGCACCGTCGAGGAGCTGACCGGGCGGCCGGCCCGGACGCTGGGCACCTTCCTCGCCGACTCCCGGGCGGCGTTCCAGCGCCCCGTCTGACCCGTCCTGCCCCGGTGACCGTGCGAGCGCGGCGAGGACCTCGGTGGACGTGCGGCCACGTCGGCCACCGTGGACGGCCAGGTCAGGCCACCGGCACCACGGACGTGTCTCCCGACTGTCATGAATGGCACCCGACGGTGCGGGTAGCGGTCCCCGGATCGACGGGGCGAGACGAAAGGCAGGGAGATGTACCTGGGCGCCGCGGTGATGCTGCTGCTCGGCGTGGGCGGCGCGGTGGCCGCCGTGCTGCTGCACCGGGCCACCAGCGTGGCCGCCGCGCCGGTGGCCACGCTGCCGTTCCTCTCCGGTTGGCGCCCGGAGGAGCACGCGCTGTCGCGGTTCCACGCCCGCTACTACCCGGTCACCCTGCTCTTCCTCGCCTTCGACGTGGAGATGCTCTACATGTACCCGTGGGCCGTCGTGGTGGCCGAGGTGGGCATCTCCGCCGTGGTGGAGATGTTCGTCTTCCTCGGCGTCCTCATGGTCGGGGTGCTCTGGGCCTGGCGCGAGGGTGCGCTGCGATGGGTCTGAGGCGACGCCTGACCGCGGCCGCCGTCCGGCGCGCGACCGTCCTCGTGGTGGAGGTGCCCGGCTGGGGACGGACCCGCTGCGCCGTCGAGCGGGAGATCCGGGACCGCGGCTGGCGTCCGGCGGCGTCCCCGGCGGACGCCGACGTGCTGCTGGTGTGCGGCCGGCCCGGCGCCCGGCTCGCGGCCGCCGTCGACCTCGCCTGGGAGCAGCTCCCCGGCCCGCGGGCCCGGGCGGAGGTGCTGACCCCGTCGGGCGCGTCCGCGGCCCTCGACCGGGCCCTGGACGGGCTCGCCGATGACGACGGCCAGCGGGCGGACGCCGCCGCCCGCCCCGGCGACCCGGCCATGGGGATCGGCGCCGACGAGGACCCGGACGGGGACGACGCCGGCTCGGGACACGAGACGTCCGACGAGGACTCGGACGACGGGGACTCGGACGACGGGGACTCGGACGACGGGGACTCGGACGACGGGGACTCGGACGACGGGGACTCGGACGACGGGGACTCGGGCGACGGGGACTCGGGCGACGGGGACTCGGGCGACTCGGGCGACGGATCCGACGATGACGGGGCCGAGGACGACGAGTCCGGTGAGGACGAGTCCGGTGAGGACGACGCCGACGACTCCGACGACTCCGACGAGATGGACATGGACATGCCGATGCCCGCGGGGATCCCGCTGGCCGGCGGCGGCGAGGCCCGGGACGGGCTGGAGATGGACCTGCTGCACGTGCCGCTGGGCCCGGTGCTGCCCGCCTGGCCCCCCGGGCTCGTCCTGCACTGCACCGTGCAGGGCGACGTCGTGCAGGAGGCGCGCGCCGAGGTCCTGCCGCCCGGTCCGGACGCCGAGCCCGACGGGGACCTGGTCCAGGGCTCGCCGGCCGACCGCTGCGACCGCGCCGCCCGCATCCTCACGGTCGCCGGCTGGGCGGATGCGGCGGCGGCCGCCGCCCGGCTGCGGGACGAGCTGCTGGACGCGGACGGGCCCGGGAGCAGCCGGCCCGCGCTCGACCGGCTGGACCGCCGGGTGCGCCGGTCGTGGACGCTGCGCCGGTCGTTGCGCGGGGTGCCCGCCGCGGCGGGGAACCCGCCGGCCGGGGACGTGCACGACCAGCTCCTGCGCCACCTGGACCAGGCCCGGCACCCGCGCGAGGGCGGGGTGCCCACCCCGGTGGCCACCGTGCCGCTCGACCGGCTGCCCGACCTCGTCGCCGGGCAGGAGCTGGCCGCGGTGCGGCTGCTCGTGGCGGCCGCCGACCTCTCTCCCGCGACGCTGGTCCGCAGCGGGGCGGGGCTGTCGTGACCGGCGCCCTCACCCAGGTTCCGGCCGGCTGGGTGCCGCTGGCCGCCGTCCTGCTGCTCGCCCTCGCGGCCCTGGGGGCCACCGTCGACGGGGCGCTCGCCGCGCGGGCCCAGGGGCGGCACTGGGGCAGCGGGCTCGGTCTGCCGATGGCCGAGACCGCCCGGCTGCTGCGCCAGCGACGGCGCCGGACGGTCGCGGCCGACCGGCCGCTGTGGCTCATCGGTACCGGCGGACTCCTCGTCGTGGCGCTGCTCATGGTCGTGGTGGTGCCGCTGGGCCGGTGGACGCTGAGCGACCTGCCGGTGGGCGTCGTCTGGTTCAACGCCATGGACGTCGTGGTGTGGGCGCTGGTCTGGCTGGCCGGCTGGGGGCCCAACAGCGCGCATTCCCTGGTCGGCGGCTACCGGTTCCTCGCGCAGGCGCTGGCCTACGAGCTGCCGCTGATGTTCGCGATCACGGCGCCGGCCGTGGCCGCCGGGAGCCTCGCTGTGGGCGACGTGGTCGCCGCGCAGGAGGGGCTGTGGTTCGCCGTCTGGATGCCGGTCGCCTTCCTGGTGTTCTGCGGCGCGGTGCTGGCCTTCTCCGTCCGCGCCCCGTTCTCGGCCCCGGCCGGTGCCGATCTCGCGGGCGGCGTGCTCGCCGACTCCTCCGGGATCGACCGCTGGCTGCTGCTCGCCGGCCGCTGGGCGCTGATGGCCGCGGGGTCGGCCTTCGCCGTGGCCGTCTTCCTGGGTGGCGGCCACGGTCCGCTGCTGCCCGCGTGGCTGTGGTCGCTGGTCAAGACCGGAGCGCTGCTCGCGGTCCTGGTGTGGGTCCGGCGGCGGCTGCCGACCGTGCGGCCCGACCGGCTGCTGCCGTTCGGCTGGGTGGTGGTCCTCCCGCTGGTGCTGCTGCAGTTGCTGGTCGTCGCCGTCGTCGTCGTCGTGGGAGGGAGCTGAGGTGGTCGACGACATCGTGTTCTGGGGCCTAGCGGTCGTCTCCGTCGCCTCCGGCGTCGCCGTGTTCCGGGTGGACTCGATGGCGCGGGCGACGTACGCCCTCGCCGTCTCGTTCGTCACCGTCGGGCTGGTCCTGCTGCTGTTCGGGCTGGACTACCTGGGGATCGTGGTCGTCCTGATGATGGTGATGGAGATGGCCATCATGGCCATCTACATGATCATGTTCATGGGGATGAACCCCGCGCTCATGCCGATGAGCATGGTCCACGGCAAGCGGACGGCGGTCACCGTCGCGGGGCTGACCTTCGCGGTGCTGGCCGCCGGCATCCTCCTCGTCGACTGGCCGGAACGTCGCGGTGCGCCCGCCGCCGACCTCACCCTCTCCCTCGGGCACGCCGTCATGGGCTCGAAGATGCTGGTGATGATCACCGTGAGCGCGGTCCTCTTCGCCACGATCGTCTCGGCGCTCGTGCTGGCGCTGCCCCGCGGTCGTTACGACACCGACGGTGCCGACGACGGCGACCGAGCCTCCGGCGAGGCGCCATCATGACCCTGCAGACCGTCCTCCTGGTGGCCGCCGCGCTCTTCTGCGTCGGCCTCTACGGGGCCATCTCCCAGCAGGTCGTCGTCATGGTGATGATGGGCCTGGAGCTGATGCTCAACGGCGTGATCCTCGCGGCCGGCGCCTTCTGGTGGTTCCTCTCCCCCGCGCCCGACGGCCAGGTCCTCCTCCTCGTCGTGATCACGGCGATGACCGTGGAGATGGCCATGGGCTTCGCCGTCGCCACCCTGCTGCACCGCTCCCGCGGCTCCGACATGACCGACATGGCCACGGACCTGTCCCGGTGAGCGCCGCCCTGCTGTGGTCCCTGGTCGGGCTGCCCGCCGTGGTCGGCGCACTGCTGTGCGCGGCCGGCCGGCGGGCCGACCGGGCGGCGCCGGCCGTGGCCGTCGGCACCGCCGTGCTGCTGCTGGGCGCGGCGGTCGCGGTCGCCGTGCAGCGCCCGGAGGTCTCGGTCCCCTTCCTGCCGGGTGCGGACCTCGGCCTGGCGGTGGACGCGCTCTCGGCCGTGGTGCTCCCGGCCGTCGCAGCCGTGACCCTGCTCGTGCTGGTCTTCTCCGCCGGTGAGATCGCCGACGCCCGGGGCCGCTTCTTCGGCCTGATGCTGCTGTTCGCCGCCGCGGTGGCCCTCACGGTGACGGCCACGACGCTGCCCGCCCTGCTGTTCGCGTGGGAGATCATGGGCGCCACCTCCTATGCGCTGATCGCGTTCTCCTGGCGGGATCCCGACCGGGTCGGTGCGGGGACGACGGCGTTCCTCACCACGCGGGCCGCCGACGTCGGCCTGTACGTGGCCGCCGGCGCGGCCCTGGCCGGCGGCGCCGGGCTGGGGCTCGCCGAGCTGCAGGACGCCGAGGGGCCGTGGCTGGACGTCGTGGCGGCGGGCGTGCTGGTCGCCGCCCTGGGCAAGGCGGCGCAGCTGCCGTTCTCGTTCTGGCTGTCGCGGGCCATGGAGGGACCCAGCCCGGTCAGCGCGCTGCTGCACTCGGCGGCCATGGTGGCCATGGGCGGCTACCTGCTGCTGCGCACGGCGCCGCTGCTCGAGGCGTCCGGGTGGGCGGCGACGACCGCGGCCTGGGTGGGTGCGCTCACCGCCGTGGCGCTGGGCGCGGTGGCGCTCGCCCAGCACGACCTCAAGCAGACCCTCGCGGCCTCCACCTCGGCCCAGCTCGGGTACGTGGTGCTCGGCGCCGGGGTGGGCGGCGTCTCGGGCGGCGCGGCGCACCTGGTGGCCCACGCCGCGACCAAGGCGCTGCTGTTCCTGGTGGCCGGGGCATGGCTCTCGGCCCTGGGCACCAAGCAGCTGACCGCCCTGCGGGGAGCGGCGCGCCGGTGGCCGCTGGTCGGCGTCCTGGCGACCGTGGGAACCCTGTCGCTGGCCGGGGTGGTGCCGCTGTCGCTGTGGGCCACCAAGGACGACGTGCTGGCCGTCGCCAAGCACTCGTCGGTGGCGCTGTACGTCGTCGGCCTGGTCGGTGCGGCGCTGTCGGCCGCCTACGCGGCCAAGGTGCTCTGGCAGATGTGGGGGCCACTCCCGGCCGACGCCGAGCGGGGCTACGACACCGAGCGGCAGGGCACCCGGCGGATCGAGCTGGTCCAGACGGCGCCCATGGTCGTCCTGGCCGCCGGTGCCGCCGTCCTCGGGCTGCTCGTCTGGCCGCCCGTCGGCGAGGCGATCCGCCGGGCGCTGGGGGAGGTCGGCGCGCCGCGCCCGGGCGTCGTCGAGCTCGTCGTCTCGTCGGTCCTGGCGGTGGGCGTCGTCCTTGCGGTGCGCCGGTGGCCGCACCCCGAGCCGGCCTGGGCCATCCACTGGCTGGGGCTGGGTGCGGCCACGCAGGCGCTGGTGGTGCGACCGGTGCTGCGGCTCGCCGAGGCCCTGGCGAGGTTCGACGACCGGGTGCTCGACCGGTCCGTGACGGGGGCGGCCGTCGCCGTGCGCGGCATGGCGAGCGGCTTCGCCCGGTTCGACGACCGCGTGCTCGACCGCGGTGTCGAATCGACCGCGGCCGGCAGCGTCCGCGTGGCGCGTGGCGCCGCGATCGCCGATTCGGCCGGGTTCGACGGGGCCGCGGAGGGGGTGGCCGGTGCCGCGCGTCGGCTCGGCGACCTGCTCCGGCGGACCCAGACCGGCCAGCTGCACCAGTACTACGTCCAGGCCGCCGTGGTGCTCGCCGCCGCGCTGGCGCTCCTGCTCCTGACGAGGTGACCGTGCTCAGCCTGATCGTCTTCCTGCCCCTGGCCGCCGCCGTCGCGCTGGCGGCCGCGCGCGGCCTGCCCGACGCGGTGGCCCGCTGGGCGTGGCTCGGGGTGACCGGGGCCGAGCTGGTGCTGGTCGGCGTGCTCGTCGCCGGCTACGACACCCCCGCCGACGGGGGGCTCGCGTGGGAGGAGCGGCTGCGCTGGATCCCGTCGGTGAACAGCAGCTACCACGTCGGGGTCGACGGGCTGTCGCTGCCGCTGGTCGCGCTGACGGCCGTCGTGTTCTGCGCCTGCGCCGGCTACTCGCTGAAGGAGGGCCGCCGCCCGCGTGCCCTGGCCGCGCTGTTCCTGTTCCTGCAGTCGACCTGCATGGGGCTGTTCGCCGCGCAGGACCTGATCCTGTTCTTCCTGTTCTTCGACCTGTCGATCGTCGGCATGTACTTCGCCATCGCGGGGTGGGGCCACGGCGGTGCCGCCCGCTCGGCGCTCAAGTTCTTCCTCTACACCTTCCTGGGCAGCCTGGCGCTGCTCGTCGGCTTCATCGGCCTGTACCTCGCCGCCGACCCGCACACCTTCGACATCCCCCAGCTGGTCGCGGCGGCCCCGCTCGCCGACGACGCGGTCGCCGGCGCGTGGGTGCTGGGCGCCGTCCTCCTGGGGCTGGCGGTGAAGACGCCGACCGTCCCCTTCCACACCTGGCTGCCGCCGGCCCACACCGACGCCTCGGCGATCGGGTCGGCGGTGCTGGCCGGGATCCTGCTGAAGATGGGCACCTACGGGTTCGTCCGGATCGCGATGCCGGCCATGCCCGAGGCCTGGCAGGCCTGGGCGTGGGTGATCCTCACCGTCGGCGTCGTCTCCGTGCTGTACGGCGCCCTGGTCGCGCTCGCCCAGAGCGACGTCAAGCGGATGATCGCCTACACCTCGGTCAACCACATGGGCTACGTGCTGGTCGCGGTCGGGGCCGCCGGCCTGGTCGCCGAGGGCGCCGAGGCGCGCGAGCTGGCGGTGACCGGCGCGGTGACCCAGATGGTCAGCCACGGGCTGATCACCGCGGCGCTGTTCCTGCTGGCCGGGGTGCTGCACGACCGCACCGGCAGCTACGCCATGGCCGACTACGGCGGCCTCGCCGCGCCCGCCCCCCGGTACGCGGGGTTCTTCGCGGTCGCCGCGTTCGCCTCGCTTGGCCTGCCCGGCTTCAGCGGTTTCGTCGCCGAGTTCCAGATCTTCGCCGGCAGCATCGGCGCCACCTGGTTCGCCGTCCTCGCCGTGCCGGGGATCCTGGTCACCGCGGCGCTGTTCCTGCGGGCGTACCAGCGGCTGTTCACCGGGCCGACGACCGGGCGCGCGGAGGGCTTTCCCGACCTCCGCCCCCGCGAGCTGGTGCCCGTCGGCGTGCTGCTGCTGCTGTCGCTCCTGATCGGCGTGCTGCCCTGGCCGCTGCTGGACCTCATCGCCCCGGCGGCGGAGACCGTCGTCGGCCTGGTCAGCCGGTAGCCGCCCGTGCACAAGGAACCGCTGGCCCTGCTCCCGGAGATCTGCCTGCTCGCCGGGGCCGTCGCGACCCTGCTCGCGGGGTCGTTCCTCCCCCGCGAGCGGCAGTGGGTCGCGCGCCTGGTCGCCACCGCCGCCCTGGTCGCGGCCGGGGTGACGGCCGCGCTGGCCCTGGCCGACCCCGTGCGCACCGTCTACGGGGGGACGTTCGCCGTCGACACGGCCACCGGCGCGGTCCGGCTGGTCGTGGCCGCATCCACCCTGCTGGTCATCGGGCTCGGCGTGGACGAGCTGGCCGGTACCCGCCGGGAGAGCGAGACCTACGCGCTGCTGCTGCTGGGCGCGTTGGGGGCCTCGGTCATGGGCAGCACCACCGACCTGCTGGTGCTGGCGATCGCCTTCCTGCTCGGCAGCATCCCGCTGTACGGGCTGGTCGGCATGCTGCGCTCCCCCGGGGCCGCCGAGGCGGCCCTGAAGACCTACCTGCTCGGTGCGTTCTTCGGCATCGTGCTCCTGCTGGGCGCCACCGTCCTCTACGGGCTCGGCGGGGCCACCGCCTACACCGCCCTGGCGGGCGGGCTGGGCGGCGTACCGGTTTCCGCGCTCGCCGTCGGGCTGCTGGGCGTCCTGGGTGGGCTGATGTTCAAGGCCGGGGGCGTTCCGGGGCACTTCTGGGTGCCCGACGCCACCCAGGCAGCGGGCACGCCGGCGGCGGCCTTCCTCACGACCGTGCCCAAGATCGGCGCCCTGGTCGCGGCCTACCGCCTGCTCACCGTGCTGCCGCCGACGGCGGACTGGACGCTGCTCGTCGCCGTCCTCGCGGCGGCGACCATGACGCTGGGGAACCTGGCGGCCTTCGCCCAGTCCGACGTCCGGCGGCTGCTGGGCTGGTCGACGGTCAGCCAGGTCGGCTACCTGCTCATGCCCGTCGCCGTCGCCGGTCGCGGCGACGAGGCGCTCCCGGCGCTGCTCTTCTACCTGGCCGGCTACGCGGTCAGCAACCTCGCCGCGTTCGCCGTGGTGGCGGCCGTCCCCGGGCGGAGGAGCCTCGAGGACCAGCGCGGTCTCGCTGCGGGGTCGCCGTGGCTGGCCGGCGCACTGGTGATCAGCCTGCTCAGCCTCGTCGGCACCCCGCCCACCGCGGTCTTCGTGGGCAAGCTGTCGGTGTTCACCGCGGCCTGGGACGGCGGGCTGGCCTGGCTGGTCGTGGTGGCCGCCGCGAACACCGTCGCCAGCCTCTTCTACTACCTGCGCTGGATCGCCCCGGCCTTCGGCCGCCCCGAGGAGGGCACCGGGCAGGGCCGACCCCGCCGCTACGCCGCCGTGGCCGCGGTGCTGGCCGCGGCCTGCGTCCTCGGCCTCGGACTGGCCGCCGGTACCGTCCTGCCGCTGCTCGACGGTCCGCTCGCCGGCTGACCCGCGCCGCACCGCTCGCCGGAGGAACCTCGACGCGCCGGTGGCTCACTCAGTCCCGGGCCACGTCCAGCGTGGTGTGCATGCCGGCGGCGCTGTGCCCGCCCACGGTGCACTCCAGCTGCACCTGTTCGCCGGCCGTCACCTCGACCTCGACGGTCTGCTGCTCCCCGGGCCCGAGCAGATCGCTGGCCCACAGCGTCGATCCGCCCTGCACGAGCACGACGTCGTGGGCGCTGCTGCCGGCGTTGGTGACGGTCACCTCCACGGGACCGGGCAGCAGCGTGCCCGCCGAGAGCTGGTAGCGGTACTCCTGCATGCCGATCCGCAGCTCGCTGACCGGCGGCCCCTCCGGCACCGGGGCCGCCGGGCCGGAGGCTCCACAGGCGGTGAGCAGGGCCGGCGCCATCAGCAGCAGGACCGCGGTGGCGCGTCTCATCCGCCCTCCAGCAGGCGCCGGACGCCGGGGGCCGCCGGCGAGTCGGGGTCGAGCTCGAGGAACCTCCGCAGCGTCGTCGCGCCCTGCGCATCGCCGGTCCGGTCCTGCGCCAGCCCCAGCAGGAGCAGGACGTCGGGCTCGTCGGGGTACCGGCCGGCCAGCTCGGCGAGGACGGGGAGCGCCTCGGCCGGGCTGCCGGCCCGGACCAGCAACCCGGCGCGCAGCAGGACGACGTCGTCGGCCGGGCGCAGGGCGAGCGCCCGGTCGTAGGCGGCGAGGGCGTCGGCGTACTCCCCGGCGTGGTCGTAGGCCCGGCCGAGCGCCACCCAGGCGGCCGGGTCGTCCGGACGCTGCTGCGTCGCGACCAGCAGCTCCTCCGGACCGGTCGCGGAGGAACCCTCGACCTCAGGCTGAGCTTGGGGCCCGGCCGCGGCGGGTGTCCCGTCCCCCGCGGTCAGCACCACGGCGACCACCGCCGCTCCCGCGACGAGCACGAGGGAGCCGACCGTGAGCACGCGGCGCGGCAGCGCCGCACCGTCCGTCACCGCCTGTCGACCGGTGGCCCCGGCAGCGCTCGGCAGCCGGGCCGCGTAGCGGCGGTGCGCGGCGGCCAGGCGGAGCTCGGCCCGGCGCACCCCGTCCTCGTCGACCAGCTCGTCGGTCCCGGCGAGCTGCCGGGCCCGCAGGGCGCCGAGCAGCGCATCACCGGCCGGGCTGTCGTCCGGGACCAGCCGTCCCTCGCGGTAGTCGGCGAGCGCGGCCCGCGCGTCGCCGGCCGCAGCCGGGGCGGGCAGCGGTGCACCGGCGGCGGGCCGCCGGGAACGACGCAGCCTCGCCCACACCAGCACCCCCACCAGCGGCACCCCCAGCGCCGGCGCCAGCCAGACGACCAGCCCAGGGCCGGCGGGGTCGGGGCTGAGCAGCACCTGCTCGCCGTAGCGGTCCACGAAGTACTGCCGGACCTGGTCCGGCGTCCGCCCCTCGGCGAGCTGCCGCTCGATGATCGCGCGGGCTCCCCCGGCCAGCACGGACGAGCTGTCCTCCACCGACAGGCCCTGGCAGGTCGGGCAGCGGATCGTCCCGGCCACCGCGGCCACCCGTTCCTCCAGGGACGGCCGGCCACCGTCGCCGGCGGCCCGCACCAGGCCGAGGACGGCGACCGCCAGGACGGCCAGGACCGCGAGCCCGCCGGCCACCCTGCGGAGGGAGCTCACGGTGCGCCCTCCCCGGCCAGCAACGGGACCACGTGCTCGTCGATCCACGCCGCGTCCAGCTCGCCGCTCGCCTTGGCCACGACCGATCCGTCCCGGCCGACGAGGTAGGTCTCGGGCAGGGCGAACGTGCCCCACTCGACGGCTCGCACGCCGTCGGGGTCGACGACGTTGGGCCAGGGCGCCCCGCCGTGCTCGGCCAGGAAGGCGCGCGCGTCGTCGGCGTCGTCCCGGACGTCGATCCCCACGATCCGCAGGCCCTGGGGGCCGAGCGCCGAGTGCGCCTCGAGGAGCAGCGGCTGCTCGCGGCGGCAGGGGGCGCACCAGGAGGCCCACACGTTGACCAGCACCACCTCGCCGTCCCAGTCGGCCAGCTCGAAGGTCCCGCCGTCGAGGGTCGGTCCGGTCAGCCCCGGGGCCGGTCCGTCGAGCAGGGCCGAGTCCTGCGGCCCGGTGCTCCCCAGCCGGCCGGCGAGCACGATCCCGGTGAGGGCCACCAGGACGACGAGCACCACGGCGGCCGGCCGGCGGAGCGGGCGGCGCGGAGACTCCTCGGGAGGTGCCGTTCCCTGGGCCACGGCGTCCGGCGCGCTCACGCCGCCACCTCGGCGGCCGGGGACCGGCTCCCCGCACGAACGGCCGGCGGCGGCGCCCGCCGGTGTCGCGGCCACCCCGCCACCAGCGCCCCGGTCGCCATGACGCCGACCGAGAGCCACAGCCAGACGACCATCGGGTTCACCGCCAGCCGCACCGTCGCCGTCCCGGCGTCGGCGTCGATCTCGGTGAGCACCAGGTAGGCGTCCTCGGTGGCGGTGGTGCGCACCGACGGCGTCCCCACCGCCTGGGTCAGGGTCGGATAGCTGCTGAGCATCGGCGAGTGGACCCCGGCGTCCTCGCCGTCCTCGCGCAACCGCAGGTCGGCGACCGCGGAGATCCGCCGCTCGTCCCGGACCATGCGCAGGTCCTCCAGCGTCGCCGTCCAGCCGGCCACCCGCAGCGTGTCACCGACGGTCAGCTGCTGGGTCGCCGACGTGCCGTAGGTGGACGACGCCGCGACCGCGACGGCGGCCAGCACGAAACCCAGGTGCACCACGAGCCCGCCGTACGCGCGCCGCTGCGCGAGGAGCGTGCGACCCAGCGCCGGAGCCCACGGGCCGGGACGCAGCGCGCGGTCGCGGGCGACGTCGAGGGCGACGCGGGTGCCGGTCGCGACGGTCACGAACACCGCGAGCCCGAAGGTGAGCAGCGCCCAGATCCCGGGCAGACCGGCCAGGCCGAGCAGCCCGACGGTCGCCGCACCCGCCAGCGCGGCCGGCAGCAGGACCCGCCGCAGCCGCCCGGCGTGGGCGCGCCCCCACGGCAGCAGCGGGCCCACGCCCATGAGCAGCACCACCAGCAGGGCCAGCGGCACGGTCATCCGGTTGAAGTAGGGCGGTCCGACGCTGGTCCGGTCGCCGGTCACCGCCTCGAGCAGGATCGGGAACGTCGTACCCAGCAGGATGGTGAAGGCCAGCCCGGCCAGCAGCAGGTTGTTGGCCAGGAACGACGTCTCGCGCGACAGGGTGGCCATCAGCGGCTCGTCGTCGCGGAGCCGGTCGGAGCGCCACAGGAACAGCAGCCCGGCGCCCAGCACCAGGGCCAGCAGGAATGCCAGCAGCACCGGACCGATGGCCGACTGCGTGAAGGCGTGCACGCTCTCGATCACCCCGCTGCGGGTGAGGAACGTCCCGAACACCACGAGCACGAAGGTGGCGATCGCCAGGGTGAGGTTCCACAGCCGGAGCGTCGGCCGGCGCCGCTGCACCATGATCGAGTGGAGCAGCGCGGTAGCGGTGAACCACGGCAGGACGGAGACGTTCTCGACCGGGTCCCAGCCCCAGTACCCGCCCCAGCCGAGGACCTCGTAGGCCCACCAGCCGCCCAGCACGACGCCGACGGTCAGGAACGTCCAGGCCGACAGGGTCCAGCCGCGGACGACGGCGACCCACGCCGGTCCCGTCCGGCCGGTGATCAGCGCGGCGACGGCGTAGGCGAAGGGCACCGCCATGCCCACGAAGCCCAGGTAGAGCAGCGGTGGGTGGATGCCCATGAGCGGGTGGTCCTGCAGCAGCGGGTTGGGCCCGGGCCCGTCGACCGGGACGGGGCTCACCCGGTCGAAGGCGTTGCCGGCGAACAGGGCCAGCCCGGAGAAGAAGGCGCCCAGGCCCGAGAGCACCGCCAGTGCCCACGGGTGCAGCGCTCCGGCCCGCAGGTGCACCCGCACCATGGCCAGGACCGTGCACCCGGTGAGCACGAGCAGCCACAGCAGCAGCGAGCCCTCCAGCGCGGCCCACAGGCTGATCACCGTGTAGTAGGTGGGCACCGCGCGCCCGCCGTTCTCGGCGACGTAGCGGATGGAGAAGTCGTGCTGCACCAGCGCCGTCACCATGGCGGCCACGGCCAGCGCGGCCCCGAACAGCGCCGCCTGCGTGGCGGGCCGGGCGATCCGCGCCGCGCGCTCGTCGCCGCGTCCGGCCGCCGCCCACGCGACGGCCGCCGCCGACGAGCACACCAGGGCCAGCGCCAGCCCGCCCGGTCCGAGGAGGTACCTCATCCGCTGTCCTCCGCCGGCCGGCCGGTGCCGTCCGCGGGAGCCCGGTACTCGTTGTCGTGCTTGACCAGGAGGACGTCGGAGCGGAACACGCCGTCGTCACCCAGCCGGCCCTCGACCACCGCGCCCTGTCCCTCCTGGAAGACGCCGCGCGGCTGGCCCGAGTTGACGACGGCGACGTCGGTCACCCCGTCGGTGAGCGCGAACCGCACTCCTTCGCCGGTGCGCTGGACCGAGCCCTCCACGACCAGCCCGCCGAGCCGGACCCGGTCCCCCAGCAGCGAGGTGTCGGTGACCAGCTCGGTCGGGGTCCGGTAGTACACGAGGCTGCCCGACAGGCCGGCGGCGGCCAGGATGCCGACGCCGACCAGCACGACACCGGCGACCGCGAGCAGCCGCAGCGGCAGGCGGCGTCGCTCCCGCACCCGGTCCGGCGCACCGGGCCCCGTCGTCGGCGTCACCGTCGTCCCCGTCCGGGCCTGGTCCAGGCCCAGTACCCGGCCCACGTGCCCCCGGTCAGCAGGTACCCGGCCAGGACCCAGCCCCAGCCGTTCACGGCCGGCTCCGCGGGAGGACTACCAGGGGCTCGGCGGCGACGGGAGGGGCGGGGAACGGGTGGTGGTCGGCGTCGAGCGCGGCAAGCACCCGGAGCCGGCGGCGGACGACGAGCGCCCCCGCCAGCGTGAAGGCCAGGACGGCGACGCCCAGGGCGGCCGCCATCCGGGGGTCCATCGGGGCGGGATCCGGCGACAGGACGCTGGCCGGCTGGTGCAGCGTGCGCCACCAGACGACGGAGAAGTGCACGATCGGCACGTTGACGAAGCCGATGATCCCGACCGCCGCCGCGCGGCGGGCCCCGGCGGCGCGGTCGTCGCCGAGTCCGCGCACGCTGAGGTGACCGAGGTAGACCAGGAGCAGCACGGCGGTGGTGACCAGCCGGGGGTCCCAGACCCACCAGACGCCCCACACCGGCCGCCCCCACACGCTGCCCAGCGCGATCGCGAGCGCGGTCATGCCCACTCCGAGCTCGGCCGCTGCCTGCGCGACGCGGTCCCACCGCAGGTCGCGACGGAGGAGGTACGCGATGCTGGCGAGGAGGACGACGGCGAAGCAGAGGTACGCCAGCCAGGCCGCGGGGACGTGCACGTACATCAGCCGCTGCGGCTGGCCCTGGACGGCGTCGGTGGGGGCGACGAGGAGGGCCAGCACCGCGGCGGCCAGCCCGGTGCCGGCCGCGGCGACCACGAGCAGGCGGTCGGCCGTTCTCGACGGGTGCGTCCTCATGTCCTCACTCCTCCAGCAGTACGGGGAAGACCGCCCAGGCGGCGACCAGCACGGCCGTGGCGTACACCGTCACCAGCAGCGCCCAGGGCAGGACCGCTACCCCCGGGGTCGACAGCTGGGTGCCCGCCAGCAGCGCAGGCAGTCCCGCGGGGAGCAGGAGTGCGGCCATCAGTCCGCGCCGCCGGCTCCCGGTCGCCACGAGCACCCCGAAGCCGGTGGTGAGCGCCGCCAGCGCGAGGGTCCCCAGGACGCCACCGTAGATCGCCTGCGGGAGGACGGGCACGTCGAAGAGCACGGCGACCAGCCCGCCGGCCAGCGCGGCGGTGAGCAGCAGGGCGCCCCAGGTGGCCAGCAGCTTGCCGGCGAACAGCGCGCCCGGCGCGACCAGGCCGCGCAGGAGGTCCCAGCTGTCCTCGGCCCTCTCGGTGCCGGCCACGGTCCGGGCGAGCGGGACCGTGGCGACCAGCACGGCCAGCCACGTGGTGCCCCCGGCGGCCACGGCCAGCTGCTGCGGGGCGGGACCGAAGGCCAGGCCCGCCAGGACGACGAAAGCGGCCACGAACGGCGCCGTGGTCACGAGCGCCTCCCGGCCCGCGCGCTCGACGGCGATCTCGCGGCGGAGCACGGCCGCCGCCTGCGCGAGGAGCGGGACCGGCGCGCTCATCGGCGGACCACCCGCCCGGCCTCGACGCGGAGCTGTGCGTCGGCGCGCGGCAGCAGCACTGCCGGCTGGTGGGTGGCCACGAGCAGCGCCACGCCGTCGGCCCGCGCGGCGTCGAGCACGGTGACGAGGTCGGCGAGCGCCCCCTCGTCGAGAGCGGCGGTCGGCTCGTCGAGGCACAGGACGGCGGGGCGGCAGGCCAGCGCCGCGGCGAGGGTGGCCCGGACCCGTTCACCGGCGGACAGCGTGCCCACCGTCCGGTCGGCCAGCGCGTCCAGCCCCAGGGCGGCCAGCGCACCGCCGGCCGCCTCCCCCCGGCCCACGAGTGCGGCGGTCCCGGTGACGGCGGCGCGCACGGTCTGCGCCGTCCGCAGCCCCGCGCCCCCGCGCAGGTAGAGCGCCGTCCCGGCGCAGGACCGGGTTCCCGAACTGGGGGCGAGCAGTCCGGCGGCCAGCCGCAGCAGGGTGGTCTTGCCCGAGCCGTTCGGGCCGGTCACGACGGTCAGCGTGCCGCCCGCGAGGGCCAGGTCCACGGGAACCCAGACCGGCCGGCCGGCGTGCCTGCGCGTGACGCCGGACAGCCGCAGCACCGGAGCGGCCCCGCCGCCGGCCGCGGCGTCCGTGGCGGGCGGGCGGAGCGGGGTCGCGCGGCGCACCGCCACCTCGTCCGTCGGCCGGGTGCCGCGCGCCCGCTGATCGCCGGGCGCGGTCACCGGGCACCGGCCGGGAGCAGCGGCTCGGCGTGCGCGCGGATCCACTCCTCGGTCACCACGCCGACGTGGCCGGCCGCCACCCGGCCGTCGGCGTCCACGAGGACGGTGGCCGGCAGACCGGGGACGCCCCACGCCGCGCTCAGGAGCCCGTCGGGATCGGCCACGGAGGAGGCCGGGTCCCCGCCGACCTCGGCCAGCAGCTCCCGCGCCTGGCGCACGCCGTCCCGGCTGTTGATGCCGACCAGGCGCAGTCCCCGGTCGTGCCACCGGCGCTGGGCGGCGACGAGCGCCGGCATCTCCTCCCGGCAGGGCGCGCACCAGGCGGCCCAGACGTTGACCAGGACGACGTGTCCCCGGAGGTCGGCCAGGTCCAGCTCGCCGCCGTCCAGAGTGGGCCCCCGCAGCGCCGGGGCGGCGGACCCGACGGGCACCGGCGATCCCGCGGGCGCTCCCTCGCCGGAGCGGCCCGGGAGGACGGCGGCTCCGGCCACCGCGAGCAGCACCGCGGCCGGCAGGACGCCCAGGAGCACGCGACGGCGGCGCCCGGAGGTGCGGCGCGATCTCGCCCGGCGCAGGGTTCCCACCTGGGGCAGGATCCCACGCACCGTGGGGCCCGGCCGCGCGGAACGGGTGTTCGGTGCAGAAAATTTACCTGTGCCAACAGTTGGCTCGGGTCAAGTTGTCCCGCGCCGGGTGGGCCTCTAGCGTCCCGGACGTGCCCGCCGCGCCCTCCACCCGGCCCGCCCGCGCCCTGCGAGGCGGTCGTCCGGGCGCGCTCCTGCTGCTCGGCGTCGCCGTCCTGACCAGCTGCAGCAGCCCGCAGTCGGCCCTGGATCCCGCCGGCCCCAGCGCCCGGCGACTGGAGGCGCTGTGGTGGGGCCTGTTCGCCGTGTCGGCCGTCGTCTGGCTCGTGGTGCTGCTCTGCATCGTCTACGCGCTCGTCCGGCGCCGCGGCCAGGAGGTGAAGCCGCGCGGTGGCGGCACCCGCGCCGTGGTCGTGGCCGGGCTGATCATCCCGACCCTCGTGCTCGTGGGGACCTTCGTCGCCACCCTGTCGGTGATGCGCGCCGAGGCCGAGCCGCCCGACGAGCCGGCCCTCACCATCGAGGTGATCGGGCACCTGTGGTGGTGGGAGGTGCGCTACCCGGACTTCGTCACCGCCAACGAGATCCACATCCCCGTGGACCGGTCGGTCCGGGTGGAGCTGCGGACGGCCGACGTGATCCACAGCTTCTGGGTGCCGCCGCTGACCAGCAAGACCGACCTGATCCCGAACATGGACAACGAGCTCTGGCTGCTCGCGGACGAGGTCGGGGTCTACCGCGGGCAGTGCGCCGAGTTCTGCGGCGCACAGCACGCCGGTATGGCGTTCCTGGTGATCGCCCAGCCGGCCGACGAGTTCGACGAGTGGATGGCCGACCAGGCTCGACCAGCCGAGACGCCGACCGATCCGCTCGCGCTGCGCGGCCGGGAAGTGATCGAGAGCCAGTCCTGCGCCGCCTGCCACACGGTCCGCGGCACCGAGGCCGACGGCGACATCGGCCCCGACCTGACCCACTTCGGCAGCCGGCGCACCCTCGGCGCCGGCGTGGCGCCCAACGACCCCGGCTGGCTCGGCGGCTGGATCTCCAACTCGCAGACCATCAAGCCCGGCAACCTCATGCCGCCCCAGCCGCTGGCCCCCGAGGACCTCAACGCCCTCATCGCCTACCTCGAGACGCTGGAGTGAGGCGATGACGACCGTCGAGGAACAGCAGGCGGCCGACGCCGCGGTGGCCGAGCGGCTGGAGCCGGTGTGGGAGGAGAGCGGCGGGCTGCGCGGCTGGTTCACCACCGTCGACCACAAGAAGATCGGGCGCCGGTACCTGGTCACCGCCGCGCTGTTCTTCGTCGCCGCGGGGCTCGAGGCGATGGTGATGCGCAGCCAGCTGGCCGGCGCGCGCCTGGACGTGGTCTCCCCGGAGCTCTACAACCAGCTGTTCACGCTGCACGGCACCACGATGATCTTCTTCTTCTCGACGCCGATGCTCTTCGGTTTCGGGAACTACCTGCTGCCGCTGATGATCGGCTCGCGGGACATGGCGTTCCCGCGGCTCAACGCCTTCACCTACTACGTGTTCGCGTCGTCCGGGCTGCTGCTCACCGGCAGCCTGCTCTTCGGCGCGGCGCCCAGCGGCGGGTGGTTCGCCTACGTGCCGCTGACCGAGGAGCAGTACCTGCCGGGCATCGGCATGGACGTCTACTGCCTGAGCCTGCTCCTGCTGGGCGTCTCCACGACCGCGGGCGCGATCAACTTCATCGTCACCGCGCTGACCATGCGGGCGCCGGGCATGTCGCTCAACCGCGTGCCGCTGTTCGTCTGGTCGCTCGTGGTGACGGCGTTCATGGTGGTGTTCGCGCTGGCCCCGCTCAACGTGGACAACCTGCTGCTGTTCCTCGACCGGCGCTTCGGCTTCCACGTCTTCGATCCCGACGACGGCGGTGACCCGGTCCTCTGGCAGCACCTGTTCTGGCTGTTCGGACACCCCGACGTGTACATCATCGTGCTGCCGGCCCTCGGCATCGTCTCCTCGATCGTGCCGACGTTCTCCCGGCGGCCGATCGTGGCCTACCCCTTGCTGGTGCTGTCGGCGGTCGCGACCGGGATCATCAGCTTCGGCGTCTGGGTGCACCACATGTTCGTCACGGGGTTGCCGCAGCTGTCGTTGTCTTTCTTCAGCGCCGCCAGCCTGATCGTGACGATCCCGTCGGGCATCCAGATCTTCGCCTGGCTGTTCACGATCATGCTGGGCCGGCTGGTCGTCCGGACGCCGATGCTCTGGATCCTCGGCTTCCTGGTGGTCTTCGTCGCCGGCGGTGTCACCGGGGTGATGTTCGCGGTCGTGCCGTTCGACCAGCAGACGCACGACTCCTACTTCGTCGTCGCGCACTTCCACTACGTGCTCTTCGGCGGCGCGGTGTTCCCGATCATCGCCGGCATCTACTACTGGTTCGGCAAGTTCACCGGTCGCATGCTCAGCGAGCGGCTCGGCCGGTGGAGCTTCTGGCTGGTGTTCGCCGGCTTCAACGTGACCTTCTTCCCCATGCACGTCCTCGGGCTGCTCGGCATGCCGCGCCGGGTCTACACCTACGAGCCGGACCTGGGCTGGGAGGGGTGGAACCTGCTGGAGACGGTCGGGGCCTACGTCCTGCTCGTCGGCCTGGCGCTGACCCTGTTCAACGTCGTGCGGGCCCTGCGCCGCGGGCCCGCCGCGCCCGACAACCCGTGGGGCGGGGACAGCCTGGAGTGGGCGACCAGCTCACCGCCGAAGGAGTACAACTTCCCGGTCGTCCCGACGGTGCACAGCCTGCACCCGATGTGGGACGAACGGACGCTGGCCACGATGGTGGAGGACCGCCAGGATCCCGGCCGCACGCTGACCGACGGCAAGCAGGCCATGCGCACCAGCGACCTCGACGGCGTCCCCGAGCACCCCCTGGACCTCCCGGAGGAGTCCGTCCTGCCGGTCGTCGTCGCCACGGGGTTGTTCGTGCTCACCGTCGGCGCGCTGTTCGGTCTGGCCGTCGTCGCCTGGGCCGGCGTCGCGGTCTCGGTCGCCGGGCTCGTCGTGTGGCACTGGCCGCGCGCCGCCCGCCAGGAGGGTCCCCGTCAGGAGCAGCAGGCATGAGCGGCACCGTCTCCGCGGCGACGCGCCCGGACGCCGTCGCCCGCGAGGTCCCGGCCGGTCGCCGTCCCGGGTGGTGGGGCATGGTCCTGACCCTGGCCACCGACGTGGCCGCGTTCGCCGCCCTCCTCGCGGCCTACTTCTACATCCGCTTCGTGACGGCCGGGGACAACTGGCCACCCGGCGAGATCCCGGAGCCGAAGCTGCTCAAGGCCTGGATCATGACCGGCCTGCTGCTCACCAGCAGCCTGCCGCTGGTCGTGGCCGACCTGGGCATCAAGAAGGGCCGGCGCGGTCGGCTGCTGGCCGGCGTCGGCCTCACCTTCCTGCTCGGCGCCGCGTTCCTGGCAGTGCAGGGCCTGGAGTACCACGAGAAGCTCACCAAGGAGTTCACCCCCCAGACGAACGCCTACGGCTCGCTGTTCTTCGCCATCACGGGGTTCCACGGGCTGCACGTCATCCTCGGCCTGCTCGCCCTGCTGCTCATCCTCGTGGCCGGGCTGAGCGGGCGGATCACCCGGCACCACCACGCCGTCGTGCGCATCACGGGGCTCTACTGGCACACCGTCGGCGCGGTCTGGATCGTCATCTTCGCGTCGCTGTACCTGGCGGCGCAGCTGTGAGCGCCGGATCCCGGACGGGCGCCGGTGAGCGCATGGGCCTGCGGGCGGCGCCGTGGCTGCTGTGGTTCGGCGTCCTGGGCGGCGGGGTGGCCTGGTCGCTGCACACCGTCGTGGACTGGGGGCTCGAGGAGACGGTGTGCCGGTCCGGCCACGACGAGGTCCTCGGCCTGCCGCTGCGCCCGGTGCTCTTCGTCCTCGCCGTGCTCTTCCTGGCCGTCTCGCTCCTCTCCACCCTGGCGTCCCACGTGGTGTGGCGCCGGCTGCGCGGTGCACCGGCCGACGGCGACCGGGCGGCCCTGCGCCGGCAACGGGCGTCCTTCATGGCCCTGGTCGGCCTCGTCGGGAACGTCCTGTTCACGATCATGCTGGTCATGAGCACGGTCGCCGTGCTGGTCATCCCGGTGTGCGCGCTGTGAGCGGCCCCGCCATCGACCTGGTGGCCCACGGCGCGGAGGCCGGCGGCACGCTGGCCGGCACGGCCCTGCTCGTCGGTCCGGCAGCCGCCGTGGCGGCGGCCTACGAGGCCGGCGTCCGGCGGTTGCTCCCCACCGGTCCGCCGTCGTGGCGGTGGCGCCGCTGGTCCTTCCACCTCGGTCTCGTCGTCCTGGTGACCGTCCTGCTGCCGGTCGTCGAGCCCGTCGTCGAGGAGAGCTTCCCCGCGCACATGGCCCAGCACATCGCGCTGCTGCTCGTCGCCGGCCCCCTGCTCGCCGCCGGACAGCCGGGTCTTCCCCTGCTGCTGGCCCTCCCGCACCCCTGGCGCCGGCGGGTGGCGGCCGTCCGGTCGTCCCGCAGCGCCCGACGCGTCCGGGCGGCGGTCACGGTGCCTGCGGTGGTGGTCGCCGTGCACGCCGCCGTCGTCGCGGCCTGGCACCTCCCGTCCGTCTACGCCGCGGCACTCTCCTCGACCGCCGTGCACGTCACCGAGCACGCCTGCTTCCTGGCCGTCGGGTGGTGGCTCTGGGCCGCCGTGAGCACGTCGTCGCGGCAGCAGCTCGACGGGCGGACCGTGCTCTACGTGGTCGCCAGCGGCCTGCCGATGAACCTGCTGGGCGCTGTCCTGGTGTTCGCTCCCGAACCGCTGTACCCGGAGCAGACCGGCACCGGCACCGGCGCCCTCGCCGAGCAGCAGCTGGCCGGCCTGCTCATGTGGGTCCCCGCCGGGATGGCCTACCTGCTCCTGTGCACGGTCCTGGTGCTCGTCTGGCTGCGCCGGATGGAGCGCGACGCACCCGGCGGGGTGCCGCTGCCACCGCCGACGCTGGACGCCCTGCCGGTCCCGGCGCGGTCCGGGAGGCCGATCGACGCGGAGGTGCGGCGGTGAACCGGTTCCCGTCCGGAGCAGCGGCGTGGCTGGCGGGTCTGGCCACCGCCGTCGCCGTGGCCGCCTGCTCGGTCCCCGGTGCGGACCTCCCCCCGGCGGAGTCCGACCTGGGCGATCCCGACCGCGGTGCGGTGCTGATCGACGACTACGGCTGCAGCTCCTGCCACGTCGTCCCGGGGGTGGAGCAGGCCGACGGCCTCGTCGGACCTCCCCTGACCAGCTTCGGCCGGCGGATGTACATCGCCGGCAACCTGCCGAACAACGCCGAGAACCTGCAGTACTGGATCCGGGAGCCCCAGGAGGTGGAGCCGGGCACGGCCATGCCCGACCTCGGGGTCACCCGGGTCGACGCCCGCGACATCGCCGCCTACCTCCTGACGCTCGAATGACCGCCACCCGCTCCCGCGCCCGGCCCTGGCCGACCGTCCTGCTGCTCCTGGCCCTCCTCCTCGCCGGGGTCGCCCTGAGCGGGCCGGTCGCCGCCGGCCCGGCCGACGTCCCGGCCTCGCCCCCGCCCCCGCGCCCGGACCCGGGCGCGGAGGGCACGGTCGCGCGTGCCCAGGAGCTCTACCGGGCCAGCTGCGCGTCCTGCCACGGCCAGGACGGCGAAGGCAGCCAGCGGGGCCCGTCGCTGATCGGCGTGGGCGAGGCGTCGGTGGATTTCCAGCTGGAGACCGGCCGGATGCCGCTCCGCGAGGAGGACGCCGACCCCGAGCGCGGGGAGCCGGCCTTCGTCGAGGAGGACATCGAAGCCCTCGTCGACTACGTCGGGTCCTTCGGGCCGGGCGGGCCCGGCATTCCCGACGTGGGGCCGGGAGACCTCGGCGAGGGACTCCACCTGTACCTGCAGAACTGCGCCGCCTGCCACTCCGCGAGCGGCACCGGGTACACCCAGGTCGGCGGGCGGCAGGCGCCGTCGCTGATGGAGACCGACCCGGAGCAGGTGGCGGAGGCGGTCCGCGTGGGACCGGGCCTCATGCCCGTCTGGCCGGAGGAGGCGCTGGACCGGGAGCAGCTGGACTCCGTGGTCGCATACGTGCAGGAGCTGCAGCGCCTCGACGGCCGCGGTGGCGCCGACATCGGCCGGATCGGGCCGGTGGCCGAGACGGTCGTCGGGTTCGCCGGCCTGGCGCTGCTCGTCGTCGTGGTCCGGCTGCTCGGGAAGCGGGCACCGTGAGGCGCGGACCGGCGGAGGCCTGGATCGCGGGGGCCTTCCTCGGCGCGGCCGCATGCGCGCTCGGGTTCATCGCGGCCTACGTCGTCGGCTCCTCCCCGCAGTGGATGGGGAGCCTGCTCGCCGGCGCCTTCGGGCTCCTCGCCCTCGGCCTGGTCGTCTGGTCGCGGACCCTGCTCCCGCAGGGCACCTACGTCGAGGAGCGGCCGCCGATGGCTTCGGCACCGGCGGCGCAGGACTCGTTCGTGGACACCCTGGAGCGAGGTGGGAGCGGTACGCCCGGTGTGGTCCGCCGGACGCTGCTCCTGGCCGGGCTCGGGATCGGGGCGGCCCTGGTCGTCCCGCTGCGGAGCCTGCTCCTGCCCCGGAGCGAGCCGCCGGGATACGCGCTGCGGCACAGCCCGTGGGAGCGTGGCGCCCGCGTGATGACGCGGGCCGGTGACCTGATCCGTCCCGACGAGCTCGCCAGCGGCACGGAGCTGACCGTGTTCCCCGAGGGTGAGCTGCGCGCCGACGACGCCTCCACCGTGCTGCTGCGGCTCCCACCCGAGGACATCCCCCTGCTGTCCGAGGAGACGGCCCGGTTCGCCGTGGACGGGATCGTGGCCTTCTCCAAGCTGTGCACCCACGCCGGGTGTCCCGTCGGGCTCTACGAGCAGGCCACCCGGCAGCTGTTCTGCCCCTGCCACCAGTCGGTCTTCGACGTCCTCCGGGGCGCGGAGCCCACGGCCGGCCCCGCGGTGCGCCCGCTGCCGCAGCTGCCGCTGGGCGTGGACGACGCGGGCTACCTGGTGGCGCGCGGCGAGTTCCGCGGTCAGGTGGGCCCGACCTTCTGGCGGCCGGCGTGATCACCCGCTGGGCGGTGAAGCGGGCCGACGAGAGGCTGGGCTTCTCCTCGACCGCACGGACCGGCCTGAACAAGGTCTTCCCCGACCACTGGTCGTTCATGATCGGCGAGATCGCGCTGTACAGCTTCGTGTACCTCGTGCTCTCGGGCGTGTTCCTCACCCTGTTCTTCGACGCCTCGACCGCGCGGACCGTGTACGAGGGCAGCTACGACGCCATGCGGGGGTCGGAGACGTCGGCGGCCTACGCGTCGGCGCTGCAGCTGAGCCACGACGTCCGGATGGGGCTGGTGATCCGGCAGTCCCACCACTGGGCGGCGCTGCTGTTCACCGGCGCGATCGTCGTGCACCTCTGCCGGATCTTCTTCACCGGTGCGTTCCGCCGCCCGCGCGGGATCAACTGGGTCGTCGGGCTCACGCTGCTGCTGCTCGCCATCGTCAACGGGTTCGCCGGCTACTCCCTGCCCGACGACCTGCTGTCCGGTACCGGGCTGCGGGTGGCCAACGCCGTGCTGCTGTCCATCCCGGTCGTGGGCGACTGGCTGGCGTTCCTCGCCTGGGGCGGGGAGTTCCCCGGCGAGGCGATGATCGCGCGGCTGTACGTGCTGCACATCCTCGTCGTCCCGGCGCTCATCGTGGCGCTGATCACCGCGCACATGGTGATCCTGATCCGGCAGAAGCACAGCCAGTTCCCCGGTCCGGGCCGCACCGACACCAACGTCGTCGGTTCCCGGCTGTGGCCGGCCTACGCCGTGCGCAGCGTGGGGCTGCTGTTCTTCGTCGTCGCGCTCTCCCTGGCCCTCGGTGGGCTCGTCCAGATCAACCCGATCTGGTACTGGGGACCGTTCGAGCCGGGTGCGGCCACCGCCCCGGCGCAGCCGGACTGGTACGTCGGCTGGGTGGACGGCGCCCTCCGGCTGATGCCGCCCTGGGAACCGACCGTGTTCGGCCACCGGCTGCCCAGCGTCTTCCTGCCGGCCGTGGTGCTCCCCGGCCTCACCTTCCTGGTGCTCTACCTGTGGCCGTGGCTGGAGCGGCTGGTGACCCGGGACCGCCGCGAGCACCAGGTGCTCCAGCGGCCACGGGACTGCCCGGGACGGACCGCCGTGGGCGTCGCCGCGCTCACCTTCTACGCCCTGCTGCTGGTCGCCTTCAGCCTCGACCTCGTCAGCCAGTACACCGGCATCGCCGTGTTCACCCTCGTGTACGTCTTCCGGGTGGCGGTCCTGCTCGCTCCCCTGGTCACCGGGGCGGTCGCCTTCGCACTCGCCCGCGCGCTGCGCGACAGCGACGCCGACGGGCTGCTGGCGCTGACCTGGCCGGACCTGCGGGGATCGCTGCGCCGGCACCGGCGCGTCGCCGCCGAGCCCGCGGAGCCGTCGGAGGACGCCGGGCAGCCCCCGGCGACGACGCCGGAGGAGAGCCCCCGCGGCCCGGGAGGCCGGGACGAGGAGGAGGAGTCGGAGCCGGTGCGGGTGGATGCGGGGCCGGTGCCGTGAGCGAGCACGTGGAGGTGTGGCGGCAGCCCGACGGCGGCTGGCGCTGGCGCTTCGTCGCCGACGAGGGCGGCGAGCTCCTGGAGCTGCTCAGCAACTCCGCCGAGGCCACCTGCGAGGAGGCGGTCGAGGCCGCGCGGACCGCCTACCCCGACCTGACCGTGGTCGTCGACCGTCCCTCGGACGAGACCGCCGACGGCACGGCCGGGCGCAGCCACCTCGTGCGGTGGGCCGGCACGGCGCTGGTGCTGCTCCTCGTCGCCGTCCGCCGGCGCGGCCTGCCGGTGCTGGTCCTGCTCGCCGTCGCCGCAGTGGCCGTCGCGGCACGGGCGCGCCGGCGGGCGGACGCGCGCGGGAGCGGCTCGTGACTCCCCCGGCCCGTCCAGCCACAGGGCTCGGCCGCACCCTGCGGACCGCGCTGGTGGTGCTCGCCCTGGTCGCGGTCGTCGCGGTCATGGTCCGGCTGTCGGCGTGGCAGTGGGGCCGCGCCCGTGCCGGCGGATCCCTGGTCAACTACAGCTATGCGCTGGAGTGGCTGGCCTTCGCCGTCCTCACCGTGGTCGGCGTGGTGCGGCTGTGGCGCGAGGGCCGCCGGGTTCCCGACGAGGACACGCCTCCGGAGCGGCCGGGTCCCGGTGCGCCGATCATCGGGCCTCCCCTGCGGCCCGGGCAGGAGCTGGAGGAGGTCACCTGGGTCCGGCTGCGCCGCCGGCTGGGGCTCTCCCCCGACTGAACCACGTGCTCACCCGGGCGGATCGAGGGCCGGACCGGCGTCCCCGGCACCGACCAGCACGGCGAGGGCCGCGACGACGCCCTCGCGCTCGACGTCGGGCACCCGGTGCAGGCACTCGTGCACCTGCTCCAGCCGGAGCCGGTCGTACCTCTCCAGCGTCGTCCTCCCCACCTGGGTGAGGAACAGGCTGATCTCGCGACGGGTCTGCGGCGAGGGGCGGCGTTCCACCAGGCCGCCGGCGACGAGCCGGTCGACCAGCCTGCTGCTGGTCGACATGGTGATCCCGAGCCCCTCGGCCAGCCGGCCCAGGTTGGCACCGGGCCCTCCTCGGAGGACGGCGAGGGCCCGTAGCTGCACCGCAGAGACGTCCCCGACCGCGTCCGCCGCACGCACCGACACCGCCATGGCCAGCCGGACGGCGCCGAGCAGCGTCCTGTCGACATCGGCGTCATCCACGGCGGCGCCCTCCATGATCGCGGCCGGTGGGGATGCCGGCCGTCCCGCCCATCATCCCGGACGGCCCCCGGTGGCACCGGCCGGACACCCGTTCGGGGCCTGCGGCGCGGGGGCGGTGTCGGTCCGGTGACATCGCGCGGACCACGCTCGCCACATCGGGCCGCAGGTGCCATCCTCGGGGTGAGTGTCCAACCACCGGCACGTTTCCCGCCTCGTCCCGCGAGAGGGTTGCCATGGGAACGGTGCACCTGTCCCCGGTCGTGCGCTCGACGGACGTCGCAGCGCCGCCGCCGGAGTCGGAGGAGCAGGCCGTCCTCGTCACGCTCTGTCCCTCGACCCTCCGCGGGCAGCCGGAGGTCACGGTGCTGAGCGACTCGGTGGAGGACGCCATCCTGGCGGCCGGGGCCGGCGAGCTCGACGGGCACCAGACCCACGGTTCGGTGGTCACGCTGTTCGCCTACGGACCGGACGCGGAGCAGTTGTGGCGCTCGATGGAGGCCGTGGTGCGGGGTTTCCCGCACCAGCGGGGCCACGTGACGATCCGCTACGGGCTGTTCGGCGCACCCTGCCGGGAGCTGGCCGTCTGACCGGGGCCGGCGGGCTCACGCGACGCGGTGGCGCGCCAGGTCGGCCGTCCGGAGCTCGAGGCCCGAGCCCGGCCGGGAGCGATCGGGCCGGAGCACGCCTGGTGGCTCCGGGGAGAGCACCCCGTCGAAGGCCATCCCCTCGAGGCGCACGTGGTCGTGGAAGTACTCGAGGTGGCGCCGGTGCCACACCGCCGTCCCGACCTGGGCGGAGAGCTGGGGCGCGCAGTGCAGCGACAGGTCGAGGCTGCGTGCGTCGCAGAGCGCGGCGACCCGGAGCAGCGCACTGATCCCGCCGCAGCGCGTCACGTCCGCCTGCAGGCAGTCGACGGCCTCCTCCTGCAGCATGCGGTGGAAGTAGGGCAGGTCGTAGCCGTACTCCCCCGCCGCGATGTCCATCCCGGCGGGGCCGCGGTCGCGCAGCAGCCGCAGCCCCGCCAGGTCGTCGCTGCTGACCGGCTCCTCGAGCCAGCGCACGCCGGCCGCGGCGAAGCGGTCGGCCCAGGCCAGGGCCTGCTTGCGGGAGTACGCGCCGTTGGCGTCCACGAACAGCTCGACGCCGTCCCCGATCGCCGCGCGGGCCACCTCGATGCGGTGCGCGTCGCGATCGGGCTCCCGTCCGACCTTGATCTTGACCCGCGGGATGCCGTCGGCCGTCCAGCCGGCCAGCTGGTCGGCCAGCGTGCGGTCGTCGTAGGAGGTGAACCCGCCACTGCCGTAGATGGGCACGGCGTCGTGCACGGCACCGACGGCGACGCTCAGCGGCAGGCCGGCGAGACGGGCGGCCAGATCCCACAGCGCCACGTCGACGGCGGAGATCGCCTCGGCGACGAGCCCCGGGCGGCCCAGGTTGCGGACGGCGGCGTGCATGGCCGCCCAGGACGCCACCGGCGTGGTCGCGTCGCTGCCCCGCACCACGTCCGCCAGGTGACCGCCGACCACCCCGACCGCGGACGGACCGGCGTAGGTCCAGCCGAGACCGGTGCTGCCGGCGGCGCGTGCGGTGACGACGACCAGCGTGGTCGACCCCCACTGCAGCGTGCCGTCGGACTCGGGCGCGTCGGTGGGGACCGTGTAGGCGGCGGCCTCCACGGCCTCGACCACCGGCGGGCTGCTCGTCCCGGTCATCCCCCCATTGTTGCCATACGGCAAATGTGTGTCGAGCGCAGGCAGGGGTACGGCGCGGGAACGTCCGCACCCACCGTTCTCGGGAGGTACCGATGCCGAAGGTCGCCGACTACGTCCTGTCCCGCCTGTCCGACTGGGGCATCCACCGCATCTACGGCTATCCCGGTGACGGGATCAACGGCTTCCTGGGGGCGCTGGACCGCGCCGACGGGGACCCCGAGATCATCCAGCCCCGGCACGAGGAGATGGGCGCCTTCATGGCCACCGCCCACGCCAAGTTCACCGGCGAGGTCGGCTGCTGCATGGCCACCTCCGGCGGCGGGGCCATCCACCTGCTCAACGGTCTCTACGACGCCAAGCTCGACCACCAACCGGTCCTGGCCATCGTCGGCCAGCAGAAGCGCTTCTCGCTGGGTGCGGCCTACCAGCAGGAGATCAAGCCGGAGCTGCTCTTCGCCGACGTCTCCGAGTTCGTGGAGACGGTCATGCACCCCGCCCAGGCGCGGTCGGTCATCGACCGGGCGCTCAAGGTGGCGATCTCCCAGCGCACCGTGGCAACGGTGATCTTCCCGGTCGACGTGCAGGAGGCCGACGCGCAGCCGTCCCCGCCCCGCGAGCACGGCGCCGTCTTCACCAGTGTCGGTCTCACCCAGCCGCGGGTTCTCCCGCCGGAGACCGAGCTGCACAAGGCCGCGGAGATCCTCAACTCCGGCCGCAAGGTCGCCATGCTGGTCGGCCAGGGCGCCGCCGGCGCCGCCGACGAGCTGGTGCAGGCCGCGGAGCTGCTGGGCGCCGGGGTGGCCAAGGCGCTCCTCGGCAAGGACGTCCTGCCGGACGACCTCCCGTGGGTCACCGGGTCCATCGGGCTGCTCGGCACCCGGCCCAGCTACGAGCTGATGATGGGCTGCGACACCCTGTTCATGGTCGGCACGAGCTTCCCGTACTCGGAGTGGCTGCCCGAGGAGGGGCAGGCGCGGGGCGTGGAGATCGATCTCGACCCGCGGCTCATCGGCGTCCGCTACCCGATGGAGGCCAACCTCGTCGGGGACGCGAAGGAGACCCTGAAGGCCCTGATCCCCCTGCTGCACCGCAAGGAGGACCGTTCCTGGCGCGAGGAGATCGAGAGCGAGGTCGAGACGTGGTGGCGGGTCCTGGACGACCGCGCGCACGACCCGGCCGACCCGGTCAACCCGCTCCTGGTGGCGCACGAACTGTCCCCGCGGCTGCCCGACGACGTCATCCTCACCGCGGACTCCGGATCCGGCACCAACTGGTGGGCCCGCCACCTGAAGCTGCGCAAGGGCATGCGCGCCTCGCTGCCCGGCACCCTGGCCACGATGGGCGGTGGCACCCCGTACGCCATCGGGGCGAAGTTCGCCTACCCCGACCGGCCGGTGATCGCCTTCGTCGGTGACGGCGCCTTCCAGATGAACGGGATGCTGGAGCTGATCACGATCAAGCGCTACTGGGAGCGGCTGACGAGCGGGAACCCGACGCTGATCTTCTGCATCTTCAACAACCAGGACCTCAACCAGGTGACCTGGGAGCAGCGCGCGGAGTCGGCGGACCCGAAGAACATGTCCACCCAGTACATCCCCGACGTCCGCTACTCCGAGTGGGCCCGGATGCTGGGATTGGAGGGCATCTTCGTCGACGACCCCGCCGACCTGGGCGCCGCCTGGGAGCGCGCGCTCGCCGCGGACCGGCCCTGCGTGCTGGAGGTCAAGACCGACCCGGAGATCCCGCCGATGCCTCCGCACATCAAGAGCGAGCTGGGCAAGAAGTCGGCCAAGGCCATGCTCAAGGGCGACCCCGAGGAGGTCGGGGTGATCACCAAGGGCGCCCGCGGCAAGATGCACGAGTTCACCGAGTCGGTGAAGGACGCCCTGCCGGGGAACCGGGACTGATGACCGCGGGGACCGAGACCGTCGTCCCCGCCCACGGCGACCCCCGGTTCGCCACGGGGATGACGGCCACCGAGCGGATCAACGTCCGTGGCCTGGAGCAGCACCTGCGCCGGCACGTCACCGGTGAGGTGCGCTTCGACGCGGGATCGCTGGCGATGTACGCGAACGACTCGTCGAACTACCGGCAGGTGCCGATCGGCGTCGTCCTCCCACGGACGCTGGGCGACGTCGTGCAGACGATGAAGGCCTGCTCGGCCTACCGCGCCCCGGTGACCTGCCGCGGCGGCGGGACGAGCCTCTCGGGCGAGACGGTCAACCGGGCCGTGGTCGTCGACTTCTCCAAGTACCTGACCGGCATCGGTGCGATCGATCCCGTGGCGCGCCGGGTCACCTGCCAGACCGGGGTGATCAACGAGCAGCTCAACGAGGCGACCGGCCGGCACGGGCTGGTGTTCGGCCCGGACCCGTCGTCGCACTCCCGGTGCACGATCGGCGGGAACATCGGCAACAACTCCTGCGGCATCCACTCGGTCCAGTCCCGGCACTACGGTCCGGGTCCGCGGACCTCGGACAACACCCATGCCCTCGAGGTGCTCACCTACGACGGCGAGCGGTTCTGGGTCGGCGTCGGCGAGGAGGACCGGCTCGACGAGATCGTCGCGGCGGGGGGCCGCAAGGGCGAGATCTACGCGAAGCTCCGGGACCTGCGCGACCGGTACGCCGACGACATCCGGGCCGGCTTTCCCTCGGTGGAGGACCTCCCCCGGCGGGTGTCGGGGTTCAACCTCGACGAGCTGCTGCCGGAAAAGGGCTTCAACGTCGCCCGGGCCCTGGTCGGCACCGAGAGCACGTGCGCGGTCGCGCTGCAGGCCACCCTGCTGCTCACCCCGGCCATGTTCGAGCGCACCACGGTGCTCGTGCACTACCCGGACGTCGTCGAGGCCGCGCGGCACATCGAGGACATCCAGGCATGGAAGCCGATCGGCCTGGAGACCGTCGACCACCAGCTGGTGCACGACCAGCAGCTGAAGTCGCTGAACGTGCAGGGCCTGCAGCAACTGCCCCGGTTCGGGCAGGGCGGGGCGTGGCTCATGGTCCAGTTCGGCGCCGACACCGCGGAGGAGTCCGAGGCCCGCTGCCAGGACTTCGTCCACTGGCTGCGCGAGGACCAGGGCTACGCCGAGGACCGGGTCACCGTCGCCCGCAGCGCCCAGGAGGGTGGCGGCAGCGAGCAGCTGTGGGCCATCCGCGAGAGCGGCCTCGGGTCCACCGCCTTCCCGCCGGACGACAGGGACCACTGGCCGGGCTGGGAGGACTCGGCCGTCCCCCCGGGCAGGGCGGCCGACTACATCGGCGACCTGCTGGCTCTCTACGACCGGTACGGCACCCGCGGGCAGATCTACGGGCACCTCGGCGAGGGGTGCATCCACTCCCGCATCGGGTTCGACCTGCGCACCGCCGACGGCCTGCGGACCTACCGGGCTTTCCTGGAGGAGGCCGCCGACCTGGTCGTCTCCTACGGCGGCACGCTGTCCGGCGAGCACGGCGACGGGCAGCAGCGGGCCGAGCTCCTGGAGAAGATGTACGGCCCCCGGCTGATGCAGGCCATGCGCGAGTTCAAGCTGATCTGGGACCCGGACTGGAAGATGAACCCGGGCAAGGTGGTGGAGCCCTACCGCCTCGACGAGAACCTGAAGCTGGGCACCGACTACAACCCGTGGCGGCCGGAGGTGCGGTTCGCCTACGCCCGGGACGGCGGCGACTTCGCGCACGCCACGCTGCGCTGCGTCGGCGTCGGCAAGTGCCGCGACCCCGAGCCGGCGCAGACCATGTGCCCGAGCTACCAGGTCACCCGCGAGGAGAAGCACACCACCCGCGGGCGGGCCCGGTTGCTGTTCGAGATGCTCCGTGGCGAGGTCATCACCGACGGCTGGCAGTCGCGGGAGGTCGCCGAAGCGCTCGACCTGTGCCTGGCCTGCAAGGGCTGTACGAACGACTGCCCGGTCGACGTCGACATGCCGACCTACAAGGCCGAGTTCCGTCACCACCACTACAAGTCCTTGCGGCGGTGGCGGGGGCGGCACGCCTACGCCCTCGGCCTCATCGACCAGGCGTCCCGGCTGGCGAGCCGTGTCCCCGAGCTGGCCGACCTGGTGACGCAGACGCCGGGGCTGCGCCGGCTCGCGCAGGTGGCGGCCGGGCTGGACCGCCGCCGACCGCTGCCACGGTTCGCCCCGCTGACCCTCCAGCGGTGGTTCGCCGAGCGCGGCGGCACCGCCAACCCGCACGGCCCCCGCGTGGTGCTGTGGCCCGACACCTTCACCAACCGGCTGCGCACCGACGTCGGGGTCGCCTGCGTGGAGGCCCTCGAGAGCGCCGGCTGGCAGGTGGTCATGCCCCAGGGGCACGTCTGCTGCGGCCGTCCGCTGTACGACTACGGCTTCCTCGACCTGGCCGAGCGCTACCTGCACCGGACGCTGGACGTGCTCCGCGAGGAGGTCCGCGCGGGCACACCGGTCGTGGGCATGGAGCCCAGCTGCCTGGCCGTCTTCACCGACGAGCTGGTCAACCTCCTCCCCCACGACGACGACGCGCGGCGGCTGGCCGGCAACGCCCACCACTTCGCCGACTTCCTCGACGGCCACGACGTGGACCTGCCGCGGCTGGAGGGCACCGCGCTGATGTGGGGCCACTGCCACCACCGGGCCACCGGGGGCATGGATCCCGAGCAGCGGGTCCTGGAGCGGATGGGCCTCACCGTCGAGCCGGTGAGCGGCGGCTGCTGCGGGCTGGCCGGGTCGTGGGGCTTCGAGAAGGGGAAGTACGACATCTCGCTGGACTGCGGCGAGCAGGCGCTGCTCCCCGCCGTGCGCGCGGCCGACGGGCGCACCGCCGTGGTGGCCGACGGGTTCTCCTGCACCACCCAGATCTCCGACGCCGGAACCGGGCGGGCCGCGCTGCACGTGGCGCAGCTCATCCGGCTCGCCCAGGTCCACGGTCGCACGGCGCTGGCAGATGCCCGCCCGGAGGACCGCGTCGTCGACCAGCGGCCCCGCCCGGGAGGCGCCGTCCGGTCGGTCCGGACCGGGCTCCCGCTCATGGGGCTGGCCGGCCTGGCCGGCGCTGTCGCCGCCGGCGTGCGACGGCGCCACTGAGGCACACACATCGACCGGCCGGCCGAACAGGGCCGGTCGAGGGAGGGATGACCATGACACAGCAGGAGCACAGCCGGCGGGTCGTCGTCGTGACCGGGGCCAGCGGCGGGATCGGCCGGGCCACGGCCGTCGCCTTCGCCCGGCGCGGGGACGCCGTCGCCCTGCTGGCCCGGGGCGAGACCGGGCTTGCGGCCGCGGCCGACGACGTCCGGGCCGCCGGCGGCACCCCGCTCGTCGTGCCGACCGACGTGTCCGACGCCGAGGCGGTCGAGGCCGCCGCCGACCGGGTGGAGCGCGAGCTCGGCCCGATCGACGTGTGGTGCAACATCGCGTTCAGCACCGTCTTCGCCCCGTTCACCGACATCACCCCGCAGGAGTACGCCCGGGCCACGCAGGTGACCTATCTGGGGTTCGTGCACGGCACGATGGCCGCCCTGCGCCGGATGCGACCGCGCAACCGCGGGGCCATCCTGCAGGCCGGCTCCGCGCTGGGCCGGCGGGGCATCCCGCTGCAGAGCGCCTACTGCGGCGCCAAGCACGCCATCAAGGGCTTCACCGAGTCGGTGCTCACCGAGCTGCGCCACGAGGGCAGCGACGTGCACATCAGCCAGCTCTACTTCCCTGGGGTGAACACCCCCCAGTTCGAGTGGGTGCTCAACAAGCTGCCCAAGATCCCCCAGCCGGTCGCGCCGGTCTACCAGCCGGAGCTGATGGGCCGGGCGATGGTCCACGCCAGCGAGCACCCGCGGCGGCGCGCCTGGTGGATCGGCATCCCGACCGTCTACACGATCCTGGGCGCCGAGCTCTGGCCGCAGTTCATGGACCGCTACCTGGCGGGGTCGGGGTACCAGGGCCAGATGTCCGGCACGGACCGCCCGGCCGATGCGCCGGTCAACCTCTGGGAGCCTGCGGACGGTGCCGGCGGACGGGACTTCGGCGCCGAGGGCCGGTACAGCGACCGGGCCTGGACCCGGGACCCGCAGATCTGGGCCAGCCGGCACCACGGTGCGCTCGCCGCCACCGGCCTGGTCGGACTCGCCGGTCTGGCCTCGCTGTGGGCCAGGCGGTGAGGACGACCCGGGAGCCGGCAGCGCCGCTGGCCCGGAAGGGGCGTCGATGACCCGCGTCGCAGCCGAGGCGCCGATCACCGTCTCGCCGCACGTCCTGCGCGAGTACGCGCTCATCGCCGACGGCGAGCGAGGCGCGCTGGTCGGTCCGCGTGGGGACATCAGCTGGCTGTGCCTGCCCCGGTGGCACGACGACCCCGTGTTCAGCGACCTCCTCGGCGGGCCCGGGGCCTACACCGTCACGCCCACGGCCCGGTTCGTCTGGGGCGGCTACTACGAGCAGGGATCGCTGATCTGGCGCAGCCGGTGGGTCGTCGAGGACGGCGCGGTGATCGAGTGCCGGGAGGCGCTGGCCCGGCCCGCCGGACCGCGCACCGCCGTGGTGCTGCGCCGGGTCCAGGCCGTCTCCGGGACCGCGCGCGTCACGGTGGCCCTCGACGTCCGCGCCGGGGCAGGGCGTCAGACCGTGCGCGACCTGCACCGCGCCGAGCGCTGGTGGACGGGGCGGTCCGGGCCGCTGCGCTGGCGCTGGAGCGGTGCACCGCAGGCCCGCCCGGACGGGGACGGCGTGCTGCGGACCGACCTGGAGGTGGCCCAGGGCGACGCGGTGGACCTGGTGCTGGAGATCGGTCCCGATGAGCCCGGCCGGGCCCCGGACCCCGACCGGCTGTGGTCGGAGACGACCACCTCCTGGTCCGAGAGCGTGCCGGAGCTGTCCACGGGCTCGGCGAACCGTGACGCGGAGCACGCCTACGCCGTGCTCCGCGGGCTCACCAGCGGCAGCGGGGGGATGGTGGCCGCCGCGACCACGGGGCTCCCCGAGCGCGCCGAGCGGCACAACAGCTACGACTACCGCTACGTCTGGATCCGGGACCAGGCCTACGCCGGCCTGGCCGCCGCGGCGCACGGCCTCCTCCCGGCCGTGGACGACGCCGTCCGCTTCGCCACGGCACGGCTGCTCGAGGACGGCGACCGCATCTGCCCTGCGTACCGGGTCGACGGCGGCCCCGTGCCCGGGGTGCGGGACCTCGACCTCCCCGGGTATCCCGGCGGGACGGCCGTCGCGGGCAACCGGATCAACGACCAGTTCCAGCTGGACTCCGTCGGCGAGCTGCTGCAGCTCTTCGCCGCCGCAGCCGCACTGGACCGCCTCGACGCCGACGGATGGAGCGCCGCACGGCTGGCCGTCGACGTGGTGGCGAAACGCTGGGACGAGCCGGAGGCCGGCATCTGGGAGCTCCACGACGACTGGTGGACCCAGTCCCGCCTCGCCGTCGTGGCCGGGCTGCGCCGGATCGCCGAGGTGTCACCGGGCCCGGGGGACGCCGGCCGCGCGGAGACGCTGGCCGACGGCATCCTCGCCGAGGCCGGCCGGCGGTGCCTGCACCCGCAGGGCTGGTGGCAGCGCAGCCCCACGGCGGGCGACGTGGACGCCTCCCTGCTGCTACCTCCGGTGCGCGGTGCGCTGCCGGCCGGTGATCCGCGCACGCGCGCGACGCTCGCCGCCGTCCGCGACCAGCTGACCGAGGACGGCTACGTGTACCGGTTCCGTCCCGACCCGGCGCCGCTGGGTGAGCAGGAGGGCGCCTTCCTGCTCTGCGGGTTCGCGCTCGCCCTCGCCGAGCACGCCGCCGGTGACGCGGTGGCCGCCGCCCGGGCCTTCGAGCGCACCCGCGCCGCGTGCGGCCCGCCCGGCCTGCTGTCCGAGGAGTTCGACGTGCGGCAGCGCCAGCTGCGCGGCAACCTCCCGCAGGCCTTCGTGCACGCGCTCCTGCTGGAGTGCGCGGCGGTCCTGCCGTAGCGATCGCACCGACCGACCGGCAGCGCGCCGTCCCGACCAGGAGGAGCCATGGACGCCACCGCCCCCTCGGGCAAGCAGCACGCCCTCACCCTCGGCGACCAGGACCTGGTCGTCACCGAGGCCGGGGGCACGCTGCGGCGCTACGCCGTCGGCGACGTCGACGTCCTCGACGGCTTCGCGGCCGACGGGATGTGCACCGGGGCACGCGGGCAGACCTTCGTGCCCTGGCCCAACCGGATCGGCTGCGGCAGCTACTCGTTCGCCGGCGGGGAGCACCAGCTGCCGCTCAGCGAGCCGGGGGCCGGCAACGCGATCCACGGGCTGACGCGGTGGGCGAGCTGGCAGCTCGCGGACGACGACCACGTCAGCCTCCGGCTGACCCACCGGCTGCACGCGCAGCCGGGCTATCCGTTCCCGCTGCGCTGCCGGCTCACCTACCGTCTCCTCCCGCAGGGGCTGCGGGTGGAGACCAGCACGACCAACGAGGGGGCCGGCCCGTGCCCCTACGCCACCGGCGCGCACCCCTACGTCTCCCTCGGCGTGCAGCGCGTCGACGACCTCACGGTGACCCTGCCGGCCGCGACGTGGTACCCGACCGACGACCGCGGCATCCCGACCGGACGGCGGTCCGTCGAGGGCACCGGGCACGACCTGCGGGAGCCGCGGCGGATCGGGGACCTGCAGCTCGACACCGCGTTCACCGACCTCGACCGGGACTCCGACGGGGGCAGCACGGTACGGATCTGCGCACCGGACGGCCGCGCGGCGGAGCTGTGGCTGGACGGGTCCTACCGCTACGTCGAGCTGTTCACCGGCGATTCGCTGCCCGACCCCGCGGAGCGCCGGCGATCCCTCGGCGTGGAGCCGATGACCGCGGCCCCGGACGCCTTCCGCAGCGGCGACGGTCTCCGGACGCTCGAGCCCGGCGAGACCGCGACGTCGGTGTGGGAACTCCGGCCGCGCCTCCCGTGATCCGGCTCAGGCCGGCGATCGCGGGCTCTCCGCCGGCGCGTGCGCCGGGCTCTGCGCCGCCAGCCGTGCCCGTTGCGGCTCCACGGTGTACCGCGGGTCGGCCGCCGAGGCCATCCCGGCCTCGAACACCCCCCAGCGGGTCAGCGCCGATGCGGTGAGGAGGAGCGCACCGCCGGCCCGTCCCAGCCAGGGCCTGCGGGCCCCGGCGAGGGCGGCGGCGCTGCCGGCGATCAGCAGCTTCTCCCCCAGCTTCACCAGCCGGCCGGAGCGGCCGTGCGAGTAGGGCTCGCCGACCATCCCCAGCCGCTTCTCCAGGAGACGGGTCGCCGCGACCTCCGTCGCAGCGCCCGCGACCGCAAGCCTGCGCGGGAGCCCCGCCTCGGCCGCCGGCCCGGCGAGCAGCCCCAGCCCCCCGGCCGACGCCGCGCTCGACCCCGCGAAGACGAACGGCATCTCCCGGTAGGCGTCGTGCCAGGCCGGCACCGCCGTGTCCGACACCAGGGCCGCCGTGTAGGTGGCCACCCCGCCGCCCAGGAGCGCCGACCCGGCCGTGGCGAGCAGCCCCAGCCGCGGCAGCCGACCCGTCACCGCGCTGCCGGCCGCTGCTGCGGCCAGCGGCCCGTACCCGGCGAGCAACCACGAACCGACGCTCATCGGCGAGGTCACCTTGATGACCCGCAGCATGTTGAGGAAGCGGCCCGGCCGGCCGAGGTCGTGGACCAGGCCGGCCAGGGAGAGGCCGAGGCCGGCCACGGCGCCGGCCTTGGTGACCCGGGACAGACCCGGGCGGCGGGTGACGTCCGCCGCCAGCGCCAGCATCGACGAGGCGCCGGCCAGCCCCCCGGCGAAGAAGTACCCGGGGATGTCCGGCGTCTCCCACACCGGGGAGTTGAGGATCGGCTTGCCGTAGTAGGACGTGAACGCTGCGTCGGGGACCACGGGCTGCTCCCCGCCACGGCGCCGCCGGCCACCCCTGGCCCCGGTCAGCGCGCCGCGGCCGGGGATCTTCGGCTGCACGCCCTCCCGGGTCACCTCCGACTCGCTCATCCTCGCCTCCCGACCAGCGCACCGACGACCATGCCGGCCAGGGAGAGCGCCGCCAGGCCGACGTGCCGCCACATGTCCGGCAGGTCGCGGGTGGTCACCACCGGGTCCGGTGGCAGGCCGTAGACCTCCGGCGCGTCCAGCAGCAGGAAGAACGCGCCGTCCCCACCGACGCCGTCGTCGGGATCGTGGCCGTAGAGGCGGGCATCGGCGACGCCCTGGCCGTGCAGCCGCTCCACCCGCTCCGCGGCGCGGTCCCGCAGCTCGTCGAGGACGCCGTACTGGATGGAGTCGGTCGGGCAGGCCTTGGCGCAGGCGGGCTCCTGCCCCACGGACGTCCGGTCGTAGCAGAGGGTGCACTTCCACGCCCGGCCGTCGTCCTTGCGCTGGTCGATGACGCCGTAGGGACAGGCCGGGATGCAGTACCCGCACCCGTTGCAGATGTCCTCCTGGACGATCACCGTGCCGAACTCGGTGCGCACCAGCGAACCGGTCGGGCAGACGTCCAGGCAGGCGGCGTGCGTGCAGTGCTTGCACACGTCGCTGGCCATCAGCCACCGCAGGTCCCCCGTCCCCGCCGGCGCACCGTCCGGGCCGGCCGTGGTGGGTGTCATCGCGGCCGCCTGCGGTGCCGTTCCCGACCCCGCCGCCGCCATGTCCAGGACGTTCACCGACGAGTGGTCGACACCGGGTTCCTGGCCGGCCAGCGGCTTGCGCTGCTCGATGAAGGCGACGTGCCGCCAGGTGTCGGCGCCGAGGCCGGCGGTGTTGTCGTAGGACATCCCGGTGAGGGCGATGCCGTCCTCCGGGATGGCGTTCCACTCCTTGCACGCGACCTCGCACGCCTTGCAGCCGATGCACACCGACGTGTCGGTGAAGAAGCCCATCCGCGGCGGGTGGTCGGCGTGCCCGGAGAGCGTCGCCGGGTCCGCGTCGCCGCGCAACGCCCGGTCCAGGCCCGTGCGCAGCACGGGGGCGTCGAGGAAGACCCTGGTCACGAGGTCACCGCCATGTCAGATCTCCGTCCCGGTCTGCTCGGTGATGCCCGCCCGTTCCTGGTACTCGCGGACCAGTGCGCCGCGTGCCGGCCCCCGGGGCCGACGGCCCGGGCGGATGTCGCAGGTGAGCGCCTTCACCTCCTGGATGTGCACGTTGGGGTCGAGCGACTGGTGGCTGAGCTCGTTGGCGGCGTCGCCCGTGGTCAGCCCGTTGCCGCCCCAGTGGTAGGGCAGGCCGACCTGGTGCAGGGTGCGGCCCTGGACGGTGAGCGGCGTCATCCGCTCGGTGACCAGGACCCGGGCCTCGATCGCCGCCCGGGCGGTCACCACCGTGGCCCAGCCCAAGTGCTCCAGACCGCGCAACCGCGCCAGCTCCGGGGAGACCTCGCAGAACATCTCCGGCTGGAGCTCCGCCAGGTACGGCAGCCCACGGCTCATCCCGCCCGCCGTGTGGTGCTCGGTCAGCCGGTAGGTCGTCACCGCGAACGGGAAGACGTCCGAGCCGGGCGCACTACCGGTCGGGTGGTACCTGTTGTGGTCCCCGGGCGGCAGCACCTGGCGGGCCGGGTTGCGCTGCTGCCCGTACAGCAGGTTGTCGAACGGCGATTCCTGCGGCTCGTAGTGGGTGGGCAGCGGCCCGTCGGCGAGCCCGGCCACCGCGAACAGCCAGCCCTTGCCGTCGGACTGCATGATGAACGGGTCGACGCCCGACAGGGCCTCACCGCCGGTCGCGTCCTCGGGTGGCCGGTGCCACGGGGACATGTGCGCGTCGAAGTCGGGGATGTCGTGCCCCGTCCACGTCGCGCTGTCCTCGTCCCACCAGACCAGGGCCTTGCGCTCGCTCCACGGCTTGCCGTCGGGATCGGCCGAGGCGCGGTTGTAGAGGACGCGCCGGTTGGCCGGCCAGGCCCAGCCCCACTGGTTGGCCACCCAGTCCTGCTCCTTGGCCGGCTTGCGCCGGTCGGCCTGGTTGATCCCGTCCGCGTAGACCCCGCAATAGATCCAGCAGCCGCAGGCGGTGGAGCCGTCCTCCTCCAGCTGCTCGTAGCTGGCCAGCGGCCGGCCCTCGCCGTCGTAGCCGTTGATCTCGGCGAGGACGGCCTCGGCCTCGGGCTCCGCGATCCTCCCCTTGGTCGGGTAGTCCCAGGTCAGGTCGAGGATCGGCCGGTCCCGGGGATCGGTGGACCCGGCCAGCTTCTCCCGGACGATCCGGCCCAGGTGGAACATGAACCACAGCTCGCTGCGCGCATCGCCCGGCGGCTCGACGGCCTGGTGGTGGTACTGCAGCATCCGCTGGGTGTTGGTGAAGCTGCCGTCCTTCTCGGTGTGCGCGGCCGCCGGGAGGAAGAAGACCTCCGTCCCGATGTCCTCGGTCCGCAGCTCCCCGCTCTCGATCTCCGGTCCGTCCTTCCACCACGTCGCGCTCTCGATGAGGGAGAAGTCCCGGACGACCAGCCAGTCCAGGTTGGCCATCCCCAGCCGCTGCATCGCCGCGTTGGCCGACCCGACCGCGGGGTTCTCGCCCAGCAGGAAGTAGCCGGTGCAGGTGCCCTCCCGCTGGGCGTGCACGGTCTCGTACGTGCTGTGGCTCCCGGTCAGCCGGGGCAGGTGCCCGAAGCAGAAGTCGTTCTCCGGGGTGGCCGCGGCCCCGTACCAGGCCTTGAGCAGGCTGACCGTGTAGGCCCGCATCTCGGTCCAGAAGCCCTTGTCCGCCCGCTCGCCCTCGATGAAGGAGTCGAGGTCCTCGTCGGCGTGCGCGTGGGGCATCGGGATGTAGCCCGGCAGGATGTTGAAGAGGGTGGGGATGTCGGTGCTGCCCTGGATCGAGGCGTGCCCGCGCAGCGCCATGATCCCGCCACCGGGCCGGCCCATGTTGCCGAGCAGCAGCTGCAGCACCGCGGCCGCCCGGATGTACTGCACCCCCACGGTGTGCTGGGTCCAGCCGACCGCGTAGACGAACTCGCTGGTCCGGTCGCGGCCGGAGTTGTCCACCAGTGCCCGGCAGACCTTCAGGAACAGCTCCTGCGGGATGCCGCAGATCTGTTCCACCATCTCCGGCGTGTAGCGCGCGTAGTGCTTCTTCAGCACCTGGAAGACGCAGCGTGGGTGCTGGAGGGTCTCGTCGCGCTGCGGCCTGCCCTCCGCCCCGCTGGGACCGCCCGAGCCGGCCGACTCACCGCGCGAGTGCTTCTCCTGCAGCTTCTCGTACTGCTGGTCGCGCTTGCCCGAGGCCGCCTGCACCTGCGCGCCCTCGTACTGCCAGGAACCGGTGCTGTACGTGCGCCCCTCGCGATCGAAGCCCGAGAAGACGCCGTCGAGGTCCTCGGTGTCCTGGAACCCCTCCCGCAGGATGTTCGGCGCGTTGGTGTAGTTGACGACGTACTCGCGGAAGTACTTCTCGTTCTGCAGGACGTGGTTGATGATCCCGCCGAGGAACGCGATGTCGGTCCCCACGCGCAGCGGCACGTGGATGTCCGCGAGCGCCGACGTACGGGTGTACCGGGGGTCGACGTGGATGACCGTGGCCCCCCGCGCCTTGGCCTCCATCACCCACTGGAAGCCCACCGGGTGGCACTCGGCCATGTTCGAACCCTCGATGACGATGCAGTCGGAGTTCTGCAGGTCCTGCTGGTAGGTCGTGGCCCCGCCGCGACCGAACGAGGTGCCCAGACCGGGCACCGTGGAGGAGTGCTATATGCGTGCCTGGTTCTCGATCTGCACCGCGCCCATCGAGGTGAACAGCTTCTTGATGAGGTAGTTCTCCTCGTTGTCGAGGGTCGCTCCCCCGAGCGAGGCGAAGCCGAGCGTCCGGTTGACCTTCTTGCCCTCGTCCTCGTCCTGCCAGCCCTGACGGCGGCTCCTCAGCACCCGCTCGGCGATCATCTCCATCGCGGTGTCCAGGTCCAACGGCTCCCAGTCCGTCCCGTGCGGCCGCCGGTAGAGGACCCGGTGCTCCCGTCCGGAGCTGGTCACCAGCTGCTTGGTGGCCGCCCCCTTGGGGCACAGCCGCCCCCGGCTGACCGGCGAGTCGGGGTCGCCCTCGATCTGGGTGACCCGGCCGTCCTGCACGTAGACGTTCTGGCCGCAGCCCACCGCGCAGTACGGGCACACCGACTTGACCACCCTGTCGGCCGTGGCGGTCCGGGGAACCAGGTTCCTCGTGGTCGCGCTGTAGGCGGCGCTCCCCCGCCCGAGCGGGTCGTCCCCGGTCAGCTGCCGGTACACCGGCCAGGACTCGATGAATGTCTTCAGGCCCATCGGTTCCTCACTGCTCCGTCTCGGGGTCGGGGTGGCCGGCACGGTCCGCGGGCCGCCCGGTGGCGTCCCGGGCCTCGTCCAGTGGGACGGCCGACGTCGCTGCCGCCGCCACGACCGGCCCGGGCCGGCGCGGGGCGTGCGGGTGCGGCCGGGTGGGTGCGTGCACCTGCGCGTCGAGGACGCGCCGGCCCAGCTCCGCCCGCTCGTCGTCGGAGAGCGCGTCGCGCAGGCGGAGGAAGACCTGGTCCTCGTGGGCCACGTGCTTGTGCAGCTGGGACGTCACCTCCTCCACGAGGTCGTCGAACTCCTCGCTCTGCGGATCCGCGCGGGACAGCGCCAGGAAGGTCTCGGTGGCCTGCTGCTCCTGGGCGATCCCCCGCTCGGCCCAGTCGTCGCCGTCGGGCAGGACGCGGCGCACCGCCGGCCAGAGGTGCTCCTCCTCGGCGGTCTCGTGGGAGGCCAGCGCCATGCTGATCATGTCGACGATCGACTCCCGCTCCGAGGCCTGCGCCGGGGTGCCGCCCGTGCTCGCGCCCGGGATTGCCGACAGCTGCTTGACCAGCGAGACGACCGCGTCGTGCTGCCGGGTCAGGACCGTGACGACGTCGGCGGTGGCACCGGGGTCGTTCACGGGGCCGGGTGTGGCCGTCCGGGCGCGGGCGGCGGCGACCATCTGCGGGTCCGCCCCGGCCCGCCGGCGCAGCCACGGGTGCACCACGGAGCTCGCATCGGGCTCGTGCAGCCGCGGGTTGGCCAGGTGCTGGCTGCTGCCGGGGAGGACCCCGGGACGCCGGTTCTCCGCCTCGGTGACGACGTCGCTGCCGTCCGCGGGGAAGCCCGTCGCGATGAGGTAGGCCAGCCCCGGGTGGATGCCCAGCCGTCGGGCGGCGGCCGGGTAGTCGGTGCCGCCGTCCAGAGCGGCGAGGACCTGGTCCCTGGTCGGCATCCTCCACCCCCACTGTTGCTGTCCAGCAACCGTCGGGGTCGACTCAACCAGGAGGGCGGCCGGACCGCATCCGGAACCCGACCGCACCGGCTGCCCGTCCGCCCGGCTGGCCGCCGTCCTCCCTCTCGCGCACCATGATCGGCGTGAACGGGACCCCGGATGCCGTGGTCGTGGGCGCCGGCCCGAACGGGCTGGCCGCCGCGCTGCGGCTGTCCGCCGCCGGACTGCGGGTCCGGGTCGTCGAGCGCAACGGGCAGATCGGCGGCGGGCTGCGGTCCCAGGCGCTCACCCGGCCGGGGTTCGTGCACGACGTCTGCGCCACGGCGCACCCGATGGCCGCCGCGTCCCCGTTCTTCCGGGAATGGGACCTCGCCGCGCGGGGCATCCGGCTCCGGCATCCGGAGTTCCCCTACGCCCATCCGCTCGAGGGCCGGCCCGCCGCGGTCGCCCGACCGTCGCTCGACGAGACGGCGGCCGCCTTCGGCGCCGACGCCGGCGCCTACCGGCGGCTGCTCGGCCCGCTCCTCGAGCACGGGGAGGACGTCGTCGACTTCTTCCTCGGCAGCTCCTTCCGGCGGCCGCCGACCCGCAGCCCGCTCGCGGTGGCCCGGTTCGGGGTGCTCGGCCTGCCGAGCATCCGCCGGCTCACCCGGAGCTGGTTCGACGACGAGGCTCCCCGGGCCCTGCTGGCCGGCGCCGCGGCGCACGGCATGATGCCGCTCACCCGCGCCGTCACCGGCGGCCTGGGGCTCCTGCAGGGCATGCTGGCCCACCACGTCGGCTGGCCGGTGGTCGAGGGCGGGTCCCAGCGGCTGGCCGACGGGATGGCGGCGGCCCTGGCGGAGCAGGGCGGCGAGGTGGTGACCGGCCACGAGGTCACCGACCTGCGGGAGTTCGCCGGCGTCCGCGCGGTCCTCCTGGACACCACCCCCCAGGCGTTCGTGGAGATGGCCGGCGACCGGGTGCACGAGGGCTACCGCCGGTGGGTCTCCCGGTACCGGTACGGCCCGGGCGTGTTCAAGGTCGACTGGGCGCTGTCGGACCCGGTGCCCTGGGTCGACCCCGAGGTGCGCCGGGCCGGCACGGTGCACGTGGGGGGCACGCTTGAGGAGATGGTCGCCGCCGAGTCCGCGCCCGCGGCCGGACGGGTCGCCGAGCGGCCGTTCGTGCTCGCCGTCCAGCCCACGGTGGCGGACCCGACCCGGGCCCCGTCCGGCGGGCACGTGCTCTGGGCCTACGTGCACGTCCCGCACGGGTCGGACGTGGACATGACCGGGCGGATCGAGGCGCAGATCGAACGGTTCGCGCCGGGATTCCGGGACACCGTGCTGGACCGGCACACCTTCACGGCGCCGCAGATGGCGGAGGGGAACCCCAACGAGGTCGGAGGTGAGATCTCCAACGGCCGGCCGTCGCTGTGGCAGATGATCGCCCGGCCGGTGCCGCGGTGGAACACCTACCGGACGCCGGTGCCGGGTGTCTTCCTGGCCTCGGCGGCCACCCCGCCGGGGCCGGCCGTCCACGGGATGGCCGGGGACAACGCGGCCCGGGTGGCGTTGCGCGAGGTGTTCGGCATCCGGGAGAAGCCGCGGCTGCTCCCGCCTTCCCGGCGTTGACCGGAGGCCGGACGGGTAGGCCCCGAGAGCACCGTCCGCGCGTCGGAGAGGAAACACCATGGCCTCGCCCAACCCCGGTCAGTCCACCGCCGACCTCCTGCAGTCGGTCAGCGCCGACGTCGCCGCGCTGGTCCGCCAGGAGCTGCAGAGCGCGCAGCAGGAGCTCGCCGCCAAGGCCCGTCAGGCCGGGAAGGCCGGCGCGCTGCTGGGGGCCGCCGCGCTGCTCGGGACCCTGGCCGCCGGGACGTCGGCCGCGCTGCTGCTGCGGCTCCTGGAGCAGCGCTTCTCCCGGCCCACCGCGGCGTTGCTGGCCACCGGCGTCTACGCCGGTGCGGCCGGCGCCCTCGCCGCCGCGGGGCTGGAGCAGCTGCGCACCGCCTGGCCGCTCGTGCCGGAGGCCGCGGTCGCCGGCGTGCGCGAGGACGTCCGCGCCGCGACGTCGACACCTCCGCCCGCGACCGGCTGACGGCAGCGCCTCCGGACCCCGGTTCAGCCGTCCCGGTCGCTCCGGTCCTCCAGTCCCGACCCCTCGACGGCAGCCTGGAGGTCGTCGCGCACGAGCGCGTCGCCGATCCGGGCGCGGTGTGCCGCCCGGCCGACCAGCTGGGCGAGCACGGGTGCCGTCGCGGCCTGGAACAGGACCACGAGCAACACCTTCAGGGCGTCCGCAGCCGTGCCGAGCAGTGCGGCGCCACCGCCCAGCAGGACCAGCCCCAGCACCTGGAGCTTCGTGGCGGCCTGCAGCCGGGACGCCACGTCGGGCAGCCGCAGCAGGCCCACCGCCGCCAGCACGGCCAGCAGGCTCCCGGAGAGCAGCAGGACCGAGGCCGCGATCTCGACCGCGCTCACCGGGGCTCCTCGACTCCGAACCGGAGCACCGACACCGTGCTGAGGAAACCCAGCAGGGCCAGGACCACCAGCAGGATCAGGTGGGCGCCGGCGTCCCGGGCCACCGCCTCCACGATGATCCCCCCGAGCAGCACCACGACGAGCAGGTCCAGCGCGACCAGGCGGTCGTGGGTGGTCGGTCCGCGCAGCAGCCGGATCAGGGTGAGCGCCGCGGCCACGAACAGCAGCGCGGCCGTGATCGTCAGCACGGCGGTCATCGCGGAACCTCCCGGCCGCCGGTGGCCGGATGGCCGGCTGCGGCGAGCACGTCGGCCACCGCCCTCTCGGCGTCGCGGCGAGCCGCCTGGACGTCCTCGTCGGACCGGACGTCGAGCACGTAGACGTAGAAGGTGTCGCGGTCGCGGTCGATGTCGACGACCAGCGTGCCGGGCACCAGGGACAGCCGGTTCGCGGCCAGGGCGACGGCCAGGTCCGACGCGGGGCCCGGGGCGGGCAGGCGCACCGCCACGACCGCCGACCGGGTCGCCCGGCCGCGGCGGAGCACGGTCCAGGCCACCCCCGCGGTGGACCGCACGACGTCGACGACGAACCCGGCGAGGGCCCGCAGCATCGTCACCGGGCGCAACCGGGAGGTCAGCCGCACGGCCGGCAGCCGGCTGGCGGCCAGGCACAGCGGGGCGACCACCACGCCCGACAGGAGGACCGCCGGCGTCAGGCTGCCCCACAGCAGCACCCAGACGACGAACAGCCAGCCGGTCAGCAGCAGCCGGTCAATCACGGGTTGCTCCCCTCGTCCAGCACCGCGGTGCGGTAACCCGCGCGGTCGGCCAGATCGGTGGCCGCCCGCTCGGCGAAGGCCGACAGCGGCCCGGCGCCCGCGGCGACGGCCAGTCCGCTGGACACCGCGAGGGCGGCCGCGACGGTCCGGAGCCGGCCGGCCCGCCGGACGGTCGTCGTCCGACGGTGCGGCTCCGCCTCGTCACCCTCGTGCGCGCCGTCCTCCTCCTGGCCGGCCGGTGCCCGCTGCGCGGGGGGCGGGCCCCAGAACACCGCCGCCCAGACCCGCCCCATGGCCGCGAGCGTGAGCAGGCTGGTCAGCAGCGCGATCCCGGCCACCGCGAGCACCTGCGCCGTCCCGTCGGCGACCGCGGCCTGCAGCAGCGCGAGCTTGCCCAGGAAGCCGGCCAGCGGCGGCATGCCGCTGATGCTCAGCGCCGGCACGAGGAACAGCGCGCCGAGGACGGGAGCGGCCGTGGCCAGGCCGCCCAGCCGGGACAGCTCCGTGGTCGAGCGCCGCTGCTCGACGAGGCCGGCGACCAGGAACAGGGCCGCCTGGACGGTGATGTGGTGGACGAAGTAGAGGATCGTCCCGGTGAGCCCGAGCACGGAGGACATCGCCAGGCCGAAGAGCATGAAGCCGATGTGCGAGACGAGCGTGAAGGACAGGACCCGGTTGAGGTCGTGCTGGGCCAGCGCGCCGAGGATGCCGACGAGCATCGTGACCGCCGCGAGCACCAGCAGCAGCGTCCAGGGCTCCTCCCGCGGGAACAGCAGCGTCTGGGTGCGCACGATCGCGTAGACGGCCACCTTGGTGAGCAGCGCGGCGAAGACGGCGGTGATCGGGGCCGGTGCGGCCGGGTAGCTGTCGGGCAGCCACCAGTGCAGCGGCACCATCGCCGCCTTGATGCCCAGCACCGCGAGGAGCAGCAGCGCCAGGAAGTCGCGCAGGCCCGGGGACAGCTGCGGGACGAGCTCGCTGAGCTGGGCCAGGTTGACCGTGCCCGTGACGGCGTAGACCAGCCCGATCGTGGTGAGCAGCAGGATCGTGGCGGTCAGGCTGGAGCTGACGTAGATCATGCCGGCCCGCACCCGCTCGACGGTGGGCCCGAGGGTGGTCAGCACGTAGCTGGCCATGAGCATGACCTCGAACCCGACGAAGAGCGTGAAGAGGTCGCCGGTCAGGAGCACCAGGGCGATGCCGGCCACCAGCACCAGATAGGTCGGGTGGAAGACCGAGGGCACGTTCTCGATCCGTCGCTCGGCACTGCCCTGCCCGATCGCGTAGAGCAGCACCGCCAGGCACACCACCACGGCGACGACCAGCGCCAGCGCGGAGAACCGGTCGGCCACGAGGGTGATCCCCAGGGGCACCGGGTGCCCGCCGGCCTGCAGCACCTGCCGGCCGGAGGAGTCGACCAGGGACAGCAGGACGGCGGCGTCCACCAGGACGGCGGCCAGGACGGCCGTCCCCAGCACCCGCTGGGCGATCGGGAACGGGCTGAGCAGCAGCGACACCCCCGCCGCCAGCAGCGGCAGCACGACGGGGACGGAGAGCAGCAGGACCGTCTGCATCATCTGCTCTCCTCCACCTGTCCGGTGTCCTCCCGGTCGGCGAGCGCGTCCTCGACCGCATCCGGCACGTCGTCGTCCCCCCGGAGGGTCACGCTGCGGTCGGCGAGGGCCAGCAGCAGCGCGGTCACCGCCAGGGTGATGACCACGGCCGTGATCGCCATGGCCTGGGGCAGCGGATCGGCCGCCTCCGGGACGCCGGTCTCCCCCGCGACCGGGGCCGGGCCCGCCGGGCCGCCGGCGACGAGCAGCACGAGGTTGGCGGCGTGCCCGAGCAGCACGAACCCCAGCACGATGCGCAGCAGGCTGCGCTGCAGCAGCAGGTAGCTCCCACCGGCGAACAACGCGCCGACGACGAGCGCCAGCGTCACGTTGGAGGCGTTCACACGTCCTCCTCGGCGTCCTCGGCGGCGGGCTCGTCGGCGCCCAGGGTGCGGACGACGTCCAGGGTGAGCCCGACGATGATCAACGCGGTGCCGGTCTCGAACAGCACGGACGACGGGATCTCCACGTGCCCGAGGACGCCGGCGTCGAACGCCCAGACCGCCCCGGCCAGCAGCTCGCCGGCGACCACGACCCCGGTGGCGGCGTAGCCGGCGACCAGGGTGAGGCCGGCGCCGAGCAGGACGCCCGGTGGCGCCGGCGAGGCCGCCCGCAGCTCGTGCGGGCCCCCGGCCAGCCGGCGCAGCACCAGGCCGAGTCCGGCCACCAGCCCGGCGGCGAATCCACCACCCGGGTGGTGCAGGCCCACGACGAGCAGGTACACCGCCACCACGAGGATGCTGGGGTGGGCCAGCCGGGTCAGCGCCTCCAGCAGGAGGGACCGGTCGTCGGGGTCCTGCCGCTCCGCGGCGGGCAGCAACCGGGACCGGGGCACGGCCTCTGGCCGCTGCGGTCGGGCGGTCATGTCCTCCCCGCTTCCCGGACGGCCTCCCGGTCGTCCGCTCCGCCGGTGCGGCCGTCCCGTGCGTCGCCCCGCGGGGTCCCGCGCAGCCGGCTGTTCACCAGGACCAGGCTCGCCACGCCCGTCGCGGCGACGGTCAGCACCGTCAGCTCGCCGAGCGTGTCCAGCGCCCGGAACTCGCTGATGATCACGGCGACCACGTTCGGCCCGCCCTCCTCCGGCGCCGTCTCCAGGTAGCCGGCGGCGGACCGGGACGGCACGTGCCGTGCGCCGGCCACCAGCGTGGCCAGCGTGGCGAAGGCGCCGATCAGCGACGCGGCGACCAGCCGGGCGATCCGCAGCGGCTGCGGGGGCCGGCGGACCTCGGCCGGCATGCGGCGGATCACCAGGACGAAGACGAGCAGGGTGAGCGTCTCGACCAGGACCTGGGTCAGCGCCAGGTCGGGCGCGCCGTGGATCAGGAACAGCAGGCCGACGAGGTAGCCGACCGCCGAGAGCATGAGCACGGCGGTGATGCGGCGGTGGATGAGGACCACGCCCGCGACGGCGAGCAGCACGGCAGCACCCACCAGCGCCTGGGCCGGGGTGTCCCAGGCCCGGAGCCCGTCCGGCACCCCCACCCCGGCGAGCAGCACCCCACCGGGTGCGAGGGAGACCGTCAGCAGCACGGCCATGAGGTAGCCCGGGAGGGAGCCGACCTGGGTCCAGCGGGTGAGCGCGCCCGCCCCGGTGAGCACGCCGTGCGCCAGCCGGTCCTGGGCGCCGAGCGCCGTGGGCGTCGGGGGCAGCGCCGCGCGGGCGGCGTCCACCAAGTCACGCCAGACGTGCAGCGCCGCACCCAGCACGAGGGTGAGCAGGGACAGGAGGAGCGGCGGGCCGACGCCGTGCCAGAGCGCGAGGTGGAACCCGTGCTCGTCCGGGTAGGCCTCGGCGTACCCGCCGGCCAGCGCGTCGATGGCGGCGGGGACGAGGCCGGCGACCAGGCAGCCGAGGCCCAGCACGGCGGCCGGCGCCAGGAAGCCGGGTGCCGGCCGGTGCTCGAGGGGCTGCCCGACCCCCGGCCGGTCGGCGAAGGCACCCCACAGGAACCGCAGCGTGTAGGCCGCGGTCAGGACCGAGCCCGCGACGATGCCGGCCAGCACCCAGCCGTGCCCGGGCCCCGGCTCGAGGAAGGCCTCGAAGGCCGTCTCCTTGCCGAGGTAGCCGATCGTCGGTGGCAGGCCGGCCATCGAGAGGCAGGCCAGCCCGGCGACCACGGCCAGACCCGGGGCCCGCCGGAGCAGCCCGCTGAGCTCGCGCAGGTCCCGGGTGCCCGCCTCGTGGTCGATGATGCCGACGACCAGGAACAGCGTGGACTTGAACAGCGCGTGCGCCAGCAGCATCGTGCCGCCGGCGAGGGCCGCGGTGCGGGTCCCGGCGCCGAGCAGGACGACGAGGAAGCCGAGCTGGGCGATCGTGCCGTAGGCCAGCAGCCGCTTCAGGTCGGTCTGCGCCAGGGCGCGCCACCCGCCGAGCAGCATCGTCGCCACCCCGACGGCGAGCACCAGCGGCCGCCACGGCAGCACCTCCGCCAGGGCCGGGGCGAGCCGCGCGATCAGGTAGATCCCGGCCTTCACCATCGCCGCGGCGTGCAGGTAGGCACTGACCGGGGTCGGCGCGATCATGGCTGCCGGCAGCCAGGGGTGGAACGGGACCTGCGCGGACTTGGCCAGCGCCCCCACCAGGACCAGGACGGCGGCGACGCCGGCCTGCGTGCCGGTCGGTGGGTCGGCGAGGATCGCGGAGAGGCGGTAGCTGCCGACGGCGTCCCCGAGCAGCAGCAGCCCGAGCAGGAGCGCGAAGCCGGCACCGGTGGTCACCAGCAGGGCCCGCAGCGCGGCCGACCGGTGCTCCCCGTCGCGGCCCCCGTCGCCGATGAGCAGGAACGAGCAGACCGTGGTCAGCTCCCACGCGACGTAGAGGGCGAGCACGTCGTCGGCCAGGACGAGCAGCAGCATCGCCCCGGCGAAGAACACCAGGACACCCACCGTGCGGGCCAGCCCCTGCTCCCGGTCGGCGAAGTAGTGGATGCCGTACAGCAGGACGAGCGTGCCCACGCCGGTGACCACCAGGGCCAGCACCAGCGCCAGGGCGTCCAGGCGCAGCGGCAGCTCGAGACCCAGGGCCGGCGCCCACGCGACGCCGGCCTCCCGTGGTGTTCCCGCCAGCACGTCGGGCACCGCGACCAGCAGCCAGCCGAACGAGGCGGCGGGCGCGAGGGCGCCGACGGCCAGCGCGCGCGAACCCCAGCGCGGGACCAGCGCGGCCGCCAGCACGGCGGCGACCAGGTGGCCGAGGAGGAGCAGGTACACCGGTCAGGAGACGGGGTCGGCGACTCGGTCGGCTCGGTCGGCTCGCTCCACGCCGGTCCCCTCTCGTCGCTGTGCGGTCCCGGGGCGGATGCCCGGTGCGCGACCCGCCCACACACGCGGGGAACGGCTCGACCCGAGGTCCACGCTGCAGGGGCGCCGAGGCACTGGGCGGAGCCACGACCGGGAGACACCATCGGACCGGCCCGGCCCTGCTGACCTCAGCCCAGGAGCGGGCGGAGGTTCTCCACCCACACGTCCCAGCCGACCCGGGCGATCAGCGCGGTGACGACGACGAGGAACACCACCCGGATGAAGCGGCTGCCCCGGGCGGTCGCCGCCCGGGAGCCCAGGTAGCCGCCCAGCATGTTCGCCGCGCCGAGCATCAGCCCCAGCCCCCAGAGGACGGCGCCGTAGGGGGCGAAGAAGAGCAGCGCGCCCACGTTGGTCGCGACGTTGACGATCTTGGCCTTGGCGCTGGCGTTGAGGAAGTCGTAGCCGAGCAACGACACCATCGCGAATACGAGGAACGAGCCGGTGCCCGGGCCGAGGATGCCGTCGTAGAAGCCGATGGCGGCAGCCAGGGCGGCGGCGACGCCGTGGTGGCGGCGTCCGGCGTGGCGCAGGGCGGTCACCTCGCCGAGCGAGGGCCGCAGCACGGTGAACACCGCGATCGCGATCAGCGCGACGACGATGACCGGTTTGAACACGCTGGCCGGCAGGGCTGCCGCGACCGAGGCGCCCGCGAAGCTGCTGCCCAGCGCCACGGCCGCCATGGGCAACGCGGTCCGCAGGTCGGGGTGGACGCGGCGGTAGTAGGTGACGGCGCTGGTCGTGGTGCCGAAGATCGAGGCCAGCTTGTTCGTCGCCAGGGCCTGGACCGGGCTCATCCCCGGGACGAGCAGCAACGCCGGCAGCTGCAGCAGACCGCCGCCTCCGACCACGGCGTCGATCCAGCCGGCCGCGAGGGCAGCGACCAGCACGAGCAGCAGCACGCCGGGGGTCAGCCCCTCGGGGAGCAGGTCGGCCGGGAAGGCATCGGTCATCCCGGCTCCGACCTCCTGTTCCCGGACCGCGCCCCGGGCCCTCGGCGGACCGGCGTCTCCCCGGAGAGTCTCCGTCACGGGAACGGTCGCCGGCCGGTGCCGCGGGTGAGAGATCGGCAACTCCCGGCGCCCGCGCCGGCTACGACGCGCCGCCGGCCGCCTCCCGCTGCCGGGTGGTGCTGATCCAGTCGTCGACCGTCTCCCACCAGTGGTAGAGCCAGTCGACCTGCGCGGCCTCCTCGCGCGGGACCTGGTCGGCCGGGACGAACCACCAGCGCAGGTGCAGGGTCTTGTCCATCGGCAGCTCCCGCCACAGGTCCCGGACCGTGCTCAGGTGCTCCAGGCCGGTGTGCGCGACGAAGACGACGTCGGCGTGCGGGGCGGCCCGCAGGGCCGCGGCGACGCCGGCCGGACGGGGCGGCAGGACGTGCCGCATGGCCTCGGCCCGCCGGGCCGCCGACGCCAGCGACCGGTCGCGCAGCCGCTGGATGGCCCGGAACCGGCGGTGCGGCGTGAAGTTCGCGCCCTCGGGGAAGACGAGCAGCGCGTCCTCCTCGCCGAGGTCCCGGGCCAGGTCGGCGATCGCCGCGGTCGAGCCGGCCCCCGCCGGAGGACCGGCCGGCACGAAGTGGTTGGGCAGCCGGTTGAGGTAGACGTCGATCAGCGGGTCCAGCTGCAGCACGTCCTTGAGCACGATCCGCGGCCGGCGCAGGTGGTCGCGGTCCATGAGGGTGTGCACGAGCAGGAACGAGTCCCCGGGACCGGCGTGGCGGGAGAGCACGAGCATGGCGTTGGTCGAACCGGGCACCCCGTCGTCGAGCGGGGACCACGACGTCCCGTCGGTGACCAGGTCGAGGGCGAACACCCGCCGGGCGGCGCGCATCGCCGCGGCCAGGAGGAGGCGCAGCACGGTGTAGTGCGCGGTCCGCGACCACGGGGCGTCCAGCCGCCGGCCGAACCCGGCGAGCACCCACAGCGCCGCCGCGGCCAGCAGGCCGGCGACCTCGAGCGCGAGGTACACGAGCGCGAAGCCCAGCAGCCGCAGCGCCCGCCAGCGGCCCGGCAGGACCACCGACACGATCGCCGCCAGCGGCACGAGCACGGGCAGCAGCAGGACCGCCGTCAGCAGCGCTGCGACGAGCAGCGGGCCGGCGACCCGGCGGACCCGGCGCGGGGGCAGCACCTCAGGACCCGTGGTTCCCCGGCGTGCCGAGCCGGTCCAGTCGGGCGCCGGCCGCGGCGTGCGCCCGGTCGATGCGGTCGGCGACGCGGGAGAAGTCGCGGTACCGCAGGTTGGCCGTGCCGGGCGGCGTGTCGTCCCCCGCGGGCAGGACGTGCACGGTCACCCCCGGTGGGAGCGCGGCCAGGTCGGCGGCGAAGCGGTGGCGGCGGGCGATCTCGAAGGTGACCGTGGCGACCTCCCAGGGCCGGGTCGGCGGCTGAAGCGGACGGTCGACCCGGCCGACGTGCAGCACGTAGACGGTGTCGGCGCCCAGCGCCACCGCCCGGCCGACCGGGATGCTGTGCACCAGGCCCCCGTCGACGTAGTGCTCGCCCTCGATCTGCACCGGCGGCAGCAGCCCCGGGACGGCGGAGGAGGCCAGCACCGCGTCGACCAGCGGCCCCTCGGTGAACCAGCGCTCGGCGGAGCGCTCGATGCTGGCCGCCACGCACTGGAAGGGCACCTCCAGCTCGGCGAAGGTGGCCACCGGCAGGTGTGCCTCGAGCAGCTGCCGCAGCGGTTCCGGGTGGTGCACGTGGGTGCGCGTCCGCAGCAGGGTGCCCAGCCGGCCCAGCACGGAGCCGGCGAGGACCTGCCGGGAGGCGAGCTCCTGCCACACGGCGCGCAGCCGCTCGACGGCGGCCGGCCCGGGATCGGCGGCGACGAACGCGCCGTTGATGGCACCGACCGACGTCCCGACGATCAGGTCCGGTCGGACGCCGCGGTCGAACAGGGCCTGCAGCATGCCGACCTCGGCCGCCCCGAGCACTCCCCCGCCGCCGAGGACGAACGCCGTGCCGGCCCGCCCGGTGGTCAGGGGCGCACCCGGCCCTTCGGCCGCCGGCGGCGGGCGAAGAACCGCTCCACCCGGCGCCACCGGTTCGGCGTCTTCTCCGGGTCCATGACCTCGGACTCGGCGAGCGCCCGGTCGGCCGGCCCCAGCTCCGGGGGCTCGAACGGCACCAGCGACCGTCCGGCCGGCCGGCGCAGCCGCTCGATGCCCCGCACCAGGGACCCGGTGTCGGCGATCGCGGCCGCGACGTCGTCCGCACTGCACCCCAGGTGCTCGGCGAGCAGCCGGTCGCGGAAGCCGACGACCGTCGCGCCGATCCGTGCGGCGTCCGGCCGCCCCTCGACGGCCTCGATCGCCAGGTCGCACTCGGTGTCCAGGCCCATCGAGCGGTTGTTCACGTTGCTCGATCCGATCCGCAGCAGACGGTCGTCGACGACCGTCACCTTGGCGTGCACGTAGATGTGCTCGCGCTGCTCCGTCACCGGCGTGTACAGCCGGAACCGGTCGTGCACGTCGGCCTCGCGGACCAGCTCCAGGACCCGGGCGCGGGCGGTGCCCATCGCCTTCTCGGAGAGCCAGCCGTCGGCCGTCTCCGGGTTGACCACGACGACGTCGGGGCCGTCGTCCTCGCGCAGCCGCTCGGCGACCGCCTCGGCGATCCGGCGGCTGGCGAAGTACTGGCTCTCCACGTAGATCGAGCGGCGGGCCGCGGCGATCGCGGCCAGCCACAGCAGCTCGATCTCGTGCACCAGGGGCGTGCCGCCGTGCTCGGGCCGGGTGCGGGAGATCGCGACGTCGACGTCGGTGATCAGCGGCTCGACGTCCTCCGGCCAGTACTCGTGCTCGGTGCTGACGGCGTCGAGCCGCTCCCCGGTGCCGCTCTCCCACCGCTCGCGGGCGAGCTCGGCGACCGCACGGGCGGCCGGACCGGTCATCATGCTCGTCGCGTCGTGCCATGGCCCGGTCGGCCGGCCCTCGCCCCTCCTGCTCCCCGGACGGCGCCGGTGCGGGTTGGCGTCGGCGTGCTCGGAGGTGTCCCAGCGGTCGGCGGTGACGTCGATGCCGCCGGCGAACGCCAGGGAGTCGTCGATCACCACGACCTTCTGGTGGTGCGCCCCGCCGACGGGGTGGTGGGTGTCGACGGCGAAGGTGAGCCGGTCCGGGGTCTGCCGGTCGAGCCACACGATCGGCTTGAGCCCCCGGCCGAGGGCACGGAGCATGCCGAGGTCCCACTGCAGGACGCCGACGTGCAGGTCGGGGTTGCCCTCCACCGCCCGGTCGAGCACGGCACCGAGCTGGTCGTCCTCGGGCCGGCCGCCGTCCAGCGGGTCGAGCCGGATCCGCGGGTCGAAGTCCCAGCCGATGAACAGCACCCGCCGCTCGGCCTGCAGCACGGCGCGCTTCAGGGCGGCGAAGTAGCCGGCCGCGTCCACGAAGATCGCGAAGCGGGTGGCCCGCTCGATCCGCCAGCAGGTCTCGCCGGGGATCAGCAGCGCGCCGCCCCGCTCCGGGCCGCGGCCGGCGTCCACCACCGGCAGCGGCAGGGCCGGATCGGTGTCGGGCTCGGTCGTCGTCTGGCCGCCGTCGATCACCCCGGAAGTGTGCCCCCCGGTCCGGACGAAACCAACGATCGGCCCCCGGGCCGCGCCGGGTCAGCTCAGGTGGTGCACCTCCTGGAGCCGGTGGACAGGGGTCGGGATGCCCTCGTACCGGGCCTTGAGCTGCAGCGCGAGGTAGAGCGAGTAGTGCCGTGACTGGTGCAGGTTCCCGCCGTGGAACCAGAGGGCCTCCTGCCGGGTGGGCTTCCACATGTTGCGCTGCTCGCCCTCCCACGGGCCCGGGTCCTTGGTGGTGTCCGAGCCCAGGCCCCACACCTTGCCGACCCGGTCGGCGACCTCCTGGCTGATCAGGTCCGCAGCCCAGCCGTTCATGGAGCCGTACCCGGTGGCGTAGACGACGAGGTCGGCGGGCAGCGTCGTGCCGTCCTCCAGGACGACGGCGTCCTCGGTGAGGTGGTCGACGATCCCGTGGACCAGCTTCACGGAGCCGTCGGCGACGAGCTCGGCGGCACCGACGTCGATGTAGTAGCCGGACCCGCGGCGCAGGTACTTCATGAACAGGCCCGACCCGTCCTCGCCGAAGTCGAGCCAGAAGCCGGCCTTCTCCAGCCGGTCGTAGAAGTCCGCGTCGCGCTCGCGCATCTGGTCGTACAGCGGGATCTGGAACTCGTGCATGATCCGGTACGGCAGCGAGGCGAAGATCAGGTCCGCCTTCTCCGTGGTGACGCCGGCGGCCACGGCCTGCTCGGAGTAGAGCGCCCCGAGGCCGATGTCCATGAGGGTGTCGCTCTTGACGATGTGGGTCGAGGACCGCTGCACCATCGTCACGTCGGCGTCGTGCTCCCACAGCGCCCCGCAGATGTCGAAGGCGGAGTTGTTGCTGCCGATGACCACGACCTTCCGGCCGGCGTAGGCGTCCGGCCCCGGGTGGGCCGAGGAGTGCTGCTGGTCGCCGCGGAAGACGTCCTGGCCGGGGATGACGGGGATGTTCGGCTTGCCCGACATGCCGGTCGCCAGCACGAGCTGCGTCGGGCGAAGGGTGAGGGGCTTGCCGTGCCGCTCGACGTCGACCGTCCACTCGCCCTTGTCCGGTGAGTACGTCGCCTTCGTGGCCACGGTGCTGCCCCAGTAGGGGACCTCCATGAGCCGGACGTAGGACTCCAGCCAGTCGCCGATCTTGTCCTTGGGCGAGAAGACCGGCCAGTTGTCGGGGAACTTCAGGTACGGCAGGTGGTCGTACCAGACCGGGTCGTGCAGGCAGAGCGACTTGTACCGGCCGCGCCACTGGTCCCCGGGCCGGTCGTGCTTGTCGACGACGAGGGCCGGCACGCCGAGCTGCCGCAGCCGGGCGCCGAGGGCGATCCCGCCCTGACCACCGCCCACGACCAGCACGTACGGCTGGACGCCGACCCCCAGCTCGGCCTCCTCCTGCTCCCGGCGCTCCAGCCAGGTCAGGCGGTGCTTGTTCGCGCCGTGCTCGGCGCCCATGGGCCGGGCCGGTCCGCGCGGCTCCTCGTGCCCCTTCAGCTCGGACAGGGTGGTGAGGAACGTCCACGCCCGGGGTCCGCCGTCCTCCTCGACGAGCCGCAGCAGGCCGCGGCCGCGGCCGACGGCGGTCTCGAAGGTGTACCAGGCGGTGGTGACGCCGTCGGCCTCCTCCGGCGGCTCCTCGAGCGCGAAGGACGTCGGGTCGGTGCGCTCCAGAGTCTCGGTCAACAGGTCGGTGACGCCCTGCTGGTTCTCGACGGTGGTGATGTTCCAGGTGAAGGAGACCAGGTCGCGCCAGAAGCTGGTCGCGGCGAACATCCCGGCCGCGCCGGCGACGTCGCGGGCGCGCAGGGCGGCCTCGAAGTCGGCGAGCCAGCGCCGCGCCCGCTGCTCGGGGGCCCGGGTGGACGTGTCGAGGGTCTGCGTCATGCCGGATACCTCCTGCGGACGCCGGTCGGCGTCGGGTCGACCGGCAGCGTGCGACGGACATGCTGTGACAGGCATGGTGTGATGAGCAGCACACCGTTCGAGGCGCGGGGGCGGAAGCGTTGCACCGTGTTGCACGCCGTCCGCGATGAGGTGGAGGTGGACGTGACCGGCTTCTCCGCGATCGCCCCGGGCACCGACCTGTCGCAGCACGCGCGGGTGCTCCTGCGCGTGCACGACGCGGTGCTCGGTGGCGGCCGGTCGCCGGTGCGCCCCCGCGGGGTCGTGGCGCGGTCGTGGTCCCGGGTGCTCGGCCTCGGGCTCGACGCGACCCGCACCAACGCCCGGGAGCCGCTGCTGCCGGACGAGGTCGAGCGACGGCGGCGGCGTTCCCCGCTGCGGCCGGTCATCGGGGAGCTGCGGCAGGTCCTCGGCAGCGTCGCGGAGGCGTCGTCGTTCCTCCTGGTGGTCACCGACGCCGACGGGGTCATCCTGTGGCGGGAGGGCTCCGCACGGGTCCGGCTGCGGGCCGATGCCCTCGGGTTCACCGAGGGTGCCCGCTGGACCGAGGGGACGGTGGGCACCAACGCCATCGGGACGGCGCTGGCGGAGGCGGCCCCGGTGCAGCTGTTCTCCGCCGAGCACTTCGAGCAGGCGCAGCACCCCTGGTACTGCACGGCCGCCCCGATCCACCACCCGGTCACCGGTGAGCTGATCGGCATCGTCGACGTGAGCGGGCCCGCGCTGACGCTGCACCCGGTCATCGGCGCCCTCGTGGAGACCGCCGTCCGCCTGGCGGAGGCCCAGCTGTGGCGGCACCACGAGCAGCGGCTGGAGCGGCTGCGGCAGTCGGCCCGCGGGGTGCTGGCCACCGTCTCCGGCCCCGTGCTGCTGGTCGACGAGCACGGCTGGGTCGCCCACCAGGCGGGCATCGCCGTGCGGAACCGGGTCGAGGTGCCGCGGGCCGACCGCATGATGGCCGTCCCCGGACTGGGGCTGTGCGCGCCGGAGCGGATCGGCGACGGCTGGCTGGTCCGCCCGCGCGAGGCCGAACGCGATCTGGTCGCCGAGCTGGACCTGACCGGAGCGCCGGTGCTCCGCCTGCGGTCGCACGCCGACCCGTGGGTGACCCCGCTGTCCCGGCGGCACGCCGAGGTGCTGGGACTCCTGCAGCGGGCCGGCGCGTCCGGGCTGACCGCCTCGCGGCTGAGCACCGCGCTCTTCGGCGACGAGGAGCACTGCGTGACCGTCCGGGCGGAGATCTCCCGGCTCCGGAAGGTCGTCGGCGGGCTGGTGGCCACCGCCCCCTACCGGCTCGCCGACGGCGTCAGCCTGACCGTGGTCCGCCCCGGCCGCGGGTGAGCCGGCGCCCTCACCCGGTCAGCGTTCCACCACGTTCCGCAGCTCCCGGCCCGCCAGCAGGGCCGCGACGTTGGCGGCGACCAGCTCGTCGGCGCCGACCGGGCGTCCACCGGCGGCGTGCGGGGTGAGCAGCAGGTTCCTCGCCTCCCACAGCGGCGAGTCGGCGGGCAGCGGCTCCTCGGCGGTGACGTCGAGGGCCGCCCCGGCGATGCGGCCCTCGTCCAGGGCGGCGACCAGCGCGGGCTCGTCGACGGTCGAGCCGCGCCCGACGTTGACCACGAGGGCGTGCGGCGGCAGGGCGGCCAGCCGGCCGGCGTCCAGCGCATCCCGGGTGGTGGTGGTCGCGGGCAGGATCATGACCAGCACGTCGGTGGCCGCCAGCTCGGCGTCCACGTCCCGCTCGGCGACGACGCGGAATCCCGACCGCTCCCCGGCGGTCCGCGCGACCCCGCTGACGCGCGCCCCGAGCCCGTGCAGCAGCGGGGCGAGGGTCTGCCCGATGCTGCCGAAGCCCCAGATCAGGACCCGTGCGCCGAGCAGCGTGGTGACCGCCCCCTCCGGGTGCAGCGGCTGGAGGCCACCCAGCTCCTCGGCCCAGTGGTGCCGGCGCTGCGCCGCCGCCGCGGCGGGCAGCCGGCGCACGAGGGCGAGGACCAGGGCCAGCGCGTGCTCGGTGACGGGCCGGTCGTGCAGGCCGGTGCCCGCGGTGACGACGACGTCGTCCGGGAAGCCCGCGCCCAGCACTACGTCCGGACCGGCCGCCAGGGTCTGCACCCACCGCAGCCGCGGCATGCGCCCCGCGACGGTGGCCAGGTCGGCGCCGGAGCTGCCCCAGACCACCAGCGCATCGGCGGCCAGGTGCTCGTCGGGCACCGGTGCCGAGGCGTCGTAGGCGATCGCCTCGACCCCCTCGGGCAGCACCGGGTGCAACGGCAGGGAGGTCGGGACCAGGAGCTTCATCGCGGGCATCCGCCGTCGTGGGAGGGCACCGGGTCATGGTGCCGGGCCGCCGGCCGGATGTCCCGCCGGGTCGGCCGGCGGCCGAGCACCCGACGGCCGGGCACCCGACGGCCGGGCACCCGACGGCCGGACACCGGACGGCCGGGCAGCCGACGGCCGGCTTCGTGAGGGCCGGGCACCCGGACGTGCGGAACAGTCCGTGGCCGGACCGCGCTGCACCTGCGGTGATCGACCCGGCGCCGCGGCTCTCCCTGCTGGACCGGTCCCGCACGCGGGTGGGCGAGCCCGACGCCGCCGCGCTCGCCGGCACGGTCGCCCGCGCGGTGCGCGCCGAGGCACTGGGCGTCGAGCGGTTCTGGGTCGCCGAGCACCACGGGGTCCCCGGCATCGCCGGCGCCGCCCCCGCCGTGCTGCTCGCCGCGATCGCCGGCCGGACGCACCGCATCCGGCTGGGCTCGGCCGGCGTCATGCTGCCCCATCACCAACCGCTCGTGGTCGCCGAGCAGTTCGCGACGCTGTCCGCCTTCGCCCCGGGCCGGCTCGACCTGGGGCTGGGCCGCTCCTCCGGCTTCACCCCACCGGTGCGCCGGGCGCTGCGCGAGACCGAGCGGGACTTCGCCGCCGACCTCGCGGAGGTGCGCGACTTCCTGACCGGCCGGGCGGAGATCACCGCGTACCCGCGGCCGGCCGGTCCGGTTCCCCTGACCGTGCTGGCCACCGGGGCCGGCCTGCAGGTCGCCGCCGAGCTCGGGCTGCCGGTCGTCGTGGGCGGCCCGCTGCTGGGGGTGGGCGGGGATCCGGAGCCCGGGCTGGCCGCCCTCGATGGCTACCGGCGCAGCTTCCGGCCCTCCGAGCAGCAGCCGGAGCCGCGGGTGTCCATCAGCCTCGACGTGCTGGTCGCCGACACGACCGCCGAGGCCGAGGACCTGCTCCTCCCCGAGGCGTGGGCGATGGCCCGGGCACGGACCACCGGCGTCTTCCCGCCCCTCGAGCCGGTCGCCGCGGTCCGGGACGCCTCCCGCACCCCGCGCCAGCAGGAGTACCTGGACCGGACCGTGGCGGCCGCGGTCGCCGGCACCCCGGCGCAGGTGGAACGACGGCTCGCCGAGCTGATCGACCGCACGGGGGCCGCCGAGCTGGTCGCCTCGAGCAGCACCTTCGACCGCACCGCCCTGGACACGTCGGACGCGGCGCTGGCCGCACTGTTCGGGCCGGCCCGCACCCCCGCGGACGCCTGGGCCGGCCGCGCGGGCTGACGAGCCGCGCCGGGGGCGGAAATCCGCTGTCCCCCGCGCCGCCGCCGGGTGATCATCTCGCCCGGGGAGGCGGCGACATGACGACGGACGAGGACACCCGGGACGACGGTGCCCAGGGGCTGCGCGCGGCGCTGCGGACCGACCTCGTCGGCGCGATGCGGGCGCGCCGGCCGGAGGTCGTGGCCACGTTGCGCGGCGCCATCGCCGCCATCGACAACGCCGAGGCGGTCGAGGTCCCCTCCCGGGTGGCGGACGCCGGGAGCGGTCCCGTCGCCGGCGCGCGCACCGGGGTGGGCTCGACCGAGGCGGCGCGGCGCACCCTGTCCGCCGACGACGTCCGCGCCGTGCTCCGCGCGCAGATCGCGGAGTGCGCCGTCGCGGCCGACCGCTGCGACGCGCACCGGCAGCCCGAAGCGGCCGCCCGGCTGCGCCGGGAGGCCGAGGTGCTCCGGGGCTACCTGGGCGGGTGAACGGCCCGGCCCACCGGCGGGCCGCCTCCGGCGGGCACGGCAGGATGCGCCCCATGTGCACGGTGGTGGTGCGCCGGTCCGCCGGAGGGCCGGCAGAGATCCTCGCCGTCCGCGACGAGGTGACCTCCCGGGAGTTCGACGTCCCCGACCGGTGGTGGCCCGAGTCGCCCGACCTCGTCGGCGGGCGGGACCGCGTGGCCGGGGGCACGTGGTGCGCGACGCATGTCGGCACCGGCGTCACCGCTCTCGTGGTGAACCGGTACCACGAGCGGCCCGCCACCCCAGGGGCGGCGAGCCGCGGCGTGCTGCCGCTGCTCGCCGCCGTGCACGGGACGGGCTGGACCTCGCACGTGCGGCTCGCCGGGATGGCGGGCTTCCTGCTCGTCCTGGTCGCCCCCGACCGGCTGGTCACCTGGGAGTTCGACGGCGACCGGCTCACCGCCGCCGAGCACGCCGACGGCACGCACCTTCTGACCTCCGGCGGGCCGGAGGACCGCAAGGCCGACCGCTGGCTGGCGGCGTTCACCGAGGCCGCCTTCCCGGAGGGCTGGCGGGACCTGGTCCGCGGCGTGCCCCCGTCCGAGGACCCCGGGGCCCTGGTCGTGCGGCGCGAGCGGGACGGTCAGGTGTACGGCACCGTGTTCGCCGAGACCATCGATGCCCGGCCCGGACGGGTGGAGTTGGAGTACGCCCTCCGGCCTTGGACCCACGCCCGGTGGGACACCGCCACGTTCACCTCGTCGGGCTGACCGGCGGGCCGGACGCAGCTCCCGCGACAGCGGCATGGCTTGACACGGCTCACGGTGCTGGCGAAGCTGGGCTAACAGCGTTAGCCAGTCCATGGACGAGGAGTCCCCCGTGCACCACGAGATCAGTGCGACCACCACCATCGACGCCCCGCCCGCCCAGGTGTGGCAGGTCCTCGACGAGACCGCCGCGTACGGCGACTGGAACCCGTTCATCCCGGAGCTCAACGGCGAGCTGGTGGTCGGCAGCCGGCTCCGGGTGCGCATCGTCCCGCCCGGCGGCGGCGGCGGGATGACCTTCCGCCCCACGGTGACCGCCGTCGACCGGGAACGGCACCTCGCCTGGCTCGGGCGCCTGGGACTGCCCGGGCTGTTCGACGGCACTCACTCCTTCACCCTGGCCCCGCGACCGGACGGCGGCACCGATCTCACCCAGCGCGAGGTCTTCCGCGGCCTGCTGGTGCCGCTCTTCGGCAGCATGCTCCGGCGCACCGAGGCGGGGTTCGTGGCCATGAACGACGCGCTCCGGGCCCGCGCCGAGGAACGGAACCGGGCGGGGACCGGGCAGTGACCACCGGAACCCCGGTGTGCCGGTGAGCCGCCGGGAGCAGATCCTCGCGGTCGCCGAGTCGGTGCTGGAGGCGGAGGGGCCGGCGAGCCTGACGATGCGCCGGCTGGCGACGGAGCTGGGCATCCGGGCGCCCTCGCTGTACAAGCACGTGCGCAGCAAGGACGACATCGAGGCCGGCCTGCAGGAGCGGGCGCTGCGCGGCATCGGCGAGGCGGTGGCCGCCGCCGGCCCGGAGCTGTCCCGGCTCACCGCCGCCTACCGGGCCTGGGCGACGGCGCATCCGCGCCTCTACGAGCTCGCCACCCGGCGCCCCCTGCACCGGGAGGCGCTGGGGCCGGACGTCGAGGAGTCGGCCGCCGCTCCGCTCGTCGCCGCGGCCGGTGGCGACGAGCACCTCGCCCGCGCCATGTGGGCCACGGCCCACGGCCTCGTCGACCTGGAACTGGCTCGACGCTTCCCGCCCGGGGCCGACATCGACCGCGCCTGGCGGGTCGCGTTCGAGGCCCTCGCCCCCCGGACGCGACCCGCGCGGGAACGGACGGGGCTCAGCCGCGACGGGAGCGCGACCGTCGCGCCTTCCCCGGCGCCGGCCGGGCGAGGAACTCCCCCAGGATGACCCCGGCGGCCAGGGCCAGGCCGATCGTGGTGGCCTGGCTGAGCAGGAGCAGCCCCGTCCCGGTGTTCCCGTCGGCGAGGAACAGCATCCCGCGGTAGATGGTGAGGCCGGGCAACAGCGGGATGATCCCGGCGGCGACGTAGACCAGCGGTGAGGCGTGCTGCCGGCGGGCCAGCAGGTAGGCACCCGTTCCCACCAGCACCGCGGCGATCCCCGTCGCCAGGGCCGGGTCCAGGCCGATCTCGGACAGCCCGCGGAAAGCCCCCCAGCCGAGCGCGCCCGACAGACCTGCGGCCGGCAACGTCCGGCGCGGCGCGTAGTTCGCGCCCGCCGCACCGACCGCCGACAGGGTCGCCGCGCCCAGCTGCACGGGCACCTCCCCCAGCCCGCTCACGGGCGACTGGCTGACCACGAGCGACATCCCGAGCTGGTCGGCGACGGAGAGGATCGCGGCCACGCCGCTGACGATCCCCGCGGTCAGCACGAAGACCTCGAAGGCCCGGGCGCTGGCCGTCAGCAGGTAGCCGTTGATGGCGTCCTGGACCGACCCCACCAACGTCACCCCCGGCAGCAGCAGGATGATGCCGCTCGCCACGATCAGCGACGGCCGGACCCCCAGATCGGTGGCCATCACGCCCATGGCGACGGAGGTCGCGATCGCCGCACCCACGACGTTGGCGTAGAAGTCCGGCAGCGCGCGGGCCAGCAGGGCCCCGGTGACGCGGTCGACCAGCACGCTGGTGAGGAAGGCGATCAGCGTCACGAGGGGGCCGGCCCCGAGCAGCACCGCCACGGAGGCCCCGAGCAGTGCCCGGAACCCGGTGACCACCCACCGGTGGTAGGGGTGCCGCCGCTGCACGACCTCGTCGAGCCGGCTCATCGCCGCGGGCACGGAGACCTGCCCGCCCACGAGGTCGTCGACCAGGTTGTGGATCTCGGTCACCCGGGTGTAGTCCGGTGTCCGCTGCTGGACGAGCCGGACGCTCGTGACCGGTGCGACGTCCGGGGCGCGCACGTAGGAGAGCGTGATGGAGGTGAACGTGACCTCGCAGACCACGCCCCGCAGCCCGCAGGCCCCGGCCAGCGCGATCGTCGCCGCCATCACCTCCGAGGCGGCCGCCCCACCGGAGAGCAGCACCTCCCCCGCCCGCAGCGCGAAGTCCAGGACGCGGTACGCCTCCCGTTCGTCCGGCTCCGGCAGGTGCACCGGCTCCGGCGCCCCGTCGGGACCCGACCGTCGCACCCCCCGGCGACGTCCAGCGACCACCGTTCCCCCCTCTTCCCGGCCGACCGACACTCAGGTGCGCACGGTGCCATGCCGGGACGAGCACGGTTCACCACGGGGGGTGACGGTCCGATGACCCCCGAGGCGTTCTTCGCCGGACGTCCCGTGGCCGGGGAGGTCTTCGAGCGGGTCCGGGTCCTGCTCGTCGGCCGGGGCGCCGAGGTACGGGTCTCCGCGAGCCAGGTGGCCTTCCGCCGGCGGCGCGGGTTCGCCTACCTCTGGCTGCCCGACCGGTACCTGCGCCGCCCCACGGCCGAGGTGGTGCTGTCGATCGACCTGGGCCGGCGGGACCCGTCCCCGCGGTTCAAGGAGGTCGCCCACCCCGCGCCCCGCCACTGGATGCACCACCTGGAGGTGGACGATCCGGTCGAGATCGACGACGAGGTGGCGGCCTGGCTGGCGGAGGCGGCTGACCGGGCGGGCTGACCGGGCGACCGCCCCGGGGCGGTGGCCCGTGCGCGTGCGCCGGTGCCCTGGTTGACTCGCCGCATGGTTGCACCGCTGCCGGAGCCGGATCCCGAGCTGGACCCGAACGAGCCGGTGCCCGACGACCCGGGCGAGCTGCTCCCCGACGCGCCCGAGCCGCTGCCGCCTCCGCCGATCGAGACGACCCCCGACGACCCCGGTGGCGACCCGGGATCGGTGCCCGAGCCCGCCTGATCCGCGGCTCGCCGGGGCGGGCCCGTCCGCCGGCGCGCGGCCGCGGACCGGCAACCTGCCTAACCTCGGTCCGTGGCGTTCACGGTTCCCGACGCGCACCTGCTCGCGCTGCGGGCGCACGAGGGACAGGTGGACGAGCACGGCCACGACTTCTACCTCGCCCGGCTGCAACCGCTCGCCGACGAGCTGCGGAGGTACGGGCCGGACGCGGAGATGGCCGGGGTCCTGCGCGCCGTCGTGGAGGGCACCAGCGATTACGCCGACCCGGACCGCCGCTACGACCTCGGCCGACTGCGCGCCCTGGGCGTCCCCGAGCCCGTCGTCCACGCGGTCGACGCCGTGACCCGGCGCCCCGGCGAGCCCTTCATCGGGGGGCTGATCACCCGCTCGGCGGCCGATCCGCTGGGCCGGCTGGTCCAGCTGGTCGACAACAAGCGCGACCTGGCGGCCGCCGACGCGTTGGCCGCGGTCGATCCGGAGGCTGCGCGCCGGGTCCGCGACGGCCGCTACCGGCCGGCCCGCCGGATCCTGCTCGCCGCCGAGGCGGCCGACCGCGTCCACGGTCGCCGGATCCTCGTCTGATCCCTCAGCTCGGCACCTCCCCGCCTCCGGCCGCCGAGAGGGCGTGCAGAGCGGCGGGCACCGCCGGCCACATCGGGCTGTCCGGGTCGATCAGGCCGAAGTGCCCGCCGGCCACCGGTGTCAGCACCGCCGCCGGGTGCACCTGCCCGTAGGCCTCGCTCACCTCGATCGGCACGATGCCGTCGGCCGTCCCGTGCAGGACGCGGACCGCTCCCGCGGGCGCCGGCAACCGCACCGGGTCCAGGTCCCGCCGCTCGGCGGCATCGGTCCCCAGGAAGTCCGCCACGGCGTCGTCGCCGAGCCGCAGCGCCTGCGCCCGGCGCAGGTCGGCCACCGGCGCGAGGGCCAGGACCCCGGCCACCGTGGAGTTCAGGGTGGCGGCCACCTGCAGGGCAAGGTGCCCGCCGGCGGAGTGCCCGACGAGCAGGATCGGTCGGCCGGCGGACTCGGGACGCCCGGCGACCGTCCGGACGGCGGCGGAGACGTCGGCCACCGTGGCGTCGGGATGTCCCGGGACCCGCCGGTACTCCGGCGTCACCGTCGACCACCCGGCCGCGGCGAGCGCCTCGGTCATCGGCCGGAGGTGCAGCCGGTCGAACCGCGGGCGCCAGAAGCCGCCGTGCACGACCACCAGGAGCGGCCGACCGGGTGGGGACACCGAGGCGATCCGGACGTCGGCCACCTGCTCCGCGTCGGGACCGTAGGCGAGAACGGCGTCGGGGGCGGATGCCGGGCGGGTCAGCACCGACCGGTCCTCGGGATCGCCGGCCAGCATGGGTCAGTAGTACCCGATCGGCCGACGGTGGCCCGCGACGGGACCGGACGGCGATACCGTCCGGTACGGACCCGGGAGGCGCCATGGCGATCGAGGACGGCGTCCGCGCCATCGAGGACGGTGTGCAGACCGACTTCAGCGCGCGGATGGACTACGGCGGCTACCTGTCGCTGGACACGCTGCTGTCCGCCCAGCGGCCGATCAGCGACCACCACGACGAGCCGCTGTTCATCACCGCGCACCAGACGACCGAGCTGTGGCTGAAGCTCGCCCTGCACGAGCTGACCGCCGTCCGGGGCTACCTGGACGCCGACGACGTCCGCCGGGCCCGCAAGGGGCTGGCCCGGGTCAAGCACGTCTTCCGGACGATCACCGACCAGTGGTCGGTCCTGGCCACCCTGACGCCGAGCGAGTACGCGGAGTTCCGCGGCGTGCTGGGGAACGCGTCGGGGTTCCAGTCGTGGTCCTACCGCGGCATCGAGTTCGTCCTCGGCAACAAGAACGAGCGGCTGCTGCCGGTGTTCGAGGCCCGGCCGGAGGCGCAGGACCTGCTGGCGGAGCTGCTGGGCTCCCCCACCGTCTACGACGCCTTCCTGCGCTTCCTCGCGCGCGGCGGGCACGACGTCCCGCGGCACCTCCTGGACCGCGACGTGCGGAAGGCCTGGGTCGAGGACCCGGCGCTGCTGCCGGTGTTCCGGACGATCTACGAGGACACCGAGGCGCACTGGGCCGAGTACGCCACCTGCGAGGACCTCGTCGACCTCGAGGACGCCGTCCAGCTGTGGCGCTTCCGCCACCTGCGGACGGTGCAGCGGACCATCGGCTTCAAGACGGGCACCGGCGGCAGCTCCGGGGTCGACTTCCTCAAGCGGGCGCTGGACCTGACCTTCTTCCCCGAGCTCTACACGGTGCGGAGCTCCATCGGTGGCTGAGGACGACGTCCGGCTCCCCCGTGCGTTCGTCGAGCGCGCCGCCGAGCTGGACGACCGCGACCCGCTGCGCGCCTTCCGCGCGGAGTTCGTGCTGCCGGAGGGGGTGCTGGCCTACCTCGACGGCAACTCCCTCGGCCGGCCGCTGGTGGTCACCCGCGACCGGCTGGCACGGTTCGTGGACGGCGAGTGGGGCGAGCGGCTGATCCGGGCCTGGGACGAGACCTGGCTGGCCCGCCCGACCGCGGTCGGCGACCTGATCGGGCGGGCGGTGCTCGGCGCCGCACCCGGGCAGACGGTGGTCGCCGATTCGACCACGGTGCTGCTCTACAAGCTGGTCCGCGCGGCGGTGGACGCCCGCCCCGGTCGCGGCGAGATCATCGCCGACACGGAGAACTTCCCGACCGACCGCTACGTCCTCACCGCGGTCGCCGCGGAGACCGGCCGCACCGTCCGCTGGATCGAGCCCGACCCGGCCACCGGCGTCCGGCCCGCCGAGGTCGAGGCCCTGCTGAGCGACCGGACGGCGCTGGTGGTGCTCAGCCACGTCGCCTACAAGTCGGCCTACATCGCGGACCTGCCCGGGATCACGGCGGCCGCCCACCGCGCCGGCGCGCTGGTGCTGTGGGACCTCTGCCACTCCGCCGGGGTGGTCGAGGTCGGGCTGGACGCCGCCGACGTCGACCTGGCCGTCGGCTGCAGCTACAAGTTCCTGAACGGTGGCCCCGGTGCACCCGCCTGGGCCTACGTCGCCCAGCGGCTCCAGGACCGGCTGGTCCAGCCGATCGCCGGCTGGATGGGCCACGCCGAGCCCTTCGCCATGGGCCCGGAGTACCGGCCGGCGCCCGGGATCCGGCGCTTCCTCAGCGGCACTCCCCCGGTCCTCGCGATGATCCCGCTCGAGGACATGCTGACGCTGATCGAGCGGGCCGGGCTCCCGGCGATCCGCGCCAAGTCGGTCTCGCTGACCGAGTACGCGGTCGCCGTCGCCGACGAGGTGCTGGCCCCGCTCGGCGTCGTCGTCGCCTCGCCCCGCGATCCCGACCACCGGGCCGGGCACGTCCTGCTCGAGCACGACGCGATGGCGACGGTCGTCGAGGAGCTCTGGCGCCGGGGGGTGATCCCCGACTTCCGGCGGCCCCGCGGTCTGCGGATCGGCCTCTCGCCGCTGAGCACGAGCTTCGCCGAGCTCGCCACGGCACTGGGCCATGTCCGGCAGCTGCTGGCCACCCGGGGCGGCTGACGCGGTTGCCTCCACGCCCGGGGTGCAGCAGCCTGGGCCGGTCGGCGCCGCCGGCGAGAACCGGGCTCCGCTGAGGGGGAACACTGCATGTACGCGCGGTCGACGACGATCCACGGCAACCCGCAGTCCGTCGACGAGGGCATCGCCGTCGTCCGCACCGAGGACATGCCCGCGCTCCGCCGGCTCGACGGCTGCATGGGTCTGTCCATGCTGGCCGACCGCGACTCCGGCCGGTGCATCGTCACCACGTCCTGGCGGGACCAGGCCGCCATGAACGCCAGCGAGGACGCCGTCCGCACCGCCTCGCAGCGCACGCTCGAGGTGCTCGGCGGCGAGGCCCGGGTCGAGGAGTGGGAGATCGCCGCGATGCACCGGGTGCACGAGTCGCACTCCGGCACCTGTTCACGGGTCACCTGGATGCGGACCGCCCCGGAGAACGTGGACAAGGCCGTGGACGCCGTCCGGCTGTCCCTGATGCCGAAGCTCGACGACCTGCCCGGTTTCTGCAGCGTCAGCGTCCTGGTGCGGCGCGACGAGGGCATCAGCGTGGCGACGGTCTCCTACGACTCGCGGGCCGATCTCGAGGCGGCCGCCGAGGGGGCCCGGGAGTTCCGGGAGGACTTCGGGCCGTCGCTCGGGATCGAGGTCACCGACACCGCGGACTTCGACCTCTGCATCGCCGACCTGCGGGTGCCCGAGAGCATGTGACCCGGACGCTATGCCCTGACGACCGGAGGCAGCCGCAGTCTCGTCTTCAGATCCGTCCGGCACAGGGCGTGGAGGAAGCACGTCTGCTCCCCCATGTCCACCAGCGTCCGGGCGAAGTCCGCGTCCTCGTCCGTGTCGAGGAACACGTGCGTCTCCACGGGGTCCGCGGCACCGGCCCTGCCGGTGCCACCGGAGGCACCCCCGGCCGAGAAGTGGGTGTCCTGGATGATCCGGTACCGGTCCAGGCGCTTCCTGGTGATCGCGGCGTACCTGCCGAACTGCGTCATGAAGCAGAAGGCGATCCCCGCCGAGACGAGCGTGGCCGCATCCGGCGCCCGGCCACGGCCTCCGGAACCCTCCGGCTCGTCGGACAGGAGCCGGAAGCTGGATCCGCTCGGCGTGAGCAGCTGGACGTCGATCACCTTGACGCCGTCGGCCCGCAGCGTGCAGACGCCGCGTACGTGCAGGGTCCGCTTCTGCTCCGCCCGCAGGCTCGAGCCGGCGCCGCCCTCCCCCTCGTGCCGTTGCGCCGAGGCGACCCTCTGCATCAGGTCCGCGGCGTCGGCCGGCCCGTCCACGGTGATGTCGCCGTACCGGTCCGCGACGTCCTCGAGCGCCGGCGTCCCCAGTGCCGCCACCCGCGCAGGTTCCCGCGGCTGTCCGTTGTGGGTCAGCGTGAACAGGCTCGTGCTCCGTCCGCGCAGCAGCCCGTTGAGCGGTGAGGCGTCCGTCGCGTCGGCACCGAGGCTGCGCAGGGCGGCAGGATCGGCGTCGGCCTCGATGGTGAGCTCGGGCGGCAGCGCACCGCCGATCATGCTGCCGCGGAGTGCTGAGCCCTCCATCGTGTAGAAGTTCTCCAGGGTCAGCCGCAGGCCGTCGAGCGGCAGGTCCCGCTGCGCGGCGAGAGCCACGACCTCGTTGGCATAGGACGCCACCATGCCGGCGGTCAGGAAGGCGAGCGGGAACGGGGCCTCGTCGTGGCCGGCGAGGTAGGGGCCCTCGTCGGAGGTGAGCCGCCAGCCCCTCCCGTCCGCGCTGGACACGACCAGCGCTTCCTTCTGCATGCCCGCCAGCGAGCGGACGAACGTCCGGACCGCCACGTCCCGTCGCGGCGGCGGCGGGACGAGACCGTGCCGCGCCGGTCCGTCGAAGGCGAAGAACCGGGGGCGCTGGTCGTCGCCGAGCGCATTGGGTGCGGTCATCTGCTCATCCGTCCGTCGACTCCTGTTCCCACCGGGCGTCGTCGCGGCCACCGGCGCGTGCAGCCGACCGCGAGTCGTCCACCAGCATGGCCGCAGACGCACGGTCGGGCACCCGCGGGAGGCGACTGCATGCCCACCCGACGGCTCACCGACGCGCTGCCTGCCCGCGTGGGAGGCAGGTCCACCGGCGTGCGGGTCGGTCGCTAGCCGGCAGCGCTCAGGTCTCGTGCGACGGCGTCGGCCGCACCGGCCAGCGCACTCCCCCAGCTCGCCGCGAGGTCGCGGGAGAACCGGGCCGCGGGAGCGGCCAGCGACAGCGCGGCACCGGTGACGCCCCCGGCGGCCGGCACGGCCACCCCCACGGCGACCAGGCCCGGCTCGGTCGCCTGGTCGTTGACCGCGAACCGGCGACGCCGGACCGTGCGCAGCTCCCGTTGCAGTCTCGCCGCACCGGTCGCGCCGAGCGGCTCGAGGTGGGCGGCGAGCTGCTCGGCGTCCATCGTGGCCAGCACCGCCTTCCCACCCGAGCTCAGGTGGGCCGGCAGCGTCCGTCCGGTGCGATCGCCGACCCGGAGTACCTGCGGGCTCTCGACCGTCGCGACGAAGCGGACGTCGGAGCCGGCCAGCACCATCGCATTGGCCGTCTCGCCCACCGTGTCGACCAGGTGCCGCAGGTGCGGCACGGCGGCCTCGCGCAGCCGGGTGACCGGCGCCGGCCGCAGCCCTCCCCGGCCGAGGACCGGCCCGGCGGTGTAGCGGCGGTCGGGCAGCTGCTCGGCGAAGTCGCGGTAGACGAGCATCCCCAGCAGCCGGTGCGCCGTGGAGACCGAGACGCCGAGACGGGCGGCCACGTCGGTGACCCGCATGGCCCCCTCCTGCTGCAGCAGGCTGGCCAGCAGCAGGGCGGCGTCCACCGAGGCGATCGCGTACGCAGGTTTGTTCTTCACCGCAGAAAAGGCTATCCCTCGGTATGGGAACCCGGGGACCGTCGGCTCACCGATCCACCTCCGGAGGGACGACCGACGTGCAGTTCTACCTCGACGGCTACCGGCCCGGCGATCCGTTCGTCGCGCAACCGCACCCCTCCGTCGCGGACCGCCCCGCCGGCCTGCCCGGCGAGGTCGACGTCCTCATCGTCGGCTGCGGCCCCGCCGGGATGGTGCTGGCCGCGCAGCTCGCCCAGTTCCCCGAGATCCGGACGGCGATCGTCGACCGCCGGAACGGGCCGCTGGCCGTGGGCCAGGCCGACGGGGTCGCCTGCCGCACGGTGGAGATGTTCGAGGCCTTCGGGCTGGCCGACCAGCTCGTCGCGGAGGCCTACTGGGTCAACGAGGTGGGCTTCTGGCGGCCCGACCCCGAGGACCCCTCCCGGATCACGCGGACGGGGCGCATCCAGGACGTCGAGGACGGGCTGTCGGAGTTCCCGCACGTCATCGTCAACCAGGCCCGGATGCTGGCCTACCTGCGCGACTCCATGGCGCGGTCGGCGTCCCGGCTCGAGCCGTTCTACGGGCTGCAGGCCGCCGACGTGCAGGTCCCGGCCGAGGACGACGCCCCCGTGACGGTCACCCTCCGCCACGTCGTGGACGGCGAGGAGACCGGGCAGACCTCGACCGTCCGGGCCCGGTACGTCGTCGGCTGCGACGGCGCCCGGAGCGCGGTGCGCACGTCGATCGGCCAGGAGCTGGTCGGCGACGCGATGAACTCCTCCTGGGGCGTCATGGACGTCCTCGCCGTCACCGACTTCCCCGACATCCGGCTCAAGGCCGTCGTCCACTCGGCCGACAAGGGCAACCTGCTGATCATCCCGCGCGAGGGCGGCTACCTGGTGCGGCTCTACATCGAGCTCGACCAGGTCCGCGACCGCGACATGCTCGCCGCCCGCAGCGTCACCCCGGAGAAGCTCGCCGCGGTGGCCAACCGGATCCTGCACCCGTACACGATCGACGTGCAGAGCGTCGGCTGGTGGTCGGTGTACGAGATCGGCCAGCGGCTGTGCGCGAAGTTCGACGACGTCCCCGTCGAGGAGATGCCGGACCGGCTCCCGCGGGTGTTCATCGCCGGCGACGCCTGCCACACGCACAGCGCCAAGGCCGGACAGGGGATGAACGTGTCGATGGCCGACGCCTGGAACCTCGGCTGGAAGCTGGCCGCGGTGCTGCGCGGCACGGCGCGACCCGAGCTGCTGCACACCTACTCCGACGAGCGCCAGAAGGTCGCCCAGGAGCTCATCGACTTCGACCGCGAGTTCGCCAGGATGATGAGCGCGAAGCCGCGCAGCTCGTCCGGCGGGGACGACGCCGAGGACCCGGGCGCCTTCCAGGCGCACTTCGCCGCCCAGGGCCGCTTCACCGCCGGCGTCGCGACCCACTACGGCCCCTCGATGATCACCGGGTCGAGGGAGCACCAGCAGCTCGCCGGCGGCTATCCGGTCGGGATGCGCTTCCACTCGGCGCCGGTGGTGCGCCTGGCCGACGCCAAGCCGGTCCAGCTGGGGCACGCCGCCCGGGCGGACGGCGCCTGGCGGCTCTACCTCTTCGCCGACGCCGCCGACCCGGCGTCGCCAGGATCGCGGGCCCGGGCCCTGTGCCAGCACCTCGCGGCCGAGAAGTCCCCGCTGGCCCGCTTCACCCCGGCCGACGAGAACCCCGACGCGGTTCTCGACGTCCGCGCCGTCTTCCAGCAGGGGCACCGCGACCTCGACGTCGGCTCGCTACCGGCGGTCCTGGTGCCGCGCAAGGGCCCCTTCGGGCTGGTCGACCACGAGAAGGTCTTCTGCCCCGACCCGAGGACCGACGACGTCTTCGACCTGCGCGGCATCGACCGCGAACAGGGCGCCATGGTGCTCGTCCGACCCGACCAGTACGTGGCCACCGTGCTGCCGCTGGACGCCTACGAGGAGCTCACCGGTTTCCTGTCCGGCGCCCTCCTCGACGCCCGGTAGGCACCGGTCCTCCCACCCGGCCACTCCCACCCGGTCACTTCGCACCCGGCCACTTCGCAGCCGGCCACTCCCCCCCGGCCGCTCCACCCGGTCACCCGGCCCGTCGACCCCCGCGGACGGCGGGCCGGTGCCGTGTCCGGACGCGCCGATTTCATTGACACCTTGTAAACCGACACGACATCGTGCACAGTGAGTTCGTGACCCCGGGCACACCGCGGCGTCACGTCCACGGGCCCGAGGAGCAGGACGCCCCCACCGGGCGGGCTGCCGGGTCCCGACACCGCAGTGCCGACAACGACGTCCGAAGCCCGAGGTGCCTCATGTCCGTCCCGACCTCCCCCGTCGACCTCTTCTCTGACGAGGTCCTGCTCGACCCCTACCCGACCCTCGCCGAGCTCCGCGAGCTGAGCGGGGTCGTGCACCTGCCGGCGAACGACGTCTGGGCGCTCACCCGGTACAACGTCGTCAGGGACGCCCTCGGGGACTGGGAGACCTTCTCCTCGGCCGCCGGCATCGGCTTCAACCCGATGGTCAACGAGGCGCTGCAGGGCACCTCGCTCGCCTCCGACCCGCCGCAGCACACCGCCCTGCGGGCAGCGCTGACCGAGAACCTGTCGCCGCGCGCCCTGCGCGGTCTCAAGGGGCAGATCGACGCCAAGGCCGACGCGCTCGTCGCCGACCTCGTCGCGTCCGGGTCCTTCGACGCGATCGACTCCATCGCCCGCGCCTTCCCCCTGGAGATCGTCGCCGACCTCGTCGGCTTCACCGGCGAGGTGCGCAGCCACATGCTCGACTGGGGCAAGGCGGCCAACCAGGTCATCGGCCCGCTCAACCAGCGCACCGCCGAGAGCTTCCCGATCGCCGGTGAGCTCTACGCCTGGTGCTCGACCGTCACCAAGGGCGACCTGGCCGAGGGCTCTGTCGGCCGTGGCGTCTTCGAGGCCGAGGAGCGCGGTGCGATCCCGCCCGGCTCGGCCGGGCCGATCATCCACCAGTACCTGGCGGCCGGTGTGGAGAACACCGTCAGCGCGATCGGCAACATCATCGCGCTGTTCGCCGCACACCCCGACCAGCTGGCGCTCGTCCGCGAGAACGCATCGCTCGTCCCGGCCGCCTTCAACGAGGTGCTCCGCTTCTGGGCACCGATCAACGTCTGGGGCCGGCAGGCGACGAAGGACGTCGAGGTCGAGGGCGTCCGGATCCCCGCGGGTGCCCGCGTGGCTGTCTGCCTGGGCGCCGGCAACCGCGACCCGCGGCACTACGAGGACCCCGACGAGTTCCTGGTCGAGCGCAACCCCGTCGACCACCTCTCGCTCGGGTACGGCATCCACGGCTGCGCCGGCCAGGGGCTGGCCCGGCTGGAGGCGCACGCCGTGATCGACGCGCTGGCCCGTCGGGTCGAGCGCCTCGTGGTCGGCGAGGAGGTGCGGGTGCCGCACAACGCGACCCGGAGCATCGACTCGCTCCCCGTCCTCGAGGTGGTGCCGGCATGAGGATCGTCGCCGACCGCGCGCGGTGCGAGGGGCACGGGCTGTGCGCCGACGTCGCCCCGGAGGTCTACGAGCTCGACGACGACGCGATCGTCGTGCTGCTGCACGAGACCGTGCCGCCGGAGCTGGAGCGCAAGGCCGAGGGCGGGGCACGGGTCTGCCCGGTCGCCGCCCTGCGCGTCGAGGCGTGAGCGTGCGGAGCGTGGTCGTCGTCGGCGGCTCCATCGCGGCGCTGACCGCGGTCGAGACGCTGCGCATGGCGGACTTCGACGGCCGGATCACCGTGCTCAGCGACGAGGACCTCCCGCCCTACACCCGGGTGCCGCTGTCCAAGGGCGTCCTGGCCGGACGGGAGACGGCCGACGACGTGGTCCTCGCGCCGCTGTCCGACGAGGTCGACCTCCACCTGCGCACGCCGGCCACCGGGCTGGACACCGACAACCGCGTCGTCCTGACGCCGGCCGGGCCGGTCCGCTACGACGGCCTGGTCATCGCCACCGGCGCCCGTGCCCGGCGCATCGGCACGGCCAACCAGGCCGAGCGGGTGCTGCGCAGCTACGACGAGGGGCTCCGGCTGCGCGACTCCCTGGCGCAGGCGTCGTCGGTGCTCGTGGTCGGCGGCGGCTTCCTCGGCATGGAGATCGCCTCCACCGCGCGGGCACTCGGCAAGGACGTGACCGTCGTCGACCTGGCGCCTCCGCTGGACCGGCTGCTCGGGACGGCGGTCGGCGGCCACGTCCGCACCGTCGCAGCGCGGGCCGGCGTCCGGTTCGTGCTCACCCACGGTGGCGTCCGACTCCTCGGTGCGCCCTTCCCCACAGGGGTGGAGACCGCCGACGGGCAGCGGTTCGAGGCCGACCTGGTCGTCTCCGCGGTCGGCGACGTGCCCAATGTCGAATGGCTGGCCGGCTCCGGCCTGCCGGTCGCCGGCGGTGTGCTCGTCGACGAGCGCTGCCGGGTCAGCCCGCACGTGGTCGCCGCCGGCGACGTCGCGGTGTTCACGACCGGCGACGGCGCCCTGACCCGCATCCCCAGCTGGACCAACGCCGTCGAGCAGGCTCGCGCCGCGGCGAAGGCGCTGCTGCACGGCGACGACGCACCGGCGTACCGGCCCTCCCGCTACTCGTGGACCGAGCAGTTCGGCCTCGACGTGAAGATGGTCGGAGCCGGCGACCCGCAGGGCGAGCCCGTCGTCCTCGACGGCTCCCTCGACGCCGGCCGCGCGCTCCTGGCCTGGCCCGACGCGACCGCCCCGCAGACCGTCGTCGCGGTCAACCACCCCACCCCGCCCGCGAAGCTCAAGCGCCTGCTGGCGCGACCCGCCATGGAGGCCGCCGCGTGTTGAAGGACCCCACTGCCCCCCACCACCCGCAGGCTCGCGGCGGACCCCTGCAGCGCGGCCATGCGCACACCGTCCTCGGGCCCGTGCCCGCCGATTCCCTCGGCGTCGTCGCCGTCCACGAGGCGCTGCTGTCCGTCGTCCCGGGCGCCGAGCACGGCTACGACATCTCGATGGACCGCGCCGACATCTTCGAGGTCCTGGCCGCCAAGCTGCGTGCCTTCAAGGCGGCCGGCGGCGGCACCGTCGTCGACAGCACCGGCATGTTCCACGGCCGCGACGTTCCGCTGCTCGAGAACCTGTCCCGGGCGACCGGCGTGCACGTCGTCGCCTCGACCGGCATGGGCCCGGAGGAGAACCTCGGCGGCTACTTCCTCACCCCGCAGACCAACCCGCCGACCCCCTGGCCGGCGGAGAAGTTCGCCGACCTGTTCGGCCGCGAGGTCACCGAGGGCATGGTGGTCCCGCGGGTGGAACGTCGCGGCGCCGCCGGCCTCGTCGCCACCACCGGCACCCGCGGCGGGCTGACCCCCACCGACGAGAGCCTGTTCCGCGGCGCCGCCCGCGCGGCGGTGGCCACCGGTGTCCCGGTCTCGATCCGCTACGGCGCGGACGCCGTCGCCGAGCTGGAGCTGGTCCTCGCCGAGGGCCTGCCCGCCGACCGCGTCGTCGTCGGCGACCTGGACCGGGCCGGGGCGGTCGCGGCCGGCTGGCCGGCCGCCGTCGCCGAACGCGGCGCCTACGTCGCCATCGACCACGTCGGCCGCAACGACGACGACGCGTTCGTCCGGGACGCCGACCGCGCCGCGCTGGTGGCCGAGCTCGTGGCCGCCGGGCACGCGCACCGCGTCCTGCTGTCGGGCAACGCGGTCGGCGTGGCCAAGGGGCACGCCCCCTACGAGCTGCCCTACGCGCACGCGCTCACCGCGTTCGCCCCGCTGCTCGCCGCACGCGGCGTGGGCGACGCCGACATCCAGCAGATCCTGGTCGCGAACCCGCGCGACCTCCTCGCGGTGCGCTGAGCGCCGGACCTGGAGAGAGAACATGTCCCGCGTTCACACAGTCCTCGGCCCGATCGCGGCCGAGGAGCTCGGGCTGGTCGCCGTGCACGAGCACATCGGCTACGGCATGCCCGGCTCCGAGCTCGACACCCAGTGGTGGAAGACCCCCGAGCAGCGCTACGGGGAGACCGTCCCCAAGCTGCGCCAGTTCGCCGAGTACAGCCGGGGGTACGGCGGCGCCACGTTCGTCGACGCCACCGGCATCTGCAACGGCCGCGACGTCGACTACTACCAGTCGCTGTCGGCGAAGACCGGCGTGCACATCGTCGCGGCCACCGGCTTCGTCGGCGGGGACACCGCGCTGCGCTTCTTCGCCGAGGCGAGCGTCGACTACCTGATGCGCCAGTTCGTCCACGAGATCACCGTCGGCATCGGGAACACCGGCGGCAAGGCCGGGATCATCAAGGTCGGCGTCAGCCGCGGGTTCCGGATGAAGGAGCTCGACCTCCGGATCTACCGCGCGGCGGCCCGGGCGGCCCTGCTCACCGGCGTGCCGATCTTCACCCACCTGGCCGTCGACGTGGAGCCGGCGCTCGCCGTCTTCGCCGAGGAGGGCCTGCCGCTGGACCGGGTGCTGTTCGGGCACGCCGACGACGGCGTCAGCCAGGGCAAGGTCAACGAGGAGGCCATCCTCGGCGGCGGCGGCCGGATCGGCTTCGACACGTTCGGCTACGACCTGGAGCTGCCCGACCCGCCGTTCTGGGGCCGGCACCGCCGCGAGCGCCTCGAGCACTTCCTCCGGCTGATCGGCGAGGGCCACCTCGACCAGGTGCTCGCCTCGGCCGACGCCAACTGCAGCCCGCTCGGCTGGCCCGGCGTCGAGGGCCACACCGTCAACTACATCTACGAGCAGCTCATCCCCGACCTGCGGCAGGAAGGGATCGACGAGGCCACCATCCACCGGGTCTTCGTCACCAACCCCGCCGAATTCCTGACCCTCACCACGAACTGAGAAGAGAACGACCATGGACATCACGAATCTGACCATCGCCGTCGTGGGTGCGGGGTACGGCGGTGCCGCGGTCGCCAAGGGCCTCAGCCTGCACGGTGCCGACGTCACCGTGTACGAGCAGGCCACCGAGATCGCCGAGGTCGGCGCCGGCATCGGCCTGCGCCCCTCGACCATGGACCTGTTCCGTCGCTGGGGGATCTTCGACGCGATCGCCCGCGTGAGCTCGCCGAGCGACTACTTCGAGATCCTCACGGCCACCGGCGACCCGATCGCCAAGGACTCGTGGCCGGGGATGGACGACTACGCGGTGAAGACGCACACCCACCTGATCCACCGAGGCGACTTCATCGACGCGCTCACCGGCGTGCTGCCCGACGGCATGATCGAGCTGGGCCACAAGCTGGAGTCGCTCGATGACCGCGGCGCCACCACGGTGCTGCGTTTCACCAACGGCGAGACGGTCGAGGCCGACCTGGTCATCGGCGCGGACGGCATCAAGTCCACCGTCCGCCAGCAGCTGTTCGGCGACCACGAGCCGGTGTTCGCCGGTGAGCACGCCTACCGCGTGGTCATCCCGACCAGCGCCTGCCACGGCATGGTCGTCGACGACAACCTGCGCATGTACATCGGCCGCGGCACGAAGGTCTACCTGCTGCCGCTGCGGCACCGCGACGGGCTCTCCTTCGACGTCACCGCGCTGGACGCCGACGGCACCTGGGTGCCGCAGGTGACCAAGGAGGACCTGCTATCCAAGGTCGAGGGCTTCGACGAGCGGATCGTCGCGATCGCCCGCGACCTGGACCTCTCGACCGTCAACGTCCGGGCCGTCTACGACATCGACCCGGTCGACACCTGGCACACCGGCTCGGTGACCCTGCTGGGCGACTCCGCCCACGCGATGCTGCACCACCAGGGGCAGGGCGCGAACTCGGCGATCATGGACGCCGGCGCACTGGTGGACGCCCTGCTCGCTGCCGACTCGGTGCCGGCCGCGCTCGCCGCCTTCCAGGCCGAGCGCAAGCCGGTCACCGACGAGCTGCAGGCCATCTCCCGTCACGGCTGGACCGACGACGAGCTCGACGATGTCTTCCCCGGCCAGAAGCCCGCAGCGCAGGCCACCCGATGACCCTGCACCCCCAGGTCGCGGCCGCGCTGGCATCGATGCCGGCGCCGCCCCCCGGACCGCTGGACGCGGTGGCCATGCGCGCGGCCGAGGAGGCGCACGTCCCGCCGCTCGCCGAGCGGCCGTCGCTGCACGCGGTCGAGGACCGGGACGCGGACGGCGTCCCGGTGCGGATCTACACGCCGGTCGAGGCCGACACCTGCGGCCTGCTCGTCTACTTCCACGGCGGCGCGTTCTTCCTCGGCAGCCTGGAGACCCACGACCACGTCGCCCGGAACCTGGCGAAGGAGACCGGCCTGACCGTCGTCTCCGTCGGCTACCGGCGGGCGCCCGAGGCGGCGTTCCCGGCCGGGCTGCAGGACTGCTACGCCGTCGTCCGCTGGGCCGCGGAGCACGGCGACGAGCTCGGCTGGGACGGCGGGACGCTCGCGATCGCCGGGGACAGCTCGGGCGGCACGTTCGTGGCCGCGGTCGCCGCGATGGCGCACGACGACGGGTTCGGTGCGATCACCCACCAGGTGCTCTTCTACCCCTCGCTCGACCTGGATTTCGACGAGGACCGCTACCCCTCGCTGCGGGAGAACGCCGTGGGCTACGGGATGGAGACCGCGGGGCTGAGGCCGTTCAACGCCTTCTACCTCGACAGCGGCGCCGACCCGGCCGACCCGCTGGTCTCACCGATCAAGCGCGCCGACCTGTCCGGGCTGCCCCCGGCGCTGGTGGTCACCGCGGAGCACGACCCGCTGCGCGACGAGGGCGAGCTGTACGGCCGCCGTCTGCAGGAGGCCGGGGTGCCGGCCACGGTGTCGCGCTACGACGGCGCCGGGCACGGCTTCGTGCAGCACTTCTCCTGGATCCCGGAGTTCGCCCGGGTCCACCGGGAGACCGCGGACTTCCTGCGGGGGCGCTGACCACATGGCCGTCGACATCCACCCGCTGGTCTCGCCCTGGGGCCGGTTCGGGCTCTACAGCTTCTTCCTCGACGCTCCGGAGCCGGCGATCGTCGACACCGGCGTCGCCTCCTCCCCCGCCGAGGGCATGGCTCCGGCACTCGAGGCCCTCGGCCGGCGGATCGAGGACGTCCGCTGGATCCTGCTCACCCACGGGCACGTCGACCACGTCGGCGGCGCGCACGCGCTGTGGGAGCTGACCGGCCGCCGCGCGCAGGTGGTGATCGCCGAGGCCGACGCGCGCTACCTGCGCTCCCGCCGCGCGCACGTGCAGAACTATCTGGACGTGCGGGCGCGGTACCTGTCCGACCCGGAGGCCGAAGAGAAGCAGACCGGCATGGCGTCCGGCGCGATCTCCGGTGAGATGGAGCCGCACGTGCTCGTCCGCGGGGGCGAGACGCTGTCCCTGGGCGGCGACGTCACCGTCTCGGTGCACGCGATCCCGGGCCACACCGCCGGCTCGGTCGCCTACGTCGTCGACGGTCAGGACGACGTCTTCGTCGGTGACGCGGTCCAGGTGCACGGAGCGGCCAACGGCTTCCCCGGGTACGAGGACCCGCGGGCCTACCGGTCGAGCCTCGAGCACCTGCGCGACGTCGTCCGGCCGCGGCACCTGTACCTCGGCCATCCGTACCGGACCGCCGAGGGCGTGCCGTACGGCGTCGAGCTCGACCGGGTGCAGGCGCAGGAGGCGCTGCAGGGCAGCCTCGACATCGAGGCGCGCATCGCCGCGGCCGCGGGCCAGCACCCGCCGCAGGACGACGACTCGACGTACTCGCCGTTCGCCGGGGTCGCCGACGAGCTCGGCTACACCGGCGACCCCACACTCGAGCCGTCGCCGTTCTTCACGACGCTGCACGGCTACCGCACCCTGCACGAGAAGGAGTGGCGCACGCATGCCTGACATCCGTCGGATCGAGGCGGGCGGGCAGCAGATCGCCGTCCGCAAGGACCTGCGGGTCCCGATGCGCGACGGCGTCGCGCTGGCCGCCGACGCCTATGCCGGCGTCGAGGACAGGCCCCGCCCGGCCCTGGTGGCGCTCAGCCCCTACGGCAAGGAACTGCAGGCCCTTGCGCTCACCATGCCGCCGCAGCGACGGCCCAGTCCGATGTGGGACGGCTGCATCGAGGCCGGCGACATCGCCCGCGTCGTCGCCGAGGACTACGTCCACGTCATCGGCGACCTGCGCGGTTCCGGGGCGTCGGAGGGGACGCACGTCGGCAACTACAACGCCGGCGGCGTGCCGCTGGGCCAGGACGCCTACGACTTCATCGAGTGGGTCGCCGCGCAGCCGTGGTGCGACGGCAACGTCGGCATGATCGGCATCTCCTACTACGGGTCGATGCAGGTGCTGGCCGCCGCCGAGCGGCCGCCGTCGCTCAAGGCCATCTTCGTCAGCGGCGGGCACTTCGACTTCTACGAGACGACCTACCACGGCGGCGTCATGTGGTTCATGCCACGGGCCGCGCGCGAAGGCCGGGGCGGTGACTCCGGCTGGGCGTTCACCGACCGGATCACCTCGCGGATGCTGGAGACGTACTCCGCCGACGAGGTCGCGAAGCGGGTCGCCGAGCGGCTCGCCGACCCCGACGTCGCCGCCTGGCCCAACCTCGTGCACGTGCTGCACTACCCGAAGCACCACGAGGCCTGGTTCGACATCGTGCTCAACGACCTCGACGGCGAGTGGTACGAGGAGCGCAACCCGATCAACCTGGCCCGGAGCATCGACATCCCGGTCCACCTGCAGATCGACCAGGGCCGTGGCTGGACCGTCGACGGCCACATCGAGCTGTTCGAGACCCTGACGGGCCCGAAGAAGCTGGTCATCGGCTCCTACCCGCCCATGCAGTCGCGCCCCTGGGTCGAGGAGCACGACGAGATGTTCCGCTGGTACGAGTACTGGCTGAAGGGCGTCGACAACGGGGTCATGGACGAGCCGCCGGTCAGCGTGTTCGTCGAGGGATCCCGCGAGGTGGTCACCGCCTCCCAGTGGCCGCCGAAGGGGGTCGAGCACCGCCCGCTGTACCTGCGCCCCCGCGGGAAGCTGGCCGCCCGGGCGGAGCTCATGGGCCCCGAGCACGCGGCCCCGGACGGCTTCTACCAGGCCCCGCTCACGGTGACCGACGAGGTGCAGCTCGTCAGCTGGAGCACCCCACCGGTCGAGGAGCCGACGGAGCTGATCGGTACCGGCGCCGCGCACCTGTTCGTCGAGATCGACCAGCCGGACACCAACTTCATCCTCCGGCTGTGGGACACCGCCCCGGACGGGAGACGCCAGCTCCTCACCACCGGGTACCTCAAGGCCTCGCACCGGGAGCTGGACGAGGAGCGGTCCACCGAGGGCAACCCGTACCACCCGCACACGCGGGCGGTTCCGGTGGAGCCCGGGGTGATCGAGGAGTACGTGCTGCGGCTCTACCCGTTCGCGGCGACGGTCCTGCCCGGTCACCGGCTGGTGGCCGAGCTGTCCAACGACGAGCCGCTGGCCGACGAGCACAACTCGCTGCTGCCACCGGACGCCTTCCACCTGCCCGTGGGCCGGCCGGTGACGCACAAGATCTACCGCGACGCCGAGCACCCGTCGCGGCTCGTGCTGCCCTTCACCACCCCGTCGGCGGCGGCCGGGTAGCCCGCCGACCGGCCACGCCTGGCATGGCCGCGACGTCCAGCACCCCGGGACGTCGCGGCCGCCGGCATGCCCGCACGTGCCTCTGACCAGCGGGTTCGCCGCCGCGGCCGCCGTTCCCGAGTTGTGACACGACGTATCGGCGCTGCTATTGACACTGTGTCTAGTCAACTGTCAGCCTGTCTCGACTGTTAGCTCCGCCACAACGACGCGCCGCAGGAGGCCGCCGTGCCCGCCGTACCCGCACCCGCTCCGACGCCCGCCCCCGCGGCGCCGCCGGAGACCCACGAGGCGCCCGCAGCCCCTGGCCGCTCCAGTGGCCCGTCGCCGGTCGGCATGTTCGCCTCCCGCTTCGCCGTCATCGGGGTCTGGCTGGCGCTGATCGCCGTCTACGGCGTGCTGAGGCCCGACACGTTCCTCACCACCGGCACCTTCCAGACGATCTTCGGCAGCCAGCTCGCGCTGGTGTTCCTCACCGCCGCCCTGCTGTGCACCATCTGCGTCGGCGAGTTCGTCGACCTCTCCGTCGCCTCCGTGCTCGGGCTGTCGGCCACGCTGCTCCCGGTCCTGGTCGTCGACCACGGGTGGAACGTCTGGGCGGCCTCCGTCGCCGCCGTCGCGGCCGGCGCCCTCGTGGGCGCGGTCAACGGCTTCCTCGTCGTCCGGCTGGGCGTGAACACCATCGTCGTCACCCTCGGCATGGGCACCCTGCTGCTCGGCGTCGCACTCTGGATGACGAACCTGACCGCGAAGAGCGGGCTGCCGCGGGAGTTCGGCGAGGTCTCGCTGTACCGCGTGGCCGGCCTGCCACTCGGCTTCTACTGGGGCCTGGCCCTCATGCTGGTGTTCGGCTACGTGCTCGCCGTCACCCCGCTCGGCCGCAACATGCGCTTCGTCGGGGCCAACCGCGAGGTCAGCCGGCTCGCCGGGGTGCGGGTCGACCGCATCCGGTTCGGCGCGTTCGTCGCCGCCGGGACCATCTGCGGGCTCGGCGGCGTGCTCGCCGCCGCGGCCGTGGGCGGCTTCGACCCGACGACGTCGCAGAGCTACCTGCTGCCCACCTTCGCCGCGACGTTCCTCGGCACCGCGGTGCTGCAGCCGGGCCGGTTCAACCCGCTCGGGACGCTCATCGCCGTCTACTTCCTGGCCACCGGCATCCTCGGCCTCAACCTGCTCGGCTACACCGGCTGGGTCACCAGCGTCTTCTACGGCGGGGTCCTCGTCGTCGCCGTGACCGTCTCCTCGCTGCTGCACCGCCGCGCCGGCTGACCCTCCCCGCACCCGCACTCCCCTCCCCCTGGGCACTGCCGCCCACGTCGAAAGGTGATCCCCCCATGCGCACTCGCCGGTACGGCTCCACCGGGGCTGCGGCCCTCGCGGTCGCCCTGCTCGCCGCCTGCTCCTCCGGCACCACCGATGCCTCCGGCGGGTCGGACGGCGGCGCCAGCGCCGACGGCCCGCTCGCCGAGGTGGTGGCCGACGTCGACGCCGCCGCCCAGGCCCGGGACACCTTCGCGGTCCCCAGCGAGCCGGTCGACGTCTCCGGCTGGGAAGGGAGGACGGTCTACTACGTGCCGATCACCGCGCAGATCAGCGTCTTCCAGGTGTACGGCGAGAAGATCGGCGAGGCGCTCGAGACCGTCGGCGCCGACCTGCAGATCTGCGACGGCGGCTCCAACCCCTCGCAGATCTCCGGCTGCATCGACCAGGCGGTCGGCGCCTCGGCCGCCGCGATCATCACCGACAACGTGCCCTACGGGATGGCCGCCAACGCCCTGGACGGCGCACGGTCCGCCGGCATCCCGGTGCTCATCGCCAACCAGCTCCCCGACCCGGCGCACCCGGCCGACGAGTCGCTGGCCTACGTCGAGGGCCCCGCCACGGAGATGATCACCAGCGTCGCCGACTGGGTGGTCGCCGACTCCGACGGCGAGGCCACCGTCGTGCTGCAGAAGGTGACCGACAACCCCTCGACCATCGCCTGGGCAGAGGCGGCCGAGCAGCGGATCGACGAGCGCTGCCCGGACTGCACCGTCGTCGTCAACGAGGTCTCGGCGTCGAACTTCCCGCTGATCCCGTCGTCGACCAGCTCGGCACTCCTCGCCAATCCCGACGCGCGTTACGTGCTGGCCGAGTTCGAGCACTTCGTGCAGCCCACCCTCGGCGGCATCCAGCAGAGCCCGAACGCCGCCGACATCAAGATCGTGGCCAGCGCCGCGACCCTGAGCGGACTGCAGATGCTCGCCGACGGCGCCCAGCTGCACGCCGACGCCGGGCAGAACTTCGCGTTCCAGGGCTGGGCCACCGCCGACGCGCTGTTCCGCCTCGTGGCCGGCCAGGAGATCCCGGAGTACGACTACTCCTTCCGCCTGTTCACGCAGGACAACGTCGCCGACCTCGACCTCAGCGACGAGGGCCAGGCGTCGGGCTCCTGGTACGGCCCGACCGACTACGCCGACGAGTTCGCAGCGCTCTGGGTCGAGGGGTGAGCCTCGCCGGAACCGCCGAACGCGGGCCCTCCCCGGCCGGGAGCTCCCTGACCGGAGCCCGCCTGGAGGTCCGGTCGGTCTCCAAGACCTTCGGCCGCCACCAGGCGCTGTCCGCGGTGTCGCTGGAGGTGGCGCCCGGCGAGATCCACGGGCTCATCGGGCAGAACGGCTCCGGCAAGTCCACCCTCGCCAAGATCCTCACCGGGTACCACGCGCCCGATCCCGGCGGACAGGTCCTGGTGGACGGGCAGCAGCTGCGGCTGCCCGTCCGCCCCCGCGAGGCCGCGGTGCGCGGACTCGCGGTGGTCCACCAGAGCCTGGGCCTGGTCGACGACCTCACCGTGGTGGAGAACCTCCGGGTGGGCCGGTTCCGTGCGAACCGGCTCACCCGGGCCATCCGCTGGGACGACGAGCGCCGGGACGCCGAGGCGGTGCTCGAGCGCCTCGGCCGACCGGTGCGGCTGGACGTCCGCGTGGCCGAGCTCTCCGAGGAGGAACGGGCGACGGTCGCCATCGCGCGCGCCCTGCAGGACGCCACGCCCGGGCGGGGGCTCGTCGTCTTCGACGAGTCCACCCGCTCGCTGAGCCGGGCCAGCCTCGAGCACTTCTACGACCTGCTCGAGGACGTCGTCGCCACCGGGACGGCGGCGCTGCTGATCAGCCACCACATGGAGGAGGTGCTGGAGGCGACCGACCGGGTGACCGTGCTCCGCGACGGGGTGGTCGTCGAGGGCGGGCTCCCCACCGCGGGCCTGACCGAGAACGACCTCGTGCGGGCGATCATGGGGCGCTCGCTCGAGCAGCTCCCCGCCCGCCCGGCCTGCCCCCGTCGCCGCGTCGGCGACGCCGTCACCGTCCGGGGCCTCCGTGGAGAGCTCCTGGACGGCGTCGACCTCGAGCTGCACCCCGGCGAGGTGGTCGGGGTGACCGGTCTGGCCGGGTCGGGCCACGACGAGCTGCCCTACCTGCTCACCGGCGCCCGTCCGGCCCGGGACGGCACCCTGCAGCTCGGCGACGACACGCACGATCTGGCGCGCTTCGAGGTCGGGACGGCGATGGCGGCCGGGGTGGCGCTGGTCCCGGAGGGCCGCGAGCACGCCGGCCTGGCGCTGGACCTCACCGTGGCCGACAACGTGCTGCTGCCGCGGCGCCGCTCCCGCTCCGCCGTCCTGCCGGTCGAGCGGTCGGCCGAGACCGCCGTCGTCGGCGAGTGGGTGCAGCGGCTCGACGTCCGTCCCCCGGACCCGGCGCAGGTCGTCGGGAAGCTCAGCGGTGGCAACCAGCAGAAGGTGCTGCTCGCCAAGTGGCTGGCCACCGCCCCTCGGCTGCTCGTCCTGCACGAGCCGACCCAGGCGGTGGACGTGGGTGCCCGCCGGACGATCGGCGAGGCCGTCCGCCGGGCGGCGGACGAGGGCTGCGCCGTCCTCGTCGCGGGCACCGACGAGACCGAGCTGACCATGCTCTGCGACCGGGTGCTGGTCTTCCGGGACGGTCGCCCGGCGGCCGAGCTGACCGGGGACTTCACGCCCGACGAGGTCGTCGAGGCGATCTTCTCCGGGCACATCCGCAAGCGGCTGCGGTCGGCGTCCCCGCCGGCCGGGGACGGTTGAGGGTGCCGATGTCCCGGCCGTCGAGCCGGCACGCCCCCGCACCTGGGGCTCGACGGCGTTCCGCTCTGCCTAAGGTTGCGTCGTGAACCTCCGCCAAGCGCAGAAGCGCCTGACCAGCGAGCTGCTGCTCAAGGAGGGCCTGGCGCTGTTCGAGGCCAAGGGCTACGCGGCGACGACGATCGACGACATCGCCGCCGCCGCGGGCACCACCCGCCAGACCTTCTACCAGCACTTCGCCTCGAAGGCCGCGCTGATGAAGCAGCTCATCACCGCGGTCGACGAGCTGCTGATCGCCGTCGACGACCCGCGGCTGTCAGCCGTCGTCGAGTCCGGCGACCGGGCCAAGATCCACGCCTGGCTGGGCAAGAAGATCGACCAGTGGCCGGCGATCAAGCCCTACGTCACCGCCGCGCACGAGGCGGCCGCGCAGGACGCCGAGATCCAGGACGCCATCGACGTCTGGTTCGAGAGCGCGATCACCGACATCCACCGGGGGCTGGACGCGGCGGACCGCTTCACCCCGTCCTCGCGCCGGGTGCGGGGCACCCTCGCCTTCGGCCAGCTGGAGTTCGCCTCGACACGGTGGATGCGGCACGGCTGGGACGTCGACCGCGACGAGACCCACGCCGTGCTCACCGAGTCCTGGCTCGCACTGCTCGTCGGCTGACCCGCCCGGGCCCCGCCTACGGTGGGCACATGACCGTCGCCCGGACCGCCGCCCGGTTGCTGCTCGGCGCGACCATGGTGGGCGCCGGGGTGCTGCACCTGACGGCCCAGCGCCAGGAGTTCCGGGCCCAGGTGCCCGAGTGGTTCCCCGTCGACGAGGACCTCACCGTGCTGGGCTCCGGCGTCGCCGAGATCGCCCTGGGCACGGCCTTCGTCCTGCTCCCCCGCCGGCGGCGGCTCGTCGGCGGGTTGCTGGCGGCGTTCTTCGTGGTGATCTTCCCGGGCAACGTCGCGCAGTACCTGGAGGGCACCGACGCGTTCGGACTCGACACCGACACCAAGCGCCTGGTCCGGCTCTTCTTCCAGCCGTTGCTCGTCCTCTGGGCCCTGTTCGGCGGCGGCTGGTTGCGGTCCCGCCGACACGGGTGACCACCGGAAGGACCGATCCCCCGGCCGCGTTTCAGGCGGTCAGCGCGGCGACCACCTGCGGGTGGATCCGCTCGGCGGTGGCCCGCAGCTCCTCGTCCGTGCGGTCCTGCACCGGGTGCGGCACCAGCACGAACGGGGCCGGGAAGCCCAGCGCCTCGCCCTGCAGGCGGGCGGCGTCGGCGAAGGCCTCGCTGGCGAGGAAGAGACCCACCACGCCGCGGCGCTCGAGGTCGGCGATGTCGTGCACACTGCACGACGTGCACGAGCCCTAATCGGCCAGCGCCTCGATGACCACCTCGCACTGCTCGGCGATCTCGTGCCGCAGGTCGACCGGCGCGGTCCGGGCGAACGTGGGCTTGCGGTACCGGTGCACCACGGCGCCGTCGGCGGTGAGCAGCTCCTCGAGACGGTCCAGGACCACGTCGCCCCGTGCCTTGCTGATGTCGAGCAGCCCCACGCGCCGGCCCCGCAGCGAGGACGGGCGGGGCAGCAGCTCGCGTGCCGACGTCTGCCGCTCGCCGGTCGGGTCCAGGACGGTTCTCATGCGTGCACCTCTCTGCTGACCGGGGAGCTCCCGGCCTCCCCGGACACCCACCCGCCGATGATCGCGCTGAACAGTCCGGCGTCGCCGCCCGCGTGCGCCACCAGCAGGCCGCCGGGTCGGAACTTGGGCAGGTCGGCGCCCGCCAGGTTGGCGGGCACGCCTTCGGCCATCCCCCCGACGCCGCGCAGCAGTTCCCCGGCGGGCAGGGTGAGCAGGCCGTCCAGCTCGGCGAGCAGCCGGGCCCGGTCCCAGCCGGCCTCCCGGAACACCCGCCCGTGCTCCGGGGAGACGACGAGCATCGCGTCGAAGGCCATCGGCAGTTTCGGGTGCGCGTTGACCCGCAGGCAGGCGGCGAACGTCCGGGCCAGCGACTCCGGGTCCCGGCTGAGCTGGTCGACCACCGGCTGCACCCCCGACCCGGCGAAGAGCGTGACCGCGTCGCCGGGGACGCCGCGGTCGGCGGCCAGCGGCGCGAACGGGCTGTCCTCCTCCCGCTCGGCGAAGCAGAAGGTGGTCTTGCCCGGATTGCCCAGGGTCGCCCGGTCCACCTCCCCCGGCCGTCCCCCGCCGACGTTGCGCTCGACGAGCTGCAGCGCCCGGCCGATCGTCGCGTTGGCCCGGTTCCCCTGGCCGAGGGCGTTGACGCCGCTGTTCATCCCGATCCGCCGGGCCACGGGACCGTTGACGACGATCAGCGGGCCGGAGAAGTACGTCGTGGCCAGCAGCCCGTGCAGCGCGAACTCCTCCGCGCAGGCGGCCTCGAGCGCGGCCAGCACGACCGGCAGGTGCTCGGGCAGGCAGCCGGCCATGACCGCGTTGACGGCGACCTTCTCGACGGTGCACTCCACGAGGTCCGGCGGCACGACGGCCACCACCTCCCGCGGGTCCCGCGGCGTGCCACGCAGCATCCGCAGCACCCGCTCGGGGGTCGGTGGGACGACGGGCAGCCCGTCGGTCCAGCCGCGGTCGAACAGCGCCTCGTGCTCGTCCTCGAGGTCGGCCAGCTCCACCCGTCGGCTGCTCAGCCCGCTGCCGCCGTACCGCGCCTCCAGTGCGTCGATCCGGCCCGGGTCCACCGACAGCGACCCGCAGCCGGGCCGGTGCTCGGGCAGCCCGGGTCCGAGCCCGGTCACGCCGGTGAGGCCCTCCCACTGCTCCCGGCTCCAGCCGACCACCCGGGCCGTCTCGGTCCCGCCCTCCACCCGCATCAGCGTCGGGACGGTCTCGATCCCCAGCCGGTAGGACAGTTCCAGCTCGGTGTCGTCGCCGTCGAACCAGCCGGCGTCGTCCTGGCACCAGACGGCGGCACCCAGCTCGCGCAGCACCGGCTCGACCAGCACGCAGGTCGGGCAGTCGCGCTTGACCACCGCGACGAGTCCGTCCGAGAGCAGCACGCTGCCGACCGTAGCGCCCACGCCCTCCGACGGCGCCCCCGAGGCAGGGGCGCGGAAAACCGACGGCCCCCGCGATGCCGGTGCACCGCGGGGGCCGTCGGACGTGCCGCCGACGTCAGGCGAGGGAGATGATCACCGACTTGCTGCGGGTGTAGGCCTCGAGCCCCTCGGGGCCGTTCTCCCGGCCGTAGCCGGAGTCGCCGACGCCGCCGAACGGCAGGGCGGGGTCGAGCATCGCCCAGTCGTTGATCCAGACGATCCCGGCCTTCAGCGCGGCGGCCACCCGGTGCGCCCGGGCCAGGTTCGTCGTGTGCAGCCCCGCGGCCAGCCCGTAGGGGGTGCTGTTGGCCAGCGCGACGGCCTCCTCCTCGGTGTCGAAGGCCTGCACGGTGACGACCGGGCCGAAGATCTCCTCCTGCACCGCGCGCGATTCGTTGGGCAGGCCGGTGATCACCGTCGGCTCGTAGAAGAATCCGCCGGCCGACTCGCGGCGCTTGCCGCCGGCGACGACCTTGCCGCCGTCCTCCCGGGCGATGGCGACGTAGCGCTCCACGTTCTGCAGGTGCCGCTCGGCGGCCATCGGGCCGATGACCGTGCCTGGGTCGAACGGGTCGCCGACCGGGACGCCGGGGACGGCGTCGGTGAGGATGCCGACCAGGGTGTCGTGCAGCGGGCGGGCCACGAGCAGCCGCGGCGCGCCCATGCAGAACTGCCCGGTGTTGAACACGAAGCCCTTGATCGCCGCCCCGACGGCCTTCTCCAGGTCGGCGTCGTCGAAGACGATCTGCGGCGCGTTGCCGCCGAGCTCCAGCGTGAGCGGGGTGAGGTTCCGGCCGGCGGACTCCGCGACCGAGCGCCCGACTGCCGTCGACCCGGTGAAGGTCACCTTGTCGACGTCCGGGTGCGCCACGAGAGCCTGCGCCATCTCCGGGGACGCGCCGGTGAGGACGTTCACCGTGCCGGCCGGCACCCCGGCCTCGGTGAGGATGCGCGCCATCAGCAGGGCCGACAGCGGGGTGTCCGGCGCCGGCTTGTGCACGACGGTGTTGCCGGCCGCCAGCGCCGGGGCGATCTTGGCGCTGCTGAGGATCAGCGGGAAGTTGAACGGCGTCACGACCGCCACGACGCCGAGGGCCTCCCGACGGGTGTAGGCGTGCGACGGGATGCCGACCGGCCGGACGGACCCGTCGATGCTCTGCGCCAGGGCCGAGTAGTACTCGTAGGTCTCGGCCGCGGTGTTCACGTCCACGGCGGCGCACAGCGAGACCGGCTTCCCGACGTCGACGCTCTCCACGGCCGTGAGCTCGGCCGCGTGCTCGCGGATCAGGTCGGCCACGCGGTGCAGCACGCGGGCCCGGTCGCGGGGCGAGGTGCGCGCCCACTCCCCCGTGTCGTACGCCGTGCGGGCCGCGGCGACGGCGCGGTCGACGTCCTCGATCGTCGCGTCGGCCACGGTGGTCGCCACCTGGCCGGTGGACGGGTCGACGACGTCCATCCGGCCCCCGCCGGTGGACTCGACCCACTCGCCCCCGATCAGCAGGCGGCCCGGGTCGAGGGTGGGGCGGGTGATCGGCTGGGTCATGGGTGCTCGCTCTCTCCCGGGTGCGACGGTGCGCCCGGGCCGGATGAGGGGGACGGGCGGATCAGAGGTAGTAGCGGACGACGATCGTGGCCACGCACGCGGGCTTCGTGCCGCCCTCCACCTCGAAGGTGGCCGAGGTCTGCAGCTGCACGCCACCGGGGACGTCGGTGACCGAGTCGACGACGGCGCGCGCCCGCAGCTTGCTGCCGACCGGCACCGGCGAGGGGAAGCGCACCTTCTCGGTGCCGTAGTTGACGCCCATCCCGAACCCGGTGACGTTCATGATCTGCGGCGCCAGCCGCGGCCACAGCGACAGGGTGAGGTAGCCGTGGGCGATCGGGCCGCCGAACGGGCTCTCCTTGGTCGCGCGCTCGACGTCGACGTGGATCCACTGGTGGTCACCGGTGGCGTCGGCGAAGAGGTTGACCATGTCCTGGGTGATCTCGACCCAGTCGCTGGGGCCGAGCTCCTTGCCGGCGAGGCTCTTCGCGCCCTCGACGCCGTCGACGCTGATGGGGGTGGCCATGGGGATCTCCTGTTTCCTCGGGGTGCTGGGCCGGCCGCGCCGGTCCAGGGGTGTGCCGGTCGTGTGGGTGCGGTCTAGGGGGTGTGCTGGGCGACGTCGCGCGCCCAGGAGAGGTCGGCCTTGCCGGACGGGCTGCGCCTGAGCTCGTCGACGACGACCAGCTCGCGCGGGCGCTTGTGATCGGCCAGCCGCGCGCCCACGTAGGCGGCGGCCTCCTCGTCGGTGAGCGTGGCGCCGGGGCGCAGCGAGACGACGGCGACGATCCGCGATCCCCACCGCTGGTCGGGCGCACCGACGACGATCGCGTCCCGGACCGCCGGATGGGTGAGCAGCAGCTGCTCGACCTCCTCGGCGTGCACCTTCTCGCCGCCGGTGTTGATCACCCGGCTGCCACGGCCGTGGAACACCACGGTCCCGTCGGCGTCCAGGCTGGCCATGTCACCGGGGACGACCCACCGGGTCCCGCCGAACTCGCGGAACGTCGCGGCGGTAGCCGCGTCGTCGCCCTGGTACCGGATGTGCGCGTCCACCGGGGCGGCGAGGAACCCGAGCTCGCCCGAGCCCGGTGTGACGGGCCGGCCGGCGTCGTCGATCACCTGGGCGCCCGGGAACAACCGGAAGCGGGCGGTCTCGGCCGGATCGCCGCGGCGGGTCTCCTGCACGGCGTACGGGCCGCCCTCGGAGGAGGCGACCAGGTCGCGGCAGACCAGGTCGGCGTGGTGCAGCAGCCGCTGCTTGACGTCGGCACTCCAGGTGACCCCGACGCTGATGATCCGCCGCATGGTGCTCAGGTCGTAGGGCCGGCCGGCCGCCTCGGCGGCGTCGAGCGCGTCGGCCAGCGGCCGGGCGAAGACGTCGCCGACGATCGAGACGGTGTCGACCCGCTCGCGCGCGACCGTCGCCGCCAGCTCGTCGGCGTCGTAGGACCTCGACGGCAGGTAGACCACCCGCCCGCCGGCCAGCAGCGCGCCGAGGGTGGTGTACATGCCGGTCGCGTGCATCAGCGGCGGCGCGGGCAGGCAGACCATCGCGTCGCGGTCGGTGCCGAGCCGCTCCAGCGTCGACCGCAGCTCCGCCAGGGTCCGGGGCAGCGGCTCCCCCAGCAGCAGCAGCCCGTTGGCGCTGCAGGTGGCGAACAGGCCGGAGTGCCGGGAGAGGACGCCCTTGGGCCGGCCGGTGGTGCCGCCGGTGTACATCAGCCAGTGGTCGTTCCCGCGCTCGATGCGCGGCGCCGGCTCGGCGGCGGCGAGGGCCTGCTCGTAGTCGGCCGCCCACGCCGGCGCGGCGTCCGGCCCGCCGACCTGGACCAGCGCGCGGAGCCCGGGGAGGTCGCCCCGGGCCTCGCCGAACCGCTCGGCGAGCGAGGCGTCGAAGACAACCGCCTCGGCCCGCGCGTCGTCGAGCAGCTGCACGAGCTCCTCGCGCCGGTACCGGTAGTTCACGTTCAGCGGGACGGCGCGGAGCTTGAGGATCGCGTAGACGCTCTCCACGTACTCGATGCCGTTGTAGAGGGCGACCGCCACCCGCGACTCCGGGCCGATGCCCTGCCCGGCCAGGTGCGCGGCCAGCCGTGCCGCCCGCGCGTCGAGCTCCGCCCAGGTCCGGGTGCGCGACCCGTGGCTCACCGCGAGCCGGTCGCGCCGCAGGTCCCCCACCGTCTCCAGGACGGTCGCGAAGCTCTCGTTCACGCGGGGTCCTCTCTCATGCGGGCTGCGCTGGGCCGGCGAGGCCGAGCAGCCGGGCGGCGTTGTCCTTCATGATCTTCGGCCGGACCTCGTCCTTGATGGGCAGGCCGGCGAAGTCCTTCATCCACCGGTCCGGGGTGATCACGGGGAAGTCCGAGCCGAACAGCACCTTGTCCTTGAGCAGCGAGTTGGCGTACTGCACCAGCTGCGGCGGGAAGTACTTGGGCGACCAGCCGGACAGGTCGATGTGCACCCGGGGCTTGTGGGTGGCCACCGACAGCGCCTCGTCCTGCCAGGGGAAGGACGGGTGGGCCAGGATGATGTCCAGGTCCGGGAAGTCCACCGCGACGTCGTCGACGTGCAGCGGGTTGGAGTACTTCAGCCGGATCCCGCCACCGCCGGGCGAGCCGGCACCCACCCCGGTCTGCCCGGAGTGGAACAGGGCGATCAGCCCGTGCTCGGCGATCACCTCGTACAGCGGGTAGGCCGCCCGGTCGTTGGGGAAGAAGCCCTGGGTGTTGGGGTGGAACTTGAACCCCCGCACGCCGTGCTCGGTGATCAGCCGACGCGCCGCGCGCACCCCGGCCGCCCCGCGGCCGGGGTCGATGCTGGCGAACGGGATCAGCACGTCGGCGTGCTCGGCGGCCAGCTCGGCGATCTCCTCGTTGCCGGGCACCATCTCCTCCCCGGTCTGGGAGACGCTGTCCACGCCGAAGACGACCGCGGCCATCTTCCGCTCGCGGTAGTAGTCGGCCAGCTCCGACACGGAGTACCGGGGCATCGAGCCGATGCCGAAGTACTCCCCCATGTCCTCCCCCGCGGCGCGGTGGGTCTCGCCGCGGACGGACCGGTGGACGTGGGTGTGCACGTCGATGGCGACGAGCTGGTCGAGGTCCATGGTGGGCACGTCGCTCACTTCCCGGAGTCCTGGGAGAGCTGCTGGAAGTCCTGCAGGTGTGGCGCGAAGGTCGTCGGGAAGGCCTCGGCGAGGGCGTCGGCGCTCCAGCCGCCCTCGCGGACCTCGGCGACGACCTCGGTCGGGTGCGACCAGATCGCGATCCGGTCCCCGCCGGCGCCGATCGCCTGCCCGGTGATGCCCGCGGCCTCGTCGGAGGCGAGGAAGACCACCAGCGGGGCGACGTCGTCGGAGGTGCCGAGCCCGCCGGCGCGGACGTCGGCCGGGATCGGCTCGCCGCGCTCGGCCTTCTCCACCAGCTCGGCCAGCGCCGGGATGGTGGCGACCATCCGGGTCAGCGCCACCGGGATGACCGCGTTGACCGTCGTGCCGCTGCGCTGCAGCTCGGCCGCCCAGGTGCGGGTGAGGCCGACGATGCCCGCCTTCGAGGCGGTGTAGCCGGTCTGCCCGAAGCTGGCGCGCTGGCCGGCCGGTGACCCGATGAGGATGAGCCGGCCCCCGCCGCCCTGCTCCTTGAACTGCCGGGCCGCGGCGCGGCCGCAGGTGAAGGTGCCGCGTAGGTGCGTCTCGACGACGAGGTCGAAGTCGGGGTCCTCCATCTTGAGCAGCGACCGGTCCCGGAGCACACCGGCGTTGGTCACCATGACGTCCAGCCGGCCGAACTGCTCGACCGCCGTGGCCACGATCGCCTCGGCCGCCTCGGTGGACCCGACGGCGGAGCCCTCGGCCACCGCTGTGCCGCCGGCGGCCCGGATCGCGGCGACCGTCTCCTCGGCCAGGTCCAGGTCGAGGTCGTTCACGACGACCGCGGCGCCCGCGGCGGCGAGTGCTCTGGCGTACGCCTGGCCGAGACCGCGACCGGCGCCGGTGACGACGGCGACCTTGCCGGTGAGCTGCATGGGGTTCCTCTCGAGAGCTGGGGAGTCCGCCGTCCGGCGCTGCGATCCGCCGACGGTGACGACCCCCTGACGTTATTCACTGCTCTGTCGGCCGTCAATGCAGCGCCACAGTCACCGGCGGACGGTCACCGGTTCCCGTCCCCGTCCGGCTCGTGCATGGGCACCACCAGCTCCCGGGCGAGCGCCGCCGCTGCCGCCTCGTACCGCGCGCGCAGCCGGAGCGCCACGTGCTCGGCGCGGACCGCCGGCCAGTCCGCCGGCAGGTACTCCACCGGCAGCCCCGGGTCGGTCCGGGCCAGCAGCGTCCACTCCCCCAGCAGCCACAGCTGGCGGGCCAGGTCGTCGGCCGCCCCCGGGAGCGGGTCGGGCCGGTCCCAGCGCTGCAGGAAGCGGGCGTAGCCCCGTGCGATCCCCGCCAGGTCCCAGGCGTCGTCGATGAGCTCCGCCACCTGGGTGGGTGCGGCGACCTCGGCCCGGAACACCTTCAGGTGGTCCAGCACGTCCAGCGGCCCGAGCAGCTCCGCCACGTCGATGCGCCGGGGCGCCACCCACAACCCGTTCTGCAGCAGGCCGAACCCGGCCCATTCCAGCCGGGAGCGCAGCAGGTGCCGGTCGGCCCGGCGGCTCTCGGGCAGGGAGAAGCCCAGCAGCGTCCACTGCCCGTCCCAGGTGCGGTTGACCGGCGACTGCCAGGCCCGCTCCCCACCGCGGGCCAGGGTCACCCGCGTGGCCGTCGTCGGCGCCAGGTGGCTGCGCTTGCCCACGCGGCGGCTCTGCAGCGTGCCCCGCTGGAGCATGCGGTTGACCGTCGAGCGGGCCGCGTGCTCGCCGACCCCCACCCGGGCCAGCACGTCCACCATCGCCGGGGTGGGCACGGTGAGGCCGGGATCGAGCAGGTGGATGCCGCAGAACATCAGCACGTGCGTCTGGGGGCGGATCGCCGTCGGCGAGGAGTCGGGCCCGCCGTCGAGAGCCGCGCCGGGATCGAGCGGGAGAACGCTGCCGGGCATGGCGTGCTCCTGACTGTGCGGGGGACGATCGACGCACAGTGTAGGGACGCGCGGCCGCGCCCTCGGGGGCCGAGGATGGGCACAGGCGCGACGGCCGCCAGCGGAGCGCGACGGATGGAGCCCGGCTCAGGTGCCGTGGACCCCGCCGTCCGATCGTCCTGGGCGACCGGACGCCGACCGCGGGCGGGCGGCCCCGTCGGCCCCGAGCGGCCGGGCGGGAGCCTGGCCGCGTGTGGACCGCGCGTCCAGCCACGCCTGCCACTCCGACCGTTCGGTGGAGCCGGACCGGGCCGCCGCGACCACGAGGAACGTGATCCCGAGGACGACCAGGAGTCCCAGCACGACCGCGATCCCCTGCCACCCGGACAGCGGCGGCACGGTCAGGCTGCCGGGTGGCGGCGGCGTCAGCTCGGGAGGCATGGCTCGAGGGTGCGGCACGCCGCGGAGCACCGCGCGGTCCGGGCGGGTGGCCTCACCCACGCGAGCGACGTGACGCAGTGCGATCGCCGCGGACTCCCACCGCCGGATCGGGCGGCGACCCGGCCCCTCCGGGTGACCCCGCTCCAGCTGCGGCCCGGATGTGCCGATCCGGAGCCGATGGTGGGAACCGAACTGCGCGGGGAGGAAGGCGGGATGAGCATCGAGCTGCACGTCGGCGGCGAGGTGGACCGACCGGGTACGGGGCCGGTGGAGGCCGGTGGGCAGGACCGCGAGCGCCCGCACGTCTCCGGTGACCTCCCCACGGTGCTCGGGACCGGGCCGATGTTCCGCCGTGCGGTGGCCGGCTACGACCGCTTCCAGGTCGACACCTACGTCCAGTGGGCGGAGGACGAGCTCGCCACCGCCGACCGGGAGCGCGAGCACCTGCTCGCCGGGCACCTGCGCACCCAGGCGGAGCTCGACGAGGCCCGCGAGCTGCTCGCGCACTCGTCGGGCGGCGGGGAGTTCCTCCAGCTCTCCCGGCGGATCGGCTCGATGCTCGCCTCGGCCGCGGACCAGGCCGACGGCATGCACACCGAGGCCCGGGCCGAGCGCGCCGCCGCCGCCGCGGAGGCGGCCCGGATGGCCGCGCACGCCGACGACCTGGTCCGCGGTGCCCGGACGGAGGCCGACCGGCTCGTCGCCGACGCGGCCGCCCGGGCGCAGCAGATGTCCGCGGCGGCCGACCGGGTGGTCGCCGACGCGGAGCGCTCCCGGCGCGAGGCGCACGAGGAGATCGCGGAGCGCCTGGCGGCGGTGCGCCGCACCGAGCAGCGCGCCGCCGAGGCCGCTCAGCTGCTCCGCCAGCGGGCGATCGAGGAGGCGGCCGCCGGCCGACGGGACGCCCGGGCCGAGATCGTGCGGATGCTGGAGCTGGCCCGCGAGGAGCGCCGCCGGGCGGACGCCGAGGCAGCCGGCCTGCGCGAACGCCTGGATCGGGACGCCGCCGCACGGCGGACCGCCCTCGCGGCGGAGGTGGCGGACCTCGAGCACCGGCGCGACACCCTGTGGGCCGATCTGGAGACCGAGACCGAGACCGATCCCCTTCCCGCCCCGTCCCCGACACACCTCGTGCCCGTCCGGGCGCTCCTCGAACGCATCCAGGACCGGCTGGGCCGGCAGGTGCCGCCCCGGCGGGAAGCGACTGCACCGCCCGCCGGAGCCAGGGGTAGGCAGCGCACGGCGGCCTGACGGTGGGCGCGGCCCGATGGCATCCGCCGCCGGAGCCGGCGCCGATACTGACCCCGACGACGGCCGGGAACAGGGGGCAGCGGATGGCCACGGCGGATCCGATCGTGCTCGCGCTGCCCTTCCGGGGCACGTGGATCGTCCAGAACAGTCCCGCGCGTCGGGTGCCCAGCCACGGCACCCATCTGTTCGCCACGACGTACGCCATCGACTTCGTCGCCGTCCGGGGACGGCGGACGGCGACCAGGCGGGACTGGCGCACCCTGCTGTCGACGGAACCGGTCGACCGGTTCGTCGGCTACGGGCTGCCGGTCCTCGCGCCCGGGTCCGGCCGCGTGGTGGCGGTCCACGACGGAGAGCCCGACCACGACGCGCGGCGGTCGCAGGTGGCGCTGGTCTCCTACGCGCTGACCCAGGCCGCCCGCGCACGAGGGGGCGCGGGTGCCCTCGCGGGCAACCACGTGATCCTCGAGCTGCCGGGCGGCGGCTTCGTCGTCCTGGCCCATCTGCGGCAAGGATCCATCCAGGTGGCCCCGGACGAGACGGTGGGAGCCGGGCAGCCGCTGGGGACGTGCGGTAACTCGGGCAACTCCACCCAACCGCACGTGCACCTGCAGGCCATGGACTCGGCGGATCCGTTCACTGCCCGGGGCCTCCCGCTGGCCTTCCGGGACTACCGGATCCGGCCCCGGCACGGCCGGCCGGTCGACGTCCCGCAGGGCGTACCCGGGGAGGCGGAGGTCGTCGAGCCGCTCTGAGGACCGGGACAGGGCGTCAGCGGATGCCGGCCCAGAGGGCCCGCTCGCGGGCGTAGGGGTCCTCCAGCACGGACGGCGTCGTGTCCAGCCGCATCGTCGCCCGCCGCTCGAGGTCGTACGGCGGCCAGCCGGGATCGCCGGTCGCGGCGAACCGGACCCAGGCGCCGTGCACCACGTCGGCGAGCTGCTGGGGCGGGGACTCCCCCAGCGCGCCGCCCATCATCTGCGCGCGCCCGAGGTCGAGGGTGTCGAAGACGAACGGGATCTCCAGGGCGTGGCAGGCACCGAGCCGCCCGTCGAAGGCCGGTGACGGCCAGGCGAACTCGTACGCGAACGTGGCGCCCGGGAACGGTGCGTGCGCATCGGCCAGCCGCAGGGCCGGAACGCGAACCCACCAGTCGGTCAGGACCTCTGCCAGCACGTCGCCGGAGCTGCTGCCGGGATGCGCATCGCGGTAGGCGGGCACAGCCGTGCCGGCCGGGAGCCCGAAGGCCTCGACGCTCCACGACCCGAAGACCTCCGCGGGGCCGGCCAGCGCCTCGTCCGTCACCTGGTCGATGAAGCCTCCGAGGACCGGGAACATCCGCCAGTCGTCGGAGTTCGTGCCCACCAGCACGTCGACGTCCCCGGAGGCGCCGGCGGCGACCCGGTCGATGGGCACGCCCGGGACGACGTCCCCGTCGACGACAGGGTGGAACGGCATCGTGCTGGCGACGACCTCGGCTCCCCACCGCCGCGGGTCCGGAGCTGCCAGCAGCTCGGCACGCACCTGCGCCTGCGCCCCGAGCACCCGGTCGACCGGGACGCCGGCCACGGCGTCCCGGGTCGGGGGAACCCCGAGGATCTCGGCGAGCCGCGCCCCTATCCGCGTCGCGTCCGCGGGCGGGACCACGTGGTGGGCGGCCCCGCTCTGCAGGATCACCCGCCGGAACAGCCCCTCCGCGCTCGGCATCGACAGCAGGACGCCGATGCTCATGGCGCCGGCGGACTCGCCGAAGACGGTGACGCGGTCCGGGTCACCCCCGAACGCCCCGATCTCCTCCCGGACCCAGGTGAGGGCGGCGACCTGGTCGAGCAGGCCGAGGTTCGCACCGTCGTCGCCCGGCCCGAGGTAGAGGAAGCCGTCGGCTCCCGTCCGCCAGTTGATGGTCACGCAGACCACCCCGTCGCGGGCGAAGCGGCTGCCGTCGTAGCTGCCGCCGGAGGAGAACTCGAACTGTCCACCCGGGATCCAGACCATGACCGGAAGGCCCGCCGCTGCTGGTTCGGGGGTCCAGACGTTCAGGTTGAGGCAGTCGTCCCCGGGCACGGCGGGATCGAAGACCAGCCCGGAGGGATCGCTCGCGCCGAACTGCGGCTGGGGCGGCTCCGGCCCGAGGACGGTGGCGTCCCGGATCCCGGTCCACGGCTGGACGGGCTGGGGTGGGCGGAGCCGGTGGCGTCCGACCGGGGGTGCCGCGTAGGGCAGGCCCAGGAAGGTGCTCACCCCGTCCGTGGTCCGGCCGCGCACCGGTCCGGCGCTGGTTCGGACGATCGTCGTCATCGTGCACGCCCTCTCTCCGTGGGCAGGGAGGCTCCGCCGTCAGGAGCTGAGCGGTCGGTCAGGCCATGCCCCCGCCGGCGCCTCCACCGGGGACGCCGGGGGAGTCCGGTGGAGGGAGCATCGCGCCGCTTGCCGCACCGCCGGCAGATCTGCTGGTCCGGCCCGTGCGGCCGCTCGTCGGCCGGGTGCCGCCGGACGTCGGAGTGGAAGCCCGACCTGCAGCGCATCGGGGTCCTCATGCGGACCGACGCTAGGGGCCACGGCAGAACCCCGAAGCGGTCCTCCGACCCGGGACGCAGGGGCCGAGGCCCCCTGTGCCGGCGAGGTGCAGCGGTCGATGCTCGGACGGGGCTACCCCGCAGCCGGGGCGCTTTGCGGGATCCGACCCGACGGAGGAGAGGACGGCCGACATGGAGATCGCCGTGGTGTTCGAGAGCATGTTCGGGGCGACGCACGAGGTGGCCGACGCGATCGCCGCGGGCGCGGCCGGGGCCCGGCCCGACGCGACCGTGACCTGCGTGCGGGTGGGCGACGCCGACCCGGAGCTGGTCGCCCGGGCCGACCTGGTCATCGTGGGCGGCCCCACCCACATGCGTGGCATGACGTCGGGGATGACCCGGAAGATGGCCGTGCAGATGGAGCAGAAGAAGGGGCAGGAGGACGGCGGGCACGTGGGCCACGGCCTCGAGCCGGACGTCCCGGGTCCGGGCCTCCGGGACTGGTTCCACACCCTGCCGAAAGCCGCGACGGGCACGTCGGCCGCCGCGTTCGACACCCGGGGCGAGGGCAGCATGATGGGTGGCGCCGCGCGAGGCATCGCGCGTCGCCTCGAGAGCCACGGCTACGAGCTGGTGGCCGGGCCGGAGGGGTTCGTCATCGAGGGGGACGACCAGCTGCTGCGTGACGGCGAGCAGATCAGGGCACGGGCGTGGGCGGCGGACCTGGTACGGACGACGGCAGCCTCGGGCGCCGCCCGCTGACCCGCGGGGCCACCGCGTCCGCAGCTGCCCCGCGGCGACCCGCACCCGCCCCCGGCCCGAGGAGGGGCCCGGATGAGTGGACGGCCGGATCGATCCCATGGGTGTGCCGCCCAGGCGTCGGGTCAGAGCCCGGTCGCGACGGGCGTCTCCAGCTCCCTCCGGTACGCACCGCGCCGGGCGTCGCCGTTCATCGTCGCCCGGTGGAGCAGCGCGGCCTGCGCCGCCTCCGCGTGCGCGTCCTCGCCGGCCCAGGCGCGCAGCACCGGGGCCTGGAGCGCCCGGCCGAAGGAGAAGCTCAGCTCCCACGGCTGCGGGCCCGTGCGGTTGAGCGCATCCAGGTTCGCCGTCGCCTCCTCGTCGGACTGGCCCCCCGAGAGGAACACGATCCCCGGGACGGCGGCGGGCACGGTCTCCCGGAGGATCCGGATCGTCGCTCCTGCGACCTCCTGCGGGGCGGCCCGCCCGGCGAACTCGGTCCCCGGCACCACCATGTTGGGCTTCAGCAGGCTCGCCTCCAGCACCACGCGGTGCCGCGCCAGCTGGTCGTACACGACCCGGAGCGTCTCCGCCGTGACCTCCGCACACCGTTCCAGGCTGTGCGGCCCGTCCATCAGCACCTCCGGCTCCACGATCGGCACCAGGCCGGCCTCCTGGGTCAGTGCCGCGTAGCGGGCCAGGGCATGGGCGTTCGCCTCGATGGCGGCGGGCGTGGGCCGGCCGTCCCCGATCCGGATCACGGCACGCCACTTGGCGAAGCGGAGCCCCATCGCGGCGTACTCCTCCAGCCGCCCCCGCAGCCCGTCGAGCCCGTCGGTCACCACCTCGTGCGGGAATCCGGCGAGCGGCGTGGTCCCGAGGTCGACCTTGATGCCCGGGATCACCCCGCGGTCGCGCAGCAGATCGGGCAGCGGGCGGCCGTCGTCGTCCCGCTGGCGGGTCGTCTCGTCGAACAGGATCACCCCGCTGATGTGCTCGCCGATCCCCGGTGCGCCGAACAGCAGCTGCCGGTAGCGCCGGCGGTGCTCCTCGGTGGACTCGACGCCGACCGCCGCCAGCCGCTTCGTCATCGTCGGTGTGCTCTCGTCGGCAGCGAGGATGCCCTTACCGGGCTCCACCAGCTCACGCGCGGTCGCGATCATCGTCTCCAGCGGCACGGCGTCCTCCCCTTCCGTCCGGTCGTCAGCTGCTCGCCGGGAGCACCGGCACGACGCCGGCCGTCGCGCCGCCGTCGACCACGAACTCGCTGCCGGTCGAGAAGGTCGCCTGCCCGGCCACGAAGGCCACCATCGCGGCCACCTCGTCCGGTTCGCCGAACCGCTCGATCGGCTGTCCCGCGACCGACGCCTCGCCCATTCCCGCGGTCATCGGCGTGCGGATCGGGCCGGGGTGCACGGAGCAGACGCGGATCCCGTCCGCGGCGAACTCCAGCGCCGCCGCCTTCGTCAGGCCGCGCATGCCCCACTTGGCCGATACGTACCCCGCGATCCCGGCGTACCCGATCAGGCCCGCGGTGGAGGAGATGTTCACGATCACGCCGCCACCCGCCCGGCGCATGGACGGCAGGACGGCGCGCATGCCGAAGAAGGCGCCGACCAGGTCGATCTCCAGCACCCGCCGGAAGACCTCGTCCGTCGACGCCTCGATCGTGGCGAACTCGACGACACCGGCGTTGTTGACCAGGACCGACACGGGGCCGAACGTCGCCTCCGCCTCGCCCAGCGCCGTCCGCCAGGCGTCGGACTCGCTCACGTCCAGGTGCACGTAGCTGGCCGCGTCCCCCAGTGCATCGGCGAGCTGCTTGCCTTCGGCGTCCAGGACGTCCGCCACGACCACCCGCGCGCCCTCGGCGACGAACGCCGCGGCGACGGCCGCGCCGATCCCGCGCGCACCGCCGGTCACGAGCGCCACCCGCCCGGCCAGTCCTCCCGCTGCTGCCATGCCCGCTCCTCGATCGCCCTCGTCCCGTCGACCGCCATCCAAGGACGGGCAGCCCCGCCGTGCGACGGCCGGAAGTACCGCACGGCCAGGGGACGACGTCCCGTGGACCACGTCGGGACCTTCGCCGGTGCCGAGGCGCCGTTGGCCTCGGGCGGCCGGCGCTCCGCACGGTGCAGGGTCGCGACATGAGAACGCGCGTCGCCGCCGCCCTTCCCGCCGTCGTGGCCGTCGCCCTCGTCGTCGCCTGCGGGGGGAACGGCGACGACAGCGACACGGGCGCCACCGGCTCTGCATCCCCGAGTTCGGCGACGTCGAGCTCGGCACCCGCGACGACGTCCGGCGCCGCCGGGAGCGGGACCCCGGCCACCGGCGGCGACGACAGCACCGATGCCCCACCGTTCCCGGCGAACACCGAGCCGGACACCGGGCAGGCGTCCGCGGACTCCTTCGTCACCGTGACCGACATCCGGACCGGCCGGCACGACGGCTTCGACCGGGTGGTCTTCGACGTGGCGGGGACCGGCACCCCCGGGTGGGACGTCCGGTTCGTCCCCGAGGCCAGGAGCCAGGGCAGTGGGAACACCGTCCCGGTCGAGGGCGACGCGATCCTCCAGGTCACGCTCAGCGGGGTCGGCTACCCGACCGAGACGGGCATCGACGAGGTCGACGGCTCCGCGCCGATCCCCGGGCAGGGGACGGAGGTCGTGACCGAGGTCGTCTGGGACACCACCTTCGAGGGGACGTCGGTGGCCTTCGTCGGAGCGACGGAGCGGACGCCGTTCCGCGTGTACCTGCTCGAGAGCCCCACCCGGGTCGTGCTGGACGTGGTCCACCCCCGCTGACCCAGCGGCTGCCGGTCTCCCGGCGCCGGCATGACCTTGGACTCCGCCCGAGCGGCCGACAGGCCCTGCAGACCCGTCCCCGGCCGCCCTAGCGTCGGTCGAGGAAGCCCGCGGCGGGCAGCGCTCCGCACCGGGGCCGGCCGGGCGACGAGGAGGACACCGTGCGCGCGCAGGTCGGACACTGGATCGTGGTGCACGGGCGGACACTGGACGCACCGGTCCGGGAGGGGCGGATCGACGAGCTGCTGCACGCCGACGGCTCACCGCCCTACCTCGTCCACTGGCTGGACGACGACCGGCGGAGCGTGGTGTTCCCGGGTCCCGACGCGACCATCGTCCCGCAGCGACCGCATGCGGCACGGTCCGCGCCGGCTGACGGCGGCTGACGGCGGAGCGGGTCACTGCGGCCGCTGGTATCAGCGGCCGCGCCGCCCCGCCCAGAGGAACGGGTGCCGCCACCGCGACGGCGCGCGCGGGGCCTCGGCCGTCGGACGTGCGGTCTCGGACGACTCGCCGACCGCTGCCTCGTCCTGACGAGGCCGGGGAGGAGGCGGGGTGCGCCCGCTGCTCTCCACCAGCCGTTCGTGGGCGACGTAGTGCTGCACCACATCGGGCGCGCTCCGCCGGCCACGGGAGGCGACGTCGTGCCTGGCCTCCCACTCGGCGGCGAGCTTCTCGGCCTCGGTCATGCCGAGGGGGTCGCCGCTCGGGGTCGTGCGGCGGCGCGGTCGGTCCGCCGGCGTCGCCGGGCCGTTGACGGTCATGTCGCCTCCTGGAGGGCTGTTCGTGGTGTCCACGCTGGCGACCGGCCGGCGGCCCGGCGAGTGCGCAAGGTCCCGCGGGGGCGGGACCACCGTCGGAGCGGCGGCTCCGGGCCCTCGGCCACCCGGCCCGGGACTTCCGGCCCCTCCTCGGAAGCCGGTCGGGGAAGAACGCTGTGGGCATGGAGCGCTCAGGCAGCCGCACGGGCACGGCGGCTCCCCGTCCGGAGGCCGCGCCCCCCGAGGTGTCGATCCCCCCAGGTTCGGTGGTGGTGGCCTTCGACGGGTCGGTGCCGGCCCGCGACGCTGCGCACTGGGCGGCCCACGAGGTCGCCGGCTCGGGACGGCCGCTGCGCCTGCTGCACGTGCTGCACTGGCCGCGCCGGGAGCTCGCCGGCCTGGGCCTCCCCCCGGCAGCGCTCGACGTCGACCGCGCCCGACGGGCGGCGACGGCGGCTGTCGCCCTCACCGTCGATCGCTGTCGTCAGGAGGCGCCGGGCGCCGACATCGACGGGAGCGTCGTCGTCGGCGACGCCCTCGCGTTGCTGAGGGGGACCGCCGCCGACGCGGACCTCCTCGTCCTGGGCGCCTCCGGCCAGACCGACACCCCGCAGGTGCTGCTCGGCTCCAGTGCGGACGAGCTGCTCCGCACCGTGACCATCCCGGTGGTCGTCGTCCGCGACCGTCCGACGCGCGGTCCCGCACCGGTGGTCATCGGGGTCGACGGATCGCCGGGCGCGGAGGAGGCCGTCCGCGTCGGATTCGAGCTCGCGGCCCGGCGAGGTCACGACGTCGTCGCCGTCCACACGTGGTCGGACATCCCGCTCGCCGCCCTGGCCGGTGGTGTCGACCTCGATCCCGACGAGCTTGCCGAACGCGCCGCGGCGTTCCTCGCGGCACGGATCGAGGAGGCCGCGCACCGGCACCGGGGCGTCCACGTCCACGCGGTGACGGCGGCCGACCACCCGGCCCGGCTGCTCCTGGAGCGGGCACGGGGCGCGGCGCTCCTGGTGGTCGGCCGCCACGGCCGGGCCCGGACCGGTGCCCGGCTCGGCAGCGTGAGCCATGCGGTCGCCCACTACGCCCGGTGCCCCGTGGCCGTCGTCGGTGACTGAGCCGGCGCCGACGACGAGGGTCCCGGGCCGCACAGCCCCCCGTATCGGGGACCAACCGCACTTCGCGGCGCGACGGGACCGGACGACGGTGGTGACCCACCCACCAGGAGGAGGACCCATGAGCAGCCTGCAGCGACGCGAGAAGAGCGGGATCCCGGCATCACCCTTCAGCCGGTTGGACCGGATGTTCGACGAGTGGATGCGGACCCTGCCGATGAACCGCACCCCGGGCATGGCCTGGGAGACGCGTGGTGAGGACGTGATCGGCGTCGACGAGTACCGCGACGGCGACACCCAGGTCATCCGGGCGGAACTCGCGGGCATCGACCCGGACGAGGACGTCGAGCTCACCGTCACCGACGGGATGCTGCGCATCGACGCCGAGCGCCGGGTCGAGAAGGACACCGAGGACAAGGGTTACACCCGGCACGAGCTCCGCTACGGGAGGTTCACCCGGAGCCTGCCGATCCCCGACGGCGTCTCCGCGGACGACGTCACGGCCACCTACAAGGACGGCATCCTCGAGGTCCGCGTCCCCGTCCCGGAGCCGCCGGCACCGCCGGCCCCCACGAAGATCGCCATCAGCAAGGGCTGACGTCCCGCCCGCCCGGCCCACGGACGGGCGGGCACCACCTGTCGCGCGCGACCAGGGGTCGGCGCACCGGGTCCCACCCGCTCCCCGCGAGAAGGACAGCACCGGCATGACGACCGTTCCGATCGAACTCATCGAGCGGGTACGGACTCCGGCGGCCGTCGTCCGCGGCCACGTCACCGTCCCGGAGATCGCCGGTTTCCTGGGCACCGCGTTCACCGACGTGCTGGAGCTCCTGGAGCGCCAGCACCGGGAGCCTGCCGGGCCACCGTTCGCCCGGTACCGGCCGACCGGCGACGGCTTCGACGTCGAGGCCGGGTTTCCCTCCAGCGCGCCCGTCGACCCGATCGGGTCCGTCATGCCGGCAGAGCTGCCGGAAGGCCTCGCCGCCACCGCGGTGCACCGGGGCTCCTACGAGACGGTGGACGAGACCTGCGACGCCGTCGCGGCGTGGATGACCGCGCACGGCTACCGTCCGGCGGGCGACGCCTGGGAGTCCTACCTCTCCGGTCCCGGGGTTGCCGAACCCCGGACGCTCGTGACCGTCCCCTGCGTGGCCGGCTGAGTCTCGGGCCTCAGCCGTGGCCGCCGACCGGCGCACCGGCGCGCCGGTCCGCCACGGTAGCCGTGACGCGCTCGGCGGCCTCCACGACGAGCGCGCCCGCGACCCCGATGGGCACCGCGAGCAGCAGAGTGCGGGGCGTCACCTCGAGCAGCACGATCCCGCTGCCGATCGCCGGCACCAGCAGCACCAGGAGGACGATCCCGGCCATGGTCCCGATCAGCGCCAGCTTCCAGGCCACCAGCGGGCGGGCGAGGATCACCAGCGTCCACAGCGCGACCATGAGCACCACGACGGTCGCCGTCGTCCGCGCCCCCGCGACCCCGTCGCCCGGGTCGAGGGCCCTGGACAGCGCGTAGCCGGCGTACGCGGCGACGCCGATGGTCGCCCCGGCCGGCAGGGAGAACCGCAGCACCCGGGCGAGGAAGCCGGGGACGTACCGGCGCCGGTTGGGGCCGAGCGCCAGGAAGAAGCCGGGCACCCCGATCGTCACGATCGAGATGAGGGTGAGCTGGATCGGCTCGAGCGGATAGGCGCTCAGCGTGGCGACGGTGATCAGGGCCAGCACGACCGAGTACACGTTCTTGACCAGGAACAGGCTGGCCGCGCGCTCGATGTTGGCGATGACCCGGCGCCCCTCCGCCACGGCGGCCGGGAGGTGGGCGAACCGCCCGTCGAGCAGGACCAGCTGGGCGACCGCACGGGTGGCCGGTGATCCGTTGCCCATGGCCACGCCGATGTCGGCGTCCTTCAGCGCCAGTGCGTCGTTGACCCCGTCCCCCGTCATCGCGACCACGTGGCCGCGCCGCTGCAGGGCGGCCACCATCGCCCGCTTCTGGTGCGGGGTGACGCGACCGAAGACGCTGTGCGCCTCCATGGCCTCCGCCAGCGCCTCGAGGTCCTCGGGCAGCGTCCGGGCGTCGACGGCGTCCGCCGCCCCGGTGACGCCCGGGACCCCCACGCTCGCCGCCACGACGCCGACCGTCCGCGGGTTGTCCCCGGAGATGACCTTGAGCGCCACCCCCTGCTCGGTGAAGAAGCCGAGCACGTCCGCGGCGTCCTCGCGGATGCGTTCGGCGAGGACGACCAGGGCGACGGGCTCGAGGCCGGCCGGCAGCACGGCGTCGCCGTCGAGCACGGCCGGCGCCTGCTTCGAGCAGGCGAGCAGGAGGACCCGGCGGCCCTCCGCCGCCAGGGCGTCCGAGCGGGTTCGTGCCTGCCCCGTGGCCCCGGGCGCTGGGACCGGCAGCAACATCTCGGGTGCACCCAGCACCCAGGTGGACCCGGTCGTGGTCCGGACGGCGGACCACTTGCGCGCCGACGAGAACGGCACCGTGTCGACGGGCGCCCCGTCCGGGGACGGGAACGCCGCGGCGAGCGCGGCCGCGGTGGCGTTGGCGCTGTCCGACCCGGCGAGCAGGCCGAGGGCCCCGCGGACCTGGCCCTCCGGGACGGCACTCCCGTCGAGCCGCTCCAGCCGGTCGAACCGGACGTCGCCGTAGGTGAGCGTGCCGGTCTTGTCCAGGCAGACGACGTCCACCCGGGCCAGGCCCTCGACCGCCGGGAGCTCCTGGACGAGCACCTGGCGGCGGGCCAGGCTGAGCGTCGCGACCATGAAGGCCAGCGTCGTGAGGAGGACGAGCCCCTCCGGGATCATGCCGACGAGCGCGGCGACCGTGCCGGTCACCGCCTCCCGCCACCCCTCGTTCTCGGTCGTGCGGAACTGGCTCCACAGCACCAGCGGCCCGACGACCACCAGCACGACCGCGATCGCGCGCAGCAGCCGGTTCGTGCTCGACACGAGCTCGGAGAAGGTGATGGTGAACCGGCGGGCCTCCGTCGACAGCCGGGTCGCGTAGGCGGAGTCCCCGACCGCGACCGCCTGGACCGTTGCCTGGCCGGCCACCACGATCGAGCCGGACCACACGTCGTCCCCGGCGTCCTTGGCGACGGCGTCGGCCTCACCCGTGAGCAGTGATTCGTCCACCGCCAGACCGGCCGAGTCCAGCACCACGCCGTCGGCCGGCACCTGGTCCCCGGCGGCCAGGACGAGCAGGTCGTCGAGCACCACCTCAGCCACGGGGAACTCGCGCTCGATCCCGTCCCGGACGACCCGGGCCCGGGGGGCGTTGAGCACGGCGAGCCGGTCGAGGGTCCGCTTGGCCCGCAGCTCCTGGACGATCCCGATCGCGGCGTTGGCGACCACCACGCCCCCGAAGGTGGCGTTCTGCCAGCGGCCGGTGAGCGCGGCGACCACCCACAGCGCCGCGAGCAGCCCGTTGAAGAAGGTGAAGACGTTGGCCCGCACGATCTCCGCCAGGGTCCGGCTCGTGCGGACCGAGGTGACGTTGGTCCGCCCCGCCGCGATCCGCTCCCGCACGGCCGCGGCGGTCAGGCCCTCCGGCGCCGTCACGGGCCGCTGCGGCAACATCGCCCGTGAGGCCGGGCCGGGCCGCCCGCCGGCGGCGTCCTCGGTGGTGGTCACAGGAGGCCACCGGCCCGCAGGTTCAGCCCCACGACGAGCAGCGCCAGCACGATGCCCACGACGGCGCCCACGGCCAGCAGCACGCGGAGCAGGCTCCAGCTCTGCATGCTGATCCGCGGGTGCGCCGGCAGCGAGCGGCGGAACTCGGCCGGCAGGTCACGGTGGTGGGCGTCGAGCAGGCGGCGCAGCTGGCGGGGCACCGTCAGCGAACTAGTCGCCGCGAAGGCCTCGGCCAGGTCCTCCGCCGCGAAGAGCCGACCCGCCCGGGCCAGCACGCGCTCGGGCCCGGCCACCAGCGCCAGGATCAGCATCATGTTGGCCAGGTCGACGGCCTGCCGCCACCGCGACGGGCGCAGCTCGCCGAAGGAGACGTCGATCAGGACCACCCGGCTCCCCTGGACCAGGACGTTCGAGGGCTTGATGTCGCGGTGCGCGGCGCCGGCCTGCCACAGCCGGTGGATCTGCAGCAGGGCGTCGTCGATCACGGCGTCGGACACCCCGGACTCGAGGATCTCCACCGAGTCCGGGACCAGCTCGGTCACCAGCAGGTACTCCCGGCCGGCGACCACCTCGACCACTCCCCCGGGCTCGGGTACCTGCACACCGCCGTCGCGCAGCAGCCGGAGCATGTAGTCCTCGTGCTCGACCAGGCGGCGGACGGAGGAGAACGGGGCCTCGTCCTCCAGCCGGCCGTACCGGAGCACGCGCACGTACTTGTACCACCGGTCCGACCGCAGGTGCGTGGTCGCGTACAGCTTGCCGAACAGCACACCGGGAGCGCCGTCGGCGACGACCAGCCGGCACGGGGTGGACCCGGCGGACCCGTCGAGCCGGTACGGGTCGATGTCGCGGAGCGGGATGCCGAGCTGGTCGCGCACCGCGGCGACGATCCGGCCCTTGCGTGCGGCGTCGAGGCGCAGGTGGGCCCGCACCTGGCGGTGGTAGACGACGGGGAACTCGCGTTCCGGCGCGAAGAGGGCGAAGGCGAGCGCCGCGGTACTGCACCCCAGTCCGGCGCTGACCACCGTCGCGGTGGCGCTGTCCAGGCTCATCGCCACCCGGTCGGCGGCGACGGCGACGACGGCCAGCACCCCCGCCGCACCCGCGACCCGGCGCCAGCGGCCGGGCGGAGCGAGCACCAGGACCGTCGCGGCGACCAGCGCCGACACGACGATCACCGGCCAGGCCGGAACGACGACGGCGTCGTCGGAGCCGGTCACCCCGCGCCGTACCGCCCGGACGAACGCACCGTCGCCCGCGATCACCTGCGCCGCCGCCGCGACGACCGACACCGTGCCGAGGTACACGACCAGGTGCCGCCACCGGGCGAACCACGCCAGCACGACGGCGGCCGGCACCCAGATGACGCGGTACTCCGCCATGTCCGCGATCCCGTCGAGTTCCCTGGCCAGCGTCGGCAGGTCCCCACCACGCAGCAGGTCACCGACGGCGCGGTCGACGGTCTGCACGGCGCTCGTCTGCTCGGTGACCACCCGGAGCAGCACGAGGGCGACGATCGACGCGACGAGGACGGCCGACCACACCGCCAGCAGGCGCCGGTCACGCCCGGTCGGGACCGGCTCCTGGCCGGACGGACGGCGCCGCGCCACGGCGGCCGACCACGGCGGGCGCCGGACGTCCGAAGCGCGCACGAACGTGCCGCGGGGCGGGGTGTCCACGTCGTCCTCCCGGTACCGGTCTCCCGGTGAGCACCGGACCCCCGCGATCCTGCCTCACGGGCGGGGTCGGGTCCCGGGACGAGCGGCCCTGCCCGCCGGGACGGAGGTCCTGCCAGCGGGCAGGGCCGGGTCCCGGGACGAGCGGCCTTGCCCGCCGGGACGGAGGTCCTGCCAGCGGTCTGCCGGCCGCGCCGGCGGCCGTCAGGACGCGGCGACTGCAGGCCGCACGTGCCCGGGAGCCTCCGCCGGCCGGTCGGCCCCGGGCGGCACGACGAGGACGGGGCAGGCCGAGGAGACCAGGCAGCGCAGGGCCACCGACCCCAGCAGCAGCCCGCGGATCCCCCCGCGACCACGGCTGCCCACCACGAGCAGCTCCGCGCCGTGGGACCAGCTGACCAGCACCTCCGCCGGGATCCCCTCGACGACGGCCACCCGCACGTCGGGGGCCGACCCGCCGCCGGCGGCTCGATCGTCGGCGAGCGCCTCGTCGACCATCGCGGCGGCGCCGTGCTCCACGTCGGCCCGGATGCCCTCGAAGCTCGGGGCCACGCTCTCGTCGAGCTCGGTCCACCTGCCACCGGGGTCGTAGGCGGCGACGGCCTCCACGGCGGCGCCCAGCCGTCGCGCTTCGGTGATCGCGACCCGGAGGGCGGCCCGGGCGTGGGCGGAGCCGTCGATGCCGACCACCACGAGCGGTGGCCCGGCGGGCCGTTCCGCCGCAGGCGACGGCACGACGAGCACCGGGCACGCGGCCCCGGCCACGCACTGCAGCGCCACCGAGCCGAGCACCGCGCTCCGCACCGCCCCCCGCCCGCGGCTGCCCACCACGAGCAGGTCCGCGTGCCGCGAGCGCTCGACGAGCACCGGCGCGGCCGGGCCCTCGGAGACGGAGACCAGGATCCGCGGCGCACCGCCGTCGGCGGCCGGGACCCCCGACGGGCCCCGCTGGACGTCGGCGACGATCTCCCGGACGGCGGCCTCGAGACCCTGCCGGAGGGCTGCCGGGTCAGGCACCACCGCGGGCGTCCCGCCGGCCCACGGGAGCGGCAGCGGGTACGTCGCGACCACCTCCACGTCCACCCCTCGCCGGGCCGCGGCCGTCAACCCGTACGCGAGTGCCTCCCGGCTGCCCGGCGAGCCGTCGACCCCGACCACGACGTGCCGCCCGCCGCCATCGGCGAGCCGCCGGTCCTCGGCCGTGCGCCCGGACGGAAACTCCTCGTGCATGGCTGCTCCTCGCTGGCCGGCCCGGCGACACCGGGGACTGGGACCGACGATGTCGACGGTCGCCCGTGCCCGCCGCGGGCCAAGGTCTCGAGGACGGGATGACCTTGTGCCCGGTCCGCCGCCCGACGGTTCCCGCGGTGCGCGCACGAGGGGTGCGCCCTGGTGAGCCGGTCAGTAGCCTCCGTGGTGCGCCGGGACCGGGTGCCTTCCCGCCCGGGTCGGAAGACCCTCCCTGGTCGCCCCGGCAGGAAGTGGACTGGCACGGTGACGATCGAAGAGGTGACTCCTCCGGCGACCGCGCAGCCCGGTGCCGAGCGCCGGCACCGCGTGCCGAGGGTGCAGCGGCATCCCGTCGACCTGGTCCGGGTCGCGCTGGGGCTGGCGATCTTCGGCGTCGGGTTCCTCATCGCGCAGCGCGGCGAACTGCCGGTGCTCGAGCGGGACCTGTTCCGGATCGTCAACGACCTGCCCGAGATCGTCTTCCCGATCGTCTGGGCCGTCATGCAGCTCGGCAACGTCGTCGCCGTGCCGGTCGTCGCCGGCGTCGCCGCGCTGACCCGGCGCTTCCGCATGGCCCGCGACATGCTGGTGGCGGGGCTGCTCGCCTACCTCGCCGCCGACCTGGTCAAGAGCGTCGTCGGGCGCGAACGGCCGGTGGGGCTGGTCGAGGCGAACCTGCTCGACGGCAACGTCAGCGGGATCGGCTTCATCTCCGGTCACGCCGCCGTGGCGGCGGCCCTGGCGACGGCCGCGGTGCCCTACCTCTCCCGTCGCGGGCGGCGGATGGCGTGGGCGCTGGCCTGGACGGTGGCGATCGCCCGGGTCTACGTCGGCGCGCACCTCCCGCTGGACATCCTCGGCGGAGCGGCGGTGGGCTGGGCGATCGGCTCCCTCGTGCACTACCTGTTCGGAGTGCCGCGCTGGGAGCCGGAGCCGGCCCGGATCGCGGGGATGCTGCAGCGCTTCGGCCTCCCCGTGCGTGACCTCCGCCCCGCCGACGTGGTCGCCCGCAGCTCGCACCCGTTCGTCGCGGTGGACGACGACGGGCGGCGGCTCTACGTCAAGGCGCTCGACCCCGACCGGTTCGAGCGGGACTGGCTCTACCGGCTCTGGCGGGTGATCGCCGTGCGCGACATCAAGGACGCGGACGCCGTCGCGCCGCTGGGCCAGCAGGCGGAGCACGAGGCGGTGGCGGCCATGACCGCGCGGGAGCGCGGGGTTCGGGTTCCGGCCGTGGTGCTGGCCCGGGGCACCGACCGGGGCGGCGTCGTGGTCCAGGAGCACGTCCCCGGGCGGCCGCTGGACGACCTCCTGCCCGCGGAGATCACGCCGGACCTGCTCGGGGCGGTGTGGCAGCAGGTCGCCCGCCTCCGGGCCGCCCGCATCGCCCACCACGACCTGGTGGCCTCCAGCGTGCTCGTCGACGGCAGCGGCGCCCCCTGGATCGTCGACTTCGGCAACGCGCAGACGGGCGCCGACGAGCAGTCGCTGGACGGCGACGCGGCCGAGCTCATGGCCTCCCTGGCGCTGCACGTCGAGCCGGAGCTGGTCGTCGGGTCCGCCATCGACGGTCTGGGGGCGGGCGCGGTCGCGGCCGCGCTGCCGGGGCTCGCGCCGCTGACTCTCTCCTCGGTCACCCGGGACGGGATGCGCACCCGGCCCGGCCGGCTCCGGGCGCTGCGCCGCGAGGTCCGGCGACGGCTGCAGCTTCCGGACCCGGACCGCCCGGAGTTCGGGCCGCCCGGCGCCGTGGCCCGGACGGCGGTCGGGACCGGTGTCGTCCTCGTCCTCGTCGGGATGCCCCTCCTGGCCGGGGCGTCCGCGGTGCTCGGGTCCGTCGAGGAGGGCGGCTGGCGCTGGCTGGGCGGCGCGCTCGCCCTGGCGGTGCTGGCCCGTGTCGCGATGGCGGCCGCTGCACTGCTCACCGTCGACCGCCGGCTGGCGCTGGGCCGCACCGTCGGCGCGACGATGGCCGCGGACGGGGCCTCGCTGCTGCACGGGCGAATCGGATGGCGGCGCTCGGCGGCCCGGTTCCTGGAGCGCGCCGGCGTGGTCCCCGAGGAAGCCCGCCGGGCCACGGACCGGTTCGTCGCCGGGGCGATCGCTGCCGCCCTCGTCGTCGCCCTGGTCACCTTGGTCCTCGCCGTCGTCGAGGGACGGCTCACCGGCTGGCGCAGTCCGGAGGCGCTCGTCCCGGCCGTCCTGCTCGGGCTGGCTGCGTGGGCGCTCGTCCTCACCGGCCAGGAGCTGGCCGGTCGGCACGGTGCCGCGACCGCCCCGCAGGGGGGCGCGGAGCCACCGCGGCAGGTGACCCGGACGCTGCGCGACGCCCTCGCGTGGCGGCCCGGTCGTCCGGCTCCGGCCTGGAACTGGTGGCCGCAGCTGGGATGGGCGACGGCGGGCGTGGCCCTGGAAGCCGCAGTCCTCGCCGCGACGGTGCACGCCGTGGGCGGTGACGTGGCGCTGCTGGCGACCACCACCGTCTACGGCGCGCTGCACCTGCTGTGGTCGGTGTTCCCGGTCACCGGCATGCCCGGTGCCGCCGACGTCTCCCTCCTGCTGGCCCTCCTCTCGCTGGGGGCGCCGCTGGCCAGCGCCTGTGCAGGGGTGCTCGCCTTCCGGTTGCTGACCTTCTGGATCCCGGCCGGTCTGGGTTCGCTCCTCTCCGTCCGGTTCGAGCACCGTCACCTGACGTGACCCGTCCGCTCGCCCCGGACGGCGCCCTGCGCCGGAACGTTTCCGGCCGACTGGGGCGGCTGGTGCTCACCGTCGGGGTGGTCGTGGCCATCTTCGCCGGGGTCCTGCCGCAGATCGCCGACTACGGCCGCGCCTGGGAGCTGGTGCGCGCGCTCACCTGGGCGGAGACGGCGCTGGTGGTCGCCGTCGGGGCGCTGAACCTGGTGTCCTACGCGCCGCTCTGGGTGGCGGCCGTGCCGGGACTCACCTGGTGGCGGGCGCTCCTGGCCGACCAGGCCTCGACGGCCATCTCCAACACCGTGCCGGTGGGCTTCGCCTTCGGTGTCGGGACGACCGCGGCGATGCACCACTCCTTCGGCTTCTCCCCCGCCGTCATCGCCCGCGCGGTGGCCCTCACCGGGGTATGGAACAACCTGGTCAAACTGGCGATGCCGGCGCTCGCCCTCGGCGGCCTCGTCCTCGTGCGCGACCCGCACCCCGGGCTGACCGTGGCGGCCGTCCTCGGCAGCGTCCTCCTGCTGATCGCGGTGGCCGCGCTGGTGGCCGGGCTGACCCACCGCCGGGCCGGTGCCGTCCTCGCCGCCGCGGCCCAGCGAGTGGCCACGACGGTCGCCCGCCGGCGCAACCGGTCCGGACCGTCGGACTGGGTCGAACGCACCGAACGCTTCCGCACCGACTCGGTGCAGCTGCTGAGGAACCGCTGGCTGCTGATGAGCGCCGCTGCCGTCGTCAGCCACGTGGTGCTGTTCCTGCTGCTGCTGACCTGCCTGCGCACGGTGGACGGGCAGGGCGCGGAGCTGCACTGGATCGTCGTCCTGGCGGTCTTCTCCGTCACCCGCCTCGTGACGATGGTGCCGATCACGCCGGGGGCCCTCGGTGTCGCCGAGCTGAGCTACGTCGCGGGGCTCACGGCCGTGGGCGTCGGTCCCGGGGCGGCGGCCGGTGCGGTCCTGCTGTTCCGGCTCCTCACCTGGTTCCTCCCCATCCCGCTCGGGCTCGCGGCCTGGCTGCTCTGGCGGCGTGGTGTGGGGCGGGTTGGGGAACCCGTCGTCCCGGTCGGAGCCGCGGCGTGAGCAGGGGCTACCGGCGGCGGTGGGCCGACGTGCGCACGGCGGCAGTGGCGGCCGCGGCCACCGGGCTCTGCGCCTGGGCGGTGGCCCCGGGAACGGTCGGCGCTCTCGAGCGACGGGTGTTCACCGCCGTGAACGGCTGGCCGGACACCCTGCAGTGGCCGCTGTGGAGCTTCCAGATCCTCGGTGTGCTCGGGATGCCGCTGCTCGTGGCCGCCGTTGCGCTGCTCCTGCGGCGGTGGCGGCTGGCGCTGGCGCTCGCCCTGCTGGTCCCGCTCAAGCTGGTCGTGGAACGGGAGCTCCTGAAGGTCCTGGTGCAGCGCGAACGCCCCGGCACCACGATCCCGGGAGCCGTCCTCCGCGACGTCCCGTCGGCCGGCCTGTCCTTCCCGTCGGGCCACGCCGTCGTCGCGTTCGGGATCGTCGTCCTGCTCGCCCCGTACCTGCGCCGCCGCTGGCTCCTGGTGGTGGTGGCGCTGGCCCTGCTCAACTCGGTGGCCCGCGCGTACCTCGGTGGCCACGCCCCGCTCGACGTCCTCGGCGGCGCGGCCGCCGGAGCGGCGGCAGGAGCTCTCCTCAACCTGCTGGTGGGCGTGCCCTCCACCGCCGGGCCTCCGCTGCGCGCGCCCGTCGCGCTCCGCGGCGGGCGGGCCCTCCCGGGAGGCTGACCGCCCTGCCGGCGATGCCCTTGGTCCCGACGGGCCGATGTCCTGCGGCGGTGGCCCCCTGGCCGGTCCGGCGCTGTGCTGTGCACGACGTGAGGAGTCGGCATGGCGGGCGTGGCGCGACGCGTGGGTCCGGCGGCGGCGGTGGCGGCCGTCCTGGTCCTGACACTGGTGGGCTGCGGTGGGGGGCGGGAGGACGGCCGGGCCGCGGGAACACCGACGTCCGCCTCGCCCACGTCCGCCTCGCCGACGTCCTCCGCACCGACGTCCGCCTCGCCGACGTCCTCCGCGCCGGCTCCCTCGAGCGGCCCGACCCCCGGATCCACCACGCCGTCCGCCGTCCCCGACGGGCTGCGCGGCCGGGACGTCGAGGTGATCCCCACGACCCGACGGGTGGTCGCACTCACGTTCGACGCCGGAGCCAACTCGGCCGGCCTGCCCAGCATCCTGTCGACCCTGGCCGCCGAGGACGTGCCGGCCACCTTCTTCCTCACCGGGGCGTGGGCACGGACGAATCCCGTCCGGGCCGCCGAGATCCGAGCTGCCGGTCATCGCATCGGGAACCACTCCGCGACCCATCCGAACTTCACGGAGCTCTCCGACGAGGCGATCGCCAGCGAGGTGCTGGGCGCGGAAGAGCAGATCCGGGCGGCCGGTTCCGACCCACGGTCGCTGTTCCGCTTCCCGTTCGGCGACCGCGACGCCCGCACCATCGGGGTGGTGAACGGCCTCGGCTACGTCGCTGTGCGGTGGACGGTCGACACGCTCGGCTGGAAGGGCACCGGTGCCGGCCAGACCGCCCAGCAGGTGACCGACCGCGCCATGGCAGCCCTGGGTCCCGGTGCCATCGTGCTGATGCACATCGGGTCGAACCCGGACGACGGCTCGACGCTGGATGCCGACGCGCTCCCCGGGACGATCGAGCGGATGCGGGCCGCGGGCTACGGCTTCGTCACCCTCGACGAGCTGTTCCCGCGCTGACCAGGGCGTCGAGTTCGGCCTGCAGGCTGGCGGCCAGCACCGGCAGGTCGTCCACGGACGCGTCGGCCGTCACCGTCACCGTCACCGTGAGGGTGCCGGCGTAGGAGAGCACCACGAAGCTCACCGTGACGTTGCCGGGCTCCCCCAGGGCGACCGGCACGATCGCCGACACCGGCAGCCCGCCCAGGGTGGCCGGCTCGACCGGTCCACGCACGGTCGAGACCAGCGTGTGCAGCCGGCGCTGCCGGGTCATGTACATCCGGTAGAGGCCCAGGCGCGCCGCCCACCGGAACACCGGTCCCAGGACGCTCACCACTGCGGGCCCCGTGGCCTGCTCGCGTGCGCGGCCCACCGTGCCGGCGATCCGGCGCAGCCGGTCCTCCGGCGAGCCGTCACCCGGCACGTCCACCAGCAGCGGGGTGACCCGGTTGCCGAGCTCCGTGGGATCGGCCGCCCGCCGGGCCGACACCATGACCGCCACGCGGAAAGTGCGGACCGCTTCGCCCCGCCGCGCCAGCACCGTGTGCAGGGCACCACCGACCGCACCGAGGACCGCGTCGTTGCCCGTGCCCCCGTGCCGGTGCGCGACCGTCCGCAACCCGGCCAGGTCCGCCCGGACGACGGCGAGGACGGGCCGGCCACCCGTGCGCGCCAGCAGCGAGCACGGAGCCGCGGGTGCCGACCGCAGCCCGCCCCCGGCTCGGGTGGCACGGCGCAGGTCCCGCCAGGCGGCAGGCAACCGGCGGAGCGCGGCCAGCTCGGTTCGCAGGGCGTCCGCGGCCAGCCGGCGCCAGGACGGCCGGGCGCCCGCCGCCCGCCGGGACGCGATGGGCTCCACGACGCCCGGGCCGCGATCGAGGAGGCGGACCAGCACGGCCAGACCGCCCAGACCGTCGGCGAGGACGTGGTGGACCACCAGCACCAGGCCGATGCGGCCGGCCGGGAGACCGGACACGAACACGGCGGACCACAGCGGGCGCCGGGTGGGCAGGCGTTCGGCGACGACGGAGGCGACCAGGTCGAGCAGCGCCCGTTCGTCCCCTGGCTCCGGGCACCGGACGTGCCGGACGTGCGCGGCGGCGTCGAAGTCCGCCGACTCCAGCCAGAGGGGCCTGCCGCAGCCGGGCGGCAGCGGCACGAGCCGCTGCCGCAGCCGGGGGACGGCCGCGGCACGCGCCACGAGCACCCGCTCGAGCTCCGGCAGATCGGTCGCCGCACCACCGATCACCAGGAGGGCACCGACGTTCTGCGGTACCGGGCTCCGGGCGTCCATCGCCCGCATGACCAGGTCCGCGGACGTCGCCCGCTCGATGGGCGGGACCGTGCCGTCAGGGGGAATCCGGTGCCGCGCCCGCGGGCGACGGCCCCTGCCAGCGGGTCACCGTGAGCTCGTCGACCTCGAGGTGAGCGATGCGCAGGTGCTTGATCTCCGCTCGGCCGATCACGAGCCGCCCGACCGCCAGCATCCCGACCGCCAGGGAGCCGATCACCAGCGACCCGACGGCCAGCGCACCCACCGCCGTCGACCCCACGGCCAGCCCTCCGGCCGTGGCCGCCCGGATCCGTACCGGCCGGTCCCTCCGCGCTGTCCTCATGTGGGTCTCCCCTCGTCCGCGCCGGCCCCTGTCCGCTGGGACCACCGTGGCCACGTACCGGAGGTGCGGGGCAGGGCCGAAGGTCGTCCCGGCCAGGGACCACCCGATGCGCAGGTAGGGACCTCCCGCACCCCGCTGCACCCGGACCGGGCGGCCACGCTGGACGGCGACCGGTCCCTGGTGACCGCACCCCGTCAGCGGACCTGGAGTTGCCCGGATGCCCACCCCCGACGCCTCCGGCACCCGACCGCCGACGGCGGCGCACCGACCGCCGCACCTGACCGCCGCGGTGCAGACCGTCCTGGCCCGTCGTCGGCACGTCACCGTGCACCTGCTGGTGTACGCCGTGGTCAACGCGGTCCTGGTCGTGGTGTGGCTGGTCGCCGGGCTCGCCTCCGGAACCTGGTTCCCGTGGCCGCTGCTCTCCCTGGCGGCCTGGGGCCTGGCGCTGCAGCTGCACTGGTGGTGGGCCTACGGACCACTCAGCCGGCTCGTGCGCGAGGAGATCCTGATGCGGGGGGCGCAACCGCCCGGACCGCCGTGACCGCGACGACGGAGCGCGGCCTCGGCTCGGCCGAGGCCGCCGCCCGCCGCCCACCCGGCGGGAACCGGCTGCCGGAGCCGCCCGCGCCGTCGCCGGTGCGGCTGCTCGTCGCCCAACTGGTGCACTTCTTCGCCCTGCTGCTCTGGGCGGCCGCCGGGCTCGCCGTCGTCGGCGGCCTGCCCCAGCTCGGCATCGCCATCGTCGTCGTCGTCGTGCTGAACGGCGTCTTCGCCTTCGTCCAGGAGTACCGCGCCGACCGGGCCGCGGACGCGCTGCGCAGCCTGGTCCCCCACCGGGTCACCGTCGTGCGGGACGGGCTCCGGCAGCAGATCGACGCCGTCGACCTGGTGGTGGGCGACCTGGTCCTCCTCGAGGCCGGTGACCGGCTGGCGGCCGACGTGCAGGTCGTGGACGTGCACGGCCTGCGGGTGGACGAGTCGACCCTGACCGGCGAGAGCGAGCCGGTGGCCAAGGAGCGGGGCGAGCCGGCCTTCGCCGGCTGCTTCGTCGTCGAGGGAGAGGGCGCCGCCACGGTCACGGCCGTCGGCCGCGACACCCGGCTGGCCTCCATCGCCCTCATGACCCGGACGGTCGAACGCGCGAGGACGCCGCTCTCCCGCGAGCTGCACCGGGTCGTGCGCACGGTGACCGCACTCGCGATCGGGCTCGGCCTGGCCTGCTTCGCGGCCGGCTTCCTGCTCGGGCTGCCGGCCGGTGACGGCTTCCTCTTCGCCGTGGGTGTGACGGTGGCCCTGGTTCCGGAGGGGCTGCTGCCCACGGTCACGCTGTCGCTGGCCCGCGGCGCCCAGCTGCTGGCCCGCGACAAGGCACTGGTGCGGCGACTGGAGTCGGTGGAGACGCTCGGGTCGACGACGTTCATCTGCACCGACAAGACCGGGACGCTCACCCAGAACCGCATGGCCGTCGTCGAGGTGTGGGCACCGGCGGGAACCGTCGCCGTCCACGGCATCGGCTACGAGCCCACCGCGCAACTCGACGGGAGTCCCCGGGCGGTGGACGCGGCCCGCGAGGTGGCGCGCGCCGCGGCGGTGTGCTCCACCGGCCGGATCGAACGCACCGGTGCGGCCTGGCAGGCGGTCGGCGACCCCATGGAGGCAGCGCTGGATGCGTTCGCCCAGCGGCTGGGCGTCCCCGGTACGGCCACCGGCGCACCCGCCGGGGTCCGGCGGTTCGCCTTCGACCCGCGCCGCCGCCGCATGTCGGTCTGGGTCGACGGGGTCCTCAGCGTCAAGGGCGCCCCCGACAGCGTCCTGGCCCGCTGCACCGGCCCCGCCGATGCCGGCGGGGTCGCCGCCGGGATGGCCGCCCGGGGGCTCCGCGTCCTGGCCGTCGCCCGCCGGCCGGGCCCGCTCCCCGACGACGCGGATGCCGACGAGGCGGAGCAGGAACTGGAACTGCTGGGCATCGTCGGGCTCGAGGACCCACCGAGGCCCGGTGTTCGCGAGGCGCTCGCCGACTGCCGCAGGGCCGGCATCTCCGTCGCGATGATCACCGGCGACTCCGGCGCCACCGGCCGGGCCATCGCCGAGGAGGTCGGTCTCTGGCGGGAGGACGCCGTGGTCGTCGAGGGCGCCGACCTCCCCGAGTCCCCCGACGAGCTCGGTACCCTGCTGGACCGGGACGGCGTCGTCGTCTGCCGCGTCGCCCCGGAGGACAAGCTGCGCATCGCCCAGGCGCTGCAGGCCCGTGGCCACGTGGTGGGGATGACCGGCGACGGCGTGAACGACGGCCCCGCGCTGCGGGCGGCCGACATCGGCGTGGCGATGGGCGCCGGCGGCACGGACGTCGCACGGCAGGCCGCCGATCTCGTCCTCCTCGACGACCACTTCGCGACCATCGTGATCGCCGTCCGCCAGGGCCGGGCGACCTTCGCCAACATCCGCCGGTTCCTGACCTACCACCTCACCGACAACGTGGCCGAGCTCGCGCCGTTCCTGGTCTTCTCGCTCACCGGCGGCGGCATCCCGCTCGCCCTCGGGGTGCTCCAGGTGCTCGCCATCGACATCGCGACCGATCTCCTCCCCGCGCTCGCCCTGGGTGCGGAGCCGGCCTCGCCGCACGTCCTGGACGGGCCGCCGCCGCGCCGCCGGCTCCTCGACGGGCGGCTCCTGCGCCGGGCGCTCGGCGTGCTCGGACCGGCGGAGGCCACCGTGGCGATGACCGCGTTCCTCGTCGTCCTGGTGAGCGGCGGGTGGACCTACGGGGCGGCCGCGGACGCCGCCCTCCTGGCCACGGCCTCCGGCGCCGCGTTCACCGCCGTCGTTCTCGGGCAGCTGGCCAACGCGTTCGCCTGCCGGAGCGGCACCCGCCCGGCCTGGCGGCTGGACTGGCGTAGCAACCGGCTGCTGCTGGGGGCCGTGGCGATCGAGGTGCTGGTCCTGGCGGCGATGCTGCTCGCGCCGCCGGTCGCCGATCTGCTCGGGATGAGCCCGCCGCCACTGCTCGGCCTGCTCGTCGCCGCGGCCGCGATCCCCGCCGTCCTGGCCGCGGACGGGCTGCACAAGGGACTGGCCGCCGTCCTCCGCGGGCGGCGGGCGGCCGTCAGTTGAGGAGGACCGCGGCCCCGCCGAAGCGGCCGTGCGCCAGGTCGGCCAGCGCGTCCGGCGCCGCGTCCATCGGATAGGCGACCGTGGTGGCGCGGACCCCCAGCCTGGCGGCCAGGCGGAGGAACTGCTCGCCGTCGTGTCGGGTGTTCGCCGTGACGCTGCGCAGCCGGCGTTCCTGGAACAGCTCGGCGGCGTAGTCCAGCCGCGGGACGTCGGACAGCCAGATCCCGGCCACCGCCAGGGTGCCCCCGCGGTCGAGGGAGCGGAGAGCCACCGGGACGAGCTCGCCGGCAGGGGCGAAGAGGATCGCGCCGTCCAGCGGCACCGGGGAGTCTCCGGCCGCGCCGGTCACCGAGTCGACGCCGAGCGACCGAGCCAGCTCGCGGTTGTGCTCACCCCGGGTGAGGACGTGCACCTCCAGGCCCTGTGCCAGCGCCAGCTGCGCGGTCAGGTGCGCGCTGCCACCGAAGCCGTAGATGCCGAGCCGGCCGCCCGGCGGGACGTCGGCGCACCGCAGCGCCCGGTAGCCGATGATGCCCGCGCAGAGCAGCGGCGCCGCCTGTTCGTCGGTCAGGCCCTCCGGCAGCCGGTAGGCGAAGCGCTCGTCGACCAGGCACGCGTCGGCGTACCCGCCGTCGACGTCCCAGCCGGTGAAGACCGGGTCGGTGCACAGGTTCTCGTCCCCGCGCCGGCAGAACCGGCAGCTGCCGTCGGTGCGCCCGAGCCAGGCCACGCCGACCCGCTCCCCCGGGGCGAAGCGGTGCGCGCCCGGACCGACGGCGTCGACGGAGCCGACGACCTCGTGACCGGGGGTGACCTGTGCCCGCCGCGGCACGAGATCGCCCTCGGCCAGGTGCAGGTCGGTGCGGCAGACGCCGCAGCAGCTGACCCGCACGCGGACCTGGCCCGGGCCGGGTGCCGGCACCGGGCGCTCGACGGGGCGCAGCGGGCCGCTGTCGACCGGCCCCGGTGTGCCGACCACCCAGGCGCGCACCCGCCCTCCCCGCGTCAGCCGTGGGCGGCGGGATCGGCCGCCGCTTCGGGACGGACCTGGTCCGGCTCCGGCGCGGGCCGCACCACGAGCACCGGGCAGGGTGCGTGGACCACACAGTGCAGCGCCACCGACCCGAGCACCACGCCCTGCAGGATGCTCCGGCTCCGGCTGCCGACGACCAGCAGCTCCGCTCCGGCCGCCGACCCCACCAGGACCTCCCCGGGCGGGCCGTCCGCAACCACCACGTCCACCGTCCCGGCGTCCCCGCCCAGGACCTCGGCGACGACGGTCTCGGCGCGTTCGAGCGCCTGGTCACGGGTCCGCCCGGGCGGTGACGTCATCACCGCATACATGTCGCTCCAGTAGTTGGGCGTCTCGTAGGCCAGGACGGCCTCCACGCGGGCGCCCCGGCGTGCGGCCTCGTCGACGGCGGCGAGGAGGGCCTCCCGGGCGTGCAGCGAGTCGTCCAGTCCCACGACCACCCGGCGGGCGGCCGCGCCCGCGGGGGCGCTGCCGGAGGCGGGGTGCACGACGGCGACCGGGCAGCCGGCGTGCACGGCGCAGTGCAGCGCCACCGACCCCAGGAGCGTGCTGCGGAGACCTCCCCGCCCGCGGCTGCCGACCACCAGGAGCTCTGCTCCGTCGGCGCGGTGGACCAACGCCGGCGCCGCAGGTCCCGGCGAGGCCACGACCCACACCCGGACCTCGGCGGTGCCTGGGACGGCCGACACCGCGGGGTCGTCCCGGACCTCCGCCACGAGGGCCCGCACGCGGGCCTCGGTGTCCCGGCGGACGTCCTCGATCCGCCGGTCGTCGACTAGATAGGGGTCGAGCCAGAAGACGCCCACGGGGAAGGCGCTCACCACCTCCAGGTCCGCGCCCCGGGCCGCGGCTGCCGACAGCGCCCAGGCGAGCGCGAGCCGCCCCCCGTGCGACCCGTCCACGCCCACGACGACGCGCCGCTCCAGCGCGGGTCCGGCGTCAACGCGAGGGTCGGTCTCGCTGGCCTTCTGCACGGTGGTCTCCTCGCGTCGCTGGTCGGTGCGGCCGCGCACCACGATCTCGGCGGCGCCCGGCGGAGGCGGGCGGACGGCCCCCGCCCGCCGGGACGTTGGTCCCGGCGGGCGGCGACGGCGCTGGTCGGCCTCCCGCGGTCAGGTCGGGTCGCCGGGGCGCGATCCGGCCACCGGGGCGTCGTAGGCCCCGGCCGGCGAGGGTGGCGGGGTCCGCTGCGCCGGGATGCCCCCGGCCGGCGGGCCCTGCCGCGCCCGGTGGACCGCCAGGACCACGAGCAGACCGCCGGCCAGGGCCAGGAGCGCGCCGGTGCCCAGCAGCCCCCCGGCCAGCCAGGGCAGCCCCGGCGCGGTGGCCCCGACGCGTGCCTCCGCGTCGATGCCGCGCGCGCCGTCGGCCCGCATCACCACGACCGTCCAGGTGCCGTCGGCCGGCCGCCAGTCGAGCACCTGCGTCCCCGGGCCGGTGGACTGCGCCACCCAGATGTCGCTCTCGCCGGGCGGCACCGCCGGTGGCCCGCCGGCGACGTCGTCCATCGTGGCCGGCCCCGTCCGCCGGCCGTCCCAGCCCGGCCCGAGCTCGGCGAGGCGTCCGTGACCCACGCCATCCAGGTACTCGTCGGCGTCCCTGGTGCGCGCGACCCCGACGAACAGGTCGCGCCCGTCGTCGGACCGCACCTCCAGGCGCGCGGTGCCGAGGAAGTCGTCGATCACCCAGTCCGACCCGCCCGTCTCGAGCTCCACGCCCTCGCCGGCGACCGCGTGCCGCGGCGAGCTCAGGTCGGCCCATCCGCTCATCACGTAGCCGTCGTCGCGCTGGGTCCGGTCGGCCCACAGGAGCGCGCCGCCGCCGGCCAGCAGGCCCGTGGACAGGAACAGGAGGACCGAACCCATCACCACGGCCACGGTCCGGCCCCCGGTCCACCCGCCGGCCGCCGTCCCCGTCCCCGCGGCCGTCGCTCCCCCGACCGGGGCCGGGGGAACCGGCGGCGCCGGGCGGGAACCCGGGTCACGGCCGCCCATGTCCATGCGGAACGGCGGGTAGCGGTCGGTCATCAGGCCCGCGTACGCGGCCACCCGGATCACCCAGCGGTCCATGCCGAGGACGAAGTCGTAGAGACCGCGCGGATAGCGGCCGGTGAACAGCAGCACGATGCCGGCGACGAGCACGAGGAGCCCGATGAGGCCGCCCGCGCCCCAGCCGTCGTCGTACCCGCCCCCGTCGCCGCCCCGGGTGGTCAGCCACACGCCGCCACCGGCGAAGACGGCCACCACCAGATAGTGCGGCAGTGCCAGCAGCCACCACTTGACCAGCACCAGCCCGCGCGAGAGCCGCTCCGGGTAGGCGACGTCCAGGTGCGCGGGGTAGTCGGGGACGTCGGCCAGCGTGAAGGGCGGGTAGCGATCGGTGCCGAGCGCCGCGTAGCCGTAGTAGTGCACCCGCCAGCTCCAGCGGAGGACGCCGACGCTGAAGTCGAAGAGCACCCGGGGATAGCGGCCGGTGACGAGGATCGCGACGAACGCCACGACGGTCACCACCACGAAGGCGATCCACAGGAACGTCAGCACGACGTAGTGCGGCAGCAGCAGCAGCCACTTCACCAGCCACAGGCCGCGGGACGGCGAGGGGTCCGGGCTGGCGTCCACGCGCACCGGGTACGTCGGGTCGTCGGGCACGACGGCCTCCTCCCGACCGGTGGCGGCGCGGCGGTCGCCGCGGTGCCCGCCGGTCTCGTCCCGAGCCTGTCCTGTCAGGGGAGTCGCATGCAGGGGCGAAGGTCTCCACGGCGCGTGACCGGGGACCCGCGCCGTCACCGCTCCCGGCGCGGACGCTCGGGCGGATCCCCGAGCGAGGAGCACCTCATGAGCCATGCCGCTCCACCCCCGGCCGCCGGCGCACCGCCGACCCCGCCCGATCCCTGCATCCGGGCGCTCGAGCACGCCGCCGACCTCGCCGTCCGGGCGCCCTCGGTGCACAACACCCAGCCGTGGCGGCTCGGGATGCACCCGGACCGCATGGACCTCCGGGTCGACCGGACCCGCCAGCTGACCGCCCTGGACCCGCAGGGTCGGGCGATGTTCCAGAGCGTGGGCGCCGCCCTGCTCACCGCACGGGTGGCGCTGGCCGCCGAGGACTGGGCGGTGGAGGTGGATCGCTTCCCGCGCCACGGCGACCCGGACCTGGTCGCCGTCCTCCGTCCCGTCACCGGTCGGATCGACCGGGAGCTGGCGGCCCTCGCGCCCGCTGTGGCGGAGCGCCGGACCAACCGCCGGCGCTTCGCGCCCGGCCCGGTGCCGGAGGACGTCCTCCGGCACCTCACGAGCGCGGCCGCGGCGGAGGACACCACCCTGGTCCCGGTCGTGAGCGAGGCGCAGCGGCAGCTGGTCGCGCGTCTCACCCGGCAGGCCGACGCGGTGCAGAACGCCTCCCCGGCCTACCGGGCCGAGCTGCGGCACTGGACGACGCGGGCGGCGTCGTCCGGGGAAGGCGTGCCCGGCGAGGTGGTCCCGCGCTCCGGCGGGGCCCCGCCCGACGCCGTGCCTATCCGCGACTTCGACACCGGGGGCACCGGCGCCCTGCCGCCCCGGGCTGCCTCCGGCGCCCCCGGCCAGACGCTGGTCCTGCTGGCGACGAGGGACGACGACCCGAAGGCCTGGCTGCGGTCCGGCGAGGCGCTGCAGCGGGTGCTGCTGGAGCTGACCCGGCTCGGCTGGGTGGCCGGCCCGATCACCCAGGCCATCGAGGTCCCCGTCACCCGGACGCAGCTCCGGGCGGCACTGAGGTGGGACGCCCACCCGCAGATGCTGCTGCGGATCGGCCGGGCGGAGCCCACCGGGAGAACACCCCGGAGGCCGCGGTCCGACGCGGTCACGGACAGCTGGCAGCCGCCGCGCCCCGGACCGGACCAGGAGCCGCCCGCCTCCTCGGCAGGCCCCCGCCATCCCGTGTCCGACGGCCGAGGTGGCACGACGTGGGTCTGACCGCACCGCCCGCTGCGGTCGTCATCCGCGCTCGGCGCGCTCCCGGATCCCGCGGACCATCCGCCGCTCCATCCCGAGACCGACCGGCTCCACCAGGCGCCGGAACACGTGCTGCCCCCGAGGACGGCTCAACCGCTGCCGGACGAGCAGCCGGGTGCGCCGGCCGCCGTCCACGGGCCGCAGTACCCACTGCCAGGTGACGACGGGCGCGGGAGCCGGCCGGCCGGTGCCCGACGGCCCGGCGCTGACCAGGACGAGCGCGGCGGATGGCCGGACCTCGTGCACCCGGAACGACGGTGCTCTCCCCGGAGCCGGCCGGACGACGTCACCGGCCACGACCCGCTGGTGCTCGGGCAGCACGCGGTCGCGCTGTGGATGTCGCAGCCGAACAGGTTCTCCAGCCCGTCGTAGCTGTAGAACCCGCCCCGGCCCTGGCCGATCTGCGCCACCCACGGCCAGACGGCCTCGGCCGCGGCGTCGACGGTGATGCCCCGCGTGTAGCCGAGGTCGGGAACGGGGACCAGCTCGTCCCCCGGGACCACGGGGAGCGACGGCTCCGGGTCAGTGGTCGGCCATCGCGGACTCCGACCGCGGCCGAGGGGCCGCGGGGCCGGCGAGCGGACGGACGACCATGACCGGGCAGGGGGCGTGCACCGCGCAGTCGAGCGCGATGGAGCCCAGCAGCAGGGAACGGAACGCTCCGCGGCCGCGACTGCCGACGACGAGCACGGCCGCCCCGCGCGACTGCCGGATCAGCACCTCGCCCGCGGCTCCCTCGTGCACCTCGAAGCGGATCTCCGGGGCCCCGTCGGTGGCCGGGTTCTCCCCGAGCACGGCGGCCACCTGCTCCCGGGCATGGCCGGCGATGCGCGCGCGCACCTTGTCCGAGGAGGGGACGACCACGGAGGACAGATCGCTCCAGAGGTCGGTGACCTGGAAGCTGCTCACGACCTCGACGACGCCGTCGAGACGGGTGGCCTCCTCGATCGCCGCCACCAACGCCACCCTGGACCCGGCCGAACCGTCCACTCCGACCACCACCCGCGGCGGGCGGTCCGCCGCCACCGGCGAGGAGTGCACGACCACCACCGGGCAGGCCGCGTGCGTGGCGCAGTGCAGGGCGACGGAGCCGAGCAGCGCACTGCGGGCGGCGCCGCGACCACGGTTGCCCACCACGAGCAGCGATGCGTCCCGCGATCGATCGACGAGTTCCGGCGCGGGCGGGCGCTCGGAGACCACGAACCGGACCCCGACCTCGCCGATGCCGGGGACTGCCGAGACGTCGGCGTCACCCCGGACCTCGTCCAGCAGCGTCCGCACCTGCTCCAGTGCCTCGTCCCTGACCTGACCGATGTCCGGCGTCACCAGCGGTGCCCCACCGAGCTCGTAGAGGTTCACCCCGACGCTGGAGACGACCTCCAGGTCGGCACCCCGCCGGGCGGCGGCGGCCAGTGCATGGGCGAGCACCTGCCGCGAGGCGTCCGATCCGTCCACCCCCACGACCACCGTCGGTCGTTCGCCCGCCGCCGTGCCCTCGGACCCGTTCATCCCTGCTCCTCGAGTCATGGCCCTGGCCGTCGACCGGGCTCTTGCCCACCGTGGCGGTCCACCGCCGCCGCAGCAGGGGCCAGGGGTCCCCTCCTGAGGGACCTAGGGCCCCCAGCCCTCGCGGGCACACCGCCCCCAGGGACGGAGGTCCCTGCTCCGCGCGCCCGGTGGCCCTGGGGACCACCGGGGACCCGGACCTAGCGTCGGGTCCCAGGCACCACCGGAGGAGGCGCTGTGCAGGCCAGAGACGTCATGACCCGCGAGGTGGTCACGGTCGGACCGGACACGTCCGCCAAGTACGCGGCCGAACTCATGGCCGAACGCGGTTTCGCCGCCGTGCCGGTGGTGGCCGACGACGACCGGCTGGTCGGGATCGTCGCGGAGGCGGACGTGCTCGCCGACCGGCTGCCCCCCGATCCGCGTCTGCACCTCCGGCGGGACGAGGCCGGCGAGGACGTCCCACCCCCGCTGCTGGTCCGCGGCGTGATGACCGAGGGCGTCCGCACGGTGGACGCGACGGCCGACATCTCCGACATCGCCCGCTTGTTCGTCGACGACCGGCTGCGCAGCGTCCCCGTGCTCGAGCACGGCCGCCTGGCCGGCATCGTCAGCCGACGCGATCTGCTGCGGGCCCTCGTGCGCTCGGACGACGTCCTGCGCCAGGACGTGCTGCGGCTCGTCGAGGGCTACACCGGCGAGCCCGGCGCCTGGGACGTCCGGGTCACCGAGGGCATGGCCACCGTCCGCCGGACCCGTGGCACACCGGACGTCCCCGTCGAGGTGGAGGACCGCGCCCTGCGCGCCCTGGCCCACACCGTCGCCGGCGTGATCGGCGTCCGGGTGCTCCACGGCACCGAAGCGGTCGCCGACGAGCGCGGCGCGCAGGCCCTCGACGTCGACGCATCCGCCTGAGACCGGCACGCGGCAGACGGATGGATCCATCATGACGCCCGATCCGCACCGGCCGGTGGTCGTCGGCGTCGACTCCTCGGAGGCGTCGCTGCGGGCGACCCGCTTCGCCGCGGAAGAGGCGCGACGCCGCCGGGTGCCGCTGCGGATCGTGCACGGCATGTCCTGGCTCTTCGACAGCCTGGCCGTCCGGCCGACCGACCTGGACACCGCCGGCCGGCTGCGTGCGGGCAGTGCGACGGTGACCCGCTGGGCGGCGGACGCCGTCGACGCGGCGGACCTGGAGATCCAGACGTCCGTCGAGGAAGGCGACCCGCTGACCGTCCTCCTGACGGCGTCGGCCGATGCGCAGCTGGTGGTCCTCGGCAGCCGCGGGATCGGTGGGGTGACGGGCCTCCTCGTCGGCTCCACCGCGTACGGGCTGGTGGCGCACGCCCGCTGCCCGGTGATCGTCCTCCCGGACGAGACGGCCGCCCTCGTGCCCGACCGGCGATCGGTCGTGGTCGGGGTGGAGACCGGCCGGGGCGACGCGGAGGTGCTGGAGTTCGCCTTCGGCGCGGCCGCCGCCCGTGGCACCGACCTGGTCGCGGTCCACGCCTGGCAGGACGCCGTCCTGGAGACGGCGTTCCGGTCGATGGGCCCGCTGGTCGACCGGGCGGGCGTCGCCGCGGACGAGCAGGTCGCCCTGAGCGAGACGCTGGCGGGCTGGCGGGAGAAGGCACCCGACGTCGTCGTCCGGGAGGTGGTCGTCCGTGACCGGCCCGCCAGAGCGGTGCTGTCGGCCGGGATGACCGCCCAGCTGGTCGTCGTCGGGCACCGCCGCCGGGTGGAACTGGGGTCGACGACGCACGCCGTGCTCCACCGGGCGACCTGCCCGGTGGCGGTCGTCCCCCTGTCCGGAGCACCACGATGACCGGCAGACCGGTCCGGGTCCTGGTGGTCGTCGCCGGCCGGCACGGGCGCACCGCCGAGATCGGGACGGCACTCGCGCAGGCGCTCGGCGAGTGCGCGGCCGGCCAGGCCGCCGGGGTGGTTGCGGTGCCCGTCCACGTGGCTCAGCGCCCCGACCCCGCCCTGTTCGACGCGGTGGTGCTCGGCGGCGCCGTGCACGCGGGCCGGTGGCTGGAGGTCCCGGACCGGTCGGGCACTGCGCCGGAGGATCCGGGACCTCCGTCCGTCGGTCCCCCGGCCCCGCCCCGGCGATCCTGGACACAGGACCGTCCCCACCCAGCCCAGGAGCCCGTGTGTCGACGAACGACGAGGACCGGTTCCTCGAGGTCCTCGGCGACGCCGAGTGCCGCCGGCTCCTCGGCACCGTCCGTGTGGGGCGACTCGGCTTCACCGACGCGGCGCTGCCGGCGATCCTCCCCGTCCCGTTCTCCGTGGTGGACGACTGCATCCGCATCCCCGCACGGGAGGGGAATCGGGTGCTCGACGCCGTCCGCCGTTCGGTGGTGGCCTTCGCCGTCGACTCCTACGACGACCTGACCCGAACCGGCTGGGGCGTGACGGTCGTCGGCCCGGCGCACGTGGTTCCCGATGGCCCGCGTGGGGGGCGGCAGGGGGGCCCGGGCGCGCCCGGGCCGGGACGCTCGATCGTGGTGCAGCTGGGTCTCCTGCGCGGGTGGCGGCTGGGCGATCCGGCCGGCCTGCCCAGCAGCCCCACGCGCGTCGACATCCCGAACCGCCGGCCGACGGACGCCGACGGCGGTGCCGGCATGGCCGTCGATGTCGGCGGCCCGATCGACGGGTGAGCGAGGACTCCCCCGTCGGAGCGGCGCCTCCCTACCCTTGGCGAGCGGTACGTGACAGGCTCCGGATCCGAGGGGGTGACCCGGCATGACGTCTCGTGGTCGGGAGAGGACGGAGACCCCGACGAGCGCGGCGACGGCGCTGTCGGGCATGCGACTGACCGAGCTGCTCGACGAGGTGCAGGACCGGCTCTCCGTCGTCGCCCGCACCCAGTCGCGGGTGCAGAACCTGCTCGACGCCTTCCTGAGCGTCTCGACCGGTCTCGACCTGGACACCACCCTCCGCCGGATCGTCACCGCGGCGGCCGATCTGGTGGACGCCCGGTACGGCGCCCTGGGGGTGCTCGCACGGGGCGGCAGCGGGCTCGCCGCCTTCATCCACGTCGGCATCGACGAGGAGACCGCGCGGCGGCTCGGGTCGCTCCCCGAGGGCAAGGGGGTGCTCGGGCAGCTGATCACCGAGCCGTACCCGTTGCGCATCCCGGACCTCGGCCGGCACCCGTCGTCCGTCGGTTTCCCGCCGGGTCACCCGGCGATGCACAGCTTCCTCGGGGTCCCCGTCCTGGTGCGTGGTGAGGTATTCGGCAACCTTTACATGACCGAGAAGCGGCACGGGGAGTTCACCGCCGAGGACGAGGCCGTGCTCACCGCGCTGGCCGGGGCGGCCGGGATCGCGATCGACAACGCCCGCCTGTACGAGGAGGGCGAGGAACGGCGCCGGTGGCTGACGGCGGTCTCCGACGTCCGGGCGGCTCTCCTCGGAACAGCCTCACCGGACGAGGCTCTCCGGTTGATCGCGGACCAGGTGGCCACCCTCACCGGCGCTGACGCCACCCTGCTGGCCCTCGGCCCGGACCCCGAGGACGCCTGCTACACCGTCGTCGCGCACCTGGGTGCAGACCTCCACGACCTGACCGGTACGCGGCTCGCGGCCACCGGGAGCCCCGTGCTCGAGGCCCTGGAGGCCGCTGAGGAGGTGGTGGCGGTCGACCTCAGCGGGCTGCCCTACGAGGGCGTGAACGACCACATCGCCTGGGGGCACTGCCTCGGCATCCCGCTGCGGATGTCGCACACCGAGGACGCCGTCGTGATCGTGGCCCGCTACGCGGGCGGCGAGCCCTTCGACGACACCGTGGCGCCGCTGATCGCCGCCTTCGCCGACCAGGCCTCCGCAGCCCTGGACAACGCGGCGCGTCAGCGCCTCGCCCGCCAGCTGGACGTCTACGAGGACCGCGACCGCATCGCCCGGGACCTGCACGACCTGGTCATCCAGCGGGTGTTCGCCGCCGGCCTGGCCCTGCAGTCGGTGCTCCCCCGGGTGAGCGACGCGGAGGTGCGGCACCGGGTGCAGGGGGTCGTGGGACAGCTGGACGAGACCGTGCGCGACATCCGGACGACGATCTTCGACCTGCACACCACCGACTCGGTGGAGAGGGAGGAGAGCCTCCGCCGGCGCATCCTGGACATCGTGACCGCGACGGCCCGCGACGTCCTGCAGCCCACGGTCCGGATGTCCGGCGCCGTGGACAGCCTGGTCACCGGTGAGCTGGCCGCCGACGTGGAGGCGGTCGTCCGCGAGGCGGTCAGCAACGCGGCCCGGCACTCCGGCGGCCGGCACGTGACGGTCACCCTGGACGTGGCCGACGACGTCGTCGTCGAGGTGGTCGACGACGGGCAGGGCATCGACGAGCGGGCCGCCCGCAGCGGGCTGCGCAACCTGGAGCAGCGCGCCCGCCGGCGGGGCGGGGACGCGACCGTGGAGCCGCTGCCCGATGGGGGAACCCGGCTGCGCTGGCACGCGCCGCTGCGCTGACCCGGGCTCGGCGGTGTCAGCCGCGACGGGGGGCGGGGGCCGGTCCGCGCAGCTCGGTGGCGAGCACGGCCGCCTGGGTGCGCCGCTCCAGCCCGAGCTTGGCCAGCAGGTGGGAGACGTAGTTCTTGACGGTCTTCTCCGCCAGGAACATCCGCTCGCCGATCTGGCGGTTGGTCAGCCCCTCGCCGATCAGCTCCAGCACGGTCCGCTCCTGCTCGCTCAGCTTGGCCAGCGGCCCCGCCGGTTCCGCCGCCCGGCGCATGCGCTCCAGCACGGCCGTGGTCGCCGTCGGGTCCAGCAGCGACCCGCCCGCGGCGACCGTGCGGACGGCGGAGACCAGGTCCGTGCCCAGGATCTGCTTGAGCAGGTAGCCGGAGGCGCCGGCCATGATCGCCTCGAACAGCGCCTCGTCGTCGCTGTAGCTGGTCAGCATGATGACCTTCAGGTCGGGCATGCGGGAGCGGAGCTCGCGGCAGACGCTCACCCCGTCCCCGTCGGGCAGCCGGACGTCGAGCACCGCCACGTCGGGACGGAGGGCCGGCACCCGTGCGAGGGCCTCGGAGGCGTTCTTGGCCTCGCCGATGACGGTGATCGACGGGTCGCTCTCGAGCACGTCGGCCACTCCCCTGCGTACCACCTCGTGGTCGTCGAGGAGGAACACCGTGATCGAGTCCTGCTGCTCCGAGGTCACCGAGATCCGTCCAGCGCGTCGTGGCCGCAGAGTCGCGGCGTCCGTGCGGAGCCGCCGGGAGGGGCCCTCGGCGCCAGGCTAGGTGGTGGGCGATCCGCGCGCCGCAGGACCAAGGTCCCGAACCGCCGGGCCGGTCGGCCTCACGCACCAGGCCCCGCACGGGCGACGTCCGGCCCTCTCGACCGGGTACTCGGACCCTCTCCCGTCCCCGTGCTCCACGGCACCCTCGGCCGCATGGAGGAGACCACCCGCGTGCTGGTCGGCTATGCCACCGCGAACGGTTCCACGGCCGGCGTGGCCGAGCGGATCGCCACCGGCCTGCGCGGCGCCGGCCGCGAGGTGGACTGCCGTCCGGTCGGGCCGGACCTCGCACCGGACCGCTACGACGCGGTCGTGCTCGGCAGCGCCGTCCACGACATGGCCTGGCTGCCGCCCGCCGTCGACTTCGTGCACCGGATGAGCAGCACGGTGCCGACGTGGTTCTTCAGCGTCGGCGGCGTGCAGCCGGCCGGCCCCCTCACCCGCCGCCTCGCCGCCGGGGAGGTCGCCCGCGTGGAGCGCGGATTCCCGCCGGAATTCCGGAACAGGGAGCACCGGCTCTTCGCGGGCGTCGTGCGGATGGCCGGGCTGGCCCTCTGGGGACGCCTCTTCTGGCGGCTCATCGGCGGCCGGGACGGCGACCACCGCGACTGGCCGGCGATCGACGCCTGGGCCCGCGACATCGGCACCGACCTGGCCGGGCGCGGCGACCGGCAGGAGCGCGCCCCGAGCTGATGGTCCGGTGGCGGATGCGGTGCACCCCGGATGGCGAGGAGGGCCGACGGACCCGTCGGGCGGGGACCTCGGCCACTCCACGGGCGTGGCCGGTGACCGGATGCTCGGCACCTGACCACGCGACACGAGGAGACGCCGTGCTGACCGCTTCCCTGGACCGCACCACTGCCCGCGCGGCGATCGCCCTGGCCAACCGGGCGCCGTCGGTGCACAACTCCCAGCCCTGGCGGTGGCGGATCGAGCCGGCGTCGATCCACCTGTTCGCCGACCCCTCCCGCGCCCTGCCGGCGACCGATCCCGAGGGCCGGGACCTGCGGCTCAGCTGCGGCGCGGCCCTGCACCACCTCCGCGTCGCCCTCCTGGCAGCCGGCCTGGCGACCACCGTCCACCGCCTCCCCAACCCGGCGCTCCCGGACCACCTCGCGGCGGTGGAGGTGCTCTCGGGCGTTCCCTCCCCCGACGACCTGGCTCTCGCGCGGGCGATCGAGACGCGGCGCAGCGACCGGCGGATGTTCTCCTCCTGGCCGGTGCCGTCCCAGATGCTCGACGTGCTCGTGCACGACGCGGACCGCCAGGGCGCCCGGCTGGACGTCCTGGAACGCGACTCGCACCGGTACGCCGTCGCCCGCCTCGTCGAGCACGCCGCCGTCCAGCAGGCCCTCACCCCGGACCTGGCGGAGGAGACGGCGGAGTGGACCGGCCGCAGCCGTGGCGCCCGCGAGGGGGTTCCCGCCGCCAACGTCCCCGCGGCACCGGAGGGAACCGTCCCCGTCCGGCACTTCGCCGCCGGCGGCCAGGAGCAGAGCGTGCTGGGGCGCCACGAGTCCGACGGCACGGTCCTCGCGCTGCTGTCCACGGCAGGGGACGACCCGCTCGACCAGCTCCGGGCCGGTGAGGCGCTCAGCGCCGTGCTGCTGGCGGCCACCCGCTTCGGGCTGGCCACCGATCCGGTCAGCCAGCCCCTCGAGGTGGCCGCCACGCGCGCGGAGCTCCGGTCCTCGGTGCTCGGCGGGACGGCATCTCCCCAGCTGCTGCTCCGGATGGGGTGGGCGCCGATCAGCGCCACACCCGTGCCGCCGACCGGCCGTCGCCCCGTCACCGACACGATCGACCGTCTCGACGCCTCGCCGCGATAGGCACTGCCCGCACCGTCCCGTCAGCGTCGGTGCAGCCGCCGGACGAGCAGGTACAGGCCGGAGGGGATCAGCGCGGCGGTGACGGCGACGCCGAACTCGGCCACCGACAGGGCGTCCGTGCGCAGCAGGTCGGAGAGGCCGGGCAGGTAGACGCCACCCAGCAGGAGCAGCACGTTGCCCACCGCCGCGGCCGGCAGCCATCCCCCGCCGTCGGAGAACCCCCGGCGCCACGCCCCCGGCGGCCGCAGGGCGAGCGCGAGGACGAGCTGGGCGGCGGTCAGCGTGACGAACAGCTGCGTCTGCCACGGGCCGTCCGTCGACCGGGACCACCCGGCCACCCCCAGGCAGACGACCGCGATCGCCGTGGCCAGACCCGCCACCTGCCACACGAGCGGACGGTCGAACACCCCGTCGGTGGGCCGGCGCGGTGGCCGGGTGAGCACGTCCGGAGCGGCGGGCTCGGCGCCCATCGCCACGCCGACCGGCCCGTGCGTGAGCAGGTTGACCCACAGCACCTGCGCGGGCAGCAGCGGGAGCGCCAGCCCGAAGAACGGTCCCAACAACATGACGAGCACCTCGCTGACGCCGCCGGCGATGCCGTAGCCGACGAAGCGCCGCACGTTGTCGTACACCCGCCGGCCCTCGCCGATGGCCGCGGTCACGGTGGCCAGGCTGTCGTCGGCGAGGACCAGGTCGGCGGCCTCCTTGGCCACCTCGGTGCCGCGCTGCCCCATCGCCACCCCGATGTCGGCGGCCCGCAGCGCCGGCGCGTCGTTCACGCCGTCCCCGGTCATGGCCACCACGTGCCCCTCGGCCTGCCAGCCGAGCACCAGCCGGAGCTTGCCCTCCGGCTCCACCCGGGCCAGCACGTTCGCCTCCACCGGATGCCGGTCGTCGACGAGGCCGACGGCGCGCGCGACCGCCTCCGCGGTTCCCGCGTGGTCGCCGGTCACCAGGACCGGGCGGATCCCGGCGCGGTGGCACGAGGCGATGGCAGCGGCGGCCTCCGGCCGGACCGGATCGTCCAGCGCGATCAGCCCGGACAGGCGGCCGTCCTGGGCGACGGCCAGCACCCGGCGGCCCTCGCCTGCCCAACGCCCGGCCACCGCATCCGCCTCCTCCGCTCCGTCGAGGCCGGACAGCAGGACCTCCGGAGCCCCCTTGGTGACGGCCGTCGTGCGTCCGGCCGGCGTCCGGTGCTCCGTGCGCATCCGCCGGGTCTGCGCGTCGAACGGCTCCTCGCGCAGCCGTGGGCACGCGGCGCGCACCGCCGCGACGTCGATCCCCGCGGCCAGGGCGACCCTCACCAGCGAGGTCTCGGTGTCGGCCGAACCGGCCTCACCGGCCTCGCCCGCCCCGCTCGGGTCGGCGTCGTTGCAGAGCGCGGCGGCCTCGAGCAGAGCGCGGGTCGCCGCGGGCACCGGCCCGCCGAGAGGCACGTCGCCGTCGGCCGGGGTCCAGGCCCGGTCGGCCACCATGGCCCCGCGGGTCAGCGTGCCCGTCTTGTCCGTGGCGAGCAGGGTGACCGAGCCCAGGGTCTCCACGGACGGCAGCGTCCGCGCGATGGCGCCCCGGCGGGTCATCCGGGCCGCCCCGCCCGCCAGTGCCAGCGTGACGACGGCGGGCAGGGAGTCCGGCACCGCGGCGGCCGCGAGGGCCGCGGCCGCCACGGCCGTCGTACCCCACGGCTGCCCGCGCAGCAGGCCGGACGCGACGAACACCAGGCAGGCCAGCGCGACACCGATCGCGATCTGGCGGCCCAGCCGGTCGAGCCGCCGCTGCAGGGGCGTGTCCGGGGACGCCTCCTCCTGGACGAGCACCGCCACCCGCCCGAGGGCGCTGGTCCCGCCGGTCGCGACGACGACGGCCTCGCCGCTCCCCCGCACGACCCGGCTGCCTGCGTGCACCATGCCCGCGCGGTCGCCCAGCGGCCCCTCCTCCGGGGAGACCGCCTCTGCCGTGCGCTCGACGGGTAGGGACTCACCGGTCAGGAGTGCCTCGTCGACCTGCAGCCCGGTGCCGTGCAGGAGCCGGGCATCGGCGCCCACCACGTCGCCGGCGGCCAGGCGCAGGACGTCGCCGCGGACCAGGTCGCGGGTGGGGATCCACACGTCCCGGCCCTGCCGCTGCACCCGGGCGCTGGGCGCGACCAGCGCGTCCAGCCCCCGGACCGCCCGCAGCGCCTTGCGCTCCTGGACGACGCCCAGCGTGGTGTTGACCACGACGACCAGGAGGATCACCGCGCAGTCGATGAAGTCGCCGATCACCGCCGTCAGGACGGCGGCGCCGAGGAGCACCAGGATCAGCGTGTCGGTCAGCTGCCCGAGCACCGACCTCAGCAGCGGGACCGGCCGGCGGGTCTGCACCTCGTTCGGGCCGTCGGCGGCCAGCCGGGCGGCCGCGGTCGCGTCGTCGAGGCCGGTGCCGGGATCGACCCCGAGCTCGGCCAGCACCTCGGTGGGGGCCCGCATCCACGGAGCGTGCGGCAGGACGGTCGCGGAGCGGGGCGAGGCCTGCCGCCCGGACCGGGGAGGAGCGGAGCCAGGCGTCACCCCGGCAGCCTGTCGAGGTCGTTCCGCCGCGCCCCAGGGCACGAGGTCCCGGGCGGGGACGGGCAGAGGGCCTCCTGCCCTGGCGCCCGGCGCTCACCCGTCGCGGGGCGCGACCCTGACCCGCACGTCCAGCGCGACGCTGCTCTCCGGGGTCACGACGAGCGGGTTGACGTCGATCTCCACGATCTCCGGCAGCGCGTCGGCCAGCCAGGCCACCCGCCGGACGCAGTCGCGGATGCCGGCCAGGTCGAGCGATCGCCCGTGGCCGGTCCCGAACAGCTCGGTCGCGACGAGCATGTCGTCCACGTCGGCGTCCGTGGGCGGCGCCAGCCGGTGCACCCGGTGACCGAGTGCGTCGGTCGCCCGGCCCCCGGGGCCGAGGGCGACGACCGGTCCCGCCGAGGGGTCGCGGACGGCGCCGACCAGGAGCTCGTCCCCGGGCGCCACCAGGGGCTGGACGACGGCCCCGACCCACCGCGGTCCGGCCCGGCCGGCCCACTCGGCGACCGTCCGGCCCGCCTCTCCCGCGTCGGTGACCGGCAGCCGGAGCAGCCCGGCGTCCCCCTTGTGCACGACGCCGTCCACCACCCCCTTGAGCGCGACCGGTCCGCGCGTCCGCCGGACCGCGGCGATCGCCTCCTCCGCGGTGGTGACCCAGGTGATCGGCACCGCCGGGATGCCCGCCGCGCGGCAGAGCGCATCCACCTCCAGCGGCAGCAGCCAGCCGCCGGACGGCAGGCGGGTCCGCGCAGCGGCGACCACCTGGTGCGCGCGGTGGATGTCGATGTCCTCCGGGACGGTCGGCGGTCCGGGGCGCCGGGACAGCCACGCCCGCCGCCGCACCGCGACGCCGAGGGCACGGGCGGCCAGCCCCGGCTCGTTCACCGACACGAGGAACCGGCCGGGCGGCGCACCGGCGAGCTCGATCCGCTCCACCGTGGTCGGCCGGACCAGTTGCACGTCGATCAGCGCCGTCGCCGTCCCCCGCACGGCGGCCGCCGCGGCCGCGGCCGGGACACCGACGGCGGGATCGCTCACCGCGGTCGGGGCGGTGACGGTGAGGACGGCGCCCACCTCGGGGCTGTCCAGCAGGCAGCCGAGGGCCGCGGCGAAGGCGTCCGCGCCCACCGCCGCACCGGCGTCGACGGGGTTGCCCACGCTCGCCAGCGGCGGCAGCACGGCGCGCAGCCGGGCCTGGAGGCCCGCGGACAGCGGGTCGACCGTGAGGCCGGCTGCGGTGCAGGCGTCCGCGGCCAGCACCCCTCCCCCGCCGACGTTGGTCAGGACGGCGACGGACGGCCCCTCGGGCAAGGGCTGGCCCTGGAGCAGCCCGATCGCGGTGGCCATGCTGGGGAGGTCCGGCAGGACCTGGATGCCACCGGAGGCGTAGGCCGCCTCCCGGAGCGCCCGCGGGGTCGCCGCGCGCGCCGTGTGCGACGCGGCGGCCCGCTGCCCCGCCGACGAGGTCCCCGCCGGCAGCGCGAGCACCGGCACCCTGGCCGACAGGTGCGTCGCGGTGCGGATCAGGCCGCGGAGGTCCGGCTCGGACTCGGCGTAGAGGACGACGAGCGCGGTGCCGGGGTCCTCGTCGAACCAGGCCAGGACGTCGCGGGCCCCGACGTCCAGCGCGTCGCCGATGGCCACCATGGCCGACAGCCCCATGCCCAGGCGGCGCCACTCGCTGACGGTGGCGATGGCGATGCCGCCGGACTGGGCCACCAGCCCGATGTCGCCGGCCGGGGCCAGCTGGTCGGTGAACGTGGTGTCCAGCCGGCCGCCGTCCCCCGGCCCGACGACGCCCACCGTGTTGGGACCCACGACGCGCATCGCGTAGCGGTCGGCCAGCGTCCGGACCTCCCCGGTCAGTCCCGGGACGTCGCCGAGCCCGGACGTGATGAGCACGACCGCCCGGACGCCGTGCTCCCCGCACTCCTGGAGGACGGCGGCGACCGCGGTGGCCGGCACGGTCACGACCGCGAGGTCGACCGTGCACGGCACGGCGGCGATCGACGGCCAGCACGGCGTGCCCTCGAGCTGCCCCGCGTGGGGGTTCACCGCGACCACCGCCCCCTCGAACCCGGCCTCCCGGAGGCTGCGCAGCACCGCGCGGCCGACGGAGCCCTCGCCCCGGCCGGCGCCCACGACCGCGACCGTGGCCGGCCGGAGGATCGGCCGCAGGCTGGCCGCGGCGGCCCTGCGGTGCCGGTCCTCGCTGGCCGCCGCGTAGCGCTCGTCGCCGTGCAGCATGACCTCGATGCGTGCCTCCGGCCCCTGGCGGGAGAACTCCACGGGCAGGCCGAGGTCGGACAGCACGCGCGTCATCGGCCCGTTCTCGGCGAGCACGTCCGCGACGAGCCGCTGGATGCCCGCACCGACCGCCACGGCCGCCAGCTCCTCGAGCAGGACCGTGCCCACACCGTGGGAGTGCCACGCGGAGTCGACCACCGCGGCCACCTCGGCGACGTCGGCCTCCACGGGCACGAACTGGACCGCGCCGACGAGCCGGTCGCGCACCCGGGCACCGAGCGAGACGGCGCCGTGGGCCCCGCCGAGCGTCCGCTCCAGGTAGCCGCGCAGGTCCGCCGGGTGCAGCGTGCTGAACCGGAGATAGCGGTCCCGGTCCGACAGCCTGTCGTGCAGGTCGAGGCAGTCGGGCAGGTCGCTCGGGCCGAGCCGGTACAGCAGCGCCGGGGAGCCGTCCGCCAGCAGCACGCGGGTCGGCGTCCTGGGCCCGGCCGGGCCTGCCTCCTCCATCTGCGGTTTCTCCGTCCTCCGGCCGGCGGTGAGGGCACGCGGCGACCCGCACCGGTCGACGCGGTCTGGCCGCTCACGGTCGACGGCGAGCGCCCCTGATGGGCAGGGACCAAGGACCTGCGCGTCCCGGTCCTACGTCCACCGCTCACCCGGCGGGACGGAGGTCCCTTCCGGAGCGGCCTTCCGGCCGCCGCGTCGCCGGGTGCCGCCGCCGACAGTGGGCCGTGCACCGGTCCGACCGAGGAGGTCACGTGTCCCTGAACCTGGCGATGATGCTGCGCGAGTCGGCGAACACCCATCCCGAGAAGGCCGCCGTCCTGTTCGACGGCGGCAGCGTGAGCTACGTCGAGCTGGACACCGCCTCCGACCGCGTCGCGGCCGGACTGGTCGGCCGGGGGCTCCGGCCCGGGGACGCGGTGGCCCTGCAGCTGCCCAACGTGCCGGAGTTCGTGGTCGCCTACTTCGGCATCCTCAAGGCCGGCTGCGTCGCAGTCCCCGTCAACCTGCTGTTCAAGGCGGCCGAGGTCGGCTACGTCCTGGCCGACTCCGGGGCCCGGCTGCTCATCACCTGGGCCGGGGTCGCCGAGGAGGCGGCCAAGGGCGCGGCCGACGCCGGGGTGTCGGAGGTCTTCGTCCTGCCGATCCCGGGCACGCCTCGCCCGGGCGTGGGACACGCGTTCGGCCAGCTGCTCGAGACCGCCGTCATCGGCCCGCCGCCGCTGCACCAGTCCGACCCCGGCGACACCGCCGTCATCGTCTACACCGCCGGCACGACCGGCCGGCCCAAGGGGGCCGAGCTGACCCACTTCCAGCTGTTCATGAACGCCGACACCCCCGGCCGGCTGTTCGGCATCCGGGACGAGGACGTCGTGCTCGTCGTCCTCCCGCTCTTCCACGTGTTCGGGCTGTCGAGCATCCTGGACGTCTGCGTCCGGTTCGCCGCGACGATGTCCCTGGTGCCGCGCTTCGATCCGGCGAAGGTCCTCGAGGTGATCGCGCGCGACCGGGTGACCGTCTTCGAGGGCGTGCCGACGATGTACATCGCGCTGCTCAACCACCCCGACCGCGACCGCCACGACACCTCCTCGCTCCGGGTCGGCGTCTCCGGTGGTGCGCCGATCCCCGCGGAGGTCATCGACGAGGTCGAGCGCACCTTCGGCATCGTCGTCCTGGAGGGCTACGGCCTGTCGGAGACGGCGTCCACGACGACGTTCAACGTGAGCGCGGAGGAGCGCCGGATCTACAGCGTCGGCAAGCCGATCTACGGCGTGGAGGTGCAGGTGTGGGATGCCGACGGTGAGGTGCTGCCGCCGGGCCCGGAGCACGTGGGCGAGCTGGTGGTGCGCGGGGTCAACGTCATGCGGGGCTACCACGGCAACCCGGCGGCGACCCGTGAGGCGATGGCCGGCGGCTGGTTCCACACCGGCGACCTGGGCTACGTCGACCGGGACGGCTTCTTCTTCGTCGTGGACCGGAAGAAGGACCTGATCATCCGCGGCGGCGAGAACGTCTACCCCCGCGAGGTGGAGGACGTCCTCTACACCCATCCCGCGGTCGCCGAGGCCGCCGTCGTCGGGATCCCCGACGACCGGCTGGGCCAGGAGGTCAAGGCCGTGGTCGCGTTGCGGCCCGGCCGCACCGTGACCGAGGCCGAGCTCGTCGGCTACGTCCGGGAGCGGGTCGCCTCCTACAAGTACCCGCGCTCGGTGGAGTTTCGCGAACACCTGCCCATGAACGCCACCGGCAAGATCCTCAAGCGGGAGCTGTGACCGGCGTGGACCGGATGAGCCCGCTGGACGCCGCCTTCCTCCAGGCGGAGGACGAGGAGCCGGGTGCCTCCCTGGCGATCGCCTCCATCGCGGTCTTCGAGGGACCGGCACCCACGACGGCCGAGTTCCGGGCCGTGCTGACCGGACGCCTGCCACTGATCCCGCGGTACCGGCAGAAGGCCCGAGAGGTGCCGTTCGACCTCGGTCCGCCGGTCTGGGTGGACGGCGGCGCCTTCGACCTGGACTACCACCTGCGCCGCACGGCACTGCCCGCCCCGGGAGGTGACCGGGAGCTGGCGCTGCTGATGGGCCGGCTCATGTCGGCCCGGCTCGACCGCAACCGCCCCCTGTGGGAGTACTGGCTGGTGGAGGGGCTGTCCGACGACCGCTGGGCGCTGGTGTCCAAGGTGCACCACTGCATGGTCGACGGCGTGTCGGGGACCGACCTGTACCGCGTCGTCCTCGACGCGACCCCCGAACCACGGCCTCCCGTCACCGACGAGTGGCGGCCGGCGCCGGAGCCCTCCGATCTGCGGCTCACCGCCGCGGCGGCGCTCGACGCGGCCCGGCTGCCGGTCACCGCCCTTCGAGCCCTGGCCGGCGCGGCACGGTCGCCGGCTGCCCTGGGCCGGCAGGCGTGGCACACCGTCAGCGGCCTGGGCGCCCTCGCCACGGCCCTCGTGCCGGCCACGCGGTCGACGCTGTCGGGTCCCCCCTCCGCGGAGCGCCGGTTCGCCTTCGCCCGCGCGTCGGTGGCCGACGTCGGAACCGTCCGCTCCGTCCTGGGCGGCACGTTCAACGACGTGGCACTGGCCGCCGTCACCGCGGGCCTGCGCCGCCTCCTCCTGGAGCGCGGCGAGCTCCCCACGGCGCACGCGGTCCGGACGCTCATCCCGGTGTCGGTCCGCGCGCCCGGGACGGAGGACGTACGGGACAACCAGGTGTCGCTGCTCCTGGCCGAGCTGCCGGTGCACCTCGCCGATCCCGAGGAACGCCTGGCCGCCGTCCGCCAGGAGGTGGCGCGCCTCAAGGCCGAGCACGAGGCGGAGGCGGGCGCGGCGGTGGTGGAGCTGGCGCGGTACGGGCCGTTCGCCGCGGTCGCCGCCTCGGTCCGGCTGGCCGCCCACCTGCCCCAGCGGTCCATCGTCACCGTGACGACCAACGTGCCGGGCCCCCGGGAGCCGCTCTACGCCCTGGGCCGCCGGCTGGTGGAGATCATCCCCTACGTCCCGATCGCCTCGCGGCTGCGCCTGGGGGTGGCCATCTTCAGCTACTGCGGCAGCCTCACCGTGGGCATCACCGGTGACTACGACGGGGCCGCCGACGTGGAGGTGCTCGCGCAGGGCATCGAGGACGGGATGGCGGAGCTGGTCACCCTCGCCGGGGCGCGCACCCGCACCCGGGCGCCGCAGGACTCCCGCCGGACGCGACGGACCGCTCCGCGCACCGGGTCCGGGGACGCACCACGACCCCGTGGCTGACCGCGACCGACCCTGTTCCCGGGCGTCGGCGCCCCCGGACGGGGGACCCGTGGAATGGCTGTGCGCCGGCGATCCGGCCGTCCGCGCGCTCTGCCGCCGCGACGTCCTGGGCGCGGTGGTCCCCGCCGGCGCGGCGCTCACCGGTCCCCTGGTCACCGGCCTGCTCGAGGGGATCCTGGAACCCGCCGCCTCGAGTCGCCCCTACGCCAAGTGGACCGGCGCCCACTGGCGCCTGGTCTCGCTGGTCGAGCTCGGCCTGCCGCCGGGGCATCCGGAGGGGGTCACCGCCGGCGAACGGCTCCTCGGCCACTGGGCCGAGCCCCGTCGCCTGGCGGCGGTGCCGGTCGTCGCCGGCCGGGCGCGCCGGTGCGCGTCGCAGGAGGGCAACGCCGTCGCGGTGGCCTGCCGGTTGGGTCTCGGCGACGACCCCCGGGTGGCCACGCTGGCCGAACGGCTGGTGGCCTGGCAGTGGCCCGACGGCGGGTGGAACTGCGACCCCCGGCCGGAGGCCACGCACTCGTCCTTCCACGAGACCCTTCCGGCGCTGTGGGGGCTGCACGAGTTCGCCGCTGCCACGGGAGACCGGGCAGCGGGGGCGGCGGTGGGGCCGGCGGCGGAGCTGCTGCTCCGCCACGAGCTGCTGTGGTCGCGCGGCACCGGCCGCCTGATCCACCCGTCCTTCGGCCTCCCGCACTACCCGCCGTACTGGCACTACGACGTGCTCCAGGCGCTGCTCGTCCTGCACCGGGCCGGGTTCGGCGACGACCCGCGCACCGACCGGGCACGCGCCCTGCTCACCGGCCGGCGGAGGGCGGACGGCACCTGGCGCGCCGCCCGCCGGTGGTGGCGCCCACCGACCGGGCAGGGCTGGGGCGGGGAGGCGGTCGACTGGGGCGAGGACGCCGACCGGATGGTGACCCTCAACGCCCTGCGGGTCGGCGCAGGACGCTGAGGGATCCCTCGCTCACCCGCGGAGGACGGCGACCTTCAACGCGCCCGAGCCCACCGGGTCGTCGAACAGGTCGTAGGCCTGCGGCACCTCGTCGAAACCGAAGCGGTGGGTGACCATCCGGCTCACGTCGAGGCGCCCGGCCTGCAGCATCGACAGCAGCATCGGCGTGGACGTCGTGTCGACGAGCCCGGTCGTGATGGTGACGTCCTTGATCCAGAGGTCCTCGAGGTGCAGCGTCGTCGGCTTGCCGTGCACGCCCACGTTCGCGACCCGTCCGCCGGGGCGGACCACGTCGACGGCCATGTCGAAAGTGGCCGGGATGCCCACCGCCTCGATGGCCACGTCGGCCCCGAGTCCACCGGTCAGCTCCCGGACCACCGCGGCCACGTCGTCGTCCGGCGACAGCACCCGGTCGGCGCCGAAGGCGGTGGCCGCGGCGCGCCGGCTCTCCACCGGGTCGACGACGATCGTCTGCAGGGGGCTGTACAGGCCGACGGACAGGACGGCCGCGAGACCGATCGGACCCGCACCGACGATGACGACGGTGTCGCCAGGACGCACGCCGCCGTTGAGGGCGCCGACCTCGTAGGAGGTGGGCAGGATGTCGGCGAGCATGAGCGCCGCCTCGTCGGAGACGCCGTCGGGCAGCACGTGCACCGAGCCGTCGGCGAAGGGGATGCGCACGGCGTCGGCCTGGACGCCGTCGATCAGGTGCCCGAGCTGCCAGCCGCCGCCGCCCAGGCACTGGCCGTAGCGGCCCTCCCGGCAGAACCGGCAGCGGCCGCAGGAGCTGATGCACGACATGAGCACCCGGTCCCCCGCCCGCACGGTGCGGACGCCGGCGCCCACGGAGGTCACCGTCCCGACGGCCTCGTGGCCGAGCACCCGGCCCGGCTGCACCTCGGGGACGTCGCCGCGCAGGATGTGCAGGTCGGTGCCGCAGATGGTGAACGCGTCGACCCGGACGACGGCGTCCTCCGGATCGATGACCTCGGGGTCCGGGACGTCCTCCCAGGCGCGCTTGCCCGGACCGTAGTAGACCAGTGCCTTCATGAGCGTCTCCGTGTCGTCGTCGGGATCGTCGGGGGTTTCGTCGTAGGAGGCCAGTCCACGGCACGGGGCCGGCCGGGGGCACGGCCGGTCGGCCGGAAGACCGGGGTCCAAGGTCCGTGCCCCGCGCGCAGGGACCTACGTCCCCGGGAGAGGAGGACCGTCTCCCTGGCCCGCTCCCCGGGCCCCCGGGCAGGCTGACCCGGTCGATGGGGACGGGAGCCGCCATGCACGTCGGGCCGGACCGGAGTGCGCGGTGGTGCGCGGTCGGCGGCCGGGGCCGATGAACGGCTGGCTGCTCCGCTACGAGGGGTGGGACCCGGCGGCGGAGGCGCTCCGCGAGACGCTGTGTGCCTTGGGCAACGGCAGGTTCGCCACCCGCGCCGCGGCACCCGAGCGGCGGGCGGGCGACGGCTCCTACCCCGGCACCTACGTCGCCGGCGTGTTCGACCGGCTGACCGACGAGGTCGACGGGCACCGGATCTCGAACGAGAGCATCGTGAACCTGCCCGACTGGCAGTCGCTGACCTTCCGCGTCGAGGACGGCCCCTGGCTGGACCTCTGCGCCCTCACGGTGACCGGGTACGTGCAGGAGCTCGACCTGCGCCGGGGCGTCCTGACCCGCCGCTTCCGGATCGAGGACCCCGAGGGGCGGCGGACCAGGGTCGCCCAGCGGCGGCTGGTCTCCATGTCCGACCCGTGCCTCGCGGCGCTGGACTGCACCGTCCTCGCCGAGAACTGGTCGGGCCGGCTGACCGTCCGGTCCGGCCTGGACGGCACGGTCACCAACGACGGCGTGGCCCGGTACCGGGGCCTCGACGGCCGGCACCTCTCAGCGGTCGAGCCGTGCGTGCACGACCAGCTCCTCACCCTGACGGCGGAGACCCGGCAGTCGAGGATCCGGATCGGGATGGCCGCCCAGCATCGGGTGCTCGTCGAGGGAACGGCGCGGCCGGCGGTCGCCGTGCCGGTCGACGAGCCCGGCGTCGCCGCCGTCGAGCTGGCGCTCGCCATGGAGCCCGGCCGGCCCGCCACCGTGGAGAAGCTCGTCTCCCTCTGGACGTCGCGCGACCCCGGCGTCGGGGAGCCCGGCGAGGCGGCGATCGACGAGCTCGACCGCGCCGGGACCTTCGCCGACGTCCTGGCCCGCCACGAACTCGCCTGGGACCACCTGTGGTTCCGCTGCGACGTCGAGATCGAGGGACCGGCGCGCGCGTCACTGGTCCTGCGGCTGCACGTGTTCCACCTGCTGCAGACCGTCTCGCCGCACAGCGTCGACCTCGACGCCGGGATCCCGGCCCGCGGCCTGCACGGCGAGGCCTACCGGGGGCACGTGTTCTGGGACGAGATGTTCGTGCTGCCGTTCCTGCACCTGCGGCTGCCGGAGGTCGCCCGGTCCATGCTGCTGTACCGGTGGCGACGGCTTCCCCAGGCACGCGCCGCCGCACGCGCGGCCGGTCACCGGGGCGCCATGTTCCCGTGGCAGAGCGGGTCGACCGGACGCGAGGAGTCGCAGGTCCTGCACCTCAACCCCCGGTCGGGCCGCTGGCTCCCGGACAACTCCCACCTCCAGCGGCACATCGGCCTGGCCGTCGCCTACAACACCTGGCGCTACTACGAGGCCACCGGCGACACCGACTTCCTCACCGAGCACGGGGCCGAGCTGCTGCTGTCGATCGCCGCGTTCTGGGGCGACCTGGCCACCTACGACCCGGTCGACGACCGGTTCGACATCTGCGGCGTGATGGGGCCCGACGAGTACCACGACGCCCTCCCGTCCCGCGACGAGCCGGGGCTGGACGACAACGCCTACACCAACGTGATGGCCGCCTGGGCGCTGAGCCGGGCGCTGGAGTGCCTCGAGGTCCTCCCGCCGGGACGACGGCACGAGCTGCTCGACACGCTCGACATCCGCCGCGCGGACCTCGAGAGATGGCAGCACGTCAGCCGGAAGCTCCGGCTGTGCTGGACCGACGACGGCGTGCTGCTCCAGTTCCGCGGCTACGACGAGCTGGCGGAGTTCGACTGGGCCGGCTACCGGGCGCGGTACGGGGACATCAGCCGGCTCGACCGGATCCTGGAGGCCGAGGGCGACTCGACCAACCGGTACAAGCTGTCCAAGCAGGCCGACGTCCTCATGCTCTTCCAGCTGCTCACCGCCGACGAGCTGTACGCGCTCCTGGACCGGCTCGGCTACCGGCACGACCGGCGGACCATCCCGCGGACGATCGCGTACTACCTCGAGCGCACCAGCCACGGGTCGACGCTGTCGAAGGTGGTGCACTCCTGGGTGCTCGCCCGGGCGGACCGGCGCCGGGCCTGGGACTACTTCCTGGAGGCGCTCGAGAGCGACATCGCCGACGTGCAGGGCGGGACCACGGGCGAGGGCGTCCACCTGGGCGCCATGGCGGGCACCGTGGACCTGCTGGAGCGAGGGTTCACCGGTCTGGAGACCCGGGAGGACCTGCTCGGGTTCGACCCCTTCCTGCCCGATGCGCTGCGGCGGATGCGGTTCCGTCTGCGCTACCGCCGGCACACCGAGATCGAGGTGGTGATCGACCACCAGACGCTGACCGTCGGCGGGACCGCGACCCGTGCGACCGTCCTACCGGTACGGGTCCGCGACAAGGAGTTCCGGCTCGATCCGCGGGGCACCCTCGAGGTGCCGCTGCGCCACCGACGGCCCGACTAGGACCAGTGCCCCGGCTGCCAACGTTCGCCCCTGCGGGACGCGTCTGCCGCGGCCGAACAATGTGCGCTGGTCAGCAGTTCCCGGCAGGGAAGCTGCCGACTTGCGCACGATGTTCCTGGGCGTGGGCGCCTGCAGGCGAAGGTTGCCCGTCGCGGTACTAGGCCGACAGGGACCCCACGATCTCCGCCCAGTGCCGCATCGGTACCAGGTGACCCTCGCCCGCGTACGTGACCAGCCGCGCATCGGGCAGGTGGTCACGGAGCCACTCCCCGTCGGCCGGCGGCACCATCTCGTCCTTCTCCCCGTACCAGAGCTCCACCGGGCACCGGACGTCCGCCAGCTCGACGTCCCACGGGCCGGTCCAGGCGACGTTGTCCCAGGCCACGCCCATGGGGCCCTGACGCAGCCCTTCGTGCAGCACGGAGAAGAGGGTGCGTCGCAGCAGCGGGTCGGAGACCACGTCGGGATCGCTGGTTCCCCACAGCCAGTCGATCCACGGCGCCTGCTCGTCGTCCCGGACCGACACCATGAGCTGCAGCATCTCCTCGTTGCCGACGCGGAACTGCTCGGCCGCGCGGGCGGGGTCACCGGGGAGGAACGACAGCGCCCGGCGGTCGTCGTCGGTGAACGCCGCCATCGCGCCGGGCCGCAGCTGGAACGGTGCCGTTCCCCCGGCCACGCCGACGCCGGTGACCCGCTCGCCCAGCACGGCCGCGGAGGCCAGGGCGAAGGGCCCGCCGCCGGACCAGCCCAGTGCGGCGAACCGTCCGAGCCCCAGCCGGTCGGCGATCGCCCCGGCGTCACGCGCCACGCTGCGGAGGCTGAACGGCGCCAGATCCGATCCGCCGTAGCCCGGCCGGTCGACGCTCACCACGCGGACGCCCAGTTCCGACGCCACCTCGTCCCCGAAGACGACGTCGCGGCGCGACCCCGGCGTCCCGTGGAAGTAGACGATCGGGGACCCGCCGCGGTCGCCGGCGTCGCGCACCCGCACCGTGCGGCCGTCGAGGACGATGTCGAGATCGCTCATCGCGCGACCCTAGGCGGTCGACGGGTCCGCGAGGCCTCGCCCCGGGAGGAGTCCACGGCCCGCCGTCGGACCTCCGTGGCACACGCCCTCCGGCCCGCACCGGGAGGACCTCGGGCCCGGTCCCGCAGCGGCTCGGATCCGGAAGGCTCGGCCGTGTCCGGAACGACCTCACCGAGCGAAGGAGCACGGCCATGAGACTGACCGCGAGGAACATCGTCGCGACGCTGCTGGTGGCGGCGATCGTGCTGCCGTACCTGGGCTATCTCGCGTGGGGTGAGATGCCCTTCGTCCAGGATCCGCGAGGCATGGCCGCCGTCGGGCTGATCCTCGGGCTGGCCGCCGCCGCGGTCGCCGGCCGGGCGGTCCTCGCCCCGGATCCGGCGCACCGGGCCGCGCTCGGGACCGGGATCGTCGCCCTGGGTCTCGGCATCGCGGCCCTGGTGGCCGAGACCAGCGAGGCCCTCCTGGCCCTCTTCGTGGTGGCGATCGTCGCCACCTGGGCGCTCGGCGAGGTCGCCGCCCTGCGCCGGCCGGTGCCGTCCGGCCGCTCGATGGCGCACTCCGCCTGACCCGGCACGAACAGGCCGAAGGTCGCCCCACCCCCGGGACCCGCGGCCCGGGTGCGGGCCGGCCGCACCGCGCACCCTGATCGCCACCCGACCGAGGAGCACCGATGACCGACACCACCACGCGGCCCACCCCGAGCCCCCGCTCCCCGGCCCTGGACAGCGACGCGTCGCCGCCCGGCGCCCCCGAGTACGTCGCCCGGCTGGACGGTCTGGGAACGGCGGACGTCGACCGGGCGGGCGGCAAGGGGGCCAACCTCGGCGAGATGGCCGGCGCCGGCTTCCCGGTGCCCGGTGGCTTCGTCGTCCTGGCCGCGTCGTTCCGGCGCGCGCTCGACCCCGTGCGCGCCGCGGTCGTCGAGCTGAACGAGGCGGCCCTCGCCGCGGCACGGGAGCGGGCCTCCGGCGCGACGGAGGACCGGCTCGCCACCGCCTGCCAGCGGCTGCAGGCGAGCATCCGTCAGGCGGGCATGCCCGCCGACGTCGCCGAGGGCATCCGCGCGGAGTACGCGCTGCTGGGCCCGGACGCCGCTGTCGCGGTGCGCTCGTCGGCCGTGGGCGAGGACAGCGCCGACACCTCCTACGCCGGGATGAACGCCACCTTCACCAACGTCCGAGGCGCGGAGCCGCTCCTCGACGCCGTGACCGAGTGCTGGGCGTCGGCGTTCACCCCGCGGGTCGTCGCCTACCGGGCCGAGCACGGCAAGGACGACCTCCCCGACATCGCCGTCGTCGTCCAGCTGATGGCCCCGGCGGAGAAGGCCGGCGTCGCGTTCACCGCCGACCCGGTCAGCGGGCGGCGCGACCGGGTGATGGTGGAGGCCGCCTGGGGCCAGGGCGAGGTGGTCGTGAGCGGCCGGACGGAGCCCGACACGTACGTGCTCGACGCCGCCGGCCCGCGGCTGCTCGACGCGCACCGGGGCACCCAGAACCAGAAGATCGTGGCCGCCCCGGGCGGGGGCGACCGGGTCCTGCCGATCGGCGAGGGCGAGGCCGGACCGGTGCTCAGCCGGGAGGAGGCCGAGCGGATCGCGGCGCTGGTGCTGCGGGTCCAGGAGCACTACGGCTGCCCGCAGGACGTGGAGTGGGTCCTCACCGGCGGCACGCTGTCGCTCGTCCAGACGCGCCCCATCACCACCCTGCTCGCCGGCGGGGAGTCCGCACCTGCCGCAGCGGCGCCCGCCTCCGAGACGTCGGAGCCCCTGCTCCGCGGGCTGGCGGCCTCGCCGGGACGGGCCACAGGGCGGGTGCGGGTCCTGCACTCGCCGTCGGAAGGTGTCCGGATGGTCGACGGCGAGGTCCTGGTGGCTCCGCTCACCAATCCCGACTGGATGCCTGCGGTGCGCCGTGCCGCGGCCCTGGTCACCGACCACGGCGGCGTCACCTGCCACGCGGCCATCGTGGCCCGTGAGCTCGGCGTCCCGGCCGTCGTCGGGACGCGGAACGGGACCCGCACCCTGACCGACGGCGAGGAGGTGACCGTCGACGGCAACACCGGTCGGATCTGGGCCGGGCGCCGGGAGACCACCCCGGGGCCGGTCGCCACCGTCCAGGTCGGCGGGCCGGACACCGCTCCCGCGGCGGTCGAGACGATCGGCACCGGACTGCACGTCAACCTCGCCGACCCCGCCCAGGCGGACGCCGTCGCGGCGCTGCCGGTCGACGGCGTCGGGCTCCTCCGGGCCGAGCTGCTCCTGACCCGGGCACTGCGCGGCCGCCATCCCTCCTCCTTGATCGCTGCCGGGGACTCCGAGCAGGTCGTCACGGACCTGGCCGACTCGATCGGCACGATCGCCCGGGCCTTCTCCCCTCGACCGGTGACCTACCGGGCCGCGGACCTGCGGAGCAACGAGTTCCGCGGGCTGGCCGGCGGCGAGGACTTCGAGCCGGTCGAGGACAACCCGATGATCGGCTACCGCGGCTGCTACCGGTACGTCTCGGACCCGTCGTTCTTCCGGCTCGAGCTCGCCGCCCTGGCCCGGGTGCGGGAGGAGTTCCCCGGTGTGGGCCTGATGATCCCGTTCGTCCGCACGAAGTGGGAGCTGGAGGCCTGCCTGGCGCTGGTCGACGACTCGCCCCTCGGCCGGCAGCGCGGGCTGCGCCGCTGGGTGATGGCGGAGGTGCCCTCGGTGGCGCACTGGCTGCCGGAGTACATCGGGCTGGGCGTGGACGGGGTGTCCATCGGCAGCAACGACCTGACCCAGCTGGTGCTCGGGGTGGACCGCGACTCCGCCGACCTCGCCGAGCTGTTCGACGAGGCCGACCCGGCCGTGCTCGCCGTCATCGACCAGGTGATCGCCACCGCCCGCCGGATGGGCGTCCCGTCGTCGCTGTGCGGGCAGGCGCCGTCGCAGCGCCCGGCCTTCGTCGAGCACCTGGTCCGGGCCGGGATCACCTCGGTCTCCGTGGAGCCGGCGGCGGTCCCCGCGACCCGGCGAGCCCTGGCGGCCGCGGAGCGCAGCGTCCTGCTCGAGGCGGCCCGCGGGAACGGGCGGGCGGGGTGACCCGAACGGTTGCGCGGGCCCCCCGGGCCGCGCCGGTCCCCCGGGCCGCGCCGGTCCCCCGGGCCGCGCCGGTCCCCCGGGCCGTCCGGTTCGGCACCCGGGCGGCCGGCGTCTTCTTCGTCGCCTGCGCGGCCGGGAACGCCGTCGGGACGCTGCGCCACGCGACGCCCTTCCTGGAGTGGTGCCGCGACGGCGCGTGGCTCCCGCCCTATCGCGCGGTGCTGCGCCGCCTCGTGCCGGTGGCCCCGTGGGTGGTCGGCGGAACCGCCGTCGCGGAAGCGGGCGTGGCGACCCTGCTGCTGAGCCGGCGACACCAGGAGGCGGGCCTGTGGGCGGCCACCGTGTTCGTCGTCGGCATCAGCCCGGCGATCGCCCCGCCCTACTGGTTCGCCAACGTGCCCCAGGCCGTGCTCTACGCAGGCCTGGCACGCCGGTTCCGGGGAGGACACGGAGGATGAGCGCATGACGCGACGACGATGGAGCGACCTGACCGGGCGCCAGCAGACGGCCGTCCTCACGCTGGCCTCGGTCCAGCTGTCCCTCGCCGCGACGGCCTGGGCGGACCTGGCGACGCGGCCGGCCGCGCAGGTGAACGGCAGCAAGACCCGCTGGGCGCTCCTGATCGCGATCAACTTCTTCGGGCCCCTGGCCTACTTCCGCTGGGGCCGGCGCCCCTCCTGAGCCCCGGGGGCGCCCCGGTCCGGGAGCATCGCCGTCGTGATCGTCACCGTGCACCTCTGGGGCGTCCGGGGCGCCACCGTCCCGCGGGCGGTCTGGCACATGGCCGCCGACCGCAGGCGACTGTGGCGCACCCCGGGGCTGCGCTTCGCCAAGCTGCTGGGGACGGGCAGCGGCCGCACCTTCACACCGCTGGACGCCGATCCGCGGCGCTGGGGCCTCCTGGCCACCTGGGAGGAGGACGCCGCCGCAGCGGCCTTCGACGGGGGTGCCGTCGTGGGCGGATGGCGGCGATTCGCCGATGAGGAGTGGACGGCCCGGCTGCGCCCGCTCTCGGCCCGCGGCCGGTGGTCGGGGCAGGAACCCTTCGGCCGTCCCGCACCGGCCACCCACGAGGGCCCGGTCGCGGCGGTGACCCGGGCCCGCCTGGTGCTCCACCGGGCGGCGCGGTTCTGGGCGGCGGTCCCGCCCGTCTCGGCAGACCTCCACCGGGCACCGGGGCTGCGCCTGGCACTGGGCATCGGCGAGGCGCCGATCGGCCTGCAGGGCACCTTCAGCGTCTGGGACTCCTCGGCCGCGCTGAACCGGTTCGCCTACGACCGCGCCCCCCATGCGGCGGTCCTCGCGCGCACCGGGCGGGAGGGCTGGTACGCCGAGGAGCTCTTCGCCCGCTTCGCGGTGCTCTCGACGCGCGGCACCCTCGACGGCGTGGATCCCGTGCGCGTCGCCGGAGGATCAGCCGAGGATCGACTCCAGGGTGGTGGCGGCGAGCAGTCGGGCCCACCACGGGCGGCGGGCCGGCGCACCGGCCGGCGCCGCGGCTGACCGCTTCCTCCGCCAGCCGCGCTCCGCGGGGCGCACGGCCATGACGCCGCCCTTCATGCTCACCCAGCCGCCAGGTCCCATCGTCACCCGTGCCTTCGCGGCGCTCGGCCGGGCCGCGAGCCGCCGGGCGACGAGCACGCCGCCCACGACGAGCTCGGCGGTGGTGATCACCCTCGTCAGGTCGATCACCGGGTGCCACCGGACGCGGCCGTCCCGGACGACGAAGGCGCCCATCGGGCGGGCCCCGGCCATCCGGGCGTCGAACCCGTCAGCGCTGCCGTTCGTGGCCGTGTGACTGCGCGCGGCCGTGGCGGTGATGACCGCCGCCCCGTCCCGCTCGTAGGGCGGCGCGAAGGCCAGGACCTCAGCCCGTTGCCCTCCCGCCTCCGGGAACGGTGCTGTCTCGCGCATGGTGCCCCCCGGTTCCGCTCGACGTGGGCTTCCAGCGTCGCCGCAGAGCCCTCCGCCCCACCGGGGTCGGAGGTCCCTCGTCCGACGGCCCTCCGACCGGGGTCCTCGGGCTGGGGCCCGGCGATGCTGTTGTCCCCGACCGCAGCCCGACGACGAGGGAGGCACACGTGCGCGGGACACTGCACCGGCTACCCGGCCTGATCGCCGCGGTCTCGGCAGGTGTCGCCGCCGTGGGCCTGGCGTGGCGTCCGGCGGGGCGCCCGGTGCCGGTCGTGACCCCGCGCGGTCAGACCGCGCAGCTGGCCGGGGACGGCCTGTACCGGTACGACACCGTGTTCACCGCCGCCGGCAACACCGCGGTGGACGCGGTGGTGGCCGCGTTCGGCGTACCGCTGCTCGTCGCGGCCTGGGTGAGCCACCGCCGGGGGTCGCCGCGCGGCTCGGTGCTGCTCGCCGGAACGCTCGGCTACCTCCTCTACGTCTACGCCAGCTACGCGTTCGGGGTGGCCTACAACCCGCTGTACCTGGCCTACGTGACGCTGCTGTCGACGACGCTGTTCGGCTTCGTCGCCGCCCTGGCCGCGGTCGATCGCACCGCGCTGGCCGCCGTCGTCGCCGACCCGGACGTGCCGCACCGGACGCTCTGCCGGTTCCTGTTCGTCTCCGCGGCCGTGACCGCCGTCGTCTGGCTGCAGCCGGTGCTCACCGCGCTGCTGCGGAACACCACCCCCGACCTGCTCGACGTCTACACGACTCCGGTCACCTACACCCTCGACCTCGGCGTGGTCGCCCCCGCAGCCGCGCTCGCCGGGCTCCTGGTGCACCGGCGGGAGCCGCTCGGCTACCTGCTGGCGGCACCGCTGCTGGTGACCATCGTGCTGCTGCTGCCCACGATCACGCTGGGCACCGCGCTGCAGGCCGCGGCGGGGGTCTCCTTCACGGCGCCCCAGGTCGTCGGGCCGATCGCCGGCTTCGGGGTGCTCGGTGTGATCGGCGGGCGGCTGCTCGCCCGCCTGCTGCGCGCCCTCCCCGATGCGCGGCTCGCGGTCGCCGGCGCCGCCGGGCCCGCCGGTGCCTGAGCGCAGAGCGGCCGTCCGGCCGCCGAGGGCCTTCACCCGCACGATCGGGAACGCCCGGCTGCCGGCCGCGCCCGTCGGTACTGCATCGGTCACCGAGGCCGATCTCGCGGGGCTGCCCCCGGCGGCCGCCCGCTACCTGCGGGCGATGGGCGTCGTGGGCCGCCCGCGCACCTGGTCGCTCCGGGCGCACTTCACCGGCCGGTTCCGCCGCGGCCCGGACCAGCCCTGGATGCCGTGCGACGCCTGGCAGTACAACTCCGCGATCGAGGTGGCCCGCCTGTTCCGCATGCGGCTGGTGTTCGCCCGGGTCGTGCCCATGTGGGGATGGGACACCTACCGGTACGGCACCGGGCGGATGCTCGGCAAACTGCTCAACCTGGTGACCGTCGCCGACGGCTCCGGTCCGGAGTTCGACACCAGTGAGCTGGTCACCTGGTTGAACGACGCCGTCCTGCTGGCTCCCGGCATGCTCCTGACCCCGCGGGTCGCGTGGGAGCCGGCGGGCGACGACGGCTTCCGCGTCTCGGTGTCCGACGCCGGACGCACGGTGGGCGCCGACGTCGTGCTGGACGACGTCGGCAGGCCGCGGGACTTCCGCACCGACGACCGCTACGCCGACCTGCCCGGCGGGCTCGTCCGCGCCCCGTGGAGCACGCCGGTGCCGGCCTGGGACGTCGTCGACGGGCGTCCCCGCCCCACCGCCGGCGCGGCCGTCTGGCACCTCCCGGACGGCGAGTTCCGGTACGCCGAGCTGAGGCTCGCCGACCTGGCCCTCGACGTGCCCGCCGGACGCTGAGCCACCCGGATCGGCCCTCGGCGCGGCGCGCTACCTTGCGGGCATGCCCAGGCCGATGACGTCGCTGCCGCCGCTGCCCACGATGGTCGTCGGGAGCCTCCCCCAGCCCAACTGGCTGATCGATCGCGACCGGCTCGGCCACCAGTTCCCGCCGCGCGTGCGCGCCGCGGAGCTGTGGCGCGTCCCGGCGGAACTGCTGCGCGAAGCCCAGGACGACGCCACGCTGGTGGCCCTGCGCAGCCAGGAGGAGGCCGGGCTGGACGTCGTCACCGACGGCGAGATCCGCCGGGAGTCCTACTCCAACCACTTCGCCACCGCGCTCGAGGGCCTCGACCTCGACTCCCCGGGCACCGTGCGCAACCGCTCGGGCATCGACATCCCGGTGCCGCGGGTGACCGGTGTGATCCGCCGGCCGGCGCCGGTGCAGGCCGACGACGTCCGGTTCCTCCGCGGGCACACCGACCGCGCCGTCAAGATCACCGTCCCCGGGCCGTTCACCATGGCCCAGCAGGCGCAGAACGACCACTACGCCGACGACCGGGAGCTCGCGCTGGCCTACGCCGACGTCGTGCGCGAGGAGATCGCCGACCTGTTCGCCGCGGGGGCCGACATCGTGCAGATCGACGAGCCGTGGCTGCAGGCCCGCCCGGACGTCGCCCGGAAGTACGGGGCCGAGGCGGTGACGCGGGCGCTCACCGGCGCCGCCGGACCGGTGCACGTGCACCTCTGCTTCGGCTACGCCGCCATGGTGGCCGAGCGCCCGGAGGGCTACTCGTTCCTCCCGGAGCTGGCCGACACCCCGGCCGACGCGGTCTCGGTCGAGACGGCGCAGTCGCACCTGGACCCGGCGACGCTCCGGCCCCTGCGGGGGAAGGGCATCGCGCTGGGGGTACTCGACCTGTCGACGCCGGAGGTGGAGTCGCCGGGGACGATCGCCGACCGGGTGCGGCGGGCCCTCGACTCCGTCGACGTGGAGCACCTGATGCTCTCCAGCGACTGCGGGCTGAAGTACCTCCCCAGGGCGTCGGCGGCGGGCAAGATGCGCGCGCTGGCCGAGGCGGCCGCGATCCTCCGTGCCGAGCTCTGATGGCGAACCTGGAGTCGCTGCGCCGGTTCGGCATCGTGCTGGAGATGGCCGAGGCCGCCGGCGACGGCGACTGGGCCGCCTGGACCCGGGTGCTCGCCGCCCTGGACGAGGACACGCGGGCCGACGTCGTCCGTCAGTCGTCGCTGGTCATCGCGATGCTCTGCGAGCGGGAGGCCGAGCGGCGGGGCATCACCCGCGACCAGTTCCTCGCCCAGTTCCGGGCCGAGGCCATGGAGGGCTGGGCCGACCAGGAGGGCACCGGCTGAGCTGCCCGGTCGCCGCCGCCCTCGTAGCCTGGACGGGGTGAGCATCGCCCCGCCGTCCCCCGTCGCCCTGGACGACCGCTTCGCCCGCGAGCTGCCGGAACTGGCGCTCCCCTGGCGGGCGGAGCCGGCACCCGATCCGCGGCTGCTCGTCCTCGACGAGTCCCTGGCCGCCGAGCTGGGGCTGGACCCCGCATGGCTGCGCGGGACCGACGGGGTGCGGTTCCTGGTCGGCGATCTCGTCCCCGACGGCGCCACCCCGGTGGCCCAGGCCTACGCCGGGCACCAGTTCGGCGGGTACTCCCCCCGCCTCGGCGACGGCCGGGCGCTGCTGCTCGGCGAGCTCACCGCCGACGGGCAGCTGCGCGACCTGCACCTCAAGGGGTCGGGGCGCACCCCGTTCGCCCGCGGTGGCGACGGGCTGGCCGCCGTCGGCCCGATGCTGCGCGAGTACGTGCTCAGCCAGGCGATGCACGCCCTCGGCATCCCGACGACCCGCGCGCTGGCCGTGGTGGCGACCGGCCGCCCCGTCCGCCGCGAGACCCTGCTGCCCGGCGCCGTCCTCGCCCGGGTCGCGAGCAGCCACCTGCGGGTGGGGAGCTTCCAGTACGCCCGGGCGACCGGCGACGCCGACCTGCTGCGGCGCCTGGCCGACCACGCCATCGCCCGGCACCACCCGGCCGCCGCGGCCGCCGAGCAGCCCTACCTGGCCCTCTTCGAGGGGGTCGCCGCCGCCCAGGCGTCGCTGGTCGCCCGGTGGATGACGGTGGGGTTCGTGCACGGCGTCATGAACACCGACAACATGACGATCTCCGGGGAGACGATCGACTACGGGCCCTGCGCGTTCGTCGACGCCTACGACGCCGACGCGGTCTACAGCTCGATCGACTCCGGCGGGCGCTACCGCTACCGCAACCAGCCCCTGGCCGCCGAGTGGAACCTCGCGCGGTTCGCCGAGACGCTGCTCCCGCTGATCTCCGACGACCAGGACCGCGCGGTCGCGCTCGCCGTGGAGTCGCTGAGAACCTTCCGGCCGGCCTACGACGCCGCCTGGTCGGCCGGCATGCGGGCCAAGCTGGGGCTGCCCGAGGGCCTGGCCGACGACGTCGCCGCCCCGCTGGTCGATGACCTGCTCGCCCAGCTCCAGCTGGGCCACGTCGACCTGACCTCGTTCTTCCGCGCCCTCGGCCGGGCCGCGCGCGGCGAGGCCGAACCCGCGCGCAACCTGGTGCTCGACCTCGCCGCGTTCGACGGCTGGCTGCAGCGGTGGCTCGCGCTGGAGCCGGACGCCGCGGCGATGGACCGCGTCAACCCCGTCTACATCCCGCGCAACCACCTGGTCGAGGAGGCGCTCGACGCGGCCACCGGCGGGGACCTCGGCCCGCTCGGCCGGCTGCTCGACGCGGTGACCGCGCCGTACGACGAGCGGCCCGGCCTCGAGCGGTACGCCGCGCCGGCGCCGGCGGACTTCGGCGCCTACCGGACCTACTGCGGGACCTGAGCGATGACCGTGGGAACGAACTGGGCCGGCAACCACGTGTACCGGGCCGAACGGCTGCACCGGCCGACGTCCCTGGAGCAGGTGCAGGAGATCGTGTCGGCGGCGGAGCGCATCCGCGTCCTGGGCTCGCGGCACTCCTTCACCGACATCGCCGACTCCACCGAGCTGCTGTCGCTCGAGGCGGTGCAGAGCGCGGCCACCCCGCTCGCCGGGATCGAGGTCGACGCCGCGCACGGGACCGTCACCCTCGGCGGCGGCGTCCGCTACGGCGAGCTGGCCGACGTGCTCCGCGACGAGGGCGTGGCGCTGCACAATCTCGCCTCGCTCCCGCACATCTCCGTGGCGGGCGCCGTGGCGACGGCGACCCACGGCTCCGGCGTCGCCAACGGCAACCTGGCCACGGCCGTCGCGGCCCTGGAGATGGTGACGTCGGACGGGGAGATCGTCCGCGCGTCCCGCGGGGACGCGGACTTCGAGGGGATGGTCGTCGGCCTCGGCGCCCTCGGCGCGGTCACCCGGCTGACGCTCGACGTCGAGCCCGCGTACGAGGTGGAGCAGCGGGTGTACGAGCACCTGGCCTGGGACTCCCTCTCCGCGAACCTCGACGCGATCACCGCCGGCGGGTACAGCGTCAGCCTGTTCACCCTCTGGGGCGAGGACGTCGACCTGGTCTGGGTCAAGTCCCGGACCGGGCAGGGGGCGCCCCCCGAGGGAGACCTGTTCGGCGCCACGCCCGCCGCCGTGGACCGCAATCCCGTCATCGGTCTGGACCCGACACCGTGCAACCCGCAGCTCGGCCGGCCGGGCCTGTGGTCGGACCGGCTGCCGCACTTCCGCATGGGGTTCACGCCGAGCGCGGGCGACGAGCTGCAGTCGGAGTACCTGGTCGGCTCCGGAGACGCGGTGGCCGCGCTGGAGGCGGTGCGCTCGCTCGCGGGGCGGATCCGGCCCCTCCTGCTGACCTGCGAGATCCGGACGATCGCCGCCGACCGGCTGTGGATGAGCACGGCGTACGACCGGGCGAGCGTGGCCCTGCACTTCACCTGGAAGCCGGAGCCGGACGCGGTCGCCGGCGTCCTCGTCGCCCTCGAGGAGGCCCTGGCACCCTTCGGGGCGCGGCCGCACTGGGGCAAGGTGTTCCGCGCGGACGCGGGCACCATCGCCCCGCTGTACCCCCGGCATGCGGACTTCCTCCGGCTCGCCGCCCGGCTCGACCCGCGGGGTGCGTTCGGCAACGCCTGGTTCGAGCGGAACGTCGTGGGCCTCCGGTGACGCGGGCCAGCTCCCGGGGCGGCCTGCTCACCCGGCGTCCGCCCAGGAGCTGACCACCGCCACGTCGAGCGGGAAGTCGATGGGGAAGGCCCCGAAGAGCAGCCGGCCGGCCTCGGCCGCCGCGGCGCGCACCTCCTCGTCCACCGCGCCGGCCAGGTGTTCGGGGGTGTGCACCACCACCTCGTCGTGCAGGAAGAACACCAGGTGCGGGCGCTGCTCCAGCGGGCCCGTCCCGCCCAGCCGCCAGAGCCGGTTGCGCAGATCGGCCAGCCAGCACAGCGCCCACTCCGCACCGGTGCCCTGCACCACGAAGTTCCGGGTGAACCGGCCCCAGGCACGACGCCTCCGGTCGCGGTCCTCGGGCGACCCGGATGGGGTTCCCGGCTCCCCCGGCCCCTCCGGGTCACCGCCGCCCCCGCCCGGTGACGGCGAGCCCCGGCCGAGCAGGGTGCGCACCACCTCGCCGCGCTCACCGGCGCGGGCCGCCTCCTCGACCAGCCCGATGGCCCGGGGATAGCGGCGGGCCAGCCGGGGCATCATGCGCCCGCTCTCCCCCCGGGTGCCGCCGTACATCGCACCGAGGATGCCGAGCTTGGCCTCGGCCCGGGTGGCCACCGCCCCGCCGGTGACCATGCCCTGGTAGAGATCCCGCGACCGCGCCGCCTCCGCCATGGCGGCGTCCCCGCTCATGCCTGCGAGGACCCGGGGCTCGAGCTGGGCGACGTCGGCGACGACGAACCGCCAGCCCTCGTCCGCGACCGCCGCGGGCCGCACCTGCGCCGGGACGGAGAGGGCTCCCCCGCCGGTGGCCGCCCAGCGACCGGTCACGACGCCGCCGGGGAGGAAGACCGACCGGAACCGGCAGTCGCGGACCCAGGTGTCCAGCCAGTTCCAGCCGTTGGCCTGCAGCAGCCGGGACAGCTTCCGGTACTCCAGCAGCGGCGGGATGCCCGGGTGGTCGAGCTCCTGCAGCGTCCACGAGCGGGTGTCGGTCACCGGCAGCCCGGCGGCCCGGAGAGCCCGCAGCAGCTCGCCGGGCGAGTCCGGGTTGAGCGTGGGCGCGCGCAGGGCACCCCGGATCTGCGGCAGCAGCCGCTCGAGGGCCGCCGGCCGGTGCCCCGCCGGCGGGCGTGGACCCAGCAGCCCGGTCAGCAGACCGGCGTGCACGTCGGCCCGCCACGGCAGCCCCGCGTGCGTCATCTCCGCTGCCACCAGCGCACCCGAGGACTCGGCGGCCAGCAGCAGTCCGAGCCGCCCGGGGTCCGTCGCCGCCGTCATGGCCGCCCGCTGGCGGGCGTGCTCGGCCACCGGGTCGAGCCGGTCGGCCGGATCGTCCAGGGGGAACAGCGCCGCGTCGGGGGTGGTCACCGGGGCGAGTGCGTCCCACCCCGGGGTGTCGCCGCCGACGAGCAGGTCCTGGTCCACGAAGGGCGACCGACGGAGGACGGCGTGGGCCAGCCTCAGGTCCCAGCAGCGCTCCACCCGGACGCCGGACGCCAGCAGCGCCGGGTACCAGCGGGTGGTGTCGTCCCACACCCAGCGCACCGCGGTCCGCTCCCGCCCGCGGACGAAGGCGGGGAGCTCCTCCGCCGGCACCCGGGTAGCTCCGGTGGCACCACCCGCGTCCTCCCGTGCCTCCACCGCCCCACCACCACGGCGGACGAGGAGAACCCGGTGCACCCCCGCAGTCTCACCCGGGCGACCGACAGGTCTGCGCCGGCCCCGGCCGCGGGCGACACTGTCCGGGTGAGCGCCGCCCCGCCCCGGACGACGACCGCCTCCGGGATCGTGCGGCTGCTCAACACCGCCGGCGGCCGGGTGCTGGTCCTGGCCGGCGCGGTCGACGGCCCGGTGGTCGAGGAGTTCCTGCGCCGCTACGGCCGGGAGCCGGCCCGGATCGACGGCATCGACGCCGGCTCGGTGACCGCGTTCTCCGGTGCCGCCCTCGAGCTCCTGCGCGACCACCTCGACGCCGCGGCGCTGGCCGGCCGGCGCGTGCGGGTGCTGGGCTCCCCGCAGGTGGAGCTGCTCCGGGCCGCCGCGGCCGGCTGATCAGACGGTATGACCCGACCGATCCCGTGGGGAGCGGTTGCGGGTCGGGGCCTTCCACACCAGAAACGTGGGTTACCGGGGAGGAGCCCCTGCCCGGCCTATCCGACATGTGTGGGAGGCCCCGATGGGTGTGGAGCGTACGAGCGTCGGGCTGGACGTGCACGCACGATCGGTGTCCGCGGCGGCGATCGACGGCGTCACGGGCGAGTTGATCAAGAAGCGGCTGGTACCCACGACCGACACCGTGATCGAGTGGGTGCGTGGCCTGCCGGGTCCGGCGGCGGTCACCTACGAGGCCGGGC